>JAEUME010000017.1 GCA_016793445.1 Hyphomicrobium sp. | reverse complement strand
GCGTCGTGCCCTCGTTCCAGAGGGCACGACGCGACCAAACACGCGCGCCGGGGAGCGGCTTATTGCACGCTCTGTTCGGCGCGCGTGACCCTATGGCCGACAGCGTGGGGCTCGCGGTTTGTGACTCGTGAATGGACTCGTGACCCGAATTTATGGTATCTGCTGGAGGCTAGAGGGTAGCCAGATATGTTTTGGTGTTACCAAAACGATCTGGCCAGGGACTAAGGGAGCGCCGGGCGCTGCTCCCTTCCCTGGACCCGAACCCAAGGCCAAACCCGCACTGCCCTTAGGGTCACGGCGGGTCATGGGCGGGCCGCTGAGTGACTGTGTGAACCGATTCTGTGCTGCGTACGATGACAAAGACTGTTGATCCACGAACGGCCGCTGATGCGGCAGGTTCGGCACCCGACAAGACCGATCCGACAGGCCTCAAACGGCAGGTACCGCCGCGGGGTTTCACCGGCCGCAAGCCCTTCGGCGACGGCACGGCGCGCACCCGGGCGCTGACCATCAAAATCTCCGAACACGACCGCCACACCATCGAGCAACGCGCTGCCCGTGCAGCAATGCCGGTCACCACGTACTGCCGCGAGGCGGCGCTCAAGGCGCGCGTGGTGCGAGGGCGTCCGCCCGGCGCGCCGACGCTGTCCGACATGGCGCAGATCGCACAGCTGAGCGACATCGGCCAGACAATCGCGCAACATGCGGCACGTGTTGGCGGGCGTGCCGCCCTACCGGCGCCTGCCCTCGACGCCTTCCATAAACTCGACCGCCTTCTCGGGATGATGACCGATGCGGTCGAGGCTCGCGACAAGGCCGAGGCCTACCGCCAGCAGCTCCTGACGGAACTCGTGCATGTCGGCCGCAACCTCAATCAGATCACCCGTGCCGTGAACACCATGAACAAGCGCCGCGCCGACACAGCGCCGCTGCCCCCCGCCATGTCGGCGACACTGAAGGACATCGCCGCGCTGCTCTCGCGGATCGAGGTTTTAACACCCCGCCTCGATGCGGGCGATGCGGAGGGTGCGGCGGAATGATCCCGCGCGTGTCCAAAGCCGGCCGTTCGTTCAAAGGCATTGTGCTCTACATGAGCCACGATCAAAAAGCGGCGACCTCGGACCGCGTCGGCTTTGTCGATTTTCTCAATCTGCCGGTGCTGGCCTCGCCGGACAAAGTTCGCGACATGGAACGGGCGGGCGCCATCATGGCCTGGACGGCCATGCATCAGAGCGAGCTCAAGCATCTCCACCACCACCAGACGTCGCCTACCAAACCGTTCCGCCAGCCGGGCCGTGCGCTGGCGCAGCCGGTATACTCCTTCTCGTTGCGCTTCGATCCGGGCGATGCGCCGAAGGTCGATGAGGCCCTGTTGCGCAAGGCGGCGCACGGCGCTTTGAAGACGCTTGGCATGCAGAACTGCCAAGCCATCATTGTCCAGCATCTCGACAGTCATCCGAGCCACGTGCACGTCATCGCCTGCCGCGTCGATCCCAAGACTGGTCAGACGGTCAACACGCAGCGCGATTTCTACAAGCTGTCGCTCTTTGCGCAGAAATTCTCCCGCGAACACGGGCTCCGCATTCTTTCGACGCGCGAGCAGAACAATGAGCTGCGGCGGCAGGGGCAGGCCGCCAAATATCATGAAGTCCCGCGCTCGGAGTGGGAGCGTCGCCGCGCTTATCGCGGACAGACGCAGTACCGCGTCGAGCAGAGACGGCGCGAACAGCAGGAGGCCGACCGGGTTCAGTTGGCGGGACGCCACCGTCAGGAGATCCAGAACTTCAAGTCGCTTGTCACCGGGGCCTACCGGCGGGATCGCGACCGCATCGAGGCGGAGATCACCCGCCTTAGAACGAAGCTCGGCGCCACCGGTTTGTTCGCCGCCGCCGTGCGTTTGAAGCGCAAGCTCACGCGTGAAGAGCAGGCCGACAAGCGGCTGCTGACTTCGCTGATCAAGACGCGGGACAACTGCGACCGGCGCATCGCGGAACTGAGAACACCCTTCGCGCGCAAGCTGCGCGGTGAGCGGATCGCGCTCGCCAACCGCCATGCGGCCGAACTGGAACGCGATAGAGCCTACTTCGAGAGCGAACGGCAGCGCGAGGGGCGTGAAACGCGCGAGATCAAACGCCGCGCATTGAAAGCCGCGCAAGCCAAAGCCGCCCGAGGTGAGCCCTCGCCCGGTGATGGCGCGAACACGCCTGTCGCCCCTGTCCCGACGCACGATGGCCCGACACGCGATACACCCGCGCCGGCCTCTGGCGACACCGGACCTGAGCGTGAGGTTCGTGAGCAACTGTGGAACCGCCGCGACGGCCGCAATCCCGACCGGCCGCACCGCCCGCGTAAGCCGCGAAGCGACTCTCGCGACCACGATCCCGATCGTCCGCGACGGCGGCGATAGGCATGGCAAAATTCGGTGCCTCTGCTACCATGCCTTGCCGATAAGTTGGCGTGCGGAGTGGCACCATGACCGATCGCGATGTCGACAGCGACGCCTCGCTCAAGACCGAGAAGATTGCTCTCGTGCGGGCGCGCTTTGCCCGTTACCGGCAGTCGCGGGCATTGCAGCCGCGTCTGCCCGACGCGCGCGATGTGCCTGTTGATCGTGACGCCCCATCCCCTCGCCGACGCTGAGCAAGAGGCTCGTCCTGACCCCGACGAAACGGTCGCGGTCGCGCGCTATGCCGAACTCTTCCGCCAGCATGACGAATTCAGTCTCGAACGATGCCGCATCCATGGGCGTGAAGCCCTGCACCCGGCACCAGGATTGATAGTCGCGGAACAATGCGAGCAACGTCAGCCCGCCGGTATCGCTCGGATGCAGGCATTCAACGCAGAAATCCACGACCTCGCCGGTTCGCTGCAACGCTTCCACGGCGGTCGGAGCGGCGGGCAATGCCATCGCTGGCGCCTGCTGGATTTGGTCGATGACTTGGAGCACTGATGTCTTGTCTTTCCTCTCGGGGCGTTGCTTGGCGTCCGAGTGACCGAGTGCGAGCCACAGTCCAAGGCCGGAGCCAAGCTCGACCAGAAGCGCCGCGCCGATAATGAGCGCATTGCGCACGACGCCGTGGTCGAGATGGAGGATACGCGCCAGGACCGAGACCTGAGGATCGGCATCGTGACCGGCGCCGCGTGATCTAAGACGCGTTATGCTGGTGCCGATCGTGGCCAGTGTTTCCCTGAGACGCGCCGCTTCCGCCGCCGATGCGATCTCGGCATCCAGCAGCAGATAACTGGTGCAGAACTCCCGGCTGGCAGGCGCCGTGGCATCGGTGCAGGCCTTGGTGGCCGTGAACCGCCGGTCCTGCTGGCGTGCGCGTTTCTCAGCTTCGATGATCGCGACGGCGCGAAAACGGTCCGATCCTTCGAGCTGTCGCGACACCCGGTCGTGCTCGGCTTCGAGGCGGCGCAATTCCGCAGTCGCCGCCTCGCGCGTGCCGGTGAGCGTGCCTCGGATATCGGCCGCAAAGCCGAGCGCCGAGGCGAAGGAGAACAGTGAGAACATCAGGAACACCGCCGTGCCGACAATCGAGAACATGTAACGGCAGCCGGCAAAGGCCAAAGCGATGAACCAAGGCAGCGCCGCTTTGAGGATGTCGGCCGCCGCTGAAGCACTGCCCAGCACCAGCCCTTCGATCTCGGTCGTGGCCAGGGATTTCATGAACAGGAAGTTCATCGCCGTCGACACGCCGATCATGAGGACGGCGGCGAGGACGGCAATGGTGCTCAACAGCTGCCGCACCGATCAGTCTCCGATCCGCCCATACAACGCCTCGTAGGCGTCCAGCGCCTTGGCAATCAGCTTCGCCTGCGAAAGGCGGTCGCGTTCGGCGAGACGGGACAAGCGCACGATATCGGACCGCGCGAGCGAGAGGTTCTTCTGTCCACGCGCGACTGGACTGCGGGAGAGCACGGCGGGCGCGCTTGCGAAGCGCGACCTGATCAGAACCTTGCGGGTATCGTCCACTGTCGTCACCCTCGGCAGTTGCTAGCATTGCCGTGATATTGCCGAAGCGTAACGCAGCCGCAATGGCACGACGATCGCCGTCTTTCGGCGTTGGACCGGGACTTTGGCTGTGACTGTCGCGTGCTGACCGGTGCTGCGGGATGCTGAGGACGACGCTGCTGCAAAAACTTTTTTATGCCGACGCTAGAAACGCGTTCGACGAGGTCTGTCCTCCGCTCCAGGCTCACCAAAAACCTGCCCGTCAGGCGCCGCCGCTCCCTCGCGCATTGGCCTGGACGGCACCTGCATTGCCGATCAAGGCTCAGGCCGGGCGAACCGCCTGACAGCGGTCCGGCCTTGACCGCGCCGCGACGGCGCCGTCCTCAACTGCCAACGCGACGGGCGGCTCCGAAAACCTGACATGTCAGGCCGCGTGACGGTTTCAGAAGACTGAAAATTCTAGGATCAGTCCTGCCATGACGATGACCGACACGACGATCCACGGAAGCCACCGGCTTCTCGGTTCGTCCACCGCATAGGTGGGACCGCTCGATAGCTCAAACCGCTCTTGCGGTGTCAATTCGCGGCGGCGCATGAACCTCACGGCAATACTCCACGCTTGTTGCCCATAGCCATCTCAAACTAGCAGAGCATCACTCGGCATGCAGCCCCAAAGGCCGGGCCGAATCCAAAAGTGAGAGATTGGGCGTCTCCTCACCAAAGCCAAGGCAGGCGCGGGCTATGAGGATTCTCTAAAGTGAGAAATTGGGCAGGGCTCGATGGGCCCTCAAGTGAGATGGGAGCAAAGTGAACTCACGCGTTGACTTTCTCACCTCAGATTAGGCACGCTTGTGTCTGTGAGTCTTGCGTCGATCGACGATACGGAGAAATCCGCCAGCCCTGCCCCGCCGAAATCCGGCGCACAGCCCGAGCGTCTGCGCTCTCTCGACATCCGCACCACCGGCCACCCGCTCGATCCCGGCAATATGGGCTCGATCATCAAGCCTGCCGAACTGGTCGATGTGGTCGAGATCTCCTCGCTCAATCGTACCGAACTCGTGCTCTATAACCAGCTGCTCGCCCATGCCTGGAACGATATGGCGCCGGGCAAGGTCTACCGCTTACCCAAAGCGGTGCTGCGCGGCAGCCATGAATCCAACGACCGCCTGCACGAAGCCTTCGACCGCCTGATGGGCGCCTTCGCCAAGGTCCGCTACCGCGATCCCCGCACCGGCCGCGCTCTCACCACCCGTATCAATTTGCTCGGGCCCAACACCGAAGAGGACGAAGACCAGGGTTCCTTCTACTACACCTTCCATGAGAGCCTGTTCCGCATCCTGGAGAACTCCCACACCTGGGCCCGCCTGAAGTCAGAAATCATGTATCTGCTGCGCAGCAAATACTCGATCCGCCTCTACGAGATGATCGAACGGCGCATCAACATGCACGCCCAGAGCGAAAGCTTCACCGTCGACGATTTCAGGGCCCATCTGGGCGTGCCGGATGACAAGCTGCCCCGCTACGCCGACTTCAATAAGCACGCGCTGCAGCCCGCTTTAGAAGAGATCAACCAGCTGACCGACTATGTCGTCACCGTCGCCGCCGTCAAACGCGGCCGTACGGTCGAAAAACTGCAGCTCACCTGGCTGAAAAAATCGCCCGAGGCCCTCAAATCCGCGGCCGATGAACGTTCCCGCAGCCGCATCGGCCGCAGCGTCCGCCGCCACGGCAAGATCGAAGTGATCGTCTAGGTCATGACCGGCGTTTCTCCCGCCGCCCATTTTCTCACCTGTCGTCCGCCGCAACCCCGCGCGCGGCCTCGCCTGTGGGTAACTCCGCCCAATTCCTCACCTTTGGCAAAAAGCCGCCGCCCAATTGCTCACGCAAACCCGCCCGTTATCTCACTTCATGCCGCCCAATTCCTCCCGCGACTCCGCCCAATTCCTCACCTAACCCGCCCATTTTCTCACTTTTCGAAGGCTAAGCCACAGACATAGGCTGATAATTCGCGGTGGAATCTGAATCTTGAATAAATAGAATCTTGAATCCCACAGGGGCCTTACCCACACGCTGTGAATAAAAAGAACGTATCGCCATTGGATATGAAGTTCAAAGTTAGAAAGCCTCGCTAGCGCTCGGCATAAAGGCATGGCCGCAGTCGCGGCCATTGGTTTTTGCCTCCTCACCCTTCGTTCGGCTTCGCCTCACTGCGCCGCACCTCTGACGAGAAAGCGTAAAGCTGCGACCTTACAAGACTGAGGGTACAGGACGGCCGAGAGTCCTCAGCATTTGCTCGGCGGGACGAGCAAGCGGCCGGCCCCTCACACTCATCTCACTTTTGAGAGCGCGAAAACCCCTCCTCGCGGCGCGCGTCGTGCATGCTGATACACGTCTGTCGAACGCGGCAAGCCCGGGAGCGCCGAAGCGACATGGCCTTCCACGGCCACCGATAGCGCCACAAGACGCCTTTCCTGAAGAGACGGGCTTCGCCCGGCATTTTGTATTTGATTGTCATAGCGAGTCCATTGAGACCACCGCAGAAAACGCTGGGTCCTGGCTCAGGGAGAGAACGGCATGAGACTTCGTTGCCTGGATATACTTCCGTCGCCGCACCAGCCTATCAATAGGCTAATTTTTGCTGCAGGTCTCAATACAAACTGTGGGCGTGAATCCCATTCCGCACGACCCTCCAGTGTTCATCATTGCTAATCTCGAAGTATATCCGGCCGGGCATCCCGTCGAAACCAAGTTTGTTCCGTTGCACGTCGCAACGCTGACACTTGTGCCACAAGAACCCGCACACCCGGTCCCGGATGCCAAACCGCAGAGTGTGCCCGGAGGAGGCGTCGCCGCTGCCCATGTATTATCCCCACGAAGAAAAGTAGAGGACGAAGCCGTGCCCGTAGCACTCAGCTCCGAAATTCCAACTGAATCGGCCGCCAGGTCGGCAGCCGTTAGGGAGTTATCGGTGACTTCGCTGCTACCCACCGCGCCCGCCGCGATGTCCGCCGCTGTGATCGTGCCATCCAGAATTTCTAACGTTGTCACACTACCAGCTATGATCTCAGAAGTTCCAACCGAGTCCATGGCCAAATCTGATGCTGTAATCGATGCGTCGGTTATATTGGCGCTGCCTATCCCTGTGAGCGACGCGCCGGAACCGGCAAACGCTGTTGCCGTAACCGTTCCGTTCACCTGCAATTTGCTCGATGGCGTGTTATCCCCAATCCCCACATCACCCGCATCGGTGACGTAAAGATCCGGCGTGGCAATCCGTGTCGCGTTCCCGACCAAACCGATCCCGTCAAGACCAGCCTCTGTGATCAAACCGACATCCGCGTCGCCATCCGAATTTAATTGGATGAACCCGCCCTCCAGCAGCAAAGCTCTCGCGTTCAAATTATGTGAGAACCAACCCTCTTTCCAACGGATGGCCGTTGTACCCAGGTCATCCGTGTTGTTTGTATCGCTGCGCAGCGTCGTCGTGGCGATGTGGTTGCCGAGGTTGTCGGCAGCAGCACCCCCCATATCGGAAAAAGAACTACAGTCATGGGAGTATTGAAGTTTATTGGTTCCACCATCAAAGCGAATACAGCCTTTGTTCGTGGTGTTATTATCATTATCAATTCTGATTTGACCTGCAACGTGAAGTTTATCCGCAGGATTCCCTTCCGCAATACCAATATTCCCCGCATTGGTCATGCGCATTCCCCCGCCACCCCAGTTGCCCAAAACTAAATTTCCTGTGCCAACAGTACTATCGGCAAAAATCATTACAGCATCACCGCTTTGGGTTAATGAATTCCACCCAGATGCAGGCGCATCTGGCGCGAATGTTAAAAATCCACCTGTCGGTGAAGCAAATACAATGCTCTCTGTCGCTGTTAAGTCGGCGTTAGTTCTAACGGTAAACCTTTGCGTACCACCAGCAACTCCACCTACGCCGACTCTCCCGTCTGCTGATACCGTTACCCCTTCACTTCCCCCGTCCCCGGACAGATAGTTGGCGCCCAACTGAATGTTTGTCGTCGCCGTGTGGTTACCCAAATTGTCGGCCGCGCCGGCGGGCGTGTTTTCCGTACACTCGATCGCCGTGCCGCCCGCGTTCGCCACACACCATTTAGTGGCGTTCAGCGTCGCCACTTGCGGGTCGGCCTCCACGAAGCCTGTCCCGGCCGCGACGCGCGCATCGACATACGCCTTGGACGCGGCATCCTGCGCCGCCGTGGGGTCGAGCAGGTTGACGATTTTTCCACCCGTCAGATCCAATTCACCGCCGATAGACGCATTGTTCGTTACCGCCAAAGAATTCAGCGTGCCCAAGCCAGATGTGTTTACGGTCGACAGTGTCGTCGCGCCCGTCACGCCCAGCGTCGTGCCGATTGTGGCTGCATTTGTGACCGCCAAAGAATTCAAAGTGGCCACGCCGGACGTGGCCAAAGACGTCAATGATGTGCCACCCGTTACGTTCAGTGTGCCACCCACAGCCGCGGCGTTGGTAACCGACAGTGAATTCAGCGTACCTAAACCGGATGTGTTCACGGTGGATAACGTCGTCGCGCCGGTGACACCCAACGTACCCCCCACCGTGGCGTTCGTGCCCACCGCCAATGTTGAACCTGTCGTCAAGGCACCGGATGTGCTGATGGCGCCATCGGCCGCGACCTGAACGCCCTCATTGCCGCCATCACCAGACAGCCAGTACGAACCCAGTTGAACATTCTGCGTGGCAATATGGTTACCGAGGTTGTCGGAGCCGCCCGCCGCAACCCAGTTCGCGCCGTTACAGCGGATCAACTTGTCCCCGGTCGTGTCAAACGCGAAAGCGTCGTTTTCGGCTGCTGTACACGCACCCGTTTCTACAAAATCGTCATCCAGTTTCAATCCTCCAGTGATCGATAACGGATTTGTCCCCTTGGCTGTGATTCCGCCTGTTGTCAGGCCGATAAAATCCCCCATACCTGTCTCAGCATCCAAAGCAAATGCAACCTGATCTCCCGCGTTATTCGTAACTTCAAGATTTTTTGCAATTTTTGCAGTATCTGCATCTTTTAGATTCCACAGACCGCCGGAATTCGCCTCGGCCTCTGCGTAGGTATACCCCAGCACCACGTCGTCCGAACCCGGCGTCTTATTCAACGCCGTGGCCGTCGGATAGGCGCTACAGGTGGTGTTAAAAGTTCTATCAGGACCGGCTGAGATAATTGCAATCGCATAGCCCGTCTGATCAGCTGAGCCTGTGAGGAAGTTCGCCGCACAGCCGTTGCCGCTGGTAAGAGCGCCACTGTTCCACACGCAATACCCGTAGCGTGTATCCCAAGGGTCATTTATGGCCGCACCGATGGTGGCGGGCAGGTAACCCCCGCCGGTCGGCTTGGGAGAGGCTCCAGCATCTTCGTAAGGTATGGGTTCAACAAACGTGTCGGCGTCGCAGTCCCCGTCATTAGCCTGTGTCGTCGCCGCCAAAAGGGCAAGCTTGGAGGAGGCGATCATGTTGTTTTCTGCCACGGTCCGCTTGGTCACCTCGGACATCGAACGGACGGGTCCGCGCATCACCTGCATCGATGTGGCGCCCACGACGCCGACAAGCGCTACGGCCCCGAACAACGCGAAGAACACGTTCCCTGATTGAGATGACCGGATGGTACGCAATACGCCCGAAAAACTCATATGAACCCCCTCGACATTCTCCCCGAATGATTTCGCCCAATTACCAGAATATTACGAATTGAATTAAATTCTTGTTAATTTCCGTTTTGATTCTACCCGAATATATCGAATCGGCAATCGCTATCGCGTTTTCAATAACTTCGCGGCCTTGACGGCCGGCATGGACACCAGCACCGAAAACGAAAACCGCCCCGGATATTCCCGCGCGATCATCACGCGCTCCTGTAATCGCTGCACCGAATAGGTGAGGACCGAGGGGCATTTCGACAGCGCCTCTTCCATCGAGCGCACGCCGCCTGCCTCTCTCATGAGATCGCAGACGACCGGCACTTTGGGGGCGATGTTGTGCGGGGTGAGCGAAAACAATGTCGGGTTCTTGAGGGCCGCGCCGACAAAGCTTCGCACCGGCACACCGAGACAGGCTGCGTTCTGGCCCGCGCGCAGCATCATGTTGGACGGGCTTGCGGCAAACACCGCCGGTGCCTTGAGCGCCGCCCCCGCCAGTTGGTCAAAGCTGATATCGAGCAGGTCCGCGCTCAGGCGGATGTTTCGCGCGGATGTTTCCGGCGCCATCACCAGCAGTTGCGGATGGCGCAGCGCCGCCTTCAGCACCGCTGCGCGCGGCACACCGAACACGGCCGACAGATCGAGCAGCCGCTGCACGATCGTTTCCGTCTTGAAATTGAAAAGCGATGCACTTCGCACGCACAGCCTGAGAAATTCGATCGGTTCGATGCCGAGCACCCCTGCCCCGTCCGTGATCTTCTGACTGACCGTTTCTGCCGGCATCAGCAACGGCGCCGCATTGGCGAGCACCAGCTTGCGCAGCGCCGCCTCGCTGCATCCCAGAATACCGGGCAGCGACCGCAAACGTTCGATCAGCCCGTCCGCATCGCGCGTCAGAACGTGCGGATTGCGTTGCCAGAAGTGCCGGAGGGCGGCGGCGTCGAGGTCCAGAGCGTTTCCCAGCTTGTCGGCCGCCGCCTTAAGGCGTTCCGGCGTCAGCGAGAAGATGCCGGGATCACGTCTCGCTGCCGTCACCAGATCGGCAGACGGCACACCCAAAGCCGCTGCTGCCGCCAGCAGCCTTCTGCTGAGCGCATCGGGCGAGGTCACCAATGTCGACGGATTGCGCAAGGCCATGATGATGACCTCGACCTTGGGCAAGCCCAGCACCGCTTCCAGCCTGCCGATGCGGGCGAAGACCGTATCGGGCTCCACGAGCAAGAGCGATGGGATTCTGAGCGCCGCCGTCAGAATGGCGGCACGATCGACCTTCAGAAGCTCCGCGAGGCGGTCCGCCCGCTCATCGACCCGGGCCGGTGCGCTGTAGAAGAGCGGCGGTGATTTCAGCGCGGCCTTGACGTAGGCGTCGGGCGTAATGCCCAGTCGCTTTGCCCCCTCCTCCACATTGCCCGCCAATCGTTCTGGCAGACAGCGCAGCAAGCGATGGTGGCGTGCTGCCGCTCTTTCCAATGCGTCCAGGGTGCCGGAGGGCGCCATCGGAGAGAGAAGCGCGTGCAACGCCGCCAGACGTTCGTGTGTACCCTCGTTCCATGCCTCCGTGCTGCCGCCTGCCATCTGATGTCAGCGTACCCTCACGCGCCGGTGCACGCGAGCCCACGCGCGTTGCGCACCGAAACGGTCCGCAGAAATCTTCGGTCTTGGCCAAATGCCCAATTGCCCCATTGGCCAACTGCCCCGCCTAGCCCTTGGGGCCGCGCTGCAGGGTGCGAAGCTTGTCACGCACCGAGCCCATCGAGCGCTGCAGCGCATCCGCCATCGCGGCGACGTCCATGCCGGATTTGATCATGCCCTTGAGACGGGCCATGTCGCGTTTCGACCAGGCGCTTGTCTCGCGCGACGGCTTGCCGTTGGCGATGGCTTTCAGCTTCGCCTGCTTCATCTCAGAGAGATCGCGTGATCGCTTCTTGCGTTCTGCGCCGCGCACGACATAGCCCGCGAAGGCCTGCGCGTTGGCGAGCTGGCTGCCGCGTGATTTGAAACACTCGATCCAGAAGATCTCGGCCATCAAGGCCGCCGTCTCGTCCTGGCAGGTCTCCAGCCGCACGAACAGCGGCACGAAGCCGTTCTCCTTGATCTGCCGGATATGCAAGCCAGAGAGACTGTCCGTGCCTTCGAGATGCTCGGCACGGCGCCGCGCCAGATGACGCGTCTGGCCGACGTAGAAGATCGCGTCGGACCGGGGATCGATGATGGCGTAAACGCAGAAACTCATCTGATCCAGTGTAGCGGATATTGCCCGGCTCACTCAACTGCGCTCGATGTTTGTGCCAAGTGTGCAACTAGCCAAATGGCCAGTTGTCCCGTTGCGACGTCGCGTGTCCACGACCCAAGTCCACAGGGGCGTCTTAAGGACAGAGAAGATTGACACATCACATATGGAAAATAACCCGCACCCCGCCGAGCCACCGCGGCGAAGCCGCGCCTATTCTGTTTGATAATAGGGCTTTTCTTCTGTAGACTGATTCTTATCCGATTGGGCATCTGCCCAGTTGCCCAAAGTTCAATTTGTACACTTGTCCATTTGCTCCCTTGCTTTCCTTCAACCCTTTGTCTTGCGGGCCGGAGGCCCCCAAAAGTCCATGATCCTCGTCTTCGCATCCTCCAAAGGCGGTGTCGGTAAGTCCACGACATGTGCCGCATTAGGGGCCGGGCTTGCTCTGGAAGGGCAGCGCGTCCTCATTCTCGATCTCGATCAGAACCGCACCGTGCACCGGTGGAGCCGTAAGACCGCCATCCCGGGCTTGACCGTGGAAGCCGTCACCATGGGTGAGTTCGCTTCTGCGCTGAAGGCAAAAGCCGGGGCAGGGCACTATGATCATATTCTGATCGATCTCGCGGGCGCGCGCGAGGTCACCTTGTTCAAGGCGATTGCCCGCGCCGACCTCGTCGTCATTCCGGCACAAGCCTCCGAACCCGACATCCGCGAAGCGCTCGTCATCGCCGGTGATGTGCGGGACGTCGAAGACACAGCCGGACGCAAAATTCCCTACCGCCTGCTGCTCACCAAAATGTATCCGCTCCGAACCCGCGTCACGGATTTTGCCTATGCCGAACTGGCACGTCTGGGCCTGCCCATGTTCAAGACCGTGCTCGTCGAGCGCACCGCCTATCGGGAGATGTTCTTGAACGGGCAGGCGCCGTCGCAGATCGAGCGCGACAAGGGCGCAGGCGCTGAAATCGACGCACTGCTCGATGAGATCGAGGCCATCGTCACTCCCGATACCGTCCGTCCCTCCACGCCTTTGCAAGCCGCGCGCTAAGCCATGTCAGACAACAGAAAACCCTTCTTTTCCATCGCCGACGATGTCGACGACAGCGCGCTCGAAGCCATTGCGCGCAAAAAAGGTGTGCCTGCCTTGACGCAAGGCGCCGGTCCGACGGACAAGGCGGTAGATCCCACGGTCGGAAAGAGTAGGGCGGTCGCGCGCGAAGCTACTGTCATGCCGGCCAACGATACCATCCATGCCGGACCGACACCGCGCACGCGCATGTACTATGTCAAAGCCTGCCTGCCTGACTATGCCCTTGCCGAGCTTAAGACGCGCGCCTGTGCGGAACGCGTCTCCGTCAATCACCTCCTGCTCAAAGCGCTCACGCTCAGCGGCATTGCCATCAAGGCTGAAGACTTGATCGAGGACGGGCGGCGGCTGAGAGGCAAGGCGGCACTCCATTGACAGTTCCGGAACGGCTCCCGACAGCCTACTCCGCGCGCGGTGGGGGCAAAGCCGGCTCGCCGAGCCGAAGCCACGTATCCAGTCTCGACACCGCGTCCTCACCCGCGCATCCCATGCCGGACCGCGATGCGTCCGCGCGCAATACTTCGCGCACCGACCGGTACCATCGCGGTTCCAGCTCTCTGACCATCCCGGCAAAGGCACCGACCTGCTCCGAACGATCGAAGCCCTGCAGAATCTCAAGTTGCGACAGGACCCGGATCTTTCGCGCCTCCGGCAATCTTCTGATCAGCGCCGCAATCGCACTTGCCTGCTGGCGGATGCCGCGCAATGCAAAGGTGTCATCACGCTGGCAAACCTCATCGATTGCCAGAACCGCGGCCGCCTGCCAGCCCGCAAGGCCCCTGGTCAGATGATCGACCGCCTGCGGGTCGGTCACGCCGAACAGCTCACCTGAGCCCCGTCTTGTCAGTGCCATCGTCACCAGCTCCTCACCCCGATCCCCGGCTGCCGCCAGGACCCCCAGAAGCCGGACGGCGCCCATCGGATTGTCGCTTGCAAGCCGGTCCCATCTGGCTTCGCTCGTCAGCAGTCGCTCAAGCGCCGCCATGACGTCCGGATCGATGCTGCCGTCTGCTCGGGCGCCATTACTATCCGTGAGGCATTTGAAAATATCCGTGCATCTGATGCTTTTATTGTCTAAACTATCGAAATTCATCCTGAGAGTGTATCAGTTTACGTATTCCAATATCCACGAGAATATATTCCTATTGGCGATTGCAGCCCCATTGGAATGCCAGAACCAAAGCTTCAGGCAAGCATATTTGGCGATTCTGATTTAAAAAAATTACATTGACCAAATAATCCGTACTCAGATATATCCACAGAATTGTTCAATCTATTTTGTGGAGTATTGCTATGAGTAAATCGCTTAAAATCAATGGATCGACCATCCTGCCGGTTCACAACATCCGTGCCATCCGCCCGATCACCGACGAAGACCGCGCGCGCATGGCCGCCAAATACGAAAAACCCGTCGAGGAGTTTGCTTCCAAAAAAGTCTCGATCGAGTTCGCCGACAAATCCAACAAGACCGCCGATCTGTCGCTCGACGACGTGCGCGCCCAGGGCGTTGCCCTCGTCAATGTCGGCAACGAACGCTACGTGCCGGCTGCCAACATCCGCTCGGCCGATCCGTTCTCGAAAGAAGACGCCGCCAAGCTGAAAGAGGGCGGTGACTACACACTTACTCAGACCTTCCGTTCCCGCGTCGACACGACTGCGGGCACCGTGCTCTCAAGCGCGACGCCGCAGCAGATCATCGACCGCGCCGCCAAGGCTCTAGAAGCAGGGCAGGGGGCCAAGTCCACCGGCGTGATCAAGACTGCCGCCGATGCGCAGGCCGCTGTCGAGGCCCAGATCGCCAAGAAAGGCGCTGCCCCCAAGGCACCTGCGAACGGCTAGTCCCGAACCGGAGTTCTACCAAAGGAACCACGCGGCTCCCGATTCATTCGGGGGCCGCGTTGCTTTTGGGGGATTGGGCAAGAGCATCTTTGCTGCTGCTACGATGCCGCCACCGAGCCCCTGGCCAAGGTTTGGGACCACGCATGTGGCGCAGGGTTGCGCCTGACGATCGCCTCGATCATCGCCGCGAAGTCGGGCTGGGAGGCATAGCCTGCTTTGACATCCTGCCAGATCGACTGCCACAGCGGCTTGGCGAAGTTGCCCTCGATCTCCCGTATCGTGACCTGCCAGACATCCTTCGGCAGTCTGCCCTTCTGGTAGAGCGCGAATTCCTCGGCGCTCAAGTTGAGGTACGAGAGCATCGACACCAGCATCTGCCCGCGCAGCGGGTCCTGGATGGTCGCCCAATGCGGACCTGTCGATAAAGCGAGACGTAACTCTACGGGCATCTTGTCGGTGATCTCGGCAAAGCGGCGGTAGAATTCGAGGGCGACCTGCGTCTGCAATGTCCGCCGGTTCTGGGCCAGCCCCCAGATGATGCCGCCGAAACCCAGCACCTGGGCCACAGCCGCAATCATATTCCAGTCAATGACGTCCATACGCTGACACCCCGCACTGTCCCCGACGGTGGGTAGGATTATGTCCTTGTGCGTTGGGTAGCAAGTTCGAGGAGGGCAGGGGAGGCTCGTGCATCAGGGCGCCCCGGTACGGTGCCCGTTCGGCCGGGCTCTATGGCGTTGCCACGGAACCCCTCGCGGCGGGTTTCCGCCCATGCGGGTGACGATCCCTGTCGCGGGAACCGCGATGGGTTTTCCACAGGGTTCGAATTCCTAGTGCCAGTCTTCCACCGCGCCAGTCTGTCCCGTCTCTATAGTCGTCGGAGAAAAACAAAGCGCTGCGTGAGCAGCGCCACTTCGCTTGAAGCGGAGCGTGCATGCGTGATGATCCGCACTGGGATCACTGGACTTAGGACCGCGAAACCGGTAAGATTTTAACGTAGTCGCCTCCGAGTCACACGTCGACTCTCGGCTCTGTGTTACCAGTGATTCGCGAGGCGAGATGGAAGAATGCGACCATGGCCAAGGCAGACCAACTTAAGCGATTGATCGCCAGCTATGGGCGTCCCGATGAATTTCGGGCCATTGCGACCAAGATCATCGAAGACGAGCACCGCAAAGGGCACATTCCCCTCGCTGCTGCTTTAAGACGTACGCTCGATGCGCATGTGCGCGCCGGCGTCGATACTTTGACAACGCCGCGCTCATCTTCCCCTGGCGGCCTCGTAAATGCCGAGAACCTCACAGATCCTGCTCTTGAGCTCGTCGACATTCTTGAGCCAAAGAGGGGCTTGGCAGAGATCGTGCTTTCTCAAGAGGCCAGGGCGGCGTTCGATCGTCTGCTTGAAGAGCAGCGTCGAGCCGACGAGCTTCGTAGGCACGGCCTGACCGTGCGTAGCAAGCTGCTACTGTGTGGCCCGCCAGGCTGCGGCAAGACGCTTAGCGCCGAGGTCATCGCGCGCGAGCTAGATCTTCCATTGCTGACCGCCAAGACCGACATGCTCATCTCATCGCTACTCGGGCAGACGGCGAGCAATCTGCGGCGGCTATTCGATTACGCAACCCGCCGTCCCTGCGTCCTATTCCTCGACGAGTTCGACGCCCTAGCGCGTTCCCGAACAGACAGCGGTGAACACAATGAACTTCGCCGAGTCGTCAACAGCCTTCTGGGAATGATCGACAGATTCAAAAGTCGGGGCGTGCTAATCGCCGCCACCAATCTTGAAACGACCCTCGACGACGCCATTTGGCGCCGATTCGATGATGTCGTGCATTTCAGCACGCCATGTGCAGAGGAAATCGGTCGCCACCTCTCGATCTTGTTCAAGAATTTTCCCGTGAACTTCCAGCTTGCCACCGTCGTCCCGAAGCTTGCTGGCTTCTCCTATGCCGATATCGAGCGCGTCTCCCAGGATGCAATCAAGACGAGTATTCTGAAGAAGCGTAAGTCGGTTACCGAGACGGATTTCGCGGCAGCTATCAAGTCACAGACCGGTCGCAGCGCACCAAGGAGACGCGACCGCAATTCGCGAACATAAGCTCTGATGCCGCCACGCACGCACCTTCCGTTACATCGCCTACAGCAAGAAAAGCCGCGTCGGAAGTCTGGCTTCGGGACGGCGTTCGATCGCGATCCAGCGAGACACGGCGCCAAGATCCAGAATGAACTCGATAGGGTCGTCGCTGCCCAGGCCACAAAAGCTGCAATCCCCGGAATTGACCCAGAACTGATACTAAAGGTTGAACTCAATCGGGCCGTCGATGAGGACGAATGGCGCAGAGCTGGGTTTACGGTCATCGCTCAGAACCCCGGCAACGTGTTTGTTTTGTTTGCCGACAATCGGGAACTCGCTGCGTTCCGTGAGCGCCTTGAGGCCTTCCGCCTGGGCCCTCCAGAAGGACAAAAAGGACCTCCCCATGCGGCCTTGATCGGCTCCATCGAGAGTGCCGCTGATGTCTCGCCCCCGGACCGGATCGGCCCACACCTGAGATCGTCAGGACTGCAGACGGTCGACGCCATAGATGGCCGCAAAGTCTATGTGGTGGACGTCGAACTTTGGGACGCCGGTCCCCAAGAGAGAATGCTTCGCGCACAGCTCATTGCGGCATTTCTTGATGGTCTCGGTGCAGAGCGTATCGGTGAGCCTTTCGTAACCCACCATGGACTTATATTGCTCAGAGTTCGTGCTCGGGGGACCGTGCTGAAATCGATCCTTGAACGGCCGGAGGTCGCTCTGGTCGACCTACCGCCACTTCCCGATCTGGGTGAGCGTGACCCGCCGGCCCTTACGGTCACCGATCTCCCGCGCCGTCGACCGCCACCCGATAATGCGCCGATTATCGGCATCATAGATTCTGGGGTCAACGCTCACCCGCTCTTGGATAATGTCGTTATCGAGAGTTTTGGGGTGCCAGCCGAGCTCGGGGAGGCCGATGAATGGGGACACGGTACGAAAGTTTCTGGGATCGCCGCTTATGGTGATCTCCGAGAGCGCATCGAGCAAAACTCGTTTGATGCCCCAGTCCGGATCATCAGCGCTAGAGTCGTGAATGCACAGGGTTGCTTCGACGAGACGCAGAAGCTTCCCGAGCAGATGCGCAATGCGATCACTGCGCTCGCCGACAAAGGCTGCCGTGTGATCAACATGTCGCTCGGCGACAAGGAGCTAATCCCGTATGCCGATGGCAGAGCGTCAAGCTGGGCGAGCGAATTGGATACTCTTGCTCGCGAGAGGGATCTTGTCATTGTCGTTTCAGCCGGAAACGCGGCGTCCGGTACGCGCGCCCCATGGGGCAATACTCACGACGCCATACTGACCACCTTTCCCGACTATCTCACTACTGCTGATAATCGCTTGATCGATCCGGCCATCGCCGCAAATGTGATCACCGTGGGTGCACTCGCACATGCCAACGGCTTGCGCGACGATCCGGATGACGGCGTGCAAGTGCAGTCGATCGCATCCATGAACGAACCAAGTCCTGTCACCCGAACAGGCCCCGGAATTGGCAAAGCGATCAAGCCCGAGTTCTGTGACTATGGCGGGACGCTCGTCTTCAACGGGCATTCCAACCGGATTGTGAAGGGCGACAACTGGGCTAGCGCTGGCATGCTCACGCTGGAACCGGACTACCGCCGCTCTCTTTTTACCGCTGTGACCGGAACGTCATATGCTGCTCCTCGCGTGGCGTACAAGGCGGCATTGCTAGCGAACCGCTATCCGGACGCATCCGCAAATCTGATCCGCGCCCTTCTCGGTTTATCTGCAGAGGTGCCGACCGAGACACTTCAGCGCCTCCAGCCGACCACACCAAAGGCTCCACCAAGCGCTATCGTCCGCCAGTGTATTGGCTACGGCGTTCCAGATCTTACGAAAGCCCTGGCGTCGGATGACCATCGAGTTGTGCTGCTGGCGGATCGGCAGGAACTAAATCTCGATCAGGTAGCTCTCTACGCCATCCCTCTTCCGCATGACTTTAGGGCCACAAAAGGACCACGCCATATTCGCGTGTCGTTAGCGTTTGATCCACCTGTACGGCACACGCGTCTCGAATACCTTGGAGCCCGTATGAGCTTCCATCTTGTCCGAGGACTGACGCCAGAACAGATACTTGATTTCTTCCAACGCCGCGAAGATGGCTCGGACATTCCCGAGATACCGAGCACCGCAAAATGCAGCATGGAGCCGGGATCGAAGGTGCGCGAAACGAGTACTCTTCAGTGCGCGACCTTCACGCAGTCTAAGAACAACGATAACTACGGAGACGCCTTCTACCTCGCTGTGTTCACACACCGCCGGTGGGCGGGAGATGATATCGTGCGCCA
Organism: Hyphomicrobium sp.; assembly: GCA_016793445.1. Lineage (GTDB taxonomy): Bacteria > Pseudomonadota > Alphaproteobacteria > Rhizobiales > Hyphomicrobiaceae > Hyphomicrobium_B. The sequence goes on along the minus strand of JAEUME010000017.1, from coordinate 38,720 downwards.
ACGTTTCTCCGTTGCCGTTGAACTCCGCCACGACGGCTGCCAGGAGCTGTATCAGCGATGCTCGGAATTGAACATCGAGCTACGGCAGCGGTTGATCCAACGCGCCTGAGCAAGGCTGTATTTCACATAAGATACATTATCACACCGATGATACGGAAAACGGAGGCGTGGTCAAAAGCCCTGCAGCACGAAGTCGATCGCATCGACGATCACATCCCGTTGCTGCTCCAGGCTACCGACGTGCCTTCCAAGGCTTTGACAAGCAATTGCCGCCATCTCCGGCGTGTTCAGCACGTATTCGACGCCGTCCAGAACTAGCCGTGGCCTCAACCGCGGAACTTCTTCACGAACAGCTTTGGCCGCCGGGACAAGCGGAACGACCAAGCGCGTAGCCAGAACGTCGAGAAGATCAGCTTGGACATCTACGACTAGCAGCGGCGCACCCGCAATTTCCCAAACGTCAAAGCGCGCCATCTGTCTTGAGCCACACCGGCTTGATCAGTGTACCTTCTCGCGTGACCCGCTCGTTATAGGCATCAACACCGGCTTTCGATGCCTTTCGCCATGCCTCTTCCTTGGCTTGTCGAACAGCAAGGGCGATACCGCTTTCCGCCGCCTGAGACGCATTGAGTGAGAGAGCCCTGGCTTCCTCCAGAAGATCGGCACGGACGGAAAGGGTCACCGGACGCTTACGTGTATGCTGGCCAGAATTTGCTTCGAACATACGTACAGCTTATCAGTATTCAGTGTGCGTGTCAATATTAACAAGCCAGGTTTTGACCAAAACGGCCGCGGCGCCCCTAATCGAGCAACACACGAAGTCTCGGCAGGTTCTGAGCCGGAGACTGCAGTGCCTCTTGGAATGCTGTCCATTCCGGCGCTGATACCTTAATCCGTGATCGATCGGGCAGCGTCATTGGCTCGCAGAATACCGCTTTCGAGCACAAACCCGGCAACCGTTTGCCGTCTCGCAAACGCGGCAAGTCGCAACAGCTGCATCTGCTCAGCAGTCAGCTGCAATTGCACGCATTCTGTTGGATACTTCCGCCTTCCGAAACTCATCCTTTAGCGCATCATAACAGTCCCGTCGTACGAGGTCACGTTCATCGCGCGACGGCGGAGTGCGCCCCGTGCCGCTCTCGTCTTCGTGAGCAATGGCCGGTTCCCCTTGCGCAACCCCTGCCCCATGAGCGGTTTTTCAGGATGCCGGAGCCTGCGCCGGCGCGGGGCTGCTGCAATGGCAAGCCATCGGACTCTGCTGACGCAGGCCGCCTCGCGCGCTTTTGAGCGCGCTTCGGTTCCGCATCCCCTTATCCGCCGTCGCCTTCGCCCGGCATCGAAACCGCCATCGGGGCGGGTTCACAGCGAAAGGCGAACTACCATGACTGCTTCTGCTCACAAACCCCGGCGCGATCTCCATGCCGAGATCACCAACCGCATCGTCGCTGCCATCGAGCGCGATCCCGGCAAGCCCCAGATGCCCTGGCGCCGCAATTCCACACCTCTGTGGTTGCCGGAGAACGCGCTGAGCAAGAACCGCTACAACGGCATCAACGTCGTCAACCTGTGGGTCGCTGCCGAATGCCGGGGCTTCACGTCCCCAGTCTGGGCCACCTACAAGCAATGGACCGAGCTTGGCGCTCAGGTGCGCAAAGGCGCCAAAAGCGAACTCGTCATCTTCTATAAGGAATTCGACGTCGAGCCTTCGAGCGACGATAGCGACGACGATGGCAAGCGCCGCGTCGCCCGCGCCTCTCATGTCTTCAACGCAGCTGACGTCGATGGCTTTGCGCTCCCCGATGCCGCCGAGCCGCTCGGTCCGGTTCAGCGCCTCGAAGCGGCCGACCGCTTCATCACCGCCACGCAGGCCCAGATCGCCCATGGCGGTGATCGCGCCTACTATCGCCCGTCAACCGACACCATTCAGATGCCGGACGAGCATCGCTTTACCGGGACCGATACCATGGACCGCGATGAGAGCTATTACGCCGTCCTGCTTCATGAACTGACCCATTGGACGGCACACGATACACGCTGCAAGCGCGATCTCGAAGCCCGCTTCAAGAAGCAGGCCTATGCCGCCGAAGAGCTTGTCGCCGAAATCGGTTCGGCCATGCTGTGTGCCGAGATCGGCGTGACGCAGGATACGCGCATCGATCACGCGCAGTACGTCTTCAACTGGCTCCAGCTCCTGAAGGACGATCCCAAGGCGATCTTCTCCGCCGCCGCCAAGGCGTCGGAAGCCGTGGCCTTTCTCAAGCGCCTCCAACCGCCCGCATGAAACAGCTTGTAATCGGGCTCGTCATCAGTATACGTTATAAAAAAAATCCATGACCCCGCAGTGCCCTGCGCCCCCGTTGGGCACTGCATAGAGTTATCGATGACCGACGAGCGCGACCAACATCTTATCTACATGAAGATCGAGCAACTTCTGTTTGATCTTGAGCACCACGACCAGAGCGTCGTTGCCGAGCTTCTTCTGCTCGCGGCGATCCGTGTCGCCTGGTATGCAAACCCCGAAATACCGCTGACGCTCATCGCCAACCGCGCGATCTCGCGTCTCAGTCAGGAACATCTGCTCTGAACTCACCAAAACCATGGTTTGCCATGGCTATACGCCGCCGTCTCATTCAGGGCTAGCCGACCGCTGCGGCGCGGCGCAAGGCAACCCCTCACGGGGCGCGCAGGCGCGGCCATTGCGCCGCATCCTCGGGATCGTCTTCAGGCGCCCTGCGACGGACGGCTCCGAAACCATGGCATGGTGCTGTGTCGACCCAAACCGATACGGTAGTGATACCCCCAGAAGCCGCCAAAAGGGGATTGTCGGCCCTGGGCCTATACCGACCAATGCGTTGCACGATGATCAGTCGCGTTTGCTTTGCGGTCTACCAGGAGCAGTGCGGTCCCGACCCCTCGCGACCTGGCTGCCAGTAAAATCTTTCCAAATCTTAAGGCTAGATTAGAGACGGCCTGCTGTAATGTTGCGGCCATTACCAAATCGGTAGATACTCGTCTTGTGATCAGATCCATCAACCACCGCTGCTTTATCGTGCTCAGCATGCTGGCCGTGCTTGGTATGGTTGCGGTCGTCCCGCTCGGCAGTACGCTCGCGGGCGAAAAGGTGGGCGTGGTCACGAGCGATCATTCATCGGGCGACACGCCCTGCCACAAGCCGGTTAAATCCGAGCGGCCGTGTCCGGACTGCCCACAAAAGTCTTGTCCCGATGGCGCGGCCTGCATGGTCAAATGCTTCCAGCAGTTATCCGCTGTCCTCCCGAAGGCCCTGGTTTTCAAAATTCCGGCATCCAAGACCGGAGTGCTCGCGGCTCGATTTGCTCCGCCATTGCGTTCACTTTCGCCACCACTCCGACCTCCGATTGTTTGAAGCGCCACATCTTGGTGCCATCTAACCGCAGCACGCGCTTCGGTTGACTGCGTCTGCTCATCGCGGGCTGACGCCAATCGCAAACATTCGGAGATTGATTCATGACACGCGCATTCTTGCGTGCGGCAGCCTTTGGCACCACGCTCCTGACGGCTGCCGCCACACCGGTCCAGGCCGACAGCAAAGACTATGAGTTTCAACTCGTCGACAAGGACGTCAAGCAAGGCGACACCACCGTCGCCGTGAAGCTCGTTCATAAGTCCTCAGGCAAACCCGTTCCTGATGCCGTCATCTTTGCCAAGCGTATCGATATGGGTCCCGATCAGATGGAGGGCATGACCGCAACGCTCGAACCGCTGCCATCGGCGGAGACTGGCCACTACCGCTTCAAAACGAACCTCTCCATGGCGGGACGATGGGCGCTGTATCTCGGCGCCAAAGTGCAGGGCGAAACCGGGACGGTCGAAGGCAAACTGATCGTCACGGCGGCGCCATGACACGCGGACACTGGGCCTTGGTTTCCGTCGCAGCGATTGCCGCTGCGGCGGGAGCCGGAATATTCGCCGGTCAGCGCGGACTGGTGACGTTTCCAATCGGTCAAAAACACGCTGGAGACGCCGCACAAACACCCCCTTCGGGTCCGGTCATCTATTACCGCGATCCCGACGGAAAACCTTCATATTCGCTTGCGCCAAAATCGACTTCTAATGGGCGTGCCTATCGGGCCGTGCTCGCGAGTGAGGATGTTAGCTTCGACCCGTCCACATCGAGCTCCGCGGACATCGCTGCGATGAGCGGTGAGCGCAAAATCAAGTTCTACCGCAATCCGATGGGCCTGCCCGACACGTCTCCCGTGCCGAAGAAGGATTCCATGGGAATGGACTATATCGCCGTCTACGAAGGCGAGGACACGGACGACGGATCAGTCAAGGTTTCGGCAGGCAAACTGCAGCGGACCGGCGTCGAGACGACGGTCGCCGGTAGGCTGCCGATCATGCGAACCCTCAAAGCTCCCGGCGTCGTGGCGCTCGATGAGCGCCGGATTTCCGTCATCGCACCTCGCTTCGACGGATACGTTTTGACAACCGGAACAGCGACCAGTGGTGCTCACATCAAAAAAGGTGAGATACTGGCCAGCGTTTTCGGGCAAGAAGTACTCGATCAAGCGGCCCGACTATTAATCGAGCAACTTCAAGGCGGCCGCAACGACGATGATGGGCCCGGATTGACAGGCAACCGCGTAGCACCGGGCGGCGTCGTCGGCGCAACACGTAGGCTTCGCAACCTTGGAATTCCAGACGATTTTATCAACAAGGTCAAGCGCGACCGCCGCGTACCTGACACGCTCTCGATGATTGCGCCTTTCGACGGCATCGTGCTCGAACGCATGGTCGTCGACGGTCAAGCGTTCAAACCCGGCGATGTTCTCTTCCGCGTGGCAGATCATTCGGTGATCTGGGTTCTCGCCGATGTTCCGGAAGGCGACGTCGGGAGCGTTCAACCCGGTCAGCCGGTGACTGTCCGTACGCGCGCGTATCCGGGACGCGACTTCAAGGGCAAGGTGGCCCTCGTTTACCCGCATCTTATGAAGGAAACCCGCACCGGTCGCGTCCGCATCGAGCTTGAAAACCCCGATCTTGCTCTGCTCCCAGATATGTATGCCGACGTCGACATCGAAACCGGCTCAAGCGATCCAGTTGTGGTCGTGCCGAATTCGGCTGTCATCGACAGCGGTGAGCGCAAGGTTGTCATCGTTGCTGAAGGCGAAGGCCGCTATCTGCCGCGCAATGTGAAAACGGGTAAATCCGGCGACGGTCTTGTCGAGATCGTCGAAGGCATCGCGGACGGCGACCGTGTCGTCGTCAACGGAAACTTCCTGATCGATGCTGAAAGCAACCTGCAGGCGGCGCTCAAAGCGCTGACCGCACCAGCCGATAGCGGGGCGCAGCCATGATCGCCCGTCTTATCGCTTGGTCGGCCCGAAACCTGACCCTTGTCTTCATCGCGACGGCGTTTGCGGTCTTCGCGGGCATTTGGGCGGTTCGCACTCTGCCTCTCGACGCCATCCCGGACCTCTCGGACACCCAAGTCATCGTCTACACCGAGTTTCCCGGACAGGCGCCGCAGGTTGTCGAAGATCAGGTCACCTATCCGCTGACGACATCAATGCTGACGGTGCCGCGCTCGAAAGTCGTGCGCGGTTTTTCGTTCTTTGGGGTGTCGTTCGTCTACGTCATCTTCGAGGATGGCACCGATATCTACTGGGCACGCTCGCGCGTTCTTGAATTTCTGAATGCGGCTACCAAGCGATTGCCCGTTGGGGTTGCGCCGACCCTTGGCCCGGACGCCACCGGCGTTGGCTGGGTGTACCAGTATGCAATCGTCGGCCAAGACAAATCGCTCGCCGCGTTGAGATCACTTCAGGACTGGGAAATCCGGTTTGGCCTATCCAAGGCCGAAGGCGTGGCCGAAGTTGCAAGTGTGGGCGGGTTCGTCAAGCAATACAGCGTCGTTGTCGATCCGGGCCGCCTGCGCACTCTGGGCATCCCGCTTTCGAAAATTCGCGACGTGATCCGCGGTAACAACATCGACGTCGGAGGCCGCACGGTTGAACTCTCCGAGCATGAATTCATGGTGCGCGGGCGCGGGTATCTCAAAGGTATTCCCGACATTGAGAACATCGTTGTCAAAGCCGACGCCGGGACGCCGGTGCTGTTGAAAGATGTCGCCCGCGTCGAACTCACGGGCGACGAGCGGCGTGGCATCACCGAATTGAACGGAGACGGGGAAGTCGCCAGCGGCATCGCGCTTCAACGGTCTGGCGCCAATGCGCTCACAGTGATTGACAATGTTAAAGCGCGCATCGATGAGCTTCATCCGTCGTTGCCCGAAGGCACTGAGATCGTACCGGTCTACGATCGATCCGAGCTGATCCACCGCGCGATTGCGACGCTCAAGATGACGTTGATCGAGGAGAGCGTCGTCGTTGCGCTCGTCTGCATCGTCTTCCTGCTCCACGTTCGCAGCGCGCTCGTTGCGATCTTGATGCTTCCCGTCGGCGTCCTCATGGCCTTCTTGGCCATGAAGCTTCTTGGACTTGGCTCCAACATCATGAGCCTCGGCGGCATCGCCATTGCCATCGGCGCCATGATCGATGCGGCTATTGTGATGATCGAAAACGCCCACAAGCACCTGGAGCGCGCGCCGCCAGAGAAGCCGCGCAGCGAGATCCTGATTGAAGCGGCCTCCGAAGTCGGCCCCGCGTTGTTCTTCTCGCTTCTGATCATCACAGTCTCGTTCCTGCCGATCTTTACGCTCGAAGCCCAGGAAGGCCGCCTGTTCGGTCCGCTTGCCTTCACCAAGACCTTCGCGATGGCGGCAGCGGCCTTATTGTCCGTCACGCTCGTCCCGGCTCTCATGATGGTGTTCGTGCGAGGCCGTATCATTCCGGAAGCCAAGAACCCGCTGAACCGCGGTCTGATCGCGGTGTATCGCCCAGTGATCCGCGGTGTGCTGCAAGCCAAGACACTGACCATCCTTCTGGCACTCGTCATGCTCGGAGGATCGATCTGGCCAGCGACCAAACTCGGCACAGAGTTCATGCCCAACCTCGACGAAGGCACGTTACTCTACATGCCGACGACGTTACCCGGATTGTCTGTCACGAAATCTGCCGAGCTTCTGCAAACCCAGGACCGCATTCTCAAATCGTTTCCTGAGGTTGCCTCCGTATATGGCAAGGCCGGACGCGCCCAGACGGCAACTGATCCGGCGCCGATCGAAATGTTCGAGACGGTCGTCAACCTGAAGCCACGGGAGCAATGGCGGCCGGGCGTCACAACCGACAGCCTGATCCAGGAAATGGATAAGGCACTGCAATTCCCCGGCGTGTCGAACGCCTGGACCATGCCGATAAAAGCCCGTATCGATATGCTCTCGACCGGCATTCGCACGCCTGTTGGCGTCAAGGTCATCGGCAAAGACCTAGCCGAACTGGAGGCGACGGCGCGAGAAGTCGAGAAGGCATTAAAAGGCGTTCCTGGCACGGCGAGCGCCTACGCTGAGCGTGTCGTTGGCGGATATTACCTGGAGATCATCCCCAACCGCGAGCGGCTCGCGCGCTACGGGCTGATGGTGTCCGATGTGCAGGACGTCATCTCGATGGCGCTCGGCGCCGAGCCCGTCACGACGACTGTCGAAGGACGTGAGCGCTACACGGTTTCCATTCGCTATCCGCGCGATCTGCGCTCCGATCCTCAGGCTATCGCCAAGGATGTTCTCGTCTCGCTGCCGAATGGTGCCACGGTGCCGCTCGGAGAGGTCGCCGACATCCACCGCACGCAGGGAGCCACCAGCATCCGCACCGAGAACGCGAAGCTCGCGACATACGTCTTTGTCGATATCCGCGACCGCGATCTCGGCGGCTACATCGCCGACGCCAAGAAGGCAGTGTCTGAAGCCGTTGAGCTCCCGCGCGGAACGTACCTGGTCTGGAGCGGTCAGTTCGAATATCTCGAACGCGCGGAAGCGCGCCTCAAGCTCGTGGTGCCGCTGACCTTGATGATCATATTCCTGTTGCTCTACATGAACTTCGGACGTCTCACAGAAACGCTTATTGTGATGCTCTCATTGCCGTTTGCGCTCGTCGGCGGCGTATGGCTGTTGTGGTGGTTCGGCTTCAATCTTTCGGTTGCCGTGGTTGTCGGGTTCATCGCCCTAGCAGGCGTCGCAGCTGAAACCGGCGTCATCATGCTGATTTATCTCGACCACTCGGTCGAGGAGATCAAAGCCAAATGTACGCGTGAGGGACGGCCGTTTGGCAGGCCGGACCTCTACGACGCCATTATGATCGGTGCCGTCGAGCGCGTGCGGCCGAAGATGATGACCGTTGTCGCTATCATGGCCGGGCTCTTGCCTATTATGTGGAGCACCGGCACCGGGTCGGAGGTCATGCAGCGCATCGCCGTGCCGATGATCGGCGGCATGGTGTCGTCGACGTTGCTGACCCTGATCGTCATCCCCGCGATCTACGCGGCAATCAAAGGCACAGGATTGCCGCGTCCGATTGGGTCAGAGCCCGAAACACTTCTTGCCCGAGGCCAAAGCGATCTGCTCAAACCGTTCAAAGCGAAGAGCCATCAGGGAGATACCGCCTGAAACTGAGTCGAGGGTCGCGTTCGGCCGCCGCACGTCACCTCACAACCACTCTCCCTACCATGCCGACCTCGCGATGGCCTGGGATGAGGCAGGCGAATTCGAACGCACCGGCCGACGTGAACTTCCAAACAATATCACTGGTGGCTTTTGGCTGAAGGCGCGCTGCATTCGGATCGCTGTGCTTCATGTCAGGCATGGCCTGCATCATCTCCGCATGCTCCGTGATCTCCTGCGGCGTGCCGAGGACGAACTCGTGTTCCACTTCGCCTTCGTTCACGAGCTTGAAGCGCACTTGCTCCCCGACTGTTACGTCAATGGTATTCGGCGCGAACAACATCTTGCCGTCGCCTTCACGCATCGCGATTTCGATAGTGCGCGTTGGCGCGTTCGGATCGCCGGGTACGCCGGCTGCCGAAGCATGATTGCTGCCGTGCTCGGCAGGGTCATGCGCGAGAACCGGCGGCGGCACAAAGACCAGTACCAAAACCGTCAGTAGAACTGTCAGACGCATAGGTATTCTCCTGTTTCATGAGGTCGTGCTTGTCATGGCTTCGGTTCGGATTTCTGAACCACAAACCGTGCTTGAATTGCGTGACCGTCAGCGAGCGTGCCCGTAACGACAACCTTTGCTTCGGGCGACAAAGATGCGGAGAGCTTGCCGATCAGCTTGTTTGGATGGGCTGCGGCGAGATCGATCTGCGCCGTCTTTCCGCTGTCTTGAACGATTGCCTTCACTTTCGCACCGGCCGACGCAATCGGGGCGTCCTTTTCACCAGTCAAGTAGAAGGTTAGTTCTTCTGCCGACGGCACGAACTCGACATGATGGCCGTCGACATCGACCAAGGCGCCCCCATTTGGTCCTTTGGTGGCCTCATGCGCCCCGGCGCTGAGCGAAAACGCAAGGGCCAACGCTGCAGCCAGAACCGCCGCTTTAAGATTTGATTTCGTCTTCATGTCTTTCCTCCTAGTTTGGTTAGAATGCTTCAACGGTCTGACCGCTCGCCACCGGCGGACGGCTTTCGGCGAGCCGCTTCACCGCGGGCGCGCCAAATTTCAGGAACAGGATGGGAGTGAGGATCGTATCAAGCAGCGTCGCGCTAATGAGCCCGCCGAAGATCGTCACTGCCACTGGATGCAGGATTTCCTTGCCCGGTGCGTCCGCCCCATAGAGCAACGGAACGAGCGCCATTCCGGCCGAGAGTGCCGTCATCAAGACAGGCGTGAGGCGCTCCAAGCTGCCGCGCACAACGAGCTTCTCCCCGAAACTCTCGTTCTCGTGCAGCACCAGATTGATGTAGTGGCTGATCTTCAGGATGCCGTTGCGCGCGCTGATGCCGGTCAGCGTGATAAAGCCGATCATCGAGGCGACCGACAACGGCTGATCCGCAAGCCACAGCGCAATCACACTGCCTATGAAGGCCAGCGGAACGTTGCCCATAATGATGAGCGCAAGCACGGCCGAGCGATAGCGGCTGTAAAGCACGATGAAGATCGAAGCGAGCGAGATCAGCGACAGTCCCAGGATCAACCGCGCTGCCTCTTCCTGCGCCTGGAATGTGCCTTCGAGACTTGTCGAATACCCGCTTGGCAAGGGCGTGGCTCTGACAACGTCGCGAATTCTCTCAACAACACCGGCCATATCCGAGCCGTCGGTATTGGCGAGGACCACGATCCGTCGCCGCCCGTTTTCGCGCGCGATCTGGTTCGGACCTTCCGTCTCTTCGACGGTCGCAATGCGGTTCAGCGGCACGCGACCCTTGGGCGTTTCAATCAAGAGTTCGCTCAGGCCAGCTGTGGTCCGGTCGGCTTCTGAGAGCCTCATCACGACGTCGAAGCGCTTAGCCCCGTCGATCACAGTTGAGACCGTCCGTCCGTTGGACAGGCTTTCGAGCGCTTCGGTCACAGCTGCGGGCGTAACGCCGAACAGCGCCGCGCGGTCGGGATCGACGCGGATTTCCAGTTGTGGGATCAGAACCTGCTTTTCCGTCTGCAGGTCAACAAGACCCTGAACACTCGACAGCTGGGACCTCAGAGTCTCCGCAAGACTGCGCAGGGTATCAAGGTCGTCGCCGTAGATCTTGAGCGCGATCTCAGCCCGGACCCCCGATAGGAGATGGTCGAGACGGTGCGAAATCGGCTGGCCGACATTGATCGTCGCCGGCAGCACGGCGAGCTTGGCGCGGACATCGGCCAGGATGTCTTCGCGCGTCCGGTCCGACTTTTCCAAGTCGACGTCGATTTCACTCGAATGCACGCCTTCCGCATGTTCGTCGAGTTCGGCGCGGCCAGTGCGCCGCCCGGCGGTTTTGACTTCAGGCACCTCGGTCAATAGTTTTTCTGCGATGAGCCCAATCCGGTCGCTCTCCTCAAGAGAAATGCCAGGATTGAAGGTCATGCTGATCGTAAGCGTGCCTTCGTTGAACGACGGCAGGAAAGCACGCGGCAAGGCGGTTGCCGCAATGCCGGCAATAGCGACAGCAACCGCTATGACTGCGATGATGGCCCTGGCGTGACGGAAAGCCCAATGCAGCAGACGCTCGTTGCCGCGTTTGAGCACACGAACCATCGCCCCGTCGTGATGGTCCAGCTGCTTGGCATTTCCCAGAAGATAGGACGCGAGCACCGGCGTCACGGTGATCGACACGAGCAGGCTTGCCAGGATGGAGACGATATAGGCGACCCCAAGCGGTGCAAACAGACGCCCCTCGATGCCCGACAAGGCGAACAACGGGATGAACACCAGCACAATGATAAAGGTCGCATAGACGATGCCGGAGCGAACCTCGATGCTGGCGTCGGCGACAACCTGGAGCAGGGGTCTAGGATTGGTCTTGGCCCGGTTTTCCCTGAGCCGCCGGAAGATGTTCTCGACATCGACAACCGCGTCGTCGACCAGTTCGCCGATGGCAATGGCCAAGCCACCGAGCGTCATCGTGTTGATCGATAGACCGAAAGCCTTGAAGATCAGAACCGTAACCAGAAGTGAAAGCGGGATAGCCGTCAGTGAGATCAACGTCGTCCGGACGTTCAGCAGGAACATGAACAGGATGACGGCAACAACGACAGCCGCCTCCATCAACACGCTTTTGACATTACCTATCGATGTCGAGATGAAATCCGCCTGCCGGAACAGGATTTGATTGACTTTGACGCCGTTGGTGAGATTTTTGCCGAGTTCGGCAAGCGCCGCCTCGACCGCTCCCGTCAGTTTGACAGTGTCAGCGCCAGGCTGCTTTTGGACCGAAACAATCACGGCCGGCGTGCCATTGAAGCCGGCATCGCCGCGCTTGACGCGGGCGGCGTAAGCGACTTCTGCGACCTGGCGCAGGAATACGGGCTGTTCAAGCTTCGTTGCAACAACCACGTTGCGCAAATCTTCAAGGTCGGTCGTGCGGCCGAGATTGCGGATCAGATATTCGCGGTCGTGCTGATCGACGAATCCGCCGCCCGTGTTGGCGCCGAAAGCACGAATGGCACGCTCGATGTCCTCAACACCGACGCCGAGCGACGCCAGGGCGGCAATGTTGGGCGTGACGCGGAATTGTCTGACTTGACCGCCGATAGGAATGACCTGGCTGATACCGGAAATCGACAATAGGCGCGGCCGGATGACGAAGTCCGCCGTCTCGCGCACCGTCATTGCGTCGGCTTTGTCACCACCGGTCACCGCGATCAGCATGATCTCGCCCATGATCGAGGACACCGGCCCCATTTGCGGAGCGATGCCTGGCGGAAGCTGCGCAGCGATACTCGCCAGCCGTTCGGCAACCTGCTGGCGGTTTCGGTAGATGTCAGTGCCCCAGTCGAACTCGGCATAGACGATGGAAAGCCCAATCCCGGCGACCGATCGCACGCGCGTGACGCCAGGAATGCCGTTAAGCGCCGTCTCAATCGGATAGCCGACGAGCTGCTCCACTTCAGGCGGCGCAAGACCTTCGGCTTCAGTCATGATCGTGACCGTCGGCTTGTTGAGATCGGGAAACACATCGACGGGCAGCGTGCGCAGCGCGAGCGAACCCCAAACAACAAGCAGTGCCCCTGCCGCCAGCACGATGAGCCGGTTATTGAGGCTGGATCTCACGAGGAAATTGAACATGTCTAAATCCTCACCGGACCTGATTGATAAGTTCGGCGCCGCGCGTCACGACGCGCGTTCCAGGATCGATACCCGCCGTGACGCCCAACCGCTCGGCATCGATCGGCGAGGTCGTGACGACTCGCGCCTCGAACCGCTCTGCCTCGACGTGGGCCCAAACCACCGGCTGGCCGTTTGATGACCGCACAACACTTGCGCGCGGGAGCGTGATGGCCTCGACCGGTTCATCGGTCGCAGCATGCACCGTCACCGACTCGCCGGCGTTGAGCGCCGCTCCATCGCCCTTGATGCGGAACCGCAGAGGCACGGCCTGCTGGCGGAGCGACGGTGAACGCCCGGCAAACGACACGGACACCTTGCGTCCGTCCGCCGTCTGGGCGAGAGCATCCTTTCCCGACTGAGCAATGCGATCCGCGGAGGCCGCGTCGAAGGCCAGTGCCTCAATCCAGAGATTGGCCGGGTCGACGATCTGAAACAGGACAGACTGCGCCTCGACGACCTGACCCGCCGTCACATTGGCCTGAGCAAGAACCCCATCGGCAGGCGCGCGCAAGTCTTCGCGGTCCTTTAGCACCGGCTTGATGACCGCGCGCCGCTTGCGCAGGATGTCGAGCTCGATCTTCGTGTCCGTGATCTGACCAGCCGGGACCGCCGCACCGCTCAACGGCTCGATGCGCTTGAGCCTGGCCTCTAGCAGAGCGATCTGCTTATCGAGATCACCCTGCGTCTGGGCGATGTCGCTTTGGTCAACAACTGCTACGGCAGGAACAAGATAGCCAAGCACGTCACCTTTTTTCACTGCTGCACCGATAGCCGGAAAGCCGCCTTCGGGCGGTTCAATACGTCCCGCCAGCAACGACTGAACGACGCCGCTCTTGTTCGGGTCGGGAATGACCTGGCCGATAAGCCGGACGGTCTTCTGCACTGTCGCTGCCTTGGCGCTTTCGACCGTCGCAATACCGAGCAACCGCTGCGTCGGCTTTGGAACGAACACCGCGCCATCTTCAAGTCGCCTCGACGTCTCAGGCAAATCCAGGACGGCTCGGCCCATCACCGCCACCTCTTCGGCTTTCCGCGCGCCGTTGCTCAGCACGACAGCAGCCATGGCGACGGTACTAAGACCGGAAACGGCCGCGGCCAAAACGAACGCCGTGCGCACAGCGCGCGGGCCTTTGATCGCGAGAAGTGACAGTAGCACGGCAAGCCCCAAAGTGCCGGCGAGCATCCAAACAGGCACCTGGGGCAGTGTCGTTCCGTGCGGGATGATGTGATCCCAAAGGCTGTCGTGCGCCGGTTCGGCCGCAAGCGGCGCCGGAATATCAAGACGACCGATCAAGAGATCTGACTGATCACCTGCTGTGATCGAGAATGTCAGATCATAATGGCCCGGCGTTGTGACCCAGGGAGCCTTGAGCGCATAAACGCCCTTGGTTTCTGTCGCCGTAACCGTCTCATCACCGCGCGTCATCTCGATCGCAGCACCGGTTACGGCCTGGTTCGACCAGAATTTATTCAAGTAGACAACGAGCTTCCCGCCATCTTGCGCGCTCGGAATCCCGACCAGTTCGAAATCCTTCGAATGAGCATCGATGCGCGGCCCAGATGATGAGGTTACAGCAGGCTTCTCATCGCCGTGATCCTCGCCGCCATGGGCCCACGCGACGGACGGAGCGAAGGATACAGCCGCAACGAGCCACGCTGCGGCCAGTGCTTTAAGTGCACGGCGACCGTGCAAACGAATGTTCAGCTGTTTCATCATGGCCGTATCCTTTCTCTCGCCTTTTCGCGTTATTTCTGACGCTTGGCGAGCCAGTCTTTCATCATGGCGATCTCGCTTTCCTGTGCCTTGATGATGTCCTCGGCGAGCTTCCGGGTGACCGGGTCCTTGCCGTATTCGAGAAGCACGTTGGCCATGTCGATCGCGCCCTGATGATGCGGGATCATGCCCTTCATGAAGTCAACATCGGCATCGCCGGTCATCTCCATCGTCATGTCCTTGTGCATCTTGGCGTTGACGGCTCCGAACGCTGCTGCTGCTTCATTCTTCGGTGCGGCCGCTGGCTTCTTGTCATGCATGTCGTGCATGCCCTTCATATCGCCCATGTCATGCATGCCGTTGCCGTCGTCGGCTTGGGCGAGGCCGGGCATGAACAGAAGGGCCGCTGAAAGAAGGAGAGTTGTCGTTTTCATTGTGAAGTCCTTTCGAGATCGGGTTGGGTCTGGTTTGTTCCTGTTACCGGTGCACCGCGATTGCGGAGCACTCACTGGGTTTGCGTTTCAGCCCTGTGCACAGCACGACGGTCTCTCGCCCGTTGATGGCGAGATGGACGTGCGGAACGGTTGGACTGAAATCTGTCCGCCTGAGGCACGGTCCTTTGGCGCAGGTTCCGAAGCCCGTCTGCCGCGAGACCCCATCACGCCATGGCATGACGTGAGCCGAGGCTTGAGTGGCGGCCACGATCAGGGCTGTCGCCAGAATCGTGATGCGTTTCGTGCGCGAAGGCACGGATTTCCATTTGCTTTCGGGTTCCATGACAGAACTCCTTTCGGATCAGAGTTTCCACGCCACGCCAGTGATGCCGCGGCGAGTGAAGCCGGAGGGCAAATTGGAATGGATGGCGGCCAGCGACCGGAGTCGCCAAACCGGATGTTTAACTTGGAGAGAGAAAGCGCACTGGGAGCCGCTGACAGCGGACTACCCAGCACCTGAGCTCTGCCGCAGCAGAGCGGCGATCAGGCCTTGGGCGGCCGATCGAGACCGATGACGATATCAGGATAAACCCAGCCCAGGCGCGCCAGATGGTACCGGAGGTGGTCGCTGAGATCAGAGGTCCAGTTGGCGCTGTCGGGCATCATGGAAACGCAGCAGTGACCGCCCATGCCGCACGACGATGCCCCCTGACAACAGCAGGCGCCGGGGGGGCAGCCTGCTACACCAGAATGAAATGATGCCGCTTGAATAGACTGGCCGGATGTCATCCGCTGATCCAATGCGGCCGACAATGGCCGCGCTTCGACAGCGGAAACATCCGTGAAAGTTTTTGGCGTGACTGTGACCAACACAGCCGACATCAAACTGGGGGTCGCAGACAATTGCCCGTGGGCGTGACCGGCATGAGCAAAGGCGGTCGACGTGGTGCCGAACATAACGGCCACCACCACGATCAACCCCTTAATTGCCTGCCATAGGCTCACGTCACGTTCCTTCGCTTGTTCCCCAAAAGTTACAACTTACTCATTCGTAACAAAACGTATCCGGTTGCATGGCTATCGCCACTACCGGTCTGATCTTGCCAGGACCTCCATCAGCTCAGCAACCTTCTTGCGCTGTTCGGTGGCGTTGCCACTGGCGATGGCATGTTCGACGCAATGTCCGACATGGTCCTTCAGAACGGCCTCTTCGACTTTCCGCAATGCAGCACGGACTGCTGAGATCTGCGTTATAATGTCGATGCAGTAGCGCTTTTCCTCGACCATGCGGGCAATGCCACGCACCTGACCTTCAATCTTGGTCAGCCGCTTCAGGCAAAGCTCTCCGTTGTCCTTTTCCATGCTTGACGTATACCCCTACCGGGTGTAGGTGTCAAGTGAGATACCCCCAGGGGGTTCACTTTGTGTGGAGGTTGCCATGACATCGACCGATACCAAAAGCCAAGGTCAGCCGTCCTGTTGCTCCAACAAGCATCAGCATAAGGCTGCGACAAGCCACAGTCATTCCAAGGCTCTGTCCACAGCGGGCGAGGTTATAGATCCGGTCTGCGGCATGACTGTCGATCCTCACACGGCGCAGCATCGCACTCTGCATGAGGGGCACCCGTTCTATTTTTGCTCGGCGGGCTGCAAGACGAAGTTTGAAACGAGCCCCACCAAGTATCTCGAAACCAGAATGACGCCGTCAGCCATCGAAGGCGCCATCTACACCTGTCCGATGCACCCCGAGATACGCCAGCCGGGTCCCGGATTCTGCCCGATATGCGGCATGGCACTCGAACCGGAAACAGTGAGTTCTGATACTGGGCCCAACCCTGAATTGGCCGACATGACGCGCCGTTTTTGGATCGGCCTTGCGCTGACGCTCCCCGTCTTCGCGCTGGAGATGGGCGGGCATCTGACCGGGCTTCATCAATGGATCGGACAAACGGCCTCCAATTGGATTCAGCTGCTACTCGCCACGCCGGTCGTGCTGTGGGCCGGGGGGCCGTTTTTCGAACGCGGTTGGACGTCGCTGAAAACGCGCAACCTCAACATGTTCACGCTGATCGCTATGGGCACCGGCGTCGCCTGGCTTTATAGCGTCGTTGCGACAGTCTTTCCGAATTTGTTTCCAGACGCCATGCGCATGAGCGACGGTGCGGTGCCTGTCTATTTCGAAGCCGCGGCCGTCATCACCGTGCTAGTCCTTCTAGGGCAAGTCCTCGAACTCAGAGCGCGCGAGCAAACGAGCGGCGCCATCCGCGCTCTGCTGGACCTCTCTCCGAAATCGGCGCGACGCATTGCTACGGATGGTTCTGAAACCGATGTCAATCTCGATGCCGTGCATGCCGGAGATCGCCTGCGGGTTCGTCCGGGTGAGCGTATTCCGGTTGATGGTGAAATTCTGGATGGTCGGAGTGCCATCGACGAGTCGATGGTGACCGGCGAATCCATGCCCGTCACGAAGTCCGCCGGCGAAAAAGTGATCGGCGGCACCATGAACCAGTCCGGTGCATTTATCATGCGCGCCGATAAGGTGGGCCGCGAGACGATGCTCGCCCAGATCGTACAGATGGTAGCTCAGGCGCAGCGAAGCCGTGCGCCCATCCAGAAACTTGCCGATCAGGTCTCCGGTTGGTTCGTCCCCGCCGTTATCGCCATCGCACTGATCGCTTTCGCGGCCTGGGGCCTGTTCGGTCCCGAGCCTCGCTTCACCTATGGGCTGATCGCAGCTGTGTCCGTGCTCATCATTGCCTGCCCCTGTGCGCTTGGCCTCGCAACACCCATGTCGATCATGGTCGGCGTTGGACGCGGCGCGCAGTCCGGGGTGCTCATCAAAAATGCTGAAGCACTAGAACGCATGGAGAAGATCGACACCCTGGTCGTCGACAAGACAGGCACCTTAACCGAAGGACGGCCAAGCGTGGTTGCAATCCGCACGTTGACTGGCGTCGACGAAAATGAACTTTTGCGACTTGGAGCTAGCCTGGAAGTTGCAAGCGAGCATCCGCTGGCCGCAGCAATAGTCCGTTCCGCGCAAGAGCGAGGACTGAATCTCTCCACAGTGTCGGAATTTGATACTCCGGTCGGTAAAGGTGTCACCGGGATTGTCGAGGGCAAGCAGATCGTCATAGGCAACACCCGCATTATGGAGCAGACGAAAATCGATACGCGAGCACTTGACCTCCCCGCCGATGAACTCCGCAAGGATGGCGCAACGGCTATTTTCGTCAGTGTCGATGGCAAGGCGTCTGGAATTCTAGCGATTGCTGATCCGGTGAAGGCGACGACGCCCGAAGCCGTGAAAGCTCTTCAGGATGCCGGCATCCGGGTTATCATGCTGACCGGCGACAACGCGACGACGGCACGGGCCGTCGCTCGAAAACTCGGTATATCTGACGTGGAGGCGGAGGTTTTGCCTGAGGACAAAGGAAAAATCGTCGATCGCTTGCGCCGGGAAGGGCGCGTCGTGGCCATGGCAGGCGACGGCATCAATGACGCTCCGGCACTCGCTGCGGCCGATGTCGGCATCGCAATGGGAACGGGTACAGACGTTGCCATGGAAAGCGCCGGTGTGACGTTGCTAAAGGGAGATCTCAACGGAATCGTTCGCGCGCGGCATCTCTCGGCCGCAACCATGGCCAACATACGCCAGAACTTGTTCTTCGCGTTCTTCTACAATGCCGCCGGTGTGCCGGTTGCGGCTGGCGTTCTTTACCCGGCCTTTGGTGTTTTGTTGTCGCCGATCATCGCCGCCGCCGCGATGGCGCTGTCGTCAGTGAGTGTCATCGGGAATGCATTGAGATTGCGCGTTGCAGACATTTAATCATCTTGCACGTACGGTCGACAATCCACTGCAGCACTATGGTGCGGATTTGCACGAGGGCCGGAGTGGGTCAGATTCAACGCTTCCTCGCTGCCCGCATTCGTCGGCCTAGCCCCCATAAGCCGAAGCTCGGTCACAGTCCTACACTGCGACGGCGGCTCCAACACCGTGGCACAAACCGCCTCGGCCTATGAACTTCGTACAAATACTACGTCATCAGCTCGTTCCGCTCGTCGCTGAGGTCAAAGTTTGAAAGCTGTAGCTGGTAAAGCCGCCGGAGGTCCGGGGTCACCAAGCCGCAAAAATCCCTCAGCAGCTTGATCAGTGTCGAGTAGCAATCCCGGTGTTCTATCCAGCTTTCGAGACGTGCAAGGTTCAACAGCGTTGCCCCCATTTCGTCGATTGCCTCCTCGATGAGAGACTCAGCATACGACCATTCGGGTTCGCCCACGTTGTCCTGATGGTATTGAGGGCCCCACTGATCAACGAGCCGCACGTAGAGCGCCCAGAGATCTCGCATGTAGCTGTCGAGCCATAGCCGGATGACGTCTTGCATCACGGACGCGACAGGCTCGGGGGCATCATCGCTATAGTCCAGTGCCCGCCAAGTTTCCGTTGGTGCGTTCGTCATGGCTCATGCGCCCACTAGAGCTTGGGGACCGTAGCCAAAACTCGTCCTCCGAAAATTCGCAGATCACCCGACCAGATTCGAGCCACCCGAATGGCGATTGGTTGCCGGTGCGGGAGCCCGAGAAAGATTTTGAGCTCTGGATGTTGCCTCGTGCCGAGAAGACGCTGACCATGCTCCACCACGGTTCCATCGCCCTTGATCCATACGTGCAATTTCTCGCGCCACTCATGGGACGTGCAGCCTTCAAGCCAGACGCTGTTATGCCGTGCCGCATCAACACTTGCAGCCCGGGCCGCCACGGCATCCGGGTGACTTTCATGTTGCCAGTCAACGATCTGAGTAACGTCCGTGAGAGGTCCACCGCCATGACCGGCGACTTTGATCCGAGCACCGCGTTCCATCGCCCAGAACAAGTCCTCACCCAGGACGTCACGGCTGGCCACGAGCCGTATCTGATTGGGTGTTGCGAACATGACCGGAGTCCGTGCGCGATCTGCAAAACCAAAATCTCGCGCAATGGCCCACCACCATTCTGCGCCGTTGGGCTCAAAAGCGCGGGTTGGGGCCATCATCTGCCTCGATGTCAGGCCGATGGCCGCGCCCGCAGCCGATGCTGCCGATGCTGCCGATGCTGCCGATAATGCGACGGCGGCCGTGGCCGAACCGGTTAGCAGTTGGCGGCGATTGATTTGATTTCCCATCTTACTCTCCATCCCTAGAACTGCATCTGAGCAGCGAGACACGCAACGATCGGCAGTTCGGCGCTCCACCCAATGCCTGCCGGTTGAAGCGAGAAAGACGGTCGGAGCGCAGGACGTGTGTCCGTTGGGTCGGCCCTACGAACTCTGTACTACCATCCAGATCGAGGAGGCGCACGGCCTGCAGGCCGTTTGGACGCTCGATCGCAATGAGCCGCATCCGTGCACCGACGCCAATCCGCTCTACCCCCACGTGCTCCCGACACGGCCTCTGCAGGAGGATGCTGTGAGGACCATTGTCAGGCTTGATGAAGCCGTAGCCCTTGGCAGCGTCATACCATTCGACCGACCCGCCGATTTCGTGAAGCCGCCCCCCCATACGCGCGGTTCAGTGAAGGCATCGCTGCCGCACCGGCCAAGGCGACGGTTCCTGTGAGGACTTGCCGGCGATTGACCCTCTTACCCATCCCAACCTCCTCTACGCACCTCTTCCGGCTCCAAGGCCCATGGCGAGGTCGACATCGGGTTTGTTTCGTCCGGGGAGATCGTGACGGGATCTCGGCGCCGATCGCATTTGTGATCGTCGGCCCCGCTTGCGCTGCAATGTGGTGACGGCTCGGTCACACCTGCTCGAAGGCTACGGTCATGGGCAGCTACCCACGCACGACAGGGGCCGACATCATCCCTCACTAGCGTGGTAGCTATATGGTAGCTGTTGGGGGTGGACAGCCTGAGACGTCTTTGTAACCCATTGATTTTATTGGCTGTGCTGGCAGTCTGGCGCGAACGGGTCTCAGCGGTTGGGGCCCAATAACAGGGATTTTTTGCGATTTTTGGGGGTTAAATCGGCCTCGAATGCCGCATTTATCCCCGTAAACCCGCGCAATTTGCAATTTTGGTGGTGAAAATTATCAGGGAATTTTTGCCGAGTTATCAGGGCGGCCTAACCCGTTAACAGGGCGCCTTTATCGACATAACAGGGTAACGAGATCGGCCAAAGTAACCATTCCAGCGGGGGGCTTACCCCGCGAGTCTGCTCTGTGATATTCTAGTTCCAGTTGGAGGTAGTGTGTGCGTTCTCGCGCGCTCCGAACCAACTCCAGAACCCCAGAACCAAAGTGTTGAAGCTTGAGGTGTTAGCGGTCGCATGGGCGAGCGTTCTGACACCTCGTTCTGGAGGTGTTACTGGTGACCAAGCTCACTGTTACTGACCTGCCGATCGGTGGTCTCAAGCCCTACGATCGCAATGCCCGGACGCACAGCGCCAAGCAGATCGCTCAGATCGCGGCGAGCATCAAGGCGTTCGGGTTCAACAACCCGGTTCTCATCGACAAGGACGGCGGCATCATCGCCGGCCACGGCCGGGTCGAGGCCGCCAAGCTGCTCGGGATTAAGACCGTCCCGTGCGTGCGGCTCGAGCACCTCACGGACGCACAGAAGCGCGCCTACATCCTTGCCGACAACAAGCTGGCCGAGAAGGCCGGCTGGGATCCTGAGATCCTCAGAATCGAGCTGCAGCACCTGACAAGCCTCGATCTGGATTTCGACGTTTCGGCGACCGGCTTCGAGATGCCCGAGATCGACGTGCTGCTGAGCGATGCGGCGCCCGAGTCCGATCCGGCCGATGACGTACCAGCCGTCGAACCGGGTCCCGCTGTCACACGCCTTGGTGACATCTGGCAGATCGGTCCCCATCGCCTGATCTGCGGAGATGCGACCAAGGCCGACACCTATGCACGTCTGCTCGAGGGTGCGCGCGCCCAGATGATCTTCACCGACCCGCCGTACAACGTGAAGATCGAAGGCCATGTCTCGGGCCTTGGCAGCGTCAAGCATCGCGAGTTCGCCATGGCCTCGGGCGAGATGACCACGTCCGAGTTCGCGCGCTTTCTCAGCGATGTGTTTGCGAACCTCACCTCCCATTCGATTGACGGTTCTGTGCATTTCACCTGCATGGACTGGCGCCACATGAACGAGGTGCTCGCCGCCGCCTCGCCGGTCTACAGTGAGCTCAAGAACCTCTGCGTTTGGGCCAAGACCAACGGCGGCATGGGTTCGCTCTACCGGTCCCAGCACGAAATCGTGTTCGTCTACAAGGCCGGAACTGCGCCCCACATCAACAACGTCGAACTCGGCAAGCACGGCCGCTATCGCACCAACGTCTGGTCCTATGCCGGCGCCAACACGTTCAGCAAAACCCGCGACGACGATCTTGCCATGCATCCGACCGTCAAGCCTGTCGCGCTCGTCGCCGATGCCATCCTCGACTGCTCGAAGCGTAACGGCATTGTGCTCGATGCCTTCGGCGGTTCGGGCACGACGCTGGTCGCGGCCGAGCGCACCGGCCGTCGTGGCTATGCCATTGAGCTCGATCCGCACTATTGCGACGTCATCGTGCGCCGCGTCGCGAAGATCGCCGACGTGGCGATCGTGCACGCTAAGACCGGCAAGACCTTCTCTGAGATCGCCGCCGAGCGCGCAGAAACAATCGAAACGGAGGCCGTCTGATGTCTGCAAAGCAGAAAGGAACCCGGCGTGGACGCAAGGGTCAAAACAAGATCGACGTCACGGTCATTCTCACCAAGCCGGTCAAGGTCGGCAAGCAGGGTCGTGAGCAGCGCATGACGCCGTTCGAGATCAGCCTGCGAGCACTCGTGAAGAAGGCACTCAAAGAGAAGAGCTTGAACGCGATCAAAAGCCTGCTCGATACCGCCCTCAAATACGAACTCGTCGCTCCAGCGCCAGAACCTCCCCTGGAGGGCGGTGTGCGTATCTGGCGCGGCTTGTTCGATCTCAAGATCGGCGACGAGATCGGCAAAACGAAATCAAAGACCGACAACGACATCACCTGAAGCTTGTGCATCAAACCGAATAAGGACACCTTGAAATGCAAGACGATGACGCACTCCAAGACGACAGACGCGCGATAGGCCCCCCAAAGCCACGACAGGGCTACAAGGCCCCTCCCGTACAGCATCAGTTCAAGAAGGGCCAATCGGGCAATCCGCGTGGCCGGCCCAAGGGCGCCAAGGGCAAGCGCCAGATCGCCGAGAAGGTGCTGCTTGAGAAACATGAGGTTGTCGAAGGCAATCGCAAAGTCCAACGCACGACGCTTGAGCTGATCCTTCTCACCCTTCGCAACAAATCGTTCGAGGGCAGCAACCGCGCTTTTAAAGATTTGGAGAAGATCGCCGCGGTGTATGATCCGCAGCCGCCGACCAAACGCGCAGGCGTCCTGATTGTGCCAGGTCGGCTGACGGAGGAAGCTTGGAGAGCCCGCTTCGAGGCCAAGAACGACCCGACACAGCCGATCGACGACGATGAGTGACGGTGTCCCTCAGGCGCTCTCCAGCTGCTTCAGTATGGCCGCTGTGAGCTGCCAGGTATCATCATAACGGAAGGGGCGGCACCGGTCTTTCGCCGCGACCTTGAGGCTTGGCACGAGCGCGTACTTCTCCGCCTGCTCGGTCGCAACCGACGCCACAAGTGACATCGGGATCAGCCAGGAGACTGCCAGCGCCATGCGCGCCGGCTCGAAGACGACCATGAGCAGGAACTCTCCAGTGGCCTGGGAGAAGGTCTGCTTTCGCACGTCGAACTGAACCGTGTCACGGCCAGCGTTGGCGATGCTCGACTTGACCTGGATGGCGATCATGCGCCGCGTCACCTTGTCGAGCACGATGAGATCCAGCCCATGATCGTCGGCGAGGGGCACGAACGGGGCCAGCCGGCCGTTCGAGGCGACCAGTAGAGCGCTTGCAACAAGGTGCTCCGCGACATTGCCCTTCTGGGTGGAACTCAAGTGATCTGCGACCGTCATTGCCCGCCTCCGCAGCGCGATGAGACTCATCGTCTGTAGATCGATGCACTGAGGTGTCGAAACCCTTAGCCGATGGACGTGCGCCGCCGGCTAGGGCTGAACCTGAAGAGACTGCGGGAGGAGCAAGGCTTCTCACAGGAGAGCTTTGCCGACCATTGCGGCTTGCACCGGACCTACATCAGCGGCATCGAGCGGGGCGTCCGCAATCCAACCGTGATCCTCCTCGACAAGATAGCCAAGGCTTTGAAAGTCGCACCCGGCATCCTGCTCGAAGAAACGCGATCGGGTTCGAAGAAGCCTTGAATGCTTTTCGACATGCATCTGCGACTGGCCGCAGGTAGTCGCAATCTATGGTAAATGGATAAAGAAATAGGCAGGGAACCCAGGGGGAGGGGGCTGTAATTTGGCTTTGGCTGACCTCATTATGCGCTTCAGCCAACGCTCCCCTCGAACATACCGGCAGGTGGGGTTCAAGAAGATCAAACCTGTTTCGGGCGTTGAAGGCCGTTCGCGAATCGAACCGTGAGTCCGAAAAACCTACAAAGCCCGCGCAACGGGACGGTGAAGGACGATAGCCGGAAAATCGACCGGAGAGCGATGAGCCAATGGCTAGTCCCTCCATCGGGGATGTTATCACCCTCTTCGCATAGGTCCATTATGGCGACAAAAAAGCTCTACACGAAAACGCCCAAGCTAAAGTCTCGAGCGAAGGCGCCCACCCGCAACAAGAAACTCCAACAGAAGAAGACGTACGACGCCAACTACTGCTTCCACTACACGGCCGTCTACCCAATGATGCTGGGACTGCTCGCCCGCGGCGAGTACGTCTCGGACATCGCAGCGTATCTGCAGATCGATCCCGGCTTCGTTGCCGGGGTCGCAAGTGGCGACATGCGAATCTGGGATCTGGGGCCGCTCGATATGTCGCAGCACCCGCCGCTCCCCTGCTCTCGGGTAAGCGACGTGAGCGCCGCGCCCGATCGCGTCGATGCAGTGTCGCGCGCACTCGCCGCCGACGATCGCGATGCGGCACACCACTACCTCGGTCAGCTACGCGAGCTGCTGGACTCGTATCAGCAGTACTGGAACCAGTGATGTGACGCAGGAGGCCATCTGGTCTGCAGATCGCCTTCTGCAATTTCTAGATGCCCTGGCCGGATATCGCAGGGGCAGTCGCCGCTCAACAACATGCCCTTGCGGGGTCGACCGCATCCGCGTCGCGTCGGGATATGATGTGGGCACTGCATAGCCGATAATTGGTACGCCATCAGCGATGAAGCGTTCAATGCGGTCGGTGATGGCAGCAGTCGTTTGGGTTCCAATCTGAATAAGCTAAGAGAGGAGCAAGGCTACTCGCAGGAGAGCTTTGCCGACCACTGCGGCCTGCACAGGACCTACATCAGTGGCATCGAGCGCGGCGTGAGGAACCCGACCGTCGTGATCATAGACAAGATCGCCAAGGCATTGACGGTGCCGGCTGGCACTCTGCTCGACGACGAAGCCAAGGCTTCTGCGAGAAAGTCATAGCACCATCGGCAGCGGCGTTCGGTTGTTTCAGCACCCGTGACAATCGGCTCCTTAAGTATCGCAGCGAGCGCATAAACGAAGATTCGTCTATCCGGCACTGCCGCGCTCCCACATCGGAATGCCTCCGAGCTTATTGACAAGGAAGTCAATTAGTACCCGAGTTTGGCTGCAAGAAACTTGTTGCGCGCATAGAGCGCGTAAATCCCGAGTTCGGTGGCGGCAACTTCGTGAGAACCGTGTTCCAGATCCCAATGCCAACTTTTGACTGCATATCGCGAGCCGAAGAAATTTCTGTTCTCGCGTGCAGTTCCGGCGGCGAAGTTGCGACCTCGCGATCGTAGCCCAGATGCACCCAGACCGAGCCACGCGCTAAGCTCGCTTGACACGACACTGGGCCCGTCAACGAGGATAGCTAGAATTACATGCTCACCCTTCGGACTGGTGTCC
The DNA here is from genome assembly GCA_016793445.1 of Hyphomicrobium sp. Lineage (GTDB taxonomy): Bacteria > Pseudomonadota > Alphaproteobacteria > Rhizobiales > Hyphomicrobiaceae > Hyphomicrobium_B. The sequence continues at coordinate 12,940 of JAEUME010000017.1, read as the reverse complement.
ACGTCGCCCGATGTCAGCACATCGTCTGTTCGCATACCTGCGTGATGCTATGATCCAGTCGGCGTTGGCGTGAGCCGTCACGCTTCGGAACGCATGTCAGCCGCGGGTGCGCAAGCGAACGACCCCAGGTTTGGCGTCGCCTGCGAGCTTCACCGAGACTGGCGCGACGACGTCGTGGGGCTCGGCACGCTTTTCCAATCACATTCCGGACTACCGCAATCTCATCACCCAATACACAACGGTGAAATGCGCAAAGTCAGCTAGCCACGCCGCCTTCGGAAGCCGCGAAGTTGACTACTTCGCGGCTTCGGTTCGACAGCATTCCGGCGCTAGCGTCGCCATGCCGGTAAGGAAGCCGCGCACGCTATCCTCGATCGTCTTATCCAACTCACCGGGTACCGGTACGCGGTAGATGAATTTTCGGATCGCGATGTAAAATACCGTGCCGTGAAGGCCCCAGAATGCTTCCTCCTCGCGCGTCGAAATCGGCAATTCGCTCACCGGCGCCAGGCCGAGTTCCGCGCGTAGCTCCGCACACGCCGACCGTATCAGCTGATCGCGAACGAGCTTCACGTAGCGCCGCGTCATCGAATGGCCCTTCAGGCCAGAAAAGATGAAGATGCGCACCCATTCGGAATCGAAAATGCGTTCGGTGTATTCCCGGTAGAATCGGATGAGGCGGGCCTCGAGCGGTTGGGAGCGGTCCACGATGAGCCCTTTCCATCTCGGGTCCCATCGGCTCAAGAACACGTGTTCATAAACGCGCTCTATCAACGCCTCCTTGCTGGGGAAATAGCGAAAGATGGCCGAGTGGGTGATGGCCATTGTCTTGGCAAGCTCGCGTGTCTGCCCCTCGAAGCCGCGCTCGGCGAAAAAGCTTGCCGCCGCCTCGACAATCTGGCGTTCGCGCTCGGCCGCCGGGAGATGACGGCGTTTGCGATCCGCCAGTTCATGGGTTTCGGCCTTGTTCTTGGCCGTTTCGTTGTCGCGCCGCCGCGACATTTGTGACCGATTGGTTATTTCCATTTGACGCGCGCCATCCCGCTCTCTAGTTTGCGACCAATTGGTCACAACATAACGCGGCTAGTCGGCCTTGTCGATTAACGATTGATCGGATCGGGTAACTGGGTAGGTGGACCGGCGGACGTGCCCCAAATGCGCAAATCTCACATTTACACGTCGCGAGACCAATGCGGCGGCGATCGCACTCGCGCCGGGCCGGATGCTCGCCGAGCATAATGCAACGCTTCAGGAGGAACCCATGCCTTTGCTTCGCATCGATCTCTACGAGGGCCGCAGCGACGACGAGATCGCGAAGCTCTTGGATGCCATCCACGCCGTCATGCTTGGGGCTTTCAAGGTTCCGGCGCGTGATCGCTATCAGATCGTGAGCGAACACGCCCCTTCGCGCATGATCATGGAGGATACCGGCCTCGACATTCCGCGCACCAGCAAATTTGTCATGCTTCAGGTCACGACACGACCACGCACTCGAGAGATGAAGGAACTCTTTTACAAAGAGATGGTGACAGCGCTTGAATTGAAGTGCGGTGTCCCGCCGAGCGACGTCATGGTGAACTTCGTCACCTGCGCGGACGAGGATTGGTCTTTCGGCCTCGGTCGGGCGCAGTTCTTGACCAAGGAGCTCTGAAGGCGAGCTCGCCGTTGCTCAAGCACGCGGTAGTGCCATGTTCGGCGGCGTCGACGTCGAGAATGGCGTCGGCGGCTCATGCACCGCCGCTGCCGGACCATCTGATCCTGAATTGAAAGATCGGATGCGAGGCAAAATTTTTTTCTCGGTGATCGCGGCAACGAGTCAGTCGAGCGGTGGTCCCCTGCCTTGCATCGAGCAGCTCATTTGGCGCGTTATCACGAATTACGCACCGACGGGTTGCCACTGAAATAGCCGATTATAACCGAAGACACCGGCAGATTGGTGCTGCAGTAGAAAAGTAGGCGTTCCTTTTCTACCACCGCGCCACCGGCGCACAGTGCGCCGCCTGGCGAGGCGCCGGAGAAGCGGCTGTCGCCTTCGATTACGAATACCGTGCACTCTTCTGGCACTTCCTCCAGTTAGGTTCGGGCGCTCATTCAGACAGTTCAGCGTATGTCGCTCGTAAGGGAGCAGGCCCGTCGTACTCGACGCGCGAGCTCGTTGACACAATCGCGTGACTTACTTGGGCATTAAGTTGGGCATTAAGATAGATCCTAGCAAGCATCCGGCCGGTCACGCGAAGTTCAGGTATCTAGCCAACCAAGTTACAGTTAGCCGGTGGTCAAGGCAGAACCGGTGGTACGTATGGCAGCGTCTTTGCAAAGGCCCATAGTAGGAACAGCACCAGAGGTGTGTTAACGAGGAACTGCACGAAGGTGAAGCCCACAATGTCCCGGGCCTTCAATCCCAGAATGCTGAGCAACGGCAGCATGAAGAATGGATTGATGAGGTTGGGGAGCGCTTCTGCTGCGTTGTAGATTTGTACCGTCCAGCCAAGATTGACTTTGAGACTGATGGCGGCCTGCATCACGTAGGGCGCTTCAAGGATCCACTTGCCACCGCCAGACGGGATCAGTAGTCCAAGAATGGCCGAGTAGGCTCCCATGACGAGCGGATAGGTATTCTGGGTCGAGAGAGTTACGAAGGCATGGGCGATCTGGTCGGCTACGCTCAAGCCGTCCGCATTGCGCGCTAGCGTCAAGATGGCTGCCACCGCGCCGTAGAATGGGAACTGCACCATGATGGCGCCCGTCGCTGGAACGGCATTCGAAACGGCATTGAGGAACAAGCGCGGCCGCCAATGCAACAACAGTCCAACCATCAGGAAGATGAAATTGTACGTGTTGAGGCTAGAGATGACTCGCAGCAGGTCGCCATGCGCGAGTTCCTGCACCAGCCAGCCTACCGCCAGGACAGAGAGTGCGAGCGTCAGCAAGGGTGACCATTCGAGCCACTCACTCGGTGTTGCGGGCTTGCTGCTGGCCACCGGCTTGTCATGAACATCGACGCCGAGCATCTTTGCTGTACGTGAATGCTCTGCCGAGGGGGCAGAGAGGTAAGCCGTTGTCACCGTCACCGCGAAGATGATTGCAGCCATCGCCATCGACTGCCAAAGGAAGATGGTGTCGGTGAGCGGAATAATACCTGTGATGTCGAAGATGTTCTTGGGCAGGCTCGCCGGGTTTGCCTGAAGCTGGGCCGCCGATGAACTGAGTCCCAATGCCCACGTGGCGCCCATGCCCAAATTGCCAGCCGCACCAGCAGCGCGATAGTCCATCACGAGATCGTTGCGCCGTGCGCACGCGCGCGCCAGCAGGCCTCCGACAATGAGGCTCATAGCCCAGCTCGCGAACGAGACGATCATGGTGGCCGAGGCGATCATGGCGATGGCGCCAGCTCCGGTCCGGGGCTTGGAGGCCAGCCATTCGATCAAAACCTGCATGGGCCGAGAGAGGGCGATGACATGGCCCGCCAGAACCATGACGGACATTTGCAGGGTGAACGTGATCAGGCTCCAGAACCCATCGCCGAAGGTTTTGAATACCGCCGTTGCTGGTGCTCCATTGCCGATCGCCGCAAGGGCCACCAAGACGACAGCAAGGGCGACGAACACGAAAGCGTCAGGAAACCACCGTTCGGCGAATGCGCTGAAGCGGATGGCGATGTTGGCAGATTTGATCGGCTCTTTTTTCATGTCCATGGCATTCGAGACCCAAAAATGCGCGCCAATCGAAGACAGGGCTTCCGCCGTGGTCTCAGGTTGGCCGGGGGTATGACGATTTCTAGCGAGCGGTGCGCGTCATGCGTGCCATGCCGATAGAACATCCGATCCAATTGCAATCGCGAAGCTCGCTTCATACCCAAAGATCACGTTACGAGCTTCGCGCGTGGCAACGCCGCTAGTTCTTCTGTATCGTTTCGAGAAAGACGAGCACGTTCTGGATATCCTGATCGGTCAGAATGTCTTCCCAAGTCGGCATACCCAGTTCAGTCCGTCCTTTCTTGATCGTGGTCGTGGCGACGTCACGCCACTTGTCTTTGTAGCGTTTGGACAAGCGACGTAGGTCCCGTTCCTGGATCGGGCTTTGTGCGTTGGGTGCATGGCAATGCGAGCAGTGATTGTTGAAGAACGATCGTGCTTCTTCAACGGAGAGTGTCGGCGCCGGAGGGGCGGGTGCCGCGCTCGGGGCCGTAGTCGGTGCCGCAGTCGCCGCGTGTTGGCTCGCATCGTCCGCCGCCACTTTCGTCTCGGAGGTCGTTTCGAACTGCGTTGGCTTAGCCAGCTCTGCCGCAGCAGCACCACTGTCGTTGAGCGCGGTCTGCACAGGCGCGCCTGCCGGCATGGCATACTTGCGGGAGACACCTTCGATCTGTGGCTTTAGATCATCCAGCGCAGTGTTGAGCTTCTGCAGCAGGTCCTGGTCCTCGGCACGCACGGCGATGCCGATTTCCGTTTGCAGGCCCTCGCCTTTCACAGGCGTGACCTGCCATTGGCTGTTGAAGCGCTGGGCGTTGAGATAGCCGGCCTCTGGTCCCCACAGGAATGCCACGTCGACGTCACCGTGCGAAAGGCTCTCCAGCCCCTCTTTGCTGGTGCGCACCGTGAACGTTTTGATGCCCTCGGCCTGAGCCAGAAGAATCTGGGGTGGCGTTCCAAACTGCACGGCAACGCGCTTGTCGCGCAGGCTGGTTAGGCTCTGATACGCGAAGCCTCGGTCAGCCACGATGGCATAGCTCACCGTCATGAATGGCTTTGAGATCGAAATCTGGCGTGTGGCCGCTGACGGCGGCAACGCGAAATAAGCATCGCAATTGCCCGCGAGCAACGTATTGCGCAACGCCTTCTTCTGCGCGACCGACAGCCACCAATAGTACTCTGGCTGCATTTCGAGACGGCTTGCCACGAGTTCGGCAACGTCGGCATAGATGCCTTGCGCAGGTGTTCCCGCGTGGCTGAAAGGGAGATCGTCAGGATCGGCGCAGACACGCATGACGCCGTTTATGTTCGTCCCATCCCGCGCTCCCACGGCAGCGGAGGAAGGGTCGGCTATGGCGCGGGCCGTCCCCGCACCCATGATTGACATGGATGCGAGGACGATCGCTGCAAAGCCTAGAGCTCTGCAAGGTTTCGTCATTTGGGCAACTCGAACACGAACAGAGCGCCACCTTCCGGCGTAGCCGCGACCATACGCTCACCGATCGGGCCAAGGATGGCTGGGATCGATGCCGTGCGACCGGCTACGACGGCAACGTACTGCTTGCCCTCGATCGTGTAGGTGATGGGTGCCTGGCTGATGCCCGTACCAGCATTGAACTGCCACAGTGTCTTGCCTGACTTGGCATCAAGCGCCTTGAACCAGCCCTTCACGTCGCCGTGGAAGACAAGACCGGTCGAGGTTGCCAGCGTGCCGCCGGTGTAGGGAAGTTCGTCCTTGTTAAACCAGACTTCCTTTTGCTTGATGGGATCCCAAGCTTTGACACCGCCCAGATGGCCGCCAGGACCAGCTTTCGTCAGGTCGAAGTTCGAGCCAAGGTAGAACGTGCCGCGTTTGTATTCCTGCTCCAGTCCTTCCATGTCCATGCACAGGTTAAGCGTGGGAATGAAGACGAGCTGCAGGTCAGGATTGTAGCTCATCGGCATCCAGTTCTTGCCACCAAGCAAGTTCGGGCAGATGTCGACGGCTTTCTTCTTCAGCTGTGGGCGCTTTTCATTGTTGGCCGTTTCAACAGGGCGACCGGTCTTGAGGTCGATCGACGTAGCCCAGTTGACGCCTTCGATGAACTGCTTGCTGGAGAGGAGCTTGCCGTTGCGGCGATCCAGAACATAGAAGAAGCCGTTGCGGTCTGCCTGCATGATCACCGGCGTCTTGGTGCCGTCGATCGGCAAGTCAGCAAACACGAGTTCGTTGACGCCGTCATAGTCCCACGCATCGTGCGGGGTGAACTGGTAGTGCCACGTGATCTTGCCGTTATCAGGATTGATCGCGATGACGGAGGCCGTGTAGAGGTTGGTGTACGGGCCAATATCAGAACTGTCGTTACCGCGCACGATGGCAGCCCACGGGGCGGCGTTACTTGTGCCGTAATAGACAAGGTTCAAAGCAGGATCGTACGAGCCGACGTACCATGCGAGAGCGCCGCCGTTCTTAGCGGAATCGCCCTTCCACGTTTCGCTTCCGGGTTCGCCAGCGCCCGGCGTCGTGTTGGTGCGCCACAGTTCCTTACCGGTGTCGGCATCGAGACCGACCAGTGCGCCGCGGACGCCATATTCGCCACCGCCAAAGCCGGTGATGATCGTCTTGCCGACAACGGTGGGTGGTGACGTGATGACCGAGCCCTGTTGATAGTCGACGATCTGGGTCTTCCAGATTTCCTTGCCGGTCTCAGCATCGAGCGCGGCGACGTTGGCGTCCAACTGGCCGACGAACACTTTGCCGTTGCTCACAGCAACGCCGCGGCTGTTGACGTCGCAGCAGGCGAATTGATCGACGTCCTTTGGAAGATCGGGCGAGTAGCGCCACTTTACGACGCCGGTCTTGCCGTTGACGGCGAAGACGTTCTTGGGTCCGAACGATGACGTAACGTAGAGAGTGTCGCCAACGACGACGGGCGACGACTCATTGGAGCGCAGAGCGCCGAGCTGCAGGCTCCACGCGACTTGCAGTTTCGAGACGTTCGCCGCGGTAATCTGATCGGCCTTGCTGAAACGTGTATTGCCGCTATCGCCGCCGTAGACGGGCCATTCATTGGCCGCTTGTGCAGTTGCCATCGTGAGGCAACACGCCGAGATACAGATATAGCTCCTTAGTTTGAGCATATGTTTTCCTCCTACTGTAATTTTTTTGTCCCTGAAGCCGATGCGGAGTCCGTTGCCTAGCCCCAAGCAGTGCCAAGTATTAAACGTAACTATGAGCCGTCAAGGGAATTACCAGACGGTAGTTCTAAATGATGACTTGGCTGAATATCGGTTCTCGATGGCGATCCAGAACGCTTGGGTCTCATACATGCAAGTAACCAATTGTACAAATATGTGGCACCGCATCGGGGTGGCGATGCTGCGTGACGGAGCGGTCGTCCAAGAATCCTAGCCCGGCTGCGAAGCCGGAAGCTTAGGAAGTTGCGACGCGACGGTTGCCGGATAAAAACAACATATAAGTGCTGCGCAGTGCAAAAACCAAGTGGCGCCAACAATGCGGGTGATGGTCTGCCGGCCCACTTGAGGCCCATACTTTGGTGCGTGCCGGTCGCGCGGTCGGCACGTTTGGCGAAAAAATAATGATCAACTGGTCCGTAGTGTTGACAGGAGCTGGACTTACAGCTACGGAGTGACCGACTGGCAAATAAGCTATCAAATGGGAAGTTGGCATCTTGAAGTGTCGCGGGTTTCGTTACTGCCGTGTTCTGACGGTGGAGGAAGCTGTTGAAAGCTTCGTGTCATGCGAGGGTGAGGCCAGATTTCTGGCAGGGGGGCAGAGCCTGCTGCCCGCGTTGAATTTGCGTCTGTCGGCGCCGGATTTGCTGATCGATATTTCGCGTGTTGAAGGTTTGCGCGGGATCACGCTTGAGGGTAGTGATCTTCGTATCGGTGCGCTGACGAGGCACGTGGAGGTGTTGCACTCCCCGTTAGTTGCTGAATACGCGCCGTTACTAGCGCGCGCAGCGCGCTTTGTTGCGCATCCTGCTATTCGCAATCTTGGAACCTTCGGTGGCAGCTTGGCGCTGGCGGACCCGGCGTCGGAGTTTCCGGCGTGCGTCCTGGCGCTCAACGCGCAGATCGAGATCGCAGGCTTGTCGGGTCGGCGCAGGGTCGCGGCAGACGACTATTTCCTGGGTCTTTACGAAACGGCGCTGGAGCCGGGCGAAATTCTCACTGCTGTTTACATCCCGGCGGGGCGGACTTGGCAGCGCGTTTGCTTCGATGAACTTTCGCGGCGCCGAGGCGACTATGCGCTCGCTGGTTTGGCAGCCCAGGCAACGTTCAGGGACGGCGGTGAGGTTTTAACGGCGCTTCGCTTGGTATTCTGCGCCTTGGGTTCAAAGCCGATGCGCGCGCAAGCGGCAGAGGCGGCGCTGTTGAATACGAAAGTCGATGCCGTAGCCATCGAGGCCGCGCAACACGCGTTGTCGCAAGACTTGTCGCCGGACGAGGCCGAGGATCTTTCTAGCGCGGCGCGATTGCATCTGGCGCGGGTGCTGCTTGGCCGGGTTGCGCATGCCTTGCGGGAGGGAGCGTGTTGACAACAGCGCTCCTCGTCACAGTGATGGTTAACGGAGAAAGCGTTCAACGCTTTGTGGAACCGCGCCTGTCTCTTGCGGACTTTCTACGCCGCGATCTCGGGCTCACAGGCACGCATCTTGGGTGCGAAATGGGCGCATGCGGAGCGTGTCTCGTCAGCCTAAACGGAAGCGCTGTCCATTCCTGCCTCATGCTTGCGGTTCAAGCGGACGGGCTCTCGGTTGATACGATTGAGGGACTCGCAGAGAGCGGCTTCATCAGCGACCTGCAGACAGCCTTTCACGAGCGTAACGCTATGCAGTGCGGATTTTGCACCTCCGGCATGCTGATAGCCGCGCGTGAATGTCTTGCGCATGGCGGCGTACCGAGCCGCGAAGAAATTCGGGACGCCTTATCGGGCAATTACTGCCGCTGTACGGGCTATCAATCCATCGTGGACGCGATCGAAACCGTCGCGATAGCTCGCGCGGAGAAAGAAGTCGGTGGTCCAGTATGAGCAACGCGTCTGATATCCCGTTTGCCAAGACTACGAAGTATATTGGCGCAGCATTGCCGCGTGCGACGGCAAAGCGCTTCCTGTTTGGCCGAGGGCGCTATACCGACGACATCGAAGTGCCGCGTATGCTGTCGGCGGCGTTCTTGCGCTGTCCTTACGCGCATGCCAGAATCTTGGCGATCGACACGACAAATGCTCGGAAGTTTCCGGGTGTGCATAGCATCCTCACGGGGGTAGACCTCGCGCGCATCTGCCGTCCGTGGGTGGGAACTTTGACGCATTTTGCGGGTATGAAATCAGCTCCGCAGCTTCCACTCGCCATGGAAAAGGCCGTGTGGTCTGGTCACCCGATCGCCATCGTGATTGCCGAAACGCGTGCACAGGCCGAGGACGCCCTCGAGGCGATCCAAGTTGAATTCGTGGAGTTGCCAGCCGTCGTCGATGCTCTAGACGGTCTCAACGAGCACTCAGCACTGATCAACGAGGCGGCGGGCGACAACCTAATTTATGCTACTCAAATCGAAGCAGGCACGATTGCGCAGGCCTTTGAGGATGCGGAAATTGTTGAGGCAGACTTCATCTTCGGACGTCATACGGCTGTCACCATGGAGCCACGCTCCATCCTGGCGAACTTCGATCCCAGCACCGGCCGACTCGACGTTCATCAGTCAACGCAGACGCCGTATCAGTTCCAGGATGTGTACGCACGTCACTTCAATCTTTCTGAGGCGAATGTGCGCGTGGTGGCGCCAGATGTCGGCGGTTCGTTCGGCATGAAGTTGCACGTATACCATGAAGATATGGCCGTGGTGGGTGCGAGCATTATCTCTGGGCGCCCAGTGAAGTTTACCGCCGACCGCATGGAGTCCTTCGCTTCCGATATCCACGCGCGCGATCATCGCGTGCGTGCGCGCCTGGCCGTTTCCAGTGAGGGGATACTGCGTGGTTTCGATGTCGACGATGTCACTGGAGTTGGGCCGTTCTCGACGTATCCACGCACGAGTGTGGTGGAAGGCAATCAGGTTGTGCGCCTCATTGGCGCAGCATATCGCGTGACAGACTATCGTGCGGCGCTCCGGGTAGTCGCGCAGAACAAGAACCAAATGAGCCAGTATCGCGCTGTCGGCCATCCTGTCGCGTTTGCGGTGACGGAGTACCTCGTCGATTTGGCGGCCAGGAAGGTAGGGTTGGACCCGTTTGAAATCCGCCGACGCAATTATCTGACACAGGACATGTATCCGCACACTACGGCGACGGGATACCAGATCGAGCGGCTGTCCTTGGAAATCTGCCTGGAGAAGCTGCACGAGGTGATGGACTATGCCGCTATCGTAGCCGAACAGGAGCGTTTGCGCAGAACCGGAGTCTACCGGGGAATCGGAATTGCCACATATGTCGAGATTACTAATCCCAGCCCGGCTTTCTATGGCGTCGGAGGTGGGCACGTTTCCGCACAAGATGGCTGCATTCTCAAGGTTACGCAGTCGGGCGAGATCCAGTGCATGATTAGCGTTACGGAGCAAGGCCAAGGAACTGAGGCGATCATTGCACAGATCGTCGCGGAGGCGGTTGGAACAGATATCGCCACCGTGCGCGTTTTCACTGGCGACACTGATATGACGCCAGCTGGCGGAGCTGCCTGGGCCTGCCGTGGAGCAGGTGTGGGCGGAGAAACCGCTTTGCAGGCCGGCAAGAAACTCAAGAAACGCATCGTCGAAGTAGCAGGGGCCATCCTGCATTGTCCGGCGCATCATCTGACGCTTGTTGACGGTAGGATCGTCGACGCACAGCAGCATACCCGGATGACTTTGCGAGAACTCGCGCATCTCAGTTACTTCCGCTCCGATCTTCTCCCGGCGGGAAGGCCTGCAGAACTGACGGTAGCTCATCATCACGGTCCTTCAGGCTTTCCTTTCGCGTTCACCAACGGCATTCATGGAAGCCTTGTCGAAGTCGATGTTGAGACAGGGATCGTGAAGATCCTAAAGCATTGGGTTGTCGAGGACTGCGGAACAGTCATCAATCCGCTTCTGGTTGAGGAGCAGATCCGCGGGGGTGTCGTGCAGGGACTGGGCGCCGCGCTGTTTGAGGAGTGCCGCTACAGCGCTAGTGGCCAGCTGCTCAACGGATCAATGGCTGACTACCTTGTGCCGATGGCGTGCGAGATGCCTGACATTGAAGTGTATCACGTGGAAACGCCCACGCGAGATACCGAGTTGGGAGCAAAAGGGTGCGGTGAGGCAGGAACGGCTGCGTCGTCGGCCGCAGCTCTCAATGCCGTTAACAATGCCTTGTCGGTTTTCGGGGCTTCGATAACGCAAATTCCTATGACCCCTGAGCGCATTCTGCGCGCGATTGGTGCGGTGGGATAGGGTAGGGACGTAATGAAAGTTTTGGGAGAAGATCGATGGACATAACCGGAGAATACCGGATTGCAGCAAGCCGCGAGATTGTCTGGTCCGCATTGAATGATCCTGATGTTCTCCGCCAGTGTATCCCCGGTTGCAAAGAGCTCGAAGCTAAGTCTCCAGAGGAGATGGACGCTAAGGTAGCGCTGAAAGTGGGCCCCGTTTCGGCGACGTTTAGTGGCAATGTGCGCTTAGAGGATATCGTTGCACCTGAGGGCTACACGCTCATCGGGCAAGGCAATGGAGGCATTGCCGGATTTGCCAAAGGTCGTGCTCTTGTGCGGCTCGCGGAAGCCGGGGGCCATACGGTCCTAAGCTACGAAGCCCGCGCTGAAATCGGCGGCAAGCTCGCATCCTTGGGCAGCCGTCTCATCCAATCAACGTCGCGCAAGCTGGCTGGTCAGTTCTTTGACAGCTTCGCAGCCCATCTGGGAGGCAAACGGGCAACGGCAGACGCGCCGGTGAGCGCAGAAGTCGACGACCTAGAATTGATTCATCACACTCAGAACACCTAGGGGAGAGATCCGTGACAGAACTAATAGGACACTTTATCGGCGGCGATTCGTTTAAAGGCGATGGATCGACGTCGCCGATATTCAATCCTGCGACGGGTCGGAGATCAGCTGACCTGCTACACGCCACGCCAGCCGACGTCAACGTAGCGGTAATGGCCGCGCACCAAGCGTTCCCGGGCTGGGCTGCGACGACGCCGCTGCGTCGCGCGCGTGTGCTCAATCGCTTCTTAGGCATTCTTCAGGACCGCACCGATGAACTCGCCGCCGCCATCACGAATGAGCATGGCAAGATCTTATCCGACGCGAAGGGCGAAATTCAGCGTGGGGTCGAGGTCGTCGAGTTTGCAACTGCTGCCCCCCAACTATTGAAATCCGAATACACCGAAAGCGTTGGCACCGGCGTCGATAGCTTCGGCCTGCGCCAGCCGCTGGGCATTGTTGCCGGAATCACGCCCTTCAACTTCCCTGCCATGGTGCCAATGTGGATGTTTCCCGTGGCAATAGCGTGCGGCAACTGTTTCATCCTCAAGCCGTCCGAGCGCACACCGACGGCGGCGTTGCTGCTGGCCCGATATCTCAAGGAGGCCGGCTTGCCCGATGGTGTGTTCAACGTCGTCAACGGAAACAAGACAGCAGTAGACGCTTTGCTGAACCATCCGCATGTGTCCGCGGTGAGCTTCGTCGGCTCCACGCCGATTGCGCGCTATATTTATGAAACTGCAGCGCGCAATGGGAAGCGGGCTCAAGCCCTGGGCGGCGCGAAAAACCACATGGTGATTATGCCTGACGCCGATCTCGATCAGGCCGTCGATGCGCTTATGGGTGCGGCCTATGGCTCGGCCGGCGAACGCTGCATGGCCATCTCGGTAGCCGTTCCGGTTGGAGAGAAAACTGCGGATGCGCTGGCCGAACGGCTCGCGCCGAAGGTTCAGGCATTGAAGATAGGTCCGGGCACCGATCCCGACTCTGAGATGGGTCCGCTAGTCACACTCCAGCATCGCGACAGAGTGCAGAACTACATCGATGCAGGCGTTGACGAAGGCGCAAAGCTGCTGGTCGATGGACGCGGCCTCAAGTTGCAGGGTTACGACGATGGTTTCTTCATTGGCGGTTCCCTCTTCGACAACGTGACACCGGACATGAAGATCTACTGTCCGTCGTCGAATGCTTTGAGACAGTTTGCGGCGTGAACTAGCGTAGGCTTTGGCTCATCAGGTTTCGAGTTTAAGCGGCTTTCGATTGATGCTGCAATCGTCGTTTAGTGATGGTGTCGCGTTTAATCCTTTCTCG
>JAEUME010000003.1 GCA_016793445.1 Hyphomicrobium sp. | reverse complement strand
GGACTCACTTCCTTCTCCCGCGGGGAGAAGGTGCCCCGAAGGGGCGGATGAGGGGACTGCCGCAATCAGCGGCGCGTGCCGACGTCCCTCACCTGTCGCTCCGCGACATCCTCTCCCGTTCCGGGAGAGGAAAAAGTGGCTCTATATGATCGGAAATTGCGCTAGGCTTGCCGCCAATGTGTTCATCGTTCTTTTCGCCGCTCCCGCGGCCGCGCAGCACGCCGATCCTCCCGGCCAGCCGGCAGGCGGTGAGGTGCCGACCTTAAAAGATTGCGAGCAGACGGATTCCGCGCCCCTCGTCGTGCGTGCCTGCACGCACTTGCTCACCACCACGAAGCTCGAGCCCGCAGAACGCGTGCGCATTCTCATTCTGCGCGCCGTGGGCTGGAGCAAGGAAGAGGAGTTCGCCGCTGCTGCCGATGACTATTCGGCCGTGCTGCAACATGAGCCCGACAACGTCAGAGCGCTGGAGGGACGCGCGGACGCGCGACAAAAGCTCGGACAATTCCTCACGGCGGCCGAGGATTATACCCGCCTCATCGGGCACAGTCCTGGCAACGACGGATATTTCCGCAGCCGCGGGCTTGCCCGTATGGGTGCCCATCGCTACGAGGAAGCGCTCGCCGACTTCGATAAATCTCTCGCGCTCAATCCGACCGAGGTGGAAGCGTACATGGGGCGCGCCCAGGTCTTCAACGCCATGAAGGACCGGGAGAAGGCCAAGGCCGAGTTCGACAAGGGTATCGCGATCAACGGCCGCTACCTGCCGCTGTTCTGGATGCGCGGCGAGATGGCCCGCGAATGGGGCGACAAGGAACTGGCATTGGAGAGCTACGCAAAGGTTCTCGCCATCAACAGCCTGCACGAGGACGCCCGCCGCAGAATGTTCTATCTGGGAGTTCTGCATCCACCATGAGTTTCTCAAACATCTTGCCGGCGCCGTTGCGGCCATTCCCGCATGCACGTTGCAATACGCTGGCCTAGCGCAAACCGCGCCAAGCCCGTGTAACGGGCGCCAGATACCTGATAAGTGGCCGAAAACCAGACTTCCGCGCCATCGCGGCCCATTGATCTTCGAGGATGAGCGTTGTAGCTCAGCGCGACGCAATCCAAGGACAAATCACACATGGGTTTCAAGATGGGCATCGTCGGCTTGCCGAATGTGGGCAAGTCGACCCTCTTCAACGCGCTGACCCAAACGGCAGCCGCAGAGGCCGCCAACTATCCCTTTTGCACGATCGAGCCGAACGTCGGCGAAGTCGGCGTGCCCGACGAGCGTCTCGACACGCTCGCCAGGATCGCAGGCTCGAAAGAGATCATCCCGACGCGCCTCACGTTCGTCGACATCGCAGGACTCGTGCGCGGCGCGTCCAAAGGCGAAGGATTAGGCAACAAGTTCCTTTCCCACATCCGCGAAGTCGATGCCGTCGCCTACGTCCTGCGCTGCTTTGAGGATGGCGATGTCACGCACGTCGAAAATCGCATCGACCCCATCGCGGACGCCGACACGGTCGAGACCGAGCTTATGCTCGCCGATCTGGAGAGCGTGGAAAAGCGTGCCGCTCAGATCGAGAAGAAGGCGAAGTCGGGCGACAAGGATGCCAAGGCACAACTTGCGATCATGGAAAAAGCCCTCGCTCTGTTGCGCGAGGGCAAGCCCGCGCGCCTTGCCCAGATCACGCCGGAGGAAATGCCGATCTTCCGCGGCCTGCAACTTCTGACGTCCAAGCCCGTGCTCTACGTGTGCAACGTCGATGAAGCCTCGGCTGCCCAAGGCAACGCATTCTCCAGGAGCGTCGAGGAGCGCGCAGCCAGCGAAGGCGCGGCCACGGTCGTCATCTCGGCCAAGATCGAAAGCGAGTTTGCCGGGCTCGCAGCGGAGGACCGCGACGCCTTCCTTGCCGAGATGGGACTTTCCGAGGCTGGCCTCAACCGGTTGATCCGTGCAGGCTACAAGCTGCTCGATCTGGTCACCTACTTCACGGTCGGGCCCAAGGAGGCGCGCGCCTGGACCATCACCCGCGGCACCAAGGCGCCGCAAGCCGCGGGCGTCATTCACACGGATTTCGAGAAGGGCTTCATCCGCGCCGAAACCATCGCCTACGATGACTACTCCACGCTCAACGGCGAAACCGGAGCCAAGGAAGCCGGCAAGATGCGTCTGGAAGGAAAAGAGTACGTCGTGCAGGATGGCGACGTCATGCATTTCCGCTTTGCGAACTGAGCGCCATGCCCTCTCCCCATTCGTGCCCTTAATGGCGCGCGGATCAAGAGATTTGAACCCGGCGAGGAAACGATCATGACCGACAAACTGCCTGACCGGCTTTCCGTCCAGCCCTCAAGCCCGCACTACGACGAGGCGATCCTGGCGCGTGACGTCGGCATCCGCTTCAACGGCACCGAGAAGACGAACGTGGAGGAGTACTGCGTGTCCGAAGGCTGGATCCGCGTCGCGGCCGGCAACTCCCGCGACCGCAAGGGCAACCCCATCACAGTGAAGCTCAAAGGCGTGGTCGAGCCCTACTTCAAGACCGCCTCAGCCGCGCCTTCGTCCGATTGAACCTTGAAAGCACCTCGCGGACGCGCACGCCATCCACTCCAGCCGGTTGCGATCTCATGAACGCACGCCCTTCTCCTTTGCGGAGAGGGAAAAGTGCGCGCGATAACGCTCTCAGCCTGCTCGTTTCGGGCTAGCGTTCTTTCCTCTCCCCGCGCGCGGGGAGAGGGTGCCCCGAAGGGGCGGGTGAGGGGCGGCCGCTTGCAGGTCTGCGCGTGCTGTCTTCCTCTCGCCGTTAAGGACGCGTGAGGCCTCTGTCTTTCTGGAGCCGCCCCTCACCCAGACCTCTCCCCGTAAAAAACGGGGAGAGGGAAAAGTGGGCGGCGCGTGCCCCAGTCGCCTTCGCAACATCCTCGCCCTCGTTCGAATTGCAACAGCCTGCTAGGTTGAACGGCATGACACACGCGATACACGGCCCAACAGGCACGGTTCTGCTCACGGGCTTCGGGCCTTTCCCCGGTGTTGCAGCGAATGCGACGGCGCGGCTGGTGCCTCTATTGGCGCAGACCGCCGCCAGCGCTTTTCCCAGTCACGTTTTTCATCACGACGTTCTCGACACCACCTGGGGGGCCGCGCCCGGCCGCGCGATGGCGCTGATCGCCCGCCATCGGCCTTCGCTTGCGCTGCACTTCGGCGTCGCCGCAAGCGCGCGCGGCTTTCGCATCGAACGGCAGGCGCATAACATCTGCCGCCTGTCGCCCGATGCGACGGGCTGTCTGCCCTCCGACGCCCGGCTGTCCCAGGATGGACCGGACCTGCATCCGGTCAGCATCGACACGGCCAAAATCGAAGCACGTCTCAAGGCGCGCGGCTTTCCCGTCTCATTGTCGGACGACGCGGGCGGCTATCTTTGCAATGCTGTCCTTTACCATAGCCTGACGGCCACCAAGGCCGTTGCGGCGGCCTGCCGCTCGGGCTTCATCCACATACCCGCGGACCTCGAAGGCCCGCCCCTGAGCTTCCCAGATGCGTTGGAGGGGGCTTTGGAAATCGTGCGGGCGTGCCTGGAGGATCGAGACGCCGCCACCATCCAATATTTGGCGGATTAACTATCCAGCTTAACGTTTACCTGACTGGCGCCGTTGTTGCTTGTCCTGGTGCCGATACCCGCCAGGAGACCGCCATGACCGTCGATCGCCGCTCCCTTCTCGCCGCCAGTTTCGGGCTTGGCGCTGCGGCGGCAGCCGCAACAAGCGCGCACGCCGCCGATACCGCACCGGCCAAGGCGAAGCCCTTGCGCGCCGCCTTTCGCCAGATCGGCAACAAGATCATGGGCGAGGTGACGCCCAACGCCGCGGAAGACCAGACGGCGGCTCTGCAACGCCTTATCGATGACGCCGCGCGCCAAGGCCGCGCGCTGGTTCTGCCCGAAGGCGTCTTTCGCATCTCGGATTTGCGGCTGCGTTCGGGGACCGCGTTGATCGGCACCGCGCGGCGCACCGTGCTGATGTTTTCAGGCGGGCCCGCGTGCATCACAGCCGACAAAGCCGACGGCATCGTGCTTGAAGGCCTCGTCATCGATGGCGCGTACAAAGCCCTCGATGCGACGCGAGGCGAAGGGTTGTTGAGCATCACCCGCGCCCAAGGCATCGCAATCGACAACGTCGAGGTGCGCAACAGCGCAATGTGCGGCATCGCGCTGAGCCAATGCAGCGGACGCGTGACCCGGACGAGCGTGTGCGACGTGCTCGACGCCGGGATCAAGTCGCTCGACGCGCAAGGGCTCGACATCTCGGGCAATGCCGTCACCCGCTGCGCTGGCAACGGCATCCTCGTCTGGCGCAGCGAGCCGGGCGAGGACGGCACGCTTGTCGCCGCCAACCGCATCAGCCAGATTCGCAACGCGCCCGGCGGCTCGGGCGAGTGGGGCAACGGCATCAACGTGTTTCGCGCCGGCGGCGTTCTGGTCCAAGCCAATCGCATTTCGGACTGCACCTACAGCGCCGTGCGCGGCAATGCCGCCTCCAACCTCCAGATCATCGCCAACAGTTGCGAACGGCTCGGCGAAGTCGCGCTCTACGCGGAGTTCGGTTTTGAAGGCTGCGTGATCGCCAACAACGCCGTCGACACCGCCGCAACTGGCATTTCGGTAACGAACTTCAATGAAGGCGGACGGCTTGCCGTCATCCAGGGCAACCTGATCCGCAATCTGTTTCGCCGCGAGAAAGAGCCGGACGGCGAAAAACGGGGCGAGGGGATCAGCGTGGAAGCCGACGCCGCCGTCACAGGCAATACGATCGAAGGCGCCCCGGCGACCGGCATCCAGATCGGCTGGGGCGCTTATATGCGCGATGTCGCCGCGACGGGAAACGTCATCCGCCGTTCGCGCGTGGGCATTTCGATCACCGGCGATCCCGAGGCGGGCGCATGCCTCATCGCCAACAATCTCATTTCGCAAGCGCCCGGCGGCGCAATCCGCAAGATGACGCTTGGCGTTGTCGTTGGTCCCGATCTCGCACGCGACCCCTCGACCGCCGGCCGCATCGCGCTGAACGGCAACGTCGCCGTCTAGAGCCGTTCCGTTTTCGATGGAACGCGGAACGGCTCTAGGCTTTTGTTTTGTCGTGCTTCTTATCGGAAAACCGGTTCCCACTTTTCCGCAAAGCACTTGTCATCCCGGGCAAGCGAAGCCGGATGCAGTCCGGCCAGAGCGCCGACCCGGGACCCAGCGCATAGCGCGAAGCGCAATACATCTCATTGCAAGATCACGCCAAGCCCTCCTGGGTCCCGGCGCGCGCTACCGCTCGGCCGGGATGGCAAGAAGAGAAAAGCGCTCAGCGGAAATGACAGGAGAAAGGACGCCCGGCCGGAATAACGATCAGACGCGACGTCGATCGGACGTTCAGCGCAAGGCGACGCGAGCGAGCGATGACGGGCGGATCACGCCGACGTCCTTGCCTTGGGCATTCTTCAGGGTCTTCAACGGCAGCTTGCCGCGCGCCGACGGAACGTACGATTCAATGAGCATGGACACGATGGCTTCCGCACCGCGCGACGCTCCGTCATCCATCTTGAGCGCGAAGCCCAACCCTGCTTGCGGAAAACAGCCGCAATAAGCGCCTTCCGCCCCCGTTTTGATGAAAGCAGCGCCGTCGAGAAGCGTCTGTATGCGTGTATCGAGGCGTGCGGGCCCGGCGAGAAAATCGGGTTCGGCACGGGAGGCAGCCCTCAAACGCTGCGCCGCCTTGGCGCGCTCGGGCGACAGTCCCTCGCCCGTGCCAAAACGGGCATAAGCGCGGGCCAGATTTGCCGCGGGAAGCGCCCAGTTGGGCACCGAACAACCGTCGATACCGCACACGTCGGCGGTTATCTCGATGCCTGCCATGTCCTCCAGCATCGCGCGGATGCGCTGCTGCACGGGATGATCGGCCTGCTCGTAGGTCGCTGTTGGCTCACCAAGATGACGGGCGGTCGCCAGCATCGCGGCATGCTTGCCCGAGCAGTTGTGATGCAACGGCGTCGGCTTGCTGCCGGTCCGCAATAGCGCACGCTGCTCGTCTTCATCACGGGGCAGATGGGTGCCGCAATGGAGCGCGGACTCATCAAGCCCGATCGCTGCAAGCATTTCCCCCGCCGCCGTCACTTGCCCGCGCGTACCTGAGTGCGAGGCCGAGGCAAGCGCAAGATGACGGTTCTTAAAACCATAGCGGTCGGCGGCGCCCGTCTCGATGAAGGGCAGCGCCTGAAGCGGCTTGATCGCCGAGCGCGGGTACACCGGTGCGCGACTGTCACCCAGTTCCAGCACCAGGGATCCAGAGGCGTCGGCGACCGCGACCACGCCGCGATGCCGGCACTCCACGAGGGGGCCGCGCGTGACTTCGATCAGGACGGGATTGCGCGATAAGGATTCTGCGATCGGATAGGCCATCTTTCGCACTTACCGCGTCGCAGCACGAAAATCGAGAGGGCAAAGGCGCACCGGCCATGTCCGTTCGGTAAGCGGCTGGCAACGCGCAATAAAACCAGTGGGAAAGAAAACCGCCGGTCGGGACCGGCGGCAGGGGAGACGATCAATCTTGGGAGGAATCACGGGGGAGAAGAAGTTGCGCTGTGTCCTGAGGTAGCGCCGGCCAGGCCGGGGGGAAAGGGGGGGAAGCCTGGCCGGGCACCTTGCGACCTGATGGGCGCTAGCTCCATCAGCTTGGAGAGGACCTTAGCGGCCCCAACATGAACTGTGCCTGAACGGCTCGCCAAGTGTTGGCGAGTTTCGCCGTTGCCGAAAATCCTTTCAAGTTTTCAACGGGATTGTCTGCGCAGCGGCGATCCGCGCTGCCAGCCCGCGCCCAGAATCAGCCTATGAGTTGCCGGTCACAGTCGCGTCCTTCCGGAGCATCACCGCAATGCCGGCATCCGCCGCGCCCAAAGCCTTGCCGGCCTTCGATCTGCTGAGCCCCAAACCTCTCGACGCGGCGCGCGCCAAACTCGACGAGGTGTTCGGTTACAAGAGTTTCCGCCTGCATCAGGAAGGTATCATCGCGGCGCTGCTGGAGGGCCGCGATTGCCTCGCCTTGATGCCGACGGGCGGCGGCAAATCGCTGTGCTATCAGATCCCCGCGCTGGTACGCACCGGCTCCGGCGTCGTCGTCTCGCCGCTCATTGCCCTGATGCAGGATCAGGTCGACGCCTTGAAGGACGTTGGCGTCAAGGCCGCCTTCCTCAATTCCACGCTCGACCGGCTGGCGCAGGATGCCATCGAGCGCGAGTTCGCCGCTGGCGCACTCGATCTTCTCTACGTCGCGCCAGAGCGTCTCGTGCAGGACCGCACGCTCAATCTGCTTGCACGTCACGAGGTCGCACTGTTCGCCATCGACGAGGCGCACTGCGTGTCTCAGTGGGGGCATGATTTCCGGCCCGAGTATCGCCAGCTCAAGATCCTCGCCACGCGCTTTCCCAATGTGCCGCGCATCGCGCTCACCGCCACTGCCGACGAGCGCACGCGCCAGGAGATCGTGACCGAGTTGTCGCTGGAAGACGCCGAAGTCTATGTCGCAAGCTTCGACCGGCCCAACATCCGCTACACCATCGCCGAGATGGGTTCCATGAGTGCGCGTGAGCGTCTGTGGCAGTTTATCGCCAGCGAGCATCCAAACGACGCAGGGATCGTCTACTGCCTGTCGCGCAAATCCGTGGAGGAGACGGCCGCCTGGCTCTCCTCCAAGGGCCGCAAGGCGCTCGCCTATCACGCCGGATTGGAGCCGCATATCCGTGCGGGCGCGCAGACACGCTTCTTGAACGAGGACGGCGTGATCGTCGTCGCAACGATCGCGTTCGGCATGGGTATCGACAAGCCGGACGTGCGCTTCGTCGCCCATCTCAATCTGCCCAAGTCCATCGAGGCCTATTACCAGGAGACGGGCCGCGCCGGGCGCGACGGGGAACCGGCGGACGCGTGGATGGCGTACGGCATCGGTGACGTCGTGCAACTTCGCCAATGGATCGCGCAAAGCGAAGGATCGGATGCCTTCAAGCACGTCCAACGCCAGAAGCTCGACGCGCTCATCGGTTTGGCGGAAATGCCCGGATGCCGCCGCCAGGCTTTGCTCGCCTACTTCGGCGAGCGCCTGCCCGAACCGTGCGGTAACTGCGATAACTGTCTCAATCCACCCAAGACCGAGGACGGCACGCTCGCCGCGCAGAAAGCCCTGTCAGCCGTCTATCGCACCGGGCAGCGCTATGGCGTCACCTACCTGTGCGATGTGCTGATGGGCAAAGAGGACGAGCGCATCGTGCGCAACGGCCATGACCGTCTGTCCGTCTTCGGCATCGGCAAGGAGGTGCCTGCCGCCACCTGGAAGGGTTTATTCCGCCAGCTCATCGCAGCGGGCCTGCTGAGCGCGGACGAGGAAGGTCACGCCACGTTGGCGTTGACGCCAAGCGCGCGGCCGGTGTTGCGCGGCGAAGCCAAGTTTCTCATCCGTGTCACGCGTGCGCCGGAAAAGAAGTCCCGCCGCGAAGCCAAGATCATCGCCAAGGTCTCGCCGCAAGACGAGACACTGCTGCAGGCGCTGCGCGCATTGCGCTTGAAACTTGCGGCCGCGGCCAAGCTGCCGCCCTACGTCGTCGCGCAGGATCGCACGCTCATCGAGCTCGCCGAAAAACGTCCCACGGACGAGTCCGGCCTGCATGACATCACCGGGCTTGGCGCAAGCAAGATCGCGCGCTACGGCAAGGCTTTCCTGGAGGTCATCGGCCAGTACAAGCCCCATCCCATGCTCAACAACCGGCTGGCATCCTCCGTCAACCAGACGCTCGCCGCGCACCTGCGGGGGCTTGATGCGGAAGAGATCGCCAGCGAGCGTGAGATCGCGGTCTCAACCGTCTACGCGCATTTCGCGGACGCCATCGCGGCGGGCCTTGTCGAAGCGCGCGCCGTGCTGCCGCTCGATGACGCACAGATGGACGAGATCCTGGCGGCGTTCGAGCGCTGCAACACTTTGGAAACCGGCAAACTGGGGCCCGCGCATGCGGCGCTCGATGGGCGCTACGACTTCGGCGTCCTGAAGTGCATCCTGGCGGAGCTGGGCTAGCTTGCGTTTATCTCAATTGGAAGCCGCCGCGTACGCGCATCGCGAGCACGTTGAACGAGGTGAAGCCGTAACCTCACCCACGTTGCTCGGGAAGGCGGGAACGCCAACCTCCCGTGTCATCCCGGGCAAGCGAAAGCCGGATGCAATCCGGCAAAGCGCAGACCCGGGACCCAGCGCATCAGTGCGAAGCACAAAACATATCATCGCAAAATCACGCCTGGCCCTCCTGGGTCCCGGCGCTCGCTCCGCTCGGCCGGGATGACAAAGAGCAGAGAAGACGCGCTCGCCCGGAAGGACGGGGTATATGCGAGTGCGGACGTCAACCCGCCAGCCGTTTGGCGAGATCGTCGCGCAATTTTGCCAGTTGTGGCGTCCATGGTGCGAGGTTGGCGGCAATCAAGTGCGCTTGCGACTTCAAGATAACGCCATCGTCCAGAATACGCAGACCGTTGGCGCGCAGCGTCTCTCCCGTCGTGGTGATGTCCACGATGAACTCCGCCGTGCCCGCCGCAGGCGTTCCCTCCGTCGCTCCCAGGCTTTCGACTATGCGATAATCGCCAAAGCCGTGCGCGGCGAAGAAGCGGCGCGTGAGGTTCTTGTACTTGGTCGCGGCACGCGGCCAGCGGCCGTGCGCACGGCGGAACGCGCCAGAGATCGCTTCCAGATCCGCTACCGTCGTCACGTCGATCCAGCACGCGGGCACTGCCACGACGACATCGGCAAAGCCAAAGCCGAGCGGGCGAAGAAACGTGACGCGCGTGTCGGCGTCCGACATGCTCTCGCGCACGAGATCCTCGCCCGTGATGCCCAGGTGCACGCTGCCCGCCTTCAATGCAGCGGCAATTTCCGACGACGACACGTAAGCGACATCGACGCCGGGCAGGCCTTCGATTTCGCCGCGATAGCCGCGCGCGTGGCCGACCTTTTTCACGACGAGGCCCGCTTTTGCGAACACTTCCGTCACCTGCTCCATCAGGCGGCCCTTGGAGGGAATGGCCAGCGTCAGCTTCGCGCTCATGCCCGAGCCTCCTTCACGGCCTTCAGAAGGCGCTCGGTGTGAATGGCGCCACCCACCGCAGGCACGTCGATTGCCGCGCCTGCGGATCGCAACAGGCTGTCATAGCGGCCGCCGCCCGCGATCGGACTTGCCGGTCCAAACAGCGGCGAGATCACTTCGAACACGAGGCCCGTATAGTATTCCAGATTACGTCCGAACTCGGCTGCGAAGGTCACGCGCGACAGATCGAGTCCCGCGTTGGCGAGCTGGGCAAGCCGCTTGTCATAGATATCGAGCGCCGGACCGGCGCTGACGCCCGCGCCTTTGAGCAATCCGGCGATCGTCTCGCCACATGCGCGCGCCGGCCCTGAGACCGCAACATAGCTCTCGATGAGCGATGCAGCGGCGGCCGGCAACGGCGCGGCGTCGATGTCGCGCGCGACATCGATCAGGTGGCCCGTCATCTCCGCGAGCGTGCGCGTGCCAGTCAACTCGATGGCATGGGCGTCGAGATACGCACCGACAGCGGCTTCGCTCGCCTCGGTATCGCCGGGATCCAGCGCGGTCAGCAATTCGCGCGGCAGCTTCCGCGCGTTGGCGTCAGGGGCACGCGTCAGTTGCTTGAGTTCGGCGTGGAACCGTTCCGGCGCCCAGAAGGCATCCGCCAGCCGCCGCCGCCAGCGCTCGGGCACACCCGCCGCCGTCAGCACGGACCGGAACATGCCATGGTCGCCGATGCGCATCGTCCAGTCATTGAGGCCCGCGCCGCGCAATGCTTCCATGATAAGCGTGATGGCAGCAGCTTCCGCCGTCTCGCGTTCGCTCTCTCCGAAGCGCTCGATCCCCGCTTGGCGGAACTCGCGCGGATGCGCCTCGTCTGCGCCCTGGGGCTGAAAGCGGAACGCCGAGCCGTTATAGCAGTAGCGTGCCTTGATGGCCGGATCGGCGTGGCGGGCGACGTGCAGCCGGCACGTCGGCAGGGTCAGATCGGGCCGCAGGCACAGCTCCGCCCCATCGGGATCCGTGAACACGTAGGTGCGCGCGCGCAAGGCTTCGCCGATGGCATCCAGGAACACGTCGGCGGGCTGGATGACGGAGGGTGCAACCGCTTCGTGCCCGGCCTTGGTGAAGACCGACATAAGCTTTTGCGCCTGAGCTTCCAGCGCTTCGAACCGTAAGGCCGTTTCTGCTGTCATTCACTTGCTTCCTCTTCCCGCTCCCTGTGCGGGGAGAGCGGAACACTTGGCGCAACCTGCTCCGATTGCGAGCGCCAGCCGGTTGCGCCACTCAACCATGCCAGCCTCAACTATGCCGCGCGAGAATTTTGCGGACCTCGGCGATGAGATCGCCGGCGCGGACGGTCACTTGCCCGGCGCGCGCTTCCTTCCATTCCTTGTTGTCCTTGATCGCCGCCGCCGCCTTCGCGCCCTCGATCAAGTCCTTCAGCGTCACCGTGCCCGCCTCACGCTCGTTAGAGCCCTGAATGACGACACAGGGGCTGTTGCGCTTGTTGGCGTACTTCATCTGCGCGTTCATGCCGGCCGAACCCAGATACATTTCCGAGCGGATGCCGGCGTTGCGCAGCTGCTGCACCATCTTCTGGTAGGCGGCGATCTCACCCTTGTCCATGACCAGCACGACCACGGGGCCAAGCGCCGTTTGCGCCTTCTGCCCGACATGGGCGAGTGCCGCCTGGAGACGCGAAACGCCGATGGAAAAGCCGGTTGCAGGCACCTTCTGTCCGGTGAAGCGCGCGACGAGATCGTCATAGCGTCCCCCGCCGCCGACCGAGCCGAAACGCACAGTGTTTCCGTCCTCGTCCTTCACCTGAAACGTCAGTTCGGCTTCGAACACCGGACCCGTGTAGTATTCAAGGCCGCGCACGACGGAAGGGTCGAAGGCGATGCGCGATGCATCGTAACCGGCAGCCGTCACGAGGTTCGACATCGTCTCCAGTTCGCGAAGCCCCTCCTCTGCCCGGGCGTTACCTCCGATGATCTTGTTCACCCGCTCGATTGCCCCTTCGCGGGCGCCTTGGGCGGCGGTGAGAAATGACGTGATGATCCGGGAATTGGCGTCGTCGAGGCCGGCGCCCGGCGTGAAATCGCCGCTCTCATCCTTGCGGCCTTTGCCCAGCAATTGCGCCACGCCTTCGACGCCGAACTTGTCGAACTTGTCCATAGCGCGAAGCACGGTAAGGCGCTTGCCGGTCTGGGTGGTATCCGTCAGATCGACGCCTGCGAGTTCCAGGACACCATCGAGCACCTTGCGGCTGTTGACCTTAATGATGTAATCGCCACGCTTGATGCCGAGCGCTTCGAGTGTATCGGCGGCGAGCATGCAGATCTCAGCATCCGCCGCCACGCTTTCCGCGCCCACCGTATCGGCGTCGAACTGCATGAACTGGCGGAAGCGCCCCGGCCCCGGCTTCTCGTTGCGATACACGTTGCCGAACGCGTAACGGCGGAAGGGCTTTGGCAGGCTGTTGATGTTCTGCGCGACGTAGCGCGCGAGAGGGGCGGTCAGATCGTACCGCAGGCTCATCCACTGTTCGTCGTCGTCCTGGAACGAAAACACGCCCGCGTTGGGCCGGTCCTGGTCAGGCAGAAACTTGCCGAGCGCATCGGTGTATTCGAGCGCGGGCGTCTCCAGCGGATCGAACCCATAGCGCTCGTAGACCGAGCGGATGACGCCCAGCATGTCGTTGAGGCCTTTGAGCTCGGCGGCCTCGATGTCGCGGAAGCCCTTGGCAATCCTGGCTTCCGGGCGCGCCGCCGGCGCAGCGTCAGCGCCCGCGCCTTTGTTGGATTTGGACATGGAATGAAACTTTTAAGTTGCTGGGGCTCCCGTGGCCGCCTGGTGTGCGTTGGGGCCTTATAGCGGATGGTCTCGCAGTGCGAAAGCCGGGCGTCCCGTTCCTCATCTGGCGCCATTTTCACTGGCTATCATCCCCCTCCTGGGTCCGGCTCTCGCTGAACGCGGCCAGAATGACGAACAAGATCTTGTCATCCCGAGCAAGCGAGACAGGATGCAATCCAGGCGAGCGCCGACCCGGGACCTAACGCATCAGTGCGAAGCACAATACATCGCAACATCACGCCAAGACCTCCTGGGTCCCGGCGCTCGCTCCGCTCGGCCGGGATGACAAAGTGTGGGAAAGCACGCCGGGACAAGAGATGAAAGCCGGGCGGCCTACGCCTGACCCGCGCGGGCCTTCAGTCGCCGCACGAAGCCGCGGATCGCCGGATTCTTGCGGGCATGTGCGACGGCCCGGTGATAGAGCGTCTTGGGAAGCGCGGCGACATCCCTGGCGACGATGAGATCGTAAAGCGCAACCTCGGTGACGCCAAAGCCGCGCTTGAAGGGATAGTCGCCAATACCGAAATCGAAGCGGCGCACCCCTTTGGCAACGAAGTACCTCATCGTCTCCAAGATGATCAGCCGGCCCGGAGACAGGTGGCTCCATCGATCACCTCCATTGGAGATGCGCAGCAGCGTGAAGGTTCCCTCATGCAGGATGCCAAACAGAGCAGCGGCGATCTCGCCGCGCGCCTCCAGCGTGAACAGATAACCCAGGCCACATTCGGTACCGTCCATCACGAGGCGTTCGTAGAAGGCGCGATAGGCCGGCTCATTGAGGATGTACTTGCTGCCCAAAGCTGCGTGCCGGGCAGACTGCTGCTCTTCGAGCCCGACGTAGGCGCGCGCGATCTCGGCGGAAGTCATGGCCCGAGCAAAGCGAGCATCGCCCTCCTTCTCCCATAACCGGGTGCAGCGCTCGACTTCCTTGCGGTACTTCTTGCCGCGCTGGCGCAAGAAATCATCAACCGTGGTGTCGATGGTAAGCACGTTGCCGTTGTGACGGGCAGGTGTGATGCCCGAGCGCGTGAGAAGAGGATTGGCACGCCCTCCGATCTCGGCGGGCATACGTTCCAGCCGGATCATG
Source organism: Hyphomicrobium sp. (assembly GCA_016793445.1). Classification (GTDB taxonomy): domain Bacteria; phylum Pseudomonadota; class Alphaproteobacteria; order Rhizobiales; family Hyphomicrobiaceae; genus Hyphomicrobium_B. Next base: position 228,129 of record JAEUME010000003.1, on the reverse strand, counting down.
TCGACGTCCTTCAGCGCGCGCCGCACCGCGCGCCAGGCGCGCCGGATCGAGCGTTTCTTGGTCAACAGTGCAGGACCCAGCATCGGGCCGCCGTAATCGGAGACGCCAAGGTCGGCAAACCGCGCCACACGCAGCGCGCGTTTCTTGTAAACGACAAGAGGCAGAATGAATGCAACGTCGCCGCTGTTGCGTTCGGTGACGACGACGAGACGCGGCATCGCCCCCCTGGCGGACGCCAGATCCTCGTAGAGAACCGTCAGCCAGTTGATGGACTGAAAGCCGGTGGACACGAGCCCGCGCTGCACGCTGTCGAGGGCCGCGAGCGCCTCGTCGGCGCCATCGAAGACCTCCGCGATGAACCGCGGTCCCCGCCATTTCCAAGGACGCACCGCCGGGGCCGCTTCGCTCAAAGCAGCGTTCTCACTCAAACTCGTCACAGCTCTACCGCTTGATGCCTTCCCGCCGCCCGGCAGCCGCCCATGACAGGCTCACTCAGCAGCCTGCTGGAAATCTATGATGGCGCCCGGATGTACAGGATCGAGCTTGAACTCGATTGGCCGTCGCGCCTTGCGCTCCTTCTTCAACAAGCCGGCGCGCTTGACGCCCGCCTGAAGCGCAGCCTTGGTCCAGAAGCCCAACCCCTTGGTGACACGGCTCTTGGGCGTGACGCCCGCCTTATAACGCAGGATACCGTTCGCCATGTTGATCATCTGGCTGCGGCGGATCGCTTCCGTCCAGTATTCCGTCGTCATCGAGACATTGAGGCAGTCGAGGTTCTCGACACGATGGGGCGCATTGAGCGGCCAATGCAGCATCTCGCCGCCGCCGATTTCGAACACCTGTGCGTGCTGGTCGTATGCGGGCTCGTAGCGCATGTCGACCTCGACCTCGAACAGGGCAATATTCTCAAGCTGTTCGTCGGTCAGGAACGGCGGCGTGTTGGGATAGACGAAGACGCGCTTGCGGCCGTGAAGCTGCCATAGCGACTGACCGGGAAGGTCCGTGTGATAGTAGACTTGCGCGTTGGGCGAGGAGATCAAAATGCCGTTGGTCCGCGCGTAGGTGTCATATCCAGGGACGTTGCGGGCGACCTCCTCGAAAGCTGCATCGAGAAGCTCGCGATAGCGCGCATCCACCGCGCCGACATTGCGCAGGTTGAGCCACATGCGGCCGTTGCGGATCGAGTCGATCACGGCCGCACCCTTGAGGCCGCCAATATCGCCCTCCCGCCATGTGCGGCGCGGCGAGCCTTGCGGGCCCATTTGCACGAGCGCGTAGTGCTCACGCGGATAGCGGTCGATGAGATCGGCCAACGCGTCGAAGGAGAACAACGGATGCTCGTGCAGGCGATGGGTCGCCTTCAGCGGCGCCTTAGCCCACTTGTCCGTCAGATCCTGGGTCCAGTTCGTAAAGATCGGGTTCGACATACGCATCACCTCGTAAGTTCGATCCGGCAGGCTACGCAGCCGGGATCCGTAGCGGCGCTTCATTATGAGACGGCGCACCATGTTCGCCGCGCCGCCATGCAAGCGGCGTGCAGGATCTCAAGCCCTTAATCCAAATATGACGTATAATGTCAATGGTGGGCAGAAAAATCCCCCAGTGTCTGACACCCTTCAGGATTTCGGGCCGGGGGCCGGACGTCGTCAGGGGGAGCGGCGCCTCAAGCGCGGATATAATCTTCCATGCGCCGCTGGGCGGGCTCGGGCACGTCGGTGGCGTACTCGGTAAAAGCTTCAAGGCCCTCGGGCACGGGGCCGCCGTAAGCCCAGTCCATCAGCTCGACCGTGTGCACGACCGGATAGGGCACGCCGCGCGCGATCTGCGCGATACAGCCTATATTGCCGGCGGCGACGAGGTCGGGACGCAATTCCTTGATGTTGGTTGATTTGCGCTCCAGCAACGCACCGGCGATCTCCGGCTGCAGGATGTTGTAGACACCGGCCGAGCCGCAGCAGATGTGCGCCTCCGGGATATCCAGAACGGTAAAGCCCGCCTTCTTCAGCAACGTCTTGGGTTCGCGCGTGATGCGCTGGCCGTGCTGCATCGAGCAGGCCGAGTGATAGGCGACCTTCAGCGACGTCCAGCGCAACGGCGCACCGATATCGTGGGATGTCAGGAACTCGCTAATGTCCTTGGCCAAAGCCGATACGGTCTTGGCGCGCTCGGCATATTCGGGATCGCGGGCCAGCAGATGGCCGTAGTCCTTCACCGTGGTCCCGCATCCGGATGCATTTATGATAATGGCGTCGACCGGCTCTTTCGCGATCTCCTTCGACCATGCATCGACATTGCGTCGGGCAGCCTGCAGCGCTTGCTCTTCCATGCCGATATGGCCGGTCAGCGCGCCGCAACAACCAGCGTCCGCCGACACCACGACCTCCACACCGCTGCGGCCGAGCAGCCGGATCGTGGCGTCATTGATCTGCGGGCGCAGCACCTGCTGGGCGCACCCGGCAAGCAGGATCACGCGCGCCGTTCGCTTGCCCTTGGTGATTTCGGCTTTGCCCGGCCCGATGAAGCGCTGACGGCCGATGTTGCGCGGCGCCATATCGACCATCGCCGCCACCTGCGTCAACCCGATGCGCTTCATCAGGCTCGTGAATGGCCGCCCAAGCGGCGCGGCCTTCAACGCCCATTTGAAGCGGCGCGGATAGGGTATGGTTTCGGCCAGGACACGGCGGATGAGACGGTCGCGAGCACTACGCGTGCCCGTTTCTTCAATGTGATTGCGCGCAATCTCGACCAGATGCATGTAATCGACGCCCGACGGGCACGTCGTCATGCAGGAGAAGCACGACAGGCAACGGTCGATGTGCGTGGACACCTCCTGTGGCGCATCAAGTCCGCGCTCCATCATGTCCTTGATGGCATAGATCCGCCCGCGCGGACTGTCGCGCTCGTCGCCCAGAACGAGGTAGGTCGGACAGGTTGCTGTACACAGACCGCAGTGGACACAGCGGCGCAGGATTTTCTCGGCTTCCGCCGTCACCGGATTGGCAAGCTGCTCGGGCGTAAATCTAGTCTGCATCGATTTTCTTTTTTCTGAACCGGTCTTTTGGGCACCATAGCACGAAGCGCGATCAAAGACCCGCGTACATGCGCCCCGGATTAAGCATGTGGCCGGGATCGAAGGCCGCTTTGAGACCGCGCGTCAGCCGCTCGACTTCCGGCTTCATCGGCTCGAACACCTCGACGGTATGGCGAACCTGCGGTGCGGCGCGGATCAGCGTTGCATGACCCCCGCGCACCGCAACCGCTCTGCGCACGTCAGCCGAACCCGCATCCGCTGCGGCTGGAACTTCAAGCCAGATGAGACCGCCCGACCAATCGTACACGGCATGGGTGGTCATGAATCGGCTGATGGCGGCAACGATTTCGGGCGCCTTGGTGGGGGTCGTGGAGATCCGCCACAGGCTGGTGTCGGGCGAGAACGGCATGACGTTCAAACGGCGGATATCGGACCACACGGATTGCGACTGCTCCGCGCCAAGCTGCAAGGGGCCCCCGTAGACCTTCAAGGCCTCCTTCAGCTTGCCCGAGCGTCCAGCGATGAAGCTCGCAAAGGTCTCGAGGCGGATCAGCGTGAGGGATGTGCCCAGCGCGGCAAGCTTTTGATCGGAGAGACGAGCCGCGGAGCCCTTGGGCAGATGTGCGGCCGACGAGATGTCGTAGGGCGTTCCCATTGCGGCCGTCATGGCCTCTACGGCGAGGTCGTCTGGCAACCCGGCATAGGCGAGGGTCAGGGTCGCTTCCGGCATGGGCACGACCTTGAAGGTGACTTCCGAGAGCACGGCAAGCGTGCCCCAGCTTCCCGTGAGGCCGCGCGCCACGTCATAGCCCGTCACGTTCTTCATCACGCGGCCGCCGGATTTGAAAAGCTCAGCGCGGCCGTTGACGGCGCTTGCCCCCAGCAGATGATCGCGCGCGCCTCCCGCTGAGATACGACGGGGCCCCGGCATGTTGCTCGCAAATACGCCGCCGATAGTCTGCGCGCCGGCAGGGCCTCCGCTGGCCGGCCCCAGATCCATGGGCTCGAAAGCCAGCATCTGTCCCTGAGATGCCAACTCAGCTTCGATCTCCGCGAGCGGCGTGCCTGAGCGCGCCGACATGACGAGCTCCGTAGGCTGGTAGAGCGTCACGCCGCGCAAGGACGCGGTCGTGATGGTGAGATCGTCAGCGATGGGTCGGCCCACGCCCCGCAGGGAGCCATGCCCGACGATCTCCGCCGGACGGCTGCTTGCGGCAAGTTGCGCGATCATGCTGCGCAACTCCCACTCAACGGCAGGTCGCCACAATTCACTCACCGGGTCGTTTCCTTTCAATGCTCCGGGCTTTCTGCGAGCCCTGGTCGTCGTCGTGATGGCGTGCGGGAAGACGGTCTCGCGCACCCTCAGGCTGCCTGGCGGGCGGCGGCGCTTACCTCCAGCGGAAAGACCTTTCCGGGGTTCAGCAGCCAATCGGGATCGAACACCGTCTTGATGCGCATCTGCACGGCAAGATCGGTGGGCGAGAACTGAACTGTCATGAGGTCGCGCTTCTCGATACCCACCCCGTGCTCGCCGGTCAGACAGCCGCCCGCCTCCACGCAGAGTTTCAGAATGTCGGCGCCCGCGCTCTCCGCCTTGCTCGCTTCATCGGGGTCATTGGCGTTGTAGAGGATCAGGGGATGCAGGTTGCCATCGCCGGCATGGAAGATGTTGGCGACCTTGAGACCGTAGCCGGTGCAAATCTCCGAAATGCGGCCCAGCACCATCGGCAATTGCCCGAGCGGAATGGTGCCATCCATGCAGTAGTAGTCGGCGATGCGCCCGATGGCGCCGAATGCGGCTTTGCGTCCGGCCCAGATCTTGGCGCTCTGGTCTTCATCCGAGCTGACCTCGATGGACTTGGGCTCGAACTTCGCCGCAATCTCCGTGATGCGCGCCAGCAGCATTTCGATTTCGGATGGAGAGCCTTCCACCTCGATGATGAGCAGGGCTTCCGCATCGAGCGGGTAGCCCGCGTGCGCGTAGGCTTCGCATACCTGGATGGCCGGCTTGTCCATGTATTCGATGGCGACAGGAATGATTCCAGCGCCGATGATTCCGGCCACGCACTGGCCCGCGGCCTCGGGCGAAGAGAAGCCGACCATCATCGGGCGTGCGCCTTCGGCCTTCTTGAGGATGCGCACGGTCGCCTCGGTCACGATGCCAAACTGTCCTTCCGAGCCAATGACGAGAGAGAGGAAGTCATAACCGGCAGGTTCCAGATGCGTGCCTCCGAACTCGACGACCGTGCCGTCGATGAGCACCATCTTGAGGCCAAGCACATTGTTGGTGGTGACACCGTATTTAAGGCAGTGTGCGCCACCGGAATTCATGGCGAGGTTGCCCGCCAGCGTGCAGGCAAGCTGCGAGGATGGATCTGGCGCATAGAAGAAATTCTGCGCGGCAACCTTGCCCGAGATGGCCAGGTTGGTGATGCCGGCCTCCACGCGCGCTGTGCGGTTCACATAATCCAGCTCCAGGACACGGTTCATCTTGGAGACACACACGACGACCGTATCTTCTCCGGGCAGCGCACCGCCGCAGAGCGACGTGCCTGCCCCGCGCGGCACCACTTTCAGTCCGTTGTCGTGACAGTAGCGCAGCACGCGCGACACCTCCTCCGTTGTGCGCGGCAACACCACGACCAGGGGCACGCGGCGGTAAGCGGTCAATGCATCCGTCTCGAACGCGCGGCGGCCATCCTCGTCGATGACGAGCGCCTCCGGACCGATGATCTTGCTCAGCCCCTCCACGATCAAGGCGCGGCGGGCCACCACGCCGGCGTCCGGTTCCAGTAAGCTCACGAACGACATGCAACGGCCTCCTTGCACACCCCTCTTTGCGCACAGCGCAAAGAACCTTGGCAATCACGTCGAGGCGGCAGCCATCCGCCACCCCTTCTCCCATTAAGCTTATAGTCTGCTTTAGGCCGGCTTCGTCAGACTGAACATTCATCAAATCCGCAAAAAACGGCCCGCCGCCTTCCTGGGACCTTATTGCTGTAGAAGCCACCTTGCGGTGAGTTTAGTCTCTCAGGAATAACAGTCCTTCATCTAAGACGATTAAGCGAGACAGTTTGTTCATGGCAGAACGTAACGCAATGGGAGCACACGTGGCGCAGCCCAGGACACAGAGAACGAGTACGCCTAGGGATCCCAACGTGACAGCGATCAGCGACTTGGACATTTTTGCACGCGTTGCCCGCACCGGCAACATGTCGGCGGCGGGCCGCGAGATGGGGCTGTCGCCCGCCGTCGTCTCCAAGCGCATCAGCCTTTTGGAAGAGCGGCTGGGCGCCCGGCTGTTCCAGCGCACCACGCGCCAGCTGACCCTGACGGAAACGGGTGAAGGCTACTTCAAGCGGGTCGTCGATATCCTGAGCCTGGTGGAGGAAGCCGAGGACTACGTTTCGCGGCGCAACACCAAACCGCGCGGTACGCTCAAGATTTCCACGCCCACCACGTTCAACCGTTTGCACATCGCGCCGCACCTGCCCAAATTCCTTGCCCGCTATCCCGATATCGAACTGGACGTGCATCTGTCCGACCACTTCGTCGACATCATCCGCGAGGGATTCGACGTGGCGATCCGCATCGGAGAGCTGGAAGATTCCTCGCTGGTCGCCCGCAAGCTTGCAAGTGAGAAGCGTGTGATCTGCGCTTCTCCCCTCTACCTGGAGCGCGCCGGCACGCCCAAGACGCTGAGCGAGTTGGAAGGCTACAACTGCCTGCTGGCTGGAGCACAGGACATCTGGCGGCTGGAGGGCCCGGACGGCGAGCACGACGTGCGGGTCAAAGGCAACATCCGCTCCAACTCGGCCGACTTCACCCGCACCGCCCTGCTTCAAGGGCTGGGCCTTGCCTTGCGCGCATGGTGGGATGTCGCCCAGGAAATCGAGCGGGGCGAGTTGCGCATCGTACTTCCAGAGTACACCGGCTCTTCCAAGAACGGCATCTATGCGGTCTACTCATGCCGCGAGTTCATGCCAACCAAGGTCAATGCCTTCATCGAGTTCCTGTCGGAGCTGTATGCTGGCGACGCCCAGTGGCAGCGCCCGGCAAACTTGAACAAGAGCCCCAACGCGAATGTCCTCGTGGACAAGCCGCTGCGGCGCGCGGGCGCCAAGAATGCGAGTGCCTGATGTTGGCGGTCTCAAAAGCCCGCGCCCGGCGCTTGTCGCCGGCATTGTCGGCGAGATGGCCTGATCGACCGCCGGCCTCAGCGGCCCCGGCAGCTTTGGATGCAGGCCAGAAACTTGGCTGCGCAGGTACTTGAGTCCAGGTCCTTGCTCGACATCCGGCACTGGTTCTCCTGCGCCTGACAACGCTTATGGCAATCGCTGCCCGCCGCAACCTGGACCTCACCCGCATGGGCCACCGTCAAGCCCATGAGGAGCAGGCTGAAGCTGGCGCAAATGGATGTCATCATCGGTACATTCCGCATTTACGCCTCCCCTGGAGGCGCACGAGACCCCTCTTGGTACTTTTATACTCGCCATCGCATGAATAGAAACTGAACCGCACGCCTGCAGAGCCGCCGGTTTCAGAAAGCGAACTCCTCGAAAATGCGATCGATGTCGCCTTCCCAGCGCCCATGAAAGCGCCCCAGCAGCTCATCGGCAAGCGTGTGCCCTTTGCCGGCCATCGCTTCCAGAGGAGCGAGGTAGATGGTCTCGTCCTGGCTCTTGGCATTGATGCGGGCGCGGTTCTTGAGCCCCAACCGGGCGATCCTAAGGGCCTCGCGCGCAATCTCGTTGACGCTGGTGGCGCGAAACGGCGTCCTGAGCCCGGACTTCGGCACGCCGTTGCGCAGCGCCTCGCGCTCCTCATCCGACCAGTCTTTGACCAGTTGCCAAGCCGCCTCCAGCGCCGCGTCGTCATAGAGCAAGCCCGTCCAGAACGCAGACAGCGCCGTGATCATGTTCCAGCGGCCGCCGTCCGCGCCGCGCATTTCAAGGAAACGCTTGAGGCGCACCTCCGGAAACAGCGTCGTCAAATGATCCGACCAGTCGTCGACCGTGGGATACGCGCCCTCAAAGCCTCTAAGTTTGCCCGCGAGAAAATCGCGGAAGGAGGATCCGGCCACGTCGATGTATCTGCCCGCGCGGTAGACGAAGTACATCGGCACGTCGAGCGCGTATTCCACGTAGCGCTCGTAGCCCATGCCGTCCTCGAATACGAAGGGCAGCATTCCGGTGCGGCGCTTGTCGGTGTCGCGCCACACCTCGCTGCGCATCGATTGGAAGCCATTGGGGCGGCCCTCGGTGAAGGGCGATGACGCAAACAGCGCTGTCGCGACCGGCTGCAGCGCCAGCGACACGCGCAGCTTCTTGACCATGTCGGCCTCGCTGGCAAAGTCGAGGTTCACCTGCACGGTCGCCGTCCGGTACATCATGTCGAGACCACGGCTGCCGACTTGGGGCATGTAGCGCGTCATGACCGCATAGCGCTGCTTGGGCATATGCGGCGTCTCAGCCAGCGTCCATTTGGGCGAGAAGCCAATGCCGAGGAAGCCGATGGCAAGATCCTCGCCCACGTCCAGAACCTCGCACAGATGGCGCGAGGTCTCCTCCGCGGTCTCGTGCAGCGTCTGAAGCGGCGCGCCCGACAGCTCGAACTGGCCGCCCGGCTCCAGCGAGATGTTGCCGCCCAGCGTCCCTTCCGGCCGCTTCAGCGCGATGATGTTGTCGCCCTCCATGATGGCGACCCAGCCATAACGCTGGATCAAAAGCTCCATGAGGGCGCGGATGCCGCGCGGTCCATCGTACGGCACAGGCTCGAGCGAAATGGTGCGGAAGACGAATTTCTCGTGCTCAGTGCCGATGCGCCAGCCGGACTTCGGTTTTTCCCCTGCCGCAATCCAGGCGACGAGATCGGCGCGGCTTTCGATCAGAGGGCTTTGAGCGCCGTCTTCGCGCGTCGACATCGAGTTGAACGTCCCTGGGTTAGGCGTGCGGCGGTCTTGCGAGCGGCAAGTGACCCGGCCTGACGAAGCACAGCACGGACCACCTGAAGCATGCGCAAAGGTTATGGCGGCGAGCCGGGCGACAAGCAAGCCGTCTTGCAACCGGCCGGCGCTGAGAGCGCCCGCTAGCGCCAATCGCCCAGAGTTGCATTAACCAGCGTAAGCGCGGCGACGGCGGCGGTATCGGCCCGCATGATTCTCGGGCCCAACGAGAGCGCTGTCACGAAGGGCTTCGACAGAAGAAGCCGGCGCTCTTCCACGTCAAACCCACCCTCGGGCCCGATCAGCACCGCCACGGGCCCTGGCGCCAGCGCGCCGAGCGCCGCGATAGGATTCCTAACCGGGGCATCCTCGTCGCAAAAAATCAGAGGTGTCCCTGACGCCCAATCCTCCACGGTCTTGGTCAGCGCTGCGGCATCGTCAGTCTCCGGAATGCGCAAAACGCCGCACTGCTCGGCCGCCTCGATGGCGTTGAGGCGCATCCTCTCGATATTGACCCGGCCCGGCACCGTTCTGCGCGTCATGACGGGGCTGAGCCGGGCAACCCCCAGTTCAACGGCCTTCTGCACCATGTAGTCGAGGCGCGCGTGCTTGAGGGGCGCAAACAGATAGTGAATTGCCGGGCCGCCGGTCTGGGGCCGGGTCTGCGCTAAAATCCGCAAGCCCGCTGACCGCTTCTTGATGTCCTCAAGACGTGCGCGCCATTCCCCATGACGTCCGTTGAAGACGAGGATCTCACTGCCGGCGGCCATCCGCAGCACATTGAGAAGATAGTGCGCCTGATCGGCTGTCAGCACGACGGTCGCATCCGCGGCCAGATCGGCTGCAACGTAAAGACGCTCGGATGTGAAGTCGTGAACGGCCATAAAACAGGTCTTAGCTGCTACATAGAGCCGCGCAAACCACAAATGTACGTTTTGCCGGCGCAATGATCTGCTTTGCTTGACGCCACGGATTTGCCCGCGGCGGCGGTCACGTCTAGGCTTGTGGTGTGTACCCGCGGGCAATCGTGCCGCCGCGAGCCCAGCCAACGAAGCCGATCGCCAACGCATGCCGCAAGACACGACACTCGACACACGGCCGAGCACCTCAGTGGCCGACGCGCCGTCGGACAACTGGGTGGACCGCTGGGCGCCCACGTCCTGGCAGCCCTATCTGCGGCTTGGCCGTTTCGATCGTCCGATCGGAACGTGGCTATTGCTGTTTCCTTGCTGGTGGTCGCAGACTCTGGCCGAAGTCGAGCGTGGCCAGCCGTTTCCCAGCATCTGGTTGCTGGTCCTGTTTGCCATCGGCGCGGTTGCCATGCGCGCAGCCGGCTGCGCCTATAACGACTACGTCGATCGCGAAATCGATGCGCAAGTCGCGCGCACCCGCAGCCGCCCCATCCCTTCCGGACAGGTCTCGCCCTGGGGCGCGCTCGTCTTTGTTGCACTGATGTCGCTGGCGGGCCTTGCTGTACTCCTCACCCTCAACACGTTCACGATCATGCTGGCCATCGCGTCGCTGGCCATTATCGCGATCTATCCGTTTGCCAAGCGCTACACATCCTATCCGCAGATGGTGCTGGGCCTTGCGTTCAATTGGGGCGCGCTGGTGGGCTGGGCGGCGGTCAAGGGTTCGCTGGGTTGGCCTGCGCTCCTGCTCTATGCGGGCTGCGTACTGTGGACGGTGGGCTATGACACGATCTACGCGCATCAGGACAAGGACGACGACGCGTTGCTCGGCCTGGGTTCAACGGCGCTGACTTTCGGCGACAGTACCGTCTCGTGGGTCGGCGGACTTTATTCGGGCGCGGTGACCTTGTGGCTCGCCGCGGGACTGCTGGCAGGCACGCACCTCATCTACTTCCTGGCCGTCACGCTGGTATTTCTGCAGATGACGTGGCAGGTCGCGACCCTCGACACCAAGAGCCCGGCCAACTGCCTGCGCCGCTTCCGTTCCAATCGCGACGTGGGGGCTGCCGTCTTCCTCGGCCTCGTCGCCGACATGTCGCTCTCCTGGTTTGCGGGCCTCAGTTAGAGCGAATCGGCCTGCCCGCTCGCTAACTAAGTGCCCCTTTCCCAATGCGATTGCGGCGCGTTTGCCGTTTGGACAAACGCGCCGCACCTCTCTGCCGACATTCGAGCCCGAAATTTATTCCTCAGGCATTTTGTTCAATCTGCCACATTTGTGTTCAGGCGGGATTAAATAACAGGGTAAATGGCGGCTTACTGGACCGCATCGCTTTGGCACACGGGGACGATTGAAAAGTTGGCTTTGAAGCGCGGATCGGGCCTTGTAGACACGAGGCTTAAGACTTTCGCATCAATCGACCACAAATGGACCGTTCATGAGCAAGAGCAAGACAGCCCATTCCGCAAAAAAGCCTCAACTCCTGCACCTCGTCTTCGGTGGCGAGCTGACCGACCTGGACAGCCATGAGTTCCGCGATCTCGAGCATGTGGATGTCGTCGGGGTATTCCCGAGCTACGAAACCGCCTACGCTGCCTGGAAGGGGGCGGCTCAGCGCACCGTGGACAACGCCATGATGCGCTATTTCATCGTCCATCTCCATCGCCTGCTGTCGCCGGAATTGACGGCAGCCGGCAAAAGCGGCGGCGGGCACACGGCTTGATGTCGAAGACGACTGAAACGGAAAAGGCAGCGGCAGCCCTCAAGGCGGCTGCGCCCAAGCCCTCCAAGAGCAGCTTGCGGCTCGACGAGGAATCGCGCGCGCTGCTGCGCCGTTTCATGGCCGATTGGGTCTGGCCGCGCTGGCGGGAGCTGGCGTGGACCGTTCTTCTGACGGGATGCCTTGCGGCGGCGACCGGCGGGTATCCAGCAGTCATCAAGCTATCATTCGATACGCTGATGAAAAGCGATCAGGCCGACAGCGGACTGCTGAAGCTCGTGCTGATTGCGATCGTCGGCATCACGCTGGTGCGCAGCGCCTTTCTCTATCTGCAGAACGTCGCCACCAACCGGCTCGTGCTGCGGTTGACGACCGACATACAGCAGCTCGCCTTTTCGCATCTCATCTCGGCCGACTTTTCGCGCCTTTCGCGCGACACGCCGGGGCGGCTGGTGTCCAAGCTGACCAACGACATCTCGTTCATTCAAACGGCCGTGACGGCCGCGATGAACTCGGCCATCCGCGATACGCTATCGGTCATCGCGCTGCTCATATCCATGCTCTATCTCGACTGGATGATGACGCTGGTCGTTCTCGCGGTCTATCCGCTCGCCGCCGTGCCCATCGCGCTCATTTCGCGCCGGCTGCGGCGCGTCGCAAAGCAGACCCAGAACGAGCTCGGCGACATGACCTCGCTTCTGTCGGAAAACCTCTCAGGCGCGCGCCTCATCAAGTCGTTCCGGCTGGAGGACTATGCATCTAAGAAACTCGGCGCGAGCTTCGAGCAGGTGTTCAAGCTGCGCCTCAAGGCGGTCAAGACCCGCGCGCGGCTCGATCCCTTGCTGGAGGTCCTTGGCGGGCTTGCAGTGGCGGGCGTCGTTGCGTTCGCCTATCTGCGTATCGCCAGCGGCATATCGACGGTCGGCGACTTCATGGGCTTTGTCACCGCGCTGCTGATGGCTGCCCAACCGATCCGCGCGCTTGGCAACCTGTCGGGCAAGGTTCAGGAAGGTCTTGCGGCAATCGAGAGCGTGTATGAATTGCTCGACGAGAAGCCCACGATCGTCAATAGGCCGAATGCCAAGCCTCTGGTGCTCAAGGCGGGCACCATCAGTTTCCGCAATGTCGGCTTTGCCTACGAACCGGGTAGCAAGGCGCGCGCCGTCAGCGATTTCACCCTCGACGTGACAGGCGGGCAAACCGTTGCGCTGGTGGGACGTTCGGGCGCGGGCAAGTCCACGATCATCAATCTGGTCCCCCGACTGTTCGACGTGACCGAAGGCGCCATCCTGATCGACGGGCAGGACGTGCGCGACGTGACGCTCGCCTCCCTGCGCGACAAGGTCGCCATCGTCAGCCAGGACATCACGCTCTTCGACGACACGATTGCCGCCAACATCGCGCTCGGCAAGCTCAACGCGACGCCAGAAGAAATCCGCGCGGCGGCCAAGGCGGCGGCCGCTCACGATTTCATCATGGCCCAGCCCCAGGGTTATGACACGTTGATCGGAGACCGCGGGGGCAGGCTCTCGGGTGGCCAGCGCCAGCGCATTGCCCTGGCGCGCGCCATCCTGAAGGATGCGCCGGTTCTGCTGCTTGATGAGGCCACAAGCGCGCTTGATACCGAAAGCGAACGGCTGGTGCAGGACGCTCTCGCACGCTTCACCACCAACCGCACGACGCTCGTCATCGCCCATCGTCTCTCGACGGTGCAGCGCGCGGACGTGATCTGTGTGATGGAAGATGGCCGCATCATCGAGCGCGGCGCCCATCAAGAGCTGATCGCGCGCAAGGGTGCCTATGCGCGACTCGCCGGCAGCGGCCATGGCGTTGCTTTCGTCAACTGATCTGTTGAATTTCCGATTGGCCCGGAAGGGCTCGATCGAGCTACTCGCGCGCCAGGACCTTGTTGACCAGCCTATTGGCCAGCGGTTTGGCTTTGAAGGAGCGATTGACCTCCTCTTCGTCGTAGCGCGTATCGACCCACTCCCAGAATCCCATGGGCTCGCGGGCGTTGGCGGCCAGATAGCTGTCGAAGAAGTGATCCAAAACGCCCGTATCCGCCTGCCGGATATGCCCGTACCTGAGCGATAATTCGCGCTTCGCCTTCTCGATCGGCATGCCCTCGCGGATATGGCGGAAGAGCACACTCATCAGACCGGCGCGATCCGCGCCCGACTTGCAGTGGATCAGGACCGGATATTCGATGCTGGCGAAGAGATCGCGGATGGCGTGAAGCTCCGCGCGCGACGGGGCGGCGCGGGACCGCAGCTTGAAGTTGACCAGCGTGAGACCGTTCTGGCGGCAGGCCTGCTCCTCCAGCCATGTCGTGCCAAATGACTGATCCCCGCGAAGATTGACGACGGTCTTGACCCCCTTGCGCGCGGCGTTGCGGATCTGGTGGGGCGCGGGCTGAGCCGAGCGCCAGGCTTCTGGCGAAATGCGGTGACGATTATTGTAGAGGACGCGCATAATCCCGTAGTCGAGGATGAGCATTTCGAAGTAGCAAAGAGCAGGAGAGATCCGCGCACGCATGCTGTCGGGCGCGGTGTGGATGGCGCCGTGCAGCCAGTCGCCCGCCTTTCGGCGCATGCTGCGCTTCGCTCGCTTCAACAAGCCTGCCATTGTGCCTTCGGGGTTTCTCGAAATTATATGTATATCAGTGACTTAAATTTCCTGCACGTACTCCGCGGCCGGATGGCGGAAGGCCCGGAAAGCCACTACGAGCTGGTCCCCTTGGATGAGGCGGAAAATCCCCCGCTTTCGCCGTTCAAACGCGTTTGCACAGGCTAGATATTCGCTATAGGTACGCACCGCAAGTGACTTTGCCGTAACGCTTTGGTTTGGCAAGTGACGCGGGCCAAGGAACGAGGTTGCCACGCACCCATGGCAGATTCCAAAGCGAGGCTGACACGGCTCGCCGGCCGCACACTGGCGCGGGTGATCGGCCACGTGAGCCGGACATCCGATATCGTCTACGACCCCTCCGATCTCATGGAGCGGCTGGCGGCCGCCCATCCCTGCACCGTCGCGTGCTGGCACGGCCAGTTCATGATGCTGTGCATGCTGCGCCCGCCGGGCGCCAGGGTGTCGGCCATGGTGGCCCGTCATGGCGATGCGGAGCTGATCGGCGAAGCCATGCGCGCTTTCGATGTGGAGCTGATCCGTGGCGCGGGCGCGGGCGATCGCAAGAAGGACCGCGGCGGAGCGGCGGCTCTGCGCGGATCGGTGCGGGCGCTGACACAAGGGTCCTCCGTCGTCATGACGGCCGACGTGCCTCCGGGCCCGGCGCGCAAGGCCGGCATCGGCATCATCATGATCGCGCAATTGTCCGGCCGGCCGATAGCGCCCGTCGCGGCGGCGACCTCACGCATGGCGTCGCTGGATACCTGGAGCCGGATCACCGTCAACCTTCCCTATTCCAAGCTTGCCTTCGCCGGCGGCGAGATCATTCACGTCCCGCGCGATGCGGACGCTGCGACGCTGGAAGAATTGCGCCAGAAGCTCGAACATGAACTCAACGATGCGATGGCTCGCGCCTATGCGCTTGCGGGCGCCGACATAGAGCGCGCCACCCCGCTCGACATGCTGGCTTGGCGCACGCCACCTGCGCCCGGACGCATGCTCAAGATTTACGCCAAGGGCCTTTCCGCACTGCGTCCGCTTACGCCGGTGCTGCTCAACTATCGTGCGCGGCGCGGCAAGGAAGACGCCTCCCGGCGCGGCGAGCGTCTGGGAAAGCCCGTGCGCCCGCGTCCTGAAGGTCAGCTCGTGTGGGTGCACGCGGCAAGCGTCGGCGAAACAAACGTGGCGTTGCCTGTCATCGAAGCGATGCTGTCCCGCAATCCCAATCTCCATGTGATGTTGACGACAGGCACGACGACCTCGGCCGCACTCGCCGCCAAACGTCTGCCGGACCGCGCCTTCCATCAGTTCGCACCACTCGATGCGGGGCCCTACGTTGCAAGCTTCCTCGACCACTGGAGGCCCGACCTCGCAATTTTCACCGAGTCCGAGATCTGGCCCAACCTCATCCTGGCGACATCGGAACGCCAGATCCCGCTGACGCTCATCAACGCGCGCATGTCGCCGCGCTCGATGAAGCGATGGCGTAAGTATGCGCGGCTTGGCCGTCCGCTCTTTTCGCGCTTTGCATTGATCCTGGCGCAGAACGAGCGCGTGGCGCGCGTGTTGCGCTTCCTGGGCGCGCCACGTGTCGAGACGACGGGTAACCTCAAGATCGACGCGCCAGCGCCCCCCGTTGATGCCGCGCAGTTGGCTGCGCTCAAGGAGGCCATTGGCACGCGGCACGTCTGGCTGGCTGCCAGCACGCATGCGGGAGAGGAACAACAGGTTGCCGCCGCGCATACGCTGCTGCGGGACAAGCTGCCCGACGTGCTTACGATCATCGTACCCCGCCACCCCGACCGCGCCGAGGCGATTGCTGCCGAAATCGCCGCTCTGGGCATCAAGGTCGAGCGCCGCTCGCAGACGCAAAGCCCCTCGCGCGACTGCCAGATCTTCCTCGCCGACACCATCGGCGAGCTTGGAACGTTCTATGCGCTGTGCCCCATCGCTTTCATCGGCGGCTCGCTCGTGCCGCGCGGCGGGCAGAATCCGATTGAAGCCATCAAGCATGGCGCGGTCGTCCTCAGCGGCCCGCACACACACAATTTCCATGATGCCTACGCAGCCCTCGCAGAAGCCAATGGCGTCATCACGATAACGTCCAGCGGCACTCTGGCTGAAGCCGTCGCGCGGATGCATGCAAACGCGCCGGACATGGCGGCGGCGCGTTCGGGTGCGGAGGAGGCCCTTTCCAATTTATCGGGCGCGATGCAAAAAACTCTCGATGCATTGACCCCATATCTCGACCCGGCAAGGACCCCCGCGTGACCGCCAAAGAGCCATCCTGGTGGTATCGCCCGCGCAGAAGCTGGCAGGCCCTTGCCCTGTCGCCCGCCGCGACGCTCTATGGCATGCTGGCCCGGCGGCGCATGGATCGCGCTCACGCCTATGCGCCGAAAGTGCCGGTGCTGTGCGTGGGGAATTTTACCGCCGGAGGAACCGGCAAGACGCCGCTTTCCATTGTGCTGTCCAACGTCGTGCGCACGCTTGGCCGGGAGCCGGTGTTCCTGACGCGCGGTTATGGTGGAACCACCATCGGCCCGATGCTCGTCGACGCGCACACCTCGAACGCGGCAGAGGTGGGCGACGAACCTCTTCTGCTGGCGCGGGCTGCGCCCACTGTCGTCGCGCGCAAACGCGTGGACGGGGCGCGCTTCATCGAGGGCAATTTTTCTTCAGACGCGGTCATCATCATGGATGACGGTCTGCAGAACCCGGCGTTGCGCAAGGCGCTCTCCATCGCCATCGTCGATGCACGCCGCCGTTTCGGCAATCGCATGTGCCTGCCCTCGGGGCCTTTGCGCGCGCCACTGGCCGCCCAGGCATCCAAGGTCGATGTCGTAGTCCTCAACGGCGAGGCCTCGCAACGGGACCTAGCCGAAACCAGGCAGCAGATCGCGCGCGTCTTTCAAGGTCCCGTGCTGCGCGCCCGTGTGGCAGGCGCATGCGACTTCAAATGGCTCAACGGCGCACGCGTCGTCGCGTTCGCAGGGATTGCGAACCCCGGCCGATTCTTCGATTTGCTCGGCACGGCCGGCGCAACGATCGCCGCGCGGCAGGTTTATCCCGACCACCACCCTTTCACGGAAGCGGACGCCGGTACCTTGCTGGCGCTGGCCGAGACGCATCAGGCGCGGCTGGTGACGACGGAGAAAGATTTCGTCCGGCTGTACGGCGCCGGTGGCAGCCGCGGTGCGCTCCGGGAAAAGACGCTGACCGTGCCGATCACAATGCAGCTTGAGGATAGCGGCCTTGAAACGCTCCGCACACGCGTTGCAGAGGCGTTAGGCACCGTGCAGGATACGTTCCGAATAGTTTAGGCGCCTGCGTTGCGCTTGCGCAATTCCAGGTACCGCTTGAGCGAGACGTCCGCCGAAACATAGGGCTCCTGCGCGTCAACGCTCCAATACTTCAGATCCGCAAGCGGAATGGTCTGACCGGTCACCGCACAGCGCACGAAGTCGCCCGGAGACACGACTTCGAATTCACCATCGAGATAACGCACCTTGGCCTCGTTCTTAAGGCCGAAAAACTTGTCGATGCGATTCATGAACCTTCCATCATCCCAGGGGCGCGCGAGACCGCCCTATCCAATCACCAAGAAGGCGTGTGCCGTCAAGAGGCACGCCGTCACCTTGACGCGATCTTGCTCACCTAAGGCTTAAAAGAGGCTGCCCTGCCCGCCACCATCGGAACCATCGTCGCTGCCGCCGCGTTGCCAATCGCTTTTGGTGCGCACACGCTGGGTCCGAGCTGCAGATTTGGCCGGGGGCCCGTCTGAATTACTGCTCATGGGTTCGATAACTTGTGGCTCCACTACCTGCGGCTGCGTGACCTGCGCACCCGTCTTGCCGTCAGCGAATTCGATCACGATCCGTGCGCCCGCCGATAGCGCGGCTGCCATCCGCACCGCTGCGCCGCCCTCATGACGCACGAGAGCGAACCCGCGCGCCAGAACGCTTTGATAGCTCAAAGTCCGCAGCATGTTGGCCTCGCCGTCGAGCCGGCGCCGCCCAAGCGCGATGCGCCCCACCAGCGCCTGAGCGCCGCGCCGCTCCAACACGCCCAGATCCTTGCGGCGGTCGGCAATGCGCGCGGCGATCTGTCCCGGACGCAGCCGGCTTGCAACCCGCTCGAAACGGTTGCGCTCCAAATTGGAAAAACGGTTAAGGCAGTGGCTCTGACGCTGCGCCAGCCGGTCGAGCGCGCGCCGCGCCGCACCGAACCGAACCCCAAGCAATGATGGACGCAGTGTGGCCGACACCTGCGCATAGCCGGTCTTCTTTCGTTGCAGAAGCCCCCGCAGGCCCTGTTCAAGGCGGCCGGCCGCGCCGTCAAAGCGCTGGCGCGGCAACGCGATGAGATCTTCCAGCCTCGGCAGGCCGCGGGCTTCCGCGCGAAACGTGTTGCGCGTTTCATCGAGATAACGGCGGATGCCGCTTCTCTGACGCTGACTGAGCCGATCGACGGCCTCTGCCAGTTCGCTGAATTTCGGCACGGCCCACTCGGCCGCTTTCGTTGGCGTTGGTGCGCGGGCATCGGCCACCAGATCAATCAAGGTCCAGTCCGTCTCGTGCCCCACCGCGGAGATGAGCGGGATGACGCTTTCCGCAGCCGCCCGAACCACAACCTCCTCATTGAAGCCCCAAAGATCCTCGAGCGCCCCACCGCCGCGCGCCACGATCAGCACGTCCGGACGCGGAAGCGCGCCGATGGGCGGAAATGCGTTGAACCCGCGAATGGCGTTGGCGACCTCCTGTGCGCTGCCTTCGCCTTGCACGCGAACCGGCCACACCACCACGTGCGCGGGAAAGCGCTCATCGAAGCCATGCAGCATGTCGCGAATGACCGCGCCGGTCGGCGACGTCACGATGCCGATGACGCGCGGCAGGAACGGACGCGGCTTCTTGCGCGCCTCCTCGAACAAGCCTTCGGCCGCGAATTTGCGCTTGCGTTCTTCCAGAAGCGCCATCAGCGCGCCGGCGCCTGCAGGCTCCAGCGCTTCAATCACGATCTGATATTTGGAGGAACCGGGAAACGTGGTGATCCTGCCTTGCGCGACGACCTCCAGCCCCTCTTGGGGCTTGAAACGCAATCGTCCGAAGGTACCCTTCCAGATCACCGCCTCGATCTTGGCCTTGTCGTCTTTCAGCGCAAAGTAGCAGTGCCCGGAGCCGTGCGGCCCGCGATAGCCCGAAATCTCGCCCCTAAGACGGACATAGCCGAATCCCTCCTCAAGCGCCCGTTTGATCGCCCCCGAGAGTTCCGAGACGGAAAACTCAGGCGTATTGGCACCTGAACGCCCGTCTCGGCTCATATCTGGCCGTTCGAATTCACTCACCTTGGCATTCCATCCTTGTCTCTTTCGCGCCCGATGCTACATCAGGGACCCCACAGCAATCGAGTCTGCGATGAACGTTCTTCTGATTGGCTCGGGCGGCCGCGAGCACGCACTGGCCTGGGCCATGACCGCCAGCCCGCTTCTTGAAAAACTCTACTGTGCACCGGGAAATGCCGGCATCGCCGAGCAGGCCGAATGCGTCGCTCTCGACATCGCCAACCATGACGCCGTCATTGCCTTCTGCCGTGACAATGCTGTGGATTTCGTCGTGATCGGCCCCGAGGCGCCGCTGGTCGGCGGGCTTGGCGACGCGCTCGATGAGGCTGGGATTGCCTATTTCGGACCCAATGCCGCGGCCGCGCGCCTTGAGGGCTCAAAAGGCTTCACCAAGGACCTGTGCGCGCAATTCAACATTCCGACCGCCGCCTACGGGCGCTTTTGCGATGCCGATGCGGCACTCGCTTATCTGGAAGGAAAGCCGTTGCCCATCGTCATCAAGGCCGATGGACTGGCTGCGGGCAAGGGAGTCGTCATCGCCACCACAACCGAAGAGGCGCGCGCTGCGGTCGAAGCCTGTTTCGCAGGCGCGTTCGGGACGGCGGGCGCGCAAGTCGTTATCGAGGAATTTCTGCAAGGCGAGGAGGCGAGCTTTTTTGCATTGTGCGACGGCACGCACGCGCTGGCCCTTGCATCCGCGCAGGATCACAAGCGTGTGGGCAACGGCGATACCGGGCCTAATACGGGCGGCATGGGCGCCTATTCTCCCGCGCCCGTCATGACCGCGGAAATGACCCGGCGCACGATGGATGAAATCATTCTGCCGACGGTTGCTGCCATGCGCGCGCGCGGCACGCCGTTTCGCGGTGTTCTCTTCGCTGGACTTATGATCGCCAAGGACGGCCCCAAGCTCATCGAATACAACGTGCGCTTCGGAGATCCTGAAACGCAGGTTCTGATGATGCGGCTGCGCTCCGACATCCTCGCCGCCCTGCGGGCTACCTCGAACGGCACGCTGGGCTCGATCGACCTGAAATGGAGCGACGACACGGCGCTGACTGTCGTGATGGCGGCCAACGGCTATCCTGGCACACCGGAGAAGGGCACCCAGATCAAGGGGCTCAAAGCCGCCGCGAGGATCGACGGCGTTGAGATCTTCCACGCCGGGACACGCCGCGACGGTGAGCATATTCTGGCCGATGGCGGGCGTGTATTGAATGTCACCGCGCGCGGGACCAGTGTGGCCGATGCCCAGGCTCATGCCTATGCCGCAATCGCCAAGATTGATTGGCCCGGTGGTTTCTGCCGCACGGACATCGGCTGGCGCGCGATCGCGCGCGAGAACGAGCGGCATTAAGTGCATTCTCAAGACTGCCGTGTCGAGCATGGCAGGGAGGCGATGCGCCTCGCGAACAAAGGGTGGTTGGCAAGCATGTCCCGAAAACGCATTGAGCGCCCGCACCCCGTTCCCCTCGTCACCAGCCCGCCGCCACGGCCCTCGATCGGACTGGCGCTCGGAGGCGGGGGTGCGCGCGGCCTTGCGCATATCGTGATGCTGGAAGCCTTCGATGAACTCGGCATCAAGCCAAAGGTCATCGCCGGCACCTCCATCGGCGCGATCATGGGCGCGGCATATGCCTCCGGCATGTCGGGTGCGGATATGCGCGCCCATACGAAGTATATTCTTTCGCAACGTTTTGCAGTGATGCGCGACTTCTTCGCCGCCCGCCCGTTTCAGAAATTCCGCGAACTCTTCCCCGGCACCTCGGCCCTGCTCGACCCCAGCGCGGTTCTCGATGTGGTCATGCCGAAACAGACCAAAGCTGATTTCGAGAGCCTCGAAATTCCTTTGAAGATCGTCGCCTCCGATTATTACGATCAGGACCAGCAGATCTTTACCACAGGCCCGCTCGGTGTGGCTGTCGCCGCGAGCATGGCACTGCCGGCGATCTTCCAGCCGGTTCTCGTTGACGGCAGAGCGATGGTGGACGGCGGGCTGACCAATCCGCTGCCTTATGATCTGCTTGAAGGCGAGGCGGATATCATCGTCGCGATCGACGTATCGGGTACGCCCGTACCGGACCCGCGCCGCCCCTACCCCAGCGCGATGGAGGCGCTCTTTGCCAGCGCATTTCTGTTTGAACGCACCATCGTGCGCGAGAAGCTGAAGTCCGCCCAACCCGATATCCTGATCCCATCGGGCACGCAGCGCTTCCAGCTTCTGGATATTCTCAAAGTGGATGAGATCCTTGCCGCCGCCGAACCTGCCAAGGAGCGGTTGAAGACGCAGCTTCGGCGGGTGCTCTCTGTCGAAACATTGCCGCAGATCGCCGGTCCGGATGAAGACGCGGCAGGCGCCGCGCGTGCGCAGGAGGTCTTACCTGTCCTCTCCAAACCCAAACGCGGATTGCTGGGGCGGCGCAAGCGCCGTAAGCAGCAGCCCGATGCGTGATGAATCGCGAATGGCATCGCGCGATGCGAGAGCCGTTCCTTCTCCCGAGGGGAGAAGGTGCCCCGAAGGGGCAGGGGGCTGCCGCAATCAGCGGCGCATGCTTAAGTCCCTCACCTGTCGCTTCGCGACATCCTCTCCCGGGACCCGGGAGAGGAAAAGAGTGGCTCTGTATGAGCGCAAAGCGCTCTAGCGGAACGTCACCTGGATTTTTATTTTGCTCTAACGGCGCGCGCTGAAGAAATCTTTGAGAAGCCGTGCGGCCTCGTCCTCGGCAATCCCGCCGTAGACTTCAGGCACATGATGGCATGTCGGCTGGGAGAAGAACCGCCCGCCATGCTCCACGCCACCACCTTTGGGATCGCAAGCGCCATAGTAGAGGCGGCGGATGCGGGCGAACGATATGGCCGCAGCGCACATGGCGCACGGCTCCAACGTGACGTAGAGGTCACAACCTGCAAGCCGCTCGGCGCCGAGTTTGGCCGCCCCCG
Organism: Hyphomicrobium sp.; assembly: GCA_016793445.1. GTDB lineage: Bacteria > Pseudomonadota > Alphaproteobacteria > Rhizobiales > Hyphomicrobiaceae > Hyphomicrobium_B. Next base: position 205,619 of record JAEUME010000003.1, on the reverse strand, counting down.
CCCGGATCACGATGATCTCGGCATGGGCCGTGGGGTCATTCTCACGCCGGGTGGCATTGCCCGCAGCCGCGATGACGGCCCCATCGGGAGCAACGAGCACTGCTCCGACCGGTACCTCCCCGCGGTGCCCCGCCGCACGGGCTTCGGCAAGCGCCAACTCCATATGGCTTAACGGACGGGCTGGTGTCATAAGAGGCCCTGCTTGAACCTGAGGATTGCGCGACCGCGATGACAAAAGCCCCTACCAAGGGCCTTCGAAAGCCCCCGGCCAGCGCTGAGCCCCACCGCGAAGGTAGCGCCGACGAGCCCACGCGTATCGCCAAGGCGATGGCGCGCGCCGGCCTGTGCTCGCGCCGCGAAGCCGAACGCTGGATCGCAGACGGCCGCGTCAACGTCAATGGCCGCGTGCTCACGACACCGGCCTTCGAGGTCAGCGCGAAGGACAAGGTGCTCGTAGACGGTAGACCCCTGCCCGGCAAGGAGCCTCCGCGGCTGTGGCGCTACCACAAGCCCAAGGGGCTTGTGACCACGCATTCCGATCCTCAGGGCCGGCCCACCGTCTTTGAGAAATTGCCGCCCGAGCTGCCGCGCGTCATCTCCATCGGACGGCTCGACTTCAACACCGAAGGCCTGCTGCTTCTCACCAACGACGGGGCGCTTGCGCGCCATCTGGAGTTGCCGGCCAATGCCTGGGTGCGCCGTTACCGCGTGCGCGCACGCGGCCGGGTGGCGCCGGCGGACCTGGAAAGGCTCAAGGAGGGCATCGAGGTCGAGGGTGTCCACTATGGCCCGGTCGAGGCCACCGTCGACAGTATTCAAGGCGCCAACATGTGGTTGTCGATTGCAATCCGTGAAGGCAAGAACCGCGAGGTGCGCAAGATCCTCTCCAGCCTCGATCTCACCGTGAACCGACTGATCAGGGTCGCGTTCGGACCGTTCCAGTTGCTCGATCTTGCCCCTGGCGCGGTGGAACTCGTCAAGCGGCGCACACTCGTGGAACAACTCGGCCCCAAGGCCGCGCGTGAGCTTGGGCTATCCGAAGGCCCGCAAGAGCGCAAGGAGCGCCACCGCGTCGCCAAGGCTCAGTCGAACACTGCAGACGAAACATGAGAATTGTCGCCGGCACGTTTCGCGGCCGCCCTCTGGCAGCCCCAGGACACGACGGCTTGCGGCCGACAGCGGACCGCGTGCGCGAAAGCATCTTCAACATTCTCGCGCACGGCATCGAGAGCTTCGACCTCACAGGCGTGCGTGTCATCGATCTCTTCGCGGGCACAGGCGCGCTCGGCTTGGAAGCGATCTCGCGCGGCGCAGCCTATTGCCTGTTCGTTGAGGAGAGCGCGCAAGCGCGCGCGCTTATCCGCCAGAACGTCGAAGCGTTCGGACTGACGGGACAAACGCGAATTTTCCGCCGTGATGCGTGCGACCTGGGTCCGGCCGGAAACATGGAGCCGTTCGGGCTTGCCTTCCTAGATCCACCCTACGGCAAAGGGCTTGCGGAAAAAGCGCTGGTAGCGCTCGCGGAAGGTGCTTGGCTCTCGCGCCGCGCCGTATGCGTGGTTGAGGATAAGCTCGGCGCACCGTTCAACCGACCGATCGGTTATCTTGATCTCGATCAAAGAACGTGGGGCGATACCTGCGTGCGCTTTCTGCAGCTGGCGGATTAAAACGCAATACTTGCGGGAGCTCCATGCGGCTCCAAAATTTTTCCAATACTGAGAACTGAACGGTTCCAACGAGCAACAGTCCAACATTGTTGCACGACGTGATCTATTCTCATGCGTGACATCGGTTGTAGTTTGAAGCTATCGCAAGCCGGCACCAGAAGCGGTGCGAGATTGTTCTTTTCGGATATCGCAAATACTCGGCCCGAGGGGATCGAATGCCAGTCACACCGCGATCCATAGAAACTTTCCTGACCGCGATCGGCGCTTGCAGCGACGTTGACACTCTGTTTGCAGCTTTCCGCGATGAGATGGCGCGTGAGGGCTACGGCAATCTCATCTTCGCGCGCGCGACAGTAAATCCGGTAAAAGTCGAGGTGGTGCTTGGCGAGACGTCCGCGGCGATGTCCCACCTTGAGCGGCACCTGAGGACGCGCGCATTGAAATCGTCGACGCAGCCAACCTCGCCATCGGAGTGGATCGAGCATATGGTCCGCAATGCTCAGGCGGATGTCGCGGCGTTTGACCGTCCCGGCGCAAACGATGCCTCTGTCACCTTGACGATCCCGATACACGGCCCGGGCAAGACGTGCAATTTCATCAGCGCCAGCAGCCAGAGCGCGTTCGAACCCAAACCGGAACGGCTGGCGATCATAAAACTCAAGGCGTATGCCACGGTCGATCGTTACCAGGCCCTGCGGGCGGCCGCCGATGATACTGTATGCGCAAAACCGCGGCCCTCAACCGCACCGAAGCCTTCCATCTGCTTGTCCGATGCACAAATCGCCGCGCGCGCGCCCAATCCGCGCCACAAAATGTGCGCCGGCAATGTCACGAATTCGGAATGCAAGGTGCTCGCGCTCATCGATATTGCTTGGCGCCGCTACAATGCCGGTTTTCTCAACCTCAACGCTCGTGTCGCTGAGATCGTAGGCACGACGGCGATCAACGACTATCTGGCGCGCGGCCTGATCGAGGAAGAACCCGACGATCTTCGCTTCAATTTTGTTTTCAAACCGACCCGCATCGGGCAGCTTCATCTCAACGCGTGCCCGTGCGTCTCACGCTGGCGCGCAGAGGTTTGGCGCACCTATGTCGAGATGCATGAACGGCCCGTCGACTGACCGCACAACCTAACGCACCACCCTTCTCAGGGATCGCCTTGAGCCTTCTGGCCGTACGTTTTGAATCGCTCCACCATCGCATCCATCTCCGCATCATCAAGCAGATGCGGCGCACCGAGCATGAGCAGCTTGTGGTATTGCTCGGCCAGGACTTCGACCTCTTGCGCCAACTCCAGCGCACTTTGGAGCGTCTCGCCCACGGCGATCTGACCGTGATTGGCCATCAAGCAGGCGTCGCGCTCCTTAAGGCCCGCCGCCACGAGCCGGGCCAATTCGGGAGTGCCGAACGTTGCATACGGGATGCAGGGAATGTCCCGCCCGCCGGCCACCGCGACCATGTAGTGAAACCCGGGAATCGGCTTGTGCGCGCACGCCAGCACCGTCGCATACATGGAATGGGTGTGCACGACGGCATGCCGATCGGGGCGCGCCGCGTAGGCTGCGAGGTGAAAGTGCCATTCGCTCGATGGCTTTCTCTGCCCGCGCGCAACCGTGCCGTCATACTCGACACGAACGATATCGCCCGGAGTCATCTGCTCGTAGACCATGCCGGAGGGCGTGATGAGCATTGCCGGACCGGCGCGCACCGATACGTTGCCGGAGCGCACCGGCGACAAGCCTGAGCGGCTCATGGCAAGCGCGGTCTCCAGCACGCGCTGACGCAACGCCGCCTCCGATCCTTGCTGGAAATAGCCGCTCTCATTCATACGGAAATGATCTCCCGCTCGGGATAGATCGACAACAGCCCCTCGCGCGTTGCGCGGCACATGCCGCGCTCGGTGATCAACCCGGTGATGAGGCGCGCAGGCGTCACGTCGAAGGCGGGATTGCCCGCCGGTGTGCCGGGCGGCGCAATCGACATCTGCACGATGCGTCCGGCAGGATCGCGGCCCTGTACGCTAAGGACCTCGCGCGCATCTCGCTCCTCGATGGGAATTTCCGTTCCATCGGAGATCGTCCAGTCGATAGTGGACGAGGGGAACGCCACAAAGAACGGCACGTGATTGTCATAAGCCGCGAGCGCCTTCAGATACGTGCCGATCTTGTTGGCGACGTCACCGTTGGGCGCGACGCGGTCGGTCCCCGTGATGACGAGATCGACCTTGCCGTGCTGCATGTAATGCCCGCCCGCATTGTCGCAGATCAGCGTATGAGGCACGCCGTGCTGCCCAAGCTCGAACGCCGTCAGCGATGCGCCCTGATTGCGCGGGCGCGTCTCGTCCACGAACACATGCACAGGAATACCCGCGTCATGCGCCTGATAGATCGGGGAGGTCGCGGTTCCCCAATCGATACATGCAAGCCAGCCCGCGTTGCAGTGGGTGAGGATATTGACCGGCGCGCCCTGCTTGCGATGCGCAAGCTCGCGAATGAGCGGCACCCCATTGGCGCCGATCATCCGGCACATCTCGACATCATCCTCGGCGATGCGGCCTGCGTGCCTGTAAGCGGCCGGCACCCTGTCCTCGGCAGACAGAGGGCCAAGCGCCTTGCGCATTTCCTCCAGCGCCCAGCGCAGATTGACCGCCGTTGGTCTTTGAGCGGCAAGGTTTGCGATTGCTTCTTCCAAGGACGCATCGGAAGCGTTCTTGCGCATGGCAAGCGCCACGCCATAGGCCGCGGTGACGCCAATCAGAGGCGCGCCGCGAACCAGCATCGCCTGGATGGCGTAGGCCGCATCATCTGCGGTCTTGAGCACCACGGTTTCCAGCGCGTGCGGCAGACGCGTCTGGTCGATGATCTCCACCGACCAGCCGTCGGGCCGCAGCCAGAGCGTGCGCATGGGATTGCCGTTGATCTTCATGGGTTCCTGGCCCGCTTGAATTGCCGAAGTGCTATTGCATCCCGCCAGAGCCGCTCGTACCCAACGGGATATTGAGCATCTCCTCAAGGCCGCATGCGGCGCACTGCAGACGATACCATTCCGCATGCGGCCGCGCCGAGCAATCGGTGATGACAAGACCCGTGGTGCCGCAGACGGGGCAAGCGCCGGCTGCACCCTCCGGATCGGCCCGCCAGGCCCTTATTGTCGCGATTGCCGCCGACATGGCTGTCTGGTCGAGCGTGCCCGGCATCTTCAATGTCCCTCGAATGCGATCAGCGCGTGGCTGTCGATGCCATGGCTTTTCAAGCGCGCTACCCCGCCGAGCTCCGGCAGATCGATGATGAATGCCGCTCCCGCAACCTCACCGCCCGAACGCCGGATCAGCTTGGCAGCCGCTTCCGCCGTGCCGCCGGTTGCAATCAGATCGTCGACAATCAGGATGCGCGAGCCCTTCGCGATGGCATCCTCATGGATTTCGATGACGTCGACGCCGTACTCCAAGGCATACTCCTGACCAATCGTCTTCCACGGCAGCCTACCCTTCTTGCGAATGGGTATGAAGCCGCAGCCGAGACGATCCGCCACGGCCCCGCCAACAATGAAGCCGCGCGCCTCGATGCCTGCAACCGCGTCGATCTTGTGATCTTCGTAAGGCGCCGCCATGCCGGCGATGGCCGATTTAAGGCCATCCGGGTTGGCCAGCAGCGTAGTGACGTCCCGGAACATGATGCCGGGTTTGGGATAGTCGGGAATGGTACGGATCAGCGCTTTGAGATCGTTCACGTCGGGCTCCCGTCAAAATCGCGGCGCAAATTAGCAATATCCTCACCGGCAAGGTACAAAGATCGATGAGGCCTGGACGTGGTGGATTGATTCGCTGGTCGCCGCCTCTTCCCCAATGAGGCAATATCACACGATGGCTGGAGGCTCGAATGGTTATGGCGGACCCGACTTACGCGCCCCTCGGCGATGACCCCGCCGACGACCTTCCGCGCACCTTCCGGCGTGAGAAAGAGGCCCGGGAGCGCGAAGCCCGCGAACGCGCCGCACGCGAGCGTGCCGCCGCACCGACGCTGTCGACCGGGCCCGATCCTTACGCCGCCGCTGGCCCCAAGGTCTACGTGGAGCCCGCCCCCGCTACTGCCGCCGCAGTACTCGACGAGAACTATCCCGCCGTCGTGCGCCGGTTCGATGTGCCCTTCGGCCATCTTGTCGTCTTCTTCCTTAAGGCCACCATCGCCGCGATTCCGGCGCTGATTCTTCTGATGGCCATCCTATGGGGCTTCGGCCAACTCCTGCAGACGTTCTTCCCTGAGTTGGTGAAGATGAAGATCCTGATCGGCGTCGGCTGACACGAGGCGCTGAACAACCTCACCCCTTCAGCACGCGCCCCGCCACCGCATCGAGCTTGGCGAGCAATGCCCAATTGCGCACGTCTGGCGCCGTGACGATAGCGATCTCCAAAGCTTTGTCTGAACCGATCGGACAGGCGGGGTGCTCACGCGGGAAATCACGCGCCAGCCGGGCGATCACGCGCTGTGCCTTTTCGGTATTGTCCTTCATGACCGCCAGGACCGCCGCGATATCGACCTGCTGATGATCATCATGCCAGCAGTCGTAGTCGGTCACCATGGCGACAGTGGCGTAGCAAAGCTCCGCCTCGCGGGCGAGCTTGGCCTCCGGCATATTCGTCATGCCGATCACGTCGCAACCCCACGAGCGGTAAAGCTCGCTTTCTGCGCGCGTGGAGAACTGCGGACCTTCCATGACCAGATAGGTTCCGCCCATGTGATGCTCCACGTCTTCGGCTTTGAGCGCCCCCTCGATAGCCTTGGCGAGCAGCGGGCTCACCGGATCGGCGAGCGAGACGTGTGCCACGCACCCGTCGCCGAAGAACGACTTTTCGCGCGCGAACGTGCGATCTATGAACTGATCGACGACGACGAAATGACCGGGCGCGTAGCGCTCTTTCAATGAACCGCAGGCCGATACCGAGATGAGGTCGGTCACGCCCGCACGCTTCATCACGTCGATATTGGCGCGATAGTTGATGTGGGTCGGGGACACCTTGTGGCCGCGTCCGTGGCGCGGAAGGAAGCGGATCGGCAATCCGCCGATCTCTGCAAACAGCACCTGATCGGACGGCGCCCCCCAAGGACTCTCGATGGTCTCCCAGTGCTCGCCCGCAAGACCGGGGAGGTGATAGAGACCGCTCCCCCCCATGATACCGAGTATGGATTTCACCATATCCAACGTTCCCTCATGTTGCTTGCGGCGGTCATTTGCGTACAAAAAGCTATTTATATCAGCATTTTATAGCCATCGCGCCGCAGCCATATTCAATTTTATCAGGATCGAACCCAAATCAACCGTGATCAAACGGAAATACTCTCACGTCAACGCTGCTAGCCGAATTCACGGCAAAGGTGTTTGATGGGCAAGCCTCGTATCTTGCGTGGCGGACACTTGCAGCGACTTTTTCATCGACCTTCAATCAGGATCTTCGTCATGAACCTCGTGTCACTCGCCATGCAGCTTCTCGGACCCATGGTCATCAACCGTATCGCTTCCAGCCTCGGTTTGAGCCAAGGTATCGCAGGCAAGCTCATCTCTGCAGCCATTCCGACTATTCTAGCGGGCCTGACCGGCAAAGCTGCTCAGCCGGGCGGCGCCACCAGCCTTACCAACGTGCTCTCAAAGATCGATCCCTCGATCCTGGGCAGCCTCGAAAATATTATTGGCGGACCGCAACAACAGCAGTTTACCGACCAGGGCACATCGGCATTGTCCTCCCTGCTCGGAGGCAACGCTGTGAATGCGATGGCCGGTGCGCTCGGTAAATTCGGCGGCGTCGACACCAGCAAGGGTAGCTCGCTTTTGGGAATGCTGGCTCCCGTGGTTCTGGGCACGCTCTCCCAGCAGCAGAAAGCAAACGGCTTGGACGCAGGCGGGGTGGCAAACCTGCTCGCCTCACAGAAAGGGAATATCGCGGCGGCAATGCCTGCAGGCTTCTCCGATCTTTTGAAGGGAACCGGCGTGCTGGATTCGATCGCCTCGAATGTCGCCCCAGCGGCCACACCGCGTACGCCGCAAGGACCGGCAGATAGCGGCGGATTTGGCCGCTGGCTCATTCCTCTCGCGGCCCTGCTCATTGCTGCCTATCTCCTGTGGAACTTCCTGAACCGCGGAACACCAGAGCCAACTGCGCCGCCTGCGCCTGCTGCTTCAACCGAAGCGCCCGCCCCTGCACCTGCTGCCCCGCAGGCCGATCTCGCAGGCCTTGCCAATCAGGCCATCGGCGCGCTCACCGGATCGCTCGCCACGATCACGGACGAGGCGACGGCAACGGCGGCGGTGCCCCGGCTCCAGGATGCAGGCAAGCAAGTCGACGCTCTGAAGTCCGCTGCAGCCCTGCTGAGCGGCGACGCGCGTGCGCCTCTCGCCAGCCTGATCCATGCAGCCCTGCCGAGCGTGACGAGCGCGATCGAAAAGGCGACAGGCATTCCGGGTGTCGCTGCCATCATCGAACCCGTCGTGGCGCCGATCGTGACAAACCTCACCGAGCTTTCCAAATAGCCCGGTCAAATCCCAGGCAGAAATGCAAAAGGCCCGCGATCAATCGCGGGCCTTTCGTTTTCTCGTGGCGTGATACGCCAAACGGTCAATGCAGCTTCGACCAGATACGGCGCTTGCCGAAGTACAGAAGCACTGTTGTCACGAGCAGGTACAGCATGACCACCCAGCCGATCCGCTTTCTCTGATCGAGGGAGGGATCTGCCGCCCAGGCGAGAAATGCGGAGACGTCTCGTGCATAGTTGTCGACCGTGGGCTTCGTGCCGTCCTGATACGTGATTGATCCGTCCGACAGCGGCGGCGGCATGGCAAGCTGATGTCCCGGGAAGGCCGTATTGAAGCTCATGCCTTCTCCGACCGTGACGTCGGCGGGGGGCTCGGTGTAGCCCGTCAGCAAGGCGTACAGGTAATCAGGCCCACCCTCCTGATAGCCTTGCAGGATGTCGCCCAGCATCAGGAAGGGATGGATCGCCCAATGAACTTCGCGGTGAACGCCGCGCGCCTTGGCGATGACCGACAGGTCGGGAGGTAGAGCGCCGTTCTGAGCGGCCCGCGCCTGTCTGTCATTGAGATAGGGACCCAGGATCGGATCGGACAATTTGGCCGGGCGCTTGAACAGCTCCCCACCCTTGCCGGCAATTTCGCCCTGGTCGTTCATCTCAGGGATCTGGTTGGGCCAGCTCGCGGCAAGCTCCCTGACCGCCTCCTCGGGGAAGACGGGGCCGCCCGGCTCCGCGAGGTTGCGGAAATAGACGCGCTTCAAGCCGTGGCAAGCCGCGCAGACTTCCTTGTAGACCTGGAAGCCGCGTTGGAGTTGCGCCCGGTCAAACTGCCCCTTGAAGCCCGCAAAGGACCACGGCTGGCGGACGATCTCGTGATGAGCAGCCGCCGTTTCAGCCGCGCCCGACGCGCCCGTGAGAGCGCTCAGCGCCAGAAGGCTCGCGGCAGATAGTGAGATCAGGTTTTTCATGGTGTCCTCACTTACGCCTTGGCTGCTGCGCCGGAGCCCAGAACCGCATCCGTAATGGAGCGCGGAAGAGGCTTGGGCGTTTCGATCAATCCGATGATGGGCATCGCGATCAGAAAGAACGCGAAGTAGATCACTGTGAAGATCTGCGCCCAGAAGACATAGACGCCTTCTGCGGGCAGCGATCCCAGATAGCCCAGAGCCAAGCAGGTAAACGCGAACACCCAGAACGCCCACTTGAAGATCGGGCGGTACTTGGCCGAGCGCACGCGCGAGGTGTCGAGCCAGGGCGCAAAGACCAGGACGAGGATCGAGCCGAACATCGCGATGACGCCCATCAGCTTGGCGAAGCCGCCCAACGGAATACCCAGGAACGAGCCGGTAAAGGCGCGCAGGATCGCGTAGAACGGCAGGAAGTACCACTCGGGCACGATGTGCGGCGGCGTCACCAGCGGGTTGGCCTCGGTATAGTTGTCCGGATGGCCCAAATAGTCGGGCAGGAAGAACACGAACCAGGCGAACAGGATCAGGAACGCGAACATGCCGACGAAGTCTTTTGCCGTCGCATACGGATGCATCGGCACCGAGTCCGAGGGCTGTTTGAGGTCGAGGCCATCCGGGTTGTTCTGACCTGTGATGTGGAGCGCCCAGACGTGAAGGATGACGACGCCCGTCAGCACGAAGGGCAACAGGTAGTGGAGCGAGAAGAAGCGGTTGAGGGTGACGCCCGAAACCGAGTAGCCGCCCCAGAGCCATTCCACGATCGCCGTGCCAAGGCCCGACCAGACCGTGTCGAGCGCCGAGAACAGGTTGGTGATGACGGTGGCGCCCCAGAAGCTCATCTGACCCCACGGCAATACGTAGCCCATGAAGGCGGTGGCCATCATCAGCAGCAGGATGACGACGCCGAGGATCCAGAGGATCTCGCGCGGCGCCTTGTAGGAGCCATAGTAGAGACCACGGAAGATGTGGATGTAGACGGCGATGAAGAACATCGACGCGCCGACCGCATGGAAGTTGCGGATCATCCAGCCGTAGTTGACGTTGCGGCGGATATGCTCGATGGCATCGAAGGCGGCGACATCGGACGGCTGATAGTGCATTGCCAGTACGACGCCCGTCACGATCTGCGCGACGAGGCACAACATCAAGATGCCGCCGAACGTCCACAGGTAGTTGAGGTTACGCGGTGTTGGAAATTCTACGAATTGCCCGTGCATCATGCGCATGATGGGCAGGCGCTCGTCCCACCATTTTCCCCAGCGCGACGTCGGCTCGTAGCTCGAAGAGTGACCTGACATCTTATGACTCCTCAGCCGATCTTGATCTTGGTGTCGGAAACGAACTCATAGGGCGGCACCGCCAAGTTGTGGGGAGCGGGACCTTTGCGGATACGGCCGGAGGTGTCGTAGTGCGAGCCGTGGCAGGGGCAGAACCAGCCATCATAGTCGCCCTTCGCATCGCCCATCGACTGTCCCTTGGGGATGCAGCCCAGATGCGTGCAGATGCCGATCAGAATGAGCCAATTGTCGTGACCCGGCTTCACGCGCTTCTCGTCGGCCGCCTCAGGACCATCGTCGGGCAGCTTCGCCAAGTCGACACTGCGCGCTTCCTCGATTTCTTTCTTGGTGCGATTACGGATGAAAACCGGCTTGCCGCGCCACATGACGGTTATCGCCTGACCTTCCTTGACATGGGAAAGGTCGACATCGGTCGACGCCAGCGCCTTGGCGCTGGAGTCAGGGTTCATCTGCTGGATGAAAGGCCAGAGAAGCGATGCGGCGCCGACCGCCGCGAAGGCGTTGCCGGCGATCACCAGGAAATCCCGGCGATTTGCCTCATCGGCGTGATCAGCGTGAGATGCCACGAGAGCCTCCGAAGGATAAGAACGAGCAGAGACTTCACACAGCGTCCCAGAGCTTATGGATGCCCTTTGTGTGCTGTAACGCCGTGTCGCTCGAGCCTAACCAGAGCGCAAGAGGTCCCTTGGGGCTGACCTTGTGACACCGTTCGGCCAACCCCTCAAGGTTCCCAGGGCCGCAACAGCTGGGCAATTTGGCGCATCGGCCACACTATACTGCCCCACGGGAACGAAAGACGGGAGCTCGAAAGCATGAGACTTGCGCTGTATCAGCCTGACATCGCTCAAAATACCGGGACGATTCTACGGCTGGGCGCGTGCCTCGGAATCCCTGTGGATGTCATCGGCCCGGCGGGATTCGACATGAGCGACCGGGCGCTGCGCCGCGCGGGGCTCGACTATCTCGCGCATGTCGATCTGACACGCCATGTGAGCTTTGAGGATTTCGATGTGGCCCGGCGCGTAACCGCCGGACGCCTTGTACTGCTGTCGTCCCACGCCGAGACGTCCCATATCGACTTCTGCTTCGCGCCCGGCGACGTGATCCTTCTGGGTCGCGAAAGCGCGGGCGTGCCAAGGCCGGTTCACGATATCGCGGACGCCCGGCTTCGCATTCCGATGCTCCCTGGACTGCGCTCCCTGAATATCGCCGTAGCCGCTGCCATCGTGGTTGGCGAGGCGCTGCGCCAGACGGGAGGGTTTCCCTGCGCCAACCCCCCGGAATGTTGAAGTATTTGTGAACCGCATCAACTAGCTAAGGGTAGCAATTTGCTTATGCTACCTTAGGATTAGTTTTGAAATCGGGCACTCGGCCCGCCGCTAGGAGCCAGACACTTCCATGAGATTGACAGCGATCGCAGGTATCATGTTCATTGCCGCCACCACTGGCGCCTTCGCCGATGATGACGACGACAAAGCCGAGAAGAACGCCAAGATGAAGTTCTGGAACCTCACGGGCGAGGATCTCGTGGAACTCTATATGGCTCCGGCCGGAACCGACAAGTTTGGACCAAATCAAACCGCCAACGACGATAACAACGTGGCCGAGAGCGACGAGCGGTTGCCGCTGACAGGCGTTACCTCTGGCACCTTCGACGTGAAGATCAAGGACAAGGCGGGGCGGACCTGCGTCGTCAAGAACGTCGAGGTGCGCGACACCGGGCCTTACTCGTTCTCGCTGGAGGCCGATCAGCTCACCGACTGCAAACCCTGAGGCTGCTTTCGCCTAGCCGACCTATAGGAAAAAAACGCCCGCGTTGTGACTGGCTAGCAGTCCGACGCGGGCGTCTAAGTTGTCCCTCGGAGTGATGGGTGACAAGAGATAGCCATACAATACTTTTTGAGTCAACAATAAAAGCCGCGCCAATTTTGCAGACATTCACGCGCAGGCCGCGCAAATGATAAAGGCCCCGGGTCCGCCGGAGCCTTTTCTTGAGGTTTTCATGGGAAGCGCTGGTTTACTCAGAACTTGGCGCCCACGGTGACGTACACGGATGTCGGGGCACCTGGCATAATGTTGTTGTTATTGTGCGCGGCGACGAAATAGTCCTCGTTGAGCAGGTTCTCGACGTTGAGTTGCGCACTCCATGTCTCATTCAGATCCAGATAGAGTGCAGCATCAAGACGCGTGTAGCCGGGCACCCGCACCGTGTTGTCGAGCGCGGCAAAGAAATCGGTCTTGTGAACGACACCCAGGCCTGCTGCGAACATGTCGGTAAACTGATATTTGTTCCACAGCGAGAAGGTGTTGTGCGGCACCCACGGGACCTCATGCCCGATATCGGCGGGCCGCCCTTCGACGACTTCCGCAATCTGATGACCAAACCCCGCCGCGATCTGCCAACGGTCGGTGAGGTAGCCGGTCAGAGCCAATTCCGCACCTTCTGTACGTGTTTCGCCGACTTGCTGGCCGGCAAACGGACCATCGGCCACGAACTGGTTCGTGCGATCGAGTTGGAAGATGGCACCCGTCATCATAAGGCGGGGCATGATTTCCCACTTGAAACCGATCTCCTTATTCTCGAACTCCTCCGGCTCCAGTGTGGCGGTCGTCACGTCGAGCACGTTGAACTGATCGCCGGCACTGGGAAGGAACGAACGCGAGTAGCTGACATATAGCGAGATCTGCTCGGATGGCTTGAACACGACGCCCGCGCGCGGCGACCAGACGTTATCGACGCGACCGAGGACATCGCCGTTCAAGCCGTTCTCGAAGTCGATGTCGAAGCGGTCGAAGCGAATGCCGCCAATAATATCCAGATATCGGCTAACCTGTAGCTGGTCCTGAACGTACGCGCTCTGTGTGTTGAGATCGGTCGCGCGGCGGCGATTGACCTCGTTGAAATAGACCGGCGAAAACAGGGTCGGATTCGCAAGCGTCACCGTAAGGCTTGTTGGGCCATCGGGCGTGAGAAAATGCGGTGTGTTGCGACCGTTTTTGGTCTCTTGATACGTGAACTCGGTACCCGCCAGAATAGTGTGGCGGATATTTGGGGCCACATCGATCTTCATCGTCACGTCGGTCTGGTTCACGATGCTGTCGCGCTGTGTCGCATCACGGTAACCGCCAATCGTGACATCGCCTGTGTCCGATACCGAACTGCTGGCAAATGTATTCTGGTAGGCCTTGTCAAAGGTCATATACGAGGTGTAGTTGCGCACCTTCACGTCGTCGCTGAACTTGTGTTCCAGTGTTGCGGCAGCGGTGTGACCTTCATAGTTGGCGAAGCTGTCACGTGGATGGCCGAAGAACGTCTCGTCAAAGCCTTCCAGGGGCCATCCGTTGCGCGAAGGGACCCCTCGATCCACGGTGCGGTCATCGCGATAGTATTCGTAGCTGACGAGCAGCTTGGTTTGATCCGTAAGCTTAAAGCCCAGCGTCGGATTGATCCCGAAACGCTCCAGCTCGAAATAGTCGCGGAAACCTTCGGAATTCTCGTACATGGCGTTGATGCGGAACGCCGCAGTGCTCGAGATCGCGTCTCCTACATCGATCGTCGTACGTTTGGAATTGTAGCTGCCATAACTGGCCGTAACGTCGCGAATGGGAACGCCATTGGCTTCCTTCTGCGTGCGGTTGACGACACCGCCGCCACCACCACGCCCGAAGATCATCGCGGCAGGCCCTTTGAGCACCTCGACCGCCTCGATGTTATAGAGGTCGCGATAATACTCCGCATCGTCGCGCACCCCGTTGAGGAAGAAGTCTGCCGTCGTCTGCTGGCCGCGAATGGTGATCTGATCGCGATGTCCTTCACCCAGCGCGACATTGACACCAGGGACGTAAGTCAATACCTGGCCGAGGCTCTTGGCACCCTGATCATCGGCCTGCTGACGCGTAATGACCGTCAGAGACTGAGGGATGTCCTTGATTAGCGTTTCCGTCTTTGTGGCAGTCGTTGTGCGGGCGGCCGTGTAGCCATCGATACCGCTCGGTCCGCCGCGTACGGGTGCGGGTGCATCTGTCGTGGCGCGCTGCCCACCGTTGCTGGGGTCTGCAACCGGCTCATAGTCCTCTGGCGGCGGAGGCGGCGGCGCGGATTGGGCGGCGGCGCTTTTCTTGGGCTTGGATTTGGCCTTCTTGCGCGCTGGCGGCGGGCCCTGCTCATCGTCTTCAACGGCCGCCGCGGACGCGGGGGGCGCCGTGGCAGGTTTTGCACTGGGCTCTTTGGCCGTTTCAACGGTAACGGCAGGCAGGTGCGCATCGGTTTCCGCGGCGCCAGCGCCCGGATCGCCAGCCGCACCCTGGGATTGTGTCTTGCCCGTGTTGGCCCCAGCCGCTGGCCGTGGCTCGGGATCCGTTTCCTGGGCACGAGGAGCCGGAACGTCAAAAAGCATGAAAGCCGCGCCCACAACAGCCCCAAGCAGGCGAGACTGGGAGCCCAAACCACTTTCTCCCCTCAGAGAGACTGCGCGCATCGTGTCTCGCAAAGTATGGAAACGCATTGTTCCTCCCAAAAGCAGAGGCGAATGTTCTTTAAAAATGACGGTCACTTCACCGTTAGCCAGGAGTGTAATTATATACTTTTGAAATCAACAAATTTATTGCACGCGGAGTGGATTGTCCGTCCCTCCTGTGGCAGAAAAGTTTTGAACGATTCAAAGTGATTGAACCGTATCCGCCCGATACAGCTACTCCGCGGCCTCTCGAGCCAGGAAGCCGCCTGATTGGCGTGCCCACAGTTGGGCATAGATGCCGCCACGGCGGAGCAACTCGCTGTGGGTCCCCTCTTCCACGATCCGTCCGTCATCCATTACGACCAGCCGATCCATCGCTGCGATGGTCGACAGCCGGTGCGCGATGGCGATCACTGTCTTGCCTTCCATCAGCGTATTGAGGCTCTCCTGAATGGCGGCTTCCACCTCGCTGTCGAGCGCGCTCGTGGCCTCGTCCAGCACCAGGATCGGCGCGTTCTTCAGAAGAACCCGCGCGATGGCGATGCGCTGGCGCTGGCCGCCCGACAGTTTCACGCCGCGCTCGCCCACGTGGGCATCGTAGCCCTTGCGGCCCCTCATGTCCTCGAGGCCATCGATGAAGCTCGCAGCCTGGGCCCGGGAGGCGGCCGCCGACAGTTCCTCCTGCGTGGCATCCGGCCGCCCATAGAGGATGTTGTCACGCACCGAGCGATGCAGCAGCGAGGTGTCCTGGGTGACGACGCCGATCTGAGCGCGCAGGCTGTCTTGTGAAACGTTTGCGATGTCCTGGCCGTCGATGAGGATTCGTCCGCCTTCCAAGTCGTAGAAGCGCAGCAGCAGGCTAACGAGCGTCGACTTGCCCGCGCCCGAGCGCCCTATCAAGCCTACCTTCTCGCCGGGTTTGATATTCAGACTCAAATGATCAATGACCCGGACGGGCTGATCGGCGGCACCGCTGACGCCAGCGCCATAATGAAACTGTATCCCGTCGAAGCGGATCTCGCCCTTCGTAACCATCAGCGAACGGGCATCCGGCGCGTCCAGCACCGTATGGGGCCGCGAAATCGTCTCCATGCCCTCGTGCACGACGCCGATGTTCTCGAAGATGCCCGAGATCGTCCACATCACCCAGCCCGACATCATCACGATGCGGATGACGAGGCCGATGACCGTCGCGTTGGCGCCGGTTGTGACGTGACCGTTCGCCCAAAGCGTGATGGTCAGCCAGCCCGTCGTCACGATGAGGATGCCGTTCAGAGTGTAGAGCGCGAACTCCATGCCCGTAATAAGCCGGAGAGAGGCCTGCCACTTTTCCATCATCTCGCGGAACGCAGTGCGGGCGTATTCGTCCTCGCGCTCGGCATGGGCAAACAGCTTCACTGTGAGAATGTTGGTGTAGCTGTCGACGATGCGCCCGACCAGCATGGAGCGGGCTTCCGACGTATCGGTCGCCCGCTTCTTGATGCGCGGCACGAAGTAGGCCAGCGCCACGATATAAGCGGCGAGCCAGATGATGAGAGGAATGGTCAGGCGCCAGTCAGAGGCGGCGAAAATCGTGATCGCGCCCATGAACTGCACCATCGCGTACCACAGCGCGTCGATGAGCTGGACCACGCTTTCACGCAGCGCGGGCGCCGTTTGCACGATCTTGTTGGCGATGCGGCCGGCGAAGTCGTTCTGGAAGAAACCGAGCGACTGGCGCAGCACATAAGAGTGCGTCTGCCAGCGCACGCGGTTGGTGAATGTCGTTGCGACCGCCTGGTTCTTGATAAGGTCGTGCACCGTGGACACCACGGGGCGCGCGATGAGCGCGACGAACGCCATCCAGGCCAGCACACCGGCATTGTCGGAAATGAACGCCTTGGGATCGGACGTCGCTTTCATCATGTCGACGAGCTGGCCGATGAAGGCAAACAGCATCACTTCGATGGCCGAGCCAAGAAAGCCCATGACGAGCAGCGCCACGAAAACCGGCCATACCGGCTTGACGTAATGCCAATAGAATTCACCCAGCCCCGCGGGCGGGCGCACGATTCCCGGGCGCGCGAAAGGATCGATGCGCGTCTCGAACCAGGATGTTATGCGCCGGAACATCGTTTAGCTGCCTTCAACGGCCGCGGGGATCTACCACAGGTTCCCCTGCGCGGGAGATATCTCGCGATTAATGGGTTCGCATCGCACGCGCTCCACATCTTGTGAGAGCCTGACGGCCAAAAAACTAATCCGGCCCTCACGGAGTTTTGTCCCGAGGACCAGATTGCTTGTGGCGGCGCGATGAACACCCTATGCACTAGGGTCCATATTGGTCGAAAAGAAGACGAGCACAAGTCCAAGCCCCATGACCGAGGCCCTATGAGTGAGTCCCTGCTGGAAGCCCGTAAAGAAACCGCCCGTACCTGGTTTGAAGAATTGCGCGATCAGATCTGCACAGCCTTCGAGAAGCTGGAAACCGATCTGCCCGTAACCGCCCCTCACGGCGATATGTCACCAAGCCGCTTCGTGCGCACGCCTTGGGAGCGTACGGATCATACCGGAGCCAAGGGCGGCGGCGGGCTCATGAGCATGATGGCGGGCCGCGTGTTCGAGAAGGTGGGCGTGCACACCTCCACCGTACATGGCGAGTTCGCCCCCGAGTTCCGCAAGCAGATCCCGGGTGCCGAGGAGGATCCGCGCTTCTGGGCCTCGGGCATCTCTCTCATTGCGCATATGCGCAATCCCAACGTGCCCGCCGTACACATGAACACCCGCATGGTGGTGACCACCAAGTGGTGGTTTGGGGGCGGTGCGGACCTCACCCCGGTTCTGGATGCGCGACGCACGCAGACGGATGCCGATACGCTGGCATTTCACGCCGCCATGTATGGCGCCTGCGCGCCTCATCCTGTTGCCGACTACAAACGTTACAAGGAATGGTGCGACGAATACTTTTATCTGCCCCATCGCAAAGAGATGCGCGGCGTCGGCGGCATCTTCTACGATTATCTGACGCCTTCAGACGATCAGGGAGGCTGGGACGCCGCGCTCGCCTTCACCAAGGATGTCGGCCGCGCCTTCGCGTCGGTCTATCCCATGCTGGTGCGCGGCAACTACACGCTGCCTTATACGGAAGCTCAGCGCGAGGAGCAGCTCATCCGCCGCGGCCGCTACGTGGAATACAATCTCCTCTACGACCGGGGTACCGTGTTCGGACTGAAGACCGGCGGCAACGTGGAGTCGATCCTCTCGTCCATGCCCCCGGTCGTCAAATGGCCGTGAGGCTGGGTGCGCTCACACCGGCAAGGCGATCGAGTACTTGATCTGATCGAGCGCAAAGCTCGATTCGATGGAGGCGATGCCCGGCACCAGCGTCAGCTTGTTCTTGAGAAACTTCTCGTAGGCCGACAGGTCTTCCACGACCACGCGCAGAAGATAATCGCGGTGCCCCGTCATCAGGTAGCACTCGAGAACCTCCGGCCAGCGCAAGATCGCCTTGGCGAAGGCTTCCAGATCTTTTTCGCGCTGGCGCTCCAGCTTGATCGAAATGAAAACGCTGACTGGCAGCCCAACCTTGCGCTGATCGACGAGCGCGATGTAACGGCGGATGATGCCCGCCTCCTCCATGATCTTGATCCGCCGGTGACAGGGCGAGGCGGAAAGCCCGACGCGTCCGGCGATTTCCTGCATGGTGAGGCGGCAATCCTCCTGCAGAAGGCTGAGGATTTTGCGATCTATGGCGTCGAGTTGGGTCATGGCGGGGCGCAGATCTGAGCGCCTCACGGCATGCGGGGCGCGCTATGCTAGCTTCAGCCAGACCGCTGCGGGTTTCAAGCCAGCCAAAGGCCTTAGCAAGTGGAGCGCTATCGCCCCGCCGTCTTTGCCGCCAGCACCTCGTCGAAGGCTTCCGCAAACTCGATCGCGCCCTGCGCCTTCATGCTCGCGGTCATACGCCGGTCGAGTTCCGCCAGGAGCTGCTCGCCTGTCAGACCAATGACCATTTTGTTGACGTAGTAGGCGCGGCGCGCGAAGAAGTTCGTCACCGGCGCCTTCAACCCCGCGGGCTGCATCAGCTCCAGGCCTGTTGCAGGTCCCGACAGGTTCATCACCTCGACCTCGGCGCCCGACATATTGGTCCGCCCGTACTTGGCGGCCATGTCGATGAGCCCCTTGAGCTTCATGGCCTGCAGCATGGGACCGATGTCGCCATCGATGTTGAGCACGTGCATGCCCATGCCTTCCGCAGTCTTGGCATAGCTCTGATGCCGCTCCCAGATATAGGGCACGCGCTTGGCGTTGGCGTACATGCGCTTCAATATGGTGATCTTGTACTTCAACTCGTGCTGACGCTTGGACGACAAGTTTGGATTGGCGGCCTTGCGTTGCAGGTGCGCGATAAACAACTTGCCGTTCTTCGACAGTTCGTTGACGGAATTCGCATCGAGGAGCTGGGCGTAACCCAGTGCGCTTGAAATCGCCCGCCCGGTTTTCTTGATCGGATGAATGCCGGCTTGCATATCGTAGGTGCCGATGCCGCCCGTCTCGAGCGCATAGACGCGCACCACCTGATCCTTCTCAAGACCAAGAGCGTGCGCTTCCTCCGCGTAACGCCGCTTGAATTCTTTTTCCGAGACACGCTCGGGCACGAAGCCGTAGACGCGCCGGGCCGCTTCCAGATAATCGGCAACGACCGGCATTTGCGAGGAGGGAGGGGCCGGCGTCGACTCCTCTTGGGAACTCAAGAATTTCGAGTACTTCGCCGCGAGCGCGTTGGACAGCTTTGGACCCGTATACGCAGGCGGCAACGTCATCACATAATCATCTGCGCTAAACAGCGTGTCGCGCGAGCGCCTCTTTTTGCGTGCCTCACGCTTGGCGTCGACCTTGTCCCAGTAGACATCGAGATGATGCTCATGGGCTCGCCGTGCCTGTTTCCAGGCCTGAAGCTCGGCCGCCTCATCTGCGGTCAGCGATGCCAGGAAATCGGTGGTCGACATTGCGCGGACCGGCGGCACCGGCCCCACGGTCAAACCAAGCGCCGCAACCACGGCCGCGGCGGCGAAAATCCGCCAGCGCTGGAACGCGCAATTCAAAAAATCTTCTCCTTGCGAATTGGCCTCTGATTCGGCGAAACATTCGCCTTAGACTTTGACCGTATCGTGATTCAAGCCGCGCCCGGATCAAAATCTACTGCACCGCAGCGCCACTTGGATTTAGGGTAAGAGCCCAATGGGTTCAATATTGCACCATCCCAACTGGCCGGCCTTGGACGAGGACGCGTTTCGCATCCTTGCCGCGACGCACCTGCTGTCCGCGCCGGTCGTCTCCCAAACGCCCGTGACAGGTCCTGGGCCGCGACCGAGCGACTACGACCTCAATCCCAGCGTACGGCCCGCGGATGCGACCCAGTTGCGGCCCGCCGCCGTGCTGGTTCCCATCGTCATCGGCGCGCCGCTCAACGTCCTTCTGACCCAGCGCACGACGCACCTGGCCGCCCATGCAGGGCAGATCGCCTTTCCAGGCGGCAAGATCGAGCCGCAAGACGAGACCCCGCTGGCGGCTGCATTGCGCGAGGCGCAGGAAGAGATCGGGCTCGACCCCGGTTTCGTCGAACCCCTCGGCTATGTCGAACCTTATGAGACGAGCACAGGCTTTCTTGTCACGCCCGTGGTCGCTGCGGTGAAACCCGGCTTTTCCCTCAGACCTGACCCGCACGAGGTGGCGGACATCTTCACCGTGCCGCTTGCCTTCCTGCTGGATGAAGCCAACCACCGCATCGATGCGCGCGACTGGCGCGGTGCGAAACGGCACTTCTATGCCATTCCCCACGAAGGGCGCTATATCTGGGGCGCAACGGCTGGAATCATTCGGGCGTTGCACCGGAGGCTGACGGCCGCATGATCCGCATCGTTCTGGAGAACCTGTTCTTCTTTCTTTTGCCTACCCTCGCCTATGTCACCTACATCGCCTACCGGCGCAACGACTGGCCCGGGCTGTGGAGCGTCCTGCGCGAGGCCCCGCTCGTGCAGCTTTTCGTAACAGGTGCATTTCTCATGATCGCAACGCTGATGCTGTTCTCGACGGCCTCCGGTCACCGCCCCGGTGACGCCTACACGCCGCCCTCCTACCATGATGGCAAGGTCATACCTGGTCATGGCGCGAACGACGAGAAAAAGTAATCCGCGATGGCGAAAGCTGACCAAGGCAAGATGACAAGGCTCCTGGCGGATGCGCCGTGGTTGCGCGCGAGCGCGCTCGTTGCCGTGCTCGAAACCTTGGCGCGTGAGGGCGGCGATGCGCGCGTTGTGGGGGGCTCGGTGCGCAATGCCCTCATCGGCGCGCCGATTACGGACATTGACATTGCAACCCCGCTGCTGCCCGCCACCGTGATGGAGCGCGCGGCACGGGCTGGGTTGAGCGTTCATCCCACCGGCATCGAGCACGGCACCGTAACGATCGTTTCGGACGGACATCCCTTCGAGGTCACGACCCTGCGGCGCGACGTGGAGACCGACGGCCGCCGCGCAGTCGTCGCCTTCAGTTCCGACTGGCGCGAGGACGCGGCGCGGCGGGATTTCACCGTGAACGCGCTTTATGCCAACGCCGCCGGCGAAGTCTTCGACTACTTCGGCGGGCTTGAGGATCTAATTGCCCGGCGCGTGCGCTTCATCGGCGATGCGCATGCGCGAATCCGCGAAGATTATCTGCGCATCCTGCGCTTTTTCCGTTTCAATGCGCAGATCGGCCAAGGCTCGCCCGATGCGCAAGGCCTGGCGGCCTGCGTCACGCTGAAAGACGGGCTGGCACGGCTTTCATCCGAGCGCATCGGCGTGGAGATGATGAAGCTCCTGGCTGCTCCGCGCGCTGGCGAGGTCGTGGCCGTCATGGCCGAGTGCTCCATCCTTACCCGGGTGCTGGGCCGCGACACCTATCCTGAGCGGCTCTCCCGTCTGATCGCTATCGAACAGGCCTGCGGGCTTCCCGCCGATCCAATCGCGCGGCTCGCGGTCCTGGCGCTCGAGAGTTCTGAGGGCGCTTCACACTTGGCAACGCATCTACGTCTTTCGAATGCGGAAGCCGACGCACTTGGCGCGGCCGCACGACGCCATCCGGCCTACGAGCCGCAGACGCCCGAAGCCGAGGCCCGCCGCTGGCTCTACACAGCCGGCCGGGACAATTTCCTGCGCGCAGCCCTCAACTCGTGGGCCTCATCGGCCGCCTCTGTAGCCGATGAGGCGCGCAAGGAACGAGCCCTCCTGGCTCAGCGTTGGGTGATCCCCGCGATGCCGGTGCGCGGCGCCGATGTGCTGGCCCTGGGCGTGAAAGCCGGACCCGGCGTGGGGCAGATCCTGCGCGCCTTCGAGGATTGGTGGATAGAGGCCGGTTTTCCAGCCGATACGGCGCAGCACCAGTCCGTGCTGCAAGGCCTCGCGGCCAAATCGTTACTAAACCGTTAAAAACATCTTTTGCATTTGATGGTCGCGGGCTAAGTTCCGGCCCGCGGGACGTCTGTATTGCGTAGAGGTGAAATTTCATGGATTACGTGGACCGCGAACGTGCACATTCGCTGCGCTTCGTCCAGATCGTGTTCGCCGTTCTCGCCCTTTTCAGCATCGTCGCAGGTTTGGCCGTCGCCTATTGGGCGGACCGGCTGGGACTGCCTGAGACGTCCGCCGGACCGATCGCAATCGCCTTTCTGTGCGTCGGCATCATGGACACAGCCCTGCTCTTTGTATGGGAGCGCATCTTCCGCAACGCGCCGCTCTGAGCTTCTGCGCCCGCGCTGCGTGAACGGACCCCCACCCACACTTCAGGACTTCGTCACTTACGTCGACCGCGGCCCCTGCATCTGCCTCAAGGCCGCTTCGATCCGCCGCCACGTCTCGGCATCGTCTTTCTTCCCACCGCTCTCGAACGCCCTGGCCTTTTGCGCCGCTTCCACAAGAGCCTTGGAGCCCATCGCCTCGTAGAGCTTTCTGGCATGAGCCTGGATTTCGGTTGCATGCATGATGTCCGGCCTCCCTATTCAAGCGTTGCCGTGCTCGTTGCCGTGAGGTTGGCCTGCGCAAACACACGCAGGTGAGGTGCACATTATGGGCGGCGCGCGCAGCCCGTGCAAGTCCATCGGCATCGCGGAATTGTCGTGGCAATTGCGCCACGCGGTGTCACACGCCTGAAACATGACTCACCCAATAGGAGCGGAGCCATCGGGCCGCTCAAGGGAGCTGATCGTGACCGCAACGATCGAGAAATCGAACTACAAATCCGTCTTCATCTCGGATTTGCATCTTGGAACACGATCGGCGAAAGCCGCAGAACTGCTTGAGTTTCTCAAGCACACCGAGTCGGAAACGCTCTATCTCGTCGGCGATATCATCGACTTCTGGAAAGTGCGCCGGGGCCCGGTCTGGCCGCAGTCGCATAACGACGTGATCCAGAAAGTGCTGCGCCGCGCCCGCAAGGGAACGCGCGTTGTCTTCATCCCGGGTAATCACGATGACGGTCTGCGCGACTACTGCGGCATGGACTTCGGCGGTATCGAGATCCGGCGGGACTGCATCCACGAAACGGCCGACGGCAAACGCTACGTCGTGCTTCACGGCGACGAGTTCGACATTGTGGTGCGTTATGCGCGCTGGCTCGCCTTCCTCGGCGACCGCTCCTATGAGACCGCACTCTGGTTGAACGCGCCCCTCAACTGGCTGCGCCGCAGGATGGGACTTGAGTACTGGTCGCTGTCCAACTTCCTGAAGCATCGCGTCAAGGGCGCCGTCAACTTCATCGGCGAGTTCGAGACCGCGCTCGCCAGCGAAGCGCGCAGGCGGGGCGCTGACGGCCTCATCTGCGGTCATATTCACCACGCCAATGACCGCCAAATCGATGGCGTCCACTACCTCAACACCGGCGACTGGGTCGAGAGCTGCACGGCAATTGGCGAACGCCATGACGGGCGTCTGGAAATCATCCGCTGGCGTGACACGCCGATGCGTCAAACCAATGAACCCGAAGCGAAAAGACAATCGAGCATCGAACTGGCGGCTTAAATCCGCTGTTCCCGTCAAACAGGAAACGCACCCACATGGCTACGGCTTCGAGCGCCTCTGCTTATGAAATCATGCCACGCTCCAGCACGGATCTTCTGCGTGAGGCCGTCTATCAAGGGCCGGCTCTCAGCAGGCAGGGCATGCTGGAGCGTCTGTTCACATTTGCATTTCGCTCCATGGTCTATCCCCAGATCTGGGAAGACCCGCGCGCCGATATGAAGGCGCTGCAAATCACGCCGGCATCCCGCATCGTGACCATCGCGTCGGGCGGCTGCAACGTGATGAGCTATCTGACGGCCGGACCGGCCAAGATCTACGCGGTCGACCTGAACGAAACCCATGTCGCGCTCAACAAGCTCAAGCTCGCCGCCGTTCGCACGCTGCCCAACTACGCAACGTTCCATCGCTTCTTCGCGCACGCCTCCGACAGGCGCAACGTTCGCCTCTATGATGATCTCATCGCGCCCACGCTCGACGGCGACTCGCGGGCCTATTGGGAGGGCCGCGACATCACGGGGCGGCGGCGCATCACACGCTTTGCGCGCAACTTCTACCGGTACGGCCTGCTCGGTCATTTCATCACATCCGCACGCGCAAGTGCGCGGGTGCTGGGAATTGACACGCAGGCGATCCTCAAGGCCGAAACCCGCGACGAGCAGCGCGCCTTGTTCCAACTCCATTTCGCACCGCTGTTCGACAAGAAGATCGTGCGTTGGGTGACCTCGCAGCGGGCCTCCTTGTTCGGGCTCGGCATTCCCCCGGCACAGTATGACGCCCTGTGTGATAACGGCGCGCGCGAGATGGCCGATGTTCTGAAGGAGCGTGTTGAACGTCTCGCCTGCGACTTCGACATTGCCGACAATTATTTCGCCTGGCAGGCTTTTGCCGGGCGCTACGGGGGTGAGGGGCAAGCGCCCCTTCCGCCCTACCTTGAAAAACATAACTTCGCCAACGTACGCGCGCGCGCCGATCGCGTCACGGTTCTCAACGAAAACTTCGTCCACTTCCTCGCGGCTCAGCCGGCCGAAAGCCTCGATCGTTTCGTGCTGCTCGATGCGCAGGACTGGATGGACGACGGTACGCTCAACGCGTTGTGGCGCGAGATGACCCGCACCGCACGTCCCGGCGCCCGCGTTATCTTCCGCACGGCGGGCCCCAAGACCATCCTGCCCGGGCGCGTCATGCCCGATCTGCTCGCGCGCTGGACGTATGACCCGAAAACCTCCGCAGCGTGTTTCGCAATGGATCGCTCGGCGATCTATGGCGGCTTCCATCTCTACACCAAGGGGTGAAGGAGCAACCGACATGACAGCGATCGCGGCGGCCGAGAAGATGGATCGCCAATACCGCTTCCAGCGCCACATCTATGACGCCACGCGTACCCACTACCTTCTGTGGCGGCGCCGGTTGATCAAGGAGCTGGCACCCCCGCGCGGCGGCAGTGTCGTCGAGATCGCGTGCGGAACGGGGTGGAACCTCGTGCGTGCCGCGCGGCGCTATCCGCAGGCGCGCTTCTACGGTTTGGATATTTCTGCCGAAATGCTGCGGACCGCTACGGCCGCCATTCAAAAGAATGGTCTTCGAGACCGCGTTAAGCTCGCCCAAGGGGATGCGACGAATTTCGATCTCCAGGCGACGTTCGAGCTTGCGGGCGCGGACCGCATTTTCATCTCCTACGCCCTGTCGATGATTCCGGACTGGCCCAGCGCGATCGAAAGCGCCGTGCGCGCGCTCAATCCGGGCGGGGCGTTGTATATTGTCGATTTCGGCCGGATGGAACGTTTGCCCCACGCGCCCCGTTGGGCCTTCCGGCGCTTTCTCAAGCACTACAACGTCACCCCGCGCCATGATCTGGAGCGTGTGGCCCGTGAAGCCGCCGGACGGCACGGGATGCAGATACGGTTTGAGGAATCCAGGCGCGGATATTCCGCCTATGCGGTGCTGACGAAGGACTGAGCGCCTTTCCACGCAAAAGGGTGCCGGCCCGCGAGGCTTGCGGTGGCACCAAGGTCTTCTGCAAGCGCCGTCTAGGTCCGTTTCATGCTGGCGTTAGTGCGTGGTGGCAACCTGCTCGGCTGTGGCTGCAATCTCGCCCGGCAACACCGTCACGATTTCTTCCACCGGCTCGCCGTCAGGCTCCGAAGCCGCCTCGGCCGGCTCCTCGGCCGTGACTGCCTCCTCCGCCGCCACCTCGGGCTCATCCCCCGCATCCGCAGGGGCTACGGCCTCGGCCTCCGCCGTACAAGCCTCTTGCGCACTCTCGGCTGCCGGCGCCGCCGGCTCGGCTTCGGTTTCAACTTCCACTTCCGCTGCCTCCACGGCTTCAACAACCGCTGGTTCAGTCGAGGCTTCCGCTGGCTCGGTCTCCGCCGTCACCGCCGCTGCTTCAGTCTCGGCTTCGGCGCACGCTGGAGTTTCGGCTTCACTTTCAGCTTCGGCGCTTGCCGGGACCTCGGCTTCGGCACTGGCTGGAGCCTCGGCCTCGCAGTCCAATGACTCGGAGACGGGTGCGGCCGCCACCTCATCATTACTCTCGTGGAGCCCCTCAACGGCCACCTCGGGCATGAAGCCGCGCACCTCCGACAGGGTCCGCTCCAGGGCATGAAGCGTTTTGAAATCAGGCGTGGCTTCTATGCGCGCGCGAACTTGTGCGCATAACGCATCGAGACTGCTTAAAATATCTTGAGGCATATCTTCCCTTCCTGTTGCTCATGGGTTTTGGCAAAGTAGGACTGTTCATCGCGCATGACCGAACATGCGGACGCGGTGCTTCGAATTTTCCAGTAATGCGCGAGAAGAAAATGTAGCTGAATATTCGCGCCGCAGATTGCACGCCGCGCCTTGTGCACAGCTATAAAAATTTATTCAGACTACTTACGAACAAAGAAGCCTTGATTCGAGATCAGCGCGCGTACCGCCGCGTGCGTAATCTTACGTATGCAGTTCTCACTAGGTGAATGAGGGACGCTGCATTGGCTCGCGCAAGGCGCTCATCCAGCGCCGCTGCGATGAGAACGCATGAGCCTTCACGCGGTTGTGCGGCATTGCTCGCACCAAAAAAGAACTGGCCCCGGATTGCTCCGGGGCCAGCTTGTCCAAAGTCCTTATGTGCTTCTTAGAAGCCCATGTCACCCATGCCGCCCATGCCGCCGGCCGGGCCGTGAGAGTGGCCGCCTTCCTTCTTGGGCACTTCAGCGATCATGGCTTCCGTCGTGATGAGCAGGCCCGCAACCGAGGCCGCATCCTGCAGCGCGCAACGCACGACCTTGGTCGGGTCGATGACGCCCTGCTGGAACAGGTCGCCATACTCGTGGCTCTGCGCGTTGTAGCCGAAGGCGTACTTGGAGTTCTCCATGATCTTGCCGACAATGACCGAGCCATCCTCACCAGCGTTGGCGGCGATCTGACGGGCCGGAGCCTGCAGCGCCTTGCGCACGATCTGGATGCCGACCTTCTGGTCGTCGTTCTCGGACTTGAGGGAATCGAGAGCCTTGATGGCGCGCAGAAGCGCGACGCCGCCGCCAGGAACGATGCCTTCCTCGACAGCCGCACGGGTCGCGTGCAGAGCGTCGTCGACGCGATCCTTGCGTTCCTTGACTTCGACTTCCGTGGCGCCGCCGACCTTGATCACGGCAACACCGCCGGCGAGCTTGGCCAGACGCTCCTGAAGCTTCTCGCGGTCGTAGTCCGAGGTTGACTCCTCGATCTGCGCCTTGATCTGCTTCACGCGGCCTTCGATTTCCTGCTTCTTGCCGACGCCGTCCACGATCGTGGTGTTTTCCTTGTCGATCGTGACCTTCTTGGCGCGGCCCAGGTCCTTCAGCGTCACGCTTTCCAGCTTGATGCCGAGGTCTTCCGAAATCACCGTGCCACCCGTGAGGATCGCGATGTCCTCAAGCATGGCCTTGCGGCGATCGCCGAACCCGGGAGCCTTGACGGCGGCAACCTTGAGGCCGCCACGCAGCTTGTTGACGACGAGCGTAGCAAGCGCTTCGCCCTCGACATCCTCGGCGATGATGAGCAGCGGCTTGCCCGCCTGCACGACAGCCTCGAGGATCGGGAGCATGGCCTGCAGGCCCGAAAGCTTCTTCTCGAACAGGAGGATGTAGGGGCTCTCCAGCTCAACAACCATCTTCTCGGCGTTGGTGATGAAGTACGGCGAGAGATAGCCGCGGTCGAACTGCATGCCCTCGACGACATCGAGCTCGAAGTCGAGCGTCTTGGACTCTTCGACGGTGATCACACCTTCCGAGCCGACCTTCTCCATCGCTTCGGCGATCTTCTTGCCGACGACTTCGTCACCGTTGGCGGAAATCGTGCCGACCTGGGCGATCTGATCCTTGGCGACCTTCTTGGAGTTGACCTTAAGGTCGTTAATGACGGCAGCGACGGCCATGTCGACGCCGCGCTTCAGGTCCATCGGGTTGGCGCCGGCCGCGACCGACTTGGCACCCTCGCGCACGATAGCCTGAGCCAGAACGGTAGCAGTGGTCGTGCCGTCGCCGGCCAGATCGGCCGTCTTGGACGCGACCTCGCGCAGCATCTGCGCGCCCATGTTCTCGAACTTGTCCTCAAGCTCGATCTCCTTGGCGACGGTGACGCCGTCCTTGGTGATGCGGGGCGCGCCGAACGACTTGTCGATGACGACGTTGCGGCCCTTGGGACCCAGCGTCACCTTGACGGCATTGGCAAGAATATCGACGCCGCGCAGCATGCGCTCGCGAGCGTCCTGGGAAAATTTGACGTCCTTAGCTGCCATGTGAAGCAACTCCTAAGTGTTCTTAAGGGGTTTCGGAAATGGGATGATCAGGCTGCGGCTCGGGCCTTGGCGGAGCCTTCGAGTACGCCGAGGATATCGCTCTCCTTCATGATGAGGAGATCCTGGCCGTCGATCTTGACCTCGGTGCCCGACCACTTGCCGAACAGAACGCGATCACCGACCTTCACGTCGAGAGCATTGATCTTGCCGGTCTCGTCACGGGCGCCCGGGCCCACGGCGATCACTTCACCCTGCTGGGGCTTTTCCTTGGCAGTGTCGGGAATGATGATGCCGCCGGCGGTCTTGGTGTCTTCCTCGAGCCGCTTGACGACAACGCGGTCATGGAGAGGACGGAACTTCATGGGGTAAACCTCATGATCTGAGCGAATTTCTGGTTTCTGATGAAGACTTAAGGCGAGGCAAGCCTCAGCACGCCGTTGAAGTTAAAACCGCATAGCGCGCCGGGTCTGCCCTGCACGAGCGCTATATGAGCGGCCCTGTTAGCAGTGTCAAGGCATGAGTGCCAATTGATCGGCAATTGAGTTACCAGCTGCCCTTCCGCGGACAAGCTCGGCCACCTCCCGCCATTGGCAGCATGGCCCTCAGGCGGCCGGACACCAGGTTCGGACCAACTTCAACGCCGCTGAGCAGCCACCCGCTCCGTCCACCTTCCGTGTCAGGGGAGCAATTGCGAACTGTACGAGAAAACAAAGCGTATACCCCGCGCGCATAGGCCAACGGACGGGCGGCTTTGAATCGGGCGGGTTTGAATATTGATCAGATTGCGAAGTCTTCCAGCTTCGCACCCTTCTTCAACCGCTCCAGCAGCCAATTGGGCTTGCGGCCCCTGCCGGTCCAGGTATCGGAGCGATTATCGGGATTAGCGTAGCGGGCTACACCCAGTGATTTCGACTTTCCGACCCCGCGGCCGCCACGGCCGCCGCCAAATAGTTCGTTGACCGAGAAACCGTGAGTCTCCGCTAGCTCAGCCATCTTGCGCTTGAGTTCGGCGCGCTCCTTTTCTCGCATCACGGCAATCGCCTTTGCGACGCGCGCTTCGAGTTCGACAAGCTCTTTCAACGACATCTTGTCGAGATTGCCGCTAATCGTGCCTTTTGATTTCTGTCTCACGACTGGTACTTCCCACATGTTCCACAGCATAAGGCATAAACGAAATATGCTGTCCGCGCCATAGGAGCCCGGCGCAATTCAAAATGCCACATCTGAACTTCGTTAAAATGCGGCCTTTAGTTGGCGCTATTCTTACTCTGTATTATTCGCTGCGCAATGCCTCGATCGGATTGAGATGAGCAGCCTGCCGCGCCGGGAAAAAACCAAAAAATACGCCCGTCACCGCGGCTGCTCCCATAGCAATAAAAATTACACTGGGCGAGATCAAGACCGCCATTTCGCCCGCGTGCGCCACAATAAAGGCAGAAGCAACACCCAATACAGTACCAATTAATCCGCCAATCAGACAAAGACTTACGGCTTCAACCAAGAATTGACGCATGATATCGCGCCGGCGGCCGCCCACGGCCATCCGAAGACCGATCTCTCGCGTGCGTTCGGTAACGGATACGAGCATAATATTCATGATGCCGATACCGCCGACAATGAGAGAAATGACCGAGGTCGCGCCCAAAAGATAAGTCATAGTGCTCAAGACTTCCGTACGAGCCTTCATAAACTCGGCCAGATTGCGCACGTTGAAATTGTCCTCATCTCCAGCTTTTACACGACGCCTCTGACGAAGTAGATTTTCGATTTCCTCTTGCGCGTCCGCCAGATTGGTCTGGTTGTCAAACTTAATATAGATCTGACCCACCTGATCCGGCGTCACGCCGCTTTTGCCCAGGATTTGATTGCGCGCGATCGTCATCGGCAACAAAACGAGATCGTCCTGATCGCGCCCGAAACTCGATGATCCCTTTGACGACAGCACGCCCACAACCTGAAAAGGCGTATTCTTTATGCGTATCGTGGTGCCAACGGGATCTTCGCCCGGAAAAAGCTGTTTCACGACGCTTTGACCGAGTATTGCTACTTTGGCGGAAGAGCGCAGATCCTGGGGTGTGAAATCGCGGCCCGATGCGAGCGGCCATTCGCGCACCGTCAGGTAATCAGGATGCACGCCGCTGAGCGTCGTCGTCCAATTGGCATTGCCAAACACCACCGAGCCTGCGCCGTTCAATTGCCCCGAGATGGCCATAACGCCCCCCACGCCGTTGTGCAGCGCGTTGAGATCGCCCTCTGAAAGCTCCTTGTCGGTGCCCTCGCCGCCCGCGCGCCCGCGCACCCGGCTCGATCCCGAATAGACCACCAGCATGTTGGTGCCGAGCGAGGCGATCCTGGTCTCGACGTCCTGGCGCGCCCCAGCGCCAACCGCAACCAGAACGATCACGGAAGCAACACCGATGATGATGCCCAGAGTCGTCAGGATCGATCGCAAAAGGTTGGCCCGCAGCGCGGACCAAGCGACCTCGAAGCTGTCGAAGAAGCTCATGACGGCCCTCCCTGGGGTGTGCGCCGCAGCGTGTTGATCGCGTCATCCACTATGCGCCCATCGCGAAATGTAAGACGGCGGCGCGCGAATTCGGCGATGTCAGTTTCATGGGTGACCACCACGACGGTAATGCCCTGGTCGTTGAGACGGCAAAACAGCGCCATGATCTCTTCTGACGTCTTGGTGTCGAGCGCACCCGTCGGCTCATCCGCCAGCAGGATCTTGGGATTGTTGACGAGCGCCCGGGCGATCGCAACGCGCTGCTGCTGGCCGCCCGAAAGCTGGCGGGGATGGTGATCCGCCCGATCGCCCAGTCCAACCTGGCGCAGCCGCTCCATGGCCATGGCCTCGGGATCTTGCGGACGCGGGCGCGCGTAAAGCAACGGCAGCATGACCTGGCGCACCGCGGGCGTGCGCGCGAGCAGGTTGAACTGCTGGAAGACGAAGCCGATGCGGCGGTTGCGCAACTCCGCCAACTCATCGGCCGTCATTTCGGAGATGTCGCGCCCATCGATATAAAGGGCACCCGAGGTCGGCACATCGAGGGCACCGATGAGATTCATCATCGTCGATTTGCCAGACCCTGAAGCGCCCATTATCGCAACGAAATCGCCATCCTCGATGGTGACCGATACATTATCGAGCGCCCGCACGGTCTGATCGCCCATAGTGTAGATCTTGGACACGTTCTCGGCACGAATGAGCGGCGTCTTGGCGGATGCCGCCGCATTCTTTGCCGGCGTGCGAGGCGGTGCAGTGAGCGCGAGTGCTGTCATTTCTTTGCTTCACGCGCGCGCACGATGACGCGCTCGCCCTCCGTGAGTTTGCCGCCGGCGATCTCGCTGAACTGATCGTCGGAAATGCCAAGCCTGACCAGACGGCGTTCGGGCTTACCCGCCGCATCGAGAACGTAGACGTTCCCCGAACGCGATGCAGCACGCCCGGATTTCCATTTCTCGTAAGCCGGCATCTGTGCTTCGCTCATCAATGGGCGCAAAGTCTGCTCAAGGATCGATTGGATCATCTGGCGCTCGGCGCTGCGGTCAATTGTGCCAGCCGGCGAGGAACTGAAAAGCTTCTCCAGGGCCCCGCGCGCGGCCTCCTCCTGAGCATCGGTTAAAGGCAGATCGTTTTTCAGACGCGAGATGATGCGGTCCGACCTGCCTTCCCGCGAGGCCCCAGCGGAAACGACGAACTTTTCCGCATTGCGCGGCCTGAAGCGAAGCGCCTCGTTGGGCACACGCAGTGCATCGTCTTTCTTCGCGGACTCGATCTGCACATTGGCCGTCATGCCCGGAAACAGGCGGCGGTCGTCATTGGAGGCTTCGATGATGACGGTGTAGGTCACGACGTTCTGCAACTCGGTCGCGGCCAGCCGCACCTGCGTCACGGTTCCTTCGAACGTGCGCTCGGGATAGGCGTCAACCGAAAACATCACCGGGTTCCCTTCTGCAACGGCCCCGACGTCCGCCTCGTTCACCTGCGCTTCGATGCTGATGCGCCGCAAGTCCTGCGCCAGCTTGAAGAGTTCGGGTGCTTGCAGGCTGGCGGCCACCGTTTGACCCACATCGATGGTGCGCGAGATGACCGTGCCGTTTACGGGCGCAACGATGCGCGTGCGGTCGAGATCGACCTCTGCCTGCTTCAGCGCAGCCTCGCGCTGCGCAATGACCGCCTTCGCGGTTTCCATCTGGGCTTTGGTGACTTCGATGTCGGCCTGGGCGATGTCGAGATCGCGTTGCGCGTTCTCCAGTGTCGCGGTGGCGGCGAAGCCCTTCTTCTGGAGTGTCGACTGACGATCGATGGAGCGCTTGGCTTGCGCCAGAACCGCTTCGTTGCGCTGCATGGTGGCCTGCTGGTTGACCAAACCGGCACGCGCAGCCAGCAAGTCGGCGCGCGCCTGGGCGACTCTCGCTTCATAGGTGCGGGCGTCGAGCGTAGCCATGAGGTCGCCTTCCTTCACCTCGCTGTTGAAGTCGACATACAGTTTGTCGATCTGTCCGGAAAGCTGCGAGCCCACCGACACGGTCACCAGCGCGCGCACAGGACCCGACGTCGCCACGATCTTGCGGATGGCGCCGCGCTCGACAGGAGCCGTCTCGTAAACGAGACCGGCTTCGGATCTGCCCTGGGGGTCGAGCATGTAGACGACACCCAGACCAGCCAAGGCCAGAGGAATTCCAAGGGTGAATAGATATTTCAACGGTTTGCCCATTCTGTTCGCGGCACTCCCCACTGTGCCCTGCCTCTTCGCATTGAAAAACGCGAAGGCAGGGCCCTATCCGTCGGCATTTTCAAACTTCAGCGTGAACAGAATACTCAGTATGGCCTTTTAAAGGGGCTCTTTCCGCATCGGAGTCGCACCCTAATGGTCGCGTTGCATATGATTGGGGAACCCAAAGCGTCAATTCGCCGTTTCTGTTGACCGGCTGCTGTCCACCGGCATTGCGGTCGCCTGCGTGCGGACAGCAGGCCGGACGCAAACTTTACCACGTCTCTTTGGCGCAGGATTGGCAACCGGCACCGCCTCGTTCAATCCGCTGTTTGCCACATGCTACAAGTCGCACTAGGTTCCCATCCAGCCCGTCCCTCATAATCGGGCCCAGCACTCTTCATCTTCTGGAGATTAGTCTCGTGACCCTGAAACTCCCCGATCTGCCTTACGCTTACGATGCCCTTGCCCCCTATATGTCGGCAGAAACCCTGCAATTCCACCATGATAAGCACCATCAGGCTTACGTCGACAACGGCAACAAGCTGCTTGCCGGCTCCAAGTACGAGGGCAAGTCGCTGGAGGACATCTGCAAGGAGGCCTTTGCCGACAAGAATGCGGGTATCGTCAACAACGTCGGCCAGCACTACAACCACCTCCACTTCTGGCAGTGGATGAAGAAGGGCGGCGGCGGCAAGAAGCTGCCCGCAAAGCTGGAAAAGCTGGCCGATGGCTACGGCGGCTTCGATAAGCTGCGCGCCGACTTCATCAACGCAGGCGTTACCCAATTCGGCTCCGGCTGGGCTTGGCTTGTCCTCAAGGACGGAAAGCTTGAAGTCACCAAGACGCCCAATGGCGAGAACCCGCTCATGCACGGCGCAAAACCTCTCCTGGGGTGCGACGTGTGGGAGCACAGCTACTACATCGACTATCGCAATGCCCGGCCCAAATATCTGGAGGCGTGGTTCGACAACCTCGTCAACTGGGAGCATGTCGAGAAGATGATGGGCTGACACCGCCCGCCAGGCAGGGCGCGGCCGGATTGGCCGGATCAACCTTGCCTGCAACACGTTGCCCACCTATCGGGGCGCCCCGTGCTAGTCTGGCTTTCTGAGAGCCGAGCACTTGGGCGCCCCGATGCCGTTTTCAAACGTCCGTCTTTCCGCGGTCGCCACATTCAAGGGCCTTTCCAAGGCCGATCTATCTCTGCTCGAAGCACAGCTTTCCCCCATCGCGGTCACCCGCGGAACCGCGCTCGTGCGCGAAGGCGAGGCCGCGGACGCGCTCTACATCGTCGTCACCGGCCGCTTCAGCGTCGACGTCGCAGGCCACGACGAGCCGGTCGCAGAGATTTCGAGCGGAGCGACCATCGGGGAGATCGCCTTCTTCGCAGGGGGCACGCGCACGGCGACCTGCACCGCCATTCGCGACAGCGTGGTCGTGCGTCTCACCCGCGCGGACTTCGACGCCATATCCGCCCACGCCCCTGCGATCTGGTCGAACATCACGGCCACACTTGCCGAGCGGCTGGCGGCGGAAACGCGAAAGAGCGCGCGCCTCAGCGGCGGCGGGGCGGCAAAACCTCCCCCGCGCACGCTGGCGGTGGT
The DNA here is from genome assembly GCA_016793445.1 of Hyphomicrobium sp. Lineage (GTDB taxonomy): Bacteria > Pseudomonadota > Alphaproteobacteria > Rhizobiales > Hyphomicrobiaceae > Hyphomicrobium_B. The sequence goes on along the minus strand of JAEUME010000003.1, from coordinate 170,589 downwards.
GCGGGCGGGAAGCCGTCCAATTCCGGCAGTCTTCCTCGATAGTCTTTGCGCGATGGCACAGCGCGATCCCGCAACCCTCGTCGTCTCTTCGCACACGTTGAAGACTCACGGGTTGGCACCCGAAAGCCTCGACGGTGTTGACGCGGCGCACACGCTCAATGGTCTGGAGAGCCGCTACGCCACGGTCGTCTATATCGCCGACGACACCCTGACGCCGTGGAGCGAGAAGGCAATCCGGCAATCCGACGAGATTGTCCTTACCGGCTATCATGGTGCCGCGCCGGTTGGTGCCTCCGTCGCGCGCAATGAACTGGAAGCATTTTCATTCGCGCTCGATCGTCCCCCGCGCCATCGCCTTGCCTTGCTGCACGATTACCGCGGCGGCGTGCAGGGTACGCGCCATTGGCTCGCACGCCGCCCCGTCGCGATGCACCATCATCTGGCGCTTGGAGACGACGCCAGCCTTGCGCGTCTGTGGCGCTTCCTGCGGGGCGCGGCCCTGGGTTTCGTCGCGTGTGGAGGCGGCGCCTACTGTGCGGCCCACGTCGGGCTTTACAAAGCGTTCAACGAGCACGGCATCGGGCTCGATCTGCTCGGCGGGGCATCGGGCGGCGCGGCCATGGCGGCGGCGTTTGCCGACGAGTTGCCGGCGGACGAGATCGACCGGCGCGTGCATCGCATGTTCATCGAAGGCAAGGCCATGCAGCGCTATACGCTTCCGCGCTACAGCCTGCTCGATCATACCCACTTCGACCGGCTGCTGCGCGAGGAGTACGCCAACACGCTGATTGAAGATTTGTGGAAGCCCTTCTTTGCGGTCGCACTCGATTTGACCGACTATCGCCTGGAGGTCCTAAGGTCCGGACCGGTGTGGTCGGCCATCCGCGCCAGCGCTGCAATCCCTGCGATCTTGCCGCCTTTCTTCACACCCGGCGGAAGCATGCTCGTCGACGGCTCGGTCGCCTCCAACGTGCCCATCGACGTGATGCGCACGATCAAGCCGGGGCCCAATGTCGTCGTCACGTTCGATCCGCCCACGGGAGAAAAGCTCGCGGTGGATTACGCCGCTCTGCCCGCGCGCCGGGAATTGCTGTGGAAGCTTCTGACCCCCTGGACGCGCGCCGAGTTGCCCGACGCGCCCTCGCCTGCCTCCGTTCTGGTGCGCAGCCTGATGGCCAACCGCAACCATTTCGAGCGCCACCTTCAGCCGGAGGACTGGCTCTTGATGCCGCCGACGCCCGCCCGCATGGGGGCGCTCGACTGGCGTCAACACAGCACGTTGGTGGAGAGCGCCTACGCCTACGCCCGCACGGAGATCGCCAAGCGTAGAGCGGCCCAAGCCGCCCCCTTTTGAGTCCCCAGAAACACCGATCCCAGAAACGCCGATGCAAACAGAGGCGCGAAACTCAAATTCGAATTTGCGCTGCCCTCAATTTGAGTCGGGTGTTTCGCCGCCGGTCTTCTCCTTGAGATCCTGAAGATAGGCGAGAATACCGTCGATCTCGCCGGGGCTGAAGATGAACTCGGGCATATCGGGATGCCCCGTCGACAAGCCTTCGGCCAGTCCTTCCGCCAGATCATCCAGGGGATAGCGCGTCACCACCTGGCGAAATGGCGGAGCCTCCTTGTGCGCGCTCTCGCCCGTGGGCCCGATGGCATGACAGCGCACACAGTGCTTCGTCAGCAGCGCCTCTCCCTTGGCCTTGAGATTCTCTGCGTGCGCGGGCACCTGGGAACAGACCGCGACGGCCAGCGCCGCCGTGGCCACACGAATGCTGACGGTCATCATGTACGTAAACTCCCAAGAGACTTGTCAGCGCGCGCCGGCCGCGCAGGGTGCTTATTTATTTGAGCTGTCGATGTGAAGCTTGAGCTTCTCCAGATAGTCACCGATAGCCTTCGCGTCCATGGGCTCGAAGGCAAACTGGGTGTGTTTCTTCGTCATGGCTGCAATGAAAACGTTGCCGAGATCGTCGGCAGGCAGCGAGGCGATGATATCGCGGAACGGCTTGACGGTCGAAATCTTGCTGCTGCCTTCCGCACCGATAGCATGGCACTTCGCGCAAGCTTCATTAAGGAGCGCTTCGCCCTTGGTGGAAAGATTGCCGCCCATGCCCCATGCGCTCGTTACGCAGGCCCCACCCACTGCCAGCGCCGCAAAAGCAGACACGCTTGCCTTCGTCATCATCATTTTCTTCGACACGTTCATCCCTTCCATCAGGTCATTTGCGACCGCCGGTGATGGACTTGATGATAATGTTCTTGATGGTGGTGGCTACAGTACGGGAGATGGAGCGCTGGAGTTCCTTACCGACCATCTCGCCCATGCCTTGCTGGCGGCGGCCCGTAGCCGGATTTCGCCCGCCACCCAGCACGCCGCCCAGCCAGTCGCCGACGCCACCACTGGCTTCTGCCTCTTTGGCTGCCGCATTGGCGCGCTGCGCCAGGATCTCCTTGGCGCTCTCCCGGTCAAGGCGTTCCTCGTACTTGCCGTAATAGGGGCTGTACTCGATGACGCCGCGGCGCTCTTCCTGTGAGACGGGTCCGATGCGGCCTTCCGGCGGGCGGATCAGCGTGCGTTGCACGATGGAGGGCTCACCCTTGTTCTCCAGAAGGGAGACCAGCGCCTCGCCGACCTTGAGTTCCTTGATGACCTTTTCCGTATTCAACTGGGGATTCTGACGGAAGGTCTTGGCGGCCGCATCGATGCCGGCCTGATCCTGAGGCGTAAAGGCGTTGAGGCGATGCTGGATGCGGTTATTGAGCTGGCTCGCGACAGTGCGCGGTACGTCGGCCGGGTTTTGCGTGATGAAGTACACGCCCACGCCCTTGGAGCGCACGAGGCGCGCAATCTGCTCAACGCGATCCATCAGCGGCTTGGGTGCGTCATCAAACAGCAGATGCGCCTCGTCAAAGAAGAAGACGAGCTTGGGCTTGGGCAGATCTCCGACTTCGGGAAGCGTCTGCCATAACTTGGTGAGCAGCCACAGAAGGAAGGTCGCATAGACGCGCGGCGCTTCCATGAGCTTGTCGGCGGCCAGAACATTGATGACGCCGCGGCCATCAGGAGCGATGCGCAGGAAATCGTTGATGTCGAGCGCGGGCTCGCCGAAGAAGTGGGTCGCACCTTGCTCTTCGAGCACCAGCAAGCGGCGTTGGATGGCGCCCACCGATGTGGTGGCGATATTGCCGTACTTGGTGGAAATCTCCTTGCCGCGGCTTGCTATGTCGTTCAGCAGCGCGCGCAGATCGTCGATGTCGACAAGCGGCATCTTCTCGTCCGAGGCGATCCGGAAGGCAATATTGAGCACGCCCTCCTGCACTTCGTTGAGTTCCAGCAAGCGCGACAGCAGCAGCGGACCCATTTCCGTGACAGTGGCCCGGATTGGATGGCCCTGCTCGCCGAATACGTCCCAGAAGATCGATGGAAAGGCGCGGTTCTCGTAGGGCTCAAGGCCGATCTCGTGGGCGCGCTTCAGCAGGAAGTCTTTGGGCTCGCCGACGGCCGCGATACCGGACAGGTCGCCCTTGATATCGGCGGCAAAGACCGGAACGCCTGCCGCCGAAAAGCCCTCTGCCAAAACCTGGAGCGTGACGGTCTTGCCCGTGCCGGTGGCGCCCGTGATCAATCCGTGGCGGTTGGCGAGCCGCAGGTCGAGATATTCTGGCTTGGAACTCTTACCGACGAAGATCTTGCCTTCCACGATCACCGATTGGCTCATTGCGTCACCCCAATATTTCCCGGCCAGCCACTCCAGCGGGTCGGATCGCCCGAACGGTCATGACGGTCAGCCACCCTCGCGCTATCCTAATACCCCCACGAATAGGGCGACTCGCGGCCGTTTCATGTCTCGTCCTCTTGGCATGGGTCCATTGTCATTGCAAACACCGGTTGCATAGCCGCCCAGCCGCATTCCAGGCGCCCGGCTGGCCGTTTCGCCAGCCCCGTCAGAGGGCGCGGCGCGTCAACAGGACCTTCGGCATAAGTCTTTTTTGCCTCGTCTTCCGCCTCGCCCTGTCGCTATAGAGGGACCTTTGGTATCCGATCTGACAGGATTCCGATCTGACAGGATAATGACGCAATGACCGATCCGACGTCCAACCTCGCTCTCGCCAGCGGCTTTCCCCAGGCCGGCTACGATCAGTGGCGGGCGCTCGTCGACAAGGCATTGAAGGGAGCCGACTTCGACAAGCGTCTGGTGACAAAGACGGCGGACGGGATCGCTATCAAGCCGCTTTACGCGCGCAAGGATGCGCTCGTTTCCGCCGAAGGCGCGCTGCCTGGAGCCGCCCCCTACACGCGCGGCACCAGCGCGGTGCGCGGCGGCACTGGCTGGGACATCCGCACCATCCACGTCGAACGGGACCCGGCCGTTGCCAACGCCGCCATCCTGGAGGATCTCGAGGGCGGGGTAAATTCCATTGCCCTGCACGTGGGCGGCCCCGGGCTTCCCATCTCAAAGGAGGCCCTGGAAACGGCGCTGGCGGGCGTTCTCCTCGACGTGTGCCCGGTCGCGCTGATCGCGGGAGAGCGCGCCTTCGACGCCGCGCTTGCTCTCAACGCCGTATGGGCGGCCCGCGCCATTCCGGATGACGCACGTTCAGGTTCCTTCGGCGCGGATCCCCTTGGGACGCTCGCCATCACCGGCCGGCTTGCCGAGCCGCTCGATACCGTCATGGCCCGCGCCGTCGCGCTCGTGAAGACGACCATGTCCATGCCGCGCGTCACGGCGCTATCGGCCGATGGCGTTGCCTACCACGTCGCGGGTGCGAGCGAGGCACAGGAACTGGCCCTGGTGCTCGCAACCTTTGTCGCATACTTGCGCGCCTGCGAGCGGGCCGGGATCTCGCCAGCCGACGCAATGCCGAGGATCTCCGTCGCACTCGCCGCCGACGCCGACCAGTTCTCGACCATCGCCAAGCTGCGTGCCGCGCGCATGCTGGTTTGGCAGATGGCACAATCGTGCGGGGCGGGCGACGCGGCCGCGAAGGTGAAGTTCAACGTGCCGACGTCCTACCGCATGATGTCCAAGCGCGATCCATGGACCAATATTCTGCGCACTACCATCGCGTGCGCGGGCGCGGCCATCGGGGGGGCCGACGCCATCTGTGTGCTGCCGTTCACGTTCGCGCTCGGCAAGCCGGACGCATTCGCACGCCGCGTGGCCCGAAACATTCAGATCGTTTGCCAGGAGGAGAGCCACCTTGGGCGCGTCACCGATCCCTCGGGCGGCTCGTGGTACATGGAGCAGCTCACCCAGGACATGGCGCGCAAGGCATGGGAAATCTTCCAGGACATCGAGGCGCGCGGCGGCATTCTGCCGGGCCTCACCACGGGGTATGTGCAGGAGATGATCGAGGCGGCGGCCGAGGCGCGCGCCAATTCCATCGCCAAGGCGCGCAGCCAGCTGACGGGGATCTCCGCCTTCCCGCTGCTCGGAGACGATGGCATCAAGGCCGAACCCTGGCCGCGTGCGGAGACCCCGAGCATCGCCAACGCGGAGATCGAGGTGACGCCGCTCAAGGTCCATCGCCTTGGCGAGGCCTTTGAAGCGCTGCGCGACGCCGCCGACGCGCACGGCGGCTACAAAGTATTCCTCGCGAGCATGGGCGAGATCGTCGATCACAACGTCCGCTCCACCTGGACCAAGAACTACCTTGCGGCAGGCGGCATCGAAGCGCTGACCTGCGATGGATACAAGACCCCGGAAGACGCGGCGGCGGCCTTCACGGCTTCGGGCGCGAAAGCCGCCTGCATCTGCTCATCCGACGCCGTCTATGCGGGCGTGGCCGAAGAGACCGCAAAGGCATTGAAAGCCGCCGGTGCGACGCTCATCCTGTTGGCGGGCCGCCCGGGCGGCAAGGAAGCCGCATTCACGGCCGCCGGCGTCGATCAGTACCTGTTCGCCGGAGCCGACGCCGTCGCGACGCTGCGCGGCCTGCAAGAGGCTCTTGGCTGATAGCCCTTTCCGGTTTTCGTGCTGTCACTCGGAAAAACCGGTTCCGGGGGCACGTTAGCGAAGGTTGCCGGTGTAGGTCGGCTCTGAATCGGGGTCGTCACTCCACTGCACGCGCGGTGCAGGCCGCGCGCGCTGCGTGACGCGAGGTTTGGGTGAGCCAGCCTCAACCGACGCATCCGCCGTTACGGCCCCGCGGCCCAGCGCACGCACCACCGTGACTTCCGTGCCGATCGACACCAGCGACGACAGATGCATGACGTTTGCGTTCAACATCCGGAAGCAGCCTGACGACTCAGCGCGCCCGATCGACTTTGGATCGTTGGTCCCATGAATACGATAGAGCGTATTGCCTAGATAGATCGCCTTGGCGCCAAGGGGATTGTTCAACCCGCCCAGCATCCGTTCCGGCAGTTCCGGCTTGCGCTTGCGCATCTCGGCAGGCGGATACCAATCCGGCCAATCCGAGATACGTGAAATTTTCTCCTTACCCGTCCACGAGAAGCCATCGCGGCCCACTCCAATGGAATAGGCGAACGCCGACATGTGCCCCCGCACGTAATAGAGCTTGCGCGCGCCGGTATCGATGACGATTGAGCCGGGCTTGTAGGCCGCGCTGAAGGGAACGACGGTCGGAGCCTTGGGCGCAATCACGGGGCGTGCGCCGCCCGATACGCCAACGGGTTTGCCGCTTGTGCGGTCCGTCTCGTCAGAGTCATCGGCATCGAAATCATCCTCGCGCCACGAGGGCGGCTCGGCGCGACGCTCGTCGGGTGCATACTCGCCAGGTGCATCCCAGCCGTCATCGCTGTCGCGATAATACCCGCGGCGGCGCTCGTAGCCGCGCGGGCGCTCATAGCGGTCATAGTCGTCATAATAGGCTGGTGGGCGCGGACGGGCACGCAACGGCCGTTCCCAATTATCCCATTCCTGCGCATCGGCAGGAGCCGGCGCCGCTGCCGCTCCGGCAACCGCGGCCACCACGGCCGCAAGCAAGCTCATGAGACGCGCGCAGGAGATGCGAGAAATCGGAACCATGCCTCAGGCTCTCATCTAACCAAACTCTGCCAGACTTCGGAGCGGGCAATTTCCGCGCATCCGATCTGGGGGACTCATGAACCGCAAACACGTCCAACCCATGGCGGCCAGATGAACCAAGCCGTTCATTTGTCATGCTTTATGCTGTTTGTGCTGTTAACTCCTATACGTGTCACGCCGGAAACAGCGCCATTGTGCGCTTTGAACCATTCTCCTCCTCAAGACGACAGCACTGGCAACCGCCACGCCTTCTAAAGGAGAGACCCAATGTCCGGTATTCTCAGCTCCGCAACGATCGCACTGACAAGCGTCGCAACCGTGTTCGCCGCGTCGTTCCCGGACGTCTCTCAAGCTGTCGCGCCGATATTTGAAAGCGGCAACGAGTATGCCGCCAGTTCCCTGGGCCTTTTGATCTCAATTCCCGGGATCGCGCTTCTCACGCTGATTGCTGGTGCAGCTCGCGACTAGCCCTCAGACTGCTTCATACTGCCACGCACGTTCCTCCCTCCCGCCCCCACTTGGCCGGCTTTCCACCGAAAGCGGGCCTTTTTCTTTTCATCGCCACATTCGAGGAACCACATTCTGATAAGACTACTTCATGACGTACTAGCCAAAAGATTTTATTGGCGGACGCGCATCGCAGCCTATCCTCGCCGACGGCGCACCCAACCTGATCCAGACTGGACAGCCATGCGGCAACTTCCATCAGGCACACGCATTGCCCCACCTTGGCCTATCACGGCGCTCAACCGTTTAGGCCCTTTGCTGCGTATGCTTGGGCTTTTTCCCAAGGTCGACGACCCTGCAGCGTTCAAAGCCGTTGAGCGTGCGATGGGACGCCAGGATCGCTCGAGCGCCTGGGTTAAATCGGCCCGGAACGTGCGGCTGAAGTCCTATGACGACGACGCGGACTTGACACTGTTTGGCACGCTGGCGGTGCGCTCGCAGGTTCTCCAGTGCTTCCGTCATACGCTCGAATTCGATCAGTTCATCGAAGAGCATCCGGAAATCGCCGATGAAAAGATTTCACGCCCGCTGTTCGTCATGGGTTGGCCGCGCACGGGCACGACACTGACCCAGCGGTTGTTGTCGTTGCACAAGGACGCGCGCTTCACGCCCGTATGGGAAGGCTATTGTCCGCTGCCTGAGCGGGACGGCAAACCCATGTCCGAGGCGGCCCGCATCAAAGAAGCCAAACGTGCCCTCGGACTGCTTAACTGGGTCGCGCCGCACCTTAATGCCATCCATCCTATGGGATTTGACGACCCGGACGAGTGCTATCACCTTTTCCGCAACTATGCCGCCATGCCGCCCGGTTGGGACTTCGCATATCTACCGGGGTATTGGGAGTGGTTTGCCAAGCAGTCTGCGGTGCCTGCCTACGAGATGCACAAGCGCCAACTACAGATTCTGCAATGGCTGAACAGGCGCGGCCACTGGGTTCTCAAATCACCCCAGCACATGGCGGGCCTGCCCGCGCTGATGGAAGTCTACCCCGACGCGCGGCTGGTGATGACCCACCGTGATCCTGTGAAGTGCGTCGCCTCCTATTGCAGCCTCGTGGCGGTCGCCTGGGGCATGACGTCGGATCGCTTCGAAAAGCGCAAGATCACCGACTACGTGCTCTCGTGCGCGGCCCACGCGCAGCACATCTCGCGCGAGGTGCTGCGCACGCTGCCGGCTGACCGCGTCGTGCATGTGGATTACGAACGCCTCATTGCCTCACCGGTAGCTACCATCACCGGAATCTATGCCCGCATGGGCTACGAGCGCGACCCCGGCCTGCCAGCCAAGATCGAAGAGTGGCTGGCGGCAAATCCGAAGGACCGCCACGGCCGCCATACCTACAGCTTAGCCGACTTCGATCTCACCGAGCAGGACGTTCGCGCGGCGCTTCACGAATTTGAAACGGCCGGGAACCGGCGCAAGGCCTACGGCGTTTAAAGGCCATACGTTCCTTCCTCCCCGAACAACTAGCCGGGCCGGCATTTTTGCCGGCCTTTTTCTTTTTCACCGCCAATGCGTTAACTCCAACGCCGAACCGCAGCATGTGAGACGGGGCGGTGCCCTTAGCCCCCTATTCTCATTGTCGCAAACCCCCCAAATCGGCTTGATCGGCAACGACTTCGCTCGCTACACAGGATTGTGAGCGCTTTATTTGGGCGCGACCAACCTCCAGAGGCCAAGACCGCCCTATGACCCAGATCCCCGATTTTACAAAGATCGCCCTCGAGACGCCGAGCCAAGCCTCCGCTTGCGCGCCGCCGAAGGAGCCAATCTGGGAAACGCCGGAGGGTATTCCGGTGAAGCCGGTCTACACGGGGGCCGACACGGCGGGTCTGGATTTCCTCGATACCTTTCCTGGCGTGCCGCCCTATCTGCGCGGCCCTTATCCGGCCATGTACGCGCTCCAGCCCTGGACCGTGCGCCAGTATGCCGGCTTCTCGACGGCGGAAGACAGCAACGCCTTCTACCGCCGCAACATCGCTGCCGGCCAAAAGGGCCTCTCCATCGCTTTCGACCTCGCCACCCACCGCGGCTATGATTCCGACCATCCGCGCGTGAAGGGCGATGTCGGCATGGCGGGCGTCGCGATCGACAGCATCTACGACATGCGCACCCTGTTCGACGGCATCCCGCTGCAGGACATGACCGTGTCGATGACCATGAACGGCGCGGTGCTTCCTATTCTCGCCCTCTTCATCGTGGCGGGCGAGGAGCAAGGCGTTCCGCCCCAAAAACTCGCGGGCACCATTCAGAACGATATTCTGAAAGAGTTCATGGTGCGCAACACCTACATCTATCCACCAGCGCCCTCCATGCGCATCGTCTCCGACATCTTCGCCTACACCTCGGCGAACATGCCGAAGTTCAACTCCATCTCGATTTCCGGCTATCACATGCAGGAAGCGGGCGCGACCGCCGACCTGGAGCTTGGCTACACCATCGCCGACGGCATCGAGTACGTGCGCGCGGGCGTCGCCGCCGGCCTCGACGTCGACGCCTTCGCGCCGCGGCTGTCGTTCTTCTGGGCGATCGGCATGAACTACTTCATGGAGATCGCCAAGATGCGGGCCGCCCGCCTCATCTGGGCAAAGCTGATCAAGGAAGAGTTCGATCCCAAGGATGCGCGATCGCTGTCCTTGCGCACTCACTCGCAGACCTCGGGCTGGTCATTGACGGCGCAGGACATCTTCAACAACGCCACCCGCACCTGCCTTGAAGCCATGGCCGCGACGCAAGGGCACACGCAATCCCTGCACACCAACGGCCTGGATGAAGCCATCGCGTTGCCGACCGACTTTTCCGCGCGCATCGCCCGCAACACGCAGCTCCTGCTGCAACAAGAATCGGGCACGACGCGCACCATCGATCCTTGGGGCGGCAGCTATTACGTCGAGCGCCTGACGCACGACCTCGCGGCGCGCGCTCTCGCGCATATCAAGGAAATCGAGGACCAGGGCGGCATGGCGAAAGCCATCGCCGCGGGCATCCCCAAGATGCGCATCGAGGAAGCCGCCGCGCGCACGCAGGCCCGCATCGACAGCGGCCGCCAAACGATCACCGGCGTCAACAAGTTCCAGATCAAGGGTGACAAGGAAATCAACTTCCTCAAGGTCGACAACCGCGCCGTGCGCGAGGCCCAGCTCGCCAAGCTCAGCCGTTTGCGCGCCGAACGCGACGAGGCGGACACCCAGGCCGCGCTCGATGCTCTGACCGAGGGTGCAAAGGGCAACGCAAACCTGCTTGACCTCGCTGTCAAGGCGGCCCGCAAGATGGCCACGGTCGGCGAGATTTCTTATGCGCTGGAGAAGGTTTTCACCCGCCACAAAGCCGAGATCCGCGCCATCTCAGGCGTCTACAAGAAGGAAGCCGCGATGAACCCCAGCGTCGAGCGCGTGAGAAAGCTGGTCGAAGCCTTCGACAAGAACGACGGCCGCCGCCCGCGCATTCTCATCGCCAAGCTCGGCCAGGATGGTCACGACCGCGGCCAGAAGGTGATTGCTTCGGCCTTCGCCGATCTAGGCTTCGACGTCGACATCGGACCGCTGTTTGCAACTGCCGATGAAGCTGCCCGCCAGGCGGTCGAGAATGACGTGCATGTCGTCGGCGTATCGTCCATGACCGCGGGCCACCTGACGCTGGTGCCGGAATTGAAAGCCGCACTCGATAAGGAAGGCCGCGGCGACATCATGATCGTGGTCGGCGGCGTCATTCCTCCACACGACTATGACACGTTGTATGCGGCAGGCGCCAAGGCCGTGTTCGGTCCCGGCACCAACATTCCCGAAGCGGCCGGCGATCTGATCGAAAAGCTCAACGCGCAACTCGGCTACACGCCCAAACAAGCGGCGGAGTAAAGCCGACCCAAAGAGGGTCATCCGGGCCAGTCCCTGGGATCTCTTGCGCGACGTCCGAAGCCCGCTGTTCCATCGATGCAAGGCACATGACAACAATTGCGTGGGCCGTTTACTTCTGGGCGATAGCGTCTTTTTTGCTCGCCATATATGTCGCCAGGGATTTCAGATCTTCATCGCTCTCATCCCGCAGCAGAGATGACATCGCAAGCGACGTTCCGCGCTCGTGACTTCGGAAGTCCTGCATCGTCTTCAATAGGTAATCCACGGTCTGGCCGGCAAGCCTGGGACGAATGGTGTCGCCTTGGAAGCGGTCGTGATGGCAAGCAGTGCACTGCTTGGTATCGATGATGTTGATGGCAACCTGCTCGGACTTGGCGTCGACCGCCTGATCGATGGCCGGCCACTTTTGTTGCGCAAAATGCGTGGCAAGGGCTTCCATGTCGGTCCTGCTCAACGGCTCGACGATGCTCGCCATGATTTCATTCTTGCGATGCCCAATCTTGAAGTCGTGCAATTGGTTGAGCAGGTATCCGCGATTCTGGCCCCAGATGACCGGCATCGTCGGATCGGTCGGAACGCCATTTTCGCCGTGACAAGCGGCGCACGATTGAATGGCCTCGGCGAGGTTTGTGGAAGGCGTGGCAGGCGAGCAGGCGGCAAGCAGAAGCGTGAGGCCTGTAACGGTGATCGTCTGTCCGAGCGAAGATGCTTGGGCCATTGTTTGTAGCCTCCTCTCGCCAGTCTTTGCTCGAGGGCCGCACTAAAGCTGCTTGACCCCTGGAGAAATCGGAAATGGGCGATGCTCAAGCTAGGATCGTGTTTTCTGCGGGTCAACGCCCCAGCAACGCATCTGCGGTCACGCGGTGCAGCGCAACAGCAGATGCGCAAAACTGTAAGTCAACTTGCCCTCAACCGCTCCACGATATTCGACCAAGTCTTCGCGCCGACCGCACTGCGTACGATCAGATCGTGTGTGTTGGGAGCGCCAGAGCCTTCTACCATTTGCACACCGGCGGCAAGATTGTCGAGATCGACAAACTGCTCACCGGCGGCGAGGGACGTCTTCGTTTCAGCCATGCTGACCTTGCCGATCTCGGCATCGCTCAAAAGCGCCAGAATGTCTTCCTTCTCGAGTTGGGCAGACGAAGCAGAACGGGCCATGGCAGTCTCCATTTTGTTTGTACGGTTTCGCTACTTGAACAGTCTTGCCGCGCCTCGAATAAAACTAGTCCCGCCGCCGCCAGGTTCCCAGCCCGAGTCAGCCCGGCGCAGATTGTTGCCCCTCATCAGAAAAGCGTGAACGCGGCGGCGTGCGGGCATGCTATTCTTAAGTTGAATTACATCGCAGGAGGCAATTCATGAGCTTCGACCAACTCAAAAACGACATCTCATATCTGCTGACCGCGATGCAGAACGAGCCGGAGGACGCTCATGAGCTTTACCTCCAGATCAAAGAGAAACTGTCGGAGCTCAAGGCCTTCGGCATGCCGCTACCGGAAGATCTGGTGCGCATGGAGCAGGAGTTGGAAGCAGAGTTCGCGGCCGACAAGGCTGATTAGATAGCGGTGCCTTTGTTGTCGAAACATTGCTTATGAAACAGTAAGCATGCTCGGGCATCGCATCTTCATGCCTGGGCCGCGTCTGCACTGACGTTTGGATGAGACTATGCTTTATCACGGCAGCTGCCATTGCGGGCGCGTAGCCTTCGAAGTGGAGGCGCCCGAAGATCTTGCCGTGCAGGACTGCAATTGTTCGATCTGCGCCAAGTCCGGCTTTCTGCACCTGATCGTTCCAAAGTCCCGCTTTCGGCTGCTGCGGGGCGCCGACGACCTTACAGAGTATGCCTTTAACACCAAGGTTGCGCGTCACACGTTCTGCAATATATGCGGGATCAAGCCATTCTACACACCGCGCTCGAACCCCGACGGGATCGATGTGAACGCGCGCTGCCTTGATACGCAACCGCACTCACTGAGCATCGAACCCTTCGACGGGCAGAACTGGGAGCAGAACGCGGCGAGCCTGGAGCACTTGAGCAAAGCCTGAGAGGGACCATCAAGGCAATCCGGCGGGCAGCTCCTTTTCGTTTTCATCGTAGGCAGGCGGTACATAGAACGTGAGGATGCGCAGTTCGCCTTCTCCGGTATTTCTGAAGCCGTGGCTTTCGCCACGTTGAATGAGGACGAGGCTGCCGCGCGCCAAGGCGAGGATCTCGCCAGCGATCTCTGCCATGCCTTCGCCATCCTCCACATAGATCCACTGGTCCGCGCCGCCGTGCCGATTTTGCGGACCGCCGACCTTGGCGCCCGGCTGTATGACGAGTGTGGCGGCCTGCGAGCGACCGTCCCCGATAAGAACGTGGAAACCCTTCTTGAACCTGACAGATGTCGACAGCACAACCCAGATCCTTTCTTCGCTTCGCAAGACCCCGCCTGACGCAATGACCGGAGCCGGGAACCTATTTCCTCACATCACAGCAGCACGGCTCGCGGATGCATATCAAGGGCCCTCCATCCTCAACCTTCAGCACAAGGCTTCAAGGACCTCTCATCGCGGTCATATCGTTTCCTCCCCCTCGACGCGGCCACCGTCAAGCAGCTCGACGATGGGCGCGGCGCACATCCGAATGTGGCTCAGACCGGCGCAGGTCGGCGAGAGGGCGGCCCTTGCGCCGCCCGCTTCGTTGACATAGATGCGTTAGGCAGGCGGCAACGTGGGCAGGATCGTGCGAGGCCCGCTGCGTAACAGAGCTGGAGCACGCATGGCTGGCGGAGAAATCCGGGTCGGCATTGGAGGCTGGACGTTCGAGCCCTGGCGCGGCGTGTTCTACCCCGAGGGCCTGACACAGAAGCGCGAGCTTGAATATGCCTCGCGCGCGATGACCTCCATAGAGATCAACGGCACATACTATTCGACCTTCAAGCCGCAAAGCTGGCGCAACTGGCGTGACGAGACGCCGGAGAACTTCGTGTTTGCCGTCAAAGGCTCGCGCTACGTCACCAACCGGAAGATCCTTGCCGAAGCCAAGGCCTCGATCGACAAGTTCGTCAGCCAGGGTCTGACGGAGCTCGGCGACAAGCTCGGACCCATCAATTGGCAGCTCATGCCGACGAAAAAGTTCGATGCTGCAGATATCACCGCCTTCTTCGAGCTTCTGCCCAGATCGCAAGACGGGCTTTCCTTGCGTCACGCCATCGAGGTGAGGCACGCGAGCTTCCAAACGCCCGAATTCTACAAGCTGGCCCGCGCGCACGATGTCGCGATCGTCTACGCCAGCGGGTCATCCCATCCGCAGATCGACCAGAAAACAGGCAGGTTTACCTATGTGCGCCACATGGGCTCGCAGGAGAACCTCCAACAGGGCTTTTCCGATGCCGGCCTGAACGCGTTCGCCAAACAGGCCAAGAATTGGGCCGAGACTGGCGACGTCTTCTTATATTTCATCTCAGGCGCCAAGGTGCGCAACCCCGCCGCGGCGGCCGCGCTCATCGCGCGGCTGAAAAAAGCGCGCTGAATGCGCCGGTTGGCTGATATAAGAAACTCGCTCCCGGCTAACAAACATCCAACGAGAACCGGTTTCAAATGAACGAACAAGCCTGTGTCCCCTTGCGCCCGTTCGATGCGCGCATGATCGACGTAGGTGACGGTCACTGGATCTATGCCGAGGAGGTTGGCAGGCGCGGCGGCCGGCCCTGCCTGTTCCTGCATGGCGGTCCAGGCAGCGGCGCCCAGCCTCTCCATCGCTCACTCTTTGACCCGCAACGGGATCATGCCTTTCTGTTTGATCAGCGCGGGGCCGGCCGTTCCCATCCCTATCTTTCCTGCCGCAACAACACCACCGCGCACTTGGTCGGCGACATCGAAACACTTCGCAAGCACTTTGGCATCGAGCGCTGGCTGATCGTGGGGGGCTCATGGGGGTCGACACTGGCGTTGGCCTATGCTCAGGCCTACCCTGAACGCGTCAGCGGCATGGTGCTTCGGGCGATCTTTCTGGGCACCCGCGCGGAAGTCTTCTGGGCCTTTGTGGAAGGCCCGCGCGCCTTCCGGCCTGAGCTGTATGAGGCTTTTCGCGACTGGCTTCCCGCGGAGGAGCGCTCCGATCCACTCGCCGCCTACGTGAAGCGATTGCAGGATCCCGACCCTGCCATTCATGCGCCTGCGGCCCACATCTGGAACGCTTATGAGCGCACACTCTCGGAGTTGACGCCTGCGAACGCAGCCCTGCCGTACGATATGGCGGACGGTGCAAGGCTGCCCCCGACGCCCATCGTCGAGGCGCACTACATCGCCCACGACTTCTTTCTCACACCAGGACAGCTTTTATCGAACGCCAGCAGCCTTTCGGGGATTCCCGGGACGATCGTGCAAGGCCGGTACGACCTGCTGTGCCCGCCAGCGGCTGCCGCCGCAATTGCAGCGGCTTGGCGCGGCTGCAATCTTCAAATCATCGACGCGGCGGGACACGCGATGACCGAGACCGGCGTGACGGATGCCCTGAAGCGGGCCATTGCAGCGCTCGACTAGAGTTGCTTTGAGGAGCGGCCAAGCGCCGTTCAGCCATCACCGAGAGCTTCCTGCGCATCCTGGGCCGCCGCGCGGGCGAGGATCATGACGCAGGCGAAATAGCGCTCGTAGGACTCGATCATCTTGTCCGTCAACTGCACGGACCGGCCACCCTCGCCCATCTTGGTCACGAGCCCAAGTCCTTCGGCGGCTTCGATGACGTTACGAACGTGGGTGCGCGAAACGCCACTGACTGCGGCCGCATCGGAATAGCTCAACGCGAATTGCGTCCGCGGATCGAGCTTGCTCGCGTTCTGCAGGCACCCGTAGATCAAGGCTGCGAGAAGATAGCTGCCGGCATCCTTGGACGTGAAGTGCCGGACATCCGAAAAGGGGCGCAACGGATCGGCACCCGCCGCGTAGCGCTGGATCATGGCCGTATAGAGCGTTTCGAAAAACCGTTGGTCTTTATCGATGCGCCCGGCGTAGCCGTCGCCCGGCCACAGGATGGCGGCCGCCCGCATAAGTTCCCGGGTATGGCGAAACGCCGTCGCGCAAAGTTCCGGTCCCGGAATGAGCCGCCGCACGCGCCTATCGCGTGCGTCCTCGCTGTAGCTAAGCCGTCCGATCTGCACGAGACGCTTGACGTATATCGTCACGCGCCTGGGGCTGGCGAAGCCGTGGATGAATGCAGTCTTCTGCAACTTCCCCAAGGTGGCACCGACGCCGAAGTTTTGATTCTCCTTGAGGAGGTGATGATAGTAGGTGACCGCCTCAATCAGCAGATTGCCCGCATCCCCCATGTGCTTGGCGTAGTAGGGATCTAGATTTGAATCCGGCGCGCACCGGCTCGCATCCGCATGCCTGCGGATGGCTTCATAAAAGGCGGAATTTGCACGCACGCCGTCAACCTGCCCCGCAAAAAGCGGGTGGAGCTCCTTTGAAAGGACGAGTCGTGGAGAAAAACCGCGCATTGTTTCCTTCGTTCTACGCTGAACGATCCTTCGTTTCGTCACCGAACGCTGGTTGGATACATGGGGATCAATATGCGATCGCGTGAAACTACCACGACTATGATTGAATCTAGTTTGCGAAAATCGTTATGACCACAAGCGCGATGGAATGCTGGCAAACATTTTCATTCAATCAATCCCCGAATAATTCAGCTTCGGTTCAGATTTCGATTACCGTGAATTTTCAAGTTAGCTTTCCGCGCAGCTAACTATTGGTTTCGCGCGAAAGCCGCTCACTGGGAGTCGCTTGCCAAGCCTTAATGTGATTTCAATATTGGCGCTGAGGGAAAATGCTTTCGCAACCCCGCAAAACCAGGAGGTTGTGCCGCTCTTTTGCCGAAGCGACTCATCTCGGCATGCTGATTTATCAGCCATTTCCCGGGCAGGTCCGGACATCCTGCCAATTTGCGCAAGATGGAATAACAGTTGTGCAATTATCGATCGAATTGACCGCTGCCGCGAGTCGTCCTTTACCGGCGTATATGCGGCGGTTTTGCTATATTAGGATGACATCATCCTAATTTCAGCTGCAGACCTTCGAACGGCGCACCGGAGAATTCCGACCTCCAAATATCGCCTTCGCACATCGGGAAAGCCCGGGTTATCGTCCCCGTCGTTACGAATTCACCGGCCGCGATCGGTGGATTGGAGGCGTCGGAGGCCAGAACCTCGACGACATTGCGCAGGGCCGAAAGCGGCCCGCCGAGCACATTGCGGGCGCACCCGCGGTCCACCAGTTCCCCGTTGCGGTAGAGCGCCACTTCGAACTGCGTCAGCCGGTCGAACCAGACATCACGATTGCCGTCTGTCACCTCATGACGCGGCCCTAGCAGCAGAGCGCCATGCAGGCCGAACGCGGCAACGGTGTCGGCAGGCGCGAAGCGCCAGCCAGGAAACAGCGATTGCACGACTTCGAATCCATGTGCGACCCAGCCAATGCAGTCCATCAGCGCACGTTCATCCATGCCAGGCTGAGGCGCACGCCGCAAGGCGAGTGTGATCTCCGGCTCAAGCCGGGGCTCTACCACCAGCCCCATGTCGAAGTTCGCGCCATCGGGCGACACGGTCCGCACCGTCGTGTCGTAGACATAGTTCCAAATCGGCGCGTAGACCTTGTATTCGTCCCAGATATTGCGATTTGTGAAGCCGAGCTTGCGGCCAATGGCGCGTTCTCCGCGGGCTTCGCGGGCGCTGCGCACCGCAGCGCAAACCCGGTACGCGTCCGGCAGGTCGAAGCCGGGAATCTCCGCCGCGATGGAGGATATCTGCGCGCGCCCATCGTAGGTGGCCAGAACACGGGCGGCGATGTTCTCAATCTGCTGGTCAGTGAGCGTAGCGTCATGTCGGGCGGTCATGAGGTCTCCTCGCATCCGATGGACCGGACTCGTTTATCATGACTTCACGCGCCGGAAGACGGTCCCCGCCAGTGCTGTAACGCGTGACAATGCCGACTTCCGTTGCGGTTTTCCTTACCCCTGGTGCGTGCTAGGAACCCCCTTTGCTTTTCCCAACGTCACGTCAGGACAGGGTTTATGCCGCCTATGCTTCGCAGCTTTGCCGCCATGATCGGCGCGACCGCGCTCGCCACCACTGCTCTGGGCAGCCTTCCCGCCTGCGCTGATGATTCAACGGCGCTCGTGGAGCTTTGCGAAAGATTCCTGGGCCTGCCACGCCCCATCGAGCAGGTCACCCCGGAGTTCATCCAGCTCAAATCATCCTGCGCCGGGTTTATCAATTCCCACGTCAAGATGTCCAAGCCCGAAGATGGTTTCTGCGTACCCCACGGGTACAACATGGACGATCTGGCAAAGATCTACCTGGACTGGGCCAAGAAGCATCCCGATCGCTGGATGGAACCGACCAAGGTGACCATGACCGCGGCGCTCTCGGAGGTGTACCCCTGCCGCAAATAGAAGCCGGCAAATAGGCACCTGCCCGGGCGCCCGCGCGGCATACTGCGCCCAAACCCGTATTGTCTTGACTTGCCTTGCGAAGCCTGCGCATAAGCGGCCAATTGCTCTTCGATGGCGCTCGGGTCCTCGTGCCACCAAAAGCGTTTTTGACAAACGCGCTCGACCCTGCATCCAGATCAATCCGAACAAACGAGGCCACACCCCGAAAGCGCCGGTGTGGGCCATGGGACGCGACCTCGCACAAAGGGTGCGCACAGGTCCGGAGCCCTTGGGACATTTTCCACTTTGACACATGATACCTTCGAGGCTTTCGGCTTCGCCGAGCCTCTCGCGCGCGCACTTATCCAGTGCGGTTACTCCACTCCGACTCCCGTTCAGAAGGCCGCGCTCGCGCCCCAGATCGAAGGCCGCGATATGCTTGCACTCGCAGAGACGGGTTCAGGCAAGACGGCGGCGTTCGTATTGCCGATCCTGCAAGAATTTGCTGTCAATCCTGCCACGCCCAACCAGCGCGAAGCGCTCTCGTTGATCTTGGCGCCGACGCGCGAACTTGCCCTTCAGATCGACCAGGAAGTGGCGAGCCTGTCGCGGAATATGAACATCCGCCGCGCCGTCGTGCTCGGCGGCGTCAGCAAGGGCCCGCAAATTCACGCGCTCAAGCGCGGCGTGCACGTTCTCGTTGCCACGCCCGGCCGCCTGCTCGACCATGTGAATGATCGCCATGTCGACCTGCGCGCCGTGCGCACCTTCGTGCTGGACGAAGCCGACCGCATGTTCGACATGGGCTTCATCCGTGACGTCCGGAAGATCGCCTCGCTCCTGTCGCACAAGCGGCGCACCGCGATGCTATCGGCGACGATGCCGGCGGAAATTCGCAGCTTGGCCTACGAGCTGCTGACCGATCCTTACCGCATCGACTTGAGCTCCAAGCAGATCGTCGTCGACCGTATCGAGCAGAAGGTGATGATCGTGCGCGCGCCCGAAAAACAGAGCCGCCTGCACACCATCCTGAAGGACGAAACTGTATCGCGCGTCATCGTCTTCACGCGCACCAAGCGCGGCGCCGATCGCGTCGCGGATCGTCTCGGCATGGCCGGCATTGGTGCTGCCGCCATTCACGGCAACAAAGCCCAGAATGCACGCCAGCGCGCGCTTAGCGACTTCTCCGCCGGACACGTCCGCGTGCTGGTGGCGACGGACATCGCCGCGCGCGGCATCGACGTATCTGATGTGACACACGTCATCAACTTCGACATGCCCATCGAGCCCGAGACTTACGTTCACCGCATCGGGCGAACCGCGCGCAAGGGAGCAAGCGGCACCGCGATCTCACTGTGCGATCCTTCCGAAAAAGGCGAGATCAAAGCCATCGAAAAGCTCATGAAGCAGCCGATTGAATTGATCGACGATGTTGGCGGAGAAACCGTTGCTCCCGCACCGCGCCGGAGCGAGGACGCCAACGGCCACCACCGCCGCAACGCCGGTGAGGGCGCAGGCCATCGCGGCGGCCCGCACCGTGGCCGCGAGCGTGGCCGGGATCAATCTCACGATCACCCACGCGATCACCGGGCCGCCCGCACCAGACAGGGCGAGGATCGCTCTCCTCGCGGTGAACGCGATGGCGAGCCCCGGCGCGAACGCGGCGCAACGGCGCAGCCGCGCCACGAAGGCCGCAAAAGGCCCGCCGATCGTGGGCCAGCGGCGCATCCGCGCCCCGAACGCCCGCATGGCTTTGGACGCGACCAGCGCGACGGCGCCGACAGCCAACGCCAGGAGACACGGCCTGAGAAGCACGAGGCGCATCGACGGCCGGACGAACGCCAGCATCCCCGGCACGGCACCGGCGAGGGGCATCGCGGCGGGCATCACCGTTCCCACGACGGACACCGCGATGACAGTCGTCACCCCGAACAGCACCGTGCAGGCGCACGCGGCAGCAGTCACGCGCCACGCAAGCCACACAATGGCGAGGCAAAGCCCCGCCAGGAGATGCACGCCGGCCGCAAAGACCCGCATCGCCACGACGGTCATGGAGAGGGCCACAAGAAAGGCGGCAACGAGCAACGTTGGAATGGCCAACGTCCGCCGAATTTCCTTAGCGGATCGCAACCGCGCCGCCGCAGCCGTCCAGCCGACGATACCAGCGCGGCCTAAAGACAGCTCCTTCGATACAAAACTAAAAAACGCCGGTCCATTTGGGCCGGCGTTTTCGCTTGGCAAACACAAAAAACACGGGCCAGGATTTCTCCTGGCCCGCATCTTCCCGCAGTCCCGCAATCCCGCAACCCGTGGAACTGCGAATTCCAAGAATTAGAGGTTGTCGGCGGGACCCTCGTCATCGTCAGGCATAAGCTGCTCGGTCTGCGGGCCCTTGTCGTCGTCCATGGAACCGCCACCCCGGCGCTCCTCCGAACGCTCAGAACGGCGGCCTTCGAAGCGATCGCCAAAGCGCGGGCCATGGTTACCCCAACCGCCGTGACCGCGGCCGTGGCCCCAATGCTTGCCGCCATGCCCGCGCTCGCCGCGCATCAAATCGTGCATGAGAGGGCGCAGCACGTCTTTCTGCTCATCCGAGAGCGAGGCATAGAACGGCTTGAACGCGGCGGCGAAGGCCTTCATGCGCTCGGCGCGCTCCGTCATGCTCTCGCTTATCTTGTCAAAGCGCTCGCTTAAATCGGTGCGCGGTGTCTTGGAATCCTTGTCGTCCTCACGCGACTTGCGCCATTCCTCACGCATCTTCTCGCGCTCGGCACGCCGCGCTTCGCGCGCTTTGAAACCGGCGCGCACTTCCGTCTCAACGGCGGACCAAAGCTTCTCCTGGTCAGCATTGAGCTTGAGAGCCGTCTTGGCCATCGCGAGGCGGCCATCCTCCAGGCGCTCACGCGTTTCCGGGCTCATGCGTTGCCAGCCGCCGTGATCATAGCCGCGTGCAATAGCAACCGTCGCCGGAATCGCCACCGCGGCGGCAAGGGCGGCGAGCGCGCCGCGAGAAATCTTCATCATTCGTGTCATCTCCTTAGCTGGGCGCGGGGCTTAAAGGGGGAGCTGCCCCGCCGCCATCGATGGGTGAAACGGGAGCCAGTGAGATTTCCGTCGCGGCTAAGGAAACGCGCCGGACGCACACAGCCGGATCGGCTAGCCCCGCACGGTGCCGGGCGGCCACGCCAAAGCCCAAAAACAACGGCCCCCCATGCCGGTTCGGCATCATGCTCGCGTCCTCTCTTTCCCCTGAAGAGCTTTTGGGCATAATCGCGCCATGCCGTGGGGGCCTCGCGGAATCATCATGCGTAGAAGGGGGGACTACACCATGAAGCGACCGGCAATCGTGTCCTTGGCGGCGGCGTTTGCGCTGTCTTTGGTGCTGGCTCAGCATTCCAGCGCACTCAACAAACCGTCCGCCCCCGAGGCCGATATCCAGGCCGCGCAAACGGCAAAGGCCTTCGATGACAAATGGCCGAAAGATGTCGCCACCTTCCTGGAAGGCCACTATCTCGATCGTGCCGACGTCGTCCTGACGCGACGAACCGGAGACGTAACCGCCGCAATCATACGCTGGGCAACCGACTCGCCGTTCTCCCACGCCGCGCTCGTGTTCACAGGCCCGCAATTCGACTCCGGCATCTCCGGCACGTTCGTCATCGAGTCGGGAACGGGCGGTGTCGATCTCACACAATTCACCGAGTACACGGAAAACAAGAGCACGTTCGTCGCCATCAAGCGGCTGCGCAAGGATTGGTTCACCGCTCCGCGGCAATCGCGCGTGCGCGGGTTACTGCTCGACAAGATCAAGGCGCGTTACGATTTCTTCGCCATTCTACAGGTCGCGCGCAACATTTGGTTCGGCGTGCAGTCGAAGGTGCGCACCAAGGAGAAAACAGTCGAAGTCTATCGCGAGAACGACTGGCAGCCGCCCAACGAGTACATCTGCTCGGGGCTGGTGCAGATCGGCTTCGTGGAGATGGCGATCGAAGCCATAAAGCGCGGCGAGCTGCCACCGGAGGCTCTGCGTGAAGTCGTCTTCCACAAAGAGGCCGAGAGCCGGCTGCCTCCGCCGGGAACCTGGCAGTACCTTGGGGACGAAGCCAAAACGACGGCCATCAACACCCGCGATGTGCTGAGCGACGAATTGTTCTCGGTGACGCCGGAAGATCTCGCCCAATCCGACAAGCTCGAATGGGAATACTTCATCAAGAACGGGCTCGTTTACAAGGTCTCCTCGTACGCCGATGTGATGAAGCTCATTCAAACGCAGTGAGGCGCCCGACGGCGCCTCATGCACATTCAATCTTATCTTGCCCTGAGTAGCTGTCAGGGCTTAGTGCGCGATTATTCCGAACGTTCGCTCGACGGCGGGTCCGGCTCCGCCTCGTGGTGATGTTCGCGCGCTTGATCCGCATCATCCGGAGACTCGTCCGAACGTGTCTCCGTATCGGATTCATCGGTGCTGTCGTGGCTTGGCTCGGGTTCGGCCGCTGTCGGCTCCATGTGCGTTTCCGGCTCAGCGGGCTTTGTCTCGGCGGCGTCTGCAGCGGGCTCGCTTTCGACCGCCGGCTCGCTGGACTGAGATGTCGTCGCGTCAGCTGGGGCCGGTGCCGGAGCATCGTCCTTTTTATCTGCGACCGGTTCGCTGGCGGCGGGTACTGCAACGGGCTGAGCAGCGACGTTCGTGCGCTTGGCCATCGGATCAGCGGGCTGG
This sequence comes from Hyphomicrobium sp., assembly GCA_016793445.1. Taxonomy (GTDB): domain Bacteria; phylum Pseudomonadota; class Alphaproteobacteria; order Rhizobiales; family Hyphomicrobiaceae; genus Hyphomicrobium_B. Next base: position 147,105 of record JAEUME010000003.1, on the reverse strand, counting down.
GCGAAAATCACCCGATCGGCGCCGGGCCTGCAACCTGCAATGCAAATAACCAGATCCTCGTTGGGACGTGCTGAGATGAGATCGCGCACGAGACGGCTGGATGCGGGAAAATCATCTTCTGCGCCGTCTTCAGGTCCGGTTGAAAGGTCCGTTCCGGCAGCAATCGCGCCAGCCGCATACCACATTGGTGCGAGGGAAGCGCTGGAAAGTGCGATGCAGCTCCACAGGAGCAAGGTAGATCGACGCATGACTGAAACCTTCGACGCTGAACTGATCTGATACGACAGATACGCAAACACACTTAACAAGCGGTTTACGGCTGATCGAGTTGCGCCAGGACGCGCACGCTTGCAGGGCGTGAGCGGGCGTAACGCGCCGTCGCCGTCAGCCAAGCCTGCATGTGCGCCCGCTGATTGAGAGGCGTGAGGGGTGTTCGCTGGAGCGTGGAAACCGTCGTACTCAACCGCCGCGAGAGCGCGGCAAGGGCGCCGACCCGCTTCTTGAGGGCACGCACATGCGTTTCCTGGCTGATGAGATGGCGCATACCGAGAGCCTCTTTAGACATGCTGTCGTAAGATGCGGCCTGCGTTGCGCCAGCAGACGCCGCATCGCCAGCGCGCCGCGTATCGAGCGCAGCCGTCGCAACGGCAACCACTTCGGCAGGCAGCCGAACGAAACCGCGGGGCGTGGGGCGCTGCACTGCCCCGGCGATGACCTGATAGACCTGTGCCCCAAGGCGCAGATCGTCTTGCGATGGCGCGGTCTTTGGGGCGGAAGCAGCGGCAAGCTTTGCCGCCGGTATTGATTGAGAGGGTCCGATGTCGAGGCGTGCATGCTGCCGCCTCGCGGGCTCGTCTCGGTAGCATCCCGCCACACAGACAGCCGCATCGCCGGCGCTGGCGATCCCGGCCGCCGCAGCCGTAACCTCGAGCCGGCGCTTTGCAATGGCGTCCGCCGCCGAACTCGTCTTGGAGATCTTGTAGACGATCTGATCGCTGCCGGGACGGCATCCCGCCTCGCAAATCACGACAAAGCTTTCGGGATTGGCGATGGCGAGCGGATGAGGCGAACGCGCGGCTGCGTCGTCAACCAAAAGACCTGTTCCACCTATCATGATTTCGTCAGACCTGCCGGAACGGTCGCGCCTGCTGACGCCACGGGCTCTGAATTGCGGCTCTGGACGAGGACCGGCCTTGCCTTCGGGGATCTCCTGAGTACCAGCCAGGATCACCTCGATCTGGCTGCGAGCCACCTCCTTCATTTTATCGTCTGCCTGTCTTCGGGATGCAGACTGCGGCACGTCCACCGATCCGGTCACAACGAGGGGAGCATGACTTTTCCGTGTCAGGAAGAGTTCGCCGGCCCGCTCCAAAGGCGCATACCGCGCGGCAATCATGAGCAAGATCAAGAGCAAGTGTCTGCCAAGCACACGCATTATCGTTCCATCAAAGAAAATCGAAAATTAAGCCGGTCGGCAAAGCTAAAAACGGGAGGGGAATGTCAACGCAGGTGCCGGTACCATTCCTCGCTGGGCGAGGAGGCGTTGAGCACGCGAACGTTCCTGTAGTCCGTGCCAGGAGCGGGAACAGGAGGCGACAGCGAAGCCGAACGCTCCTCGACAGTGCGGACGGGAGCGTCGTGCTCGGGCGCTGGCAGACGTTTGAACTCAACCGGATTGGAGGCTCCCGGCGCGCCACGGCGGGCCTCTTCGACAGGCGCGGCCTGTGGAGCGCTGCCGCGTTCCGCCGTCTTCTCAGGTTGCTTGGTGGGCGTCTTGGGCTCGACCTGGAGACCGTAATAGGCCGCGATGCAGGGATCGGTCCGCTTCTTCAGCTCAAGTTCCGCAGGCTTGACGTAGACCACAGTGTCAGGCCCGCACAGGAAGGCCTCATCCGCGTGTGCCGGTCGCACGTCCACGAGCCCAACGCCTGCCACCGCAGACGCAAATGCAAGTCCCACAAGTCCAATGCGCAACGCCATAACCAAGCCCCGAAGCAAACTCTCCGGGTGTCACATTATTGGACAGGTGTTTAGAAACGGTTGAGGGCTCCGGAGTGGATCTACTTTGCCGACGGATAGCGCCAATATTCGCCGCCCGCAGAGGTCGTCATGTGCTGAAGGATCGGAATGCGCTTGTCCGGCGGGCGCTCGCCCGTCTGCAGCAAAAGCTTGATGTCATTCAACAAGGCGTTGTTTTCCGCATAACCCGAGTGGTTCAGGCCGAGACTGTCGGTGGAGACCTCGCTCACATCGATGGTATCGACACCAGGAACGATCAACGGTCCCGTTGAAGGTACATCGCCCGCGCGCGGCACGCCGCCCCAGAACCGCGCCGAGTAACCCAGCGCCCTGTCGTTGGAGGCGGCATAGAGCGTTACGCCCTTGGCGAAGTCGGTGATCTCGCGTGCGATGTTCATGAACTTATCACGGTCGACGTCCGGCGCGGCCAGGATGACCTGGCTGATTGTCACGCCTTCCGGCGCGCTCGGCCTCAGGCGCTCCAGCACGCGCAACAGCAATTCATTCCCCATGGAGTGCGCGATGAGGCTGATCGATTTCGCGCCGCTTTCCTTGACGACGATGTCGAGAAACTCCGCAAGGTGCGGCTCGGCCTGCTCGGCGCTGCCGCGATCATAAGTGTAGCTGGCGACCTTTCCGCCGGAGGGCCAGCTATAAACGAAGGGCGCGCCGTCGAACTTCAGGTCGTAGGCAATCTGCGCCGTGCGATAAAGCGCGTAGTCGAACGACGTGTTGAAGCCATGCACGAAAACAAAGGCGTGGTCCTTGAAGTTCGCCGACTTCGCCAGCCGCTCTTTGACGAGCGCGAGCATCTGCTCCTTGGTCAGCGCGCTGATCTCCTGGAGCGTGAAGTGCTTGGCGGTGTCTTCCTTCTCTTCGTAGATCTTGACCTTGAAATACGGGATCTCGATCACCCAGGGCCGCTCGATGGCGGGTACTTTGTGGGCCGTCGGCACCGTAACGAGCGCACGGCCGAGTTGCAGCCTGTGGCCGCGTTCGGCCCCGAACTGCAGGCGCTTGGGGTCGGGCTCAACGGCGCGGTCGGTGCCGTAGAAGACGGGGACGACGTCAAACGTTGGATCCGCGGCCGGAGGCGGCGGAGGTGGTGGCGGAGGCGCGGCCTCCGTCGTCGCCTCACTGGATTCGAGGTCACCAAGGCCGCGCGCGTTGCCGGTACCGCCGCCGCCCTCGCCGGTATCGGCCGAGCCTAGCCCTTCCCCCGGTTTGAGGTCAGGCTCAGACGCACGTGGGGCGGCCGGACTTGGGGCAACTGGCTCGGGAGCCGCCACTTCAGGCGGCGCTGGTGCTGCGGGTGCGGGAGCAGGCTCGGCGATTTCAGGCTCATAACCTGCGGCCGGCACATCGCCCGGTGCGGCGCTCTCGGTCTCGGGCGGTGGTGCTTCGGTCACGGGCGGGACGGCACCATCCGTCTCTCCAGACTCCGTTTCGGGGGCGGCGGATTTCTCCTTGGCGTGCTTCTTTGCATAGCTCTGGCTCTCATACTGGTCGGCACGACTGTCCTCGCCAGAGGGCGGTGCGCTCGCCTCCGGGGCCCCGCGCGCGTCATCCTCCGCCGACCGCTGCTGCTTTGAGTCCTGCTGGCCGCAACCCGTAACAAGACCCGCGGCCGGTATCAGCAGCGCGAGTGCCAGTGCAAACCGAGACAGCCGTTTCATTTGTTTTCCCCTGCAATCCCGCGGACCCGCAATGTGGTGGACCATAATAGCCGCGCAACCCCGAAAAACTCGGGGTCTTGTGCATACCACGGCCAGCCGCGCGTGGCTCTAATGATGTACCTGAGCGGCGAAATCACGGCTTGCGAACAAAGCCGTTTGTCCCCAAGGTCCGCCGCAAAACGCAATCACAAAGCCTTGAGACGAGCCGTATATTCTCATGACCCACGCCTCTCCCGCCCGTCGCATCCCGGTAGAAGATTACGTAGCGGGAGTTTGCGCCGGCGACCGCACTATGCTGGCCCGCGCCATCACGCTTGTGGAAAGTTCCAACCCCGAGCATAGCCGGCTGGCTCAGGCCGTATTGCAGGCCTTGCTGCCCAAGACAGGGAACGCGGTCAGGCTTGGCATCACGGGCGTACCCGGCGTCGGCAAATCCACCACGATCGACCAGCTCGGCATGAACCTGATCACGGCCGGGCTGAAGGTCGCAGTTCTTGCCATTGATCCGACATCCAAGCGCACGGGCGGGTCGATCCTGGGGGATAAGACGCGCATGAACGCTCTGGCGCAGGAGAAGAACGCCTTTATCCGCCCCTCTCCATCATCCGGCACTCTTGGCGGTGTGACGCGGCGGACGCGCGAAACGATGGCTCTCGTCGAAGCCGCCGGATTTGACGTGGTGATCGTCGAGACGGTGGGGGTCGGTCAAAGCGAGGTTGCACTCGCCGATATGGTGGATTTCTTTCTGGTTCTGCTCCTTGCGGGTGGCGGCGATGACCTGCAGGGCATCAAGAAGGGCATCATCGAACTGGCCGACATGATTGCCATCAACAAGGCCGATGGCGATAACATCAAGCGCGCCGAGAGCGCGGCAGCCGATTACCGCGCCGCCCTCCAGATCTTCACGCCGCACGGGGCAACCTGGTTCCCGCCCGTTGTCACCATCTCGGGACGGGAAAATAAGGGACTTGAAGCGCTCTGGTCCAAGATATTGGAACACCGCGAGAAAATGACCGCCACGGGAGAATTCCAGGCGCGCAGGCGCGCCCAGGCTGTCGCATGGATGCGTGATATGCTGGAAGACCGGCTGATGGGCGCGCTCAAATCCAACCCCCGCGTGGCTGCCGAACTGACTGGCATCGAGCAGGCCGTAGGAGCGGGAACCATGTTGCCCACACTGGCGGTGGACCGGATCATGGCGTTGATGGGTCTTGAGAGGCCTTGAGAACGCTCAAGGATCGCCAACCTCTTCCATTATTTGGAATAATTCAAAATTATGAGGGTAGACCTTCGGTCGCACTCACGAAGGTCTGTCTTGACGGCCGTCAAGGTTTCCTTACTAATTAACGTCACATTCCGATACCGGGGCCTTGAACCCTGAACCATTGGAGAAGGCAAGTGATCGTCTGTTCTTGCGCGGTCATCACGGATCGCGACATAGACCGTGCCGTCTGTGAGATAATGAGCGCACCGCGTGCGCTATTGCCGACTCCGGGCATCGTGTTTCGTCATCTTCAGAAACGCATGAATTGCTGCCGCTGCGCGCCGCTGACGGTCAGCGTGATTTATAATTCCATGGATCGTCTCGAGCACGACACCCGCGTGTGCCCGTACTCTCTGGCTGAGGCGCGCCGCAAGCTTGCCATCCTGCAGAGCCGGCGGGACCGTCGTGAGCGGGTTAACTACGGCGACTATGACGCAGTCGCACACGCGGTCTGATCAGCGCATGCCTGACGCACGTCATATGGCGCTCACCCGTGCGATGCCATACACTCGGCTGGCAAGTATCATTCAAGCCGCCGGAGTGACCCATGAAGGGCAATAAGAAAGTTATCGATCGCCTCAACGAAGCCCTCAAGCTTGAGCTTGGCGCCATCAACCAATATTGGCTGCATTATCGCACGCTGGCCAACTGGGGATACGGCAAGCTGGCCAAGAAAGAGCGCGCGGAATCCATCGAGGAGATGCAGCATGCCGACAAACTCGTCGACCGCATCCTCTTCCTCGAAGGCCATCCGAACCTGCAGCAAGTCGCCCCGCTCATGATCGGCGAGAACCTGAAGGAAGTTCTCGAATGCGATCTCAAGGGCGAACAGATTGCCCGCGAATATTATGCCAAATCCCGCGAAATCTGCCGCGAGGTCGGCGACTACGTCACAATGCAGCTGTTCGAGGAATTGCTGAAGGACGAGGAAGGCCACATCGACTTCCTTGAGACGCAGCTGGATCTGCTGGGGCGTATTGGTCTGGAGAATTATGGCCAGCTCAATGCCGAGAGCGGAAACGAAGCCGAAGGGCATTGATTGTTGCGCGCAACCTGACCCGAGTCGGCCCATCGCGTGGTCGATTCATTGGTGACGCAATCGGCTTGGTTTTTGTCGAGCCGGCCGGTTGCGCGGTTGCTTCGCTTATGCGCTGACGGTCGCTGCGCGCGAGCAAGCGATACAAGGGATGACAGCGTCGCCAAGCCCCGAAATTGCTAGAATGGATTGCGAAAAAACGACGCTCCGCCGTTTGATCCAGCGCAATCACTTCCCGTCTGGCGGCTGCCAATGTTTCTGACAAGGATCATCAAACGAGGACCCAATGAACCATAAACATCGCAAGGTGCTCGCCCAGCTGTTCGCGCATCCGATCAGCTCCAACATCGACTTCAAGGAAGTCGAGCATGTCCTTAAGGAGCTGGGGGCTGAGATCGAGAACAAGCACGGCAACCGCATCGGCGTCACGCTCAACGGACACACCGTTGCGCTCACCCACGTCAATCACTCCCTGCCTAAGGAAGAAGTGGTCCAGATCCGCAAGTTCCTGGAAACGGCGGGCGTCAACCCGGAGCAGTATCCGGCCTGACACAGGCGGCGCATCGGCCCTCGACATCGACAAACGACCGGAGCGGGAGATACCTGCCCCGGTTTTTTAATTGTTCGCAGGGCCTTGGAAGGCGTCCTTGTAGATCTCGCGCAAGGCGTTCTTTTGCACCTTGCCCATCGTGTTGCGCGGCAACTCTTCCACCACGGCGATCGCCTTGGGCAGCTTGAAACTCGCAAGCTGGCCCGCAAGGACGACCTTGATCCTTTCAGCGTTCATGTCTGAGCCCGGGGCAACGACAACTGCCGCCATCACGGCCTCGCCAAAATCTGGATGCGGCACTCCGAAGACGGCCGACTCGACGACGCCTTCGAGGCCGTCGATCAGCGTCTCGACTTCCTTGGGATACACGTTGAGCCCGCCCGATATGATGAGATCCTTCGCCCGGCCCACGATGAACACATAACCGTCCGCATCGATCAGGCCGAGATCGCCGGTGATGAAATAGCCGTCGGCACGAAACTCGCTGTCGCGCAAATCGGGACGCCGCCAGTAGCCGGAAAATACATTAGGGCCCGAGACCTCGATGACGCCCGTTTTCCCCCTGGGTAATATCGCGCCTGTTTGCGGATCGCCGATGCGCACAGAAACGCCTGGCAGCGGGAAGCCAACCGCGCCCGCACGCCGCTCGCCCTCATAAGGGTTGGAGGTAATCATACCGGTTTCAGTCATCCCGTAGCGTTCGAGAATGCGCTGGCCTGTGCGCGCTTCGAACTCGGCAAATGTCGCGGGCAATAGCGGCGCGCTCCCCGAGACGAACAGGCGGATCGTGCTCGCACACTCCCGCGTGAACGCTTCAGATCCCAGCAGGCGCGTATAGAAAGTAGGGACGCCCATCATCGCGGTCGCCGACGGCAACAGAGAGATCACCTGCCCCACATCGAAGCGCGGCAGGAAGATCATCGATCCACCCGCGGTGAGCATCACGTTGGTCGCAACGAAGAGCCCATGGACATGAAAGATCGGCAGCGCATGCAACAGCCGGTCCGCGCTTGTGAAACGCCAGATATCGCGCAGCGCAAGAGCATTCGACAGCAGATTGCCGTGCGAGAGAACGGCGCCCTTGGACCGCCCCGTGGTCCCGGACGTGTAGAGAATTGCAGCCGTGTCATCGATCTCGCGAGGGATGGCCTGGAACGTATCGGACATCCGCTCCGCCAGATCGGCGAGCGAGCCTTTGCCGTCGCGGTCCAGGCACTCCAAACGCGCATGATGCGCCTTCGCGCACGATGCGAGGGTATCGCGGGCCGAAGGATCACTCACGACGAGCGCGGGCTCCGCATCCGCCACGAAATAGGCGACCTCGGCGCTGGTGTAGGCTGTGTTGAGCGGCAAGAACACCGCCCCCGCCTGAAGACACGCGCCATAGAGCGCCAGCGCGGCGTGCGATTTCTCAACCTGCACCGCGACGCGCGATCCGGGCTTGACGCCACACGCGACGAGCGCGTGCGCCATGCGCGCGATGTCTTTCAGGAAGCCGTCGTAAGAGGTCTGCGTGCCGTCCGCGGCGATGAGAAAAGTGTCCTGCTTGCCGGTATGCGGCGCCAGCAGCGCATCAAAAAGCGGATTGGCCATCCTATCTCTCCCTGCGCGCGTGCCAACCGCTCAGCGCCGGCCGAACAGCCGTTCGATATCGCTGAGCTTCAACGACACGTAGGTCGGGCGGCCATGATTGCATTGACCCGAGTAGGGCGTTGCCTCCATCTGGCGCAGAAGCGCGTTCATTTCTTCTCCAGTCAAGCGGCGGCCGGAACGCACGCTGCCATGACACGCCATGCGCGATGCGATGGCCTCCAGCCGGTCCTTCAGGTGACGCGCGGTGCCCTCGGAGGCGATCTCGGCGGCAAGATCCTTCACCAGGCCTTCGACGTCGGTGTCCCCGAGCAGAGCGGGCGTCTCACGCACGGCGACAGCCCCAGGTCCGAAGCCTTCGACCACGAGACCGAGCTCCGATAGCTCTTCGGCTTTCTCGATGAGCCCGGCAGCCTCGTCCTCGTCGAGATTGACGATGGCCGGGATGAGCAGGCCCTGCCGTGCGACGCCGCCGTGGGCGAGTGCCTTCTTCAGCCGCTCATAGACGAGACGTTCGTGCGCGGCATGCTGGTCGACGATGACAAGCCCGTCGCGCGTCTGGGCGACGATGTAGTTCTCGTGCACCTGGGCGCGCGCCGCGCCAAGCGGCCTTTCGAGAAGATCCTCGCGCAGCGGCAGGTCGGCCCCGCGCGCGTCCGCACTTGGGATCACGAGCGGCGCGAAGGGCGCTTGCCTCGTTTCCCCGAACTGCCCCGCCGGTCTTGCGCGGTGTAGCGAACCGCTCGGCGCCTGCTGCTGGAACCGGCTGGGATCTGCAGACTGAAACGGCGCGACCTCTCCCCGCCAAGACGGAGCACCCATATCATGTGGACTCATGTCATGAGCGCCAAGATCGTGAACGCGCGCGCCGGCCGAGGAACTGGCGAGATCTCCGGGCGTGAAACTCTCCAAGGTCAGCACGCCTCCCTGCGCCGACGCGCGATGTCCGGCAGATTCGAGCGCCTGTCGCAACGCGCCGACGATCAGCCCGCGCACCCGGCCGGGATCGCGAAAGCGTACCTCAGCCTTGGCCGGATGCACGTTCACGTCGAGATCGCTTGGCGCAACATCCAGGAATAACGCCAGATAAGGCGAGCGTCCCTTGGGAATAAGATCGCCATACGCCCCTTTCACCGCGCCGATCAGCAGGCGGTCCTTCACAGGGCGGCCGTTGACGAACAGATACTGCTGTGTGCCATCCTGGCGGTGGAGGGTGGGCAGTCCTGCGAATCCGAACACGCGCATGGGGCCACTTGCGCCCGTGCCGCCACCGGAAATCTCAAGCGCATCCGCCATGAACTCCGCGCCCATAATGCGGCCAAGGCGCTCAAGCAAACTTTCTGGCGTTGCGCTCCCTTTCGGCAAGACCAGCGGTGCGCGCTCCCCCGTTTGCAGCGTGAAGCCGATCTGGGGATGAGCCATGGCAAGCCGGCGCACGGCCTCGGCGATGGCCATGTTCTCGGCGCGCTCGGACTTCATAAACTTGAGCCGCACGGGCGTGGCGGAAAACAGATCCCGCACCTCGACCACGGTGCCCGCGTTGAGCGCGGCGGGTTGAATCGCACCCTTGCGTCCGCGCTCGATCGTGATGCCGAGCCCGTCGCGCGCGCCGTGCGGCTTGGACTTCACCTCCAGCCGCGCGATCGAGCCGATGGAAGGCAGCGCCTCGCCGCGAAATCCCAGACTCCTTATGTCGAAAAGGTCTTCCTCCGACAGCTTGGACGTGGCGTGCCGCTCCACGCACAACATCAGATCGCTCGCGTCCATGCCGCAGCCATCGTCGGTGACGCGGATCAGCGACATCCCACCGCCAGAGCACACGATCTCGATCTGACGCGCGCCCGCATCGATGGCGTTCTCTACGAGTTCCTTGACCGCGCTCGCAGGACGTTCGACCACCTCGCCTGCGGCGATGCGGTTGATCGTTTCAGCCGAGAGCTGGCGAATGCCCAAGGGTTCCTCTCCACTTCTCGCAGCGCCGCAGAGCGGCGCTGCGCATTGGTCATGCCCCCGCCTTCAGCCGCTCCCTGGTCAGGATCTTGGCCAACTCGACGGCGGGCTGATCGAAAGGATCAAGCCCCAGAAGGCGGCCGGCGAGAATCGTCTCGATCATAAAATGCATCAGGAGCGAACCGAGCGTCTTTTCGTCGAGCCTGTCCACATCGAAGGTCCTCACCGGACGTCCCGCCTGCGCCAAGGCCTCAGGAACGGCCCGCGACTGGGCGGCCACTACGTCGCCCACGGTCCGCCCGGCCATGAAATCCGCCCCCGCGCGCCTGGCGAGGCCGGGATCGATTCGCCCGCCCTTTCCGGCGCAGGCTACCCGCAACACGGTGAGATAATGCTCGCGCGGACCATCCATGTAGAGCTGAAGCTGGCTGTGCTGATCGAGCGGACCCAGCGCGGCAATGGGGCTGGTCCCCTCGCCGTTCTTGCCGAGGCTCTCGGCCCACAGCTGCACAAACCACGCCGACAGGCGGCTGAGGCGGTCATTGTAAGGCATCATGACGAGCGTGCGGATGCCGCGCTCTTTCGACAGGGCGACAGCGGTTGCCGCGCCAAGCGCGGGCGCGAAGTCCGCCGGAGAGGCCGCCATCAGCATCGTCTGCACGACGCTATCGGCCCCCTCGCGCACTGCGACGGGATCGAGACCGCGAGCCATTGCGGGCATCAAGCCGACGTTGGTGAGACAGGAGAAGCGTCCGCCGATGCCGGTATGATGGTCCAGCATTGGAACGCCAAGCGAGGAGAACAGCTCACGCAGGCCGTTGGCCTTCCCAGGCTTGCCGGGTTCGGTGATGCCGAGAAACAGGTTGGGGATCTGATCTTCAAGACCCGCGTCCTTGACCGCCGATATTGCAACGATCACCTGGGCCAGCGTTTCCGCCGTACCGCCGGACTTCGAGGTCACGATGAAGCGCGTCTTCGCCAGATCGAGAGCGCCCAACCCATCGGCGAGCGTAAACGGATCGAGATTGTCGTAGAAGCGTGTGCGCGGCCGGGTTCGCTGCGCGGGGGGCGCTCCACCCGGAATGCTCCAACCGGCAAGCTGCGCCAGTGTCTGCCCGCCCAGGCTGGAGCCGCCCGTGCCGAAGAACACGATCATGCCCGCGCCATGCGACAGCTTATCGAGCGCCGCGCGCGCGGCCGTCAGGTCGTCGCGGTCCTGGGCGATGCGCAGCAGCGGCAAGGTTGCGTTCGCGTAATCGGCACGTAACGTGTCCAGATGCGGCGTGAGCCTGTCGAGATAAGCGTTGAGGCTGCGATCGCTGAGGCCGTAGCCGCCGATGGCCTCCTCCATGCAGCCAGCGACAGATTGGCGGTAGTATGCGGGACGTGCGACGGCCATGCCTCTCCCCAGATCTCGAACTCTCAAGGTTGCGGGCGGAGGCTTAGCATAGACTTCGTGGCGCTCCCATGGCCCCCAGCCCGCCTCCGGCTGCTCCGAGCCGGTCATGCTGTCGCTGGCGGAGAGATTAAGCTTATCGGGTGCGCGTGCGGCCGGTCACTCTGGGCATATAAAAAGCGGCGGACCAATGGCCGCCGCTTTTAGCCAAAATCTGTGGTCGCGAGAGCGCTCAGCCGCGCGGCGGGGTCAGGGCAACGGCGCCGATCGCTTTCACGTTGGCCGGCTTGCCGACGATCGTCACGATGAGCTTGTCGGTCTCGAGCAGACGCTTGGCGACGCGCTTGGCGTCTTCAATCGTGACCGCCGCGACCAGCTTATTGCGGTTATCGACATAGTCGGGGCCGAAGCCCTCCTCCATCAGGCCAAGAAGCTGGCTTGCGATCTTGGCATTCGTGTCGAAACGCAAGGGATAAGAGCCGATGAGGTAGCTCTTAGCCGCATCGAGATCTTTCGGGTCCGGGCCGTTCTCGGCCATCTTGCGCAATTCGGTGCGAATGATGTCAAGGCTTTCGGCCATGCCGTCATTCTTGGTCGCCACGCTGCCGGTCATGACCGAGGAGTGTTGGAAGGGCTGCAGGTAACTGTAGACCGAATAGGCAAGCCCGCGCTTCTCGCGGACCTCCTCCATGAGCTTGGCGGAGAAGCCGCCACCGCCCAGGATGTGGTTGATCACGAAGGCGGCCATGAAGTCGGGGTCCTTGCGCGCCATGGCAGGGAGCCCGAACACCGCGACCGACTGCGGCACGTTCATATCGATGATCGTCTGAGAGCCGCCATTGACGACGCCGGTCTGGGGCACGGGATTAAGCTGCGCCTTGTCAGGCAGTTCCCCGAAAACCTCATCCAGCAGCTTGCCGAGTTCAGTCGCATTGATGTCGCCCACAGCGACGATCTTCAAGTTGTCCTTGGCGAACAGACGCTTGTGATAGGCGTGCAGATCCCCGGACGTCATCGCAGCGATGGTTTGCGGGGTACCGTCGGACGAACTTCCGTAGGGGTGGCCCTGGAAAGCGGTGGCAAACCATGCCTTGCCCGCGACCTTGTCGGGGTCCTTTTCCGCGTACATCAAATTGGCGATGAGCTGGCCGCGGATGCGATCCACGGCATCAGGGTCGAAACGCGGCTTGGTCACGGCCAGCTTCAGCAGGGCGACCGCCTTGTCGCGGTTCTGCGTCAGCGTCTCCAGGCTGCCGTAGAGGTTGTCCTTGCTATCGCTCCAGCTCATGCGCATGGCGATTTCTTCCATGCTCTCCTGGAAGTCGGAGGATTTTATATCGCCCGCGCCCTCGTCCATCATCGCCGAGATGAAGTTGGCGGTGCCTTCCTTGCCGGGCACGTCCTGACTCGAGCCGCCCTCGAAGGAAAACCGCAGCGCCATGAGCGGCACCGAGTGCTCCTCCACAAGCCACGCCTCGATGCCGCCAGGGCTCTTGATCGTCTGAATATTCATGGCGCTGGCCGGTGACGTCCCTGATGCTTGGATGAGAATGATACTGACAAGGGCGGCAGCCCCTCTGCGCCAACCGCTTACCAGCAGGCTGGCGCGCGCAACGAAGAAATTCGTCATATGGCTTACCTCACCATGTCGTTGGCGGGTGCCGGCGCAGCACCGGAAGACTGCGCGACCTCGCTTTTTTCCGGGGTCATGTAGCCGGTGACGGATTGCCGGATGTCGAGATATTTGGCGGCCACCTTCTTGACGTCGTCCGCGCTGACCTTGGCGATGCGGCTCGGCCAGCTTTCGACATCCTCGATGGTGCGCCCGACAACGAGCGCCCAGCCGTACGCGCGGGCCAGAATGGCCTGGTTGTCGCTTTGGTAGACGTACTCGGCGATGAAGGCGTTCTTGGCGCGCTGCAGCTCCTGCGGCGTGACGCCGGTTTTGGCGACGTCTGCCAGCACGTCGTCTGCCATCGCTTCGATCTTGGGCAGCGGTACGCCATCGGCGGCAACCGCAAAAATGGAAATCTGGCCGCTGTCGAGCCCGTGTCCGGAGTAATCGCCAGACGTGCTGGAGGCAACCTTGTTCTCCACAACGAGCTTCTTGTACAGGCGGCTGGTCGCGCCATCGCCGACGATCTTCATCAAGATGTCGAGGGCTTCAGCCTCGCCGGGCTCGGCCGTATTGTAGCTCGGAGTGAGGTAGTAGCGATGGAAGGAGAAGTTGCCCGCGCGCGGATCCTTCAATTCCAGGCGGCGCGCCACGATCTGCGGCGGCTCGGAGGGGCGCACACGCTGGGAGGACACGGCCGGATTGGCGGGCAGCTTGCCGTAGGTCTCCTCCGCCAGCTTCTTGACCTCGTCGGCCGTCACGTCGCCCGCAACGATCAGGATCGCATTGTTGGGCGCGTAGTAGTGCTTGTAGAAATCCGACGCATTCTTTGGCGAAAGCTTCGCCATCTCGTGATACCAGCCAATGACGGGCACGCCGTAGGGATGGTTGAGGTAGAGTGCGGCATTCATCTGCTCATCGAGCAGTGCGGCCGGATTGTTCTCGATTCTAGAGCGGCGCTCTTCCAGAATGACATCCCGCTCAGTCAGCACTTCCTTCTCGTCGAGGCGCAAGTTCACCATGCGCTCCGCCTCCATCTCCATCATCGTCTTGAGGCGATCCTTGGAGATGCGTTGGAAATAACTCGTGGCGTCGTGGCCGGTGAACGCATTGTCCTGGCCGCCGAGCCTGCCCACGACCTTGGAGAACTCGGCCGCAGGAAACTTCTCTGTCGACTTGAACATCAAGTGCTCGAGGAAGTGGGCGATGCCCGATACACCGCGCTCCTCATCGGCGGCGCCGACACGGTACCAGACCATGTGCGTCACGACGGGCGCGCGACGATCGGGAATGACCACAACCTGCATCCCGTTGGCGAGCGTGAAGCCCGTGGCCCGCGTTTGCGAGGTTTCAGCGAAGGCGTCGGTTTTGATTACAAGCATGGAAAGGAGCGCCAGGAGAAGGGTTGCCAGGAAAGGTCGGAGCGCGGGAGCAATCATGCGGTGTCCCTGTATCGTTGCTCGGATTGAGCCGTGATCCAATAGTTAATTGAAAACGGTGCAGGCGCGCCGCCAGACACGGGCGGATTGGGCTCAGGTGATCGAGATTTCGGGGTTGGGCCCGCATAAGTCAAATGACATCGCGTTCATCTGCGCGACGCCAAGGGCTTAGATTAGAAAGAATTTTCCGTGCGATCAGAATTGATGCGCAAAGCCCATCCGCGCCAAACCGCGCACCCTGCGCGCAGGTCAATTCCTGGCTTACGAAACCAAGGCGCTGGCGGCGAGACGGCGATAGACCGTTATTGGCCCTCGTCCTTGGAGCCGTTATCGATGAGCGACAGAATGGACTTCTGGCAGCGGCCCAGCGGACCCTCGACGATGGCGGCGTCCTGGTCACCCATGGCCTTGGCCATCTCGTAATGCTTGTCGCAATACTCTTTCTGCTGACGTTCAAGATCGGCCTTCGACGTCGTCCGGGTGGCGTCGTAGTCCTGAACCGGCAACTCGGCCTGCTGGGTCTGGCCCGAACCAGGCTCGGGCAGGCTGGAAAGATCCGGCGGCACCACAATTCCCGAGCGGGGTTTTAGCTCCGGAGTCGTGCGCTCCACTGACGACGTGTTCACGCCCAGGGCGTCGAAAACCTTGCCGTTGAGCTGTACGTCACTGGCTTCGCAGCCAGAAAGGGCCACGGCCATGACGCCAGCAGCACACATTTTCAGCAATGTTTTCAGTGACATGATTTCCCCCGGTCACTCGGCGCCCGCGCACGTCCCCAAAACGCGGATTACAAGCCCCTATAGTGGCTTTGCGGCGTCATTGCGACTCGACTTGTAGGAGTCATACAGCAGTCCCAGTACGCCGGCAACGATGGCCACATCGGCGATGTTGAACACGTACCAGTAGAACCCAAAGGCATGGGCTGAGAAAAAGTCCGCAACGCCCCCCAGCAGCACCCGGTCGAGCGCATTACCCAGCGCGCCCCCGATGATGAGCGCCAGCGAGATGGCCATCAGCCGGCCCGAGGCGGAGCGCGCAATCCAGATCCACAGCGCGATGGCGACCAGGATCGCGAAAGCCGCCAGCAGATTCTGCCCCATCTGGCTGTCCTGGTCGAACATCGAGTAGCTGATGCCCGTGTTCTTGACGAAGACGAGATCGAGAAAGGGCGTTACGTACACCCGCCCCCTGGAGCCGATGTCGTAGACGTAGATCATCCAGTACTTGTGCGCCTGGTCGATCAGGAACGTGGCGGCGGCAACGGCGAACGCCAGCCCCGACCAGCGCCCCCACAGCCACGATCCGGAATGCTGCGCTGTTTCGCTCATGCGACCGCCTTGGCATCGATCTCGCGCATGGCCGCCGCGTCGCGGGCGGACAGGTCCGGATAGGCGGGGTCCGACCCCACGTCGTCGGTGATGCGCCAGGAGCGCGCGCACTTGCGGCCTTGCGCCAGTTTCACGACAACACCTACTCCGGGCTCGTTTGGCAGCGTGAAGGCTCCTTCGGGAATCGCCTTGCCGGACACATCGATCGCCGAGGTGATGCACACCTCGGCCATGTCGACGCCGGCAAGCCCGCTCATCAGGTCCTCGTCCGTGACGAACACCTGCGGCGCGGCTTCGAGCGAGGAGCCGATCCTCTTTTCAGCGCGCGCGATTTCGAGCGCACCGGTGACGACCGAGCGCACCTCCTTCACGCGATCCCACTTGGCAGCGAGATTATCATCGCGCCACGCGCGCGGGATCTTGGGGAAGCTCGCCAGATGCACGCAGGCTTCCGCGTGCGGGCGATAGAGCAGCCAAGCCTCGTCGGCCGTGAACGACAGAACCGGCGCGAGCCAGCGGATCACGCAATCGCAGATGTAGTTGACGACCGTCAGCGCCGCCTTGCGCTTAAGTGACGATGGCGCCTCACAATAGAGCGCGTCCTTGCGGATATCGAAATAAAACGCGGAAAGTTCGGTGTTCATGAAGTGCGACAGCACACCGATCACCTTGCGGAAGTCATACGTCTCGTAGGCCTTGCGGATCTCGTGATCGAGTTCCGCAAGACGATGCAGCATGAGGCGTTCCAGCTCGAACGGGCCCATATCCTCGAGCGCAATCTCCTCATCCACCTTGAAGTGCGCCAGCGCGCCCAGCATCCAGCGCAACGTGTTGCGCAGTTTGCGGTAGGTCTCGGAGAAGGTTTTCAGGATCTCCGGACCGATGCGCAGATCGTCGGAATAATCGGAAGCCGCCACCCACAGCCGCAGGATGTCGGCGCCGGATTTCGCCATCACGTCCTGAGGCGCAACGACATTGCCCAGCGACTTCGACATTTTCTGCCCCTTCTCGTCGAGCACGAAGCCGTGCGTCAGCACAATGTCGTAGGGCGCAATGCCCCGCGTGCCGCACGACTCCAGCAGCGAGGAATGAAACCAGCCGCGATGCTGATCGGAGCCTTCCAGATACATGACGCGGTCCTGCCCGCCTTTCACGCGTCCCTTGCGCGACAAGCCCTTGTAGTCGGGGAAGGTCTCGGGATCCTCCAGTGTGAAGGCGTGCGTGGAGCCGGAATCGAACCACACGTCGAGCACGTCCTTGATCTGCTCCCAGTTATCCGGATCGAGCTTCTCCTTGCTCGCCTTGAGGAAGCGCTTGGCCGCGCCCTCTGCATACCAGGCGTCCGCGCCTTCCTTCTCGAAGGCGTCGATGATGGCGGCATCGACGGCGGCATCATGCAGGATGTCACCTTCCTTGTGGTTGGCGTGGTCCTTCTTGGCAACGAAGATGGTGATGGGCACGCCCCAGGCGCGCTGGCGCGACACGACCCAATCGGGCCGGTTTTCGATCATGCCGGTGATGCGGTTCTCGCCCGTCTCCGGCACCCATTCCGTCTTCTTGATCTCGCTTAGCGCGACAGTGCGCAACGTGCGATGAGCAGAGTGTGTGCCAAGTCCCTCACCTGTCGCTGCCGCGACATCCTCTCCCGTTCCGGGAGAGGAAAGGCCCTGTCCTTCTCCCTTAGCTACTCCCTTGGTGACACTTCCTTCTCCCTTGGGGAGAAGGTGTCCCGAAGGGACGGATGAGGGGCCTGCGCCTTCCGGCCGGCTCGCGGAACACGAGTCGGAAAGCACCCTATCGAGCGCGATGAACCATTGCGGCGTGTTGCGGAAGATGACCGGCTTCTTGGAGCGCCAGGAGTGCGGATACTGATGCTTCAAGCGTCCGCGCGCGATGATGTTGCCGGCTTCGGCCAGAGCCTTGATAACCGCATCGTTGGCGTCGCCCTTGTCGCCGTTCTCCTTGAGCACGCGCTTGCCGGTGAAGCCCGGCGCTTCCTTGGTCATCACGCCATCGGCGTCCACCGTGAAGGGGATGGTGGTGTCAACCCCCTTATGTCGAGCCTGCGAGATCCAGATATTATAGTCGTCCGCACCGTGGCCGGGGGCGGTATGCACGAAGCCCGTGCCCGTGTCGTCAGTGACGTGATCACCATCGAGAAGCGGCACGTCAAAGTCGTAACCGAGGGATGCGAGCGGATGGGCGCAGACGACCTGATCCAGTTCTTGGCTCTCGACATATCGAATCGTGCTCCAAGCGGAGCCCTTGGCCGACTTCATAACGCTTTCGACAAGCTTATCAGCAAGTACGAGGCGATCGCCTTTCTTTAGCCAATTCCCATCTGGTGATTCCGTACACTCCACTAATTTATAATCGATGCGACTGGAGTAGCTGACGGCTCTATTCCCAGGAATTGTCCAAGGTGTCGTCGTCCAGATAACGATGCTGGCTCCCATGAGTGAGTATCGCGGATCTTTTGTGGGATCGCCCGAAAGATCGAGTCGCGTGCTTTCTGCTAGCTTCTTGAGGCGCGCCAAGACTTCGTCTTGGAGTTCGGTATCAATGCTTTTAACGGGAAACTTTACCCAGATCGCATCGCTCTGATAGTCCTGGTACTCGACTTCGGCCTCCGCGAGCGCCGTCTTCTCGACGACCGACCACATCACGGGTTTGGAGCCGCGATAGAGCAGGCCGTTATCGGCAAACTTCATGATCTCGCGCGCGATGGTTGCTTCCGCGCGATAGGACATGGTCGAATAGGGATTGGCCCAGTCACCCAGCACGCCGAGACGCTTGAATTCCTCGCGCTGCACGTCGAGCCACGTCTCGGCGAACTTGCGGCACTCGTCGCGGAAGGCGTTAATGGCTTCGGGGTCGGAGAAGTTCGGCTTCTCGTTGCCCCTCGCGCGGTACTGCTCCTCGATCTTCCATTCAATCGGCAGGCCGTGGCAATCCCAGCCGGGTACGTAAGGGCAATCGTAGCCCAGCATCTGCTGCGACTTCACCACGAGGTCCTTGAGGATCTTGTTCAACGCATGCCCGATGTGGATGTTGCCGTTGGCATAGGGCGGACCATCGTGCAGCACGAACTTCGGCCTGCCCCGGGAGGCTTTGCGGATCTGGCTGTAGAGATCCATCTCCTCCCAGCGCTTGAGCATGCGAGGTTCCATGTCGGGCAGCCCGGCGCGCATGGGAAAGTCCGTCTGAGGCAAAAACAGCGTCGCGCCCCAGTCTCGTTCCGAATCCCGTCCCGATGATCCCGCTTCGCCCGCCGCATCCACCTTGGCCGCGCCGCCCCGGCTGGTTGCGTCCTTGGCTTTGTCAGGCTTGTGGGCGGTCTTGGCGGTTTCGTTGTGAGCCTGGGGCTTCTTGGACATCTGAGGCGGGCTTTCGGGTTGGCAAATCGGTCGCAGACGGCCTTCTAGCAACCCCGCCGGAGCAAAGCAAAGGCGGCTTGGTTTTACTGGCAATTCCGCCGTTCTCGCCGCGACGCCCGGCGGGAGCAGCGGCGCTACGCCGGCCCGGCCAGTACATCGCGAATTTTCTTAACGTCCTCATCCATCTGCGTGACAAGGGCTTCCGCAGTGTCGAACTTGCGGTCCTCGCGGATGAAGTCGATAAACTCGACGTCGATGTGGTGGCCGTAGAGATCGCCCTTGAAGTCGATCAGGAACACTTCCAGCACTGGCATGCCGTTGTCGAAGGTCGGGCGCGTGCCGAGGTAGGCGGCCGCATTATGGACCTCACCATCGACATGAGCGCGCACCGCATAAATGCCGTGCGCCAGCGCGGTGCCCTTGGGCATGGGCACGTTGGCGGTGGGGAAACCGAGCCCCGTGCCGCGCTTGGCGCCGCCCACGATCTTGCCTATCACGCGCCACGGCTCGCCCAACACTTGCGTCGCGCCCTTCACATCGCCTTGCGCAAGATAGACGCGCACGGCAGAGGAGGAGAAGACTTCGCCCGCTTCCGCCACCGGAGCGACGACCGTGACGCCAAAGCCGAGCTTGGCGCCCGCATCGACGAGCATCTGCGGGTTGCCCGCGCGCTTGTGGCCGAAATAGAAGTCGTACCCGATGATGACGTGGGCAACACCCAGTCCTGCCACGAGCACGCGCTCGATGAACTCTTCCGCCGACAGCGAGGCGAAGTGTGCATCGAAGTTCTCAACAAATGCCAGCTTGAGGCCGAGCTGCTCGAAGATGGCGAGCTTGCGGTTCAAGGGCGTGAGGTGAAATAGCGGCTCGGCGGGGTGGAAAAACTCGCGTGGATGGGGCTCAAACACCATGACGCCGGAAGCACGTTCCATCTCTTTGGCGCGCGTGACGGCCCGAGCGAGAAGAGCCCGGTGACCGCGATGCACCCCGTCGAAATTGCCGATCGCAATGACCGCGCCGCGCGCGTTGACCGGAACATGCGTGTGGCCGTGTACAATTTGCATCTGAAGTAAAAGCCCTCTCCCCGCTTCTCACCCGGCGCAAAAAACGCCGCGCCAGAGAATTTATGCGGGGACTGTGTATCAGGACGGACGGCCAGGCACCATCAGCACCGCCTCGCCCGTAAGGACCGGCTTGCCATCGACCATGCACATGCAGTCGAACTTGGCACGCTTTTTCTCCGGCAGGAGCTCGACAAGCCGCACGGTCGTCTCGACGCGGTCGTCGATCTTGACTGGGCCTTTGAAGTTCAGCGTCTGCGAGATGTAAATCGAGCCAGGGCCGGGCAGCTTCATGCCGAACAGGGCCGAGATGTAACCTGCCGAAAGAATCCCGTGTGCGATGCGCTCCTTGAAGACGGTGCGCGCGGCATAATCGGGATCGAGGTGGACAGGGTTGTAATCACCCGACAGCGCCGCGTAAGCGACGATATCGGCTTCCGACACCACGCGTGACATGGATGCTTCCTGGCCGACCTTGAGATCCTCGAAGTAATGGGTTGTACCCGCAGTCGCCAGCATCGCTTATTTTCCTTTGCTCCTAGGCGCTTGGCTCCGCCCTCTGCAGGGTGATCGTAACGCGCGCAGCGGACACTAGCCTTGCGCGTTTTGGCCCGCAACCTACTGAACCCGCTTTTTTATCCCTGTCCGGACAACAGCTCCCGCCGGTAACCGGCGGCGGCGGACACCCCCTTTGCAGGCATATGGGGCAGGCAACCATGCTGAAAATTGCGCATTCTAAGGTTGCGCCTAGGACGCTCTGGAGGGTATAAGCCCTCCTGATCCATTAAACGCGAGTTTCCCTAATAGCTTCCTTTGCATCCTGCCGGGTGCGGAGGGCCGGAGAAAACACATGAGCGCACGCCGCCCCCTAATGCCCAAGGCCACCGCCGTCTGGCTTGTGGAAAATACCGGGCTGTCCTTCGACCAGATCGCGGAATTCTGCGGCCTTCATCCGCTGGAGGTGAAAGGCATCGCCGATGGCGACGTGGCTCAGGGGATCAAGGGCATGGACCCGGTGACATCCAGCCAGCTGACACGCGAAGAAATCGCGCGCGCCGAAAAGGACCCCGCGCACAGGCTCGTGCTGGCTGAAAGCAAGGTGGAGCTGCCCGCACAGGCGCAGACGCGCAAAGGGCCTCGCTACACGCCGGTCTCCCGCCGCCATGACCGCCCCAACGCGGTGCTCTGGCTGCTGCGCAATCATCCTGAGCTGAAAGACAGCCAGATCATGCGCCTCGTCGGCACAACCAAGCCAACTATCGGCCAGATCCGCGACCGTACGCATTGGAATTCCCCCCAGCTCACGCCCCAGGACCCGGTTACGCTCGGGTTGTGCTCGCAGCTCGACCTCGACGCCGAGGTCAAGAAGGCCGCCCGCCGCCTCGAGCGCGAGCGCAAGGAGGCCACGAAGGACCGCGAGAAGGCCGGTACACTACTTTCGGCCGAGGAAACCACGGGCAGCGCCGGCGAAGAGCCGCTCGCCACCACGGCCACGATCGTCGCGCCCAAGCCCTCGCCCGCAGAGCAGGAGGAGACGCCGGAGGAAGAGCAGGCCCGCGTTTTCGCAAAGCTCAAGGAAATGTCCTCCAAAAAAGAGGAGGACGGCGAGGACGGCGAATAAGCCGTCCGCCGCCCATTGCATCCTTCCAAGTGGCGGCAATTAAAGCCGCCACGAGCGCTTATCCACGCCAAACCGGCCAAAAGCCCCGTTGAAGCCGTCGCCGCCTTTCGCTAGCGTCCCCACGAAATTTCCGAATAAAGTTCGGCGCGACGCAATCTCCAGAACGACGAAGGGGTCACAATGGCCGTCAATCCCTACGAACAAGACCTCGGCAAGAACGCCGCCAACTATCAGCCGCTCACGCCGCTGAGCTTCCTGGAGCGCTCGGCAGCCGTCTATCCGCAGCGTACGGCCATCATTCACGGCAGGCAGCGCATCACCTATGCCCAGTTCTATGACCGTGCGCGCCAGCTCGCCTCCGCGCTCGCCAGCCGCGGCATCGGCAAGGGCGACACCGTCTCGGTGATGCTTTCCAACACGCCCTCGATGCTGGAAGCCCATTTCGGCGTGCCCATGGCTGGCGCAGTGCTCCATTCCATCAACACACGGCTTGACGCCGCCATCGTCGCCTTCCAGCTCGATCATGCCGACAGCAAGATCGTCATAGTTGACCGCGAGTTCCAGCCGGTGATGAAGGAGGCGCTTGCGATCGCCACGGTGAAGCCGCTCGTCATCGACTTCAACGACACCGAGTTTCCGCAGGCCAACCCTGCGAGTTCCGATCTCGACTACGACGAGTTGGTCGCCGGGGGCGACAAGAACTTCAAATGGTCCTGGCCGGATGATGAGTGGGATGCCATCTCGCTGAACTATACGTCCGGCACCACGGGCAACCCCAAGGGCGTTGTCTATCATCACCGTGGCGCGGCGCTCATGTGCTATGCGAATAGCATTGAAACCGGCATGATGATCCACCCGGTCTATCTGTGGACGCTGCCGATGTACCACTGCAACGGCTGGTGCTTCACATGGTCGATCACCATGATGGGAGGCGCGCACGTCTGTCTTCGCTGGGTGCGCGCCAAGGCGATGTACGACGCCATCGTTGACCACCACGTGACCAACCTGTCAGGCGCTCCCATCGTCATGGCGACGTTGCTCAATGCAACCCCCGACGAGCAGCGCCAGATCACGCATACCGTCTCCTTCAACCACGCGGCCGCCCCGCCGCCCGAGGCTGTCCTGTCGGCGATGACGGAAGCCGGCTTCCGGCTGACGCATCTTTACGGTCTCACCGAAACCTACGGGCCCGCGACCATCAACGAGTGGAACGCGGCCTGGAATGAGCTGCCCAGGGATGCCCTTGCCGCGAAGAAGGCGCGCCAGGGCGTGCGCTACGTGACGCTTGAAGAGCTGACCGTGATGAACCCGGAGACGATGCAGGTCGTGCCCGCCGACGGCGAGACGCTGGGCGAGGTCATGTTCCGCGGCAACAACGTCATGAAGGGATACCTCAAGAACAAGAAGGCCACCGAGGAGGCCTTCGCCGGCGGCTACTTCCACTCCGGCGATCTCGGCGTGCTGCATCCCGATGGCTATATCCAGCTGAAAGACCGCTCCAAGGACATCATCATCTCCGGCGGCGAGAACATCTCCTCCATCGAGGTGGAGGACGTGCTCTACAAGCACCCCGCGGTTGCGTTCTGCGCCGTCGTCGCCAAGCAGGACGAGAAGTGGGGCGAAACGCCTTGCGCCTTCGTTGAGCTGCGCCCGGGCGCAACCGCAACGCCCGATGAGATCATCGAATGGTGCCGCCAGGGGCTCGCCCGCTACAAGGTTCCCCGTCACGTCGTCTTCACGGAAGTGCCCAAGACCTCGACGGGAAAGATCCAGAAGTTCAAGCTGCGCGAGATGGCGAAGGAAGCGCGGTAATCGCACCCCGGACAATCAGAACCGTGCGATCCTGTGACTCGCGCGGTTTTCGTCGACCGCTATAGTTGCCTGGACTGGCGGACTGAGAGAACCCTCTCGGCCCGGCTCACACGCCTGGGTCGAGCGGCTCAGTACCCCGCGGACGGCCGTCGGCGCCGAAGGTGAGTTTTTCCACCTTGGCCTCGGCCTGTTTCAAAAGCCGGTCGCAGTGATCGCGCAGGGCTTCGCCGCGTTCATAGATGGCAATGGATTCTTCCAACTCGACATCGCCGCGCTCCAGACGCCCGACGATCAGCTCAAGCTCCTTTAGTGCGCGCTCGAAGCTCATCTCCCTGATGTCGGCATGATTGCGCGCGGGCTTGGCTGTCGTGTTCATGTTCGTTCTCTCATGGTCCATGCTGCCGGCACGTGTGCTGTCACACGCGCGGGTCACGCGCCCGCATCCATCAGCGTCTTGACGTGGACGGCGACGGAACGGGCCAGTCCCGCGAGGTCATACCCCCCCTCGAGCATCGACACAATGCGCCCGCCCGCCTGGCGGTCCGCGGCATCAGCAAGCTGCTCGGTTGCCCACATAAAATCGGCCTCGACCAGCTCTAGGCCACCCAGAGGATCGTTCTTGTGGGCGTCGAAGCCTGCGGAAATGATGATGAGATCGGGCGAGAAATTGCGTAACGGAACCAGGATACGCTCGCGGAACGCCATTTCGAATTTTTCGCGGCCGTCGCCTTCACGCAGCGGCGCATTGAAGATGTTGCCCACGCCCGTCTCGCTCAACGCGCCCGTGCCGGGAAACAGCGGCATCTGGTGCGTGGACCCATAGAACAGGTCGCGGTCCGACCAGAAGATCTGCTGCGTGCCGTTGCCATGATGCACATCGAAATCGACGACAGCGATGCGCTCCGCGCCATGCTTGTCACGGGCGTAGTTGGCTGCGATGGCGGCGTTCGCAAACAGGCAGAACCCCATTGCGACGTTGCTCTCGGCGTGATGACCGGGGGGGCGCACCTGGCAAAAGACGTTGGCGGCCTGCCTCGTCATGACAAGATCGACGGCGTCGAGCCCCGCGCCCACAGCGCGCAACGCCGCCTCCCATGTCCCTTCCGACATGACGGTGTCGCCGTCGAGATGAATGGGAGGCGCGCCGGGGGCTGGGCGCCTAGCTTCGAGCCCGTCGTAATAGCTACCCGGATGCACGCGCCGGATCGCCTCTTGCGCATCCTCGCGCAACGGCGCTTCCCGGCGCACCAGCCCCTTGTAGATCTCGTGCCCAAGGATGCGATCAATCGCGCGCATCCGGTCCGGCCGCTCGGGATGATACTCGCCCGTATCGTGCTTGAGGAACGAGGGATGCGTAATGAGGACGGTGGTCATTCGTCGAGCCGATTCCGGAGCGTTGTCCCTAGGAGGATGTTTTTTCGCATACTACGCCAGGGTTCTTACCCGCCAAGACATTTCGCGCGGGACGTCCCGGCTCATGTCAGTTCCGATAGACGCGCAAGCACGACGCCCGGTGGAGGGATGCTGTCGGCCGGCACGAAGAAATCAGGCGCCAAGGGTTTACCAGGGTCGACGCGGTACCCTTCGAAGTCGGTGACATCACCGACGCTGTGCAAGAATGTATCGTCGATGAGAAAATGACCGGTGAAGCTCTTGGCGGCCTGCTGAAAGACGAGATGGGCGGCATCGGCCAGGATGTCGGGCTTGCGGCTCATGCTCACCAGTTTGTCCCCACCGAGAACGTTACGTATCGCCGCGGTTGCAATCGTCGTACGTGGCCACAGGGCATTTACTGCAACGCCATCTTTCTTCAACTCCTCCGCCAGCCCGAGCACGCACAGGCTCATGCCGTACTTGGCGATGGAGTAGGCGACGTGGCCGGCAAACCAGCGCGGCTGCATGTCGAGCGGCGGTGATAGCATCAGGATGTGCGGGTTCTGCGATCGTCTCAGATGCGGCAGGCAGGCCTTGGAGACCATAAAAGTTCCTCGCGTATTGATCTGGAACATCAGATCAAAGCGCTTGATCTCGGTCTTTTCGATCGGGGTGAGAGAAATCGCCGACGCATTGTTAACGCACACGTCGATGCCGCCGAAGGTGGCCACGGTCAATTCGACGGCGCGCTGCACTTGTTCCTCTTCGCGAATGTCGCAGACAATGGGCAGTGCCTGCCCGCCGGCCGCGCGGATCTCATCGGCGGCCGAATGGATCGTGCCTTCCAGCTTGGGATTGGGACTGTCGGTCTTGGCGGCGATGGCAATGCGCGCGCCATCCCGCGCAGCCCGCTTGGCAATCGCCAAGCCGATGCCGCGGCTGGCGCCGGTAATGAATAACGTCTTGTTCTCCAACGGACCCATGCGTCTTCCCTTATTGCTGCTTTTGGCAAAGTCTAGACCGTTCGGGACAGAAGCGCGAGAGACCTCCGATCAGACCTCAACGCGACGCCGCAGCACCCTGCGCAGCCAGCGGAACGGCGCACTGACGGCGGTCCACAGGTGTACCAGGCCATGCCAGATAAACGCCGGCAGCCCGGCTATGGGCAAAAAGGCGAGCAGATAGACCAGAAAATTTGGCAACCCCTTCAGCCGGTGACTGATCCAGCTTTCACCTTGTGCCCGCGAGCGCGGTGGCCAGATCCGGGACCACCATGTGCGCGAGACCGGCCAGCCCAGCAGCCCCCCAATGACGCTCACGAGGTACGGCATCTGGATGTAGGTCGGGATTCCTGGAACGATGCGCGCATCGCGTTCGAGCTGGCTGGATTGATCTCGCGCGTGGATGTCGAGCGTGTTCGAGATCACTTCTCCTGTCACGTGACCCATGAGATCGGCGAGCGTGCCTTGGGCCGCCTCCACAGCGCCACCCGCTTCACCCGCCTGCGCCTTCAGGTGAACACGTCCGGCGCCATCGGATGCTGCCGAAACCGTCATCGGCGCCCGGCGCGCGCCTATGGCATCCAGAAAGTCCCCGAACGTCGCCTTCGACATGGCGTCATCAAGGCCGCCGACTTCGATCGACTGCCACAACCAATTGCGGCCGCCGGGCTGCAAGGGCGTGCCGGCATTGAGCAGCACCAGATTGACATCCGCCTCGCGCGCAGCCGCCAGGAGCTCATCGAGGTCGCTTGCGACCTCGCCACCGCTGGACGGCTTGAACGCGATCTTGCCATTCTCGATGCGTCCCACAATAAGCGCGGTTTGCCCGCGCAAAGCTCGCAGCGAACCTTCCAACCGCTCCGGCGCAACCTTGTCGATGAGCGGCGCCTTGGTCGCGGAATCGAGCTGCGGTGCGGATGACAGCGCCTTTGCCTCTCCCGGCTCGATACTCAGCGTCCTGATACTGGACCTGTTGAGAGGACGCGAGAGGAACGCCAGCGCCTCTTCGAACATGGCGCGCTCGCCGAGCACGATCGTCACGTTTGGCTTCAGCTTCAGCGACAACGCGCCATCGGCCGCCCGCATCAGCGCAAACGCGCCTTCGGCGGTCGAGAGATGAAGCTCCGCGCCGTCCGGCAATTTATCGAGCGCGGCGCGATTTGCGAAGACGCTGTCTTCCGTCAGATAGAGTGCGAGCTTGCCCTCGCCCGCAGCATCAGGCGCGAGCGACGGCAGGAGGCGCTGCATCTCATCGGGCGTGCCGGCGGTGAAGACGGTGCCGTCCCGATTGGCAAACTTCCAATGGCCTTCCGGCGCGGCGTGCGCGGCGAGCGCGGCGGCCCGCGTACCGGGCGGCGTATGCGGCAGGTGGCCGATCGCCTTGCCCAGATCGCCCAGATGGGGATGGAGGTGCGTGGCCTCCTTGCCGGCTTTGCTGACGCCCTTCGTCAGTGAGGTCAACCAGTTTGCCCGTGCCGCGCCTCCAGATCCCAGCGTAGCGGTGAGACCAAGCAGAATGAGTGCAAGAACCGCCAATCTCGATGTCATGCCGGCCTCCCCTGGCTTGATCGTGGTTCTACGAGTAAGGATTGCCGCCATTGCGGCAACAATCAGCTTCCCGCTCGCACTTTTGAAAAATCAGGCGGCCGCTTCTCGAAAAAAGCTTGAAAGGCCTCGGCCGCTTCCGGGGACGCCAGCCGCTGGCGGAAAAGCTCCGCCTCCTGCTTGGTGCGCGCAAGAATATCGGCGGTGTCGCCGCGCAACAGACGGCGCGCCAGCTTCAGGGCCTCGGGGGGCTTGCGCGCGAGCTTGCGCGCGGTTTCGAGCACTTTCTCCTCCAGCCTGTCGCTGGGTTCGATGGCGTTCACCAGACCGCACGCGTAGGCCCGATCGGCGGTAAACGGCTCGCCCAGGACCAGCATTTCGAAAGCACGCTGATGCCCCACGGCGCGCGGCACGAGAAGGCTGGATGCGGCTTCGGGAACAAGGCCGAGGTCGAGGAATGGCGTGGAGAAAAACGACTCCGGCGCGGCATACACGAGATCGAAGTGCATGAGCATGGTGACGCCCACGCCGACCGCGATGCCATCAACACCCGCAATCACGGGCTTCTCGATGGCGGGTAGCTTGCCAAGGAATGCGAGGATTGTCTCAAGCGGCAGCCCGCCTCCCTGCGCGAACGACAGGAAGTCTCCAATATCATTACCTGCGCAAAACACGCCCTTGAGGCCGAGCACGACGTGCGCGGCCACAGAAGGGTCCGCGTCGCCCTCATCGAAGGCCGAGACCAGTTCGCGGTACATGGCCGACGTCAGAGCATTTTTCTTCTGAGGGCGGTTGATGCGGACGATCTGCACGCCGTCCTGCTTCGAAACGTCGATACCCTCGGCCATTGGCATTCACCTTCCTTCGTCGCTCGCGCGAGCCCATTTACGATCCATGCGCCTTGAGCGCGGAGCCATTGTCGTCTAGTGGAGCCGTCTAGTGGAGCTAGGCGCCCGATCGACCGGATCACACGCAGCCAGAAAGCAAAGACACTATGCCGGATAGCGGACAGAGCAAACCAGTTACGCGCGCCGTCCCCACACCCATTACCGATGCGGCGCTGCTGCAGGCGGGCGAATTGCTGCGCGGGGGCGATCTCGTCGCCTTTCCGACGGAGACGGTTTATGGCCTGGGGGCTGATGCCACCAACGCCAATGCTGTTGCCCGCATTTTCGAAGCGAAGGGGCGGCCGCATTTCAATCCGCTGATCGTGCATGTTCCGGGTCTGGAGGCTGCGGCGCACCTGGGGATTTTCTCGCAGCGCGCGCGCGACCTTGCACAAGCTTTCTGGCCAGGGCCGTTGACGCTCGTCGTTGAGCGCGCGCCGGGAGCGCCCATTGCCGAGCTTGCCTCCGCGGGCCTCTCGACGCTTGCTTTGCGCGCACCCGCGCACCCGGCGGCGCAAGCGCTTCTGAAGGCAGCGGGCAGGCCCCTTGCGGCACCCTCCGCCAACCGCTCCGGCCGCATTACCGCAACGACGGCGCAGCATGTGGCGGAGGATCTGGCAGACCGCGTTGCGATGATCCTCGACGCAGGGCCGACCGTTCACGGCTTGGAGTCGACCATCCTCGACGCCACCGGCGACGACATCGTGCTCCTGCGTCCCGGGGCGATACCCATGGAAGCCATCGAAGCCAGTCTCGGCCTGCGCCTGCTGCGCGCAGGCGACATGAGCGCCAGGCCCGCCTCACCCGGTCAGCTCGAAAGCCATTACGCACCGAGCGCAAAAATGAGGTTGAACGCGCGCGAGGTGCGGCCCGGCGAGGCGCTGCTCGCCTTTGGAGATCGCACGCCGCAGACGACCGGACCCGTCGCAAATCTCAGCCCGAGCGGCGATCTCGTCGAGGCGGCAGCAAATCTGTTTGCCTATCTGCGCAGGCTTGACCAGTCGGGTGCCGCGACCATCGCCGTCATGCCGATTCCGGAAAAAGGTCTGGGCGAAGCGATTAACGACCGCTTGCGCCGGGCGGCCGCGCCCCGGCCTTAGCCCGCAGGGCGGATCGCGCCTTGCGCTTCAACCAAGGATATCTGTTGCGGCAGGCAGCGCGTGTGAAGATCATAACGCTCGATGATCGTCCGGCGCGCCGCCTCCCGTAACGCGTCGTCCTTTTCGGGATCGGCAAGGGCTGCGATCAGCGCTGCCGACCAGCCCTCGACATCGAAGAAATCAACGAGGCGGCCGTTGATGCCATCGGCAATCACTTCCTCCACCGGCGGCGTGCGCGAACCGACGACCTGCGCACCACAACTCATGGCTTGCAACATCGACCACGACAGCACGAAGGGGTACGACAGATAGGCGTGGACGCGTGTCACGCACATCAGGGCCGTGAACGTATCGAAGGGAACCCGCCCTATGACATGCACCCGCGATAAATCAAGCCGCCCCGCGACCTCTTCCAAGAACTTTTGACGCCATGTGGTGCCCTTGGGCGGCGACAGGCCGTAACCGCCGTCGTCCCCGCCGACGATCACGACATGCGCCTTAGGCCGCGCCGCCAGTACGGCAGGCAGCGCTCGCATGAAGACGTGATAGCCGCGATAGGGCTCCAGCGTGCGGCTGACGAACGTCAACACCTCATCACCTTTGCCGAAGCTGCGTGTGGTGCCTGGGAGCGTCACGCGCGCGAACGTGTCCGGCGTGAGCCGGGCCGTATCGATGCCATCGTGGATGACACTCATGCGGGGGCCCACATGCCCGGGAAAGCCGGACGCCTGCCAGTGCGTCGGCGTCAAGTACGCGTCCGCGCCGTAAAGAGCCTGCAGGAGATGCGCCTGCCGCGACGCCACCCACAGGCGCGTGGCAAGATCGTCCTGGGCGAATTCGGGATCAAACGCCTGCAACGTGTCGCGCGGATTGTAGAAAAATTCCGAGTACAGCAGCACGCGCGTCTTGGGCCAGACTTCCTTGAGGAACAGCGTCTCGCCCCAACCGATGTGTCCCACCACAATATCGGGCTCGAAACCGTCGCGCTTGCCGATTTGCGCGCAGGCCCGCGCCACGGTCTGACCGCGATCCACCATCCCGGCGTACGTCTTGGCAAGGCCAAGAGCGTTGGGATCATAGGAATGCGGCTGGAACCGGTAATGCGCGGTCGGGATATTGCTGACCTGACGATTATTCTCCGCAGTCAGTGCTAAAACCTGATGCCCGCGCGCCATCAGTGCCGGCGCCAGATGCTGGAACTGGGCCGGAAAATTCTGATGGATGAAGAGAATGCGCACCTGTCCGTCCCCGCCCCTTTTCCGAGACCGCCGCCATAACGCGGACGAATCGCAGCCGAGTATAGTGCCGGGTGACGGCCATGACGCAAAGCGCCCGCGGCCTGGAAGCCACGGGCGGTAGCATTGCGTTACACGGGTGCGCGGCTCAGGCGCCGGGCTTCTTCTGAGGTGGCAGATCGGTGCAGGTGCCTTCGAACACCTCCGCCGCCATGCCGATCGATTCACCCAGGGTTGGATGCGGATGGATCGTCTTGCCGATGTCGGCAGGCTCCGCGCCCAT
Source organism: Hyphomicrobium sp. (assembly GCA_016793445.1). Taxonomy (GTDB): domain Bacteria; phylum Pseudomonadota; class Alphaproteobacteria; order Rhizobiales; family Hyphomicrobiaceae; genus Hyphomicrobium_B. The sequence continues at coordinate 115,946 of JAEUME010000003.1, read as the reverse complement.
CTCGACGGCGAGGCAGACCTCGCTGATAAGGTCACCTGCATGGGTGCCGACGATGCCGCCGCCAAGGATGCGATGCGTCTCGCTGTCAAACAGCAGCTTGGTGAAGCCCTCGTCGCGCCCATTTGCGATGGCGCGGCCGGAGGCGGCCCACGGGAACACCGCCTTGCCGAACTTCGCACCCTCGGCCTTCAACTGGTCCTCCGTCTTGCCGGCCCACGCGATTTCGGGATCGGTGTAGGCGACCGACGGGATCTGCTTGGCGTCGAAGGCGGACGGCTTGCCGGCGGCCACCTCCGCCGCCACATGTGCCTCATGCACGGCCTTGTGCGCCAACATGGGCTGGCCGACAATATCGCCGATGGCGAAGATATGGGGCACGTTGGTGCGCATCTGCTGGTCGACGGCGATGAAGCCGCGGTCGGACACGGCGACGCCCGCATTCTGCGCGCCAATCAGCTTGCCGTTGGGCGAACGCCCGACCGCCACCAGAACCAGATCGTAGACCTGGGGATCTGCCGGTGCAGCCTCGCCCTCAAAGCGCACGTGGATGCCGTCATCCTTGGCCTCGACGCCGACCGTCTTCGTCTTGAGCATGACTTTGTCAAAACGCTTGGCGTTCTTCTTCTCCCAGACCTTGACAAGGTCGCGGTCTGCGCCCGGCATCAGTCCGTCGAGCATTTCGACGACGTCGATGCGCGACCCAAGCACGGAGTAAACAGTCGCCATCTCAAGCCCGATGATGCCGCCACCGATGACCAGCATCTTCTTTGGGATCTGGCGCAACTCCAGCGCGCCGGTGGAATCGACGATGCGGGGATCCTGCGGAATGAAGGGCAGCGCTACGGCCTCGGATCCGGCGGCGATAATCGCCTTGGAGAACTTCACGACCTGGCGCGCACCACCGTCCGCCGTGACCGCGATGTGGTTTGCATCCAGGAATTCCCCGACCCCGCGCAGGACGTTGACCTTGCGCATCTTGGCCATCTGCGCGAGGCCTGTCGTCAGCTTGCCGACGACCTTGTTCTTGTGGCCGCGCAGCGCATCGAGGTCGATCTGAGGCGCACCGAACTTGATGCCATGGCTGGCGAGCGCGGCAGCCTCATCGACGATGGCCGCGGTATGCAGCAGCGCCTTGGAGGGAATGCAGCCCACATTCAAACAGACGCCGCCCAGCGTCGGGCCGCGTTCCACGAGGACGGTGTTGAGGCCAAGGTCGGCCGAACGGAACGCCGCCGAATAGCCGCCCGGACCAGCACCGAGAACCATGACGTCGCACGTCACATCGGCCGTGCCGGTGAAAGCCGCGGCGGACGCCGCAGCCGCCGTGGCACCTGCGGCCGCTCCCGAAGCGCCGGAAGCCGCCTTCTCAATGTCAGCACCAGAGGTCGCGTCAACGGTCTCGATGCGCGCAATCGGCGTGCCACGGCTCACCTTATCGCCGGTCTTGACCAGCAGTTCTACGATCCGCCCGCCCTGCGGCGCGGGCACCTCCATCGCAGCCTTGTCGCTCTCAAGCGTGATCAGCGGGTCGTCCAGGTTGATCGTCGCGCCTGGTCCGACGTGAATTTCGATAATGGGCACGTCCTTGAAATCGCCGATGTCGGGTACGCGGATTTCGGTCGTGCTCATAATCGATCTCTCTTCCATCAAGGGGTCACAAGACGAGTTGGCGCACATCCTCCAGAACATCCGCCAATCTACGGGTGAAGCGTGCAGCGAGCGCTCCGTCAATAACCCGGTGGTCGTAGGACAGGCACAAAGGCAGCATCAAACGCGGTTCGAACGTCGCCCCATCCCACTTCGGTCTAATGGCGGACCGCACGACGCCCAGGATGGCGACCTCTGGCGCGTTTACGATGGGGGTAAAAGCCGTGCCGCCAATGCCGCCGAGCGAGGAGATGGAGAACGTGCCGCCTTGGATGTCGGCCGGCGCGATCTTGCCGTCACGCATCTTGGCGGAAACGGCAGACAATTCCTGGGAAAGCTCCAGCACGCCCTTGCGATCGACGTCCTTGATGACGGGCACGACGAGGCCATCGGGCGTGTCCACGGCAACACCGATGTTATAGTATTTTTTATAGATGAGCGCGTCCTTGCCGGGAGAAAGCGACGCATTGAACTCGGGGAATTCCTTCAACGCCACAACCGAGGCCTTCATCAGGAACACCAGAAGCGTAACGCGGAAGCCCTTCGCCTTGGCGGCGTTGTCGAGGGTCTTGCGATAGGAATCGAGATCGGTGATGTCCGCCTCGTCATTGTGCGTGACGTGCGGGATGTTGAGCCACGCGCGATGCAGATGCGGACCCGACAGCCGCTTCATGCGCGACAACGGTTTGGTCTCGATGGGACCGAATTTGGCGAAGTCCTGAGGAGGGATCTCCGGAATCCCCGTGCCCCCGCCTCCCGCGCCGCCGCTGTCCTTGGCCAGAGCGCGCTTGACGTCATCCTTGGTGATACGCCCGTGCTCGCCCGTGCCTTTGAGCGCGGTAAGATCGACGTCGAGTTCGCGCGCAAGACGGCGCACCGCGGGGCTGGCGTGAACGCCGGCAAAATCGTGCAGGGGTGGAGCGGGCACCTCGCGCGGAATGGGGAGCGGCTCGGGCATCGGCTCAAGCGTGGACGCGGGTCGCGGCGACGGCCTTGTCTGTGCCGGCGCTGCACTCGGCTCACCCGTTTGTGCCGATGGCACGCGCGCCGCCGGCTTTGCCTCGGCGGGCTTGGATGCACTAGCAGCGGCAAACCTGGCGATCAACGTGCCCTCGCTGACCTTGTCGCCCACCTTGACCGTGACGGCTTCCACAATGCCATCCTGCGGGGCCGGCACGTCCATCGCGGCCTTGTCGCTTTCCAGCGTGACCAGCGGATCCTCCGCCTTGACCGTCTGACCGGGCTTAACGTGCACCTCGATGACGGGCACGTTCTTGAAGTCGCCGATATCGGGAACCTTGACTTCGCTCGATGACATTCTTGACTTTCCCTGATCTGTGGAAATGCGCATGGGTCTTGGGGTCAGGCGCGGGCCGGGTTCGGCTTGGCCGGATCGATACCGTACTTCTTGATGGCTTCCGCCACCTTGAGCGAGGGAACCTTGTTCTCGTCGGCCAGCGCCTTCAGCGCCGCGACGGCCACAAAGTGGCGGTCGACCTCGAAATGAGCGCGCAGCTTCCGGCGGTAGTCGGAACGCCCGAATCCATCGGTGCCCAGTACGATGTACGGATTGGGCGCATAATCGCGCACCTGCTCGGCGTACATTTTCATGTAGTCGGTCGAAGCGATGATGGGCGCATCCCCGCGCGAGGCCAGGCACTGGGTGACGTAGGCAACACGTTCGGGTTCGAGTGGATTGAGCATGTTCCAACGCTCTACATCCTCCGCCTCGCGGCGCAATTCGGTGAAGCTCGTCACACTCCAGATGTCGGATTGGATTCCGAAGTCCTTCTCGAGCAGCTCCGCGCCAGCAATCACTTCGCGCAGGATCGCGCCCGAGCCCAGCAGCTGCACGCGAAAACCGGGCGCCGATTTGTCGGCGGCCTTGAAGAGATACATGCCCTTGATGATGCCTTCCTCCACACCTTCCGGCATCGCGGGATGGGCATAGTTCTCGTTCAGAACTGTGATGTAGTAGTAGACATCCTCCTGGTCGCGATACATGCGCTCAAGCCCGCGCTGCACGATGACGGCGACCTCGTAGCCAAAGGCCGGATCGTAGGAAATGCAGTTGGGCACGGTCGCCGAGATGATGTGGCTGTGTCCATCCTGATGCTGAAGGCCTTCGCCGTTGAGCGTGGTGCGCCCCGAAGTGCCGCCGATGAGGAACCCGCGCGAGCGCATATCGCCCGCCGCCCACGCGAGATCGCCGATGCGCTGGAAGCCGAACATCGAGTAGTAGATGAAAAACGGGATCATAGGCACATTGGAGGACGAATAGGACGTCGCGGCCGCGATCCATGAGGCCATGGCGCCGGCCTCGTTGATGCCTTCCTCCAGGACCTGCCCGTTCTTGTCTTCCTTGTAGTACATGAGGTGCTCGGCATCCTCCGGCCGGTAAAGCTGCCCGACCTGGGAATAGATGCCGAAGGTGCGGAACATGCCCTCCATGCCGAAGGTGCGGCTCTCATCTGGAACGATGGGCACGATGTGCTTTCCGATGCCCTTGTCGCGCATCATCTTGGTCAGCATTTGCACGAAGGCCATGGTGGTCGATATCTCGCGACCCTCCGATCCCTTGAGCTGCGCCTCGAAGAACGGCAGCGGCGGGATCTCGAGCTGGATCGAAGTCTTGGTGCGCCGCTGAGGCAGCGATCCGCCGAGCTTGTCGCGCGCGGCCATCAGGTATTTCTGTTCCGGACTGTCTTTCTCGAACCTGATGAAGGGCAGCGAATTCAAGTCCTCGTCGGAGAGCTGCTTGAGGCGGAAGCGATCGCGGAACTGGCGCAGGCTGTCCGCCCCCATTTTCTTGGCCTGATGTGCGATCATCTGGCCCTCGCCGGCCGCGCCCATGCCATAGCCCTTCACCGTCTTGGCGAGGATCACGGTCGGCTGGCCCTTGTGGGCGACGGCGGTGGCGTAGGCGGCATAGACCTTGCGCGGGTCGTGACCACCTCGCGTCAGCGACCAGATGCGCTCATCCGACCAGTTGGCGACAAGTGCCGCGGTCTCGGGATACTTTCCGAAGAAGTTTTTGCGGATATAGGCGCCGTCCTTGGACTTGAAGTCCTGGTACTGGCCGTCGTTGCATTCCTCCATGAGCTGGCGCAGCCGTCCGCTGCCGTCGCGGGCCAAAAGCTCATCCCAATTCGTACCCCAGATGCACTTTATGACGTTCCAGCCCGCGCCGCGGAAGTTGCCCTCCAGCTCCTGAATGATCTTGCCATTTCCGCGCACCGGACCATCGAGCCGCTGCAGGTTGCAGTTGATAACGAAGATGAGGTTGTCGAGTTTTTCACGTCCGGCGAGGGCTGCCGCGCCAAGGCTTTCAGGCTCGTCCATTTCGCCGTCGCCGCAGAACACCCAGACCTTGCGGTTCGAGGTGTTGGCGAACCCGCGGTCGTGCAGGTACTTGAGAAAGCGCGCCTGATAGATCGCCATCAACGGGCCCAGGCCCATCGAGACCGTCGGAAACTGCCAGAACGCCGGCATCAGCCAGGGATGGGGATAAGATGACAGGCCCTTGCCGTCCGCCTCCTGGCGGAAGTGCAAGAGTTGTTCGTCGGTCAGGCGACCCTCGAGATAGGCGCGCGCATAGATTCCAGGCGCCGAATGGCCCTGATAAAAAATAAGATCGCCGCCGTGCGTCTCGCTCGGCGCGTGCCAGAAGTGCTGGAAACCCGTTTCATAGAGCGTGGAGGCCGACTGGTAGCTCGCGATGTGTCCGCCCAACTCGGTTGAGGTCTTATTCGCTCGCAACACCATGGCGAGCGCATTCCAGCGGATCGCCGACTTGATCGCCGCTTCGATCTCGCGGTTGCCGGGATGCTTGGGCTCCTCGTAGGGCGCGATGGTGTTGATGTAGGCGGTATAGGCTGCAAAGGGCAGCCGAGCGCCGTAGCGCCGGGCCGTATCGACGGCTTGCGTCAGCACCTCATCGGCCCGGTCAACACCCTCGAACGCGATGACGGAGGATATTGCCTCGCGCCACTCGCGGGCCTCCGCGCTTTCGCCGTTTGCGCCCATTCTATCCTCCGCGCTTGTCCTGTCGTCCGTCTCAATCGCCATGTCGAGGATCACCCTCCTGGGTCAATAGAATAGTGGAGCCGCGCCGGGTTCCAAAAACGCGCGGGGGGAGCACCATGGCATCCCTGAGAGTCGCCGCGGCGAGGCTCGTACCTGGCACATGAAAAGTCACTATTGCACACAGATGCCCTTGGCCGCGCGGCAAACGGTAGTATTCCGGTACGTCTGTCGGCGCGTGCATAGGTGACCTGCATGCAAAACAGAGATCTGGATCGCAGCAAAGAGCCATGCTACCCGGCGAGGCGGCATCCTGCCAGAGACCTTCCTGCCCTGAAACCGATCGGTCGTTAACGGTGACGAATAACGCTTCTCCAGACTCGCGCGGCCCTCCAATCCTCGAGCGCGCCGAGACCCTTCTCAGCAATTACGATGTGCTCTTTTGTGATGTGTGGGGCGTGGTTCACAATGGCGTCACCGCGTTCGAAGACGCCTGCGCAGCCTTGGAGAAGTTCCGCAAGGAAGGCGGTACCGTGATCCTCGTCTCCAACGCGCCGGTGCCTAAGTATCGCGTCGAGGCCATGCTGGAGAGCCGCAACGTTCCGGCCTCCGCCTGGGACGATATCGTCTCCTCGGGCGCGATCGCTCTCACGCACATCGCCAACCGCGGCTTCCGCAAGCTTCACTTCATCGGTCCCCAGGACCGCGATGCAGCATTCTTTTCCGCACTCAAGGCGCAATCGGCTCATCTCGACGACGCAGACGGGATCGTCTGCACCGGCCTCACCGATGACCGGCGCGAAAAGCCGGAGGATTACATCCCCCTGCTCAAGAAGGCCAAAGCGCGCGGTTTACCGTTCGTGTGCGCCAATCCCGACCTGCTCGTCGATGTCGGCGGCACGCTGCTTTATTGCGCGGGTGCGATTGCCGACTTGTACGCGCATTTGGGCGGCGACGTATTCTGGGCCGGCAAGCCCTATCTGAATGCCTACGAGACGGCGCACGCCATAGCCGAAGGCCTGCGCGACGGTAATGTTCCCCGCCGGCGTTGCCTCGTGATCGGAGATGCCATTCGCACGGACCTCAAGGGTGCGGAGAATTTCGGATGCGATGCGTTGTTCGTGGCATCTGGCATTCACCGCCACGAGGCTATGGACGGAGCCAAGCTGTCGCAAGAAAAGCTGGCCCTCCTCTTTCCTGCAGGAACACCGGCGGCAATCGCGGCCATGACCGAGTTGCGCTGGTAGAGCGGCTGATCGCTCATACCGGAACTTTAAAACCTGATCGCGATGGATAGGGCGCTCAGTCCCTGTCCGCCTGCAGAACGATCGCGTTCAGCGTCATGCGTCCGGGATCCCGTCCGAAAGCGTCGTGCAGCGCAGCGGCCAAGGCCGCGATGACAGCTTCAGTGTCTGCCGAAGCGCGTGTGCGAATTTCTTCGGCAACGGGATTGCCGAGAACCAATCCGCGTGCGAAATGCGCCGCGTCCGGAATATCGACGTCACGCCGCACACGATGCGCCGCGACGCGATGAAATCCCGCATCACCCAACGACGCCTTGATCGTATCCACGTCATGGTAACCGAACGGCGTCCTGTAGAACGTGGGCGGATCGGCGTCGAAGAAGCCCGCAATGGTCTGCTGTGCAATGCGTCCGAAGGCGTTTTCTTCGAAGGGTCCCCACACGCTGAAAAGATAGCGCCCGCCCTTGCGCAAGACGCGATGAGCCTCCCGGTAGGCCTGCGGCTTGTCGGGAAAGAACATAACGCCGAATTGACAGCACACGACGTCGAACGCCGCGTCGGCGAACGGCAGCGCGGTTGCATCTGCCTGCCGTATCTCGACGTGCTCTCGCTCCTTGAATTTCGTGCGCGCAACCTCCAGCATCGGCGGGTTGAGATCGCTGATTGTCAGATGGCTTGCATCGGGCAGCGCATCCTTGAGTTCGCGCGACAGAATTCCTGTTCCGGCCGCAATCTCAAGAACGTCCCCCGGCGCGATCTCCGCCACGCGGCGCGCCATGTCGCGGGCATAGGGCAGGAAAATGCACGGCCCCAGATTTTCATCATAGAGCTTCGGGATATTGCCGGTGAAGTTCGATGCTTGCGTTGTCATGGCGGCTTGTCTCTCCCGCTCGCGGGGTACCCGGCGCGGGCAGCCGCGCGCAGGCACCATAGAGCAGGACAAAAACAGCGCGCAACGGCGCCTACGCCTGCAAGGCGCTATTTTGCATCCTTCGCCTCAACCTCCGGCGGCGGCTCGCTCTTCGGGCGTTTTGGGTACGGCCCGTCGGAGAACGAGTTGAACACGACGTCGGGCGAAGACGTATTGTGCTGCGAGGGAGAAAGCCGGCCCATCCAGATGTCCGTCGCGTGCGCCTTGTCGAACTTCATGATGTTGTCCTCGCGCCAGCCCTTGGCGTCGCGTTCGCGCACCGCGATGCGGGCGGCGTCGTTGTTGAACTCCGTCACGTACATGGAGCGAAGCATGGCGAAGGGGCCACCCTCGATCCCTTTGTCGAACGCCACGTCGAGCGCCAGGCGATTGTAGTCGGCCTTGGCCATGCGGACCGTGGCGCTGCCGCCCTTCTCGAATTGAAGCGTGAACGTGCGCGTCTTAGGCTCGAATACGACCTCCTTGATCTTGACGTGGGGACGCACCTCCCGATCGATCGGACCGACGAGGAAGGACGAACCGTATCCCGTGTTGCGCATATTCGGCGGCGTCATGGGTCGCGGACGCCAGTAGCCGTCCTGGGGATAGAGAACGAGCACTTCCTCCGCGCCGTCGGTCCGCAACAGCCAGACCTGCAGCATGTGGATGCCTTCCTCGACGCGATCGCCGATGCGCACCTTGGCAGTTGAGGGTCGCCAGAAGGCAGGGAAGGCGTATCCGACGACCCACATCTCGGTTTCTTCGTAGAGCGTTTCCTTGCGCGGCTGACCCGGAGCCTTGTAGGCGGGATCGGCGCTCATATCGCAGGCGGTCCAATCTGCCTCGAAGTTGTCGCGCATGCCCGCAGATAAATAGACCGGATGAGCGGCCTCGATGCGGAAGGAGCGCACGTTTTTGTTGGCGAATGCTATCGCGACGTTGTCCTTCTCCGCGCACAGCACCTGCTCGCTTTCGTTCATCACATCGACGGCAAGACCATCGAGCGAGGCAGCCTTCACATGCCCGGCAAGCCCTAGAGCGGCGGCAACGGTAATGAGGCAACGGGTCGTGCGGCGCATGTCGGTCCTATCTCCACAAGTCGAGGTTTCAAGGTCGGTCTTAGACGTTTCAGCCTTTTACAAGGAAGGCGTATATATCCCCGGAGTTGGCGCTGTGCGGCAACGTCTTCAGAAAGCGCGCCATATCATCCTCATGCAAAGGTTTCTCGAAGTTGAGGATCTGGCTTTCGCCCATCGCGACGTCATAGCGATATTCACCCAGCGCCGACAAGCGGGCCAGGCCGCGCAACGCGACATCCCTTGCGATGGTGGTAAACTCGAATGACAACGCCGCTACAGGCTGCGTGAGCCCCGCCAGTACCTCATCCTCGAAGCCTTCAACATCGATTTTTATGAAGGAAGGGCGGCCCACCTGCGCAATGAGTTCATCGAGCGTAACGGCGCGCACGGTGATCTCGTCGTCCCACACCTGCCCCTCCCACCCCATTGCGCCATCGGCTTCGGCAATGAAGTGCGCAGACGCGGTCGAGACGGTCGGGTTGGCGGTGTTGATCTTGAGTTGCAGAGAGCCCGATCTCGCTGCCGCCGCGGCAGGAACAAGCCTCACGTTAGCATCTTGACCATGAATGAGACGCAGCGCTCGCATGGCCAGCGGCTGAGGCTCTAACGCTACGACGCGCGCGCCGAGCCTGCGAAACGACGAGACGCGATCGCCAACGTGGGCACCGATATCGAAAGCCAGATCGCCCGCAGCAAGGAAGCGCGCGTAAAGGCCGTCCATCCGGGCGCGTGGTGCATCGGGCCCCTGATAGATCCGCAGCGATCTGAAGACTCCGTTGAGCGCCCGTGACGTCATGGCAACGGTTCCTCGCACGGATTGAGCCGCCCTATGTTCCCCACAGCGACGATCTCCGGCACTGGCGTGATCTCCTCAGGGATGGCCGCCACACCAAGGCGCTGCATGAGGCTTCCGAGCCATGGGCTGGCTGTAACGACTGCAAAGGGCACGGCAAGGACATAGCCCGCCGTCAAAGGCAAACTCCAAACGAGAGCCCTTGGAGACACCGCGTAGAGAGCACACATGACGGCAACGCCAAACAGGGTCTGGGGCCAGAGCGCGCGCGCCGCCGCCCCCCAGGACAAGCCACCTGCATCGCGCTTCTGCCCGCTCCACACGATTGACCGGCCGAACAGCAGCCCGATCATGAAAATACTGGTGCGGATGGTGGAGACGGCACCTTGCAGGAACGAGAAAACAATCTCCAGGAGCGCACTCGCCCAGAAGCGAGCATGACCGCCGAAGCGCGCCACCTCGCCCCTGGTCAGCGCAGCATCCAAAAGCCCCGCAATCTTGGGCGCAAGGGAGAGGAGCAGGCAAGTCACATAGAGGGCCTGGGCGCTTTGGAGGGGGAAACCGGCAATCGCCTGGGCCTCGTGCACGGCAAGGGGCGACAGCGCAATCATCAGCGTCCAGGCCGGGACGCCGATAAACATCAAGATTGCCCACACGAGCTGGAAGCGGCTGACGGGATTGAGGCCCGGCAGGCCAAGCAGCTTCACATACTGCATGTTGCCCTGGCACCAGCGCACGTCGCGATGGATGAACTCGAGAACATCCGGCGGGTTCTCCTCATATGAGCCCGCCTCGAACGGCATGACTCGCACCTCGAATCCGGCGCGGCGCATCAAGGCCGCCTCGACTTGATCGTGGGAAAGAACGTGCCCGCCAAGGGGCGGTGATCCCGGCAATACCGGCAGGCGGCAGTGCTCAACGAAGGGCGCGATACGCACGAGCGCGTTATGCCCCCAAAACGACCCGCAATCGCCAACCCACCAGGCTTGTCCCATCGTGTAGCTGCGCATTCCAAATCGCATACCGAACTGGAACATGCGGGCGAACGGAGAGGCGGACGGCATACCGACAACGAGGCTTTGCAGGATGCCGAGCTTGGGATAGGCCTGCATCACGCGCACCAGATCGACGATGGCCTGTCCAGTCATCAGGCTGTCGGCGTCGAGCGGCAGCATCAGTTCGAAGTCGCGGCCGTAAGTTTCGCAGAAGTCGCGGACGTTACCGGCTTTGAAACCGGTGTTGTGGGAGCGCCGCCGATAGACGATGCGCGCGCTCTCTCCTTCTTGCGCGCGCCATTGCGCAACAGCCATCTCCTCGCGCGCTGCGACGCCGGCAATCTGCGTGTCGCTCAGGATGAAGTACGCAAAGCGTGCCCCCTCGCCGGTGGCGTCCAGGCTGGCTTTGACCGTCCGCAGGCGCTGCAGCGCGCGCTCGGGGTGCTCGTTGCGCAACGTCATGAGCACAGCCGTTTCGGCGGCAATGGACGCGCGCATCGTAGCCGCGTCCGGCAGAAACGGGGCGGCCTCCGCGATGGGATCGCGCGCGCCGTGGCGAACCCAAAGGCCTATGACCGCGTTCCAGAAGCCCAGAACCGCCCACGGGGTCCCGAGCAAAAAGCAGATCAGCAGGACGGCATCGCTCACCGACCACCCTCCGGCGGAGAGGATTCCGGCAAACCACACCCCCAGACCCGCCCAAAGCCCCAGGTTGGCGATCAGAACCCCCAGGCGCCGCCGGGTAAGGTTGCCGTTTGCCTGCAACCCCGCCGGTGTCGTAAGGCTCAGCCGGTCGGCTGTCCGGGCGCGATCCGGATTATGAGACGACACGATCATAGGCGCTTCAGCCACGGGCAATGCGAGGAAGGACGATGGAAGGCAGGGCGGCAGGCACGATGCGCCGCAGCCAGGGCCAAATGGTGGTGGCCCGGGCGCTTTGGTACGTCAAGCCCGGCGTGGCGGAGCTGCGCACCGAGCGGCTCGCCATCCCCACCCCCGGCGAGGCCAGGGTCAAGACTTTGTTCAGCGCGGTCAGCCGCGGCACGGAACGCCTCGTTGCTTTCGGTCATGTTCCCCAATCGGAGTGGCAGCGCATGCGCGCGCCGCTCCAATCGGGAACGTTTCCATTCCCCGTCAAATACGGCTATTCGGCGACCGGAACGGTCATCTGGGGGCCCGAACATCTGGAAGGCAAAACAGTGTTTTGCCTGCACCCTCATCAGGATTACTTCCAGGCCCCCTGCGAGCTGCTCGTGCCTGTCCCTCCGCCCATTCCGGCACGCCGCGCAACGCTGGCGGCGAACATGGAGACCGCGCTCAACGCTCATTGGGATGCGGGCACGGGGCCGGGCGATAGTATCCTTGTCGTGGGTGGAGGAATCGTCGGCCTGCTGATCGCACGCGTCGCCGGACGATTGGGCGGCGCGCGCGTGGCGCTGTGTGACACCGATCCCGCCAAAGCCGCCCTGGCCGCAGCGCTCGATATCGATTTCGTCGAACCCGGCAATGTTCCAGGCGACAACCGGATTGTCTTTCACACCTCCGCCACTTCAGCCGGCTTGCAGACGGCGATCAATGCTGCCGCCTTCGAGGGCTGTGTGGTGGAGGTGAGCTGGTATGGCGATGCGCCCGTGACGGTTAACCTGGGCGGCACGTTTCACGCCAAGCGCCTCAAGCTTGTCTCCTCCCAGGTCGGGCACGTCGCGCCGAGCCGGCGCACCGCGGTCAGCCATCGCAAACGGCTGGAAACGGCGCTGGCCTTGCTTGACGATCCTGCGCTCGATGCATTGGTCGCGCATGACATCGCCTTCGAGAGCGCGGCGGACGAGCTTCCCGCTTTGCTCGCCGATGCGGGCGGCGGCCTGCCGCCGGTCATACGGTACCCCGATTAACTTTTTCCAGAAAGACGAAGGCCGCTCATGTTCTCCGTTGAAGTCCGTGACCGCATCATGATCGCCCATTCGCTGCCCGATCCCTTCTTCGGCCCGGCGCAAAACATGCACGGCGCGACTTTCATCGTCGATGTCGCTTTCTTCGCCGAACGGCTTGGCCCCAAGAACGTCGTCGTTGACATCGGTGCGGCGCTCGATGTGCTGAGCGAGACCCTCAAGCCGCTTGCTTATCAGAACCTGGACGCTTTACCTCGATTCAAAGGCGTCCTCACAACGACCGAATTTCTCTGCAAATATGTCTTCGACCGCGTGAGCGAGGCCGCGCGTGGCGGGCGGCTGGGGGATGATGGCCTAAACCTCGCGAAAATCCGCGTGACCTTGTCGGAGACCGATCTGGCACGCGCCTCATTCGAAGGACCGATCCGTGGCTGACGCTGTTTTCGCCGTTCCCGGCGACATAAAGAGCCCAACTGGCGGCTACGCGTACGACCGTCGCGTCATCGAGCTCCTGCCCGCGTTCGGTGTGAACGTAGACCATCTGGCACTTTCCGCCGATTTTCCAAATCCTTCAGAGGATGACCTCGATGCCGCGGTCCGCCTCATCGCCGATACGCCCGAGAGCGCGACCGTGCTGATTGACGGGCTGGCGTTCGGCGCATTTCCCGAGGATTACCTGGATCTGTCCGCACGCCGCGTCATCGCCGTCGTCCATCATCCGCTCTACCTGGAGACCGGCCTTGCCCATGCGCGCAAAGTGGAGCTCAAAGCCAGCGAGACGGCGGCGCTCGGGCGCGCCAACCACATCGTCGTCACGTCGCGGGCCACGGCGCGAATCTTGAAAGACGAACTCGGTGTCGATCGGGAAAAAATCACCGTGGCCGAGCCTGGAACCGACCCGGCCCGGCGCGCCACAGGCACCGGAGCGCCGCTACATATCCTTGCGGTTGGCGCCGTCACTCCGCGCAAGAACTATGAGAACCTGATCGAAGCGCTTAGCGCGTTACAGGACCTCGACTGGAAATTGACGATCGCAGGCGCGCTCGACCGGCATCCGGCGGCGGTGGAGGCATTGCGCGAGCGGATCGCTCAGGAGGGGCTTTCCGACCGGGTGACGCTCCCCGGCAAGGTGGTGCCCGCCACACTCGACCGTTTCTACGAAAGCACGGATCTGTTCGTGTCGGCCTCGCTTTTCGAAGGCTACGGAATGGTTATCGCCGAAGCCATGGCGCGCGGGCTTCCTATCGTGACCACGACGGGCGGGGCTGCGGGTGACACTGCCCACAGCTCCGCCGCCCTCCACGTCCAGCCCGGCAACACAGCCGAAATGACGGGCGCGCTGCGCCGGGCGCTGACCGACAAGCGGCTGCGCGACAAGCTTGCGGATGCCTCCTGGGATATCGGCCGCACGCTGCCAACCTGGCACGAGACGGCCCGGCGCATTGCTGCCGTCATTCTAGGCCTGAAGATATGAGCGCGTTCTCCAGCGACTGGCTCAGCCTGCGCGAACCGGCCGATATGCGAAGCCGCAACCGCGACATCGCCAACGCGGTCTCCGCATGGTTTGGGCTGCGCGATCATATGCGCGTGCTCGACCTGGGCTCCGGCACGGGCTCCAATCTGCGTGCCAGCGCACCCCTGCTGTGCGCACGCCAGACGTGGACGCTCGTCGACAACGACGCCGATCTCCTCAAACATGCGCGCACCGCGCTGCGCGGCTGGGCCGATACCGCCGAGTCGGCAAGCCAGGACGCACTGCTGCTCAAAAAAGGCCACGCGCAGATCACCGTATCTTTTCACAAGCGGGATCTTTCCCTCGGGCTCGGCGATCTGGCCAAAGACTGCGACCTCGTCACGGCGTCGGCGCTGTTTGATCTGGTCTCAGCCTCCTTCATTCGCGACGTGGCGCGCACGCTGGCGCAAACGCGCACGCCCTTTTACGCTGTCCTGACATACAACGGCCTGCAGAAGTGGACACCGCACCGGCCCGCCGACAATCCGATCGCCGCCGCGTTCAACCGCCATCAGATGAGCGATAAAGGCTTCGGACCGGCGGCGGGCCCCATGGCCCCCTCGCTGCTCGCCGATCAGTTCCGCCTGGAAGGATACAGCGTTCTGGAGGGCGAGAGCCCCTGGCGGCTCGATCAGCGCGAGCGCATCCTGGTTGCGGAATTGCAGCGCGGCCATGCGATGGCCGTGCTTGAGACGGGCGCGCTGGATCCCAAAACGGTCGAGGCTTGGGTGAAGGTCATACGATCGGCCGTCGAGATAGGCCATACCGATATCTTCGCCACGCCAGCCTGACCCGGCGCAGCCTATAGCCCTGTAAGATCGCAAAGCGCTCTAGAGTGCTTTGCGGAAAAGTGGGAACCGGTTTTCCGATAAGAGGCACGACAAAACAAAGCCTAGTGCCATTCCGCTATTCCATCAGAACCGGAACGGCTCTAGACGATCTTGTTCTTATTGGGCAGCATCCGTTCGACAACACGGTCTTTGCGGATGAACTTGTGGTAGATCGCAGCGGCGATATGCACGGCCACAAGACACAGCAGAATAAACGCCGCCATTTCGTGATATTCGAACACTTCTTCGGAAAACTTCTTGTCCTCGATGGTGACCGGCGGAAGAGGAATGCCGAAGACGTCCAGATAACGCCCATAGGATATTCCGGCATATCCAATGATGGGTGTTGCGAGAAGAGCCAGATAGATTCCCCAATGGACCGCATGCGACGCGCCGATCAGCGGAGCCGGCACGCTGCGATCCGGCGGCGGTGCGCCGTAAACCAGCCGGTAGCTCAAGCGCAGCACGACAAACAGCAGAATGATGAGCCCAAGGGTTTTGTGTGAACTGTAGAGCGTGTCCGTCACTCCGTCCCAAACACCTTTGACGAGTTCGCCCTTGTCGTTGACGGTTTCCATCTCATAGCCGCGATACTTCATGTAGACGCCGATGGGCACCTGAAGCAGGATGAAAAAGGCAATCCACCAATGGAATGATCGCGCCGGGCGGCTGTAAATGGGAATATCGTAACGTTCCTCATCCGGCATGACGTTACCCCTTATCGCAACTGCTCAGGTCACAATCGAACAGCACATCCCCGCCGTCAAGCACATGTGTACGTGTGGCGGGTCTACGCGCTTCGGCCATTGCTGCAATCGGCGATAGGGATAGCCCCTGAATTCCCGAACCCAAAATGACAGGCGCCACCAGGACATGCAGGCGATCGACGGCGCCTGCGTCGATAAAGCTGGACACCGTGCGCGCGCCGCCTTCGATAAGGATTTTCTTCATGCCGGACGCATGGAGCGTCTTCACGATCCAGTTTGGATCAACGAAGCCTGCGCCATCCGGTACAGCGATTATTTCTATCACTCCCCCGCCCTGCTCCGGGCCACGATGAAATACGATGCGCCGGCTGCCGTCGTCAGCAAGGCAGCGCGAGGTCAGTGGCATTCGCTTGTTCGGGTCAATCACCACGCGGGCGGGATTGCGACCTTCGACGCGACGAACTGTCAGTTCGGGATTGTCATGCACGACTGTGCCGACGCCCACCACCACCGCATCGACATTTGCCCTCAGCCGGTGAAGATGATCAAGTGCGCCACGGCCATTGATCCAACGGCTGGCGCCCGTAAGCGTGGCAATTCGTCCGTCGAGAGATTGTCCGAGCTGCGCAATAACGAACGGCCGGTCAGGAGGCGCCTCGAGCAGGGGGGCAATCAGCGGATCGGTATCGGGCTTGCGAAAATTGTGGTGGTGTACCGTCATTGAGCGGTCCGCCTCCTCATGCCATGAAATTGAATGCCCGGATTGCCGCCGGCAACGCATATCACGAAGGTGGCCGACGCACGAAGAGGAGCCTATGCCCGGCGATTGTGAACGGCAGATGAATGAGCAATGCGCCGCTGCGAATTCGGGGTGGGGGCGCATCGCGCGCCCCTGGAATTTGGACAACGCAGGCCCGGCCTCAGCGGTTCCGCCGGCGTTGGCGTGCGAGCGAGCCTGTGGCGGGGAAGGCCCATGAGTCGTACTGGTCTGAGCCGCACTGGCATAGGCGGCTCCGGCATGAGCAGCCAGGAGATGACCCTTGTTCAGATCTACCGGCGTGCGCTTAGGCTGCTCGCACCCGAGAAAGTTCTGGCCATTGCCTTGGCCTCGGCCGGCGTCATCATCGCGGCCATTCAGCTCGCAGAACCCATCTTGTTCGGCAAGGTCGTGGATGCCTTGAGCAAAGGTGAGGGTGCGTTCCCCATCATTGGCCTGTGGGCGGCGCTAGGCTTGTTCGGTATCCTGGCAAACGTTACTGTTGCGATCTACGCCGACCGGCTTGCGCACCGCCGCCGCCTCGCCGTGATGGCTGACGTGTTCGAGCGTGCGATGACGCTGCCGCAGGCCTACCACGCCGCGCGCGGATCGGGCACCGTCATTCGCACTATTGTTTCGGGTTGCAGTTCGCTGTTCTGGCTGTGGCTCGGCGCAATGCGCGAGCAGCTCACCGCGTTCTTCGGAATCGTCCTGCTGGTGCCCACCGCTCTTTCGATGGATTACCGGATGGCGGGCATCCTGGCGGGCACGGCGGTCGCCTACACTTTGATGAACGTCTTCGTCATGCGCCGCACCTCCGCAGGCCAATCCGCCGCCGATCGTTACGACTACGCGATCTCGGGCCGCATCGGTGACGTCATTGGCAATGTGTCCGTCGTCCAAAGCTATGCACGCGTGGGTGCCGAGGCCGAAGACCTGCGCGGGATGATCAAGGACCTGATGAATGCCCAGTTCCCCGTGCTCACCTGGTGGGGGATCCTGTCGGTGCTCCAGCGGGCGGCTGCCACACTCACCATGGTCGCCGTATTCGCGATCGGCGCTATACTCGCGTCGCGCGGCGAACTGACAGTCGGCGAAATCGTCGCCTTCGTCTCCTTCGCAGGACTATTGATCGGCAAGCTCGACCAGCTCTCGGCCTTTGTCGTGAGGGTGCATCAGCAGGGACCGGCGCTGCGCATGTTGTTCAACATGCTTGATGAGTCCGCTGCGGTCGTGGAGAGCCCCGATGCAAAGCCGCTGGAAAACGTCGCGGGCGATGTCAGGTTCGAGGATGTCAGCTTCCGCTACGGCGAGGGGCCGCAGGGCGTATCCGATCTTGCGTTCCATGCGCGCGCAGGCCAGACACTCGCCCTCGTCGGGCCGACGGGCTCAGGCAAGTCAACCTCCATTGCTCTGTTACAGCGTTTCCGCAGCCCCGATTGCGGACGCATCATCATAGACGGCCAGGACATCGCGCACGTCACTTTGGCGTCACTGCGCACCTCGATCGCGGTGGTGTTTCAGGATGCCGGGCTCTTCAATCGCACGATCGGCGACAACATCAGGATCGGCAAACCGGATGCGAGCGAGGCGGAGGTGAAACGCGCCGCGCAACTCGCCGAAGCCCACGAGTTCATCATGGCAAAGCCTCAGGGTTACGACTTCATGATCGGCGAGCGGGGCGCCTCCCTCTCGGGCGGCGAGCGCCAGCGCATCGCCATTGCGCGCGCCATCCTGAAGGACGCGCCGATCCTCATTCTCGACGAAGCGACGAGCGCGCTCGATGCGGAAACGGAAGCCAAGATCAAGCGCGCGCTCGACACCCTGCGCAAGGGACGCACGACCTTCATCATCGCGCACCGCCTCTCGACCGTTGCGGACGCCGACGAAATCATCGTGCTCGATCATGGACGCATCGTGGAACGCGGCCGGTTCACGGAGCTTGCGGAAGGCGATGGTCTGTTTGCGCGTCTTGTCGCCGAAGGCGGCTTCACCGTTCCAAAGACGACCGGCGATCTGGAGGCGCCAGCGGAAGTGCTTGCCGCGGGCGGCAGCACTCGTCCCGCAGATATCTACCCCTCAGGTATCCACGACGATCTGTTTGGATCGAGCTGACACGTCAGGGGGCGTCCAGGTCAGATCTTGTGAGCCATGCGCCGGCGCTTGGTGTCGAGATACCGCTGGTTGTGCGGATTGGGCGAGATGACAATCGGCACCCGATCCACAACGCGCACCCCGAGCGCCTTGAGCGCCTGCTCCTTGGCCGGGTTGTTGGACAATAGCTTGATTTCGCTCATGCCCAAATCGGCCAGGATGCGCGCGGCCAAATCGTAGTCTCGGCTATCAATGGGCGCGCCGACCTCGATGTTCGCCTCGACCGTGTCGAGCCCCTGGTCTTGCAGGGCGTAGGCCTGGATCTTCTTGAACAGGCCGATGCCACGCCCCTCGTGGTAGGGCACATAGATGATCACGCCGAGGGGAACCTCGGTGATGTGGCGCAGCGCCTCCTGGAGTTGCTGATAGCAGTCGCACCGCAGCGAATGGAAAATATCACCCGTCACGCAGCCCGAATGCACCCGCACGACCGGCAGCACGTCCTTGGGCGCATCCGGATCGCGATGTATCAGCACGAGCGCCTGCTCTTCGGGCGCCTCCCCTTGGTAAGCGTGCGCTTGGAGCATAACCTCGCGGCCATTGAACTCGATGGGCAGGACGGTCTGAACGGACCCGTGCACATCGAGTTCGACCGATTTGAGTGCGCCCGATTTCATGCCGTCTGTGACTTTCATAATGAGCCATATGCCCCAAGTGCCGTACCTTTGGCAAAGGCGACCGAGCAGAAGGATTAGGTGGGTGCCGTCTCCGGCCGTCACAAGATACACCAAAACTAATCCGTCAGATCACTTGGGCGTCACTTTGGCGCGGAAATACCGAAAAGCTTAATGCGGTACATCCGCCCGAAGCCTTCGCTGCGGCGCAGATAAAACGGCTGGTACTGCCAGACTGTTCCAGTCTAGACCACGCGCCGAGTGGCCGCTCGTGCACGATGCGTGCTACCTGGAACCGAATCCGGCATCTTGGCCCGTAGCCACATTGCCGGACCGCGGCCAATAGAAGAGGTTCTTTTGCACCTGCTGCCCGTCGCACTGTTGGCCTTTGCCGCCGCGGCCATCGGCACCCGTGCCATGATCCCCTGGCTTGCCTCGCGCGGCGCCCTCGCCCACGAAAACGAGCGCACGTTGCACAAGGGCGTCGTCCCCAAAGGGGGGGGCCTGCCGCTGCTGATGGCAGCGCTCGGCGCCACGGCCCTTCTCTTTCCGCTGGGGGAGATCCCATCCGCGCTTCTGACCGGGCTGATGCTGGTCATGGCGGTCTCCTGGCTTGACGATACCGCCCCACTTGCCGCGCGCGTGCGCTTTCCCGTACACGTGGCCGCCGCCGCCATACTGGTCCTGACGTTGCCGCGGCAAGCACTCGTGTTCCAAGGGCTTGTGCCCCTCTGGGCCGACCGGGCGCTGGCCATCCTTGCCCTCACCTGGATGATGAACCTGTTCAACTTCATGGACGGCATCAACGGCATCGCCGGAGCCGAGACGATGTCAATCGCCGGCGGCTATCTGATCGTCGGCGCGGTGCTGCCCGACGGGGTGTCTCTCGCGCCGTTAAGTGCCGCACTACTCGGAGCAACGGCCGGCTTTCTGATCTGGAACCTGCGCGAACGCGGCGAGGCCGCCGTCTTCATGGGCGACATCGGCAGCGTGCCGCTGGGCTATCTCACGGGCGCGATGATGATCGACCTCGCCGTGCGCGGCCATTGGGTTCCGGCCCTGATCCTGCCCGCCTACTTCCTTGCCGACGCCACTCTGACGCTGCTGAAGCGCATGGCGCGGGGAGAAAAGTTCTGGCAGGCCCATAAATCGCATTTCTACCAGCGCGCGGCCGAGGCCCTCGGCAACAGGCACCTCCCTGTCGTCTGGCGCATCTCGGCGGCCAACGCGACGTTGCTGGCGTGTGCCCTCTGGGGTGTCTCTTTCCCGCTGCCCGCGTTGATTGCCGCCGCCGTCACCGTCACGCTGCTTTTGATCCTGCTGTCGGTCGCGCAGGTGCGGACGTGATCATCTTCACTGCTTCGGCGCCTTGATGAGCAGGCTCTGCACGCCGGCCGGCGATAGCCGGGGCAGACGGCTCGATACGACGCCGGTGTTGACGCCCAACCAACCGATCTCACCTGAAAGCCGCCCGTACTCGATCTTGGGGCATCGGTTCATCACAACCTTGAGGCCCGCCGCTTCGGCCGCGGCCGCCGCCTCGTCGTTGCGAACGCCAAGCTGCATCCAGATGACCTTGAGTCCGAGCTTATCCTTGATCGCGAGCGCCTCCTGCACCACAGCGCCTGCGGCTTGCGAGTTGCGGAAAATGTCGACGCAGTCAGCACCCTCGTCCAGATCCGCAAGGCGTGCATAGACTTTGCGACCCAGGATTGTCTGGCCTGCGATACCCGGGTTGACGGGATGAACCTTATAGCCTTTGGCGATGAGGTACTGCATCACGATGAAGCTGGCCCGCACCGGATTGGCGCTCGCGCCAACCACGGCAATCGAGCGGATGCCTGACAGCACGCCCACGATGTAGTCGTCGCTGTAGGCATCGTGATTCATGACATCTCCCGGCCAGGCAACTGCACGCGGCCCTCGTCATCCATGGTCCAGAAGGGATTGTGGGCAACCTCCCACAGATGACCGTCGGGATCGGCGAAATAGCCAGCGTAACCGCCCCAGAATGTCGCCTGCGCCGGTTTGATAAGCGTCCCGCCTGCGCCAGCCGCTTCAGCGAGAACGTCCTCGACCTCTTGGCGGGTTGTTACGTTATGCGCCAGGGTGATGCCTGAAAATCCCGGCTTGCTATTGGCAATGCCTGCGTCTTCGGCCAGCGCCTGTCTGCCAAACAGCGCGACAACGAGGCCGCCAGCTTGGAAAAACGTCACGTTCGGATTGCTGTCGCCGGAGGCCACGAAGCCGAGCTTCTCATAGAACGTTCGTGATACCGCAACGTCCGCAACGCCCAGGGTGATCAGCGTAATGCGCGGCTGCATCAATCCCCCTTCCACTGGGGCGGCCGCTTCTCGATGAACGCACAGATGCCTTCCGCGGCGTCGGCCGCCATCATATTTTCCACCATCACCCGAGCGGCGTAGGTATATGCCTCGCCCAAGGGCGCTTCG
The DNA here is from genome assembly GCA_016793445.1 of Hyphomicrobium sp. Lineage (GTDB taxonomy): Bacteria > Pseudomonadota > Alphaproteobacteria > Rhizobiales > Hyphomicrobiaceae > Hyphomicrobium_B. Next base: position 94,338 of record JAEUME010000003.1, on the reverse strand, counting down.
ATCTGGCGGTAGAAGGCGGTCTTGCCGGTCGCGACCGTCGCCTTTGATTTGGAAGCGATCTTGCGCGCCATGCCGAAGGCCTCGGCCATCACCGCATCCCAAGGAACCGCCCGGTTCACCAGACCGTACAGGGCCGCATCGGATGCGCTCATGGCCTCACCCAGGAGCAGCATCTCCATGGCCTTCTTGCGCGGCACGTTGCGCGACAACGCCACCATCGGCGTGGAGCAGAACAGCCCTATGTTGACGCCCGGCGTTGCAAACGTTGCGGTATCCGCCGCGATCGCCAGGTCGCAACTGGCGACCAGCTGACATCCCGCCGCCGTCGCCGTACCCGTTACTGCCGCAATCACCGGGCGCGGACAGTGCACGATGGCCTGCATCATCTCCGAACAGGAATGCATGGTGGTCTCGAAGAAAGCGCGGCCGCCGTCCCTGTCGGCACGATGCGCCGTCATCTCCTTGAGATCGTGACCGGAGCTGAACGCCGGGCCATTGGCCGCCAGCACGATTGCCGACACACCGGCATCGGCCCCGAGCGCTTTGAAGGCCACATGAAGCTTGTGCAGCATCGCCAGCGACAGCGCATTGCGCACCTGGGGGCGGTTCAGCGTTACAACCGCAACGCCGGGCTCGCTCCGTGTCACCAACAGCTCGTTCGTCTCAACCACCGTCACCGCGCCACCTCCATGCCGTTATTCAAGTCAATCTAGGCATCAAATGCGAAAACGCCGGGACGTATTTCTCCCGGCGCGCCTCTTGCTGGCAAGCAAATCCCTCATGGTGCGCGAAGCCGTGCGCTATTGCAGCGCCTGCTCGATCTCGGCGCGATGCGCCTTAACGACGTCGATGTTCTCGCGGTTCTGCAGCGGCGGCGTCGTCTTGATGGCTTCCGTCAGCTCATCGACGAGTTGCTTCTTATCCGTCGCGGGAATGCTCTCGTCTTTCTTGACATCCTCCAGCTCTTTTTGCAGCGCCTCGACCGGGTCGACAAAGTCGCCCGTCTGGCTGTCGAGACCGGCCATCACGATGGAGATGTTGGCCGCGACATCATCGAGCTCGGCAAAATCCTTGAAGCCATGCTTCTTGGCGATATTCTCAAGCTCGGCCTGGAGTGCGGGATCGGGTTTCTCGCCCGCCGACTGGATCTTCGAGGCTATGGCCGCCAAGTCACTCTGAGCAGAGATGAAACTCTTCACCTGCGCATCGGTGAGCTTGATTTGCTTCACTTCCTGCGCGTGCGCCGCGCCCAGCAGCGCGCACAACGCAAATGCCGTGATGATGATGATGCGCTGAAGCAGCTTGATTGAATGCGTCATCGAATATCCTCCTCGCCCGCCTGCAAGGCATTGCATGGGTTGCCCCCGGCGCGGCTCTACCGGAAGCTGAAAATCACACGCCAACTGCGTCTACATTAAGAGTGTCGTGTCTGGTGCCGGCAGCCCCTTCCGGCCTCGTGCGCGATACATCATCACGATTTGGGAATTTTTGCACGATGCCGCTACGCGCCTGCCACAAAGCGCCCGCACTGCCTGACACAGGCCAGACATAAGCTTGGAGGTAATATACTACCGTATTACGGTATTATTTTACCATGCTAAATATGATATTGATTTTATTACATAATTTTAAAACATGGAAAACTCTTGTTGACCTCCATCTCAACTCGACGTATTCACCCCGCCACACGCCGGAGCGGTTCTCGCGCTGGCGCATCACCCGATTATTCCGGCAGCCGGCAGGAGCTTTAGAAGACTCATGTCTACGTTCGTTGCAAAGCCGGGAGCGGTAGAGAAGAAGTGGATCCTGATCGACGGCAAAGGTCTCGTCGTCGGCCGTCTCGCTGCTCTCATCGCCACCCGTCTCAAAGGCAAGCACAAGGCCATCTACACCCCGCACGTCGACTGCGGTGACAACGTCATCGTCATCAACGCCGACAAGGTCGTCTTCACCGGCGCCAAGCATGAAGACAAGGTGTACTACCACCACACCGGCTATCCCGGTGGGGTCAAGGAGCGCACGCCCCGCCAGATCCTGGAAGGCAAGCACCCCGAGCGCGTCGTGACCAAGGCTGTCGAGCGCATGCTCGCCCGCGGTCCTCTTCAGCGCCAGCTGATGCGCAACCTGCGCGTCTACAAGGGCGCCGAGCATCCTCATTCGGCTCAGAACCCCGAGGCGCTCGACGTCGCTAAGCTCAATCGTAAGAACGTGAGGGTCTAATCCAATGGCAACCGAAACCAAGACGTTGGACGACCTCGCAAGCCTCAAGGGCGGCACGTCCGCAGCCGCGGAGGCAACCGCGCGCACTCAGAAGCTGGACAAGCTCGGCCGCGCTTATGCGACGGGCAAGCGCAAGGACGCCGTCGCTCGCGTGTGGCTCAAGCCCGGCAAGGGCATGATCACCGTCAACGATAAGGACTTCAAAGTCTACTTCGCCCGTCCGGTGCTGCAGATGATGCTTCAGCAGCCGCTCTCAATCGCCAACCGCGCGAGCCAGTACGATATCCGCATCACCGTCACCGGTGGCGGCCTGTCGGGTCAGGCTGGCGCTGTGCGTCATGGCATCTCCAAGGCGCTCACCTACTATGAGCCCGACCTGCGCGGCGTGCTCAAGAAGCAGGGCTTCCTCACCCGCGACAGCCGGACGGTCGAGCGTAAGAAGTACGGTCGCGTCAAAGCCCGCCGTTCGTTCCAGTTCTCCAAGCGATAATCTGGAATCTGTTTTTTTACGTTTGTTTTCAAAGGGGTTGGCTTCTAGCCAGCCCCTTTTCCTTATTCACAAACCATTCACAGGCCGCTTGTAAAGGCTCACTTTTCCAAATTAGCCTTCTTCACAGATCGTTCACACCATAATCCTTTGAAGATTTGTCCCGGAAGATCGGCTCAAACCCCTTCAAAGACAGAGTCCAATTCAATAAGAAAAAGAAGACAAACCCCGTGATGATGCCGCCAACAATGCCTGAGGCCATTGCGAGCCTGACCGTACAGCAAGACCAAATTTCCCTAGTTCCCGATCCTTGAAGTAGCCGCCGTGCCGGTAATCTTGGCTCTCAAAGGTCTTCTGAGTCGTTTTTCCTCAGGTCATCCCTCACGGATGTCTCTGCGTTGCAAATCTCACAAGTTTTGCACGGGCATCCGGGACAACGGGCGCAAGATAGAGGAAATGCGTTTGTTATGATCCCAAGTTCGCAAAAATCATTCGGGCGCTTCAGAAACAGATCGCCCAAGATTCCTATGAGCTAAGCTTGATGGAATCCGACGAGGGGCAAGACTGAATGTTGAAGAGATCGAGCCAATGGCGGGCAATAGTCTTCATAGCAACCGTTGTGACCAGTCCTGTAGCCGGGCAAGAAGGCAGCACTGATTACGCGAAAGGTGCGCTGATCGCAGAAAGAGCGTGCTCACTTTGTCACGATGTCACTATCGATGAGTCCGATCCACCGGAGAACAAAGTGCCGAGCTTCGTAAAGATTGCGAATGAACCGCACCAATCAGCGGACCGGTTGGCTGAAAACATACTCTTCCCCCATCGTGACATGCCCCAATTTTCACTTGATGCGCCCTCCGACTTGAGAGACGTGACCGGCTACATCATGTCGATGAGAGGGAAAAAGTGATGCCTTTCATGGCAGCGGGCCATTGTCTCACCTTTGATAACGACCACTAGATCGAAAACGTAGCCTTGCCCTAAACGCCGCGCTCGTTCATTGAACACAACCAGACTTGCCATCATCCGCGACGCAATTGTTTCTCACGTCTTCCGCTTCTATCGGGAAGATCGGATGAACGCGGCTCTGATGCCCCTCCTGTATGGGGACAAAGCAGGCTAGATGATTTTTGGATAGACGATTGAAACTCCGAAGCTCGATGCGGTTCTAATGAAAAATTCAAGTTGTCGCATCTCCGCTGACTTCACACTGTCTGCCCAGGCCCAGCTAAAGTAGTGCTACGGTCCGTTCATCGCGTTTCCCGCCGCAGAATTTTTCCAATGCTTCTCGAAAAACGCAGGGCGCGGGGCATGCTTTCTCAAACAGCGTCATTGAAGATCGAAACTTCATATCATCTGGTGTGCCAAGAATTTCACGAAGTGTGCGTCCTTCGATTGCCAGCATGAGTCTGGTGGCGTCCAACAAGCGCGGGCCTAAGATTGGATGCGCAAGATATGCTTCGGCCTCTTGCAACGAGCCTATGCCAAAAAACTCAGCGTTTGAACTAAGACCAAGCCCCTTCATCTGCGGAAAAATGAACCAAATCCAGTGACTCTGCTTTCGACCATGGCGCAGTTCAGCCATTGCAGCTTCATAAGCCGAAGACTGAGCAATGACGAAACGTTCCAGATTGAAATCGGTGGCCATGACGTTTTTCCATGCGAGGTGTCACTTCCTGATTCGGGAGATCTTAGAGCCCTCGAGCGTCAGATTGTACATGAGCCCCTTTGGGTCGAGGATGAAGCCGACGATGGGGCTCGTGATGCGCGAGGTGTCGATGGAGCCGCCGACGCCCACCGTGATGATTGCGATGGAGCCGTCTACGCCGACCTTCCATCCATCCGCGCGCCGGAAGCTCGCCAGCGCCTGACGGTTCATGAACATGATGATGACGGAACGCGCCTGCACGCCAAGCTGGAAGCCGATCGAGGCCGAGACGGTGTTGTAGTAGGCATTGGGCCGACCGCGCTCGAACAGCACGCCCTCCCCGTACTCACCACCGATGCCCATTCCGGCTTTGACGACCGAGGGAAACACCAGCATCCCGACCGACTTCTGGGCAAGATCGCGCGCGCCGCCGACGCTCCGGTAGAATCGCTCCAATGTATCCTGGGCATCGGCCTCGAGGGCTGAGGCAGAGGCTGCGGCTGCCGGTGCTGGCGCGGCGGCCCAAATGGCCATGAAGACCAACATGGCCGATAGAAATGGTTTCAATGTCATTGGCCGTCCCCCAATCGTTCCAACGACACTTGAAAAATGAACACGGCAAGACCATGGCCGCCTGCTCCCCTCAGGTGTCACCAAACCGCCCCGTTGGGTATGTTTTGCCAGGATGCGCACTTGCCCTCTGGCGAGGCCGATGCCAAATACCGCGCTGATCGAAGCGATTAGATTTCCGGCCGCCTTGGCGCGCGGCCAGCACGGGAGACCGCAGAGCCATGGAATTTCTTTCCGCCAACCTCGGCGCGATGTTCGACACGGTGGTGACCGATATCGGCCTTCTCCTGTCGCCCGATTGGTGGCGCACGCACTGGGTGGCTTTGTTCAACATCCTGATGATCGACCTGACGCTTGCCGGCGACAACGCCATCGTCGTCGGCATGGCCGCTTCCCAAGTGCGCAAGGACATGCGCAACAAGGTGATTTTCTGGGGAATCACGGGCGCCGTCGTGCTCCGTATCCTGTTCTCCAGCATTGCCCAGCAGATGCTGCAGGTTATCGGTCTTACGCTCGCTGGCGGTCTGTTGCTGCTGTTCGTATGCTGGAAGATGTACCGGCAGATCATGGACAGCAATCACGAGTCGATCGATGCGATCGAACACAACCTTGCCTCCGACGATGTGAAAGGTCAGGAGGCGACCTTCTGGTCGGCGCTCTGGACCATCATCCTGGCCGACCTGTCGATGTCGCTCGATAACGTGCTCGCGGTGGCGGGCGCTGCCGGGGAATCGACTCTCGTGCTCGTCATCGGCCTAGCCATCGCCATCGTGTTGATGGCGGTCGCATCCACCTACATCGCCAAGCTGCTGTACAAGTATCCCTGGATCGCCTGGGTCGGCCTGCTGATCATCCTCTACGTCGCCCTCGACATGATCTATCGCGACCTCCACCAGATCGCCTGTCAGGCCTACGGCGTCGGTTGCTCGGAAACGATCTTCCAGGGCATAAAGCACCGGCTTGGGTTTGGGGGCTGAGATGGGCTCAGCCAAGGGCGCGAAAGCCAAAGTCTTCATCGACGGCGAGGCCGGAACGACCGGCCTGCAAATCCGCGACCGGCTCGCAAATGAGGCCGGCATAGAAGTCGTCAGCATCGACCCGGCCAAGCGCAAGGACGCCGGGGCGCGCAAGGACATGATGCGCGCTTGCGATCTTGTCGTGCTTTGTCTGCCCGACGATGCGGCCAAGGAGGCGGTGGCGCTCGCGGCTGAACTGGGCAGCGAGGCGCCCAAGATCGTCGACGCCTCGACCGCCCATCGCGTCGCGCCAGGCTGGGTTTATGGCTTTGCGGAGCTAGAGTCCGGCCAGGCCGCCCGGATCGCCAAAGCCCAGCGCGTCGCCAATCCGGGATGCTACCCGACAGGGGCGATTGCGCTGCTGCGGCCGCTCGTCGACGCGGGGCTTCTACCCGCCGGCTTCCCCGTCAGCGTCAATGCGGTGTCGGGCTATTCCGGCGGCGGCAAAAGCATGATCGAGAGCTACGAGGTGTCCAAGACCGCCCCCGCTTTCGAGCTTTATGCTCTGGGCTTGGAACACAAGCACATCCCCGAGCTGATGGCTTATGCGCGGCTCGAACGGCGGCCGATCTTCATTCCAAGCGTCGGCAACTTCAAGCAAGGCATGCTGGTCTCGGTTCCGCTGCACCTCGACCTGTTGCCAGGCAACGTCACGATCAAGATGCTCGAGGAGGCGCTGGCCGCGCACTACGCGAGCGCGGGACAAGTGCGCGTGATACGCGACGCTGCCACAAAGATCACCAGGCTCGATGCCCTCGCGCTGAACGCCACCGATGCGCTTGAGCTTTACGTGTTCGGCAAGAGCGCGCTGAACCAGGCCGTATTGATTGCGAGGCTGGACAATCTCGGCAAGGGCGCTTCGGGCGCGGCCGTGCAGAACCTCAAGCTGATGCTGGGGCTCGCAGCGTGACGTCTCACTCTAGGGATTGAGACCAAAAATCACTTCGCGGGCGTGCCTGATGAGGCTGAACCCGCTGCGTCCGCACCTGCCTGCAACCCGTCGCCCGGCGTCAGAAGCTCGGGCCGGTATTCGAAGTGCATCGTATCGAAGTGGTTCCATTTGCCGCCCCAGATGAAGCCATGGTTTTCGAACACGCGCACGATCTCCATGGGCACTTCGTTGCGATAGGCGGGCGCGGCTTCGTCCTTCGCACCGCTCCATCGCCAATAACTGGCATGCTGAACGGCAATATCGATAGCGATACCGTAGCCGTGCGCCGAAGGCGTTTTGGTTCCCGCGATGTCGCGGCAGTTGTACGCCCCGGCAGCAGGCCAAAGAAAACCATCGAAGTCCGCAGACAGTTCGTCGAGTTCGGCCGAGATCGCAGCCAGCCGCTTCGCCACGCCATTGACAGACGTGACCTTCAACACTTGTCGCGCCTTCTTAGGAAGCCAAATGACGTCCACGAGCGCGGGCGTGACGCCGCCCGCCGCGCAGTCTCCGTACACCTTCTTGAAGAACGCCGCGTTGCGCGCGCGGCCGGGGTCGAAGTTCACCGGAGGAGGTGTGCTCACCTGCCCGGGCGGATAAGCAATGGCAAACATATCGGCGATGTCAGGGTCGCTCAGCCACGCCGCAAAAGTTTTGTCGCCCTTGCCGTCGTGAAGCGGCAGGCGCGTGCCGTCTGCAAAGATCACGCCGCCGGAGTCTACGCCCTGGACGATCCCCGGATACGCACGTGACAGGCGTTCAGCAATATCTTGGGCGTTTGCCGCATTCTGGGCGGCAGGTGGACGGGCCGTCTCAGCTCCACCCCAGCAGACGGGGACGCTCGCAGCGGCCGCACCAATGTAAAGCGCGAAAGAAGCTCTCAGAAGAAAGGCGGCGTTATTTGATTTTGTTAATCGCAAGCGCACGATAGCTCCTGATCCGTTTACTGTCTCACGCGCATGATGACGTGTTGGCGCAAGCGGGCTTTACCTGTGAGCACGAACTGGTACAGTGTAGCCAAGCTCAGTCCAGAAAAAGACCTGTAGAGGGCGGCCGAAAGCGTGTCATTCGCTCGGTGCCGTCATGCCAGGCCCTGGAGACAACGTGTGAAAGACAAAGGTGCCGCCCCGCAAGCGCCCCAAGGCGCTGAGGGCAAAACGAATGGCCAGCCGACAACGTCGCTTGAACCCGGCGTTTCCGGTGGTTACAGCGCGCAATTGGCGAGCCCGGTTACAGGCGCAGATGGTACGGCTGCCTCAAAAGACAATCTACCCCATGACCACGCTTTGCACGGTGCCCGCAGCGGCGCTCCCCAGCCGTTCTCCTCCGGCGGCAGGCTGCCCCAGCATCCCCTCCCTGAGGCGCAACGAGGATCGCACGTCGCCACTACCGTAACCTCCTACCCCAATCTGGAGCGCTCAGGGACACCAACGCCGCACCATGGAAGCGGCCCGGCAAGCGCTCCGCGCGCGATCATGCATTCCGGGACCCACCGCTATCGCGATAGCGCACATGGCGCGCAACCTTCCTCGCTCGATCCGGCGAACGGCACCGTCTACGGCGCCTTGGATCTGGGCACGAATAATTGCCGCCTGCTGCTCGCACGGCCCTCGCGGCGCGGCTTTCGCGTGGTCGACGCCTTCTCGCGCATCATCCGCCTGGGCGAGGGCGTGGCGCACAGCGGCCAGCTATCGGAGACGGCCATGACGCGCACGATTGATGCGCTCAAGGTCTGCGCGGCAAAGCTGGAACGACACCAGGTGACCCGTGCGCGCTTTGTCGCCACGGAAGCCTGCCGCATCGCGCAAAACGGCATGGAGTTCATCGGGCGCGTTCGCGAACGATGCGGGCTTGAAATCGAGGTGCTGAACCCGGAACTGGAAGCGCGCCTTGCTGTCTCGGGTTGCTCATCGCTGGTCGATTCGTCGGCTGATTACGTGCTGGTGTTCGACATCGGTGGCGGCTCGTCCGAGATCATATGGCTCGATCTGACGCGGGACGGCGCACGCCGCCGCGGACCGGGCGGCCGCATCGCAGCCGATGCCGCCATCGTGGCCTGGACATCGCTTCCCGTCGGCGTCGTCACGCTGGCGGAGCGCTTCGATGGACGCAATGTCCGCCATGACGATTTCGAAGCCATGGTCGCCAGTGTCACCAAGCTGCTTGCACCGTTCGAGGCGCATCATCGCTTCAGCGAACGGATTGGCGGCCGTAGCGTGCACTTTCTGGGAACCTCCGGTACGGTCACCACGATCGCGGGTATCCTGCTGGGCCTGCCGCGTTACGATCGCAACAAGGTTGACGGCTCCTGGCTCGCGGTGCCCGACATCTTCTCGGTTACGCAGAACCTGCTCGCCAAGAGCTACATGGAGCGCATTGCCGAGCCCTGCATCGGACGCGAACGCGCCGATCTTGTGCTCGCCGGCTGCGCCATCCTGGAAGCCGTGCTGCGCATGTGGCCGGCTCAGCGGCTGCGGGTCGCGGATCGTGGGCTGCGCGAAGGCATCCTCACCACGCTGATGCTGGAGGACGGCGTCTGGCGCCAGGGCCGCAGGCGGCGGCGCACGCGTAGCAACTGAGCACGCACGGAGAAAAATCGGGATTATGAGCAAAGGCGGTTCGAAAGGCGCGGGCAAGGGACCTGGCGGGGGTCAACGCCAGCTCCGCACGCCGCTCAAACATGCGCGGCGGCATTCCGCCTCTTCCCAGCGTTGGCTGGAGCGGCAGTTGAACGACCCCTATGTTGCCGCCGCCAAGCGCGAGGGCATGCGTTCGCGCGCCGCCTACAAGCTAAAAGAGATCGACGACAAGCACCGGCTGTTAAAACCCGGCCAGCGCGTGGTGGATCTGGGTGCGGCGCCCGGCGGTTGGAGCCAGATCGCAGCCGCCAAGGTGAAATCGCTGGAAGGCCAAGGACAAGTCGTGGCGATCGATTATCTGAGCATCGATCCCATTCCGGGCGTGGATTTCGTGCAGCTCGACTTCACGGATCCGGGCGCTGAGGAAAAACTCAAATCCATGCTCAAGGGGGGCGGTGCGGATATTGTTCTGTCCGATATGGCAGCCCCCACCGTCGGCCACAACAAAACGGATCATTTGCGCATCATCGGGCTTGCCGAAACGGCGGCCGCATTCGCCTGCGATATTCTCTCACCCGGCGGCACTTTCCTGTGCAAGGTGTTCCAAGGCGGCACCGAGCGCGATCTGCTCGACATGCTGAAACGCAACTTTGCAGTCGTGAAGCACGTCAAACCACCCGCCAGCCGGTCCGACAGCGCCGAACTTTACGTGCTTGCAACGGGCTTTCGTGCAGATTAAGCCGCAACCCAATCGGAATAAAATCACCTGTCATGCCGGCAAGCGCGTCCTTCTTGTCATCCCGGGCAAGCGAGCCCGGATGAAGTCGGGCGCAGCGCCGGCCCGGGACCCAGCGCATCAGTGCGAAGCACAAAGCATCCCACCGCAACATCACGCCAAGCCCTCCTCCTGGGTCCCGGCGCTCGCTACCGCTCGGCCGGGATGACAAAGAGAGATAAACGCTCAGATGGAGGTGGCGACACCACTTGTCATCCCGGGCAAGCGAGCCCGGATGAAGTCCGGGCGCAGCGCCGACCCGGGACCTAGCGCATCAGTGCGAAGCACAAAGCATCCCAGGATCTACCTCGTGACCGCGCGCACAGCCTGTTTGATCTGGTCGAGCGTGAATGGCTTGGTGATCGATTTCAGGCGTACCTGAGACAGCTCCTTGGACCGCTCCAGCTGATCGGAGAAACCCGACATCAACACGATGGCAATCGCGGGCTTTGACGCTTGCGCCTGCATGGCGAGGCTCACGCCGTCAAGCCCCGGCATGTCCACGTCGCTCACCAGCACGTCGATGGCCGTGCCGCTGGCATTGAGAACGTCGAGCGCCTCGTTGCCATCCTGTGTGACGTGAACTGTATGCCCCTCGGCGGTCAGTGCGCGCTTAACAAGTTCGCGCACGGCGGCATCGTCGTCGGCGAGCAGTATGGTGGCCATGTGTCCTCCCATCGCGTCGAGATGGCGGCACTCTAGCTCAATCCGCCTAGCCTGGCAGCCGTCCAACGAAGGGCAGCTCACGATAGCGGTGGGCGACATCCATCCCGTAGCCGACCACGAAAGTGTCGGGACATTCAAAAGCGCTGAAATCGGCCTTGATGTTGACGGCGCGAGGCACCTTCTTGTCGAGGAGCACGCAGGTTAGGATCTGTTTGGCGCCGCGCGCGCTGATGAGGTCCTTGGCGAAAGCCAGTGTGCGGCCGCTGTCGAGCACATCGTCTATAATGAGGACGCTACGCCCTTCGACCTCAAGGTCGAGATCGCGCAGAATGGTGACTTGCCCTGACGATACGCGGCTCTTCTTGTAGCTTGAGAGCGTAAGGAAATCGACCTCTGGCGCCATGCCGGCGCGGTGCAACGCGCGGATCAGGTCGGCGGCGAAAACAAATGATCCCTTCAGGACGGGAATAGCCAGCAAGCCGGGAATTTTGCGTGCGGCAATCTCCTTGGCCAGAGCGTCGAGCCGCTCGGCGATCTGGCCGGCGGAGAACATGATATCGATGCTGTCGGACACTTCAGTGGTCGTCATGCGCTCTTTCCTGTTCGTCTAGCCCCGGTTATCTGGCCCTTTCTTCCGGCATGTCCGGGAGCAAGAACGCCGGTCCGAAAACGGCCCCGATCCCTCAAGTTGCCCAGGAAACACGCCTGGAAGCAAAATTCCCCTAGGGTGCGTAAATATTGTGTACACGAGGGCGCCATAATCGTGATCGATTGATCTCGCATGGGCGCCCTCGTTTATAAAACATGCGTGAGTGCTTCGAGTCCCGAACTTTTCCTTGTTGCGGATAACGCTGAAGTGATTCGTCTTACGAACGTCGCCTTGAAATACGACCGGGGCCCGGAGGTTCTCTCGGACGTAAGCTTTCACCTGCGCCCTGGATCCTTCCACTTCCTGCACGGGGAAAGCGGCGCGGGGAAGACGTCGCTGCTGCGGCTGATGTTCATGTCCCTGCACCCCACGCGCGGGCAGCTTCACATGTTCAACGATGACGTCTCGCGCGTGAACGCGCAAAAACGCGCACAACTGCGCCGGCGCATCGGCATCGTGTTCCAGGATTTTCGTCTGCTCGACCATTTGACCGTCTGGGAGAACGTCGCCCTGCCTTTGCGGGTCATCGGCAAGAAGGCATCCGATTATCGCGAGGATGTGACGGACCTGTTGCAGTGGGTCGGCCTGGGCGACAGAATGTACGCCAATCCATCCGTGCTGTCGGGCGGCGAAAAGCAGCGCGCGGCCATCGCACGCGCCGTCATCGGAAAGCCAGAAGTGCTTCTCGCCGACGAGCCCACGGGTAACGTCGACCCGCAAATGGCACGCCGCCTGCTGCGCCTGTTTGTGGAACTGAACAGGCTAGGCACATCGGTCGTCATTGCGACCCACGATCATCAGCTCATGCGGCAGTTCAAGGCGCCGCGCATAGAGGTGCACAGGGGCCATGTCCGGATCATATGACCGCTTCTCCGGGCGCCCCACGCCGCCAACCAGCGTTGCGGACATGCCAAGCTACGGCGATCCCCTGACCGGCCCGCCGACCAGTGCGGTGCGCACGCAAGCAACGCTCAGCGTCGAGACGGCGCCCGACTATGGCGCGAGCGAGGACTATGCGCGTGACATGTACGCGCCCGCGCGCGAGGCCAAGGAACGCGGCAAAAAGCCGAAATCCAGCGGTCCCGTCGTACCACCCGGATCGGTGACGGGCCGCTCATTGACGCTCGTGATCGCCATTATGTGCTTCCTCGCCTGCCTCACCGCTGGCGCCGTCTGGATGATCAAGCAATCGGCCGATGCGTGGCTGAAGGACATTGCCAGCGAAGTCACAGTGCAGGTCGAGCCGGTCGAAAGCGGCGACGCCGAGAAGACGCTGCTTAATGTCGTCAGCTTCCTGCAAAGCCAGCGCGGCATCCGCGCGGCCCGTCCGCTCAGCCTAGAGGAGTCGGCGAGCTTGCTGGAGCCGTGGCTCGGCTCGACCGAAGCGCTCAAGGCGTTACCCGTTCCGCGCCTTATCGCTGTCGAGGTGGACCGCTATGACCCGCCCGATCTGTCGGAGGTGGGCGCGGCGTTGCAACGCGATTTCAAAGGCGTCTCTCTCGACGATCACCGCCGCTGGCAACAACAGATCCGCGCCGTCACCGGATCATTCGCGCTTGGCGGCATCGCCATCTTCCTGCTCGTCGCCGCCGCGACGACCGCCGTGATCGTCTCGGCGACCAAGAGCGCCATGGCCTCCAACCGCGATATCGTGGAGGTGCTGCATTTCGTCGGCGCGACGGACAAATTCATTGCGCGTGAGTTCGAGAAGCACTTCCTGCGACTTGGCATCAAGGCCGGCATCGTCGGCGCTGTGGCGGCCATGGCGGTGTTCCTGACCATGCCGGCCATCATGGAGATGCTGGGCGGCGGCGCCGTGAGCGCCGTTGAAATGCAGCGCCTCATCGGCACCGGCTCGCTGGACCCCGCGGGCTATGCGCTGCTCGGCCTCGTCGTGGTTATCATCGCCGGTCTGTGCATGATAACGTCCCGCGTCGGCGTGTTTCGCATCCTGAATGGACAGCACTGACGAATATCGCCAAAGTTGTGTTTAATAACCAATGCGTTATTGAGTCCACTTAGACAAGTTTCTAGTTTTTTCAGGCAACTCAACTACAGCCCTCGGGAAGGAGGGCGCATGCAGGCGGATCAGGTCATCGGACACGGAGGCGGAACGAGCATGCTGCGCCGCATCGGGCGAAGCATCGTGATCGTGGCTGCCTGCGCGGCCTGTGCGCTGGTGTTCGGCTTCATGCTGTTCGCCACCTCCGTCATGCGTGAGCAAGCGCCTGCGCCGTCCACGGCCGGCGCGGATGGCATCGTGGTCCTGACGGGCGCCGCTGCACGCATTTCTGCCGGCGCTGAGCTGCTCAAACAAGGTCACGGGAAACGCCTGCTAATCTCCGGCGTCAATCGCATTACGACCAAGCATGATATCGAACGGCTGTCCGGGCTCGACCACAAGAGCTTCACCTGCTGCGTGGACCTTGGATACGAGGCACTCGATACGGTGGGCAATGCGGATGAAACCCGCACATGGGCGAACGCCAACAATTACCACAAGCTGATTATCGTGACTTCGAGCTATCATATGCCGCGTGCGCTCGCAGAGCTGGCGCTGGCGATGCCCAATGCGGAGCTGATCGCCCACACGGTGACACCAAAGGACTTCCCGGAGTCCGGCTGGTGGCTGAGCGTGCGCACGACGCGCTATCTCTTGTCGGAGTATCTCAAGTATCTGCCGGCGGCTGCCCGGCTTGCGACACAGCGGGTGATGGGATGGGGCCAGCCGCATTCGGTCGCCCTGCAGCCCACCGATGTGCAATTCCCGGACCGGCGCGATGGCTGACCACACGGACGCAGATGCAAACGCCGGGCGGCCCCGCGCGAGCGCAAGCGTCGTTGTGCGCTCGACGATTTTCGCGATCGTCTATTATATCGTAACCGCGCTCTTCCTGGTGCTGGGCTCGTGGCTGCTGCTTGCGCCGCGTTCCTGGGCGATGAAGGGGCTGGAGCTTCATGCGCGCACCTGCACTTGGCTGCTCGCGCTCATCTGTGGAACAAAGCTTGAAGTGCGCGGCCGCGAGAACCTGCCCAAAGGCCCCTGCCTCGTCGTTTCCAAGCACCAGTCGATGTGGGACACCTTCGCGCTGATCCCGCTGCTGCACGACCCGGCGGTCGTGCTCAAGGACGAACTCAAGTACATCCCGTTCTACGGCTGGTTTTGCCTCAAGTTCGAGCACATCCTGGTCAAGCGCGACAGAGCCGCGGCAGCGCTCAAAACCATGTTGAACGATGCCAAGGATCGCGCCGCCGCAGGCCGTCACATTCTGATCTTTCCAGAAGGCACCCGCACGGCGCCGGGCGCACCGCCCGACTACAAGCCTGGGTACGTGGCGCTCTATGAGGGACTTCAGTTGCCTACCGTACCCCTAGCGCTGAACTCGGGGCTGTTCTGGCCGCGCCGCTCAAACATGCGCTACCCCGGCACCATCGTCGTCGAGTTCCTCACGCCGATACCTGCGGGAATGCCGCGCAGGCAATTCCGCGAAGAGATCGAGGCTCGCCTTGAGGCCGCCTCCGCCAGGCTGATCGAAGAAGCCGCGTGCGCGCCCAATCCTCCACCCATCCCGCATTCTCCCGCGTCACCACAAAATTAGTTCTTAGTTTGTTCTATTTTTGTTGCAGGGAGGACCGGTACCTCCTATATTGTGGGTGTGTCTGCCGCGTGAGGGATTATGCCCACCTCGAACCCAACTCAGCCTCAGTTTTCCGCGCCGATTTCGCGCGAGATCTGGACGCGTAAGTACCGCTTCTCGGGCGCAGCGGAGCAGGCTGGTGACGCGACGCTGGACGATACCTTCTGGCGCGTGGCCCGCGCGGCGGCATCCGTCGAGAAGGGCGGTAAGCGGGCTCAGGAAAAGTGGGCCCGGACGTTCCATGACGCCTTTGCGGACTTCGGATTCCTGCCGGCAGGCCGCATCCTGGCCGGCGCGGGCACGGGCCGCAATGTCACGCTGTTCAACTGCTTCGTGCTGGGACGCATCGACGACGACCTCAGCGACATCTTCGAGAACGTGAAACAAGCCGCGCTCACGATGCAGGCAGGCGGCGGCATCGGGCACGATTTCTCGACGCTGCGGCCCAAGGGTGCTCTGGTCAGGAGCATCGGCGCGGATGCCTCCGGCCCCGTCAGCTTCATGGACGTATGGGACGCGATGTGCCGCACGATCATGTCGGCCGGCCAGCGTCGCGGCGCGATGATGGCGACACTGCGCTGTGATCATCCCGATATCGAGGATTTCATTGCCGCCAAATCCGACCCCGCCCGCTTGCGGAACTTCAATCTGTCGGTACTGGTGACCGACGCCTTCATGGCAGCGGTGCGCGACGGCAAGCCGTGGGATCTCGTCTTCGCCGGCAAGGTCTACAAGACGGTGTCTGCGCGCGGGCTCTGGGAAAAGCTGATGCGCGCCACCTACGACTATGCCGAGCCGGGCGTCATCTTCATCGATCGGATCAACGCGCAAAATAATCTCGCCTACTGCGAGACCATATCTGCGACCAATCCGTGCGGCGAGCAGCCGTTACCGCCGTTCGGCGCGTGCCTGCTGGGCTCCATCAACCTGGCGGCCCTGGTGCGCGAGCCGTTCACGGACAAAGCCGCGCTCGATATGGCGTTGTTGGAGAGCCGCGTTGCCAGTGCGGTACGCTTCCTCGACAACGTGATCGACATTTCGCGTTATCCGCTGAAAGCCCAGGCCGAGGAGGCACGCGCAAAGCGGCGCATCGGGCTTGGCATTACCGGGCTTGCGGACGCGCTGATTTTTTGCGGCCTGCACTATGGCAGCGAGGACGCACGCGCGCAGGCGAGTCGCTGGATGTCGGCCATTCAAAACGCAGCTTACCGGGCCAGCGCGCTGCTCGCGGCAGAAAAAGGGTCGTTTGCGCTCTATGACGCGCAGGCGTTTCTTGAACGCCCCAACGTCACGCGCCTTGAGCCCGATGTGCGCGCGCTCATCGCCAAGCACGGCATCCGCAACGGCTGCCTGACGTCCATCGCGCCCACCGGCACGATTTCGCTGCTTGCGGGCAATGTGTCGAGCGGCATCGAGCCTGTGTTCGATTTCGCCTACCGCCGCCGCGTGCTTCACGACGCTGCGCGCGTCGAGGAGACGGTAGAGGACTTCGCTTATGCGCGCTATCGCGCACACCATCCGGGAGGCGCCTTGCCGGATGCTTTCGTGCGCGCGGGCGAGCTGTCTGCGGCCGCGCATCTCGCCATGCAGGCCGCCCTGCAGCCCTTCGTTGACAGCGCCATCTCCAAAACCATCAATTGTCCGGAGGATATATCCTTCGAGGCGTTCCGCGACATCTACCTGCACGCCTATGCGCAAGGGCTGAAAGGCTGCACCACGTACCGGCCCAACGCCGTCACGGGCGCGGTGCTGGTGCCTTCGCAACCCGCATCCGCGGCCAATGGCCCAAACACGTCACCCGATAAGGCTCTAGCCCTCGAAGCGGCGTCCGCATCGACGAAATCCGTTGTGCCTGTGGCAGCGCGCACGCTGGCAGACGCGGCTGGAGCGCCACGCGATCCCGCATTGGGCGCAAATGCCGGCGATGTGGTCTATCTCAGCAAGCCGCTCGAGCGCGACGAGGCCCTTGAGGGCGTTACCTACAAGATCAAATGGCCGGCGAGCCCGCACGCGCTCTATGTCACCATCAACGACATCGTGCGCGACGGACGGCGGCGGCCGTTTGAAATCTTCATCAACACCAAGAACCTCGAGCACTATGCCTGGACGGTGGCACTGACGCGCATGATCAGCGCCGTGTTCCGGCGCGGCGGCGATGTCTCCTTCGTGGCCGAAGAGCTGAAGGCTGTGTTCGATCCCGAGGGCGGCCGCTGGATGGGCGGACGCTATGTGCCAAGCCTGCTGGCTGCCATCGGTGACGTCATCGAGGAGCACATGATCCGCATTGGCTTCCTCGTGCCGGAAGGTGCTGCGGATCCCGAACAGGAGAATGCGCCGCGTGCGCTGGCGGCCAATCCTCGAACTGAGCCTGCCGCACATGGCGGAGCCAGCGGACCGAGCGCCGATCCAAGCCCTGACGCGCAGGCGCTCTCGGGTGCGGGCGCGGGCGTCTTTGCCCGCGTATGCCCACGCTGCGGTGTACGCAGCCTGCAGCGGATCGAGGGCTGCTGGACTTGCATGAGCTGCCATTACTCGCATTGCGGCTAGCCCGTTCCCTTGCGCGATTTGGTTGCGATGGCAACGGCAGAAGCGCGAAGTGAAAAGCGGCATGCCCCCGGTGTCTCCCCGGCGCGCTGGCACTGTGGCCGAATCGCTGCAGACAGGGAGGTTATTTCCTAACCCGTCTTTACATTCGCCCCGTCCTCCGTGTTGTGTTGTGCTCAGAACGTTGCCGGGGGAGGCAGCCTTCAACAGTTTTTTGACCAAGAGTGAGAAACAGAGCTTCGAAGACAAATTTGCGCTTCAATGCTCCCAAATCGTTCATCGCTCGCGGGTAAAGCTGGGTCGTACGTAAGGGTGGCGTACGGCCATGAAGAGCCGATCTTGGGATGTTCGAGTATGAGTGCCGAAGTAATTCAGTTGGCGGATTTCCGCGCCCGCAAGTCATTTGCAATTTCCGGCGTTGATTTGGCCGCCGTTACGCGGTCCGCCGGTAATTTTGATGCCCCTACCCGTTTCCACTTCTGGACCGGAGCGACGGGCAAGCGTTACGTCCACACCGTCTACAGCCTGTTCGATTGCCCGCCTGTCGGCATGGCGAATTATGTGCTGGTGCGCAAGGACGGCCACGCCAAGCGCGCGGTTCTTGCCATCGGCCGCGTGACGGCGGACTCTACCAGCCTCAACCTCGCCGAGATCCGCCAGCGCGGAGCAGCCCTCGGCGCCGACGAGGTACATATTCATCTGCTCGCCTCAAGCGCGCACGAGAGCAAGGCCGTCGAGGTCGATCTGCGCACTGCGCAGTTCGCCGCGCACGCAACCTGATCGCAGACCTCCCGCTATCGCTCCACGCCCGCAGGGCAGCCCAAGCTGCCGTGCGGGTCTTGCGTTTGCTCACGCGCCAAGGTGCGCGCGAAACGTGAAGCGCTTGACGTCGGCCAATCGAAGCACCGGCTTTCGCGGCCAATCCTCGAAGTCCTTGCGGCTCAGCATGGCGCGCGCCGTTCCAGCTTGGGTGCGCGCCCGCACCGGTCCCAGCGTCACCAGGATGCGCTCCAGTTCTGGCTCGCGAATGCCGAAGGAGCGCAACTCGTGCAAGGTGGAGACGAGATAATGCAGATTGGTTCCCGTCTTGCCTGCCGCCGCCGCCAGAATGTTGGCCTGCTGGCGTAGCGACAGTCCGCGCACATAACTAGGATGGGCGCGCTCGGCGAGAAAGGTCAGCGCCGTTTCCTGCCGGTGGGGCTCAGACAGGAGCCGCACGTTGACGTGGGCCTCGCGATAGACGCCGCTGATCTGCTCGCGCCGGCGAAGATAGTGCAACACCGTATCGGCATCAGCGGCGCCAACCTTGAACACGCGGCCATGACATGAGCCGCCACGGTCCAGACCCAGCACGAGGCCCGGCCGCTCGTCGGTGCCACGGTAATGACGCGAGACGATGCAGAAGGCACGATGCCAGCCATCGAGCCGCGCCGGATGCGCTTCGGCAAAGGGAAAGTCGGGCCGCCACATGAGCGAGCCGTAGGCGAAAACCCAAAGTCCGGGCGCGCTCTCGCCCATTATGTGCAGCCCTGCTAGCTTTGCGTACCTGAACCTGACGGGCGGCGGCCGAAATCGGGCGTCGCCGTATCTTGGCCAGCCTGGATGATACCACGGCGGATACTGCGCGCCTCGGCAAAGAGCCGCTCCAGCGTTTCGCCGTCGCCATAGCGGATGGCGCGCTGGAGGGCGGTCAGATCCTCCGAGAAGCGGCCGAGCATCTCCAACACGGCCTCCTTGTTATTGAGGAACACGTCGCGCCACATGACGGGATCTGATGCCGCGATGCGCGTGAAGTCACGAAAGCCGCCGGCGGAGAACTTGATGACCTCGGTGTCGGTCACGCGCGCCAGATGCGCCGCCGTATTGACGATGTTGAACGCGATGAGATGGGGCACGTGCGAGGTGATGGCGAGCACGAGGTCATGATGCTCGGGACTCATCAGTTCGACCTTCGAGCCGAGCCGCTGCCAGAACGTCTCGAGCTTCGCCAGCGCCATGCGGTCAGTGACGGCATCGGGCGTCAGGATGCACCAGCGCCCATCGAACAGCTCCGCGAAGCCGGCCTCTGGGCCGGACTGCTCGGTGCCAGCGATCGGGTGCCCCGGGATGAAGTGTACGCCCTCAGGCATGTGCGGGGCGACATCACGCACCACCGCCGCCTTGACCGAGCCGACATCCGTGACGATGGTGCCCGGCTTCAAGTGCGGGCCGATCTCTTCTGCAACTTTCCCAAGCACACCCACAGGCGTGCAGAGAACGACGAGATCCGCATCCTTCACGGCATCCGCCGCGCGCTCGAATGCCTTTGAGACGAGGCCCAAGGCCTCAGCCTTCTCGCGCGTGGCGGGGGTCGCCGACGAGCCGACGATGTCGCTGGCAAGATTGGCCCGGCGCGCCGCATGGCTGATCGATGAGCCAATGAGCCCGACACCGATCAGCGCGATGCGCTCAAACATCACCTCATCTGATTGGCTCATGCCCGCCCGTCCATGTATCCAGCCAGTGCTGCTACGGCGCGCTCGTTATCGTCCTGCGAACCAATGGTCATGCGCAGGGCGTTGGGAAAGCCGTAAGCCCCCACTTTGCGCACAATGACGCCTTGCGATTTTAGGTACTCATCGGCGCCGGCCGCCGTCTTGGCACTGCCTTGCGGGAAATGAATAAGCAGGAAATTGGCAACGCTCGGCGTCACATCGAGTCCCAGCGTGCGCACCTCTTTCGTCACCCAGGCGAGCCAGGTGTCGTTGTGAGCCTTGGCCGCGTC
Organism: Hyphomicrobium sp.; assembly: GCA_016793445.1. Taxonomy (GTDB): domain Bacteria; phylum Pseudomonadota; class Alphaproteobacteria; order Rhizobiales; family Hyphomicrobiaceae; genus Hyphomicrobium_B. The sequence goes on along the minus strand of JAEUME010000003.1, from coordinate 73,851 downwards.
CGCGTGCGTGACATCCTCCATGGCTGCAGCACCTGCGGCAATGGCCGGCGCCGACAAGTTGAAAGGCCCGCGGATGCGATTGAGCGCATCGGCGATGGCCGCCGGACAGTACGCCCATCCGATGCGCAAGGCGGCTAGTCCGTGGATCTTGGAGAACGTCCGCGTCATCACCGTGTTGGGCGTCGTTGCGACGAGTTCGATACCCGCTTCGTAGTCGTTGCGGTCGACATACTCGGCATAGGCCGCGTCCAGCACCAGAACGACGTTGGGCGCAAGGCCCGCGCGCAGCCGGCGGACTTCCGCGACGGGCAGGTAGGTTCCCGTGGGATTGTTCGGGTTTGCGAGGAACACGACGCGCGTGCGCTCGCTGACGCGCGCCAGGATCGCATCCACGTCGGCGGTCAGATTTTTCTCCGGAGCGATGACCGGGGTTGCGCCGTTGGTGAGGATCGCGATGCGGTAAACAAGAAAGCCGTGCTCGGTGTAGAGGCCTTCATCCCCCGGCCCAAGATAGGCGCGCGCTATGAGGCCGAGAAGTTCGTCGGAGCCCGAGCCGCACACGATGCGCGCGGCATCGAGCCCATAACGGCGTGCAATGGCGGTGCGCAGTGCCGTGGCCTGACCATCGGGATAACGCTCCAGCTCCCCGGCAGCCGCCGTGAAGGCGGCGATCGCCTTGGGGCTTGGCCCCAGCGGCGTTTCGTTGGAGGATAACTTGGCCGGCTTCATCCCACCTGGCACCTTGCTCTCGCCGGGTACGTAGGCTTCGATCTGCTCGATACCGGGTCTTGGCCGTGGGCCCGCGATTGCCATGGTTATCTCGTATGTGCCTTTTGACTGCGTAGGACTGGTGGGCTGCGCAAGCTGGTGCAAACTTCCGGCCCGAAGCGGGTTGATTGATAGGGTAGGCCTTTAGAAAATCAAAGATTAAAGTTGACTTTCTGCCGCGGCAGCCTAGCTACGGCACGTCGGCGAAAGCAGTGAGGCACATCCTCGAAGTTCATGACATCCGCTCGTCCCGAGATTGGTTCAAGCACCATAGACAGCGTGCGCTATGCCGAGGTGCATAAGCCGCGCAGCGAGCTTGTCCGCTTTCCCGAGAACGCGCCTTTGAAACTTGCCTGCGGCCTTGATCTGAAGCTCTTCCAGATCGCCTACCAGACCTATGGCACGCTCAACGCACAAAAATCCAACGCCGTCCTCATCTGCCACGCGCTGACGGCGGACCAGCATATCGCCAACGTGCATCCGGTCACGCGCAAGCCCGGCTGGTGGGAGAACATGGTCGGTCCCGGGCGGCTGATCGACACCGACCGCTTCTTCGTCATCTGCTCCAATATCCTGGGCGGCTGCATGGGCTCCACGGGTCCAGCATCCTTCAAGCCGGGCACGCAGACACCCTACGGGCTCGACTTTCCCGTCATCACGATTTCCGACATGGTCGATGCGCAGGCGCGTCTCATCGACCACCTCGGCATCGACAACCTGTTCGCGGTTATTGGCGGCTCCATGGGCGGCATGCAGGTGCTGGAATGGGCCGCGCGCTACAAGGACCGCGTGTTCGCCGCGATGCCGATCGCCACTGCGGCCTGGCACTCCTCGCAGAATATCGCCTTTCACGAGGTCGGCCGGCAGGCCGTGATGGCGGATCCGGACTGGTGCGGCGGCGATTACTACGCCCATGACGTGGTGCCAAAGCGCGGTCTCGCGGTCGCACGCATGGCCGCGCACATCACCTACCTTTCGGAGGAGGCGCTGCAGCGCAAGTTCGGCCGTAGCCTGCAGGACCGCTCGGCGCTCACTTTCTCGTTCAATGCCGATTTCCAGATCGAGAGCTACCTGCGCTATCAAGGCTCGTCGTTCGTCGATCGCTTCGACGCCAACAGCTATCTCTACATCACCCGCGCCATGGACTACTTCGACATGAAGTCCCAATACGGCGGCCATCTGGCCGAAGCGTTCCGCGGCACCAAGACGCGCTTTTGCGTCGTCTCGTTTACGTCCGATTGGCTCTATCCGACGCGCGAAAGCCGCGCCATCGTGCACGCACTTAACGCGATCGCCGCCAACGTGTCGTTTGTGGAGATCGAGAGCGACAAGGGTCACGATGCCTTCCTGCTCGACGAGCCCGACTTCTTCAAGACGGTGAGCGGCTTCCTCAACGCGGCGGCGCTGAGGCGCGGCCTACCTGCCAGCGGGGCAGCATGAGCAGCGGCGACCTGTTTGTAGGCGACGCGGTTGCTACGCCGCGCGTCGACCACGTGCTCATCGCCGAGATGGTGGAGACGGGATCGCGCGTGCTCGACGTGGGCTGCGGCGACGGCGCGCTGTTGCAGCTGCTGAACGACAGCAAGGCCGTAGACGGACGCGGCGTCGAGCTGTCGCGCGAAAAGGTCAACGCGTGCGTGGCTCGCGGCTTGTCCGTCATTCAGGGCGATGCGGACCGCGACCTGCGGGATTATCCCGACCAGGCCTTCGACTACGCAATCCTGTCACTCACCATTCAGGCGACGCGCAATCCCAAGACGGTTCTTGAGAACCTTCTGCGCATCGGCCGGCGCGCCATCGTCTCGTTTCCCAATTTCGGACATTGGGAGATCCGCGCCGCGCTGCTGACGAGCGGACGGATGCCAGTGACCCACAATCTGCCGGAGACTTGGTACGACAGCCCCAACGCGCACCTCTGCACGATCCGCGATTTCGCCGATCTGTGCGAGGAACTAGGCGCCACGGTCGAGCAAGCCGTGGCGTTCAATGCGTCCGGAAAGCGTCTGCCGATCAAATGGTCTCTATCGTTGCAGAACCTGCTTGGCGAGAAGGCCGTGTTTCTTCTCAAGGGCCACGGCAAGACGGGTTGAGCGCACCGCCGCACTTACCTTGGATCCAGGCCGTCGCTGGACTTGTTCGACGGCTCCAGCAATCGCCCGAAGCTGCCCGCTGGCTTGAAGGCTGGTGCGGGGATTGCGGCCCGCACGCCGCCACCGACGGGCGCCATCAGCTCCTTGCGAGCCTCCACGACAATGACGCCGCCAAACCCGCGGGACAGCCGCGAACCGGTGCGTTCCAGCGCCGGTGCCATGCGCAAGAGAAAACGATTGCCGACAGGAGGAAAGAACAGCGCATCGCCCCAATCCAACGGGGTCAACAGTGCGTCGGACAATTCATGCGTGAGCTGACTGCGGCTGAAAGGTAGTCCCTGTCCGAAGGGCGTGGTGTCAATACGCGACCACACGCCCGAGCGGTTGGGAACGATGAGGATCAGACGGCCATCAGGCGCAAGTACGCGCCACATTTCGCGCAGTACTGGGCCGATCCGCTCAGCCGCCTCGAGCATGTGCACGGCCAGCAGCCGGTCGACGCTGTTGTCGGGAAGCGGCCAATGATGCTCCTCAACCAGGACCGAATGGCACTTACCACCGGGCGGCCATACCAGAGCGCCCTGCCGGGCCGGCATCAGGCACCCAGCCCGTGCGGCCTCTGAGCGAAACGACCCCAGGAAGGGGGTTGGAAAGCCAGCTCCCACCACGGTCAGCCCCGTGGTCGACTTCCAGCGCCGCCGGATCTGCGCAACGAGCTGCCGGCGCGCCACTTGACCCAGTGGCGTGCGATAAAAATCCCGTAAGCGGGCGGCATCGAGTTGCATGAACCAGTCCCATAAACCCGGCGGTCGGCTCCCGCCATGCATAATCCATTCGTCGCGCTTGCTAAAGCCGCTCGGCGGTAACCAACGTGCCGCAATCTGCGGCCTGCGGTTCATGCTGAGACCCCTTTGACTTTGTCCCCGGCTCCTGCTCAGATTGTCCGATGACCGCGCTTGAAATCGTCCTCCTCCCCTGTCTGTCCGATAACTATTGCGTGCTGCTGCACGCGCCAACGGGGGAGACGGCCGCCATCGACGCGCCGGACGCGGCGGCCATCGAGAAGGCCCTGGACGCACGCGGCTGGACGCTCACCGACCTTTTCATCACTCATCATCATACCGACCATACCGGCGGCATCGGCGCCCTCAAGGAGCGTTATGACTGCAAGGTGACGGGTCCGGCCGGGGAAGGCGATCGCATCACGGGTATGGACCGCATGGTCAGCGAGGCCACGCCATTCACGTGGGCAGGATATAGTGTCCGCGTGATCGAAACCCCCGGCCACACACTTGGTCATATCGTCTACGTCCTTCCAGATGAGAACCTCGCATTCACCGGCGATACGCTGTTCGCCCTGGGCTGCGGGCGCATCTTTGAAGGCGACGCGGAAGTCATGTGGGAAGGTCTTCGGAAGCTGATGGAGCTTCCCGACACCACGAACATCTATTGTGGCCACGAATATACGGCCGCCAACGGCCGCTTCGCGCTCGGCGTAGAGCCGGAGAATCAGCTGCTCGTTGCACGCATGGCGGAAATCACCGCACTCCGCGCCCAGAACAAGCCGACCGTACCGACAACCTTGGCCGCTGAAAAGGCCACCAATCCGTTCCTGCGTGTGAACTCCCCGGCCATCCGCGCACGGCTTGGGCTGGAGCGTGCGCCTGAATGGGCCGTTTTCCGGCGCCTGCGCGAGCTCAAGAATAAGGGGTGACGGGCTGTGGCCTCGTGGTCTAGTGCGCAATTGCTCTTGAGCAACAAGTAAAGCTCAAAGCGTGCGGAGGCTTCGCCTTTTCCACAGCGCCGACGCCGCTTAGCGTGGCAAGAACGCCTTCAAACCTCAGATTATTTTCTTCTCCCCAACCCTTCATGGGGGGTCCGCTTGCTGAGGCAGTTCGACTCGTAAACATATAGCCTCGAATCAAGTTCTACCGGCTTTACGGGGGTTGCCGTCGATGAAGCGCGAGTCCTCAGGACCCATTTTGACAACGGTGTTTGTCGACTACGACAACATCTACCTGTCTTTGAAAAGAAAGAACGAAGAAGCCGCCAAGCGCTTCGCCAAGGACAGCGGTCTGTGGCTGCAGGGCATCCTGTCGGGTGAATTGATCACGCCGACCTCTACGTTCCTGCCGAGCGGTGAGCGCCGCCTCGCCATGAACCGGTGCTACGGAAACCCCGTGCCGCGGCGCAATTCCAACGATAATTCCACCGACATGAACTCCTTCCCGTTCATTCGGCACCATTTCCTCAAGTCAGGTTTCGAAGTCATCGACTGCCCGCCTCTGACAGCGCAGCTCAAGAACTCGGCTGATATCCGCATCGTCATGGATATCCGGGATATCCTGACTCATGACACTTTCTTCGATGAGTTCATCATTCTGTCGGGTGATGCCGACTTCACCCCCGTGCTGCACCGCTTGCGTGCACATGCCCGCCGCACCATCGTGTTCGCCAACGACAGCACCGCCCAACCCTACACGGCAATCAGCGACGGCGAGATCCGTGAAAGCAATCTCATTCAGCTCCTGACGCGGCCCCAGGGCGCTGCGCAGATCACCAACGCGCGCGCTGAGCCAAATTCCCGGGAGATTGCTCCGCCCACACGCGCCACGCCCGTCATCGATGTGGATGCGGCACGCCGCGCTATCCTGTCGGAAGTCGTCAACTATGTGCGCAGCGCCCCGCAAGCCGTGCCGCTCGAGACGCTGGCCGACCGGGCCGTTCGCTTCGTCGGCCACGACCGCACAATCGGCACGCAATGGGGCGGCTATGGTACGTTCCGCGATCTCTTGCTGGCTGGGTTGCCCGACGACATTCATCTTTCGGATACGGCGCCCTACACCGTGTTCGACGCCAACCGGCACATCAATGCTTCGGGCCTCATCGCGCCGCAGTTGCCACCACCCGCCGCCACCGAGCGTCATGAACCCGAGCCGCGCCGGGACGCCGCGCGCAGCGAGCTTCCACGCAGCGAGGCTTCTCACACCGAGCCGCTGCGGAACGATATGCGCTACGATTCCGGAGAGCCGGCGCCGCAGCGGGGCTATCAGACTGCCGCTGACAGCCGCTTCGATACGCGCGTGGAAGCGCCGCGCGTGAATGCGCCCGCCGCCCCGCCGTCGTACACCGGTTCACCGCTCACGCCTCCGGCTGCGCGCCGCACCAGCGATGCGTTGCCGCCGCTCGCGTCCCGCCCTGTTGATCCCGCGTTTTCTGCGCGCCAGCAGCCTCTGCCCGGGACTTCGTACGCACCGCAAACCGGTGCTCCGGCGGCGCAGCACACGCAGCCTCAGCCTGAACGGCCTGTAGCGCAGGCGCCCAGCCAACCGGCGGCTCAATCCGAAACCCGGCGCCCTGCGGCGCAGGCGCCTGCGGCCTCGGCCGCATCGGCCACTTCGCGGACCGCCGATCAAGCGACACAGATCCAGCAGTCGATCGCGCGTATTCATGAGGCCTGCCAGGCACCCGCGCTGGCTCCGGCCGAATACCGTGTCCTCTTTGAGGTGATGGCTCAGGAACTGCAGTCGAACGGCCTGCAAGGCGGACAGACGCTGTCGAACATTACCCAGCGCGCCCGTGAATTCGGCCTCGATCTGAAGCGCGACGATCTCCGCTTCATTCTCGAAGTCGTCAGCGAAAGCGACCCGTGGTTCGAGCAGGGTGCTTCGGCAAATCTGTTTGCCGGGCGCTTCCGCAATTTCGTCGTCGCGCGGTGCCGTAGCCAGGGCCTGAACCTCTCCGCAGATGAGCTCGACCTTGTCGATGCGTGGTTCTCCTCGCAAAGCCAGCAAGCGCCGCGTGCCCCTGCCTATGGCCGCACGGGCCAACAGCCTGCGGCAGCGCCGTCCGCGCCCCAGCAGCAACCGGCGGCCCAGCAGCCGGCTCCGGCGCAACGCAACGACTACGCCGCGCAAGGACAAGGCGAGCGCTGGTGGAGCCTTGAGGAAGGCCGCCAGCACATCGCCGATCAACGCGCGCAGGGCTATGGCGCACCTGACCAGGAAGAGGAATTCCCGCGCATCGTGCGCAGCCGGTTGCGTGGATGATTTTGTGCGCCGGGCTCGCAAGCTCTAAAGAAAACGCCCCGAATTCGGGGCGTTTTTTTATTCCAACCAGAGTACGACGATTAGAGACTTGAGGGCTCGTCTGGATTAGGGGGAGCGCCATCATCTTCCTTTTTCGGCGTGTTGGCGGGGGGTGCTTGGTCCGTGCTGGAGCCACTGCCTCCGGCCGCATCCTTGGCGCCGTCGAGAGCTTCGTTTGTCGCCTCCTTGGCCTTGTCCAAGACATCGTTGGTGGCCTTCTTGGCCTTGTCGATGGCTTCGTTGGTCGCCTTTTTGGCTTTGTCGATAGCCGGGCCTGCTTCTGTCTTGGCCTTGTCGAGAGCTTTTTTCACGGCTTCGGCCGCCTGCTCGATGGCCTTGATCGTAGCATCCTTCGCCTTGTCAATGGCGGACTTGGTTGCCTCGGCGGCATCGTCAATGGACTTGGCGGTGTCACCGTCAGCGGGCGGAGGTGGAGAGGGCTGCTGCTCGGTGGCGGGAGGAGCGGACGGCGACACTTCGTCCGCAAGAACTGGGAGTGCTGCAAACAGGAGCGCCAGCAAGCCGGCACTTAACGCGATCGTCTTCATTTAGAACCTCGTGCGGCTCAGACCCAAACCCAGTCTAGCGGCTTTGCTGAGGCATGACGACTGTGGCGTTGCCAGTTCGAGGCTCAACACTCCGGAGAATGCGCAATCGCTTTGCAAACCAAATAAAAAAGGCCGCTGAAACCCAGCGGCCTTAAGCAACCGTGCAACACGACGCTTAGATAACGTCGATCTCGGCCGGCAGATACGAGGTAACCTCGAGGCCGACTTCCTGCTCGCGAACTTCGGGCTTCATCCAGGTCTTCATAGGGATCCTCCTGAGTTTCTAAAAATCGATCGTTGGCCATCCAGAACCAAACTCGATGGTCTACAGATAGACTGACGCGGCGATAATCACAAGTAGCAATTTCGTGACAGAATTATTAGGTAACCTTATAACATGTACGGTTCGAACTCACTCGGACAAGGAGATGGATTGGCCGATCGGATCCCAGACAGACCTGGGCAACGCAAGCTGACAAAAAGAAAAGCGGCGGAAAGACGAACTCTCCGCCGCTTTCGCGAACCGTTTGGTTGAGGGGGATCAGGCGAAGTACTGACCGCCGTTCGCCGTGATGGTCGAGCCCGTGATGAACCCGGCGTTATCGGAGGCGAGGAAGACCACGCAACGCGCAATCTCCTCGGGCTCGCCGAGACGCCCTACCGGGATCTGGGGAAGAATGCTCTTTTCCATCACGTCCTGAGGCACGGCCTTGACCATCTCGGTGGCGATATAGCCAGGGCAGATCGCGTTGACGGTGATGCCTGCGCGCGCGCCTTCCTGGGCTAGCGCCTTCGTGAAGCCGATATCGCCAGCCTTGGAAGCCGAGTAGTTCACCTGCCCCATTTGGCCCTTCTGGCCGTTGATGGAGGAGATGTTGATCACGCGGCCGAACTTGCGGGCACGCATGCCTTCCCATACCGGACGGGTGACATTGAACAGGCCGTTCAGGTTCGTTCCGATCACCGCATCCCACTGCTCCTTGGTCATCTTGTGGAACATGGTGTCTTTGGTGATGCCCGCGTTGTTGACCAGCACGTCGATGGGGCCCAGATCCTTCTCGACCTGCTTGATGGCCTTCTCGGACGCCTCATAGCTCGAGACGTCGAACTTGAAGACCGGGATGCCGGTCTCGGCTTGAAACGCCTGTGCGGCAGCGTCGTTTCCGGCATAGCTCGCCGCGACGCGATAGCCAGCGTTCTTGAGTGCGACCGAAATTGCGTGACCGATACCGCGGGTGCCGCCTGTGACCAGGGCCACTCGTGCCATGTGCTTCCTCCTGTCCGTTTTTGTTATGGGCGAAAATGGCCCTGAAATCGGCGGTCTTGGAGCCGCCGGTAGGCGAGAAAGCCGGCGCGGCCGCTAAAGGCCGCGCCGGCTTTGCTGTGTCGTCAGGTTAGTCGCGCGCTACACACATCGCAACGCCCATGCCGCCACCGATGCAAAGCGTGGCGAGGCCCTTCTTGGCGCCCGAGCGCTTCATCTCGTGAACGAGAGTGTTGAGGATGCGGGCCCCCGAAGCGCCGATAGGATGGCCGATGGCGATGGCGCCGCCGTTGACGTTGACCTTGCTTGTGTCCCAACCCAGGCCCTTGTTGACCGAGATGGCTTGAGCGGCGAACGCCTCGTTGGCCTCGATGAGATCGAGGTCGTCGATGGTCCAGCCTGCACGCTCCAGAGCTTTCTTGGAGGCCGCAATGGGACCCGTGCCCATGATCGAGGGGTCAACGCCGGTCGTAGCCCAGGACACGATCCGCGCCAGCGGCGTGATCCCGCGCTTGGCAGCTTCCTCAGCCGTCATCAGGACGACGACGGCAGCGCCGTCGTTGATTCCCGACGCGTTGGCGGCCGTCACGGTACCCTCCTTGTCGAAGGCAGGACGCAGCTTGGCAATCGAATCCAACGTCACGCCGTCCTTGATGTACTCGTCGGCATCGACAACAACGTCGCCTTTGCGGCCCTTGATGGTAACAGGCGCAATTTCGTCCTTGAACTTGCCCGCCTTGCGCGCCGCCTCAGCCTTGTTCTGCGAGGCAACGGCAAACTTGTCCTGTTCCTCACGGCTGATCTGCCACTGACGGGCGACGTTCTCGGCCGTCGTGCCCATATGGTAATTATTGAATGCGTCCCACAAACCATCGCGCACCATCGTATCGATGAACTTGATGTCGCCCATCTTGGTGCCTTCACGCATGTGGGCAGCGTGCGTCGACTGGCTCATGCTCTCCTGGCCGCCCGCGACGACGATCTTTGCGGAGCCGGTAGCGACCTGCTGCATGCCCAGCGCCACGGCCCGCAAGCCCGATCCGCAGATCTGGTTGATGCTCCACGCGGGCGCATCGACCGGGATGCCCGCGGAAATCGACGCTTGGCGGGCAGGGCCCTGGCCCTGACCGGCGGTGAGAACCTGGCCGAGGATGACTTCAGATACGTCGCCGGGCGCAACGCCAGCGCGCTCGAGGGCGGCCCGGATCGCGACCTCCCCCAGCTTGTGGGCGGGAAGGCTCGCCAAAGATCCGTTGAACGACCCGACCGGCGTGCGGGCGGCGCTTGCAATTACGACCGTATTTGAATCCTGGCTCATTTTTGCCCCTCCCTGGGCGCGAGAGTTGTCCTTTGGAATATTGTTTATCTGGCCGGGATTGAGTTTGCTATCCCGCCGGAGGCCGCCAGTTGGCTGGAATGCGGCCCATAGATTAGCTTTAGCAGTCTCGCCGGAAAATGAGCAATTGCGACGTGTTGACTAGGACTGCTGAAAGAATTGGCAGAAACGTCTAGCGGCGGAGACCCGGGCTGTGGTACGCTGCCGCAGTGCAGCAACGTGCTTGGCGCTATCGATAGTCGTCAGGACATCGCGCAAGCACAAGTTTGGTTAAGCATTCAGTCCACGGTCTCAACAAAAGAGTACGCATCCCAGATGCTCCCTAACGCCGAACCCCAGACGCCGAAAAAAGAGTCGGTCGTCATCAAGAAATACGCCAACCGCCGTCTCTATAACACCGAGACCAGCACATACGTGACGCTGGAAGACTTGGCGAAGATGGTACGGTCGGATCGCGATTTCGTGGTCTATGATGCGAAGAACGGGGATGATCTCACCCACCAGGTTCTCACGCAGATCATCGTAGAGCAGGAGAGCCGCGAAGGCGGGCAGACGCTGCTGCCCATTCCCTTCTTACGCCAGCTCATTCGTTTCTACGACGACAGCATCGCGCGCATGGTGCCGAGCTACTTGCAATTCTCCATGGAGAATTTCGCCAAGGAGCAGGCGCGCTTTCGCGAGCAGTTCGCCACCGCCTTCACCAATCCGTCCGCGGCTTTCGAATTTTATCAAAAGCAGGCGCAGCAAAACATGGCTATGTTCGAACAGGCCATGCAGATGTGGGGCGCGTTTGGGGCGGCGGCCGGCGGCAAGAAGCTTGCTGGAGACAGCGACGCTGCCAAGGCGTCGTCTCCAGAGGCCGACAAAGGACCGCTCAAGGATGAGCTTGGAGAGCTGAAGGCTCAGCTCACCGCCATGCAGCAGAAGATCGAAAAGCTGACGCAAACGAAGTCGTAAGGCGATCTGCGCCAGCTCCGCGAGAGTTGCCGGCATAGCTGCGCTTGCGGCCGGCCACCTGTGGGCTTGCTCAGGCGGCCTTGCCGATCTGGTCCACCTCGATGGGAAGGCCGTAGTAGAAGCCCTGCAAGTAGGTGATCCCGGCCTTCTTGAGCAGCTCGACGGAGCGCTCGTCACCAACCCATTCCGCAACCGTCTCCAGACCGAACGTGTTGGCTAACTCGATCATGGTCTTGATGAAGATCTGGTCGGACGTGTCATCCGCCATGTTCTTCACAAACGCGCCGTCGATCTTCACCATATCGACATTGAGCAGCTTCAGGTTTTTGAACGAGGTATACCCAGCGCCGAAATCATCGATGGCGACGCGGCAGCCAAGTTCCTTCAGCGTGTCGACGAAGTTGATGGACTGGTCGAGGTCCTGGATTGCTGCGGTCTCGGTGATCTCGATGATGAGCCGGCTGGTGAGATCCTTTCGCCCGCCCGTCAGGCGCTGCAGCGTCACCAGCCACTCGTGATCGGTGCACGTGAGTCCCGACACGTTGAGCGACAATGTAATGTCATCGTTGCGCTTGAGAATAGCGACCGACAGTTCAAGAGTGCGCCGGTCAATGAGGCGCGACAGACCGAGCTGTTCGGCGATGGGAATGAACTCACCCGCCGAGACGATGCTGCCGTCCGGCCGCTCCATGCGCAACAGGCACTCGTAGATCTCTGGTTTGTTCGTCTTGGCGCCGATCATCGGCTGCAGCACAAGCCGCATCCGCTGATTATCCAGCGCCGCGATTACGTCGTCGGCGACGGAAATCGACCTGCGCCGTGTGGTCTCCGCAGCGCCGAACGGCTCGTAGGTCATGAAGCAGTCGAACCGCTTCGATTTCGCGCGGTCGAGCGCATGCAAGGCGTAGTTCAAAGCATTCTGAACGCTATCGGCCTGGTCGGGCAGGATCACACCGCCAACCGAGAGCGTCGCCGTCAGATGGCAGGCGGACGTCGCAATCGTGTGGTCGCGCACACCCTTCATGAACCGCTCGGCGGCAATGCGCATGGCGCCCGGCCCGCAATCGTGCAAGATGATCCCGAACTTGTTCGATGAGTATCGGCCGAGCACATCGCCACCGCGCAGCCGCTCCTTGATTTTGCGGGCCGCTGCCGAAATGACTTCATCGCCAACGTCGAATCCGAACGTCTCGTTGACGACGGCAAGGTTGTTCACCGCAGCCATCAGGAAGGCACACGGCTGGCCGGTGCGCTTGGTGCGGTCCAGCACTCCCGTCAGCGCTTCGGTCAGTCGGATGCGGTTCAATTGCCCGGTCAGTTCGTCGTGGTCGCTGCGATAGAGAAGCCGCTGCTCCTCCCAATACCGGTCATTGATGACGCGCAGCACGCCGCGTGCGCGCGCCGGCTTGCCGTCCGGCCCTGGCCACCAGCGGCCATGGTCTTCAAGCCATATGGACGTATCCGAGCGACGGCCGACCGGCATAAAACGGTACTGGATGCGGTAAGCGACCCCGCGCGCCGTATCGGCGGCAGCGTTGACGTCGAAGGCTTCGGCGCGGCGCGCCAGATGTTCGGCCGAGATGAGAAGCTGAAAGGACGAACCGGTTGCTATTTGAGCCTGGTTTGGCACGCCGAGAATATCTTCAGCGTTGCTTTCCCAGTCGATCTTGTCGGTGATCATGTCCCAGACGTAGGCCGTCTCGTCGATAGCCGAAAGAATGCCGACGAGGTCCAACCCCTCGGCTTCAGTCAACGGATCGGTCTGGACGCGGCCGGGGACCTGCTCGATCTCCTCCGTCGCCCTGTTGGCGCGTTGTCCTTCTGAGGAAGGAGGGGTGCCCACAATCGGCCTCGCGATTGTGCATCCGGTGCCCCAAGGCCCAAGGGCGCAGGCGGCGGACGCACTTATTGACAATGGTTACGACGTGAAACGTAAAGCGAAATTGCTAACAACCCTTAAAAGGCTGGCTCGAACGGTGCCGCTTCAAGACAAAACGGCCGGCGCAAATGGCCGGCCGCTCCGTAAGACGAAACCCAATCGAGCAGCGATCTATTGATCGCTGCCTAGCGCGAGGTCGCGACGTGCGACGCGGATGCCGATCGTGTAGCCCGCGACCACGTCGATGAGCGAGGCAACCAGGATAAGGAAGAAAACTGAAGTCGCCGCCTGCGGCGACATCAGGAACTCCACGAGGATCGCAACGAACACGATCATCGACAGCGCGTGATCAATCAGTGACGAGGTCGACGTAAATGTCGCTTTCACGATCTCGATGAAGAGCAGGATCAGAGTGACGAGCAAGATCAGGTCACCCCAGGTGAAGGTCCACATGCCACCGCTCAACAGCCTGACGGAAAAGATCTCGCCCCACAGCCCGCTGGCGGGAACCGTGTCAGTGCCGGGTGTGCCCACACCCATCGCCAGAGCGATCACATTATAGAGGAGGAATGAGAAGACGAGTGTAGGGATGGCTCTGAGCGACATATCGATTTCTCCTGGCGAACCGGTTGTCCGGCCGACGCGACCTTGTGGCATGCGTCGCGACGTTTGCCAAGCAAGCGGAGCGCGATGTCCAACGCGAATAGCGGGTGCCCGGCTGGGGACACCCGCTGATTAAACAGCTGAAAAAGGCTAAGCGGAGGCCTAGACCTCAGTCTTGGGTTCGAGGATCTGGCGGCCGCGATACTTGCCCGACTTCAGGTCGATGTGGTGGGGGCGGCGGCGCTCACCCGACTCTTTGTCCTCGACATAGGCCGGGGCGGAGAGCGCGTCGTGCGAACGGCGCTGGCCGCGCTTCATGCGCGAGACCTTCTTGCGCGGAACTGCCATCGTATTAGCTCCAAAACTTGAGCCCCAACCACCAAATAAGGCCAGCGCCCGGCAAGGGGCTCGCCATCGTGAAGCCTGGGGTGTGAATATCCGGCGGCGGGCCGTTAGAGCCGCTTTGAACCGTCCATGGCGCGGGCTTATACGCGCAAATTCCCCATAACGCCAGTCCCCCCGCAAAACTGTCCTGTTGAGGCCGGATCGGGCTGAACCGGTTCAATTGGGCGGATAGCCCAGAATGCACCCTGTCACCGACGGCGAGGTCCCCCGTGCACGGGCCATATTCAGCGCCGCCAGCCGCCGCGTACCGGGCCCAGGGTGGCCTGCGTCGCGCTGAATGGGATTTGGCAGGGAGACCGCGAGACGGGCCGATTCCCTGTCATTGAGCCGCAGTGCTGATTTGCCGAAATGGTGCCGGGCGGCCTGCTCGGCCCCGAAGATCCCTGGCCCCCACTCGGCGATGTTAAGGTACACCTCCATGATCCGCTTTTTCGGCCAGAGGAGTTCGATGGCCATGGTCAGCGGCACTTCCAACACTTTGCGCACGTAGCTTTTGGATGGCCACAGGAACAGGTTCTTGGCTACCTGCATGGAGATGGTGCTGGCGCCGCGCGGCGTTCCGCGGCCTGACCTGGCGATGGCCGCCTCGATGGCCTCGACGTCAACACCCCAGTGCTGGCAGAAGCGGCCATCCTCGCTGACGAGCACGGCACGCACGAGCCGCGGTGAAATGGCATCGATGGGCACCCACGTCTGCGCAACGTTCTCGCCCATCAGCGTTCGCTGCAGCATAAGCGCCGAAACGGGAGGGTCGACGAACCGGTAGGCGAGGATCAGTAAGAAGACGGCGGCAAACCAGGCCATGACACCCAGCACGGCATACTTTGCAGCCTGGGCGGCAAAACGGCCCCAACCCGGCGCGGGCTTGCCGAACCGTGGTGAAGTACCGCTGGCTGATGACCCGGACCACGATGCTGGAGGCGCTATAACCGATTGGGGTGCAAGGGACGGGCTGTACCCAGGGGCCGTCGGGTGAAAGCCCGTTTGAGCATCCCGCAATGGAATGTCATTCAACGACCGCGGACTGGCCGCGAACACGGACGCGAAATCGGGCTCAGGCCTCTGCGGAGCGGACCGCTCGAGCCCGCCATCGGGCGCGGGCATGGCGACCGGCGGACAAGCGCCGGAGGTAATAATGCTGGCCGCAGTGATCTGCGCGGCAGGTGCAACGAACGATGCCATTGAGTCGGACTTGAGCCTCGACCCGAGGAATGACGTATCGGCCGGCCTAATCACAAGCGGCGGCACCGTGCCCGGCATGCGAAGCGCCGGTGGCTCAGGCGGCTCTGGTGCCTCGCCCAAGGCCGCGGCAAGCCGGGGCACGAAAGCTTCGGCCGTCCCGGGTGCCTCGGGCCGTTCGCCGTACGCCGGCCGTTTCGTCCGCGCAGATACGCTACTTGGAACCGTATGTAGCTCCAGCGGCACATCCTCCAGGCTGTCGGAACGGTCGTCCATGCTTTCCTTGCACCGGGCAATGCGATATGGCCCGCCTAACGCGCCTATCGGCGGGAACCCGTTATCCGATGAGAAGCGCGACAAAACAAATGTCCAGAGACGTTGCGCTATTCTACTAAAACCAGAACGGCCTCTAGACCGAAACAATGGCCGAGTTGCGAGTGGGAACCATAGAAAATTGCCGCAGAGGTTAAGCATTGATGCATCTGCCACAGCAACTGTCTGATGTCGCGGCACTCACCGGCCGTCGCCTCGCCGCCTTGCTCGACGCGCAGATCCAATTGGGCACACCGGAGCGTCTGGTGGCTGCCATGCGGCATGCCGTGCTTACAGGCGGCAAGCGCTTTCGCCCCTTTCTCCTGATCCAGAGCGCCGGATTATTCGGCGTGTCCCCCGAACAATCCGTTGACGCGGCAGCCGCGATTGAATGCGTACACTGCTATTCTCTCGTCCACGATGATCTGCCCTCCATGGACAACGATAAGCTGCGGCGCGGACAGCCGACCGTTTGGGCCGCCTACGACGAATGGACGGCGATCCTTGTTGGCGATGCCTTGCAGACTTTGGCTTTCGAGATCCTGTCCTCGCCCGCGACCCATCAAGACGGTGCGGTGCGCAGCGCGTTGATCAGCGCGCTGGCAAAAGCCTCCGGCGCCGCCGGCATGGTCGGCGGTCAGGCCCTGGATTTGGAAGCCGAGCGCCTCCATGGCAGCGGGCGATGCGATGCGGATCACATCGCCAATTTGCAGGCGATGAAGACGGGGCGTCTTATCAAGTCGGCCTGTGAAATGGGCGCCATCCTGGGCGGCGCGGGCGCCATTGAACGGGCCGCTCTTGCTGACTACGGCGACGCTCTTGGCCTTGCTTTTCAGATCAGCGACGATTTGCTCGACGCGGAAGGCGGCACGGAGACGGTCGGCAAGGCGACCGGCAAGGACGCCGCTGCCGGCAAGGCCACCCTCGTTGGGCTGCTGGGCGCGAGCGCAGCGCGCGCCGCGCTCGACAGGACGGTGACGCAAGCCGTCTCCTGCCTCGCACCCTTCGGCGGCAGCGCTGCCCCACTCATTGAGGCCGCGCAGTTCATGGGACGGCGCACGTCCTGACACCGATGATCACGGGCCGGCTCTTGAGCCGGGGGCGAAAAAATCTACAGCACGCTGGCTACTCCGCGGCCTCGCCCTCGGGGGCAGCCCTGCTCCCCTGCCCTTGACCGAACCGCTTCTCGATGTAGTCCTCGACGATCTGCTTAAAGTCGGCGGCAATGTTCTGCCCCCGCAGCGTCAGGGCTTTCTTGCCGTCGATGAACACGGGCGCGGCGGGTTGTTCGCCTGTTCCGGGCAATGAGATGCCGACATCGGCGTGCTTGCTCTCTCCAGGACCGTTCACGATGCAGCCCATGACGGCGAAGTTCAGCGTCTCGACTCCCGGATAACGCGTTTTCCACTCCGGCATGCGATCCTGGATCATGTTCTGAACATCGCGCGCCAGCTCCTGGAAGACGGTTGAGGTTGTGCGCCCGCATCCAGGGCACGCGGCCACGACAGGCACGAACGAGCGCAGGCCCATGGTCTGAAGAAGCTCTTGCGCGGTTCGCACCTCAAGCGTGCGGTCGCCGCCGGGCTCCGGCGTCAGCGAAAAGCGGATCGTGTCGCCAATGCCCTGCTGCAACAGGATGCCGATGGCCGCCGATGACGCCACGATACCCTTGGACCCCATGCCGGCTTCGGTCAGCCCCAGATGCAGGGCATAATGGCAGCGCGCGGCAAGGATCGTGTAGACGGAGACGAGATCCTGCACGCTCGACACCTTGGCCGAGATGATGATGCGGTCTGCGCCAAGCCCCATCTCCTCGGCGCGTGCTGCCGACAACAGCGCCGAACGCACCATGGCCTCATGCATCACGGCGCGCGCCGACAGCGGCGAACCCTTGGCTGCGTTGTCGTCCATCAGATGGGTGAGCAGCTCTTGATCGAGGGAACCCCAGTTCACCCCGATGCGCACCGGCTTGGCATATTTCAACGCAAGCTCAATGATGGCGCCGAACTGCTTATCCTTCTTGTCCTTGAAGCCGACATTGCCGGGGTTGATGCGGTACTTGTCGAGCGTCGCGGCACAGTCGGGATTGTCGCCCAGCAGCTTGTGGCCGATGTAGTGGAAATCGCCGACGATCGGCACGTCGATGCCGCGGGCGCGCAACTGCTCATGAATGCGCGGCACGGCCTTGGCGGCCTCGTCGCGATCAACCGTGATGCGCACCAGTTCCGACCCCTGGCGCGCAAGGTCGGCAATCTGCTTCACAGTACCTGCGATGTCGGCCGTGTCGGTGTTGGTCATGGACTGCACGACAATGGGTGCGCCGCCCCCGACCATAACACCGCCCACGTCGACGGCATGGGTCTTGTGGCGGGCCGCAAGCCCTATATCGCGGTCTGCCGTCATGGATTTGACTGTCTCACCAAAGGAAATCGTCATTCAGCGTCGCATGGCCCGGCCGATCATCAGCGAGATGCCCGCCAGAATGGTCATAGCCAGTACGATGCTGGGCCCCCCAGGGGTATCATGAAGCAACGACAGCGTTAAGCCCATCACCACCCCCAAGACGCCGATGAGCGCCGCAACGAGGACCATGGCTTCCGGCGTTCGGGTGACCGGACGGGCCGCAACCGCAGGCACGATCAGGAACGCCATGACCAGCAAGACGCCAACGATCTTCATGGCGATCGCAATTGTCACGGCCAGCAGGATATCGAACGCGGCCTTCGGCAGCACCGGGTCGACCCCCTCGGCGGTTGCAAGATCGGGATCAATAGAAAGACGCAGCAGCGGTTTCCACAGCATCGCCATGACCGCCAGCACAAGTCCACCGCCCAGCGCCACCCAGACAAGGTCACCATTCGTCACCGCGAACACATCACCGAACAGAAAACTCATGAGATCAACCGATGGTCCCTTGAGCAGCGAGATCGCGATGATGCCGAGCGCTAGCGTCGCGTGATGCATCAGGCCAAGGACGCTATCGAGTGCGAGCAGGCGCTGTTGCCCGAAGGCGATCAGCACCATGGCGGCGACAACGGCCGCTACTACCACCGCGAAGGTGAGGTTGATCTGCAGGGCGAGCCCGAGCGCGACACCGAGCAGGCTTGCCTGTGCCAGCGTTTCGCCGACATAGGCCATGCGGCGCCAGATGATGACGCAACCAAGCGGCGCCGCGATGACGGCAAGCGCCGTAGCCGCGATCAGCGCGCGCACGAAAAAAGGCTCTGGCCAGGACACGGTTTTAGCTCTCCTGCCCGCCCGAAGCGCCATCCGCGATGGGCAGCGCCGCCCCTGTAATGTCGTGCCGGTGATCATGGTGATGATGATAGATGGCCAGCGAGCGGGCCGCTTCGGGTCCAAACAGGCGTACGTACTCGCTCGAGCGCGCCACGGCTTCGGGCCGGCCCGAGCAGCATACGTGGCCATTGAGACAGAGAACCCGGTCGCTCTTTGCCATCACGACGTGAAGATCGTGGCTGACGAGCAGGACACCCAACCCATGGCGGTCGCGGAGCGTGCCGATGAGGTCGTAGAGTTCTGCCTCGCCCGCGTAGTCCACCCCGCTTGCGGGCTCGTCGAGCACGAGCAGGTTGGGCTTTCGCAGCAAGGCCCGCGCAATGAGCACCCGCTGCGTCTCGCCACCTGAAAGCTCGGTAAGCTGCTGATTTGCCGTGTGCGCCACGCCGGCCTCGGCCAGGGCCTTCGTAACCTCCCCGGCATGCACATCGTTGCCCAGCGCCAGAAAGCGCGCCACTGTCATGGGAATGGTCCGGTCAGCCTCGAACTTTTGCGGCACGTAGCCAATACGCGTATCTGCGGGCTTGAAGATCGTACCGCGATCGGGCTTCAGGATCGAGAGCACCAGCTTCACGAGCGTCGACTTCCCCGCGCCGTTGGGGCCGATCAACGTGACGATCTCCCCGCGCCGCACGTCAAGATCGACTCCCGACAGCAATGTGCGCCCGCCACGGGCAATGGCGAGCCCGCGCGCTGAAACGAGAGCACCCGGATCGGGTGGGGTCGCCTCATGGTGGCCGCAACCGCACTGCGGTCCATGTTCGAAATGGCCGCCATGGGAAGGATGATCGGCGGGGCATGGCGACGTGTCGTGTTCAGCGGCAGACAAGCTTGCGGGTCTCCCAGCGAGTGGCGCGACGGCTCACGGCTTCGACTTTCGGCGCTTCAATCTTTTGCTCGGCCGGCGCAGGCTTGGCAGGTCCCCGACACCTCGACGAACTTGACGCGCGGCGTGAACTTGGCCTCGTGAGCGGCCGTATCGATGGCGACGAAGATGTCCTCTCCGTCCGTTTCGAAGACGTGCCCGCACTGCTCACACGACAGGAACATCGGGCGGCGCCCGTTGCGTCCTTGCGGCCGGCGGCTTGCGAAATAGGCATTCTTGCTTTCCAGCCGGTGCACGACTCCGGCTTCCAAAAGCGCATCCAGCGCCCTGTACACCGAGATAGGCGCCAGCCGCGTCCCTTTTCTTGCCAGACGGTCGAGCACCTCATAGGCGCCTACGCTCTCCTGGGTGGACGCGATCTCCTCGAACACCTTGCGGCGAAGTTCGGTGAAGCGGAGGTTCTTTTCGGTAAATATCTGCTCAGCCTGCTCGATGGATGCTTTCACGCGATCCTTGGCTCTGGCTTCCTCGTTGGCGGCCGTCGGCATCTAAACCTTTCAGAGTTGACCACAGATCCAATTATTTTCACCCGCCTTGCCGCGCCGACGAGGCCGGGTCAAGAGCGACCTGCCGGAAGGGCCCTTGAAATTCAGTGTCATAGTATAGCACCTCACGACGCAGCACTACGCAACCGCCGGGCTCAGCGGTTCAAACGGTCTTAACAATCTCGTGTTCGGTCCCCAAATGAGCCGTCGGTCCGCCATGCTTGGTTAGGCCTTTTCGGACCGGCGGTAATCTTCAGACCGGATTTTCTGAAATAATTTCATGCGCAAGGCGCGATTGGGACGTAATCTTGGCCCGTTCCTTGGCCAAATATGGCAAACGAACGGATCATAACGCCATCGCTCCATCTGGCGGGACAGAGAGGTTAGCGCGAAATGGATCTCGTCGCACTGGCAAAAGACTATAACGCCCGTCCGCTGATCGCGGCAGTCGTTCTATTCCTTCTCGCGCGCTTTCTTCTGCGCACGAGCATTGCCAAGCGCCTCTGGGCCAAGCTTGAGGACACGATCTTTTCGAGCTGGCAGCTTGCTCTCCTGGGCCTGACGGGCATCGTCCTGTCGATCGCCGCGGGAATGCGCACCTGGGAGGGCATGTATAACTTCACGGGCGAGCCCGTGCTCTCCGCCATGATCACGTTCGGCATCCAAGGGATCATGCTGATCGTTGCGTGGCTGATCGGCGAGAGCTTCGCCACCGGCATGAACATGCAGTCGCAGACGGCCGGCGGCAGACGTCTGGTCAATCCGCACATCCAAACATGGATCGGCGCCGGCATCGCCATTCTGCTCTTCATTACCGGGTTCGTCCTCTACATGCAGTGGACCGGACAGGCCGACGTGCGCCAAGCCGGTAGCGAGTCACTGGAATGGTCGAAGATCGGCGACAAGCTGTTGATCTTCGTCTTCGGACTGCTCGTGGTGGCACTGTTTGCCGTTTACGCGGCAAGTGACGTCGTGCGGCCCTACCTACAGGGCGGTCGCGTCATTCTGCGTAACACCATGCTCTGGGTGATGTTCCTCGCCTGCATGGGAACATCCGTCTTCTTCTCGTTCGATAGTTTCTTTACAGCCATCTTCCCGCAGTCCGAACGTGTCCGTGCCGCAGAGTTGCGCGCGCAGAACCAAGTTTCCGGCATCATCGCCGACATTGAGACCGTCATTGGCGAACGCAATGCCTCTGAAACGGCAACGCTGCTGCAGAGCGATGCCTGGACCCAGTACCAGAACAATCTGGAACAGATCGCGGGCATCGCCGCCACGTCGCAAGGCGCGCTCGATCGATATATCAATAACCAGATCGAAGACCGGCGCCGCGCCGTCAAGGAACAGCAGGAGCGCATGGCCTCGGCCCAGTCGGGGCAAGCGGGCCTGTCCGGCAAGAAGGTGTCGCTCACGGAAGAAAAGAGCCGCCTCGCCGGCGATCGGCCGGGACTTGCGGCGGAGTACGCCGAGAAGAAGGCCGACCTCGACGCCAAGGCGCGTGAGGTTGACGCAAAGCGTGTGGAAGCCTTGGCCGAGGACAAGGGCGTGGAAGGTACCGGCAAGCAGGGCCGCGGGCCGGTCTACCGCCAGCGCATGGCCGAACTGAGCCTGCTGCAGAACGCCTACAAAGTAGCTGAGGAACGTGCCAAGGACGCGCAAAAGCGCCTCTCCACCGTTGAAAGCCGCCTGGCCGCCATTGACCGCGAGCTTGCCACGCTCGATGGCGACCTCGCCAAGTTGAAAGGTGAGGCCGAGACGGCGGAACAACGCATCGCGCTGGCGCAAGACACCGCCAAAGAGGATGTCGGCCAGCGGCTCGACCCCTCCCGCCTCGTGCCCTCGTTTGAGCGCTCGATCAGCGAATTCCGCGAGAACCCTTCCAGCGAACGGCTGGCCGGGTTGCAGACCCTGTGCAGCGATATCCATGGCGCGTTGCAGTCGACCCCGGAAACAAAGGACCAGGCTCAGGGGCTCGATTGCGACCCCAAGCGCGCGCTCGATGCCGCGGCCAACCTCTTTGCATTGCAGGCTGGCACGAAGGTGTTCAGATCGGGCTGCTCGGGCGGCGACAAGCTCGTCGCCAACAAGAACACGGACGAACTCTTTGCATTTGCCCGCCGCTGCTTGCAGGACAGCGCTTTGCCCAGCGCCGACACCGATGCCTTGCGCACCAAGATCAACCACATCGAACTTTCGCGCGACGACAAGGCGCATCGCTTCGTCGTGACGTGGAACGCGTTCCAGGATGGAAACCGGCTTGCCTACTTGGCGCTGGCCATCGCGATCGGCTTGGACGCGCTGATCTTCATGTCCGGCCTGTTTGGCGCAAACGCGGTCCGTTCCCCGCTCTCCGATGTGCCGACATTCAAGGCACGTTCCGGGGCGCAGCTCGAAGCGACGATCAACGCAGCACTCGGCCCCCATCCCCATGAGACGGCGTGGCTGACGCTTAACGCACTGCGGCCGATGACCTATTCCGACGGCTTCTCGGCCATGTGCGATTTGTCGACCATGGACAGGCCGACGGCCAATCGCATCCGCATGGTGTTGACGGCGGGCGCCGACATCGGCGCGGTCGAGACGATCAGCATCGACCCCGAGCGCTACCGCGTGCGCAGCGAATTGCGCGAGTACCTCTCGTCAGTCTGCGACAAGCACTTCAAGACGGACGCGACCGCCAAGGAGAAGGCCCAGCTTCATAAGCTCGTCGGGGCGGCGCTCGAGCCGTATCCGCGCGAGCATGCCGACATCGTTCTGCACACGTTGGAGCCGATTCGCGAAACCGAAGGCTTCACATCCACCGTGACGCTTGCGGAACTGAGGGATCCTTACGAGCTGCGCGTCGTCCGCCGCGTCTTGAACGCGGGCGCAACGGTTGGCGCCGTCGCGCCCGACAAGAACGTGGAAGACCGCTACTGCATCCGCCCCGTCCTGTATGAGACGCTGCTCACAATCCTGGCCGGTTCGCAGCCCAATCCGCAATACGCGATCGACCGCGGCTTCCTGTTCGACGAGAGGGAACGCTCCGTCATCGATGGCGGCCGGTTGAGCGACTCGCAGACCGAGTTGCCCCTCGAACAGCAGGCCCGGCGGCTGGAGCGGCCGCAGGCCAAGCTGGCGGAAATGTCGCAGGAGCAGATAGACCAGTGGAGCGGCTACTGCCGACAGGAACTGCTGAGTGCAATCAATCTCGACATGCAGACGGTCGACCAGAGGCTGCGATCCCTGGCCGCCCGCACGGCCATCATGCAGGCTTACAAATCGCTGCTCGCCGTCAGCTATTCCAACGCCAACCTGGCGAACTATCTCGATACCTTCCAGAAAGAGCAGGGGCAGGTTCTGGATGACGCGATTCAGCGGCTTTATCAGGAAGCCGGCGAGAACAACACGAAGCGCCAGATCGTCGATCTGGTTCAAAACCGCATGGAAGAAGACCATGCGCACTACATGCTGTTTCCAGAGTCCGGAATGATCTCCTACCTCATCGAGGAACTGGAGCGGGCGGCGCAGCCCGATGACGGTTTGCTGCAGGAAGAGCAAGCGCTTATGGAACAACTCAAGTACGTGCGGGACGGCCTCAACGAGTTGAATCTGGCCGATCCCTTGTCATGGGCTGAGATCAACCAGCGGCTTGCTCCGCGCAAAGCACAGCGGTTTCCGGGTTTCATCCAGAAGCCGGCTCCCCGCAATCGTGAGGCTTGAGCGCAACGTGTGATCCGCTGAAAACAATTGGCCTGCGTGAGCACAACACACGCAGGCCAAATTGTTTTCACGAACCCGCCTCCGAACCATCGCGCTGCTGCCTTGACGAACGCGTATCAAGCGCGCAAACAGAGGGCATGTGTAGGAGTACAATCATGACCATTTCGCGTTTTATCGCAATTCCGTTGCTCGCGGCGTTTTCATTGGTCGTCAGTCTTGCGCTCCTCCCGCTACGGCCGGCAAACCATGCCAACCTTGTCGCGGAACAGTCCGTCGTCACATCCTTCTGATCACGCCCTGTCCGTCCGATCTCCAGTCGCCTCCGCTGACAAATAGCCGCGCGCCACAACGGGCACGCGGCTTGATTTTTTTCGAACAGTGTCTGCTGTCAGGCCTTGAACGGCACAACCACCTGGCGCTGATAGCCAAGCTTCTCGATCTGCAACGTCATAACGTCCCCGGCCTGAAGATACTCGGGCGGCTTGCGCGCCGAGCCTACGCCCGGCGGCGTGCCCGTCGTGACCACGTCACCAGGCTCCAGCACCATGAACTCCGTCACATAGGCAAGCAGTTCGGGGATCCTGACGATCATGGTCGACGTCGACCCCTGTTGCTTGCGCGCTCCGTTGACGTCGAGGGACATGCCTAGATTGTGCGGGTCGGGCAACTCATCGGGTGTGACGAGCCACGGCCCGAGCGGGCCGAATGTCTCGGCAGACTTCCCCTTCACCCACTGGCCATTGCGCTTCATCTGCCAGCGACGCTCCGAGACGTCGTTGCAGATGGTGTAGCCGGCGATGTACTTCACCGCATCGGACGCCTTGACGTAGCGGGCGCGCGTTCCGATGACGAAGGCGATCTCACACTCCCAATCCATGCGGTCGGAGTTCTTAGGATAGATCACGTCGTCAAACGGGCCGCAGATGCAGCTTGCGGCCTTGTTGAACAGGATCGGCTCGGCGGGGATTTCCTGGCCTGTCTCCTTGGCGTGATCGGCATAGTTGAGGCCGATCGCGATGAACGTGCGCGTACCGGCGACCGGCGCGCCGATGCGCACGCCATCGGGCGCCTGCGGAAGCTCCGATACGTCGATCTTGCGGATGGCGTCGAGGGAAGCCGGGCTCAGATACTGCCCAGTAAAGTCAGGTATATGCGCGGACAGGTCACGGATCTTGCCTACGCTATCGACGATGCCCGGCTTCTCGGCGCCAAGCTCACCAAATCGAACCAGTTTCATGTGTGCGGTCTATCTCTTTTTCCAACAAGACGGGTCTGGCCGTAATGCTGTGCAAGCCAGCAGAGGTCAAGGGCCGCAGAAGGGACCTCGCTTTTTTCCGGCTGCGCGCTTGTCCCGCCGGGGACCGATCTTTGATGCACCGCCGCAATTGCGATCCAACACAAGCATTTTACCGAAAGACCTTACGACCTAGGTCGCGTTTCACGCCGTTTTAGTCCTACGTCGGCTTGCCCAATCATCGCGTGGATGTACCTTGACCACTTGGTTGGCGGGATGCCGGAAAAGGCTATGGGGTCCTTGATGTGCTACCGCCAGCCATTCGCGTCCACCGCTCGCTTTGCGAACGTCCCCATACCCTAGCTCTTGGTGAACCTTATGACACGTCCTTTCAAAGCAGCAGCGCCGCTGGCAATGCTGGTCTGCCTGAGCTTGAGCGCCAACGCCGCCAATACCAATATATGCGCCGGTGGCGCGGATTGGACCGACGATCTGACCCCCATCACCGCTGCCGACTGGAATGCGGCCCGTGCAGCGCATCTCATTGAGCGTGCCGGCTTCGGCGAAACGCCCAACGCCATTGCGGAACTGGCCAAGCGCGACCCGGCAGACCTCGTGCGTGAACTCACCGTCCCGCAGAGCGTGGATAATTCCCAGGCTCAGCCCTTCGATGAATCAGGTGCCTGGGAGGAAGGCCTCGATCCGTTCCCGCCGAGCCGGCCCGCGGTCACGGATCTGGCCAAGGAAAAAGGCGAAGCGCTCGGCGTAAAGGTGAAGCCGTCTGGCAACCGCCGTCTGCAACCTGTCGTCAACCGCTTCTTCTATTGGCTGCGCGCCTCCAAGCTCGAAACCGAGCGGCTCGGCTACTGGTGGGCGCACCGCATGCTGACGACGCAACGGCCGCTCGAAGAGAAGATGGCGCTGTTCTGGCACGGACACTTCGCCACCAGCGAAGACAAGGTACGTGACTATCGCAAAATGCTGAAGCAGGTTCAGCTCTTCCAGGAGAAGGGCCTCGGCGACTTCCGCACGCTGCTGATCGGCGTGGCCCAGGATCCCGCCATGCTCGCGTACCTTGACGCAGGGGTAAACGTCAAAGGCGCACCCAACGAAAACTTCGCCCGCGAGATCATGGAACTCTTCACCATGGGCGTAGGCAACTACGCGGAGAGCGATATCCGTGAAGGCGCGCGCGCCTTCACCGGCTGGAACTTCAAAGGCACGAAATTCGTCATCAACGACGCCGAGCACGATGCGGGCGAGAAGTCGTTCCTTGGCCAGAAGGGCAATTTCGACGGCGTCGGTGTTATCGATATCATTCTGAAGCAGCCCGCGACCGCGGATTTCGTCGCCACCAAGATCTACCGTTTCTTCGTGCGCGACGACATCTCGCCTCAGATGGGCAAAAAGCTGGGGGCGGTTCTGCGCGACAACAACTATCAGCTCGCGCCCCTGCTCAACGCCATATTCCTGTCGCGCGATTTCTATTCGGACGCGAGCTGTGGCGGCCACATCAAGAGCCCGGTGGAATTGCTCGTTTCGACTTACAAGAAGCTGGGACTGCGCTCCGTGCCGGGCGTCCCCGACTTCCATGAAACGACAACAGCCCTTGGGCAAACCCTGTTTTGGCCGCCGACTGTGGCCGGCTGGGCGCAAGGGCGAAGCTGGATCACGCCCGGCCTGCTCATCGAACGGGGCAACTTCGCACGCGACGTCGTCTTTCCCGATATCGGGTTCATCCCGCCCGACCGGTACCCGGGTGGCGTTTATCAGATCCTTTCGGTTAGCGAAAAGACCTCGCAAGGCATCGACATCACGACGGCGACGGCGCCGGACGACAAGGACTTGACGTCCATGTCCAACATGAATGCTGACCGTGATGAGGACTTCAACACGCGTTACGCCAGCTATCGCGGTTGGCAAGAGGCCCTTGAGCGGGTCAAGCCGCTGCCACGCCACACGGCGCAACTCAACTTGACGCGCATGGTGCGCGATTCAAAGGCTCTCCTGAAGACGCCGCAGGACGTCGTCGGTTTCTTTGTCGCGCGCATGTTCATCGTTGCGCCCTCGCCCCAGACACAGGAGCGCCTGGCGGCGTTTCTCGAAAGTCAGCTTGGCACCAACGATATCGCCGCGGCGCAGAGCTATATGGAGGAGAGCCTGCGCATGCTGATGCATGCTCTTCTCAGCTTGCCTGAATATCAGCTTGGATGACGCTACGAAGCGAACGCCGGGAGACGACAATGAAGACGATCTATACCTCGATGTCGCGCCGCAACGTCTTGCGTTCGGGCGCCGCCGCGCTTGCCGTCAGCGCAGCCGGTGAGGGGCTCACCTTCGGCCTGACCTCGACGCTCGCGCGGGCAGCCGATGAAACGCAAAAAAAGAGCAATCGCATCCTCGTCGTGCTGGAACTGTCAGGCGCCAACGACGGCTTGAACACGCTGGTGCCTTTTGCCGATGATGCCTACTACAAATTGAGGCCGCAGATCGGCATTCCTGCCGGCAAGCTGCTCAAGATCGACGATCATTACGGCTTCAACGGTGGCATGAAGGGCTTCGAGCAGCTGTTCAAGGACGGCAAACTCGCAGTCCTGCACGGATGCGGATACGCCCAGCCGTCATTCTCGCACTTCACATCGATGGCCTACTGGCATACGGCAGCGCCCAACAGCGGCCAGGCGCTCGGCTGGGTCGGCCGCCTCGCCGATACGCTCGATCCAAACGGTACATCCAATTACATCGTCAACATCTCAGAATCCCAATCGCTCGCCGTCAATGCCAGCATGCACACACCGGTTGTGTTCAACGATCCCGACCGCTTCATGCGCAAGGGAGACGCCGCGGTTCGCCCGATGTTCGACGTCCTCGAAGACCCCGAGAAAGCCCAGACGGGTGCGCAGAAATATCTGCGTCAGGTCGCGGCAAGCGCGCGCGATGCCTCCCAGCAGATAAGAGAAGCCTGGTCGCACTACAAAACGCCCGTCGACTACGGCATCCTCTCGCTGGGGCTCAATAAGATCGCGGCGCTCATCGCGGCCGACATGCCGACGAGGCTCTACTACACTTCCTATCCCCACAACACCTTTGACACGCACGTCCATCAGGTCGACGCGCACGCACGCTATCTCACATATGTCTCGGACGCCGTCGCCGGTTTCATGCGCGACATGGAACGCATCGGCCGCGCAGATGACGTTAGCGTGCTGATCTTTTCCGAGTTCGGACGCCGCGCCGCCGAGAACACGTCGCTGGGCACCGACCACGGCACGGCCAACTTGATGTTCATCGTCGGCAAGACCGTCCGGGGCGGACATTACGGAACGCCCTCGAGCCTCACCGAGCTCATGCCGGACGGCAATCTGCAGTACACGACTGATTTCCGCCGCGTCTACGCCACCATGATCGAGGGGTGGCTGCAGCACGCCAACAGCGCATCCATTCTGCGGGATAAATTCGAGACGTTCCCCGTCTTCGGCTGAGGCCGCCTTGCTTTCCGGCAAGGCGTAAGTTCTGTGAGCTATGGGAACGGCGCGGTCCTTGTTGGCCGCGCCGTCTTCTATTCAAGAGTGCCCCTCAAGACACCCCTTTGCAGTGCGCTCAGAACAATATAGCCTGTCAGACATAACGAATGGGAGACTGGCCGAACATGCGTTTTCTGAAATCCCCCAACACCCGGCGTTCCAGCCTGATCGTCCTTGGTCTTCTCTGCCTTGCATTCGCTGCGGTGGGATTACCCCAGCCCGCACAAGCCAAACAGGGCGATACAATTAAGGTTTTCGCGGCGGCGAGCCTGAAGAACGCGCTCGACGAAGCCGCCCAAGTCTTCACGAAGCAATCCGGCCAAACGATCTCCGTGTCCTATGCCGCATCATCCGCGCTTGCCAAGCAGATCGAGCAGAGCGCACCCGCCGATATCTTCATCAGTGCCGACCTCGACTGGATGGACTACCTGGAGGAACGCAAATTACTGCTGGAGGGAACGCGCAAGAACCTGCTTGGCAACGATTTGGTGCTCATCGCCCCCGCCTCAAGCACGCTCTCGCTCGACATCGCGCCGGGCTTTGATCTGGCAGGCGCGCTCGCCGGAGGGCGTCTTGCCGTGGGCAGTGTGCAAGGTGTCCCAGCGGGCAAATATGCAAAGGCTGCGCTTGAATCCCTGAAGGTGTGGGACAGCGTGGCCGATAAACTTGCCCAAGCCGACAATGTGCGGGCGGCTCTCGCCCTCGTCGCGCAAGGAGAGGCGCCGCTTGGCATCGTCTACAAGACGGATGCGTTCGCTGAGCCCAAAGTCAAAATAATCGCGCGCTTTCCCGAGGATACCCACCCGCCGATCATCTATCCGGCTGCGATCCTGAAGGAGGCGGCCGCACCGGATGCCGCCAAAGCTTTCCTCGCTTTCCTCAGCACACCCGAGGGCGGCGCGATATTTTCAAAGCATGGCTTTGGATTGGCAAAGCAGGATGCCCCGGCGCCTGTCCAGCCCGCTCAGCCGGAAGGTGCAGGCGCAAGAACGCCGTGATGGCCTCTCAGCTACAGGGCTGTTCTGGTTAAGAGATGACCGGCTGGAGCGGGGGAGTTGAACCCGCCCAAGGCACTTGCACGTCATCGGGTCCGGCGAGCGCAAGTTTGACGACGTCCTCGGTACACAACGCGAGCCCCGCGTAGTACAGTGCCAGCCAGGATCCTGGCTTTATGTTCGGGCCGGGACGAACCTTTCGCCCTCTTTGTGAGATTGCATTAGGAGCGGCACAAGGTTGATCAGCCATCTGGCTCGCACGGCGATGACGAGAGTCTGGCGTTTCAGTCTTGCAATGCTTTTTAGCGCATACGCGGCTGCGCCGGTAGCGGCTGACGATTGGAGCAAATGCGCCAAGGTGGCGAACGAGGAGCCGGCCATCGAGGCCTGCAGCCGCTTGATCGATCGCGGGAAGGGGTCGCGGGCCACGCGCTCAATCCTCTTCGCCAACCGCAGCGGCGCATATCTGAACCTTGGGGATTACGACGCGGCGCTGCGCGATGCGAACGAAGCCTTGCACCTCAACGCACAGGAGCCACTCGCCCTCTACAATCGCGGTGTCACCTATTACTTCAAAACTGCCTACGACGATGCCATTCGCGATCTGACACGTGCGCTGAAACTGGATTCCTCGTACGCCAGGGCTCATCTCTATAGAGGCCGCGCATTCCATGATTCCGGCCGCCATCGCGATGCCATCGCAGACTATACCGCGTGCCTGAGGATCGATCCTGAGTTCGACGAAGCCTACGAATATCGCGGGCGCGCATTCAGCGTGCTCTCCGACTACAACTCCGCACTTGTAGACCTCGACAAGGCGATAGCCATGGGTCGAAGCGGCGGGGAGCTTTTGAATAGCCGCGCCGACACCTTGATGCATCTTAACCGCCTCGATGAGGCGCTGGCGGCCGCTGACGCTGCTTTGCAAGCCGATGCCGAGAACGCCATTGCGATGACGACGCGTGGTGAAGTGCTGGAAAAACTGGGACGCCGCGACGAGGCAATCCAAATGTTCCAGCGAGCCCTTGCCGGGCAGGACGACATCCAAGAAGCCAAGGACGGTCTGGCACGGCTTGCCGGCAAGCCTCCGAGCGATGCCCAACAGTCCGTCGAGACCCCGAGCGATACCCGGCAGACCGTCGAACCCCCCGCCGACACCCGGCAGTCCGCCGAAGCGCCCGGCAACACCCAACAGCCCGCCGGGACCCCCGTCGACAGCCCGCAGTCCGGCGAGGCCTTGAAGCCGGCGGAGGAACCGGCTGAGGCACATGAGACGGAAATTCAGCCCCCCGACAACGTCGAAATCGTCGAGGCGAGCCCCCAACAGCTGACCGCGGACCAGGCGGCCAACCGCGCGAAGATCGCATCCCTGCAGCTATCCTACAATCTCGTCGGCATGTCGCTGGTGGTGGGCCTGTCGACGTTGGACGACACCAGCAACGTGCTGCTCTCGCCGTACTCCATCGGTGTCGCGATCGCCATGGCCAAGTACGGGGCCAACGGCGAGACCGAGAAGCAAATGCAACGTATCCTGCGTTTCGATGGGACGCGGAATGACTTGGCCGAGACGAACCTGCTGGCGCACGCTCTTCTCAAGGGCGAGCGGCCTCCGGGTCCCCCGCTGCCGTCTTGGGCTCGCGACCTCGACACGCCACTTGCCCGGGGTCCTGGCGTCGCGTTGAACGTCGCCAATGCCCTGGCGCCGGGACCGAAGGCGCAGCTTTCGGCCGACTACATCGCAGGTCTTATAGTCAATTTCGGCGCAGAGACGTTACAAGGCGCAACGCTTCAATCGATCAATGATTGGGTGAAGGCTAAGACGGATGGCCGGGTTCCGGCGATCCTCGACTCCCTTGATCCTAATTTCACCGCCGTGCTCATCAACGCGGCCAGCCTCAAGGCACGCTGGCAAGAGCCGTTCAACCCGCAAGAGACCAGCGACCGCACCTTCACCTTGGCCAAGAGCGCGCCGAAGAAGGTCGCGATGATGGAGCGCACCGGCGCATATAGAATCGCAGGCGGCCAGGGCTTGCGTGCGGTCGTCGTTCCCTACGCCGATCCCGCTCTCGAGATGATCATTTTGCTGCCCGACGATCCGCAGGCGTTGTCGCCGGACCGCGTGGTCAACACGTTCAGCGGACCGATCTCGGCCGCATGGGCAGCGCTGCCTCAAGCTCAGCCGCAGCAGGTGCGCCTGGTGCTGCCCAAGTTCGCCTTCGAGTTCAAAGCCGATCTCAAGGAGGCGCTCAAGAGCATGGGCATGGTCAGAGCTTTCACCGCTGGCGAGGCCGAGTTCGCCCACATGGTCGGCCCCTCGCAGGCCTCTCCGTACATCGACAAAGTGCTGCATCGCGCCATGATCGAAGTTGGCGAAATCGGGACCGAAGCGGCGGCGGCAACGGCGGTGGTGATGGCTCCCGGTGCGGGCGCCCCGGATCGCCAAGCGCCGCCCCCCGAATTCGTCGTTGACCGTCCCTTCGTATTCGTCATCGGCGACAAGCGCAGCGGTGCAACGCTATTTGCCGGCATCGTGCGCGATCCGGATGGCAAATAAAGCTCGCCGGAGCGGCAGGCCAGGGCGCATTGCGCTCCTACAGAACCACTCTTTCCTCTCCCGGGACGGGAGAGGATGTCGCGAAGCGACAGGTGAGGGACTTCGGCACGGGCCGCTGATCGCTTGGCGGCCGGTCTGTCAAAGATCGTCGTCCCAGCGCAGGCCGGGATCCGTCCAGGTTTCAACATTTGTCCACATCGCGACTTGGACAGATCCCCGCCTTCGCGGGATGACGATGGGGGTGCATACGGCTCGGCATGCGCGGCTGATTGCTAGCAGCCCCCTCATCCGCCCCCTCGGGGCACCTTCTCCCCACGGGAGAAGGAAGTGAGTCGCAACCGGCTATAACTTGCCGCTGCGCGTTGAAGCACGCTTCACGCCATGCCCCCACATCATGCGGCCTGGGGGCCCGGATCGTCGCCGTCCGGCACCGGCGATGCCGTGCTGGAAGCCTTCGTCCGGCGATTCCGAAAAGCGACGATCGACGATTGAGGCTCAGCCTTCGGCATGGCTTCGCCAGGAGGCTGTCTGACATCCAGAACCGTCAAGCGATGCCGGCGGCCATCGCGCGCGGTCCATGCGATCGACTGACCTTGGGAAAGGCCGATGAGAGCCGCGCCAATCGGTGTCAGGATCGAAATCCGCCCTTCGGCAATGTCGGCTTCCACAGGATAGACCAGTGTGACGCGGCGGCGGCCGGCGTCGGAGCTGAACTCCACGATCGAGCCCATCCGCACGACGTTAGCAGGGACTTCATCAGCCGCGACCACCTGCGCGCGCTCCATTTCGGACTGCAGCACGCTCGCGACGTCAGGGATGCGGCCCTCGGCTGCTTCTGCGAGACCGAGAAGCCGGTGATGATCCGTGACGCTGACAATGATGGCCGGCATCGGCTCGGCGTCGTTATGGATGGGGGTCATGGCGACCATCACTCCTTGATTGGTAGGGGCATGGCGAACAGCATTTCAAACCCGGCGACGGGCGATGATGCGAGACGAATTGTGAAGATGTGCTCAGACGAGCATATGTCGCGCCCCAAGACCCGGCGCGACGGCCAAGCTGGGGCTACAAAACCGCGACCGTTCGGGTCCGCAGAAAATATGATTGCGCGCTTGTCATGGACCTAATCTTGGTGGCGCACCCGGATTTG
This sequence comes from Hyphomicrobium sp., assembly GCA_016793445.1. Classification (GTDB taxonomy): domain Bacteria; phylum Pseudomonadota; class Alphaproteobacteria; order Rhizobiales; family Hyphomicrobiaceae; genus Hyphomicrobium_B. Next base: position 40,595 of record JAEUME010000003.1, on the reverse strand, counting down.
TCAAGCCGGGTGGTTGAGACGGGAAAGAGTAGAAGTTTGTTGCGGAAGGAAGGCAGTAGGCTTTTTTGCCAGCATGAACCGCCGCACGCATGCCCGTGGAGTTCAGAGTCAACTGTCTGAAATATTGGTCGGAGCGAGAGGATTTGAACCTCCGACCCCCAGTCCCCCAGACTGGTGCGCTAACCAGGCTGCGCTACGCTCCGATTCCGGCCCCCTTTTGCCCGCCCGGTGGCCGCAGGTCAACCGCCATCATCGGCTGGGCTTAAAACAACGTCGGCTTGCCGCATCAAAGGCGTGCTGGCCGCCTCGATATCCTCCAGAAGCCGCGGAATGAGGGCGTCGGACGAGATCCGCGCCCCCCGCGCCAGCGCCACGGCCGCCGCATAGCCCTGCGCGTCGCTGCCGAGCGGCACGTCCCACACGCGATAGCCTGACAGCGGGCTTGAGGACGGACATGTCCCCTCGCCCACTGGGCCGCGCACCGGCCCCAAGCTGCCGCATGCGGCGGCTCCAGCGCCGGACGCGTCTTTCGCCGGACCCATGATCCCGGCCTGCGAGAGCACCGCCAGCAATCCGCGCCCGTCCGCCTTGGCAAAAGCTTCCACCCGGCACCAGGCCTGAATGAGGGCGGCAGTTTCCACGTTCGCACCCTTAGCGGGCTCTGCTGGCGCATGCGCGCCGTCTTCAGGCGGCAGGTGCAGCGTCAGCTCCGCGGCACCGCCCGCCACATCGTTTGCGAACGCCATCAGACGCGAGCGACGTTCCGGCGGCATGACACGCGGAGAGATCACCTCAATGTCCACACCGAGCGGCGCACTGCGTGTCAACCCGATGAGCGCAAATTGACCCGCGTGCGACAGACTGAAATGAGGCGCAGGCCCGGACAGAAACGGACGGCCTCCCGGCGCGAATTGGTAGGGCTGCGCACGCAGGCCGGCGCCGCCCCAGCGCTCAAGCAACAGCCGCAAGGCGATATGCGCGCTCAGCCAGCGTTGCCGCACGCGGATATCTGGAATCGCCTGCGCGCGCTCGGCCTCCTGCGGCGATAGACGGGAACAGTCTGCCTCCGCAGCCATGAGCGTCTGCACCGTGGCGTCGAGATCGACGAGCCAAAGCTCCAAAGCAGTGTCAGGCAGCGGCGCAGACATGCACGCTGCTGGCCGGGTGCTCACGTGCGCCCACCGGCCCGGGAGCGCTTTGCGCCCGCGCTCGCCTCTGCCATGACATTGCCGATGAGAAGAGCGCGGCACTGCTCCAACTCCCGAATTACCGAACGAATGATTTCGGCACGGCTTGCCGCCGGTCCGCCGGCGCCCGCGATCGATGGTGTGCTCGATGGCGTGCTGGGTGACGCTGCCGGCGGGACTTGCGGCGCGTGCGGTGGTGCTGTGGTGGCGGCGCTTGCGCCCTTGCTTTTGCGCGCCGGCGCGCTCTTGGCCGCATCCGTGCGCCGCGCGGGCGCCTGCGCACCCCGCGCCAGCACCTTGACCTGTTCGATGCCGTGCTCGCGCAGGATCTTCTGCACACCCTTGATCGTGTAGCCCTCCGCGTGAAGCAGATGGCGGATCCCGCGCAATAGCGCCATATCCTCTGGCCGGTAATAGCGCCGGCCGCCGCCTCGTTTCATGGGCTTGATCTGGGGAAACTTGCCCTCCCAGAATCGGAGCACGTGCTTTGGAACATCCAGTTCTTCCGCCACCTCGCCGATGGTGCGGAACGCATCTGCAGATTTATTCATAACGTCGAACCTCGCCCTCAGCCCCGAGCGCTTGGGCAAAAGCACCACGCCGCGCCAGCCCACTCACCCTCTTTTCGAGGCACGCGCGCTGACGCCGGACGAAGGCATGTATGATGCGAAGAAAGCGACGCAGCGCGCGATGGCGCGATCATACCTCAACGAGTATCAAAAGAACAAAAGCAAAAAAATTCCCTTCGCTACGCGCGTGCGTCACTCGGCAGCGCGTTTCCCGTGACCTTTGTTGATGCGATCCTTCATGATGTTGGACGGACGGAAGACGAGAACGCGGCGCGGCGTGATCGGCACTTCCTTGCCTGTTTTGGGATTGCGCCCGATGCGCTCGCCTTTTTGCCGGATACCGAACGATCCGAACGACGACAGTTTTACAGACTCACCTTCCGCCAGACTGCCGGAGATTTCTTCCAGCACGCGCTCAACCAGATCCTGGCTTTCGTTGCGCGGCAAGCCCACCTTTTCAACCACGGCCTCGGCCAGATCGGCGCGAGTCAAGGTTTTGCCTCCCATTGTCCTCTCCCATTGCCCACACTTGTTATTTTGCGCGGATGCTACCGGGGGAATGGGTCGCGGTCAACGCGGGAAGCAACTGAAATTTATGGTATTTCCCTTGGTGCATCGCACGCGGGGTATACAGAACGGGCTTTTGCGGCCCTGCTTTTACCCGTTAACGGAGAATCGGCAGGGGGCGGGGCGCGCTCCGTGCTCCCGGACGCCGGCTGCGGTTTCAAGCAGGAAACAAAGTATGGCCGCACGGACCTGCAGGCGAACTCAGGTTCGCTCACCAGCGCGCGAGGACTGCGCCCCAGGTGAACCCGCCGCCCATCGCTTCCATGAGCACCAGGCTGCCCTCCTTGAGACGATGCTGCTCAAGCGCCTCGTTCAGCGCGAGGGGGATTGAAGCCGCCGACGTATTGCCGTGCTTGTCAAGCGTCATAACGATCTTGCCCGGATCGACGCCAAGCTTCTTGGCGATACCATCAAGGATGCGCTGATTGGCCTGATGAGGCACGAACAAATCAATCTCGTTGGCGGCAAAGCCGGTCATGACCAGCGTTTCCTCGATGACGCCGGAGATCTTCTGCACCGCGTGACGGAAGACTTCGCGACCGTTCATGCGCAGATGACCGGTCGTCTTGGTCGACCCGGGGCCGCCATCCACATAAAGCAGATCTTCAAAGCGCCCATCGGAGCGAATGCGCGTCGCCAGGATGCCCCGATCCTGCCGCCCACCGACCTGCGGCTGCGCTTCCAGAACGACCGCACCCGCGCCATCACCAAACAGCACGCATGTGGTGCGGTCCTGCCAGTCGAGAATACGCGAGAACGTCTCCGCACCGATCACGACGGCGCGTTTGAACTGGCCTGTCTTCAAGAAGTTGTCGGCAACCGTCATGGCAAAAACGAAGCCGGAGCAGACTGCCTGCACGTCAAACGCCGCGCCATGCGTGATGCCGAGTTGCTGCTGGATGCGTACAGCGGTAGCGGGAAACGTGCGATCGGGCGTGGCGGTGGCGCAGATCACCAGATCGATATCGACCGGATCGATCCCGGCGCGCACCAGCGCCTGCTTGGCAGCTGCCGTGCCAAGGTCGGAGGTGTACTCGTTCTCGCCGGCGATGTAGCGCTGGCGAATGCCCGTACGCTCCCTGATCCATTCGTCGGACGTGTCGACGATTTTGGTCATGTCGTCATTTGTCACCACGCGCTTCGGCAAATGCGCGCCGACACCGCGTATGACTGATCGAATGACTGCCACGAATGCTTTCCTTCTCGCTTACTCGAACTCAACCGGCGCGTTCGGCGGACGTGGCCTCGGGCTTGCTGGCGACCTGCTCGATTTTGTGGTGGAAGGTGTCAAGATCGGCCGTCAACCGGCCGATAAGGCCAGAGTCCGCCATCTCGTAGGCGAGATCGACGGCGCTGGCAAATCCGAAGGCGTCGGTTCCGCCGTGGCTCTTTACCGCGATGCCTTTCAACCCAAGAAAAGTGCCGCCGTTGACCCGCCTGGGGTCCATTTTTGCCTTGAGAACGCGAAATCCCCCACGCGCAAGCAACGCTCCGAACTTGGTCAAAAGGGAACTCGTCATCGCGCCTTTGAGATAGACGCCGATCTGGCGCGCGGTGCCCTCCGCGGTCTTCAGGGCGATGTTTCCGGCAAATCCTTCCACGACGACGACGTCGGCCGCGCCGTGACCTATCTGGTCGCCCTCCACGAACCCCTTGTAGTCAAAGGGCAGATCCGCGACCCCTTTCAGCCAGGCGTGCGCTTGGCGCACCTCTTCCACGCCTTTGATGTCTTCAACGCCGACGTTGAGCAGGCCAACCGTTGGCTTTTCAATGTGAAAGATCGCGCGCGCCATGGCGGCGCCCATGAGCGCCAGTTCCGACAGCTTGCGTGCCGTGGCGCCGATGTTGGCGCCGACATCGAGCACGATGCATTCGGAGCGCACCGTCGGCCACAAAGCCGCCAGCGCCGGGCGCTCGATCCCGGCGAGGGGCCGCAAAATGACTTTTGCCATGGCCATCAGCGCGCCGGTGTTGCCCGCGGAAACCGCAGCGTGCGCTTCGCCCGACTTGACCGCCTCCAGCGTCAGCCACATGCTGGAGCCCTTGCCACGGCGCAACGCCTGGCTGGGCTTGTCGTGCATGGAAACGACGTTGCTGGTGTGGACCACGCGTGACTTGGCCTTGAGGGCGGCGTGCTGATCGAGAACTGCGTTGATCCGGCTCTCGTCGCCAAAGAATATGAAGCTCAATGCGGGATGCCGCTCAAGGGACAACGCGGCCCCCGGAATGACAACCTGCGGACCGTGATCGCCCCCCATGGCATCGAGCGCAATTGTTTTCGGGCTCGCCATCGTCCTTGCCTTACGTCACCGGCCGGTCCCATCATGCCGCGGCGGCATCGCTTGAAAAGCGCCGCCGTGGCCCCCCTGTGGTCCCATCCATCATCCACGAAATCGGCTGGACCATAACGCCTTTGCAGTGCCAGACAACCGGCAATTCATCGTTCTGCACGCTTGCAGCAAGGGCGGGCTACTCCTTATCCTTTAGCTGCATAAGAACCGAGAAAGGATTGGTTTTTTCCGCGCCGCTGGCCCTGTCGTTCCAGTCGAAAGCCGCGCCTTCTTTGCGCGGATACGGGTCGAGCGCGCCCGCAAGGGTCTCGAATACGATACGCCCGGCCGGAATCTCATCGCCCGCAAGCGGTTCGATGTCCGGTCCTTCAAGGACGCTCTTGTCCTCTCCGTCCGGGTCGGAGGTTTCCCGCCAGAATTCGACTTCGAACGGCTCTTCGATAACCGAAGACACCGGATCGAGCGACACGACACACGTCTGCACCAAGTCGGCCGAGATCTGGCCCTTTAGACGCCACCCGCCACCGGCGAGACCCGTGATCCGGTAACGCACCTCAAGCTTGTCGAGGGCGGCAAGCGGCAGCGCGCGCATCACGTCGGCCCGCTCCGAATCGTTCGCGCTGCGCGTGACCTCAAGACCTTGGGCAGGCACATCCACGGTCGCGTGAGACCAGGACGCGAGCGGCACGCTCGCAGAGGCTTGTATCGTCATGGATCACCTCATGTCTTTCCGGAGCGACGGGGAGCGGTGGGCATTGCGCCAGTGGTTTCAGTCAACGCGCGCTGAAGCAATGCGACCAGCGCAGGCAGATTGCCAAGCGATCCATCGTCAGTCCGCGACAGATCTTCAGACTGCCGCCGCACAACGCCCGCCAAAGCCCGCGCCTGCGCCCAACGAGGATGCGCGTCCGAGGCCTCTTCTTCGTCCCAGATATGACGAAGAAGCACGCTGGCCAAGGACTTGTCGCCGTCGTCTGCAAGCGCCTCGCGATAGTGCTTCGCCCGCTCGTAGAACGCCGCAGCCGCCCGCTTGACCTTTTTCGGCACCGTCAGATCGCCAACGCCCATCTCGCGCATGCAATCGTCCATGTCAGTGACGAACGCCTCGATTCCGGCCCGGGAAAGGTCCATTCCACCTGGCGCGCGCTTTGTACGCTCCAGAACCAGAAAAAGCACCAATGCGACCATTTCAAAGCGCCCGCGGGTGGTATCCGGGACACAGAAATCTGAATAATATCCGGGTGTTCTGGCGACCGTCACGACCGCGCCATAAAGCTCTTCTGCTTTAGCGCGGATCGGCCGGGACGCGAGCCATGCAAACATCTCGTTCGATATCCTCATTTTGAGCCGGTGGCGCAACGCTAATTGGGGATCGCCAACCGCAGAGGCTTGGTCAGCGTTGCATCGCCGCCTTCTACAGTCTAATCGCCTTGTGTCCATGAATAGAAGTGATTCCCAGCCCATGCATTCGTACATGCGCCCGAACTCCAGATGTCGCCTCGCCGGAAAACTGGCAGGATTGGCGTTGGTTCTCGCGCTGGCGGGCTGCGGCGAACAGATCATCAAGCATGGATATCAGTTTCGCGATACGGACTTGCAGGCCATCCAACCCGGGATGAGCCAGGATCAAGTGCGCGCAACACTCGGAACGCCGGCGACCACGACGATGCTCGGCAGCGGCAGCGCGTTCTATTACATCTCAAGTACCATGACGCAGACGTCCTTCATGCTGCCCGATGAGAAAGACCGCAAAGTCGTGGCTGTCTACTTCAATGAAGCGGGCGCCGTGGAGCAAATCGCCAACTACGGCCTGAAGGACGGCAAGGTGTTCGACTTCGTTTCGGCCAAGACGCCCGCACCCGGCGCCCAGGACGAAGGTATTCTGAAGTCGATGTTCCGCAACCTCGGCAAGAAGACGAACATCTTCGGCGACGGCACCTGATCGAAGCGCCCAGCGCCTTGTGGCTTTCGTTGAAAGCGCGACATCACCTTTCCAGATTTCATTGTCTCTTCTTGTTTCTCAATTTTGCCGCGCGCTTTTGCAAACGCATGTGTTGGAGCCCATGTCTGCATGGTTTCCGGATGGCATCCCGGCACTCCCTTGTCATCCCGGCCGAGCGGTAGCGAGCGCCGGGACCCAGGAACGTTGAGCAAGATTTCCCCGTTTGAAATGGGAAAGCGAAAAGGGAAGACGGATTATCTCCGTCTTCCCTTTTGCCGTAGCCTTGTTGCGTTTTCTACGACGATCTAGCCGTGAGCAAGAACCGCCAGCAGCAATAACGCGACGATGTTCGTGATCTTAATCGCCGGGTTGACGGCAGGACCAGCAGTATCCTTGTAGGGATCACCAACGGTGTCGCCGGTCACGGACGCCTTATGCGCCTCCGAGCCCTTGACGTGCTTGACGCCGTCCTTGTCAACGAAGCCATCTTCGAAGCTCTTCTTGGCGTTGTCCCACGCACCGCCGCCAGATGTCATCGAAATGGCGACGAAAATGCCGGTGACGATCACGCCGAGCAGCATCGCGCCGACGGCCGAGAAGGCCTCGCCCTTGCCCGCAATGGCATTGATCACCACGAAGAGCACGATGGGTGAGAGGACCGGCAACAGCGAGGGAATAACCATCTCCTTGATCGCCGCCTTGGTGAGAAGGTCGACGGCCGCCGCGTAGTCCGGTTTCTCCGTGCCCTTCATGATGCCCGGCTTCGCCTTGAACTGACGGCGCACTTCCTCGACGATGGCGCCGCCGGCACGGCCAACCGCCGTCATGGCCATGCCACCGAACAGGAAGGGAATGAGGCCGCCGAGCAGCAGACCGACCACCACGTAGGGGTTGTCCAGTCCGAAGTCGACCTGAACGCCCTTGAAGAACTGATACCCCGTCGCGCCCTCTTTGTTGGCCTCGGCGATGAAGTGATTGAGATCGTAGTTGTAGGCTGCAAACAGCACCAGAGCGCCAAGACCGGCCGAGCCGATCGCGTAGCCCTTGGTCACCGCCTTCGTGGTATTGCCGACGGCGTCGAGCGCGTCTGTGGAGCGGCGCACTTCCTTTGGCAGTCCCGACATTTCGGCGATGCCGCCTGCATTGTCGGTGACCGGACCGAAGGCATCGAGCGCGACGATCATGCCTGCAAGTCCGAGCATGGTGGTCGTGGCGATCGCCGTGCCGAACAGGCCGCCGAGGTTGTAGGTCAAGATGATGCCGGCCACGATTGCGATCGTCGGCAGCGCGCAAGCCTCAAGCGAAACGGCAAGACCCTGAATGACGTTCGTGCCGTGTCCGGTAACCGACGCCTGACTGATGGAACGCACGGGGCGGTAACCGATGCCCGTGTAGTACTCCGTGATCCAGACGATCAGACCTGTCAACGCCAGACCGACGAGACCGCACCACATCAGGTTCATGCCAGTGATCTCGACGCCGTTGGCCGTGCCAACCACACCATAGCCGCCCAGAACGTACTGCGTGGCAGCCCAAAGGCCGACGATCGACAGCGCGCCCGACGCGATCACGCCCTTGTACAGGGCGCCCATGATCGAGCCGTTGGCGCCCAGCTTCACGAAGTAGGTGCCGATGATTGACGTCACGATGCAGGCCGCACAGATGGCCAGCGGATACAGGATCAGCGCTTCAAGATTGGGCTGGCCGGCAAACAGGATCGCCGCCAAAACCATCGTTGCAACGACCGTCACCGCGTAGGTTTCGAACAAATCGGCGGCCATGCCGGCGCAGTCGCCGACGTTGTCGCCGACGTTGTCCGCGATGGTCGCAGGGTTGCGCGGGTCGTCTTCCGGGATACCGGCTTCGACCTTGCCAACGAGGTCGCCACCGACGTCTGCACCCTTGGTGAAGATGCCGCCGCCGAGACGGGCGAAGATCGAGATCAGCGAAGCACCAAAGCCGAGTGAAACGAGCGCGTCGATGACTTCGCGGCTACCGGGTTCCCTCCCCAAGATGTGGGTGAGGACATAGTAGTAGACGGAGACGCCCAGCAGGGCGAGGCCTGCGACGAGCATGCCCGTGATGGCGCCTGCCTTGAACGCAATGTCGAGGCCGCGGCCCAGCGACTGCGTGGCAGCCTGAGCCGTGCGCACGTTGGCGCGCACCGACACGTTCATGCCGATGTAGCCAGCAAGAGCCGAGAGCACCGCACCGATCGCAAAGCCGATCGCCTGCAGCGGCCCAAGCAGCACCCAGGCGAGAATGAAGATGACGGCGCCGACGATCGCAATCGTGCGATACTGGCGGTTGAGATACGCTTGCGCACCCTCACGGATGGCGCCAGCGATTTCCTGCATGCGGGCATTGCCGGCATCCGAGCCCATCACCGCATTGGAGGTGATGAACGCATAGACGAGGGAGAGCGCGCCGCAGGCGATAATCCCCAAAAGTATGTTGCTCATTTCGAGGTCCTTTTTGGCCCTGGATCTTTAGCTGGATCTTTAAATGTCTTGACGAGCGGCGTGACTTCCCCGAACGCCCGGCCCCGCCCCCCTTTTGTTCTTTTGGACGAGAGTCGCGCCGGACCATGCCAAAACTGCCCCTGCGTTGCAACATGGGCACAAGTGTCTTTTAGTTGAAAGCGGCCTTCGATACCGGCATGGCACACCTTCTACCCCGCAAGCCCCCCGCAATAAGTACGTGTCGCGCCTGTGGGGACGAGTCCAGAAGGGCCGCTCCTTTGCCATCCGGACGGCCCGTAAGCCGACAATCTGGCGCTTAAGGGCCATCCAGGCTAATAAACGGCCCCGCCTGCCCGCTTTCACACCCCGGAGATGCCGCAACGTGAATATTAATCGCCTTATCGACAGTACCCCTGGCGCGGCGCCCGTCCGCAATCTTGCAGCCGCCTTCGGTGTAGACCCTGCCAAAGCCGAACCTGCGGTCAACATGCTGGCGCAGTCGCTAGCCGACCGCATCGAGCGCAATACGCTCTCGCGCGGCGGTATCGCGGATGTCTTCGATCTGCTCTCCCGGCCGGGGGCGGGGGTGGCACTCTCGGAGCCCCAGGCTCTCGCATCACCTCAAATCGAGGAGGTCGGCGATGGCATCCTAGACGTGCTGATCGGCTCCAAGCACATCAGCCGTGGGCTCGCGGCCAAGACGGCGCGCGAAACCGGAGTGAGCGAAGAGACCCTGAAAAGAATGTTGCCGGCCGTCGCCAGCATGGTGATCGGTGCATTACAGGCCAAGACGATGCCGCAGATCGAAAAGGCCGTCAGCGCCTTGCCAGCTTCGTCCGCAAGTCCACTCCCGCTACCTGGCGAGCGACCATCATTTCCCAAGGGCAGCCTGGATTTGCCGCGTCCGTCTGGCGGAGGACGCAGCGGCACGCCTGGGCGTAGTCCGCTTCCGATCCCTGGCGACGACATTCCCGGAATCGAAGGACCAAGCCGCTTTCCGCGCATTCCCGACATCATCCGGCGAGGTGGGCGCGAGATTCAGGTTCCCGGCCCCAGCGGCGGATCGCTCGATGAGATCATCCGCCAAATCCTGGCGAATGTCCTGGGCTTCAAGAACACGGGCGTGTTGGGTTGGATCTTGAAGATCATCTTGTCGCGGTGGTTCTTGGGTCTGCTCTCGCGCATCCTGTTTCGCCGTTGATCGACGCGATAATGGACAAAATAAAAAAGGCCGGATCAGAGACCGGCCTTTTTTATTGGATGTGACGTGTTGAATGTGTTTGTGCACGCACGCTCAGGAGCGGCAGGGCCGGGCTTCAACCGAGCATTCCCAGCCGCCTGAACCCTGCGAGCACGTCATCTTCTTGCTGCCAGCCTTTTTGTAGCTGGCCCATGCCGAGCCGTATTCCAAATCGACGAACGACGCCCATGAGGAGATCGCGGCTGCTTCCGCATGCTTTCTGGTGGGCTGGCCGCTCGATGAGCCGTAATGGAAATGATCCGAATAGCAGACGTATCCGCGCTCAACACGCGCGTCATGCATGTACTCGCCGATCGTTTCAGGCTGCACGGATTTCTTCCGCGCAGCCTCCGCACTGCCGGCGGCTGCAAAGAGAGCCGCAATCGCTAGCACGCCTGTAAACGCTTTCGTGAATGTCATGGCTTTGTGTCCTATTGATTCTGCGCTCGGCAAATCTGCGGAGAGTTTCGCGAAAGCGACGAATATTTCAACGTCACGCGCCACCTTCGGCCTCATGCCACGCTGAAATCTCAGGCTTGCGACTTGGATGACACACTCGTCGTTACGATACGCGGAGCCTGCAATAAGAAACCGCCTCCCAAGATATCCTTGGAGAGATTGCCCCGGAAAAAATCGCGAATCGTCTACGCCGCGCTTTGGCAAGGCTTTGTCATCTTTGCAGGCTGCCGCGATAACCCAGATCAATCAGATCTGCGAAAGTCACGACAGCGCGGCAAAGATGGCACACGCGCTGACACGCATCGGCAAACAGAAATACGGCCCCGCGCGCGAAGCGCGAGATGTGCACCAAGAGGTGCGTGGCAACTCCGTCCCCTTTTGGGATTACTTCGCGGCAACCACGCTGATTTCGACGAGCATACGCGGGTCGATCAGCTTGGCTTCCACGCAGGCGCGCGCCGGGGCATCCTTGCCGCCAAGCCAAGCGCTCCAGGCTTTGTTCATGGCATCGCGGTGGCGGATGTCATTGAGCCAGACGGTCGCCTGCACCACCTTCGACTTGTCGGTGCCGCACAGCGCGAGAAGACGGTCGATTTCGGCGAGCACCTCCGCCGTCTGCCCTTCGCAATCCTTCGACAGGTCTGCCGGAATGACGCCGGCGGTAAAAACGAGACCGTTCGCCTCCGTCACCTTGGAATACACGGGTGAAGACTCATGGCGCTTGATGGACATCTTAAAAGGCTCCCGGAATGGTTCTTTGCGAGTTGTTTGGCCGGCGCCCTCTTAGCGCATGTTCTGCTTGATCGTGAAGCTAAAAGATGGCTGGCAGATCGCGCCGCTCCCCATCGACGATCAGGCCCTTCAAAGCGGCCGTTCCATCGGCTCCAACCGCCACGACGGCCTTGATGGAATGGCTGCGGACTTTCTCTTCCAGAGCCCGGCCCGTTCCTTCGGGCACAAAGTAGGACTCGATGCCATAACGGCCAAGCAACGTTGCAGTCCCAGCTTCCTGCCGGGTCGCCGGGGTCGTGTAGATCGCACGCGCTCGCCCCTTGATGACAACCTCGTCCGCGCCAACGCCGCGGGGATAGTCAGCCGAGACACGCGCGACGCTCCAGGTGTTCGAGGCGGCGTCCAGCGACAGCACGGCATAGAACGTACCGCCGCGTTCGATACCTTCCGGCACGTCACCCCTGGGGGCCAACGCATCGCCCGAGATGCGTGTGATGTCATAGCCCAGCGTGACGTAGTCGCCGCGAAACAAATCTCGCGGATCGACGGGTGTGACGCTCAGAACGACCTCGCGGCCCGTCTTCAAGAGCCGGTCGCGCGCGACAACGATGTAGGCTAGAGCGGCGCTCTGCAATGCCGCAACAAGCACGGCAAGACCCAGAAAAAGGCGCGACGCCGGTTTTCCGATCATGCCGTCACCTCATGAAGCTGCCGCTTGTGCAGGCGCCACGCAAAAGCCGCGAGCCCTGCGAGGATCAATCCTGCAATGAGAAAGAACAAGGAGGTATCGAGAAGCGTGCCGACCGTCTTCACGTAAAGGGCGAAGATCTCGATTGAGAAAGCCACATAGCCAAGCCACAGCGCTCCGCGGTTGCGGCTTTCAAGCCCATGCCAGATGAGCGCCAGCAAAAGAAGAAGGGTGGCCGCGGCAAGGCCCGCAAGTTCACGCGCTGATGTATGCTCGATGAACTGCAAGGCTAACAGTCCCGCAAACGCGGCAGCCGACGCATAGATAATCAAGATGCGCGCGGAATCGGAAACCATGTCGTGCCGCTTTTCCACTGCAGCTGCGAGGAGTGCGCACGAAAGCCCCGCAACCACCGGCACAACATGCGCGTGGCCCTGTGTGAGCGTATAGCCCAGACTGACGACAAACCCCGCCAAAGCCAGCGCCGAGAGGTGCGCGCCCGGCCACCAGCGTTGCCATGCGAAGGCGGCCGTCACGAGCACCCATCCGATCAGGAACGGCCAGTGCGTCCCTGAACGCTCCGACATCCACACGCCGCTCCACACGCACACCAGCACCATCGCAAATGCAAGCGCCGGGTTCGAGCGCAAGATGACGCCGGCGCCGAGCGCGCCGATCCACCACATCAGGATGCCGTCGGGCGGGTTGCCATCGATGTGGAACATCTGACTGATAAGCATGATCGTCGCGCCGAACACGGCGAGCGCTGCGACAATCGCCGCATCGCGGAAGATGCGCATGTCGCGCGCTTCGAAAAACGCGGCCGCCAGATATCCCGTCCACAGCAACGCAAACAGAAGGCCAAGACGAGCGAGCCGAGGAATTTCCTCCCAGTGCGCCGCCACAAACGACATGACGGCGAAGCCCAGTAGAATACTGGCCAGCATGGCGAGCACGCCCGGCAGCGAAAGACCCGGCGTTCTTGCAACGTCGGCGCGGATCATGTCCGCGGTCTCAGCGCTGACCCAGCCCGCCTTGCTCCATCGCTCCAGATCGCGCGCCAGGCGCCGCTGATATCCCCACATTGCGCTCGCGCTCATCCTTTCATACCGGCGCGTACATGCGACCGGGCGTAGGGGAGCTTAGTCTCGAGACATGGCGCGCCAAAGGCGCACTAGCGGCATGGCCGTGGCGGGCTTCGTCGTCCTGCCAAGCCCACGGGGCAGGGTGCCAAAGGCGCCCGGTCGGTGCGCTGCATTGACCCTTTTCAGGCTGCCGGGGATGAATTATAGTTGCGAATGACTTTTAGAAGCATTTTAAATAATGTGACTACATCCGTGCGAGCGAGGGCCCAAGGAGCACTAATTTGGACGTGAGAACCGACGTGCTGTCTCCGGGCGGAATGCCCGCACCTGCGCCCGTCCGTGGTGGATGGCTGCGCCCGCGCGGCGAAGCACCGCTCAACGATGTGCATCGTACTATTCCGGTCGCCCGCTCCGGTCCGGCGTGGCGGCGGCTGCTCGCTTACCTCGGACCGGGTTACATGGTTGCCGTCGGCTATATGGACCCCGGCAACTGGGCGACCTCGATCGCAGGCGGGGCAGAGTTCGGTTACACGCTGCTCACCGTCGCGTTGCTGTCCAACATCATGGCTATCGTGTTGCAGTCCCTTGCTGCGCGCCTCGCCATCGGCTCGGGCCGCGATCTGGCTCAGGCCTGTCGCGACGGCTTCCCGCGCTGGACCTCCTGGCCGCTGTGGGTGTTGGCGGAAGCCGCCATCGTGGCCACCGACGTCGCGGAGGTCATCGGCACCGCCATCGGCTTGAAACTGCTGTTCGGCATCCCGCTGGCCTTCGGTGTCGTCATTACAGCGCTTGACGTCTTCCTTGTGCTCTTCCTCCAGCGGCTCGGCTTTCGGTACCTGGAAGCTTTCATCATAGCCGGACTGGCGGCCATCGCCGTGTGCTTTGCCCTGCAGGTTGCGCTCGCCGATCCCGAATGGCGCGAGGTGTTCGCAGGCTTCGCTCCCACGACCGAGATCGTAACAAACCCGCAGATGCTCTACATCGCGCTCGGTATTATCGGTGCGACGGTCATGCCGCATAATCTCTATTTGCACTCGGCCATCGTCGGCACACGCGCCTTCGGCCGCTCGGTGCCCGAGAAGCGCGAGGCGCTGAAATTCGCCACCATCGACTCCACGGTCGCGCTTATGCTGGCGCTACTCGTCAACGCTTCCATTCTCATCCTCGCGGCCGCGACGTTCCACAAAGCCGGACTGTCGGATGTCGCGGACCTCTCGCGCGCCTACGACCTCCTGGCACCGCTGCTAGGCTCCGCATTGGCCCCCACGCTCTTTGCTGTCGCGCTGCTCTTATGCGGTCTCAACTCGACCGTGACGGCGACGCTCGCAGGACAGGCCGTGATGGAAGGCTTTATCGACATCAGGCTGGAACCATGGCTGCGCCGCCTCATCACGCGCATGATCGCCATCGTCCCGGCGGCCGGCGTGACCATTTTCTCGGGCGAAGCGGCGACCACGCAGCTTCTCATCCTCAGTCAAGTCGTCTTGAGTCTGCAGCTGCCATTCGCCGTCGTGCCACTCGTTCTGTTCACGGGCCAACGCGCAAAGATGGGCGAGATGACCTCTCCAAGGTGGCTGACCATCACCGCGACCCTCATTGCTGCCCTCATTATCGCGCTGAACATCAAACTGATCTTCGATTTCGCCACCGGCGGCCTTACCGGCGGCCATTGACGCGGGCGGCTTCGTATTGCGATCTGCGGGGTTTAGGCGCTAGAACGCGCCCCATGAGCCCATTAGATCCTATCCACGTTATCGGCGCGGGCCTCGCAGGCTCGGAAGCCGCCCATCAGATCGCCTCTGCAGGCGTCCGCGCCATCCTGCATGAGATGCGGCCCACGCGCATGACGGACGCGCACAAGACGGACGGCTGCGCCGAACTCGTCTGCTCCAACTCGTTCCGCTCCGACGATTGGGAGAACAATGCCGTTGGCCTGCTGCACGAGGAGATGCGGCGCGCGGGCTCGCTCATCATGGCGGCGGGCGATGCCCACAAACTGCCTGCCGGCGGTGCGTTGGCCGTCGACCGCGACGCGTTCTCGCAAGAGGTGACGCGCCGCCTTGCCGAGCATCCGCTCATCACCATCGAACGCGGCGAGATTGCAGGGCTGCCGCCCCAAGATTGGAGCAACGCCGTCATTGCGACGGGGCCGCTCACATCGCCTGCGCTCAGCGAGGCCATCGGCAAGCTGACGGACGAGGGCTCGCTCGCATTCTTCGATGCCATTGCGCCCGTCATCCACCGGGATTCCATCGATACGTCGATCGCATGGTTCCAGTCCCGCTACGGCAAGACAGGACCCGCAGGGACCGGGGCCGATTACATCAACTGCCCCATGAATAAGCCGCAGTATGAAGCCTTCGTCGACGCGCTGCTGGCCGGCGACAAGACAATTTTCAAGGAATGGGAGGCCAGCACACCCTACTTCGACGGCTGCCTGCCCGTTGAGGTCATGGCCGAGCGCGGACGCGACACGCTGCGCTATGGCCCGATGAAACCCGTCGGTCTCGACGATCCGCGTACGGGCCGCTGGCCTTACGCGGTTGTGCAATTGCGCCAGGACAACGCGCTCGGCACGCTTTGGAACATGGTCGGCTTCCAGACCAAGCTGAAGCATGGCGAGCAGGTGCGTGTCTTCCGCATGATCCCTGGTCTGGAGAACGCGGAGTTCGCGCGGCTCGGCGGGCTCCACCGCAACACCTATATCAACTCGCCCAAGCTGCTCGACAGCCAATTGCGGTTGAAGGCGACGCCGCGGCTGCGCTTTGCAGGCCAAATAACGGGCGTGGAAGGCTACGTGGAAAGCGCGGCAATCGGGTTGCTTGCAGGCCGCTTCGCTGCGGCGCAGGCTATTGGCCGGCCGCTCATGCCGCCTCCCGCCACGACCGCGCTCGGCGCGCTCCTCAATCACATCACAGGCGGACATCTGATTGCCGAGGACGAGGGGACTCGCGGTGCGCGCTCGTTCCAGCCCATGAATATCAACTATGGGCTGCTGCCCGATCTGCCCGCCGCACCAACCCACGATGCCGGCGGCAAGAAGCTCAAGGGGCCCGAGCGCGGCCGCGCCAAAAAGCAGGCGATGTCGCGGCGGGCGCTGTCCGATCTCGGCGGCTGGCTGGCCGGGCGCTGACATGAATGCGAGCGCCTGAAAAAGGCGTCGCGGCTTCGAGGCGGCTCCTACTGCTGAGCCTCGGACGCAGATTGTCCGCTGCCTACATCGGGAAGCGGCTCCATGCGCACACCGGGATCTGGCGCGCCAACCGCTGGGCCGGCCACGCCCGGCTCGGGCAACGTTGGCAGCTCCAATGCAGGATCCGTCGGCGCGGGTAAATTGACCTCAGGGCTCTCAGACACAGGCTCTTCAATTGGTGGCACCGCTGGCGGCTCGGAAGAGACGCGCGGACCTTGCGGTACGGCCGCAACAGGCTCTGCACTTGGCACGGCCGGGGCATCTGGCTGAGTAGTTGTCGATGAAGACGGCGCAGCGGGCACGGCAGGGGATGCACGCGCGGCCGTGGGCGCGTTCCCAGCGGCGCGCGGCTGCATCTCGTCATATTCCGGCGCGGGCGGATTAGGATTGGTTTGCCCAAGCTCCGCAGGCGTTGGAGAGGGCTTCGTCAAGCCGCTGATATCAGGCTCGGGAATCCAGGGCTCCTCGGCGGGCGCTGGAGGAACATCTTCCTCCACCTCACGCTCGCGCTCACTGCCCTGCCCGTGCTTGGTCAGCACCACGCGCGATTTCTCCGCCACCGCATCAGCCATCGCCGCCTGCCCTTCCGCGGTGGGATGGAATGCGCCCGAATAGGTCGAGGCCAGCAACAGCTGGAACCACGAAAGATCCTCCAGTTTCAATACCTTGGTCAGCATCGATGCGGCAACGTGAAAGTTGCCCGTCATGAAGGCGTCGTTGGGCGTGCGGAACCAACGCCGGCGCGTCGTGTAGGCTCGAAAATCGGCCGGGTTATAGGGAAACCACTTTTCGCCCGTCTTGCGCGGCAGACGCAGTTCATCCGCGATGGTCGTCCCATCACCCAAAATGCCCGAACAGATGCCTCGGTCGATGAAGGAGCGCCGGTGCGTCTCGGTAAACGTCCAGCCGTAGGCATAGGCGCTTTCGCGCATCGTGCGATGCAGCTTGTCGCCAATCCAAGTCCCTTCGCGCAGTTTCTGCTCGCTCAAGCGGAAGTCAGGCACGATCTCCATGCCCGCGCGGCCATCCTTGCAGGTCTCGCTGCCATCGCCCGTCAGCGCCATGCCGGGATAGCCTGTGAGAACGATGCGGTCGCTTTCGTTCCAGGGAATGTAGAGGAGATTGTGCAGGGCGCGGTTCAATGACTTGTAGCGCACGCCAAGACGCGCGATCTGGCTTTGTGCCTCAGCTTGTCCGTGCACTTCGCCGATCCAACCGCCCAGCCATTTGAGATACGACTGATCGGCAAGGATTGCGTTGGCGACGAGCCGGGAAAACCCCACGTCGTTTCCACCGATGGAGACGTAGACCAGATCGATCTTGCGCGCGTGCTCCATCGGACATTTGCGCATCACCAGTCCGCCCTTCAACTCCGGAATGCGTCCGTTGATGTGATAGGCTTCTGGCAGGTCGACAGCCTCGCTGCGATGATCGCCGCATTGCGCCTGCGCGGCCGCCGAGATCTGCGAGAGCACGGGCGGATTGGGCACCCATTCGTTGCCCTTGTAGCGCAGGAACAGGCCAAAGGTGACTTCAGCGCCCGAGCAGGCAAACCCGGCGTAAGTCACGGCGCGATGGGGATCCTCCACCGCAAGCTGCAAGGCGGCGCGAAACTGATGCGAATAGAGCGAGCGATGGCACGCTTGATCCTGCCAGCGCGCGTTCTGCTCGATGAACGCGCGATCGCCGATCTGACGCCAGTTTCCTATGCGCGCAGGATAGCCCGACAGATCAGACGAGGTATCCGACTTGCCATAATCGGCGGTACGGTCACGCGAGAAGCGCACGGGAACGTCCGGATTGCCTTCACCGGATGCGAAGCTGTCGCCAAGGCCGACGATCAGCAGATCGCTGACCTTGATGTCGGCACGCAGAAATTCGCGCCCGCCGATCTCCACCTTGACTTCCGCGCCATCGGGATACGGTACGCTCAAGAAGAACGGCTCGTTGCACAGCTGTGTCACGGCCTTGCCGCGAAAATCGCCACCGCCATGGGGTGCAGTGAGCCACCGGCATGACAGACCCGCCGCCTCCTCGAGCCCCTCGATATGAGCCCGCACGCGATGATCTTCCGGGTTCATGTAGTCGGTGTATTCAGCGCAGCCGTAGCGGTTGTCCTTCCTGTCCCAGCAGGTCTTGCGATACATCGTCTCCGCCCAGCCGTCCTGCTCATGGCGCAGTTGCAGGGCGCGCTCGGCGGACAGGATGGGCGTCGTCATCCGCTCCTGGGGGGAAAGGGCTTCGAAGGTGCCGCGATGAATCTCGCTGTCAGCCGGATCGGTGAACAGCCTGAAAGGATTTTCAACCCGCCACTTGAGAAGAGGTGCGGCGTCCACGGCCCCGGAGGAGAGGGTGCCAAGTGCCAGCACAGCAAGCAGGCCGGCGAGCGCGCGGCGAACACCTGCCAGTGCATAATTCCTGAAACCGCAGCGTCGGCGTGCCAATCCGCTCATCCTTGTCCGCTCAGTGTTACCCCTAGAGACGTCCCGTCAGATGGGCGCGCCAAATCCGCCAGACACGAACGAGCGGCGCAACGCCGCCAATATCCCGCAGCAAATCATGGTCTTGCTTCTCACAAGCGCGTAAATAGGGCTCAACGAGGGCAAGCGGTAGCAGGGCCGCGCGTTGCGCAGGAGAGCCATGCCGGAATTGGGGCCGCACAGCGTCGCGTGCGGCGCGCGCCTGCTGGGCGATGTAGCGCTTGGCAAGCACCTGATTAAGCGGTTCTGCGGTGCTCCGCGGGCTCCATCCTGCTTCCGGCAGTTTCGGTAGGGGCAAACGGTTGCGGGCAAGGCTTTGCGCCATGGCAAGACCCAGCCGTGACAGGCCGTAAGCGCGGCCTGCGGTCTTGGACGTCTCATTCAGCTGGGATGTCGCGGGCGCGCCGCATATCCGCGCGGCGAGCAAAAAGGGCGTGCCTTCGAGAACTTCCATTTCAGTGAAAAGCGCCGCCTCGGATGCGGGCTCGGCCTGATAGAACGTCTGCGCCAAAACATCGAGCCACGTATCGGTCAAGGCACGCAAATCCTCTCGCCCCGCAACCACGGAAATCATCGCGTCCGCTACCGGATTGCCGGTCGAAACCGCCTGCGGCGCGAGTACGGCATCGCGCCACCATTGCAGGCGGATCTCTGCCAGATGCGGATCAGAGACGACACGAGAGATCTTGTTGATCTCGCCCGTAAACGCGGCAAGTGCAATGAGGTGCGCGCGCGCCGGGGCCGGAGACAGCAAGGCCGCAATATAGCGATCCGGCTCATGGGCACGGGCACTTTCGCGGATCACGTCGAGGCCAGATTGGGCATCGCTGCTGTCCGACCCATCCGCCACCGGTTCCCTCCCGCCTAAGACCAGGTTTCAATCGACGGCGATCAACGCCGCCCCAACCGCGCGCTTTTCGGCGAGAAGAATATTGTAGGTCCGTGCTGCCGCGCCCGTCGACATGGGCTCCAGACCGATGCCGGCTTGCGTGAAAGCCCGCGTCAACTCCGCGCCGGGGAAGATCTGCGTCTTTCCCGTGCCGAGCAGAAGAACGGATTGCGGCTTCATCTCCGACAAAACGCGTGAGAAGTGGTCAAGCGTCAAGCTTTCCGCGGACACCGGCTCCCAGGCATAAATGCCACTCGGCAGGCAGAGGATAGAGCCCTTATGGCTCATGTCTGCAAAGCGGAAGCCGCCATTGCCATAGGCCGTCAGCTCCGCCTCGTAGGGGTATCGGCCTTCGAGCTTCATGGGCGGGCCATCCTGCAGGCGTTACGCGCGCGCGGGTGCGTTACCCTTCGCCTGCGTTTCGCTCCAGTCGCGCTTGACGCCCAGATAGCCCAGAAGCGGCGCCGCAATGAATATCGACGAATAGGTGCCGATAAGCACGCCCAGGAGCATCGCGAAGTTGAAGTTACGGATCACCTCGCCACCGAAGATATAGAGAGCGACCAGCACCACGATCGCCGTCACGCCCGTTAAAATCGTGCGAGAGAGAGTTTCATTGATCGACAGATTGAGCAGCTCATTGAGCTCCATCTTCTTGAACTTGCGCAAGTTCTCGCGGATGCGATCTGACACGACGACGGTGTCGTTGACGGAGTAGCCCAGAATGGTGAGCAACGCCGCGACCGTCGAGAGGTCGAACTCAAACTGGAAGAAGGCGAAGATTCCCATGACAACGAGCACGTCATGGGTGAGCGCGAGGACGGCGCCTACAGCGAACTGCCACTCGAAGCGGAACCAGACGTAAAGCACGATGGCAAGGATACCCGCGGCGACCGCGATGAGACCGGTCTGGCGCAATTCATTGGAGACCGCAGGCCCCACGACCTCGACGCGGCGCTGCGTATAGCCCGCGCCCACCGTATCGATCACCTTCTTTAATGCGGCCTGCTGGGCCGCTTCTCCGCCCGGCTGCTCCTCGATGCGGATCAACACGTTATCAGGAGTGCCGAACTGCTGGATCTGAACGGTGCCCGACACAGTACCGGAAAGATCGGAACGCAGCTTGGCGACGTCGGCAGGTCCCGACTTCGACTGCAGCTCGATCATGGAACCGCCCTTGAAGTCGACGCCGTAGTTGAGCCCGTTGACGGCAACCAGCACCAACGACAGCAGCATGGCGATAATCGACAGCGCGAGCGCGGGCCCTTTGAAGCGCATGAACGGCAACCGCAGGTCATGCGGAAAGAGATCGAAGCCCTTGAAGTTCGGGATGAGTCTCATAATCACAGCAAAGTGTCTCCTCAAACCGGAACTTCAAGCTTGCGGCGCTGATCGGTCTGCGCCTTGAGCCAGCGCGACACGAGCAGACGGACGACGGTGACGGATGCGAAGATCGAGGTGATGATGCCGAGCGTCAGCGTCACCGCAAAGCCACGGATCGGACCCGAGCCGAGCCAGAACATGATGACGGCACAAGCCAAAGTGGTGAGCTGGCTGTCGGCGATGGTGATGAAAGCACGCGTAAAGCCTGCGTCGATGGCGGACACGGCCGATTTTCCTGTACGCAGCTCCTCACGGATGCGTTCATAGATCAGCACGTTGGCGTCGACGGCCATGGCTACGCCGAGGACGAGTCCCGCGATGCCAGGTAGCGTGAGCGTCGAGCCGATGAGGGTCATCAGCGCGACCGTCATCATCAAATGCACAAGCAAACCTACGACGGCAAAGATGCCGAATGTGCCGTACGCAAGGATCGTCAGGATAACAACGCCAATGCCTCCGATGATGCCCGCGTTCTTACCCGCGTTGATGGAGTCGGCGCCCAAAGAAGGACCCACGGTGCGTTCTTCGACGATCGTGAGCTTGGTGGGCAGAGCGCCTGAGCGCAGCTGGACAGCAAGCGCATTGGAACTCTCGACGGTGAAGTTGCCCGAAATTTGCCCTGTGCCGCCCAGGATCGGCTCGCGAATGACGGGCGCGGACAAGACCTTGTCATCGAGCACAATGGCGAAGGGACGCCCGACGTTATCCTTCGTGAACTCGCCAAACTTGCGCGCACCCGATTGATTGAAGCGGAAATTGATCACTGGTTCGCCGTTGCGGCTGTCGAAGGCGGGCTGCGCATCGGCAAGATCCTCGCCTTGGACGACCGGAATTTCGCGCAAAAGATAATCGCCGCCGCCCTCGTCCTTCGCGCCAGGGAAGATTCTGTACCCGGTTGGTATGCTGGTGAGCTTGGCGTCTTCTGCGGTGATCGAGGGATGAACCTCATGGAAGGTCAGCTTGGCGGTTTCGCCCAGAATTCTCTTGAGGGGGCCCGTGTCCTGCAGGCCGGGATATTGGATGAGAATGCGGTCCTGTCCTTGGCGCACAACCGTCGCTTCGGAGGTGCCGAGCGCATTGACGCGGCGTGTCAGCGTGGCAATGGAGGCTTCCGCGGCATGTGCAATGCGCTGACGGATACCCTGTTCAGTCGGCTTCAAGATGATGGTGCCGGGATCGGAACCCTGGCTCACCTCCATGTCCATGCCGGCCGAACCAAGGATCGCATTGCCGATTGGCTGCGCGAGCTTCTTCAATAGCTTCAGTGCGGCCTCGGTCTCTTCCGGCTTCACCAGCCTGACAGACATCTGACCGCCCTGCACACCAATGGCGGAAGCGCCGATGCGCTCGTCGCGCAACGATTTGCGAACACTGTCGCGCAGGTTGTTGAACCAGTCCTTCTTGATCTCTTCCTGGTCCATACCAAGCAGGAGGTGCGCGCCACCCTGAAGATCGAGCCCCAATGGCATCTGGTTCTTCGGCATGAAGGAGGGCCAGGTCGCCAGCTGTTCCTTGGTGAAGAAGTTGGGCAGCGCAACGAGGAAGCCCGCGAGGCAGGTAAGTAGGATCGCGATGGTTTTGAAGCGCGAGAAATGCAGCATTGGATAACTTCTTGTTTCTCTCTTCGTAAACTTCGAGGTCGCGCGTCATCCGGCCAGATGGCATGGCGTGGCAACCGTTGCGAGCAAGGCCGAGGACTCTACCTCAGCTGCTTGTCACTTCCTTCACAGGCTCGCCCTTCGAGCGCACGTCGAGCAGCGTACTCTTGACGATGCGGACCTTGAGATTGTCGGCAAGCTCGACCTCGATCTCATCGGAGGTGTCGGAAACCTTCGTCACTCTGCCGACCATGCCTCCCGAGGTGACGACCGTATCGCCGCGGCGGACTGCGTTCAGCTTGGCGCGCTGCGCCTCGTTGCGTTTTGACTGCGGACGCAGCACCAGGAAATAGAAGATGCCGAGAAGCATCAGCATCATGAGCGGAAAGCTCAGGTCGGCTCCGGAGCTCGATGATTGCGCGAAGGCAGGCGAGATAAACATTGATGGGTTGGTCCTCAGGGTCTGACGAACATCGCGGAGTGAACACGAAAGCCGGCCCGGAACATGTGGGGTTCCAGGAGCGGGCATGCAAATTCGGCGCGACTATAGTGTCCGCAGCCTCGAATGCAACCAAAAGGCGGGTTTGGGCGCAATGACCGTTGGCAGCGCGTAGCTGCACGTTTAAACACGCGATTCGAACCACTTGGAACCGCTCAAATGTCTGATTCGACCGATCTTAGGCCGCTCCTGGAACGTATTGCCTCGGCGCTGGAGCGGGTGAGCCCCCCCGCTGCGGGTCCAGTCAATTTTTCAGCGGCCGATGCCTTCGTATGGTCCGCCGAGGCTGGCGGGCGCTTCATTCCGGTCGAGAAAGTCAGCCGGGTGCCGCTCGGATTGCTCAAGGGGATTGATCACACCGCGAGTATCCTTCTGGAGAACACCCGGCGTTTCGCGGCTGGTCTGCCCGCCAATAACGCTCTGCTATGGGGCGCACGCGGCATGGGCAAATCAAGCCTCGTCAAGGCCGCACATGCTGAAGCGGGCGGCGAACTCGCCAAGGCGAAATCTCCCACCCGTCTCATCCTGATCGAGATCCACCGCGAGGACATCGCCACGCTGCCCCATTGCCTGGCACATTTGAAATCGAGCGCCAATCGCTTCATCGTGTTCTGCGACGACCTCTCGTTCGACAAGGACGATACGAGTTATAAGTCGCTCAAGGCCGTGCTCGAAGGCGGCATCGAAGGCCGGCCGCACAACGTGCTGTTTTATGCCACGTCCAATCGCCGGCATCTCATGCCGCGCGACATGGTGGAGAACGAGCGCTCGACCGCCATCAACCCTTACGAGGCGGTGGAAGAAAAGGTCTCTCTGTCCGACCGCTTCGGCCTTTGGCTCGGGTTCCACAATGCCAGCCAGGATAACTACCTCGACATGGTGCGCGCCTACGTCGGCCATTACGGATTGAAGGCAGACCACAAGAAACTGGAAATGGAGGCCTTGGAGTGGGCGACGACGCGCGGCGCGCGTTCAGGCCGCGTCGCCTGGCAGTTCATCCAGGACCTTGCCGGCCGTCTTGGCAAGACGCTCGATTGAAGGCCCGCGCTGGCGCGTTAAGATTTCTCCGCGGGCGAAGGAACCTACGCACTGTTTAGCATGTTCGCGGCATCGGGAGATCCCGATCTCTCTTGATGCTATGATTATCAGAGTGTGCAGTTCCTGCTGCCAGAGGTTCCCGATGAAATCGTTCGCGTCGTTTGCTTTCGTCTGCGCCGGCCTTGTTGCCGTTTCCGGCTCGAGCCCTGCTGAAGCCCATCACTTCCAGAAGGATCACGGCCGCACCGCCGCAAAGGTCCGCTATGGCGGCAAGCCTGGTCTGGGCTATTGGCGCCCCGGTCCCGCAAAGGGCTATGGCTTCGGCTTTTCCAGCTACAAAGGCGATCCCTTCGGCAGCGACGACTACTGGGATGGCGACAAATGCTACTACGTTCGCCACAAGAACTTCTGCGTCAAGAACCGTATCTTCACGGGCTTTGATGACTGAGCGGCGCGCAGAAGATCAGTACCAGCGGTCTTTATGGTCGCGCGTGCCGTAGTATAAGATGAATAGATAGCTCGGCACCGCGAGCGCCGCATAGGCGAGTTGAAAGTCGACGTGTTGCTTTAGTAGCGCGAACGCGTACGGCATCAGCGCGCCACCCGCGATGGCCATAATGAGCAGCGCTGAACCCGTTTCGGTGTGACGCCCTAGCCCGCGGATGGCGAGCGGAAAGATCGCAGGCCACATCATCGCATTGGCAAACCCGAGCGCGGCAATGAAGCCGACGGATACGTAACCGTGCGTGAGGTAGGCGCCGATCGTGAGAACAACGCCGAGTGCGGCGGATACCGCAAGATAGCGTTCCTGACTGATAAAACGGGGAATTACCAGAAGACCGGCGGCATAGCCGAGCATCATCGCGAACAGCGTGTAGGACGTGAATAGCGCGGTTCGGGCCAGCGGCAAACCGAACCCCGCTCCATAGACGCCGATCGCATCGCCCGCCATCACCTCCACGCCGACATAGAGGAACAGGCAAACGACGCCCAGCCAAAGATTTGGGAATTCCAGAACGCTGCGCCGTTTGTCCTCTCCGGCAGCATCGTTGACGGCCGCCGGCGAAAGATCGGGCAGCCGGGAGCGTGCGATCCAGACGCCAAGCAGTGCCAGCAACCCCGCCATGACCAAATAGGGTCCGCGCACCTGGCGGGCGAATGCATCAAGAAGCGCCTCGCGCGCCTGCGCCGTCGGAGCGGCTTGCACCTTACTCGCGAAGTCGTCGAGGCCGTGCAGAACAAGCGCGCCGAAGACGATCGGCGCGAGAACTCCGGCGAACTTGTTGGCGAGGCCCATAAAGGCAATCCGTTGCGCCGCGCTTTCGATCGGCCCGATGATCGAAATGTAGGGGTTGGACGCCGTCTGCAGCAGCGATAACCCCGCGCCGATCACGAACAGACCCGTCAGCGCACCAGGGTATTGGCGCAGCGTGGTGAATTCGCCGAACACGAACGCACCGGCTGCCATGACGAACAGGCCGAGCGCCATGCCGGCTTTCATGCCGGTTCTGCGCAGAACGGCGGACGCAGGCAGAGCAAGAAAGAAATAAGACAGATAGAACGCCATCGGCACCAGGAAGGCGTTCACGTCGTCAAGGTCGAACGCGAGCTTCACGAAGGTGATGAGAGGGCCATTGAGCCAAGTGACGAAGCCGAAGATGAAGAACAGTACGGCGATGGTGATCATCGGCTGCATCGTGTTCTTCCTGGCGAGCACTCGCGATTGCGTCACGTCCCGTTCCCTCGTGTCCCCGCCGTCTGCAATGGCGCGCCACCTTGCCGGCGCACCACGATTTGCCGATTTTTACGCTGCCCGGCAAAACAAAAATGAGGCCGGGTCCCGTCTGACCCGGCCTCGAGCTTCCCTCAGTGCTTCGCGCGCGGCGAACTGTATTTTTCGCGCAGGGGGCTCTCCTGGCTGAGAGCGCCCGGCGTCCTTAAATCGGCTCCATGAAGGGCGTGGGATCGACGGGCTTGGAACCCTGACGCAGCTCGAAGTGAACCTGAGGCTGATCAACGGTTCCCGTCTTGCCCGCCTTGGCGATGACCTGGCCGCGGCCGACCTTGTCTCCTCGCTTCACCAGAAGCTGGTCGTTGTGGGCGTAAGCGGTGACCCATCCGTTATCGTGGCGAATGAGAATGAGATTGCCATAGCCCTTCAACTCACTGCCGGCGTAGGCGATGACACCGCTCTCGGCCGCGTGCACGTCGGTCCCCATCGGCACGGACAGGTTGATACCGTCATTGTGCGTTCCGTCCGGCCGTCCACCGAACCCGGAGATAACCCGGCCCTGTGCCGGCCAGCGCAGCTTGCCGTCCGCTGCTGGTGCTGGCTGCTGCGGCGGAACCGCAATCGCAACCTTGTCTCCCTTCGGCGCGACATCCACACTCGACGCGGGCGGTACCGGCGCAACGGTCTCCGCCGGCTTGGCCGAATTGATGATGGTCGGCTGTGCGGAATCGGAGGGAATGTTGGCGGGCTCGGACGTAACCGGAGCGGGGGCAATCGGGGCCGCAGGGGCTGCTGGAACAGCTGCCGGTATCACCCCGGGCTGCGGGCTGGAATCGATTGCCGCGGTCGTGGAAATGGGCGCTGCGGCGGTCTGCGGATAAGCCGCAGGCACCTTCAACACCGTACCTGCACGTACCTTTGCAGCGTTGGTGATGCCGTTGACCTGCTGCAGCTCGGTGAACGGCACCTTGTGCGAACGCGCTACCGCGTAGATCGAGTCACCCTGCTGCATCGTGTAGCTGCCCGTGTACTTGGCCGCGGTCTCAGGAGTGACCGGAGGAGCCGCGAACTGACGAGCGGAGGCCACTGCGGCCGCGGCTGCTGGTGCCGCAGCCACGGTCTGCGCGGTCGCGCCAGCCGCAGGCAGATACAGCTTCTGGCCCAATTTGATGTCGGGCGACGTGAGGCTATTCACGCTCATCAGCTCGGCCAAAGAAACCTGATGACGGCGCGATAATCCATAAAGTGTGTCGCCAGCCTGAACCTCGATCATCTGACCGCGCTCAGGCTGAGAGACGGACGCCGGCGGCGTCGCCATAGCGACCCTCTGCTCGCCCGCAACCCGTTGGAGCGGGCGGCGACCCTCCGGCATCGCTGGCACGGCGGCAACCGGCGCAGGCTGCGGATAGGAACTCGCGGGCGTCGCGTCGGCCAACGGCGCCGATTCAACGCCCCCTTGCGGTCCACCCGCACCATAGGGGCCAGGACGCTGGTTATGCGCCACCGGACTGACGTAGTCCTGCGACGGGGCAGCGTTGCCCGCATCTACGGACGACGTGGTCTGAGGGGGGTCGTTGAGATTGAACGACGCGCTATCGAAACGCGTGACATCCGCGCTGCAGCCGGAGACTGCCGCAGACAATAGGATAAGGGCACAGTGCGCGGGTTTGAGGCCAAAACCACCGCGCCGGCCGAAGCCAGACAAATACATCATGATACGCACCTCTACTCGCATCATCCATTAACCTTCATTGGGTTAATGCCCGGTTAATGGAAACGAAGATGCGATTCCCGCGCTGTCCTTCCCGTCAGGCGGTCAGGGGGATGTCAGGGTGTCTCGCCCCAATAGTCCGTGTGCGTGGAACCCGTTTGAGAGTCGAACGCTTCCCGCCGTCATCGCCATCGTTTATCCTTAGACTGCGATTGCGCTTAATTCGCGGACGGATTTCGGCATTACCTTGTCTTTTGCGGCGTCTGCAACTCTTAACGCGGAGACCTTCAGCCAACGGTCTTCAGATGCTCCATCAGCGCAGCGACGGCCGTCGCGTCGGTCATATCCACGCTCAACGGTGTCACTGAAATCTTCTTGGCCGCCATCGCGGCAAGGTCGGTTCCCTCGACGAGCGTTGAGCGCCGGCGCTCGAAACCAAACCAGAAGTACGGCGTACCCCAGGGGTCAGTACGGCTGTCGATATGCAGGGAGGCTTGGTCACGAATACCCTGCCGCGTCACCGATACGCCGGCGATGTCGCCAGGTCCGATGCCCGGAAAGTTGACGTTCATGAGCCGCCCTGGCTGCCAGTCGGCCGCCAGAAGACTCTTGATCAATGCCGGCGCATGTACGAGCGGGGTGTCCCAGATGGGCTTGCGGTCCCCGTCCTCAAAGCCAAGCATCAAGGACAGCGCAATAGAGCGGATGCCGAGCAGCGTTCCTTCCATCGCGGCCGCGACCGTACCCGAGTACGTGATGTCCTCGGCAAGATTGGAGCCGTGATTGATACCCGACAGCACGAGGTCCGGCGGCTGATCCTTGAGGATGTGACGCACTGCCATAATCACGCAATCGGTCGGCGTGCCCGCCGTTGCATAGGTGCGCGCATCGATCTCGCGCAAACGTAGAGGTTCATGCAGCGTCATCGAGTGCGCCGTACCCGATTGATTGGATTCGGGCGCGACCGTCCAGACATCCGAAGTCAGGCCCAGCGCGATGGTCTTGAGAACCTCGAGCCCATGGGCGTTAATGCCGTCATCGTTGGTCACAAGAATGCGCATCGGGTCCTTTTCCAGTTCACACACGCCTCGAGACCAGTTCCGGCTTTGGAGGGACGTCTAGGTCTTTGTTTCGTCGTGCTTCTTACCGGTTTGCCGGTCCCCGCATCCACGCGCTCTCGATCGCAAATGGACCTGCTTTGCCGACCGGTTCGCCGCAAAACGCGATCATGGTCTAGCCCCTCACGATTTTTTCCAACCCGCCCATGTAGGCACGCAGCGCCTCGGGAATGACGATCGAGCCATCGGCCTGCTGGTAGTTTTCCATCACGGCGATGAGCGTGCGGCCGACGGCGAGCCCGGAGCCGTTCAAGGTGTGGACGTGGCGCACCTCCTTGCCGCCTTTCACGCGATAGCGCGCGTTCATGCGGCGGGCCTGGAAATCGCCGCAAACCGAGCACGAGGAGATCTCGCGATAGGCATCCTGCCCAGGCAGCCACACCTCGATGTCATAGGTCTTCTGCGAGGCAAAACCCATGTCGCCGGTACACAAAAGCACCGTGCGGAACGGCAGGCCCAGGCGTTTGAGCACCTCTTCCGCGCAACCCGTCATGCGCTCATGCTCTTCGAGCGACTGTTCAGGCGTGGTGATGGTAACGAGTTCGACCTTCGAGAACTGATGCTGGCGGATCATGCCGCGCGTATCGCGTCCCGCAGCGCCCGCTTCCGAGCGGAAACACGGCGTCCACGCAGTCATGCGCATCGGCAGCTTGTCCTCGTCCAGGATCTGCTCGCGCACGATGTTGGTGAGCGGCACTTCGGCGGTCGGGATCAGCCAGAAGTTCTCTTCCTTGACTTCGTCCGGGTCAACGTAAGGCTCGACGCGCTGCGTCGCCGCGACGGCCTGAAGATTTTTCACATAGTCGAGCCCACGGAACGCCGAGAACAGATCGCCTTCGAACTTCGGCAGATTGCCGGTACCGTAAGCCGCCTGGTCCTTCACCAACAGGGGCGGATTGTGCTCGGTATAGCCGCCAAGACCTCCATTTGCAGGCGCAGTGTGCAGATCGAGCATGAACGCGGCGATGGCGCGCTCGAGCCTGGCGAGCGCCCCCTTCAGAATGACGAAACGCGCGCCGGAAATCCGCGCGGCCGCTTCGAAGTCCATCAACCCCAGCGCTTCACCCAGCTCGAAATGCTGCTTGGGCGCGAAGTCAAACTTCGC
The DNA here is from genome assembly GCA_016793445.1 of Hyphomicrobium sp. GTDB lineage: Bacteria > Pseudomonadota > Alphaproteobacteria > Rhizobiales > Hyphomicrobiaceae > Hyphomicrobium_B. The sequence goes on along the minus strand of JAEUME010000003.1, from coordinate 10,627 downwards.
GGGTGTCCCGACGCGGCGCACTTCCTTGTTGTCGTGCTCGTCCTTGCCAGGCGGCACCTCCTCGCGCGGCATGTTTGGAATGACCGCCAGCTTGGCATCGAGCGCAGCCTGCATGGCGCGCTCCTCGACCTCGCCCTTGGCGATCGCGTCCTTGAGGTCCGCGACCTCCGCCATGAGCTTGGACGCAAGCGCCTCGTCCTTCGCACCCTTGGCCTTGCCGATCTCTTTGGAGGCCGCATTGCGCCGCGACTGCGCCTCTTGCAAACGGGTCTTCACCGCCCGCAGCGCCTCATCGTCTTTGAGCAGCACCTGCGCCAAGGGCTCCAGCCCGCGGCGGGTCAGCGCGGCATCGAAGCTGTCTGCGTTGTCTCTGATCCATTTGATGTCGAACACGGGGGCGGGATCCCTATCTTTGGCAAGTCTGGCCGGATTTCAGGGATCGTCATAATGCGCCTCGCGCCCAGGGTCCAGCGGCGCAGCAAACGCCCGGGGCCAAACAGCGTGGCCCGTCTCGCAGTCTGCGGACTCACTTGAGAAACGGGCACGAACTAAGCCCCTTCCCGCTCCTTTTCCCTGGCCTTGATCATGCGCTCAACGTAGCGCACCGCCAAAATGGACGCTTCGTAGAGCAGCACGGTCGGCAGCGCCATGATGACCATGCTCAAGGCGTCAGGTGGCGTCATGAGCGCGGACAGTGCAAAGATGCCCACGATCGCATAACGGCGTGCCCCCACCAGACCATCGGCCGTGACAATCCCGGCCCGGGCCAGAAGCGTCAGGATAACGGGGAGCTGGAACACGATGCCGAACCCGAAGATCAGCGTCATAATGAGGGACAGGTACTCAGAGACCTTCGGCATCAGCTCGATTGTGGGTCCCGAACCATCGCCCGCGCTCGCGAGGCCAAGTGAGAACCTGATAAGCACAGGCATGGCGATGAAATAGACCACCATGGCGCCGATGACGAACAGGATGGGAGTCGCGACCAGATAGGGCAGGAAAGCCTTTCGCTCGTTCTTGTAAAGGCCAGGCGCGACAAACTTGTAGATCTGCATCGCGATGATCGGGAACGAAATGAAGCCCGCGCCAAACATCGCGAGCTTCACATGCGTCATGATCTGTTCAAGAAAGTGCGTCGCGATCAGACGGACGTGATTGCTTCCCGACGCCCACTCATAGGGCCACACGAGCACGTTGTAGATGTGACGCGCCACGGAGAAGCACGCCAGGAAGGCGACGAAAAACGCCAGCAGCGCATAGATGAGACGCGTGCGCAGCTCGATGAGATGGTCGAGCAGCGGCGCTTTGGAAGCGTCGATCTCGTCCTGGCCATTGTTGTCCCCGCCGCTGCCGCCGGATCCTATGAGCTTGTTGAGCACGGTTGATCAGGTCTCCGGGTTGGCCGGCGCAGGCATCGGCACACTGGAGGGGTCTGGAAGCGAGGGGTCTGACTTTGGCGCGGCAGAAGCCGCCGTATCCGCCGGCGGCGTCTGGCCAGCATCTTCCGGCTTAGGCCTGACATAGACCTGTCCTGTGGGCGCGGGCGCTGGAAACACAGCGGACGCTGCCGCTGCCGTGAACGAACCTGGCTGGGACGCAGCGGCGGGGACGCCTTGCGCGCCGGGGCTAAGCGTTGTCGCTTGGCCCGCCTCCTTCAACGCCTTTTCGGCACCCATGACCTCGGCGTTCACCGAGGCCTGCATCTTTTGCATTTCCTCTTTCATCGCGTCGAGCTCGGCCTCCCGCATGGCGGCATCGAACTGAGCGCGGAATTCGGAGGCATGGCGACGCAGCACCCCGGCGTACCGGCCGATCGTGCGCAGGAATACGGGCAGCTCCTTTGGCCCCACGAATAGCAGGGTGACCACGGCAAGAATGAGGAGCTCGCTCCAGCCTATTTCAAACATGCAGAACCGCCCGGCCCGGCTACGGGCTCAACAAAGCCTGGACGGCATCTCAACCGGTTTTCTCGCGCGTGGAGACGTCGTTTTCGATGGTTTTGGCGGGCGAGGACTTGGCGATTTCTTCTTCCTCTTCCGCCATGCCCTTTTTGAAGCTCTTGATGCCCTTGGCGACGTCGCCCATCAACTCGGAGATCTTGCCGCGGCCGAACAGCAGCAAGCCAACGATGATGAGAAGCAGGAAATGCTGTGCACTAAGACCCATGGAACGAGACCTTCTGGAACTTGTTACGATGGTGGAGTTAGCCACCAAACACCATTTGGGGGCACTATTGCAGAACTGCCATCCCCCGGCAAGTTCGCGCGGGTGCTTGTAGCCTTAAGGGGAAGAAATGTTTCGTGCACTCAAGTCCCGGTCTCGGCTGCAAAAACCAGGACAGAGCCGGGTGCGGTGCCGACTTTGACCTCGGTTCCCCTGGCAAGGGCATCCTGCTGGTCCACGCGCACCTTGAGCGGCCGCTCGAACCCGGCAACAGCCACATCCATGCGCGTGCTGTCGCCAAGGAATTTGACACCCAGAACGCGGCCGGGAAGGCCGGGACCGCCGTTGCCGTTGACCGTAAGGTTCAAGCCGCGCTCGCGCAGACACACCACAGCCTGGGTGCCATCCTCCATTCCCGGAGCCGGAAACACACCCGCAGGCGTTTCAACCACGCCCCCGCGCACGCGAGCCGGAAACTCGTTGATCTCCGAAAACAGCCGCGCAACGAACAAGTCTGCCGGCGCGTGGTAAAGTTCCTCGGCTTTGCCCGCCTGGGCCACGCGGCCACGGCGCAGCACGACGATACGGTCACCCATGCGCATGGCCTCTTCCGGGTTGTGGGTGACGATGAGCGAGGTGGCGCGGGTCTCTCGCAGCAACGCCAGCGTCTCTTCCTGCATCGCCTCGCGAAGTTGTACATCAAGCCCAGAGAACGGCTCGTCCATAAGCATAACGGCCGGCCGGGGCAGGATGGCGCGCGCCAGCGCCACGCGTTGTTGCTGGCCGCCCGACAGCACGCTCGGATAGCTGCTCGCCATATCAAGCAGACCGACCCGGTCGAGGATCGCACGCGCAGCCTTCAGGCTATCGGCTTGCGGCAGCGCCTTGAGCCCGAATGCGACATTGTTGAGCACGGTCAAATGCGGAAACAAAGCGAAGTCCTGAAACATCAGCCCGACGCCGCGGCTCTCCGGCGGCACGAAGCGGTTGGGTCCCGCGACTTCGCGCTCGTTGATGAGCACCCGGCCTGATGACGGCCTTTCGATACCGGAGACGACGCGCAGAAGGGTTGTCTTGCCGCAGCCTGATGGACCCAACAGGCAGACAATTTCGCCGGATTTGACATCGAGGTCGACGCCATTGAGGGCGCCCGCGCCGTCATAGACCTTGGTGACGCCCTCCAGTTGGACGCGCGCGGCAAACGTGGCCGCCGCCCGAGCCTTCATCCCCGGCTCTGCGCTCTGAGTGTCGATGCCTGTTCCCAATATTTGTTTCAATTCCAAACGCGCCACCTTCAGGGCTTACATAACATAGGAACGGGGCACAGGGACGGGCATGTTGCTCCAAAGCAGCCCTTGCCCCTTACTCAGTCGTCGCCGTGCTGCGGCGCCATATCGTCGAACTCACCATCGCTGCCCGATCCGGTGTCACCTGCGCCAGCGTCCGAAGTGTCCGCCGGATCGACATCGGTCTCACGATTTACATCCAAGGCCGCCACGCCGTCGCAGTCAGCATCGGCATTAGCCGTGTCATCGTCATCCTGCAAGGCGAGACTGCCCTGCGCCTCTTCTGCTTCGCCATCGTCTTCGAGCGGCAGCTCGTCTGGCATCAAAGCAGCAACGTCGGTCGGCTCAGGTACCTTGAAGTCGGGGGGAAGGTTGGCGTCGAGAAGGCCGGATGCCTTCAGCTCGGCAAGGCCCGGCAGATCCTTGATCTGATCGAGACCAAAATGGGTCAAGAAGAGTTCGGTGGTGCCGTAGGTGATCGGCCGGCCCGGCGCGCGGCGGCGGCCACGCGGCCTGATCCAAGCGGTTTCCATCAGCAGATCAAGCGTGCCCGGCGAAATGGATACGCCGCGGATCTCCTCGATCTCGGCGCGTGTCACCGGCTGGTGATAGGCGATGATGGCCAGCGTTTCGAGTGCGGCCTTGGAGAGCTTGCGTTCCTCCGCCGTCTCGCGTTCGAGAAGGAAAGAAAGATCGTCTGCAGTCCGGAACATCCATTTCCCCGCGACCTTCACGACGTTGACGCCGCGATCCGCGTAGGCCTTCTGCAATTCGCCAAGCAAGGCCGTCACGTCTTCGCCGGGCTCCACGCAGGCCTGCAGAGCGGCCGCGTCGAGCGCGTGCGAAGAGGCAAACAGCATGGCTTCCAACCGGCGCAACTTTTCGCGATGCGCACGCTCCGCCAGATGATCGATGGCCGCTTCCGGATCACGGAGCGCAGAAGGCCGCCCGGCTGAATGCCCAGCCGCCGTCTCGTCCCCGGACGTGCTCATCTCGTCCTTGTCGCGCGTGTTATCCGACACCAATGTCAATCTCGGCGGAACCATCGGCGTAATGCCCCCCAGCTTCCTATCGCAAATACGCCCTCGTACCCAACGCTCCCCTCAGATGAGGCTTAACCAACCCGCTGCCAAGCGTCCCCGGAGCCGCGCTTGCGCATATAGATTGGAGCAAACGGCTCATCCTGGCGCAATTCCACCAACCCCTCGCGCGCCATCTCCAAGGTGGCGCCGAACGAACTCGCGAGCGCGGTGCGCTCTTCCTCGCCCCGGGGAAGATATTGCTCCAGGAACAGGTCGAGCTGTGTCCAGTCGCCAGCGGTCGCGCCCACGAGACGCTCCAGCCGCTGGCGCGCATCTTTGATCGACCAGACTTTGCGCGCCCGCACCACGTGCACGACCTTGATCGTGCGGCGGCGCTGCTCGGCATAGGCTTTCAGCAGATCGTAGACCTGCGCGGTCCACGTCGTTTCCTTGACGGTCCGTACCGCCTCAGGCGCACCACGCACGAACACGTCGCGCCCGAGGCGCTTGCGCGTCATCAAACGTGCGGCCGCCGTGCGCATGGCTTCCAGACGCATCAAGCGGAAGGCAAGGCGCTGCGCCATCTCTTCGGCGCTCTGCGTCTGGGGATCTTCCTTCTCGCGCGGAATAAGAAGCTTTGACTTGAGGTAGGCCAGCCAGGCCGCCATGACGAGATAATCGGCGGCAATTTCCAGTTTCAGCGACTGCGCCTTGGCAATGAAGTCGAGATACTGCTCGACAAGCGGCAGAATGGCGATTTTGGAGATATCGACTTTCTGCGTTCGGGCGAGCGCAAGCAGCAGATCAAGCGGACCTTCGAACCCTTCCACGTCGACGATGAAGGCATCTTCGAGACCCGGCACGTCGTCGAGCCCCGGCGCTTCCCAGCCCGGGCCCTCCTCATTGCCTGATGTCGCGGCCTCGCCGTTCATCCGTCACCGTTGCATTTGCCTGCCCTGCCAGCCGCCCGTCAGACTGCACTCAGCTGTCAGGCCGGCTTGCGAGGCCGTATCGTCAATGTTGAACTTTACCGCACACTACACTGATTCAGGCGATTGCGCAGAGTGCGTGCCTTCGCACAAAACCTCATGAAGCAGGGTGATTGCCTCGGCCTCATCGAATGACGCCGTGGCCCGCGTGATCGCACAGGCGCGCGCGAATCGATCAGCCGGAGCTTGCGAAAGTGCCGGTACGCCTTCGGCCGCGGCGCGCATCTCTCTCAAGTCGCCGTTGCAGTGAAGGGCAAGATCGCACCCCGCCGCGATGACCGCTTCGGCGCGCGTCCGCATGGGCCCTGAAAGCGCCTGCATGGAAAGATCGTCACTCATCAGGAGACCATCGAATCCGATTTCACCCCGGATGATGTCCTGCGTCACGCGGCGCGATGTCGTGGCGGGTGCGCAATCATCGATGGATGAAAAGACGACGTGCGCGGTCATCGCGGCGGGCGCATCGCGCAAGGCATGAAACGGCACGAAATCGCTTTGGGAAAGCTCCGCGTGCGATGTCTCGACAATCGGCAATTCCAAATGGCTGTCGGCGCGCGCCCGTCCGTGCCCCGGGATGTGCTTGACGACGGGGACAACGCCGCCCTCCTTGTGGCCGGCGATCACTTCGCGCGCCAGAGCAATGATCGGCGCGGGCTCGACACCATAGGCGCGGTCGCCGATGATGTCGTGCGCACCGGAAACCGGTACGTCGAGCACGGGCGCGCAATTCGTGTTGATGCCAAGCGCGCAAAGTTCGTGCGCCATGAGACGCGAGACCAGCCGCGCCGCGCGAAGGGCGCGGGCGCTATCGCGTGCGAACATATCCCCATAGCGGCGCGCGGGCGGCAATTCGCGCCCCAGCGCGCCGCGAAGTCGCTGCACGCGTCCACCTTCCTGATCAATAAGCACCAGGAAGTTCTCAGCGCCAACAGCCTCACGTGTGTCGGAAACTAGCGCCCTGATCTGCTCCAGGTCGTGACAGTTGCGGGTAAACAGGATGAGTCCAGCAGGTTGCACGTCCCGAAAGAACGCGCGCTCCTCTGGCGAGAGCGACGTGGCCGAAAGACCGGCTATCAAGGCGGCTTGCATGGAAGCGATCTGCCTTTCGAAGAGGGGCAAAGACGGCCGATCCAATATGAGCAAGCCAGCGCCCGTTATGTCGAGGCGGCTTTACACCGCTTGAGGCCCGCTGCGCAATTGCCGCGCGAAGCTCTCAAAACGGCAAGACGGCCAGCATGTGCCAGCCGCCCTCATCACGCCAGCAAACGGCTCATCAGTACGTCGTCACCCAGCAATCATTATAGCCCTGGCTCTTGAGCTGCGAGCATAACGAACTTGCCTGCTCGCGGGACCCGGGCGGACCTACGACGAGACGGTGATAGCTGCCCTTGGTCCCAAGATTGGCTTCGGCGACGTCAGGCGTCTTGCCGGACAGCACGCCCGCATACTTCTGCTGCATGTCGGCAAACCGCTTCAGCGCGTCCATCCGGCTCGAATCGGAACGCGGCACAGAAGCAAGCACCGCCACGAACCCACTCCCCGTGGTGGCGACGGACGTCGAGCCTCCCGCTGCGGGGGCTACCGCCGCGGGAGCTGCTGCCGCCGTCTTGACCTTCTTGGACGGCTTGGGCGCTGGCTGCACGGCCGCCTCTTCAGGCTCGATGCTGCCTGTTGGCTCAGGGGGCGGCGCAACACTGGCCACTGCTGCGGCTTTATTGACCACGGCTGGGGTCTTGGCGGCTGCTTCGGCTTTTTTCGCGGGCGGCGGAGAGGGAGGCGCGTTCTCCGAACTTGGAACCGTTGCCTGACGCGCGGTGCCCAGACCATCGACCAGCGTCAGCCCCGGCACGGCCACTGCGCCTGACGCTGGCGCAGCGGAAGGCTCATCAGGTGCGGGCGCCTGGATGCTGCCATCCCGGCCCACAACCAGCGTCGAGACCTTGCGTGTGCCGTTAGCATCCAAGTCGCTGCCATTGTCGGTCTCGGCCGCAGCGGCGACGGTGGAGCCGTCGCCAAGACGGCCCATGATCTTGCTATCGGTATGGGCGAACTGTTTGCCGCCGCCGTCGGCGGGCTTGAACTTGGAAGGCTCGGCAGCACTCTTGATCACAGGCGGATCGCCTGCCGAAGAACCGCCGAAGATCGCCTTGTAGCCATAGGTCATGCCACCGCCAAACACGATGGCACCCGCCAGCACCGCAACCATCATCAGCGGGCGGCGCGCCCGAGAGGGGGCTTCCTCCTCGTACTCCTGGCCTTCCTCGTCCTGGTAGGCCTGGTCGAGTTCTCCGCCCGCAGGCTGGCCGAAACCGAGATCAGCCCCGGACTGGTCGATGTAGTCCGCGTTGTGCTGGCCATAACCCTGGTCATAGCCCTGCTCGGCATAGCCGCCTTGGTTGGCCCACTCGTTGGCTTGCGGAACCTGCTGTGGCGCGTAACGGACGTCCGTTCCAAAGTGTGGCTCGTTTCCGAAATGCGGCTCCGCAGCAAATCCGGGCTCGGCGGCGTATGCCGTCTCGGCTGGCGCGTCATAGCCCGTTTGCGGCTGATGGGCAGAGTTATAGGCGCCAAGGTCAAAACCACGCGAATCCGCCGCCTGCTGCAGCGAGCCCCAACCGGCGTTCGCGTGTTGGCCGGGCGCGCCGTAGCCAAGATCCTGATGACCGGGATGGCTCTGCGCTGGCGGCGCGTAATCGTAACCCTGGGACGGATGGCCCTGGCTGTAAGGGGCGGCGCGCTGCGCTGGCGCGGGTTGTTGGCCGCGCGGCGAAACTGCGAGCGCGGGCGCCAGCGGCTCGAACTGAGGCGCATACGACGACGCTGCGCGGCCTCCGGTGGCCGGGGTGCTGAAAGGCGGATAGTCGGTCTGGCCATAGCCGCCGTTGTAGGGAGCGGTCTGCGCGGGCTGCTGATGCTGTGCGTAAGATGGCTGCCCGTAGGGATTCTGTTGGGGAGGGTAGGCCGCGTTTTGGTAGCCCAGAGCCTGCGGTTGCCCTTGTGGCTGGCCCTGCGGCACACGGCCACCGGCCCCTTGCGAGGCCTGGCCCCACTGGCTCTGAGGTTGCGATGACGCGGCGGGGCGCGCGTATGGCTGACCCTGTTTACCGTGCACCGGAGACATATGGCGTACCCCTCGAAACTGGAACCGGCGGAAACCCCTTCCCTGGCCCAACGAATCGCGAGTCTAGCGCATCGCGTCCGGTGCCTCGACGCCGAGGACCTTGAGACCTGAGTTTATCACCTGCTTTGTCGCGGCCACGAGCGCCAAACGCGCTCTTGTCGCAACCCCGTCATTTAGCTGGATAAATCGCAAATGTGGCGAATCGTTGCCTCTCGTCCACAGGCCGTGGAAGGCGCTAGCCAGATCATAGAGATAGAAGGCCACGCGATGCGGCTCGTGGGCCACCGCCGCTCCGTCGAGCTTGACCGGAAATTCCGCAAGCTTACGAATGAGATCCATCTCGGCAGGATCCGCCAGAACAGAAAGATCAGCTTTCGCCAGGGCTTCCATCGACGTGTCGAGATCGGGCATCTGCTCCTTCACGTTGCGCAAAACGCTGGCTGCACGCGCGTGCGCATACTGCACATAGAACACGGGGTTGTCCTTCGACTGCTCCGTCACTTTTGCGAAATCGAAGTCCAGTTCTTCCTGGTTCTTGCGGTAAAGCATCATGAAGCGAACCGGATCGCGGCCGACCTCGTCGACAACATCCCGGAGCGTAACGAACGTGCCTGCTCGTTTCGACATTTTGAAGGGCTCGCCGTTCTTGAACAGCTTCACAAGGCTGACGACCTTGATGTCGAAGTCAGCCTTGTTGTCCGACAGCGCCGCAACCGCTGACTTCATTCGGCTGATGTAGCCGATATGGTCCGCGCCGAAGACGTTGATCAGATGCAGAAAGCCGCGCTGCAGCTTGTCCCAGTGGTAGGCGATGTCGCCTGCGAAATAGGTGTAGCTGCCGTCCGACTTCTGGATGGCCCGATCCTCATCGTCGCCGAAGGCGGTGGACTTGAACAGTGTCTGCTCCCGGTCCTCCCACTCTTCATCGTCGTGACCTTTGGGCTTTTCCAGCCTGCCTTCATAGACGAGCCCCTTGGCGCGCAGCACATCGAGCGCGGCCTTGATCTTGTCGGCGCCTGCCTGGGTTAGAGACGCCTCCGAGAAAAAGACGTCATGGCGGATGTTGAGCGCGGCGAGGTCGTCACGGATCATGTCCATCATGCGGTCGATGGCAAAGGCGCGCACGACCGGAAGCCAACGCTCTTGCGGCATATTGAGGAGAGACGAGCCATGGTCCTTGGCAAGCGCCTGGCCCACGGAAACGAGATAATCGCCAGGGTACAAGCCTTCGGGGATGGGGCCGATGTCTTCACCCAACGCCTCGCGGTAGCGCAGGAAAGCGGACTCGGCCAGGACGTTCACCTGCCCTCCTGCATCGTTGATGTAGTACTCACGCGTCACGTCGTAACCCGCGAACATCAGCAGGTTTGCGAGCGCATCGCCAAACACCGCGCCACGGCAATGGCCGACGTGCATCGGTCCCGTCGGATTGGCGGAAACGTATTCGAGATTGACCTTCTCGCCCTTCGACAAGCCGCCCGCGCCGAATGTGCCGCCTTGCGTGACAATGGCGCGGAGCAACGCGTGCCAGACCTGGGGCGTGAAGGTGATGTTGATGAATCCCGGGCCGGCAACTTCTGCCTTGGCGATCCCATTGTCGCCTTCGAGCTTGCCCTTGATCAGCTCCGCGATATCGCGCGGCTTCATCCTCGCTGCCTTCGCCAGCACCATGGCCGAGTTGATTGCCACATCGCCGTGCGAGGGATCGCGCGGCGCGTCCGCCTGCGGCGGCGGGATCATGAGATCGGCAGGCAGCTTGCCTTCGGATTTCAGCGCTTCGAGCGCGGCTTTCACTTTGGCTTCGATGTCGGCAAAGATGTTCATTGGGAAATCCTGGGCGTGTTGGCTGCGCCCATCAGGACAGGCGAAGGCAGACTATGGAGCGCGCTCCTAGCGCATTTTCCGATCATACAGAGCCACTTTTTCCTCTCCCGGAACGGGAGAGGATGTCGCGGAGCGACAGGTGAGGGACGTCGGCACGCGCCGCTGATTGCGGCAGTCCCCTCATCCGCCCCTTCGGGGCACCTTCTCCCCGCGGGAGAAGGA
>JAEUME010000012.1 GCA_016793445.1 Hyphomicrobium sp. | reverse complement strand
CATCCCGACGGCCGCGGCGCGGTCCTTGACGTAGTTGTAGCCGTTCAGGATGTGGCAGCCCCCCAGCTCGGTCGCAGGGTTCACGACCGTCTTGCCCAGCTCCGACTTCTTCACCGCGTCGGCGATCTCATGCGTCGAGTGGCCAATAAACCCCACGACCGTCTCGCCGCCCTGCTCAAGAACCGTTTCAACGATCAGTTCCGCGCCGCTCTTTAGCGTCATTTAGTCCCTCCAAAAGCAGGTAGCGAGAGGCTCTACTGCGAAGCCCCCCAATTGGAATTCAATGCGCGCATCAACCTACGGCTGATGACGCAAACGCATCAACTAACATCCTGATGGGACTTAGTTTTTTGCAAAATAACCTCAACGGCCTATAGCAACTTTCCGTTGCGCGATTTATATTGAAACACTACGCGATAGCGTTTGCGCGGTTAAGTTAGATCTGGTCCCGATTTATGGCGAAACGTAATGAATGTCTCGCACCGCCAACTGAAGATCTTTGTAGCTCTCTCGCATTCGCTCAGCTTCAGTCGCTGCGCCGACCAACTGAATTTGGCTCAGCCCACATTGAGCAAATTGGTGCGAGAAATTGAAGAATCGGTGGGCGTCCGCCTCTTTGAGCGAACGACAAGACGAGTACGGCTTACGCCGGAAGGCGCTTCGCTTCTTCCGATCGCGTCGCGTATGATCGACAGCTATGAAGCGGGATTGTCGCAGCTAAGAGAAGTTACAAATGGGCACAGTCTAGTTCTTTCCATTGCTGCCATGCCTTCGCTTTCAGCGCTGCTATTGCCGCAATCCATTCTGGCCATGCAATCGGAATTCCCCGAAGCCGTCACCAGCGTCTACGACGTGATGGCCGAGGAAGCCCTCGACTTGCTTCGGCGTCGACGAGTCAACATGGCGCTCACCGCCATCATGCCAGGATTGGAAAACGATCAGGATCTCGAGACAGTCGAGCTCATGTCTGATGATTTTGTCCTGCTTTGCTCACGTTCTCGTCCGCCCAAGCTGAAAGAAAGGGTCTGGTCAGAGGATGTTTTGAGTGAGCTACGCCTTATTACCATGCCCAGGGGCAGTAGCACACGGCTGGCGCTCGACGTCAGCATTCCTGGAGACAGTAATGTGCGCCCTGTCTTCGAACTTCGAAACATGACGACCATTAAGAAGTTCGTGCAGATCGGGCTCGGTGTCGCCGTGCTGCCCGAACTTGCGGCACTCATGCTGGCCGACGATGAAAATGACATCGTTCATCTCAGCGGAGCTCCAAAACGTTCGATCGGCACGGTAACGCGACGAGGGGAAACACCGGCAAAACCCACACGTCGAATAATCTCCGCAATGAAAACTTTCTCAGATGCCTTCATGCGGAACCGCGAACTAAGTATCTAGTTTCAAGCTGTCCAAGAGATACTTGAAGTCCGTCCGGACGTGAGCCCATCTCGCGCGCACATCAGGGCGAGCATGAGCGCAAAAGGCCTTATCTGAGCGACACCACGGATAATGTGTAGCCGCTTGTCGAGGCAGGCATCTTTCGCCGCGACGCATTTCCGGTGCGAGAGGCTGAAAGTATAGCCTCCACAAAATTTCAGGACCGTGTCGCGCTCCACACGCCCGAGCAAAGACCCGAAGGCCCGGTGCCGCTCCACGTCCCGCCGCCGCTCAGCCGACCGAAGCGGCCTGCGCCGCGCGCGATCCGCGGTCCGGTGATCGCCGTCATGCGCGTCTTCCCGGAGGCGGCAACGCGCCCACTCAACTTAATGGGATGGAATGCGAACGAGCCGCCCGTGGAATAGATGCGGCCGTGCTGTATTCCTAAGCCGACCGAAATGATGCCGCAATGTCCACGGGTCGTCTCGGCGATCATCGACCAGTGCCCATCAAACTTATCTGCAGGTGCCGGGGAAGCCGATGCCAATGTAACCAGGACAGCAATGGCTATGCTGCGATATCCGATCATGAGGAACCTCGTGCGTTGTTCTTGCTGCGGTTCAGCATGCGCACATAAATATATAGGGCGACGCCACCGTTTACGAGGGCCCGGCTATCGGCGGTCCTGGATGCCGCGCTACACTGGCCCATTGATGGCCGTCAATGCACGGCCGATGGAGCGCGGCCTTTTCTTAGGCGCCAACCTGATGGAGTTCCGGTTGTATGAAAGCTGAGTTCTTTCGCGTTCGTGTCGCAATTCTCGCCATCACAGGCTTGATTGGCGCCGGCGCGTTCCCGCTTCAAGCGGCAGAAGACGTGGCACATGGCAGTGCCGATGCGGGTCATACCTATGCCAACGCGGTTTGTGCGCCGTGTCACGCCATCGAGGCGGGCCAGAAGTCGTCACCCGAGGTCAAGGCTCCGCCCTTCAGCGCGATGGTGACGAATGTGCAGCTCACCTCGCACGACATTGAAGGCTGGCTTACCTCATCTCATAAGGAGATGCCAGATTTCTCTGTCCCCGCGGACAAGCGGGCAGACCTCATCGCCTACATCAAGAGCCTTGCACTGAAGCCTTGAACAGGCGCGGCCACAATCAAACTGCGCGCATGGTCAGGAAACAGGTAAGAAAAGGCCTCACGCTACATTGACCGCCATCAAACCAATTACACCTGACAGCTCCAATAATGACGCCGTCTGATGAGTTGAACGAAGCTCCAATCGGTGAAGTCAACGCCGCAAGAGTCAAAAAGGAGAGCGATATGTTCAAGGTCGCATCGTTGATTTGGATCATGCTCGCCACCACGTTGGGTGGCATGGCTGTCACGGCCATTATCGCAACGCCGAGCTTGGCTGAACAAGCCGCAATACTTATTCCCGCAGCATTTGTTACGGCTGTCCTTCTTGCCATGCCGTTGTCTTATCTCATCGCCAAGCGGATCCAGGCCAGCACCCGCCGCGCCTAGCCACTCTTGCTTTTCATGGCGCAGCAGGTCCGGGGGGATGGTCTGCGCTTACACCGGTGGGCTGAAGGCGATAACGTGCATTTTCAGCCCCGTGCGAAAGCGCATCCGGTGTACCCGGCAAGCGTGATGCGATGAGCGTCACGCTTGCCCCTTCACTGGTCGAAAACTTCACGCCCGCAGGGTGCGCCAACTACCCGCGTAATTGCGGATAGCTTCAATATGAGTCGGAAGGGCTCTAGCGGCGCACGCGGCGGCGGGGAACCTCGGCGGGCTCTTCTGACGGCGCCCAGCTATCGCCGCTCGCGGCCGCTGCGGCCGCGTCCGGAGCATCAACAGGCGGCGGCGGGGGGGCGGCGCGCTGTGCGGTAGACTTGACGGGAGTCTTGCACTCGGTGAGCCACACATCGACGGTGGGATGCTCCACACCGAAAATGCCGGGGCTTTCTGCAAACATCCAGCCGGTGAAGATGCGCTTCTGCGTCCCGTCGAGCTGGTTCTCGTCTACCTCGACGAACGTGGTCGTCTTGGGAAGCTCGGTCGCAGGCCGCGAATAGCAAACACGCGGCGTCACCTTGATCGATCCGAATTCGACAGACTTGTTGAGTTCGACCTCGAACTTGGAAATGCGCGCCGTCACCTTATCGAGTGCGGAGAAGACGGCGACCTGGTTTTGGATGCGCTCCGCGAAAGCTGGCAACGCACTGACGGCGACCAACACCGCACCGAGCGCCACGGCGCTCGATCTTTCCACGCGGCTGCGCGATGGCCTGCGGTCAGTCTTCAAGGTCGCCAACACCCCGGTCTCAACCTATCAATACGCTGGCTCGGTTTGCGCCAAGCCTTCCATTTTCCGTTCCATTCACGCCAATGGTGGCGTCAACATGACCTTTGGGCGTTACCGGCCATCCGGCCCGCACGCTGCCTTACGTCATAACCTACGTCACTGCGGCGTCCACGGCCGGTAGTCGCTGGTTGTTTTGGCGCGCGGACCAGAGCCAAGAATGGAGCCTTGCGGCCTGTAGGCCTGCGGCGTGCCCGTCATGTTCATTTTGTGGGGCTTCTGCCAGGGCTTGGGTTCATAGCGCTCTTGAGTGGGAAGCTCGTCCACCGTGTAATGCAGCCAGCCGTGCCACTCCGGCGGCACCTGGGAGGCTTCGGACAGAGTTTTGTAGGTGACCCAGCGCGCGGGAACGCCGAGCGGACCCACGCCTGAGCGTTGCACATAATAGCGGTTGCCGAACTCATCCTCGCCAACGAGCTTGCCCTTTCGCCACGTGAAGAACCGCGTGCCCCACGTGTTGCCGCTCCACCATGAAAAGATCTCGGTGAACAGTCCCATGTTTCTGAAAGCCTCATATAGAGAATTGGCATGCCGCCGCTGTGTGGCTTACCCCCGAAGGATCGCCGCTGTCCATACGGCACAATCACCGAGGCGAGCGCGCAACACTCTGAGCGCGGAATCGTTCTAAGCTCAAGAGCGTGCAGCCAGCCCACCCTATGAAATTGGGCCTTTCAACACCCCGCCGAAAGGCTGGATAAAGCGCTTCTCACGGAAATTCCTAGCGCTTTCGGGTGTTCAATTCACAGCCTACCCACACCCCTACATCTAGATGTTGGTTGCCTCTGCTACCACAATATGTAGATGTGCTGCGTGACGAACGTCTCGAATCGTCCTAGTTTTCATCTCACGGCAGCAACGTGTGAGGGGACATTTACGCGCTCTGTCGAAACCGAGGGCAGTGAGGCGTTTTAAGCCACACAACTGTGGCTTCCAGCAAAAGCGTTTCGTGCCGTGTCGAACCGGACCTTCCAGGTTCGTTTTGTCGTCAAGCCGTTCGAGTGTGCCGGCCGGATGCGGGGAGCATCCGGAGGAGCAGCGGGGTTGTGTCTTGTGCAGGGGGTTCGTGCCTTGCACCCGCAGCTTTTAGAGCCGTGCGCAAGAAGATCCACTGCACAGGGGGAATCGCGCCCCTGGCGGTCACGACCACAAGCAGGATTTGCGCTTCGGATATGGGGCGGGGCGCAACATCCAAACGAAAACAACCATACGGGTGTTCCAGCCCTCGTGCCGCGTACTGCAACACCCCCGCAATAGCACCGGGGGCACTCAATCCATGAAGATCACGCGGCGCTTTACGCAAGCCGGACAATCACCCTACGCCACCATTCCTTTCCGCCGGGCCACATCGGAGATCAAGAATCCCGACGGCTCGGTCGTCTTCCGCCTGGAAGGCTTTGAAGTGCCCGAGCATTGGAGCCAGGTCGCCGCAGACATCCTCGCCCAGAAGTATTTTCGCAAAGCTGGCGTCGCACGCGCGCTCAAGAGGTTCGAAGAAACGCAGGTTCCCTCGTGGTTGTGGCGCTCGATTCCTGACGAGACCGCCCTCGCCGCCCTGCCTGAGAAGCAGCGCTTCGCAGGTGAGACCGATGCCCGCCAGGTGTTCGACCGGCTCGCCGGCACGTGGACCTATTGGGGTTGGAAGGGCGGCTACTTCTCATCTGAAGAAGATGCCCAGGCCTTCTACGATGAGCACCGCTACATGCTGGCCAATCAGATGGCCGCCCCCAACTCGCCGCAGTGGTTCAATACCGGCTTGCACTGGGCCTATGGCATTGATGGTCCTGGCCAGGGCCATATGTATGTCGACTACCGCACGGGCGAGCTGACCTACTCCCAGTCGGCTTACGAACATCCCCAGCCGCACGCCTGCTTCATCCAGTCCGTCAACGACGATCTCGTCAACGAGAACGGCATCATGGATCTTTGGGTGCGGGAGGCGCGCCTGTTCAAATATGGCTCGGGCACGGGTTCCAACTTCTCTTCTCTGCGCGGCGCGAATGAGCGTCTATCCGGCGGCGGGCGTTCCTCCGGCCTCATGAGCTTTTTGAAGATCGGCGATCGCGCCGCTGGCGCCATCAAGTCGGGTGGCACAACCCGCCGCGCGGCCAAGATGGTCGTCGTCGACGCCGATCATCCCGATATCGAGGAATACATCACCTGGAAGGTGCGCGAGGAACAGAAGGTTGCAGCCCTCGTCACCGGCTCCAAGATGTGCCAGAAGCGCCTCAAGGCCGTGATGGCGGCTTGCGTCAACTGCGAGGCCGACGGTGACGCGTGTTTCGATGCCGCGCGCAATCCGAAACTCAAGGTCGCCATCCGCGAAGCCAAACGTGATGGCGTACCGCAGAATTACATTTTGCGCGTCATCCAGTTCGCCAAGCAGGGCTACACCGAGATCACCTTCGACACCTACGACACCGATTGGGATAGCGAAGCCTACCTCACGGTTTCGGGCCAGAACTCCAACAACTCGGTGCGCGTGACGGACGAATTCCTCAACGCGGTGACCGAAGACAAGGACTGGAATCTCATCGCGCGCGTCAGCGGCAAGGTGACGAAGACCGTCAAGGCCCGCGACCTGTGGGAGCAGATCGGCTTTGCGGCCTGGGCTTCGGCCGATCCGGGTATCCAGTTCCACACCACCATCAACGATTGGCACACCTGCCCGCAGTCGGGCGAGATCCGCGCATCCAACCCGTGCTCGGAGTACATGTTCCTCGACGACACGGCCTGCAACCTAGCCTCGATGAATCTGCTGCGGTTCCGCCGCGCGGACAAATCCTTCGACATCGAGGCCTACGAGCATGCCTGCCGGCTGTGGACCGTCGTGCTCGAAATCTCCGTGCTGATGGCGCAATTCCCCTCGCGCCAGATTGCGGAGCGGTCCTACCGCTACCGCACGCTGGGCCTGGGCTTCGCCAACATCGGCGGCCTGCTGATGTCGGCTGGCATTGCCTACGACTCAGCCGAGGGGCGCGCAATTTGCGGCGCCATCTCCGCCATCATGACCGGCATCGCCTACGCGACGAGCGCCGAAATGGCCAAGGAACTCGGCCCCTTCCCGGGCTATGCGCCGAACGCCCATGATATGCTGCGCGTGGTGCGCAACCATCGCCGTGCTGCCTATGGCCAGCCCAACGGGTACGAGAAGCTTTCCGTCATCCCCGTCCCGCTCGACCATGCCTCGATCAAGGACAAGCGTCTCGTGGATGCGTCCCAGGCCGCTTGGGATCGCGCGCTCGCGCTTGGCGAACAGTACGGCTACCGCAACGCGCAAGCCACCGTTGTTGCGCCGACCGGCACCATCGGCCTCGTCATGGATTGCGATACGACCGGCATCGAGCCCGA
Source organism: Hyphomicrobium sp. (assembly GCA_016793445.1). Lineage (GTDB taxonomy): Bacteria > Pseudomonadota > Alphaproteobacteria > Rhizobiales > Hyphomicrobiaceae > Hyphomicrobium_B. The sequence goes on along the minus strand of JAEUME010000012.1, from coordinate 79,867 downwards.
CTTCGCGCTCGTGAAGTTCAAGAAGCTGGCCGGCGGCGGCTACTTCAAGATCATCAACCAGTCGGTTCCGGAAGCCTTGCGCGCGCTCGGCTACAAGGAGAGCCAGATCGCGGAGATCGAGGCCTATGCGGTGGGGCATGCGTCGCTGCGCCAGTCGCCCGCCATCAACCACACGACCTTGAAGGCGAAGGGCTTTACCGACGACGCGCTTGCCAAGATCGAAAGCGGATTAGCGTCCGCCTTCGATATCAAGTTCGTCTTCAACCGCTGGACGCTTGGCGATCAGTTCCTGACCGACATGCTCAAGGTTCCCGCCGACAAACTGTCTGATCCCACGTTCGACCTGTTCGCGCACTTGGGCTTCTCCAAGAAGGACGTGGAAGCCGCCAACGAACACGTTTGCGGCGCCATGACGCTCGAAGGCGCGCCGCATCTGAAGGCCGAGCACCTGCCGGTGTTCGACTGTGCCAACCCCTGCGGCCGCAAGGGCAAGCGCTTCCTGTCGGTCGATAGCCACATCCGCATGATGGCGGCCTCGCAACCTTTCATCTCGGGTGCGATCTCCAAGACCATCAATATGCCCAACGACGCCTCCGTGGAGGATTGCAAGCAATCCTACATGCTGTCGTGGAGGCTGGCACTGAAAGCCAACGCGCTCTATCGCGACGGCTCCAAGCTGTCCCAGCCGCTCAATGCTCAGGTGCTTGGCGATGACGATGCGGGCGAAGATGCGGCCGAAGCTCTGGCGGCTGCTCCGCAGACCCAGCGGGCCGCTGTTGTCACCGAGAAGATCGTGGAGAAGATCGTCGAGCGCGTCGTCTACATGAAGCAGCAGGAGCGCGAGAAGCTCCCCACCCGCCGCAAGGGTTACACCCAGAAGGCCTCCGTCGGCGGCCACAAGGTGTATCTGCGCACCGGCGAATACGACGACGGCCGCGTGGGCGAAATCTTCATCGACATGCACAAGGAAGGCGCCGCCTTCCGCTCGTTGATGAACAACTTCGCCATCGCGATCTCGCTTGGCCTGCAGTACGGCGTGCCGCTGGAGGAATACGTGGAGGCCTTCACCTTCACGCGCTTCGAGCCTGCCGGCCTCGTGCAAGGCAACGAAACGATCAAGAACGCCACCTCGATCCTCGACTACATCTTCCGCGAACTCGCTGTCTCCTATCTTGCGCGTCACGACCTTGCGCACGTCGATCCGCGCGAGATCGTGGGCGAGACGGGCCTTGGCTCATCGGACGCCGAGACGGATGAGCAACTCGCTCTGGAATTCCCGGAAGTGTCGAAGGTGGTGTCCAAGGGCTTCATGCGCGGCAACCCGCTGCGTCTGGCTTCCAGCCGCAACGGTCACGGCCATCACGGCGCGCACGCCAATGGCGCCAGTGCGGGTTATGGCGAGAGCCCGGCTTCGGCGCTGACGGACGCTGCCGGCGCCATGCGCTCCACCACGGCCCCGGCAGGCACCGGACCGACGATGCAGGTGGTTGGCACCACGGTGATGAAAACGCACGCCGACACGGAAGTGTATTCGACGCTCACCGTCGCGGTCGAACCCGTGTTGAGCAAGTCGGAGCTGTTCAGGCAGCGTATCGCGGACGCCAAGCTGCGCGGCTATGAGGGCGTCTCCTGCCCCGAGTGCGCGAACTTCACAATGGTACGCAACGGCACCTGCCTGAAGTGCGACACCTGCGGATCGACGAGCGGTTGCTCGTGATCGCGAGGCGATCCCTGGACGGGCGGCTTTAACGGCCGCCCGTCGTTTGTTTTGCATCGTGTCGCAGTTGGAGTACGCACGCAAAAGCCAGGTTGCGAACGCTCATCGAGCGCTACCGGCGGACCAACGGCTCAGCTCGCGGCGGCCTTGACGCCGCCGTTCCCTGTGCCGTGGCGCTCATGGTATTTCTTCGCAAGGTCTTCCCACTCGATCGTCAGCGAGCCGCCGGTCGCCCGGTGCTGCTTGTCCCAGTTGGACATCAGATCGAGGCAGGCGTGATCGATGTAGTCGAGCTGCTTGATGTGGACGCGCACCTGTGAACCTGCCGGCAACGTCTCGAGCTCTTGTGCCAGACGCGGCAGGCGGAGCAAAGTCGCCGTGCCATCAAGATAGAGGTCGATACGATTGGAGCCCGGTTCCTGCTCCTTGCGGATGTCGAGGCGCGAAAGCGCATAGAATATGCGCACGAGCGACAGCGCCAACCCGGTCAAGACCCCCTTCAACAGATCTGTTGCGACGATCATCACGACGGTCACGGCATAGATGAAGACCTTGGCGTTGCCATACTTCATCAGCATCGGAACGGCCTTGGGATAGGCGAGCTTATAGCCGGTATAGACGAGCACCGCGGCAAGCGTTGACAGCGGCACGTACGTCAGCGTCCAGGGCAGGAGGCTCGCGAACAGCAAGAGCCAGGCGCCATGCAGAATTGCAGACAGCCGGGTCTTGGCCCCCGCCTCCACGTTGGCGCCCGAACGCACGATGACCCCCGTCATCGGCAACACGCCCAGCGCGCCGCACAGCGCATTTCCGATACCTTGCGCGGACAACTCGCGATCGTACTTGGTGCGCACGCCCGAATGCATCTGGTCGACGGCCGTTGCGCAAAGCAGCGTCTCGGCGGAGGCAATAAACGCAATCGCAACCGCGCCGACGATCAGGTGATAGTCGCTGAAGAATGCCCCGACACGTTCTGGCGTCGGAAAGATGATCGTGGACCAGAAATTCTCAGGTACATTGACATACTTGATCTGATCGAGGTTGAAGAGGGCAGCGGCTGCAACGCCAACCAGCACGCCAACGAGGGGTGCGGGGATCATGCGCAGGGATTTGGGTGCAAACGATGCCCAGGCCACGATCGCGGCGATGGTGAGGGCTCCCACCTCGCCGGCCGTCAACCTGCTGTCGCCGGCGCTGACGGCGTCCATTATGGCGCCCGGGATCCCTACAAGGTTCTGGATACCGGTGCCGATCGGCTTGCCGTCAAGCATGACGTGGAACTGTGCGGCGAAAATCAGCACGCCGATGCCGGCGAGCATGCCGTGAATCACGGCCGGAGAAACCGCGCGGAACCACTGCCCGAGTTTCAACGTTCCGGCGATGAACTGCAGGATGCCCGCAAACAACACGATTGTGCCGAGCATCTCAGGCCCGAAGTCTTTCACGAGCTGATAGACCAGAACCGCAAGCCCCGCGGCCGGGCCGCTCACCTGCAGAGGCGAGCCCGAAATGACGCCCACGATGAGGCCGCCGATGATGCCGGTGATGATACCTGATGTCGGCGGCATGCCCGATGCCAGTGCGACGCCCATGCACAAGGGCAGCGCCACCAGAAACACAACGATCGAGGCGAGGAAGTCCCGCCCGACGGTAGAGGCGTCCTTTGCCGGATTGATCGCTGTGATGTCGCTCATATGTGCTCCATGCCACAGGCCTTAGTGGACCGGTTGGCACCCCGTCTTTAGTTGGACAATGATCAGCTTTTCTGACGGGACGAGAAAGAAAACACAATGGCTCCGCGAGGGGTGGGGGATGCGACAGAGTGTAAAAGCGCAAAACGGGCACGTCAGCAAATGCTGCGTGCCCGTGCTGCATTGACCAGGGAATTCAGCTCGGAGATCACACTGCGACCGGTCGCCGCCGGATCACTTGCGGCCGGTCATGTTCGCCTGCGCATCCATCCAAGCCTTCATGCCCTGCTCCCAGGACTTCTGCCACATCTCGGCGGCCTGCATCCAGAACTGGAATGGATTTGCAGGAATGCCAGACATGGAGCCCATGCCCGGAAAATTCATACCCTGCATGCCGGGGAAGTTGGGCATTCCTGGAAAATTCGCCGCGCCGGGAAAGCTGAAACCCTGTCCGCCGGTCAGTTTCTTCATGGCGTCGCTCCAGGCTTCTGGAAACTCGAAGCTGCCCGGGTTCTTGAGCTGCTTTTCCCACAGATCCATGACCTGATCCATGAACTGGAGCTGCATGCGTGAGGCGTTCTGCATCTGCTGGCGGGTCATATCGACGAATTCAGCAGGCCAACCAAACGCCTTAGCGGCAGAAGCCATCTGGTCGAAAACGGCTTTGGAGTTCCTTTCCGATTGCTGCGCGATGTCGTCGCGCCACCCGGAGAAAGCGTCGATGGCGGCGTTCATTGATTTGCGGGCGTCCTCGCTGACGCCGCCGCCGGCAACGGTAAAGCGAGATTTCGAGGACTCATTCGACATATCGTTTCACTCCAATGAAGGTACTGTCCGTGGGGTAAATATGACCCTGACACAAGCCTTTGCCGGTGGCTATAGCACAGTTATCGAACCAAATGCCGCCATTCGAGCCAGATGGCCCGCCAATGGCTCCACAGACGGCCAAAACGCCTCTTTTACCCGCGGGTTCCGCCTGCTATGAGCCGGGCCATGACCGACACCTCGCTTATTCGCAACTTCTCCATCATCGCCCATATCGACCACGGCAAGAGCACCTTGTCGGACCGGTTGATCCAATTGTGCGGCAACGTGACCAACCGCGAGATGAAGGAGCAAATCCTCGACTCGATGGATATCGAGCGCGAGCGCGGCATCACGATCAAGGCGCAGACCGTGCGCCTCGATTACAAGGCCGCGGACGGAAAAATGTATCAGCTCAACCTGATGGATACGCCAGGGCACGTGGACTTCGCTTACGAGGTTTCGCGTTCCCTTGCTGCCTGCGAGGGGGCCATCCTTGTCGTCGATGCCTCCCAGGGCGTCGAGGCCCAGACGCTGGCAAATGTTTATCAGGCTCTCGACAACAACCTGGAAATTCTCCCGGTCCTGAACAAGATCGATCTGCCGTCTGCGGACCCTGACCGCGTAAAGCAGCAGATCGAGGATGTGATCGGGCTCGACGCCTCGCACGCGGTCGGTGTGTCGGCTAAAACCGGCCTCAATGTCGAAGCTGTGCTCGAAGCCATTGTGGAGCGCCTGCCGCCGCCCAAGGGCGACGCGGCCAAGCCTCTCAAGGCGATGCTGATCGACAGCTGGTATGACGCCTACCTCGGCGTGATCGTTCTCGTGCGCATCATTGACGGCGTGATGAAGAAGGGCCAGCGCGTCAAGCTGATGTCGACGGGGGCCGCCTACCAGCTCGAGCGCGTGGGTATTTTCCGGCCCAAGCAGCAGATGCTCGATCAGCTCGGGCCCGGCGAGATCGGCTTCTTCACCGCAGCCATCAAAGAGGTCGCCGACACGCGCGTCGGCGATACCGTTACCGACGAGAGGAACCCTACGCCTGAGCCTCTGCCCGGCTTCAAGCCGGCCCAGCCGGTCGTGTTCTGCGGCCTCTTCCCCGTCGATGCCGCGGACTTCGAGGACCTCCGCGATGCCATGGCGAAGCTGCGCCTCAACGATGCGTCGTTCTCTTTTGAGACGGAGACTTCGGCCGCGCTCGGTTTCGGCTTCCGCTGCGGCTTCCTCGGCCTGCTGCATCTTGAAATCATCACCGAACGCCTGGAGCGCGAGTTCAACCTCGACCTCATCACGACCGCGCCCTCGGTCATTTATCACCTGCACATGACCGATGGTTCCGTCATCGAGATGCACAACCCGGCAGACATGCCGGACGTCGTCAAGATCGACCACATCGAGGAACCGTGGATCGAGGCCACCATCCTGGTTCCCGACGAGCACTTGGGCGCAGTCTTGAAGTTGTGCCAGGACCGGCGCGGCCGCCAGAAGCAGCTGACCTACGCGGGCTCGCGCGCCATGGTGATCTACGATCTGCCGCTCAACGAGGTGGTGTTTGACTTCTACGACCGTTTAAAAAGCGTGTCGCGCGGCTATGCCTCGTTCGACTATCACATCAAGGGGTATGAGGAAGGCGACCTCGTCAAGCTTTCTATCCTCGTCAACGGCGAGCCGGTCGATGCGCTGTCGATCATCGTCCATCGCCAGCGCGCCGAGAGCCGCGGCCGCTCGATGTGCGAAAAGCTCAAAGAGCTGATCCCGCCGCACCTGTTCCAGATCCCCATCCAGGCCGCCATCGGCGCCAAGGTGATTGCGCGCGAGACTATCAGGGCCTTGCGCAAGGACGTGCTTGCCAAGTGCTACGGAGGCGACATCACGCGAAAGCGCAAGCTGCTTGAAAAGCAGAAGGCCGGTAAAAAGAAGATGCGCGAGTTCGGCAAGGTCGAGATTCCGCAGGAAGCCTTCATCAACGCGCTCAAGATGGACGACAATTGATCTGTCACCCGCACCGGTGAAACGAAGAAGGCGGCCCATGATCGGACCGCCTCTTTTTGTTTGTCAGCTAAAAGCAATGACGGATCCCGTCAGTTGTTGGCGGGCGTACGGTCAGACGTTCCTTCTGGAGTCTTTCCCGCCTCAACTCCCGGTGCGCCCGCGCTGGTAGAACCCGGCTCGCGGTTCTTGGCGCCTTCCGGCGTGCGATCCGACGTTGCGCCGTCAGACTTGGCAGCGCCGGGTGACACCGTTCCTTCAGCGGCCGGAACAGTCGTCTCGCTCATCACCCAACCCTTCTGGCATGCAGAGGACCACTCTTCCGACGACACTTTCTTATCCTTGTTGACGTCCGCCTTGTCGGACTCCTTCAGGAAGGGCTTCGCCTTGTCGAAGGAAAGATCGCCGCTGCCACCACCTTGCGCCTTGTTCCACAAGGTCGCACATTGCTGCGACGTGAGCTTCATATCTGCTGGCGCGTTTGCCTGTGTCTTGGACTCCGCGCTTGCCCCACAAAGAGGCGTTAGCGCGAAAACAGCCGCGAGGGCCGTCGCCGAAACAAGTTTGTACATGACAATAACTCTCCTTGCCGGTTCTCTTCACGACCTGTGTTGAGGTAACGCCACTCGCAAGTCATGGTTCCCGGCAACGCGCTTTGCGGCGTTCAGCGTATTCGCCTTGCTGATTTGCAATCAGCCTCCAAAGAAACCCAGATCGCACGTGATACGTTCTTTCACAGACGGTACGAGCATTTGGTCGATGGCATCGCACGGATCATCACGCCGCTGCGATCAACCACGTCCAACAGGTGACAGCATCCCAGCGATATGAGATGACGCAACACGGCTTTGCATACACTGGAGCATGCCCATGTCGTCTCATGCCCTGATCGTGGGAGCGGGAAGCGGAATATCTGCCGCGATGGCGCGTGCCCTTCTCGCCGAAGGCTGGAACGTGGCACTTGCCTCCCGCTCCATTGAAGGCAAAACCATCGAGGGAACCGGCGCCGCGACACGCCATGTCTGCGATGCCACCAAGGCCGGCGACGTTGCTGCACTCTTTACCGCGCTGGAGGAAAGTGGACGGACGCCGGACTTCGTCCTGTTCAATGCCAGTGCGAGATTACGCGGACCGTTTCTTGATCTCGATCCCAAGGCCGTTGAGCAATCGCTGATCGTCTCCGCTTACGCCGGCTTTCTCGTGGCTCAGGAGGCTGCGCGCCGCATGGTTCAAAAGGGCCAAGGCGCCATCTTCTTCACCGGAGCTTCAGCTAGCGTAAAGGGCTACGCGCAGTCCGCGCCCTTCGCCATGGGCAAATTCGCTTTGCGCGGGATGGCTCAGAGCCTGGCGCGCGAGTTCCAACCCAAAGGAATTCACGTCGCCCATTTCATTATCGATGGACTTGTGGCGTCACCAGCGCACCCCGCCGACCCAACACGTCCCGACGCGATGCTCGATCCCGATGCCATTGCGGCAGCCTACCTGTCGGTCTTGAAGCAACCGCGAAGCGCCTGGACCCACGAAGCAGATCTACGGCCGTGGGCGGAAGCCTTTTAGAAGGGGCGCATGTGCGCAAGACGCTATAGATTGGGCACGATGACAGATCAGACCTCCAATCCGGCTCGTCCTGCGCAGTCTCGCGAAGATGAGCCCGCGCACGGCGACCACCACGGACATCGCCACGACCATCATCATCATTCTCACGGCCACGGGCCCGCAGACTTCGGACGCGCATTCGCGATAGGGACTGTGCTCAACCTCATCTTCGTGGCCGTCGAAGCCGCCTATGGGTTCTATGCCAACTCCATGGCGCTGCTCGCGGACGCGGGCCATAACTTGAGCGACGTTGCGGGTATGGTCGTTGCTTGGGCCGCCGTCGTTCTGGCAAGGCGGCCACCCTCGACAAATTTCACCTACGGACTTGGCACCGCCTCCATTCTCGCAGCGCTTATCAACGCCGTGTTGCTGTTGATCGCGGTGGCGGCAATCGTGTGGGCGGCAATAGAGCGGATCGCAACACCACAGCATGTGGACGCTCACATTGTATTCTGGGTCGCCGCCATCGGCATCGTCATCAATGTTGCGACGGCCATGCTGTTTCATTCAGGCATCAAACATGACCTCAACGTGCGGGGAGCGTTCCTGCACATGGCGGCTGATGCGGCAGTCTCGCTCGGAGTGGTCATTACAGCGCTGGCTATGATGACCTGGGGCTACACCTGGCTCGATCCGGCGATCAGTTTGGCCATCGCGGCCGTCATCGTCTGGGGAACGTGGGGGTTGCTCCGCGATTCGGTGCGTCTTTCCGTTCACGGCGTGCCGCCGGGAATCGACGTGGATCAGGTGCGCCGGGCTCTGGCAAATATGCCGGGCGTGGTGAGCGTGCACGATCTGCACATCTGGCCGCTCAGCACGACGCAGACCGCGCTGAGTGCGCACCTTGTCATGCCGGCCGGCCACCCGGGCGATGATTTTCTTCGCATCGCCAACGAAACACTCCATCACGAGTTCTCAATCGCACACGCGACACTGCAAATAGAGCAGGGCGATGGCAAAATGTGCGCCGTCCAGTGCGACCATGATCTCGGCCACCCGTGAGACGCTTACCCATAACGTAGAAAGGCGGCCCCACAGGACCGCCCTTCCCCTTGAAGTCTTGTTGCGAGATCGTGCGCTTCAGCATGGCAGGCGCTTGTAGGCGAACAAGCCATAAAGCCAACCCAGCACAGCGCCAAAGCAGCCCAGGATGACGAGCACAGGCACAACCAGACTTGCCTGACCATCCAGGAATACAGGCGTGCGATGCGTGAGGAGCGGCACGGCCAGAAAAACGCCGATCAGCGCCGGCCCGATCAAGCCGTAAAGCAGGCCCTTGAACGTCAGCGGCCCTTTCGGCAGCGTTCCGAAAATCACCGGGAACAGCGCACCCCACAACCCCCCCCAGAATGTCGCGCTCGCAATTTTGGGCACGCCATAGTCATTGGGTGCCATGTCCCACGACACCCGCTCCCAGCCTGTCCAAAGCGCCGGATTCGTGAAGATCAAACTCACGATTTCGTGGACTGTCACCGTGGCTATCGCACCGGCAATGAAGCCAAGCACCATCGCCTTCAGCATGTTCATTGTCTTTGCTCCCTTCTGCTTCCCCAGACGGTCGCGCAATTTCTTGCGCATCTTGACACTGAGGCATCTGCCCCAATCAGCCCCACCGGCGTTCGAAACGCAGTCTTGTGAGGGAAGATCGCGACAAACGAACCTTCCGCGCACGTTGCTCTTGCGCCGGGTGGTCGCACCATAGGGCTGAATCGCCCGCTTGGCCACATTTTGGCCGCACCTGTTTACGAGCACGTGGGCCGCCGACGGGAGCACAGCAGGCACGTGGCCGCGTGCTCCCCGAACCGGCCGCCAAGAGGGACAAGGGATGTCCGGCGGTTGGTGCTCGTCGGCAACGGGGGTGGGCTGGCGCTTGCGGTCTCCCCAATGATGGCAGACGCCCCTCAAAAAACCACGAGGGGCTAACGCTGGGCCATTTTCCGCACAGGTCCCGGCGTCATCCAGTCAAAAATCCGCACTTTTGAGAGGAGTTTCCATGCGTAAGAGCATGTCTTTGATGCTTGTCGCGTTCGCTGTTCTTTTCGCCCCTGTGGCAGCCGAGGCCAAACCATACTACGGGGATGGCGTACGCAAGCACCGCACCATGACCGGACAGGCCCATTCCAAGTCTTCGCGAAAATATGCCAAGCGATCCTCGCGCGGCCATGGTCATGCGAGCTCCAGCCGGGGTTGCCTGACATCTGAGGCGCGCGCACTTCTGGGTCGCATCCAGGCTAAATTCGGCAACGTGCAAGTGATTTCCACCTGCCGCCCCGGCGCGCGCATTGCCACTTCGGGCCGCCCCTCCAAGCATGGCTCGGGACAAGCCGTCGACTTCCGCGTTCCGGGCCGAAAGAGCGAGGTGGTAAAGTGGCTCACCGCCAACCATCGCTCCGGCGGCACGATGACGTACTCCGATATGGATCACATCCATGTCGACGTGGGTTACCGGTTCGTCGCTCTTAACCGTCCCAGCGGCCACTGAACCTCTTAAACCTTCACTATAAAACAACAGGGCGGCTAGGATGAAATCTTGCCGCCCTGCAGAACGCCGGCCCCGCCCATCCAAGCGGCGTAACCCTTTGTCGCTCCATGAAAGGGACGAATTGAATTGCGGCGAGGTGGGGGTTGGTCCTAAGATGCAACTATCTTGGCAGTGCTCCGTACCGAATTGAGCGCTGCATCGCTAATGAACTCGTTGCGCTGGTCTGAAACGCCTTTTGCATCCGATTTCTAGGTTGCAGAGGGCTTGACTTCTTGCGTTCCAATGCCATCCGGGGCATATATGCACCGTCGAACACGCCTTGGCTCACTCTAAGACAGCGCTACCGCCTGCCCTAAGACGTCTCCATTGCGCGATTTGATGGCCCTTGAGGTATTTCCGCCTCGAGGGATGCCTAAAGGCTTTGGAGGCATGAATGGCAAACGGCACTGTTAAGTGGTTCAACGGTCAAAAGGGTTACGGCTTCATTCAACCGGAAGAGGGTGGCAGCGACGTGTTCGTTCACATCTCGGCGGTTGAGCGCGCTGGCCTGCAGTCGCTTCGCGAAGGTCAGAAGATCTACTTCGAGACCGAGCGCGGCCGCAATGGCAAGATCGCAGCCGTCAACCTGCGTCCGCTCTAATTTCTGGAGCCACTGCAGATTGCGCGGGGGGCAGAGCAGTCTGCTCCCCGTTTTACTTGGCCGGGCGCCAGCCATTGTCTTTTGTCGTGCTTCGTTGCGGTAAAGCGGGAACCCGGTTGTCCGAAAAGCGCTCCGGGGTCACGAGCTTTTGCATTAATGCGACGCGGCAACAGGTTGCGCTTCGACGCTGGGGCGCGCAGTAAGACGACCGAAACATTCCGCCCGAGGGCGAGGGAGATTGAATGGCTAAAGAAGAGGAACTGGAATTCGAGGGCGTGGTGGACGAGGTTCTGCCCGATGCCCGCTGCCGCGTGAAACTCGACAACGGCCACATGGTCGTTGCCTACACATCCGGCCGCATGAAGAAAAACAGGATCCGCATTCTGGCCGGCGACCGGGTTACCATCACCATGACGCCTTACGACCTGACAAAGGGCCGTATTACGTTCCGCCACAAGGACGCACGTGCGGGCGCTGGCGGGCCACCTCCCAGCGGACCTCCCGGCGGCCATCGCCGGCGCTAAGGTAGCGATAAATTCCAAGTTACGGCGTCAGTGTTGCGCGAGCGTGGGCGTGCGCTCCTTGTAAGTTGCCGCGAGAGCGCGCGCGTCCCAAAGCCATAGAGCCGTGAATCCCAGGGCGATGGCGGGAAGCATTGCGCCTCCAAACCCGGCGCCCGCACCCAGCAAAGCAAAGGCCCAGCCCGAGGCCGCATCGCCACCGCGGTAGACCACCGTATCGATGAAGCTCTGAACCTTGTATTTCTCCGCTGGCCCGGCGAGCGTGTACATGAGCTTGATGGCCGGGCTGGAAAGCGAGAAGGCAACCACCCGCTCGGCGACCATGACGGCGGCCACCACCCACAGCGTAGCGTGATTGCCAAGCGCGAGGATACCGAGCGTTGCTATGACAGGCAGCGCCATCAGCGCCACCGCCACGCCCAGCCTATTGAGAACATAGGCCGTGCCGATCACCTCGATGGTGAGTGTCAGCACGCTCACCGCAAGATCGCGGCTGGCAAAGAACTTCACCCGCTCGGCGCTGTCTGCGATCGTCGCACCGACCAGCCGCGACTGCTCCATATAAAAGAAAGTGCCGACAATGTTGGCCAGCAACACGTACACGGCGATGCGCGCAAAGAACGGGTCTGTGAAGACCTTGATCGCGCCATCCAGAATACCGCCGCCTGCCGGCTCCGTCTCGTGATCTCCATGTCCCGGCCTGACGGCGCGCAACAGGAGGCTTGCCACGAGCGCGGCCAGGAGAAGCGCGGCCGACACCGGAAGAAGATCGACCGGCTGCAAGAAAATAAGCAGCCCTTGCGCCAGCAACGGGCCGGCAAGCGCGCCAGCCGTTCCGCCCGCGCCAATGAAGCCGTAAAGCCGCTTTGCTTCCTGGGTCGACCACAGCTCCGACATGAGGCTCCAGAACAGCGACACGACGAACAGGTTGAACACGCTTGCCCATACGAAAAACGTGGCCGCCACCACGCTGCTTGTCCCCCAGAAGCGAAAAACCGCCCAGAAGGCCATGAGATTGAGTGCGAAAAACGCATAAAGCCCGGGCAGGACGAGCCGGCGAGGAAAGCGGGAAGCTACCAAGCCAAAGGCCGGTACGGCCGCCAGCATCACAAAGAAGACCACCGTGAACAGGCGATGAATCTCATTTTCGCCTACCGCCACTCCCATCTCGTCGCGAACCGGCCGGACGATGTAGTAGGCGGCCAGCAACGCAAAGAACATGGCAAACGAGGCCAGAAGCCCAGAGATTTCATGGCGCTCCACCGCGACCAGACGAGAAAGAGGATGTGCGGCGGTTTGACCGGAAGAATCGTTGATAGACGGCATCGGCTGGCTTTCTAGGCGGGATGCCTGGGATGGAATCAGTCTACCAAAAGGACCACGCGCTGCATGGCAGCGAGTGCACAGCGGGAGGCGATGCACAAATTTCGGGCGCAATGTGTGCCATTTGCGCATAACAATGGTGGAACGTTAGTCAGTCCAACGTTTTACCAATTGTGATGAACAGGGATCGGTTATACTGTCGCGATGCAGCAACAACGTGCTGCTTCGCCTAACTTAAGCGGGAATCATAATTAGGAAGGGCGTCCGGATGCACTACTACGCCTACGAAATGGCACACGCCGTTGTATCGCCGTTGCGGTTCAGCATGCAGGCGTTACGCCATACGCTCGACTGGCCATTCAACCCAATGGCGCATACGACGATTGGCAAAAATGTGCGTGCGGCCTGCGAAGTCTTCGAAAATGTGACGCGCCGCTATGGTAAGCCCGAATTTGCAATCAGAAGCACCCAAATCGACGGGATCAAGTCCTCCGTAATCGAGGAAATCGTCCTCGCTAAGCCATTCTGCAATCTTGTACACTTCCGTCGTGACCCCGATGTGACGGCGCAACGCAACGATCCCAAGGTCCTGCTCGTCGCGCCTATGTCAGGCCATTATGCCACCCTGTTGCGTGGCACCGTTGAGGCCATGCTGCGCGAGCACGAGGTCTATATCACCGACTGGGTCGATGCACGTGACATTCCTCTCGCCCTGGGCCGGTTTGATTTCAACGACTTCGTCGACTACGTCATTGATATGGTGCGGTTCATCGGCCCCGACACCCACGTCATCGCGGTCTGCCAGCCGGCCGTTCCTTCGCTCGTCGCCGCCGCAGTGATGGCTTCGCGAAACGACGACATTCAGCCTGCTTCGCTCGTGCTGATGGGCGGCCCGATCGATACGCGACGTAATCCGACCAAGGTCAACGAACTTGCGGCGACCCGCTCGATCGATTGGTTTGAAAACAACGTCATTTCCACCGTGCCCTTTCCTCACGCCGGATTCCTGCGTCCTGTCTATCCGGGGTTCATGCAGCTCACCGGGTTCATGACGATGAACCTTGAGCGGCACATGAACGCGCACATGGACCTGTTCAAGAACCTGGTGCAGGGCGACTGTGACAGCGTCAAGCAGCACCAGGAATTCTACGAAGAGTATCTTTCGGTCATGGATTTGACCGCTGAGTTCTATCTGCAGACCGTGAAGACCGTATTCCAAGACCATTCTCTTCCCGACCGCACACTGTACCACCGCAGCGAGTATGTGGATTGTAGAGCGATCAGCACCTGTGCCCTGATGACGGTCGAAGGCGAGAGAGACGACATTTGCGGTCTTGGCCAGACCGAAGCCGCCCAAGAGCTCTGCTCAGAGATTCCGGATGAAATGAAGGTGCACTACGTGCAGCCGGGTGTCGGCCATTATGGCGTGTTCAACGGCACGCGCTGGCGTACCGAGATTCAGCCGCGAATTCGCGAGTTCATCCGGACGGTCGAGCATCGCCGCAAAAAAGGCTCGCGCACGATTGCGACGGGAACCGACAGCGTCAAGAAAGCCAACGGCCACTTGAATGGCGCCAACGGTCATAGCGTAACGATCGCGGGAGAATGATCGCGCGCAGAATTTCTGCGCGCGGCAGTAGAGTGAGGCGGGCAACGTGGCCCGCCTTTTTTTGCGACTTTTGCAAACAGAGTCGCCATCTGAGCCAAGAGAAAAGCGGCGCGGCAATTGCCATCCCCTTCGCAGGAAGGGGCCTTGAGCCAGCAAAACGAGGGGCGTTGGTGCCGTGCGTGTCCCGGCAGGCTTTCTCACGCACCCGGCGCGTTGACTCGGATCGCAAGCGTGTAACAAATGGCCGCCAAGGCAAACATGGCCAGGAACCATGCTTGCCACATGCCGTAGCTCGCGGCCGTCAGGCACATGGCCGCCGCCATCGTCGCATGCCCATAGGGTTGGATCCGCCGTGCGCTCCTTTGAATCGCTTCGACGAGGCTCAAGCCGAACAGAGCGAGCAGCGCCGCACCCATCGCGCCAAGCTCGAACCACGTCTGAAGGAAGACGTTGTGGGCATGGGGGGCATTTGCCGGGAGATTGTCCTTTCTTTGGGCGCTCATGGCGCCTTCCTCGTCAAGCTGATACATCATCCCGGCACCAATCCCCACCACCGGCGCTTCCAGCGCGTGCTCAGCGGTGTTGTTCCAGATAATGATCCGGTGCTGCGCGGTAAGCTGTAACCATGGCGCGGTATGAAGGTTGGCTCTGTAAAGGCTCAGAGCCACAGGAATCACCGCCAGACATGCCGTCACCCAGCCGATGCGCAACAGCCAGGCGGCGGCCGTTGCGTTCCATCGCGACAACATGAACACGAGGGACGCCACGACAATCGCAACCTTGGAGGTTTCGTGCTCGGATACCATGATGACCGCGACGGCCAGAGCGTAGAGCAGCCAGCCCCACAGCACCGCGTTGTTGCGCGGCGCCGTCACACGCAGACACAGAAGGGCCGACCACAGCAGCAGCGCGACGGGTGCGATGGAACGCGTCAGATCAAATGGCGATATGGCGACAACACGGCCGCCCGCCCACGTAAAAGCGGACGGTGGACGCAGCCATGACTTGGGCACGTGGAGCGCATTGTAAAGAAAGATCTTGATGGCCTGCTCGCTCAGGATTTCCACGAGCAGATAGGCAAGCCCGGCCATCAGCCCGATCCAAAGCCCCTCGGCCATATGGTATTCATTGTGCCGCGGCTCGGTGAGGATGAGCGCTATACCCGCGATCGCCACCAAGAGCCAGGCGAACGCCGCGCCGGCAGCCGTAAGCGAAGCTAGGGATTCCTCGGCCCACGCCGAGCTCAGAAGCGCGAACGCGCCGAAGGTCAATGCGGCTGCGGAGAGACGAACAACACCTGGAAATGCGTCGAAGGTCGCGCCTTCACGCAGGACGTGGGACAGGATCAGCGCAATGACCAGCACTGGCAACGTGAACGCGACGGTGCGTGGACTGACCATGCACACGGCAACCGCGCCCATCAGCCACGTGCCGATGCAGATCCCCCACAGCCGCGTGCCGACGGGATGGCGCGAACGATCAAGTTCATGAGTAAAGACCAAGGCCTTATATTCCCCCGGCCCTGACGAGACCAGCCTTCATGCTGTACACGCTTGTAGTAGCGGGTACGCATGGTACACGGTAGTGCCAATGTGACATAGGGCTCGATTATTCAAGCCCTTCAAACTAAAATCCAGAGGTAAGATGGCCACGGATAAGAAGCCAAGCCGCGCAGAAGTTGAATCTGCCATCAAGACACTTATACGCTGGACTGGCGACGATCCTTCGCGCGATGGCCTGAAGGATACACCCGGACGGGTTGCCCGCGCCTATCAAGAGTTCTTCAAGGGCTACAATGATGACCCAGAAGCAATTCTGAAAAAGACCTTCGAGGAAATCGAAGGCTATGACGAAATGATCGTGTTGCGCGGCATTCGTTTTGAGAGCCATTGCGAGCACCACATGGCGCCCATCGTTGGCCGGGCCTGGGTCGCCTACATTCCCAAAGGCCGCGTGGTCGGCATCTCCAAACTGGCGCGGGTTGTCGATGCCTTCGCAAAGCGACTGCAGATCCAGGAAAAAATGACCGCTCAAATTGCCAATACCGTCGACGCGGTACTGCGGCCCGACGGCGTTGGCGTGGTGATCAAGGCCGAGCATCACTGCATGACGACCCGCGGCGTTCACAAGCACGGCACCGATATGGTGACGAGCCGCATGCTTGGAGTGTTCCGCGATAATGCGATGACGCGCCAGGAGTTCCTGGCCATGGTGACGGACGACCTTGAGCGCGGCAGCTGAGACCGCTCAATCGCCCGGCGCATCTTCGGGCGCGTGCTACGTTACCCGCAATGCCCTCTCGCCGGCTGGAGCCGGATAATCGACACGCGCAAGATAGAGCCCGGCAGCCGGGGCTACGGGACCACAACGTGTACGGTCGCGTGCTGCAAGGGCGGCTGCGAGATCCGTACGGTTCCACTTGCCCTCGCCGACGAGCTTGAGGCTGCCAACCATGGATCGCACCTGATTGTGCAGAAAAGACCTGGCCGAAACCGACAGGCGAATCTCCAGACCGGACCTTGCGACGGCGAAGGCGTCGAGCGTCTTGAGTGGTGACTGCGCCTGACACTGCGCAGCCCGAAACGTCGTGAAGTCATGCCGCCCCACGAATACGGACGCGGCGTCCGCCATGGCATCATGATCCAAATCGTGCGGTAGCCACCACACGCGGTTGGCATCCAGGACCGGCCGCGCCCGCCTGCACAGGATGCGATAGACGTAGTGGCGCTGAACGGCACTGAATCGCGCATCGAAGTCTTCGCCCACGACCGCACACTCGAGTACGACTGCCGCATGCGGCTTCAGGTGGAAATTGATTGCCTCCTGAACGCGGAAAGGGTCCCAGCTTTTGACAAGATCAAAATGCGCGACCTGCCCCCACGCATGCACTCCGGCATCGGTGCGCCCGGCTCCCTTGACAATCGCGCTTTCGCCACAAAAGCGCTGGATCGCCTCCTGGAGGGCGCTTTGCACGGAGACGCCCTGCGCCTGGGCTTGCCAGCCCACGAAGCACGTTCCGTCATACTCGATGGTAATGCGATAGCGCGGCATAGCTGAATGAGCGGCATGGGAGGATGGGCGAAGTCCCATCCCTACCCGCTCCCGGCCACCGGCTCAAGAAACGCGATTGTCGAGACGGAGTCGCGCCCTCTTAGGGAACAGGAACGCCGCCGCCGCCATGGCCGTGGTGTCCGCCATGACCGCCTCGGTTGCCGTAACCGCGGTTGTAGCCATAAGGCAGGCCCCAGCCGTAAAAACCGCCCACGGCGTTGTCGCGCGGCGCGCTGCCCTGGCCACCTTCGGTATAATTGTAGCTCTTGATCACACGGCGTTCGTAGATGTTGGTTTCGTTGAACCCGAGCGACAGCGGCGTCTTGCCTTCGGGATTGATGATGACCTGACGCTCCGGCGGCAGCGGGCGAAACACACGCACGCCGGATTCCAGCGTGACCGTTGCGCCATAGAAGGGGCGCGTCTCTATGCGCGTCGTACTCTGAGCGAGCGTAGCAGCAGTGGAAAGTGTCAAACCGGCAGCAGCGGCGACGCAGATGCTGAGAGCGCGAAGCATGGATCTTATCCTTATGCGACTTGAACGCGGCACGAGGCCTTCAAGGCAACTCTAAAGGCTTGTGCGCCGGCAAGAAGAGAGGATTTCGGGCTATACTTAATATCAACCGTATTGGATGAGGCGCGTGCCCAGGGGTAACGAAAACCCGCGCATGAATTCCTCAGCAGTCACTGCCTTTTTTCCAGACCGCTGGACGCGGATAAGTCGCACCGCGCCGGTCGCGCATGCGATCGTGAGATCGTTGCCGATGACCTCTCCCGGCTCCCCGGCGCCGGGCACCTCGACAGCGTTCAAGACTTTCAGGCGCTCGGACGCGGGTCCGGGCAATTCAAGCCACGCACCCGGATAGGGCGACAGGCCGCGAATATGTGCCGCCACGAGTTTGGCTGGCCGCGCGAAGTCGATGCGCGCTTCCCGTTTGTCGATCTTGGCCGCATATGTGACGCCGTCTTCAGACTGTGCCGTCTGAGCAAGCGTCCCCGACTCCAGTTGCGCGAGAGCTTCCACCATCAACGGCGCACCGGCTGCGGAAAGTTCATCATGAAGATCGCCCGCCGTCATCCCTGGTCCGATGAGAACGGTTCTCGACAGGCAGACGGGTCCGGTATCGAGCCCCTCCTCCATGCGCATCACCATGACGGCCGTGGACTCATCTCCCGCCATGATGGCGCGCTGAATGGGTGCGGCGCCGCGCCAGCGCGGCAGACGCGAGGCATGCACATTGAAGCAGCCGAGGCGCGGCGCATCGAGAATGTCCTTCGGCAGCAGCAGCCCATAAGCGGCGACGACCGCGACATCCGCCTTCAGAGCTGCAAATGCGGCGCGATCTTCCTCGGCCTTGAAATTGCGTGGCGTGCGAACACGGATCCCGTGGGCCTCGGCGGCCAGGTGCACGGGCGATTTTTGCTCCGCCATGCCGCGGCCCGCGGGACGGGGGGGCTGCGTGTAAACGGCAATCAGCTCGTGGCCCGCCGCGATAATTGCTTCAAGAACCGGGACCGAAAACTGGGGCGTGCCCATGAACACGATGCGCAACGCCATTTTGCAGTATTCCCTAAAGGCCGTGGGGTCTGTCTATGAAGCGCGGCCGCGCTTCAAAGCTACTCGCGCTTGGCTTTCTTGAACTTGCGGATGATCATATCCCGCTTCAGCCGCGACAGAAAATCGATGATGAGCTGGCCGTCGAGATGATCGAGCTCATGCTGGATCGCGGTTGCAAGAAGCCCGTCCGCCGACAGCTCTTGCAGCTGGCCCTCGCGATCGATGTAGCGGATCGTCACCATTTCGGGGCGCTCGATTTCGACGCGCACATCCGGAATGGACAAGCAGCCTTCCTCGTAGAGCCGCGTCTTTTGTCCAAGCCCAACGATCTCGGGATTGATGAGACAAAGCGGGCTCTTTTCCTCATCCTCTTCGGACGTGTCGATCACGACCACGCGCCTGGGCACGCCAACCTGGATCGCCGCCAAGCCGACGCCGGGCGCCGCATACATGGTTTCCAGCATGTCGTCCATCAACCGGAGGGTCTGCGCGTCGACACGCTCGACGGGCTCGGAGATCTTCCTCAGGACCGGATCGGGGATGGTGATGATCGGCAGGATGCTCATGGGGGTCAAATAGGCACAACGCAAGCCGCGGTCAATCGCCTCGCGAACTCAGGATCGCCGCAGCCAGGCCCTGGGTGCTGGTCAACGGCGCACGCCAGCCCGCCGCCGCCAGTTTGCCGGTCGACACGACAAGATCCTCAAACAGCCGCGCTGCGGTATCCGGCTTGCCAGCCCGGGCCAGCAAGGCGCGCACCCCCGGCAGCGGCAGCGGAACGATGCCGGGCCTTCGCCCCAGGCCAGCCCGGAGCGCCGCCACCATATCGCCCAGCGTCAACGGCGGCCCTGCGTCGGCGAGCAGGAACGTCCCACCAGCGGCCTGCGGCGCATCCAGCGCAAAGGCGACCGCATCGCTGAAGTTGGCAAGGCCGAGCAAGGAGCGGCGCGCAGGCAGGCCGCCCAGGGGCAACGGCGCAGGGCTGCGCGCCAGCCGTTCCAGCGTGGCCATATTTCCTTTGGGATTGGGACCGTACATCAGGACGGGGCGCAGGATGACGGCCTCGCATTGCGATCCCCTCAGCACGCCGGCAACGGCCGTTTCGCCTGCGAGCTTGGAGCGGCCGTAGGCGTCGCTCGGCGCGGGCACATCGTCCTCGGTCAGAACGGTCTTAGCGCCCGGTCCGGATTGCGCCCGCACGGACGATACGTAGATGAAGCGCCGCACGCCTTCCTCCCGTGCCGCCTGCGCGAGCGTGCGCGCAGCGGCGCAGTTGATCGCCTGATAGGCTGCTTCGGGAATTTCGGCTGAGGAATGCGCAAGGCCCGCAAGATGCACCACGCCCTCCACACCTTTGACGATGGAACCGGCTTCGAAAGGCGCAGAGAGATCGGGCATGGCCACCGTGCCGGCTGCCCCCGCCACGATCTTATCGGCGGCTGCATGGGGCGCGCGTAGAGCCGTACGTACACCGGCCACAACGTGATAACCGCGCCGCGCCAAGTCTTGCACGAGCGCGCGCCCGACAAATCCTGTTGCGCCAGTCACCAGCACGCGCATCCTATGCCTCCATCAAGCGAGGTGGAGTGCGTCGAGCAAGGCTTCGTGCACCTTGGTGTCGGAATAACTCCGCTCCGCCTTTGCCCGGCTGGCACGGCTCATGGGAGCCAACAGCGCCCGATTGCGCACGAGGCGGGCGAAAGCATCAGCAAGCGCTGCGGGATCGCCCGGCGGACACAGCGTGCCATTGACCATTTCATCCACTGTCTCGCGGGCCCCTGGGATGTCCGTTGCGATGATGACGCGGCCGGTTGCCAAGGCTGACAGGACCGCGCCCGGCATTCCCTCGCGATGGGAGGGACACACGAAAACATGGCACTGGCCAACCACATCCGCGAGGTTTGCCGCGTCCCCGATGTAGGTCACGAACGGCGCATAGCGCGCCAGCGTGTCGGGCTTGACGGACCCGGTCTCAAAACCGTCGGGGCCGGCCAGCAGGAAGCGTGCGTCAAGCCCACGCTCATGGGCGATGCGGGCGGCCTCCAGGTAGTCGTAAATGCCTTTGACGCGGTCGAGGCGGGCAGCGGCGAGAAATACGACCGCCTCGCCGGCCGCGGGCATCGGCACGCCCATGGGAAGCGCCAAATCAGCGCCGGCGCCTTGGACGCGCACGACGTGAGGTGCTCCCAGTTCGTTCTTCACAGTCTGCGCATCGGCGGCGTTGTGGACGATCACGACGTTCGCGCCTTTCACGGCACGCGCCAGGCGCTTTGCGGCACCGTTCGCTGGCATCTCGTTGACGAGAAGAGCGACATGCTGCACGCCCGCCCGGCGCGCGGCCGCGACAGCAGCAGGCGCGATGTGCGCACCGAAGGCCAGAACCGCATTGGGATGAAACTGACGGACTTGCTCTGCGAACGCACGCGCAGCCTTGCGGGCGCGAAACAGGGTGAAGCCTTCCGGTCCCTGAGGAATTGCGCCCGCCTGAGCCCCCAGCCGCAGCAGGCTCTCCGAGCCGCTGGCTGAGGATTCCGGAGCGAGGGCCAGCACGTCTACGCCACGCGCAATGCAAGTACTAATGAACCGGCCACGCAACCGTGCCAGGGCGCGCACTGACGGCCCCACGACGACCAGCCGCCTCGAGCTGCCGCGTGACGCCTCAGTGGTCATAATCCCATGCCTCTTCGACTTAATGGAGCGTGCGCCCTGGCAGGACCCAGGACGACAGGGGCGCCTTGGTAAGAACTGGGTCTGGCTGATAGCCTTCAACGGTGCGCATCAGAACGGCCTGAATGGTCTCCATATCGCGGGTCTTCGTGGCGACCTCAAGCAGATCGAGTTCGCGCCGCAAATCTTTCGCTGCGAGTGCGGGCTCGTCGGAGCGCAG
The DNA here is from genome assembly GCA_016793445.1 of Hyphomicrobium sp. Classification (GTDB taxonomy): domain Bacteria; phylum Pseudomonadota; class Alphaproteobacteria; order Rhizobiales; family Hyphomicrobiaceae; genus Hyphomicrobium_B. The sequence continues at coordinate 57,999 of JAEUME010000012.1, read as the reverse complement.
GATTCTCGGATGCTCCGTCGCGGAAGTGTGCATGCCGCCGATCAGCAGCTCTTCATAAAGCTTCTCGCCCGCGCGCAAGCCCGTATACACGATCTCGATATCGCCTTCGGGATTTGCCTCGGAGCTCACCTCCAGGCCGCTCAGATGGATCATGAGTTCTGCGAGATCGCGGATCTTAACCGGTTCACCCATGTCGAGCACGAACACCTCGCCACCGCGCGCCATGGCGCCGGCTTGGATGACGAGTTCCGCTGCCTCGGGAATCGACATGAAATAGCGGATGACTTCGGGATGCGTGACAGTGACGGGCCCGCCGGTTTCGATCTGGCGGCGGAAGCGCTGCACGACCGATCCGGAGCTGCCAAGCACATTGCCAAAACGCACCATCGTGAAGACGGTCGTACCCTGCTGAGCCGCGCGCGCCTGCAGCACGAGTTCAGCAAGGCGCTTGGAAGCGCCCATCACATTGGTTGGCCGCACGGCCTTGTCGGTGGAAATGAGAACCATGCGATCGACGCCGCAAGCCATCGCGGCATCAGCGACGATCTCCGTGCCCCGCACGTTATTGGTCAGCCCCACAGCCGCGTTATGTTCAACGATCGGCACGTGCTTGTAGGCTGCGGCGTGATAGATCGTGTCCACCGCGCACTTGCGCAGAACTTCCGTGACAAGGGTCGGATCGAGCACGGAGCCGAGGATTACGGCGATCTCGGGCTTGCGCGCGCTGGAAGGCAATGCGTTCACGATGCCGCGGACTTCCATTTCGATCTCGTAAAGCGCCGGTTCCGAGACCTCGAAAAGTACCAGGCGGCGCGGCCCCTGGCGCAAAACCTGACGCACCAGTTCGGAGCCAACGGAGCCGCCGGCACCTGTTACCAGCACGCTCTTATCCTTCGTGTCGCGCGATAGCAGTTCCATGTTGGGCGGTACGGAATCGCGGCCCAAAAGATCTTCCACCTCGAGCGGCCGCAGGGCCGCCAGAGCCACCTTGCCGGAAGCGATTTCAGCAAGCGAAGGAAGAACCTTGACCGTGACAGGGAAGGTTTCGAGTTGCTTGAGCACCATGCGCCGCTCGTGGCGGGCGCCTGCGGGCATCGTAAGCAGGATCTCCTTGATGCCGTAACGCTCGATGATGTAGCCGAGCTTCTCCGGGCGGTACACGCGGTAGCCGGCGATGTATTGCCCCCACATGGACGGCGAGTTGTCGCAAAAGCCGACGACATCGCGGTCCGCACTGCGGCGAAGAGCAATGGCGAGATCGACACCCCGTTCACCCGCGCCGTAGATCAACACGGGATGAGACGCCTGGCCCTGCTTCACCTTCGGCAGCTCAATGCCCGACGACTGGAGAAAGCGCGCAACGACGTAGCGGATGGCGATCACCGCAATGGCGGCAAACACGCCGTAGCTGAGAATGACCGAGCGCGGCGTTCCAAGCTGGCCCGCCATGAAGACGAGCAGCGACCATACCAACACCGAAACCGCCACGCCGCCAATGATACGCGTGTTCGCTTGCGACCCCAGATACCGGGTGACGAAGCGGTAGAGCCCCATATATGCAAAGGCGACGACCGTGATGAACGGCCCGGACCAATACACGACATGGCCGACCCAGGAGTTGGGCCAGAAGGCATAGCTATAGCGCAGCGACGTGAGCGACCAGAGTATCCCGATCAGAGCGATGAGGTCTGTCGCAGCGAGGATGGCCCGCTTTTGATGCCTCGTGAGCTCCAGCAACCAGTGCCGAATCCGCGCGGCGGCCGAGTTGTCGTCTGCTGAACCGCTCACGTCTTCTCCCGCCCGCAAATCAACCGATGCAAACACGTCCCCGGACGAAAAAACCTACGGCTCGTCCCAACTTCAGCTAATCGACCGTATGCTTACTGCCAAGGCCAATATGGCCGTCGAATGGCGTAGCTCCACAACATTCGCGATTCATGATCGCTACGTTGCTTCACGCATACGAAAAGCAATCCTGTTGATAAGTCTATAGGCAAGAACGACCGCAAGCAGCCCAAAAAATACGCCGCCGAGCATTTGACCCGTCAGTGCCCCCCGGGCGCCGTCCATGCTGGCTCCAATTGCCACAAACGGAATAGTTCCCAAGGTGGCCCTCGCCCAATTCACCACTGTGGACAAATGGGGTTTGCCCAGCACGTTGAACGCCGCGTTGGCTATGAACACCCCACCTAGAAAAACAAACATGGGCGAGAGCCAGCGGCAAAAGTAGACGATCAGCGCGCGCGTCTCTCCCGAGGCATTGAATGCCGCCGCCAGCGGCTCCGCAAGTATGACGAGCGCCAACCAGGCCACCAGTGTAAACGCGCCCATCACCAGCAAGGACTGGGTCAGGATCATGCTCATGCGCGCAGGCTGGCGGGCGCCCAGGTTCTGCCCGATGATCGGGCCGACGGAGCCCGACAGCGCGTAGATCGCCCCGAATGCCACGGGAATAATTCTCCCTATGACGGCCCAACCCGCGACGGCGTCATCCCCGAAGGGGGCGACCGCGGTCGTCACATAGGCATTGCCGACGGGCGTGGCGATGTTGGTCAGCACGGCCGGGAACGCGACCAGAAAGTAAGCGCGCGCGTCATCATCGAGCGCTTTCGGCTTGATCGCGCCCCACAGGCGGTGGACGCCGATGACGCCGTAGAGCCCCATCGCGACGATAGCGCACCGCGCCAGCGCCGTGGAGATGGCTGCACCTTCGACACCAAGCCCCATTTTAAGAACGAGGATCGCATCCAGGACCGTGTTCACGGCCGCGCCCGTCAGCGTCACGAACATGGCGCGCTTGGCATCGCCCAGCGATCGCAAGACAGCCGACGACGTCATGCCGACCGCAAGCAGCGGCAGCGTCGGAATGAGAATGGCGAGATAGACGCTGGCCAGGGCATGGGCACGACCCGTTGCACCCAGCAGGTCCAACAGCCACGGAATGAAGAACCATAAGACGATGCTGAACACAGCCGACATTCCAAACGCCAGCAGGTGCGCATGGGTCGCCAATCGCCGCGCCTTGGATCGCACGTTTGCGCCAACCGCCGGCGACACCATGGTGGAGGCGGCAATCGACAGCCCGATACCGACGGAAGTGGAAAAAAACAGGATCGAACTCGCATAGCCGATCGATGCGACGACCGTATGGTCGCCCGAGATGCTCAGAAAATAGATGTTGGCGAGATCACCAAGAAAAATGGCCATGAGTCCGATCGCGCCCGCCCCGGTCATTTCCAGGATGTGGCGCAGCACCGATCCGGTCACGAATTTGGGCGTCCCGCTCGCGCGGCGCGGGCGGCTCGGCGATGTCATTTCGACTTGCTGACCTTCATGCCGGCGGCTCCCTCACAGCCGGCGGCGCGATTTGATTGCCGCCGCAAGTGTTCCTTCGTCGAGATAATCGAGTTCGCCGCCGATCGGCACCCCTTGGGCGAGCCGCGAAACGGCGACACCCAGGGGCGCCAACTGCTCGGAGACGTAATGCGCAGTCGATTGGCCTTCCACGGTGGCGTTCAACGCCAGCAAAATCTCGCTCGCCTCTCCCGCGCGCGCCCGCTCGACCAGGCTCGCGATATTCAACTTGTCGGGTCCGATGCCATCGAGCGGCGAGAGATGTCCGCCCAGGACGTGATAGCGCCCGGAGACGACGCCGGCACGTTCCAGCGCCCACAGATCGCCGACCTCCTCGACCACCACGATCAATCCGGCGTCGCGGCGCTGATCCCGGCAGATGCTGCAAGGTGAGACCGTATCGAGGTTGCCGCACTTGGGGCACTCGGCAATTTTTTCGACCGCAACGTTGAGAGCTTCGCTCAAAGGAACAAGCAGATCATTGCGGCGCTTGAGGAGCGCCAGCACGGCCTTGCGCCCGGATCGCGGCCCCAAACCGGGAAGGCGGCTCAGCAACTGCACCAGGCGCTCGATTTCGGGCCCTGCGATTTTCTTGGACATCGAAACGCTTTCCGCGTGCGTGTGCCGGCTCGGCTGTCAATGGGGTCCCGATCAGAAGAGCTTCATTCCGGGCGGGAGCATACCGCCTGTCACTTCCGCCATCTTCGACTGCATCGCGGCGTCGGATTTGGATTTTGCATCGGCCGCCGCCGCGATAATGAGATCTTCGAGGATCTCCACCTCTTCGGGTTTGGCCAGCGAGGGGTCGATGCGGACGCGCTTGACCTCGCCCTTCCCGTCGAGCGTCACCTTGACTAATCCACCGCCGGATTGGCCCTCGATTTCGAGAGCTGCAAGCTCGTCCTGCGCCTGCTTCATGCGAGCCTGGATCTGGCCCATCTGCTTCATCAAACCCATTACGTCTTTCATCGCAGCCTCGCGGTTGGTCGTGTCGCTCTTGTTCCTGGTAACCTGCCGTCTCATCAGACGGCCTTGCTTTCGTCGCCGGTCTCGCCATCGCCGGGTGCGCCATCCAGACCGCTGCCGGCCATGCGCCGTATATCCGCGATCTTCGCATCGGGAAACGCTTCGAGCAGCGCGCGCACTGCCGGATGACCCTTGATAGCGGCCAGCTCGGCGGCCTCGCGTTGACGGCGGACCGCTCCGATCGCGGGCGCTCCGGGCGTCTTCGACAGCATCACCATCCAGCGCCGGCCGGTCCACAGATTAAGCTTCTCACGCAGATCATTGGCAAGCTCTGCGGGCGCGCCGGTCAGCAGGTGCAGATCAAGGGAACCTGTCGAGGCATCGAATTTCACGAGGCTGACGTGGTCCTCCAAATGGACCTTCAGCATCATGTCGCGTTTCGCGCCCACAAGCGCCACGACCTCTGCGAAGGTGTGCGGGTCGGGCATCATGACGGGCTGCGCGTGTGCGGCGGGTCCGTCGTCCTCGGAGAGATCGCCAGGGTCGGTGAACTCTGCGGCATCGGCCTCCGGGTCGAGCACCGGGAAAAGTTCGCCCTCTGCCGCTTCGGCGCTGGCGCCGTGATCCTGGCCCTCCGTGCCCGGCGCTCCAAGAGCCGCTTGCGGGCCTTGGGCGGCATCTTGGTTGAGCGGGCCACGCTCCTGGCGCGGCTCAGACCGCGCAGACGCGTGACGGGATGGCATTGTCCCGCCGCCGAGGCGGGCGATGAGATCGTCGGGCGTCGGCAGATCGGCTGTGTAGGCGAGACGAATGAGCAGCATCTCGGCTGCGGCGTAGGGGGCGGGTGCGCGCTGCGTCTCTTCGATGCCCTTCAGCAGCATCTGCCAGGCACGGGCCAGATACGCCATGGACAGCTGCTCCGCGAGCGCCGCTCCCCGCGCCTTTTCCTCTCGCGAGAGCGCCTCACCCGCAGGTTCCTCGCCGACCGCCTTGATGCGGGCAACGATGTGCACCGCCTCCGCCAGATCGGAGATGATCTGGGTGGGCTCCGCACTGTCCTGATGCAAGGCCTTCAGACTGGACAGCGCCGTCGCGGCATCGCCTTTGAAAAGCGCCTCCGCGAGATCGAAAATACGCGCGCGATCGGCAAGACCCAGCATCGCACGCACACTCGGCGCCGTGACATGCCCCTGGCCCATGGCGATCGCCTGATCGAGGATCGATAAGCCGTCGCGCACGGAACCTTCCGCCGCGCGCGCAATGAGCGCAAGCGCATCGTCGTCCGCCTGCGCGCCTTCGTTGCCCACGATCTTCTTGAAGTGGGCACACAGCACAGGTTGCTCGACGCGGCGCAAATCGAAACGCTGGCAGCGCGACAGCACCGTAACGGGCACCTTGCGGATCTCGGTGGTGGCAAAGATGAACTTCACATGCCCCGGCGGCTCCTCGAGCGTCTTCAAAAGCGCGTTGAACGCGCCCTTGGAGAGCATGTGAACCTCGTCGATAATGAAGACCTTGGTACGAGCGATGAGCGGCGTGTACTGCGCGCTCTCGATGATCTCGCGGATGTTGTCGACGCCGGTGTTGGAGGCCGCGTCCATTTCGAACACGTCGGGGTGCCGGCCCTCCATGATCTCGGCGCAATGCCTGCCAAGCCCAGGCATGTCGATGGTCGGCCGGTCGAAGCCCGGCGCCTCGTAGTTGAGAGCTCGCGCCAGGATCCGCGCCGTCGTCGTCTTGCCTACGCCGCGCACGCCGGTCAGCATGTAGCCTTGCGCGATGCGGCCGGCCGCGAATGCGTTTTTCAGCGTCTTCACCAGGGCATCCTGGCCGATCAAGTCGTCGAAGGTCTGAGGCCGATACTTGCGCGCCAGGACGACATAAGGCTTGGCGGCAATATCGCCGCCCGCACCCGTGTTCTCGCCACCTGTCGATTTCTTGGCCATGATGTCCGTGTGGCGCCGAATGTCCCTGCGGTCCGGACGGACCTTGAGGCCGCGCGCGTGTCCTGGCGGCAAGCGCCGGACCCGCGCAAAAAGACCGCCCTTACGCGAAGCGCAACGCGCGTGCGGTCCAAAAGAGAAACAAGGAGGCTGACGAACGACCCGCGTCAGTTTCGTTAGGGCTGCTTCCTTCCGGACCTGACCCGGTTGGCGAACGAAGCGTCCGCCGCCAACCTCCCGGCAGGTATAATGGAGCCTATTTTTTTGGCGCACAACCCCGGCCGGACGACTTTGCAGCGGATGGAGCCTTCTGAATGCCGCAATGCAGCCAAAGGCCGCATCGCGCGCGGCTCCAGGAATTTGTCACGTTTCGGCGAAAAGGCGTTTCAACGGCGCAAAGGCGCGCCGCCCGTCCAGGTATCGCGGTCGTCCACGATTTTGCGGTCATGATCCAGGGCCTCGGCCGCTTCGACGAACTGCACGCCGATGCGAGAGCCTGTCTGATGCCGAACCTCGCAGACCTTGTCGATGCTCTGATCGTCGCTCACCAAGCGGAACGAGAACGGCACCCAGACGTCCTCCTCGAACTCGAGCAACGCGCCGCCGTCCGAAAGATTGCGCACGATGCATTGCACGGCCGGCCGGCCGGCAATGCGAACCCAGGCGCGCACCTGCGTGTGTCGGCGGCCAAACTGGCGCTTGTCGGCAAAGTCGGTGCGTTTGAGCATGGCCCAATGGGTCCTTAGAGAAGTGCAACGTCAAGATGACTCTACACTTGCCGTGCTCATGATCCGTTAACGCCCGTCGCTCCCTGCGCGCGACACGCGAACGTGATTCAACGCATCGGTGTAAAGAAACGCGCAACAAAGATTGCGTGCATCTAAACCATTATGGCTCAAATGCAGCGCCCGCCGTCGGCCTCGATCGCGACGCCGGTGAGGAACGCACTGTCGGGGTCGGCCAGAAACAATGCCACGTTGGCAATGTCGCGCGGCGTCGAAAAGCGACCTAATGGAATGCCGGAGAGAAACCTGGCGCGGTTCTCAGGTGTGTCGGGCATTCCCATGAACTGCTCCAGCAGGCCTGTCTCCCCGATCACCGGATTGATGGCGTTGACACGGATGTTCAGGGGCGCGAGCTCCGCCGCCATCGATTTCGTCAGCGTGATTACCGCGCCTTTTGAACCATTGTACCATGTCAGACCCGGACGCGGGCGCACGCCCGCCGTGGAGGCCGTATTGATGATCGAGCCGCCGCCGCGCTTTTCCATCTGCGGCACCGCCGCGAGCGTCGTGAAGTAGATGGACTTCACGTTCACCGCATAGATGCGGTCGAAATCCTCCTCGCTCACCGTCATCAGGCTCTGATTTCTATGCGTGTAACCGGCGTTGTTGACGAGAATATCGAGCCCGCCGAAGCGGCTGGTTGCGGTCCCCACCATGGCCTCGACGCTGGCCTTTTGCGTCACGTCCACCTCGACGGGCGCAGCTTGCCCGCCGATAGCGCTCGCCACCTGTGCGGCGCCTTCACCGTTGAGATCGGCGATGACGACCTTTGCCCCCTGCTCTGCGAACAGTTCCGCAATGCCGCGTCCAAACCCCGAGGCGGCGCCCGTGACGATGGCGATTTTGCCGTTTAATCGCATGACCTATCTGTCCCCTGCTGCGGCCTGACGGCTCACGCCTCGAGACCCGACCTCACCAGTTCAGCCGCCTCCTTGCGGTACGGACTTGCAGGATAGGTGCCGAGCACCTTGATCTCGGTCGAGAAGAACGACAGCTCTTCAAGCGCCAGTTGTACGGAGCGCTCCGCCGGGTGGCCTTCGATGTCGGCAAAGAACATCGTCGCGTTGAAGGTGCCTTCTTCCTGATAGCTCTCAAGCTTCGTCATGTTGACGCCGTTTGTAGCAAAGCCGCCCAGCGCCTTGTAGAGCGCGGCCGGCACGTTGCGCACGCGAAACAGGAACGTCGTGATGACCGGACCCTCGTCGGGCTCGGCGTCATCGGGATCTTTGGCGAGCACCACGAAGCGCGTCGTGTTGTGTTTTTGATCCTCCATATCCGGCTTGAGAATCTTGAGGCCATAGATCTCGGCCGCCAGCCGCGAGGCGAGGGCCGCAATCGACAAGTCCTTGCTTTCCGCGACCATACGCGCTGACCCTGCGGTGTCGGCTTCTGGCACGGGTTTGAGACCGAGCTTGCGCAGCGTGCTGCGGCACTGACCCAGCGCCTGGGTGTGGCTCATCACGCGCTTGATCGTGTCGAGCGTGGCGCCCGGAAGCGCCATCAACTGGTGACGCACGCGCAGGAAGTGTTCCGCGACGATGAACAAGCCAGCGCCGGGCAATAGGTGGTGAATATCGGCAACCCGGCCCGCCACCGAGTTCTCGATGGGGATCATGGCGTAAAGCGCCTCTCCCGATTTGACCGCCGCCAGCGCATCCTCGAACGTCGGGCAGGCAACCGCCTCCAGCTCCGGATACGCCTCTTGTGCGGCAAGGTGGGAATTGGCGCCAGGTTCGCCCTGGTAAGAAATGCGTGCGCGCGTATCGGCGGTGCTTGGGGTGTTGGACATGCGGTCCGTTCCGGCCTTTTATGATTTGGGGTTGGGGATGCCGGCGCCGGCAATGACGTGGCGGGCCCGCTCCAGGTCTGCGGGCGTGTCCACGCCCAGAGGGACGGTGTCGACGATTGCAATATCGATCCGCATCCCCGCCTCAAGCGCGCGCAGCTGCTCGAGCTTCTCGCGCGTCTCCAATGGCGAGGGGGCCAGAGAGACGAAGCGTTCGAGCGCCTGACGGCGATAGGCGTAGATACCGATATGGTGGTAGAGCGGCCCCTCGCCATAGGGCGCGGTGGCGCGCGTAAAATACAGCGCACGCAAATGGTTGGGCGCAGAAAGCGGTGTCCCGACTGCCTTTACGACGTTGGGGTTGGTCTTTTCCTCCTCGACCGTAATCTCGGCAGCGAGCGTTGCGATATCGGTCGCCTTCGTGCCGCTCAAGGGCGCAAGGCAGGCCCGCACCAGCAGGGGGTCGAGAGTTGGAAGATCACCCTGCAGATTGACGATGGTATCGGCGTCGCCGTCCGGATCGAGCCTGGAGGCCGCCTCGAAGACGCGGTCAGACCCCGAGGCATGGTCGGCGCGCGTCATGACCGCTTCCCCGCCCGCGTTCCTGACCGCTGCGGCAATCTCGTCATTGTCGGTGGCAACCGCAACGCGGCCGGTCTCGGCTGCCATGGCGCGCTCCCACACATGAACGATCATGGGCTTGCCCGCTATATCTGCCAGCGGCTTACCGGGAAGCCGGGTGGCCTGCATACGGGCCGGGATGATGGTGATAACGCGCGGCATGCAGCGATCTTTCGGCCCCTTCGTGACAATTGGTCTCGCGGCTAGGCTCTAGACCACACTTTTCGTCTATTGCAAGAGCGAGGGAGGTTCCCTTAGCGCTGGCGGCGGGCTATGCCCAGAGCGTTGCGGCCAATCTAAAGAAAAAATCGAGGATCGGGGTTCATGGACTCTTTTGAATTCACCAAGATCGCGGGCGCCGTGCTGTCGGCCCTCCTTTTGATATTTGGCACAAGGGTCCTGATCGAGGCGCGGATGCCAGGCCCGCCGGCCACGCCGGGCTTCACGCTGCCCGCCGCCCAAGCAGACGCCGGCGGGGGCGCGGCCAAGCCGGCCGAAGGCGCGGCGCCCGCAGCCGATGCGGCCTCCGGTCCTGCCGCGGTACTCGCCGATCTCTCCAAGGCCTCGGCCGATAACGGCAAGGCACTGTTTTCCAAGTGCAAGGCCTGCCACAATATCGAAAAGGGCAAGCCCAAGGCCGTCGGCCCCAACCTGTGGGGTGTGGTCAACCGACCCAAGGCGAGCTTCGAGGGGTTCGAATACTCGCCCGCCATGAAGGAAAAAGGCGGCAATTGGACGTTCGAGGATCTCGCCGCATTCATCAGCAATCCGAAGGGCTTCATTCCGGGCACCAAGATGGTCTTCAATGGCCTGCCGGGCGCCACCGATGCGGCTGATGTAATTGCCTATTTGGCGGGACAATCAGATACCCCGGCCGAGTTGCCAAAATGACAGCGAGTTAACTCGCGACAGCCTGGAAAACCTGCGACCCTGCCGGACCTCGGCAGGGTCGTTTTCGTTCAAGGACTGCATGTTGCCGGGGCGCGCCCGAGTTATGCCCGCATCCCGCGCAAATGCTACGCTTGCGTGACACGGCAAGACACGGGCTCAGGAACGGATTGATCGAGGGTATCGGAGGATTGACACCGGACATGCACTTGAAGCCCCTATTCGACGGCGCCGCTGCACTCTGGCTGATGTCGCAACTCGCAATCGCGTTTCCTTCCGCCCACGCTCAGGACGCACCCAACCCCGAAAGCGGACAACCTGCGGCCGCCGCTACGCCCGCCTCAGATGCGTCCGCCGGCCAATGCCGCCACGGCGTCTCGCTGCTGGGAGCGCCGCAGATGCCCGCGGATTACAAGAATTTCGATTGGGTCAATCCCGGCGCGCCCAAGGGCGGCACCCTGCGGCAGTGGTCCATGGGCGGGTATGACAGCTTCAACAACTTCACAATCCAGGGGTCCGGGGCAGCCGGACTGACCCTTCTCTACGACAGCCTGTTCTTCCGCAGCCCTGACGAGCCCTCGGCGGAATACGGTCTGGTCGCCGAATGCCTTTCCTATCCGGAGGACTTTTCGTCCGTCACATTCAAGCTGCGTCCCGAGGCGCGCTTCCACGATGGCAAACCCATACGGCCCGAGGACGTAATCTTCTCGCTCGACGCGCTCAAGGCAGCCAATCCGCAGTTTGCGCTCTACTACAAGAACGTCGTGAAGGCAGAGAAAACCGGAGAGCACGAGGTAAAGTTCTCCTTCGATATGAAAGGCAACCGTGAACTGCCGCTCATCGTCAGCCAATTGGACGTTCTACCCGAGCACTACTGGAAGGGCAGCGACGCCTCGGGCAAAACGCGCGACATCACCAAGTCCTCGCTCGAAGTGCCGGTCGGCAGCGGCCCCTACAAGATCAAGTCGTTCGAGGCTGGACGTAACGTCATCTACGCGCGCGATCCCGATTACTGGGCGAAGGATTTGCCAGTTGCCAAGGGCCTGTGGAACTTCGATGAGATCCGCTACGAGTACTTCCGTGACCGCGTCCCCGCTTTCGAAGCCTTCAAATCCGGCTTGATCGACACCTGGTCTGAAAACTCCGCCTCCGCATGGGCAACGCAGTACGATTTCGATGCCAAGAAGAAGGGCCTCGTCAAACAGGAGATGCTGCCGGAAGGCCGTGTTGCGGACATGCAAGGCTTCGCGTTCAATCTGCGTCGCGACAAGTTCCAGGATCCCCGGGTGCGCCAGGCCTTCACCTACGCCTTGGATTTCGAGGAGATGAACCGCAAGCTGTTCTACGGCGCCTATACGCGTCTCGACAGCTACTTCGCCAACTCCGAGCTTGCCGCCAAAGGCCTTCCCCAGGGCAAGGAGCTTGAGATTCTGAACGAGGTGAAGAGCGAGGTATCGCCTGAAGTCTTCACGACGGAATACAAGAACCCGGTCTATAGTTCCGTATCCGACCTGCATAAGAAGCTCGGCGAAGCCGTGAAGCTGCTGGCCGCCGCGGGCTGGACGCTCAAGGGCGGCAAGCTGACCAACGCGGCCGGTCAGACGCTGGATGTGGAATTCCTTCTCGTGCAGCCCGACTTCGAGAGAGTCGTGCTCCCCTACATCGAGAACCTCAAGAAGATCGGCGTGAATGCAACCGCGCGCATGGTCGACAGCTCGCAGTACGAGCGGCGGGTGAAGAGCTTCGACTTCGACATCGTCGTGCACAGCATCGGCCAGTCGCACTCGCCAGGCAACGAGCAGCGCTACTTCTTCGGTTCGGCTGCCGCGGACCGGGAAGGCAGCGCCAACGTCGGCGGCATCAAGAACCCGGCAATCGACAAAATCGTCGAGCGCATCATCGCCGCCAAGGATCGCGACGAACTCGTCGCCGCGACCCGCGCGCTCGACCGCGTGCTCATGTGGAACTACTACATGGTGCCGCAATGGTATCTGAACGTGGACCGCATCGCGAACTGGGACAAATTCGGCCGTCCCGAGAAGTTGCCCTCTCAATCCCCCGCGACGCCTGTCCTCACGTGGTGGCTGGATAGCGCCAAGGATCAGGCGCTGCAGGCGGCGCGCGGACGCTAGAGCCGTTCCGGTTTTGATGGAATCGCGGAACGGCTCTAGGCTTTTGTTTTATCGTGCTTCTTATCGGAAAACCGGTTCCCACTTTTCCGGAAGCACTCTAGCACGAGGATGCCGCACCAGATGCATACGACTCACACGAGAGCCGCACGGGCGAGCATGCGGCGCGGACTGATGGGGGCCGTACTGGCGGCGGCAGTGGGCGCTGTCCTGCCGCTCGCGGACGCGGTTGCCAAGCCTCTTCATGGATTGTCGGTGTTCGGCGAGCTGAAGTATCCGGCAGGCTTTGCGCATTTCGACTACGTCAATCCCGACGCGCCCAAGGGCGGGCGGTTCGTCACCAACGGGCCACCGACCTATGACACGTTCAACGCCTTCATCATCAAAGGCGACCCGGCTATGGGAACGGATTTGCTGTTCGACACCCTCATGGCGCGCGCGCAAGACGAGCCCGATGCCATGTACGGCCTGGTTGCAGAAACCGCGGACGTTGCGGCAGACGGCATGTCCGTGACCTTCAAGCTGCGCAAGGAGGCGAAGTTCTCGGACGGGACCCCTGTCACCGCTGCCGACGTCGTCAACTCATTCACACTCCTGAAGGAGAAGGGCGCGCCTGCCATCGGTTTGGCGCTGCGCGAGGTCGTTAAAGCGGAAGCGCCCGACGATCATACCGTGATCTACACGTTCCAGGGCGCGCTGGTCCGCGACCTGCCTGTGATCCTCGCGGGCCTGCCCGTACTGTCCAAAGCCTACTACGACAAAAAGCCTTTCGATGAAACGAGCCTGGAGCCGCCTCTGGGCTCGGGCCCTTATCTGATCTCGAACTTCAAGGCCGGCACGTACGTCACCTACAAGCGGCGGGACGACTATTGGGCCAAGGATCTGCCCGTCAACCGCGGGCGCAATAATTTTGATGAAATCCGCTTCGACTCCTTCCGTGACCGCACGGCCGAGCTGGAGTCAATCAAGTCGGGTGGCCTCGACTACCGCGAGGAATTCACCTCTGTCAGTTGGGCGACGGGCTACAACGTTCCGGCCGTCGCGGATGGCCGGCTGATCCGCGACACCCTGCCCGACGAAAATCCCTCCGGCGCCCAGGGCTTCTTCCTCAACACGCGGCGCGACAAGTTCAAGGACGTGCGGGTGCGCAAGGCGCTCGATCAGGTGTTCGACTTCGAATGGTCCAACAAGAAGCTGTTCTACAATCTTTATACGCGCACGCAGAGTTTCTTTGAAAACTCGGACATGAAGGCCTCGGGCAACCCATCCCCGCAAGAACTGGCATTGCTGGAGCCCTACAAGGACAAAGTCCCCGAAACGGTATTCGGCGAGGTGTATACCTCGCCCGTGACCGACGGCAGCGGCAATAACCGCGACAACCTGAAGACGGCGTTCGAACTCCTCAAGGCCGCCGGCTGGACGATTGGCCCGGACCGGCTGCTGCATGACGCCAAGGGCGCAACGCTGGATGTGGAGTTTCTCTTCTTTGAAGACGCCTTCGAGCGCATCATTCTGCCCTACATCGAAAACCTGCGTAAGATCGGCGTGAACGCCACAGCGCGGCGCGTGGATCCCGCCCAGTACGAACGGCGCATGAAGTCGTTCGATTTCGACATCACCGTGCAGCGCTATGCCTTGCGGCTGACGCCCGGCGTGGAAATGAAGGGCTACTGGGGCTCACAGGCCGCCACCATGGACGGCTCCCAGAACCTGTCAGGCATCGCCGATCCCGTCATCGACGCGCTCATCGACAAGGTCACGGGCGCAGGTTCGCGCGAGGAGCTTGTCACTGCGACGCGAGCCATCGACCGTGTTCTGCGGGCATCCCATTATTGGGTGCCACACTGGTACAAAGCCTCTCATAACGTCGCCTACTGGAATAAGTATGCGCGACCCGCGATAAGCGCAAAGTACGATCCCGGCGTGCTCGACACGTGGTGGTATGATAAGGCCAAGGCTGAGACACTGGCCAGCAAGCCCGCGCCGGGCGGCGAGAAGAACTAGAGCAAGGGGAATAGTAGCGCGCCAATGGCCACCTATCTGCTCAAACGCTTTCTGCTGATCTTTCCCACTCTCTTGGGGATCATGCTGTTTGCGTTCGTCATCATCCAGTTCGCACCGGGCGGGCCCGTAGAGCGCATGATCGCGCAATTGATGGGGCATTCCTCCTCCATCGCGGGACGCATGGGCGGCGGCACGGGAGACGGCCTTGGCGCAGGCGCCGGGCAGGCAGGCGCTCTGGGTCAGGGCGCGGCGGATGCCGTGACCTCGAAATACCGTGGCGCGCAGGGCCTGGACCCCGCCTTCATCAAGAGTCTTGAAAAGCAGTTCGGCTTCGACAAACCGGCGCATGAGCGGTTCTTCCTGATGATGAAGAACTATCTCACCTTCGATTTCGGCAAGAGCTACTTCCGCGATATTCCGGTCTTGGACCTGATCAAGGAGAAGTTGCCCGTCTCCATCTCGCTCGGGCTCTGGATGACTCTGCTCACCTATCTGATTTCCATTCCGCTTGGCATTCGAAAGGCCGTCAACGACGGAACCCGCTTCGATACATGGACCAGTGGCGTGCTGGTGGTCGGATACGCCATTCCAGGCTTCCTGTTCGCAGTGCTGCTGCTCATTTTGTTCGCGGGTTCGTCATTCTTCCAGTGGTTTCCCTCGCGTGGTTTGTTTTCCGACAACTGGGACGACCTTTCGTTGTTCGGAAAGATCAGGGACTACTTCTGGCACCTGACTCTGCCGATGATCGCCATGGCCATCGGCTCGTTCACGACCATGACGTTCCTGACCAAGAATTCCTTCCTGGACGAGATCCGCAAGCAGTACGTGGTTGCCGCGCGCGCCAAGGGCTTGAGCGAACCGCAGGTGCTCTACGGCCATGTCTTCCGCAATGCCATGCTGCTCATCATCGCCGGCTTCCCTGCAGCCTTCATCAGTGCGTTCTTCTCAGGATCGCTTCTGATCGAGACGATTTTCTCGCTCGACGGGCTTGGACTGCTGTCCATGGAAAGCATCGAAAAACGCGACTATCCGGTGGTGTTTGCCTCCCTTTACATCTTCTCGCTGGTGGGTCTCGTGGTCGGCATCCTCTCGGATTTCCTCTATACACTTGTCGATCCGCGCATCGACTTTGAGACGCGCGAGGTCTGAGCATGGACAAGAAGATCTCCGAAACCATCGACATCGCCGAACCGCCCCCCGCCAAGCCCAAGCGCTCGTGGTTCTCGCTGTCGCCGGTCAACCGCAGGCGCCTGGAACGCTTCAAGGCGCATAAGGCCGGCTATCGCAGCTTCCTGATCTTCGCGACGCTGTTCTTCGTGACGCTGTTTGCCGAGTTCATCGCCAACGACCGGCCGCTGCTCGTCAGCTACAAGGGCGAGATCCTCTTTCCCGTTCTCGTCGATTACCCGGAAGAGAAATTCGGCGGCTTCCTGGCGGTCACGGACTACAAGGCACCGCACATCATCGAGGAGATCAACGCCAACGGCTGGATGGTCTGGCCACCGATCCGCTACTCCTATGATACGATCAACCGCGACTTCCCGGGCCGCATGAAGGACAACGGCACGTGCCTGGGCTATCCCGCGCCGCCCCCATGGTCCACGTCAATGCCGCTGTGCGAGGCGCCAGCCGACCAGGTCGCGCGCTTCAAGGCCTTGGGCAATACCAACTGGCTGGGTCTCGACGACCAGGGCCGTGATGTGCTCGCCCGCGTCATCTACGGCTTCAGGGTTTCGGTGCTGTTCGGCCTGCTGCTGACGATTCTGTCGTCCATCATCGGCGTCTTTGCAGGTGCCGTGCAGGGCTACTTCGGAGGACGCACGGACCTCATATTCCAGCGCATCCTGGAGATTTGGAATTCAATTCCCGAGCTGTTCGTGCTGCTCATCATCTCGTCGATGTTCATCCCTGGATTCTGGACGCTGCTCGGCATCCTGCTGCTCTTCTCGTGGACATCGCTCGTCGGCGTCGTGCGCGCGGAGTTCCTGCGCGGGCGCAATCTGGAATACGTGCGCGCGGCGCGTGCGCTCGGGCTCACCGACTGGCAGATCATGTTCAAGCATCTGCTGCCCAATGCCATGGTCGCCACCCTCACCTTCCTGCCCTTCCGGCTTTCGGGTGCGATCTCGGCGCTGACCGCGCTCGACTTTCTCGGCCTTGGCATGCCCATTGGCTCGCCGTCGCTCGGCGAGCTTCTGCTTCAGGGCAAGAAGCACGTGGAAGCGCCATGGCTCGGCATTTCGGGCTTCATTGCCGTGTCGATCATCCTTTCGCTGGCGATCTTCATGGGCGAAGCTGTGCGCGACGCGCTCGATCCGCGCAAAACCTTCAGACAGGCGAAATAAGCGATGGCGACCGCCCCTCTCATCGACGTCAAAGACCTGTCGGTCGAATTCGGCGAAGGCACGCAAGCCTCCCGCGTCGTCAAGAACGTGTCGTTCAATATCGCCGACGGCGAGACGGTGGCGCTGGTGGGCGAATCGGGTTCGGGCAAGACGGTGTCCGCGCTCTCCATCCTGCGCCTGCTGCCGCAATCGGCCTCCCACCCCACGGGCACGATTCTGTTCGAGGGCAAGGACATCCTGAAGCTCCCCGAGAAAGACATGCGCGCCATTCGCGGCGACCGCATATCGATCATCTTTCAAGAGCCGATGACGACGCTCAACCCGCTGCACACCATTGAGACGCAGGTCGGCGAGATCATCAAGCTGCACAAGGGGCTCAGCGACGCGCAGGCTCGCCCGCGTGTGATCGAGCTTCTCACGAAGGTCGGCATACGCGATCCCGAGAAGCGCCTGACTTCCTATCCGCACCAGCTTTCGGGCGGCCAGCGCCAGCGCGTCATGATCGCAATCGCGCTCGCCAACGAGCCCGATCTGTTGATCGCGGATGAACCCACCACGGCGCTCGACGTCACCATCCAGGCGCAGATTCTGGAGCTTCTGAAGCAACTCCAGCAGGAGATGGGCATGGCCATGCTGCTCATCACGCACGATCTTGGAATCGTGCGGCGGATGGCCGACCGCGTCTACGTCATGCAGAACGGCGTCATCGTGGAAAACGGCAGCGAGCACGATGTTTTCGAGAAGCCTCAACACCCCTACACGCGCCACCTGCTCGCCGCAGAGCCCAAGGGCCAGCCACCCGCGGCGGATCCGAGCGCCCCCGTGGTTGTCGAGACCGACGATCTCAAGGTCTGGTTTCCGATCAAGCGCGGCCTGCTGCAGCGAACCGTCGATTACGTGAAGGCCGTCGATGGCCTGTCGATGAAACTGCGCGCGGGCGAGACGCTGGGCGTCGTGGGCGAATCGGGCTCGGGCAAGACGACGCTGGGACTTGCCATCCTGCGTCTGATCTCCTCGCAAGGCCCCATTGCCTACGTGGGCCAGCGCATCGACAGCTTCTCCTCAAAGGAGATGCGGCCGCTGCGCAAACAGATGCAGATCGTTTTTCAGGACCCCTACGGCTCGCTCTCGCCGCGACTGACCGTCGGCCAGATCATCGAGGAGGGCCTCGTCATCCTGCAGCCGGAGCTGGATGAGGACGCCCGGCGGGCGCGCGTGTCCCAGGCGCTGGTCGAAGTCGGCCTGGACCCGGCCGCCCAGGACCGATATCCGCACGAGTTCTCCGGCGGCCAGCGCCAGCGCATCGCCATTGCGCGCGCCATGGTGCTGGAGCCGAAATTCGTGATGCTGGACGAGCCCACGAGTGCACTCGACATGAGTGTGCAGGCGCAAATCGTGGATCTGCTGCGCGACTTGCAGAAGAAACGCAGTCTCGCCTACCTCTTCATCAGTCACGATCTCAAGGTGGTTCGGGCTCTGTCGAATTACGTTATTGTGATGCGCAACGGCAAGGTCGTCGAGGAAGGTCCGGCCGCCGATGTGTTTTCCAATCCCAGGGAAGACTATACGCGCGCGTTGCTGGCGGCCGCGCTCGATCATAAGGTGGCGCACAAGGGCGCGCTTGCGACCTAGAGTGCCCTGCGAAAACGTGGGAACAGATTTTTTGACAATGCGGCCGATACGCGAGCAGTGCAGTGGGGGGCTGAATGTATCCCGATGACGTTTTCCGCAACGAACTGGCGGCGGTTACGCGCACCTTATCAGACTGGGCCTACCGGCTGAAGGACGTGGCGCACTTTGACATCAAAGAAGGCACTGGCTATTGGCGCATCAGCGCACGGCCCACGACACCCGGCACTTGTCCCATGACACTGGTGTTGCGGAACGATCAGAAGTTTGACCTCGCGCTCGCGCGTGAACGCTTCGAGGAACGGCAGATCGACGACTTCGCGTTGTTTGGCGCCATCGCCGATGCCGTGTCGGCGGGCCGGATCGAACTGGTGCGTACCCTATCCGCCATGACAGGCGGCCTCAAGGCGATCGAAACGCGCATCAATTTCAAGGACGGTGCGGCTTGGTCGCAGACCAGAAAGGCCGGCCCCCTGAAAGACCTACCCCCTGACGGAGAAGACGTGCAGAGCGTCGAGCCGTTCTTGCCCTATGCCCGATAAAGGAACACGGGCTCGCCCATCAAAGCGACTATTAGAACATCTAACCAGATACAAGCGAAATAGCGGGATGCTGTTCCAATAACCGCCGGTAACGTGGCCGAAATTGGGATCCTTCGCCGCTCATGCTTGTCTACAGTTGCCGCACGCAATCATAGCGGAGCGGAGCCATGGCCATCGCACATCGCAAGCTTGAGATCCTGAACGCGCTGGACCAGAAGGTGCAGTGGTTGTCGACGTGGGTGATCCATAACGCCAACCATATTCGCAAGAGCACCGACGGCCTGAAGGTTGGCGGTCATCAGGCGTCGTCCGCTTCCTCCGCGACCATCCTGTGCGCGCTCTACTTCGATGTGCTGCGCCCGCAAGACCGCGTCGCCGTGAAACCGCACGCCTCCCCCGCCTTTCATGCGATCCAGTATCTGCTTGGCCGGCAGACGCGGGAGAAGATCGAGAACTTCCGCGCGATCAAGGGGGCGCAATCCTATCCGTCGCGCACCAAAGACACCGACGACGTGGACTTCTCGACGGGGTCTGTGGGGCTGGGCGTGGCGCAGACGCTGTTTGCCTCGCTGGTGCAGGATTACGTGAAGTCGCACGGACTGATGCGCGACCGCCCTGAAGGGCGCATGATCTCCATCGTGGGCGATGCGGAACTTGACGAAGGCAACATCCACGAAGCGCTGATCGAGGGTTGGAAGCAAGGGCTTCGCAATACATGGTGGATCATCGACTACAACCGCCAGAGCCTCGATGCCGTCGTGCACGAGGATCTCTACAAGAAGTTCGAGACCATGTTTTCCAACTACGGCTGGGACGTGGTTGTCATCAAGTTCGGCAAGCTCCTGCAGGCGGCCTTCGCCGAGCCGGGCGGAGAGGACCTGAAGAGCTGGATCGAGGCTTGTCCAAATCAGCTCTATGCCGCGCTGTGCTTCCAGGGAGGAGCCGCCTTCCGCAAACGCCTTCTGAGCGAGTTGCCGGACAATAGCCCCGCGCGCGCCCTGATCGCCAAACGCTCGGACGATGAACTGATCGCGCTGATGTCGAACCTCGGCGGGCACGACATGGCCAGCCTGCTGGAGGCGTTCCACGCCGTCGATCATGACCGGCCAACCTGCTTCATTGCCTACACCATCAAAGGGATCGGGCTTCCCTTTCAGGGTCATAAGGACAACCACGCTGGTCTCATGTCGCCGGCTCAGATGGAGGCCTATCGCACCAAGCAGAACGTGCGCGCCGGCCACGAATGGGACGCCTTGGAGGGGATCGGTATCCCTCGCGGCGAGATCGAGGCGTTCCTTGCCGCCGTGCCTTTCGCCCAGGAAAGAAAGCGCCGGTACGAGGCCCGCGTTATTCCCACGCCGCCGACGCTCGACTGCCCGGCCCTGTCGTCCATGTCCACGCAGCAGGCTTTCGGATTGATCCTGAATGCGCTCGCACGCGCCGACAGCGAACTCGCATCGCGCCTCGTGACGACGTCTCCCGACGTGACGGTTTCGACCAACCTGGGATCTTGGGTGAACCGGCGCGGTCTTTATGCCCGCGAGGAACTGGTGGACGTCTTCCGCCAGGAGAAGATCCCGTCGAGCTACACCTGGGATTTCTCCGCCAAGGGTCAGCATTTCGAACTCGGCATCGCCGAGATGAACCTGTTCATCCTGCTCGCCGCGCTCGGGCTGTCACATGACATCAACGGCGAGCGGCTCATTCCCGTGGGCACCGTATACGATCCGTTCATCGAGCGCGGATTGGATGCGCTGAATTATGCCTGCTACCAGGATGCGCGCTTCATGCTGGCGGGAACGCCCGCCGGCATCACGCTCGCACCCGAAGGCGGCGCCCATCAGTCGCTCAAGACGCCCTTGATCGGAATGGGACAGCCTGGGCTTTCCTCGTTCGAACCCGCCTATGCCGACGAACTCGCCGCCATTATGGCCTGGGGTTTCGCGCACATCCAAAAGCAGGACGGCGGCTCGGTTTATTTGCGGTTGTCCACGCGCACCATCGCGCAAATCCCGCGCATCATGACGCCTGAATTGACGCAGGATATCGTGGAAGGCGGCTACTGGCGCGCGGCGCCCGACACGCACACGCAAGCCGTGATCGCTTACACGGGTGCGGTGGCGCCCGAAGCCGCCGAAGCGGCCCGTGCGCTCAACGCCCGCGGCATCCCAACAGCGCTGTTGGCCATCACCTCCTACGACCGGCTTTACGAAGGCTGGTCAAACGCGGCGCGCGCACCCTCGCAGGTGCAAGCCCTCCTCGACGCCGTTCCCACGGGCGCGCTGCTGTTCACGGTGATCGACGGCCACCCGTCCGCGCTCGCCTGGTTGGGTGGCGCCGGTGGCCACCGCACCACGGCGCTTGGCGTGCGAAAGTTCGGAGAGTCCGGCAGCGTGGGCGATCTTTATCGAATCAACGGAATTGATGCTGCAGGGATTGAGCACGCGGTCGAAGCTCATATGGTCAAGAGCGCGGCCAGTCCGGCGCGGCAGACAGCCGGCCGCTGATCCCGGTCAGGTCAGACGGTGTCCATTTTCTATGGGCGATGGACTATGTGCGCCGTGCGGACAGTGCGCATCTTCGTGGGTCTGGACGAAAGCACATCCGCTCTTGAGCAGCGTTCGTGCCCAGCTTCGCTGCTCCTCAAGGGAATGGGCTTCGACGGCGAGCAGTATCGCCCCTTCTTCAAGCGCGCGGAGAACCTCGCTCAGCTTGTTCCCACGCCATGATCCCTGCCAAGGCGCGCCGCCCGCGGGAATGTTCGACAAACAGGAGAAGCACGCTTTCAGCAAAGGTTCGTCGGCGAGGGCGAAGTAGGGCTCATGTTCGAACTGATTGAGCGGCACCACACGGTTGTGCCACGCCTTGGCCACTGCGCTCTCGGCGCGCGCCAATCCATCCTCGACAGCATGGACCGCGGCAATCGTTCCGGCCGCGCGCACCGAGGAGGAAGCAAGACCGCTCGAGTTCGCGACGCGCGCGAGCTTCAGATAAACCGCCGTATCGGGACACAGCCCGACGACTAATCCTGCCCTATCCCACTGAGGGTCTACCTGAGCCATCTTGGCCCGCTCCAGTTCACCCTGGTTTTTGCTTGCGCACCCAATACTTAGGCGCAGGCCTGCTGTGTCAGTCCCGCAACCTGCTCCAATTCATCCCGGTCGTTGATGATCACAAGGGTGCTCTGAGGCAGATCGATGATCCCGCGCTGCTTCAACCGCGTAAACGTGCGGCTGACGGTTTCAACAGTCAGACTGAGGAAATCGGCGATGTCGGAACGCAGCATCGGGAGGACGATACGATTGGAGTTGAACCCCCCGCGCTCATTACGGCGGGCAAGCGCAATCAGGAATGAGGCAAGGCGCTCGGTTGCACTGCGGGTACCGACGGTCGCCAGCAGGTCGCGCGCAGCCGTCAACTCGGCGGAGAGTGCCTCATAAAGCTGGAAACAGAACTCAGGATTGCGGCCTGCAAGCTGACGGATGGCGCTGACCGGAATGCAGCGCAGGCGTGTCGGCCCGATAGCCTGCCCGCTCAGCAAATGGCGCTCAGACGTGCCCAGCCCCACGAAATCTCCCGGATAGGCGAAGTCCATGATCTGGCGGTGGCCATCCGGCATCGAGCGGTAGAGGCATACGGCCCCGTTCTCGACCTGGTAGACGTAGTGCTTGGCCTCGCCTTCACGGCAGACATGCTCGCGCGGCTCAAGACGGCGGAGGGTGGAATTGCTGATCCCCTCCACGCCCCGGCGGACGTCTGTGTCAGACTTCTTGGCAAACGCACCTTCCAAACCGGAGTGGCTTTCACCGCTGTACAAAGACATGGTCAACATGAGGTTTTTCCGTCTCGTGGGATGCTGAAATCTGACCAGCATCAAAGACGGGATCGGATACGGTGGTTTGCAGGTTGTGTTCGAATTTGTAACGGTTTGTAACAGGGTGCTCCCCGCCAACCCCGTCCGCGTCCCTCCGCATGAACGGCACAGTTCCCTCTTCCATTAGCAAATACATATAGATACACCTTCGACATGGCCTCCCCACCCCACCATATCCTCGTCGTCGACGACGCTGCCGAAATCCGCCAGCTTCTGCGTTCCGCCTTCGAAGCTGAAGGGATGCAGGTGCACGAGGCGTCTGAGGGCTCGGAATGCGCCGATTTGCTGGCACGCGAACCCATCGACTTGGTGACACTCGATCTCAATCTAGGGGGAGAGGATGGCTTGCGGATTGCCCGCGAGCTTCGCGCGCGCCGTAACGTGCCTATCGTCATGATTACCGGCAAGGCCGACCCCATCGACCGGATCGTGGGGCTCGAACTGGGCGCCGACGACTACATCGTGAAGCCGTTTCACATGCGCGAGGTGGTTGCCCGCGTACGGGCCGTTCTACGGCGCTACGAAGCAAGCCAGGCGACACCGGCCGACAACGCCCACCCCGATAAACCATGCTACGAATTCGATGGCTGGCGCTTCGACATGGCGCGCCGTGAGGTCCGCAACCCGGCTGGCGAGGTCTGCGACCTGACGACCGCGGAGTTCAACTTGCTCGGCATCCTGCTGGAGCGGCCCGGACGGGTGCTCTCGCGCGATGAGCTGATGGACCAGTTGAAGGGTCACGACTGGAGCCCGCTCGATCGCTCTATCGACGCCCTTGTCGCCCGGCTGCGCAAGAAAATCGAGCCGCACAGCGAGCGCCCGATGCTTATCAAGACGGTGCGCGGCGTGGGATACGCATTTGCCGGCACGGTGCGTCGTTTGTAGCCGCGATCAGGCCGCTCCCTCCGGGGCCGCCTCGTCCTTGGCGATCAGGGCGACGCTCAAAACCTTCGACAGCTCGGCGCGCCCGTAAGGCTTGTGCAGCATTGCACACGCAGGTGAATTACCCATGCCCTGCTGCCCGCTGGCCCCCTCCGCGAAACCCGATGTGCAGACTACTGCGACGCCCGGTCTGTTCTCGCCGATCCATTGCGCCAGCTCGAACCCCGACATGCCCCCAGGCATGACAACGTCCGTGAGAACAAGTTGCACGTCGGGATTGGCCTCTAGAACCGTGATCGCTTCGGGCGCGCTTGCCGCCTCCAGCACGACATAGCCGAGCCCTTCGATCCTCTCCAGCGTCACCTCGCGCACATCGGGATTGTCTTCGACGACGAGAACCGTCTCGCTGTTGCGCGCAAAAATGATCTCATCTTCTTGAACCTGGGCTTCGCCCGGTACGGCGAGATCTGCCGTGCGCGGCAGATAGAGGCTCACCGTCGTGCCCTTGTCGACTTCGCTATAAAGCGTCACATGGCCGCCGGTCTGCTGGGCGAAGCCATAAATCGTACTCAAGCCAAGGCCGGTGCCGCGTCCGGTGGGCTTGGTCGTGAAGAACGGTTCGAACGCACGCGCGGCCACGTCAGGCGGCATGCCGACGCCGGTGTCAGTGACCGAGATCACGACAAACTGCCCTTTGCGGACGCCCGATGCGATCTCGTCGTCGCCGAATGCTGCGTTGCGAGTCTCCACAACCATCCGCCCGCCTCTGGGCATGGCGTCCCGCGCATTGATGACGAAATTGAGGACCGCATTCTCGACTTCGCTAGGGTCGGCGCGCGTCAGCCACAGCTCCGGGGTGAGAATGGTCGAAAGCGAGATATGTGCGCCAATGGTCCGCTGAACAATCTCGGCCATACCCAGCACCAGCTCGTTCATATCGATCACGCGAGGCTCCAGCCGGCGGCGGCGCGCGAAGGTCAACAGCCGTGACGTGAGCCGCGAAGCCATCTCGCTCGCCTCGAGCGCCCGCTTGATATGCCCACGCGCCTTTTGGGTTTCCAGGTCTGGAAACATCAACTCGAGATTGCCGGTAATGATTGTGAGCAGGTTGTTGAAGTCGTGAGCGACGCCACCCGTCAGCTGCCCGAAGGCCTCCATGCGCTGCGATTGGATGAGCTGGGCCTGGGCCTCCTCGCGGCGCGCAATCTCGGCTTCAAGCTCCGCGGTCCGCTCGCGCACGCGCAGCTCCAGCTCGCGGGCATAGTTAGCGAGAATTTCCTGGGTGCGCTTCCTTTCGGTGATATCTCGCAACACCGCCAGGAAAGATTTCTTCTGGATACCCCCAACCATGGCGATGGAGGCTTCGGCCGGGAATTCCGCTCCGCCCTTCCTTAGCCCGAAAATCTCCTGGCGCTCGCCCATGAGGCGCGACGCCTTCTGCCCCATCTGTAGCGCGGCGATGTGATGGGTATGCAGTAAACGGTAGCGATCTGGTATCAGGGTGCTCAATGGCTGGCCCAGGATCTCGGCTTTGCTGTAGCCGAAGATTCGCTCCGCGCCTTCGTTGAACAAAGTGATCTTGTGATCCGCGTCTATGGCAATGATGGCATCTGCTGCGATGCTCAACAGGGTGCCTATCCCTGCATAAAGCTCCGCAAGTTCGCCGCTATCGTTATTGTTGCCTTTGCTCATGCCTTCTGCCTGCCCGGTCGACGGGACGGCATATTTCTCACGAGTGGACACATGAATGCAATGGGCACGAGCCTCACGCGCCCATTGCATAAGGCCGCGGTGAACTCAGCAGGCCGCAGGCTCGCATGCCTTTAGATCGAACTTGAGATGCGGCTTGGATTGAGAAAAATCGAACTCGCGCCCATCGATGCAACGAACGCGGCCCGAGTAGAGCGTTCCCTCCGCCGAAGGCAACTCGCGGACGAAATAGGTGGCCTGGACGTCGCAGCGTTTTTCAGCGTGAAGCTGAGCGGCCAACGACAGCGCCCACGGTTCACCCTCCTCCGGGGCGGCGCCATCCTGCTGAGCGCGAATGCTGCCCGCGCCAAACAACGCCGCGGCCGCGGCGAAGGAAGCCAACCCCAACAGTCTCGCAATTCCCCACTTCATGATAATATCTCCGGACGATTTGCATATTTGTATAATATCTATGGGTACGCAGGGGCAGCCTTCCCTTGATCGCGATCAACCGGTCACCCGCTGTGTGGCCTTTCGCACTGCGCAATATTCACATCTCGGATTTGTTGCCGCAGATCATTGAAGGCGCGCGCACGCATTCCAACATGGCATATGCTGGCATGCCGGCATCGTTAAATTTGGTATAGGCATCGCCCCTTCTTGAGCCTGCCTTGACGGCCGTATTTTTCGCCAAGCCCCGCTCGCTTATTCGGAAGATCATGTGTGAGGTACCCCATGGCTGAAAATCAATTGTCAAAATCCTCCAACCTTTCCTTTGCCGGTCCGCATAACGTGTTGGATGCGATGCGCCGTGAGATGAACAAGATGTTTGGGACGCTCGATTTGCGCCCCCAGGAATGGCCCTCGGTCCTGACCGGCGCGGAAGGGCGCGCCATCGCACCACAGCTCGACGTTCGTGAAACTGACAAGGCCTTCGTCATTGAAGCCGAACTTCCCGGCGTCGATGACAAGGACGTTTCCGTCACTTTCACCAACGGCGTATTGTCTGTAAAGGGTGAGAAGAAGTCGGAGCACGAGGAGAAGAACGACAACTATTACGTCAGCGAAAGATCCTACGGCCGCTTCGAGCGCGCCATCCGTTTGCCCGACAGCGTGGATGAGTCCAAGATCGAGGCGCACATCGACAAGGGCGTCCTTAAGATTACGGCGGCTAAACGCTCCGGCGCGGCCTCGGCCGAGCGTAAGATCGAGATCAAGAAGGCCTGAACTCGACAGCGGCCGCCTCCAGGCGGCCGCATCGCATAACATGATTGCAGAACCGAAGGATGCTCGAATGTCCTACAAGACCGTTGTCGCGCACGTTAACGATGAGCGCCGCGCCGCCCGGCTGATCGAGTTCGCCGCACTCTTTGCCAAGGCTCACGACGCGCATTTGATAGGCTTGTTTGTTGTGCCGCTGCCTGTGGTGCTCAACGAATGGCCCGATATCGCCATTGCCGAGATGATCGAGGCACAGCGCAAATCCTATCGCGAGGAAGGCGGCCGCATCGCCGAGATATTCAAGGACAAGACGGCCTTTCTTTCCCGCCCGGCGGAATGGCGGCAACTGGAGAGCCAGTATGCGACGGTGGCCGAGGCGCTGGTTCAGAACGCGCGCATGGCCGACATCGTGATCGCGCCGCAAGCCGATCTGTCCTGGCATCTCACCCACACGCTCGACGGGGCGGAAGCCGCCATCATGGAAAGCGGCCGCCCGGTGCTCGTCGTGCCCAACCAAGGCGACCCTCAGCCCACCCCCTCGCACGTCACGATCGCGTGGAACGGACGCAAGGAATCCACCCGCGCTGCATTCGACGCCTTGCCCATCATCGAAAAGGCCGGTCATGCCGACATCGTCTGGATCGACCCGCGCACTGGCAGCCAGGCGGCCGGCGATCTGCCCTGCGCCGAACTCGCCGTAGCGATCGCGCGCCATGGTGTGAAAGCCGACGCGCGCGCCATTCAGGCCGAGGATGAAGGCGTCGCCGCAGCTCTGCGCGAAGAGACCCGCCGCAGCGGCTCGGGCCTGCTGGTCATGGGTGCCTACGGACACTCGCGCCTGCGGGAATTCGTGCTCGGCGGCGCGACGCGCAATACTATGCGTGACATGACGCTGCCTGTATTGTTTTCGCACTGATTGGGAACGACGAAGCTCCACAGTAAGAAAGGCCGGAGGACTCCATGGCGTTGAAGCGCATCCGTATCGAATTGGCCCGCGATCACCAATTCCCCGAGGGCAGCCGCGAGCGCGGCTATGATTTCATCGCGCCGCTCGACGATAACGGACACCTGATCGCCGAAGAATGGAAGAAAAACCGCGACCGCTGCCGCGTGCGCCGGTTCTGGCCGGGCGAAAAAGACGAGATCGGCCGGCTCGTCCACCGGAGGGGCGGAAGTTGGGCGTTCGACTACGACCCCACCGAGACCTCGGATGACGAAGCCGGCTTCAAGCTCGACAAACATCGCCTCGTGCCGGGCGAGTACGTTTCCTTTGCCGAGCACGACGGCAAATCACGCACGTTTCGCGTGATGTCGGTGCTGGATTTCGAGTAGATCGCTTTCCAAGCCTGCGGAATCAGATGCCACAGCCGGTTGCGACCTCTTTCCCTCTCTCGGGACGGGAGAGGATGTCGCGAAGCGACAGAATGAGCGCAAAGCGCTCTAACTCGCATTCGGTCTACTCAAGATCCTCAACGACAGGCGCGGGACCACCCTTGATGCGCGATGACAACGCGGCCTCGATGAACACATCGATGTCGCCATCGAGCACGGCGGCAGGATTTGTCGATTCCTCGCCCGTACGCACATCCTTCACCAGCTGATAGGGCTGCAGCACGTAAGAGCGGATCTGGTGACCCCAGCCTATATCGGTCTTGGCGGCCTGCTCTGCCGAGGCTTTCTCCTCGCGCCGTTTCAATTCCATCTCGTAGAGGCGTGCTTTGAGCCGCTTGAACGCGATGTCCTTGTTTTGATGTTGGGAGCGCTGCTCCTGGGCGAAGATGACGATGCCGGTCGGCTTGTGAACCAGCCGCACGGCGGACTCGGTGCGGTTGACGTGCTGGCCGCCTGCGCCCGAGGAACGAGCGAACGAGATGTCGACGTCGGCCGGATTGATTTCGACCTCGATGGAATCGTCGATCACGGGAAAGACGCCGACTGACGCAAAGCTCGTGTGACGGCGCGCGTTGGCATCATACGGCGAGATGCGCACGAGGCGATGTACGCCTGCCTCCGTCTTCAACCAGCCATAAGCATTCTCGCCCTCGATCTCCATCGTCGCGGATTTGATCCCCGCTTCCTGGCCGGGGCTTTCATCGATCAGCTTAACCTTGAACCCGCGCCGCTCCGCCCAGCGCATGTACATGCGCGCGAGCATCTGCGCCCAGTCCTGGCTCTCGGTACCTCCTGCACCGGCGTTGACTTCGAGGTAGGTATTCATGCCGTCGGCTTCACCCGACAGAAGCGCTTCGACCGAGCGGCGCTGAGCCTCGCTGTCGAGGCGCTTCAAGGCCTGCTCGCCTTCCGTGATGCTCGCCTCGTCGCCTTCGGCCTCACCTAGTTCGATCAAGGTGACCGCGTCGTCGTACTCGCGTTCAATTCTCTTGAGATCGGTGATATTGCTCTCCAGCGTCTGGCGCTTGCGCATCACTTTCTGCGCGGCGGTGGGATCGTTCCAGAGCGCTGGATCCTCGGCCTTTGCGTTCAGGCCGGCGAGACGTTCTTCGGCCGTCTCCCAGTCAAAGAGACCTCCTCAGGAGGACGAGGGCCTCCTTGATGCCGTCAGCGAGCTTTTGCGCTTCTGCGCGCATGATCGTGTCCTCCAGTGTGCCAGCCGTCCCGCCACCCTCAGCGGGGTGCCGATTCCCAAGCGCCCGTCATTCAATGAACCTGACCAGCATCGGCCGGCGCGGCCTATGTTCGGGGACGGGAGATATAGTCAGCAGCGCAGACCATGTAAACGGACCCGGGCGCGCGGCAAAGTCACCTCAACCGGAAGCGGTCACCAGACTCCGCCCCCGCCCGGACCGATGCCGGGACTGGCCCGCTCGGCCGGGCCAGTACCGGCGGCGGGCGCAGGCTGATACGCGTCGCCCGTAGCCGCGGTCGCGGAAGGTGTGGCTCCGGCAAGGCCAATGACCGAATAGGCATCGTCGGGCTCTTCATTGGGCTTGAAGGCTTCCATGATCGTGTCGGTGTCGGTCGCACTCGCGCGCAGACCGGTCTTGAGGCTCACCCGGATGAGCTTGATGCCGGGCGGGATACGGAACGGTACCGGAGGCGAGTCTCCCAGCGCGGTCTTCATGAAGTTGCCGAAGATCGGCGCGGCGATGGCGCCGCCGGTGTTGCCTTTGCCCATGGGCTTGGGCGTGTCGTAGCCCAGGTAAACGCCAACCACCAGGTCGGGAGTATAGCCGATGAACCAAGTGTCTTTTTCCTCGTTGGTCGTACCCGTCTTGCCTGCCAGCGGCCGGTTGAGCGACTTGAGAGTGGTTGCCGTGCCGCGCTGGATCACGCCCTCAAGAATAGAAGTTATCTGATAGGCGGTATGCGGGTCGACGATCTGCTTGCGGTCGTCGATCAGCTCAGGCTCGGCCTGGTTAGCCCACTTTTCCGCCATGCAGCCCATGCACTGACGCTCATCATGCCGCCAGACAGTCTTGCCCCAACGGTCCTGAATGCGGTCGATCAGCGTCGCCTTCACCTGCTTGCCGCCATTGGCCAGGATGCAATAGGCCGTCGCCATGCGCAGCAACGTCGTCTCACCCGCGCCAAGCGACATGGACAGCACCGGCAGCAGATCGTCGTAAATGCCGAAACGCCGTGCGTACTCCGTGATGATCGGCATGCCCAGATCCTGCGCCAGGCGCACGGTCATCTGGTTGCGTGACTTCTCGACGCCAAAGCGCAACGTCGCAGGACCGGCAGCGTGGTTCTTCTCGTAGTTTTCCGGACGCCAGATATCCAGCCCCGGGCCTTGCTCGATCTCGATAGGCGCGTCCAGAATGATGGATGTAGGCTTGTAGCCGTTGTCGATGGCAGCCGCGTAGACGAAGGGTTTAAATGACGAGCCCGGTTGACGCTTGGCTTGGATGGCGCGGTCGAACTGGCTCATGTCGAAGGAGAAACCACCCGCGACCGCAAGCACGCGGCCCGTGTGTGGGTCCATGGCGACGAGACCTCCGCCGACTTCGGGGATCTGCATGAGCGACCACACGCCCTGCACGTTGGCGGGATCCTTGGGCGCCACATAGATGACGTCGCCCGGTTTGAGCAGATCGCTTGTTGCGGCGGGCGTCGTCTTCTTGCCGGGGACCTTCGCCCATTTGATCTCTTCGAGCGCGACCTCGACGGCTTCGCGCTCCTTGACGAGCTTTCCGTCCTGCTGCCTGGCGGGCTTGAGCCCGACGACAGCTTTGGTCTTCTGTGCGTCCAGAACAACGCCCAGCCTCCAAGGCTGAATATCAGACGGTCCATCGATGGCGCCCAACGGCACGCCCCAGTCGCCGGAAATGTCGATTTTGGCGACAGGTCCGCGCCAGCCTTTCTGCCGGTCGAAGTCGACCAAGCCATCGATCAGAGACTGGCGCGCCATCTGCTGAAGCTTGGGATCGAGCGTCGTTCTGACGGAAAGTCCACCGCCATAGAGCTTGTCTTCACCGTATTGGGTCAGGAGTGTCCGGCGCACTTCCTCGGCGAAGAATTCCGCCGTCGAGATATGCGCACCTGTCTGGCGCAGATTGACGGTGAGCGGCTGCTTCTTGGCAGCTTCAGCCTCTTCCGCCGTGATGTAGCCGTTCTCGGCCATCTGGCCGATGATCCAATTGCGCCGCTCGGTGGCACGCGCCTTGTTGCGGAAGGGATGATAGTTGCTGGGTGCCTTGGGCAGCGCAGCCAGATACGCCATCTCCTCGATCGTGAGATCCTTCAGCTCCTTGTTGAAGTAGGTGAGCGCCGCCGCAGCCACGCCGTAGGAGTTGAGACCCAGATAAATCTCGTTGAGATACAGCTCCAGGATCTTGTCCTTCGAGTAGGCACGCTCGATGCGGATGGCGAGGATCGCTTCCTTCAGTTTGCGCTCGATGGACCGCTCGTTGGTGAGCAGGAAGTTCTTGGCGACCTGCTGCGTGATCGTCGAGGCGCCCTGCGTACGCCGGTTGCTGCCGCTCAATTTGGTTTCAACCGCGGAAAAGACGGCGCGCGCGATACCCTGGAAGTCAAGGCCTCCATGCTCATAGAACCGCCGGTCTTCGGCCGAGAGAAATGCTCCAAGCACGCGCTTGGGGATGGCGTTGACGGGCACGAAGATACGCCGCTCGCGGGCAAACTCGGAAATGAGAGAGCCGTCGTGCGCGTGGATACGCGTCATCACGGGTGGTTCGTATTTGGCGAGGCTCTCGTAGTCGGGCAGATCCTTGGAGGCTTGATAGAGCAGCATGCCGACGGCTGCAGACGCGGCAAAGAACAAAAGAACGCCCGTCGCAAAGCCGAACCCGAGAAAACTCAGGAGCAGACTCTTGCGGCGGCGCTTCTTCTTTCTTGGCGCAGCCGGCGGCGGTAGCGTTGGCGATCGCATCAGAAGCGAAATTCCGTTGTTCAAGAGCGCGTTGTAACGGGTTTACCGCATCGCAGCAAGCAGCCCCACGTGCAAGTTCACCATATCATGGAATATGGCAGCAAGCAGTCCGGTGCGCCGTTTGGTTAACGCTGAACGGTCGTGCGCTTGTTGAAATATTGATCCACGGCCGCCTTTATCGCACCTGCCACCTTAAGTTGCCAGAAGGCCGTCGTCATTTCTTGCTGATCCTTGGAATTGCTCATGTAGCCCAGTTCCACCAGAATCGATGGGGCATGAGTCTGCTTGAGCACCTTGAAAGCGGCGGATCTTTGAGGGTCGCGCGACATCACGATGTTTTTAGCCAAGTGCGCCACCAGCAGATTGGAAAAATCTGCGGAAAAGTTCGAGATCTCGCGCTGCATCAGGTCGAACAGAATGTCGCGAACCTCGTCATTGCCCTTTTCGCCGGCCCAGGACAGACCCGCAATGAGATCGGAAGCGTTTTCCTTCTCAGCCATTAACCGGGAACGCTCATCCGATGCCCGCTCTGACAGGGTGTAGACCGTCGCACCCCGTACGCTTTCGGCGAACTGGGCCTCCAAAATCGAATCTGCATGCAGCGAAATGAAGAGATCTGCTTCAAAATCGCTGGACATTTTGAGACGCTTATCGAGCGACACGAAGACATCGCTGGTACGCGTCATGCGCACCTCATAGCGCCCGCCCTTGCGCAGAACATCGGCCAGACGCTCACCAACAGAAAAGACGATGTCCTTTTCCGAAATGGCGCTGCCAACCGCACCCGGGTCGATGCCGCCGTGGCCGGGATCGATAACGACGATGGGCCGGGCTTTGCCTCCGGATTTGCCAGACCCTGGCGGGGTCGCCGGGGTCGCGTCCGGTCCGCCGCTGTCATCGCGGTTTGCATCGGGCTTGGCCATGCCCGCTACGAATGTTGCAGCGTCCGTGGTTTGCAGGGCGACCTTGAGCACCACGGCATCCTTTTTCCCCGCCCTTTCCATGGCGGCGGACGCAACAGCCACAGGACCGGTGGTTTCTATGACAATGCGGGCCTTACGCTCGGCAAACAGTCCGTAGCGGAACACTTTGACGTGCCCGCTGGGCTTGTCGCCCGTTCCTGGGGGAAGTTTGAAGGCGACGTCGGGCAAGTCGATGATGACGCGATAGGGGTTATCGAGGGTGAAAATCTCCGCCGTGACGCCGTGGCTTAGTGTGAGGGCGAAGACGGTGGACTCCGCACTCTTCGTCAGTTGCGCCGCAGTCGCGAACACCGGGGTCGCTGGTGCAGCCATCAACGCATTGGAGGCGACGCCGG
Organism: Hyphomicrobium sp.; assembly: GCA_016793445.1. Lineage (GTDB taxonomy): Bacteria > Pseudomonadota > Alphaproteobacteria > Rhizobiales > Hyphomicrobiaceae > Hyphomicrobium_B. The sequence continues at coordinate 24,670 of JAEUME010000012.1, read as the reverse complement.
CGACCGCCCACCAAAGGATCAAGAACAAGGCCGCCAGCTTCACGAAGAAGCGGCGTCCCTCCACACGCGTCTCCTCTCGCGATTTGTTGTATGTCGCCCATCCAGCGGCGTAATCGTAACCCAATCCTCTTCCCCCATCCGCCTGCGCCGGTTGGCACAGTGGCCGCTGCCGGCCCACGACTCAAACCCTAACAAGTTGTTTTTTCTGGCGTTTGACCCCCAAGAAAAGAGTGCGTACCGCGCCGTTAAGGAGACTTTATACCACTTGCCACCAGGGTGGCGACCACGTACACTTCTGCAAAGTGTTCGGTCACGGTCCATGGGCGGCATAGTATGTCTTTTCCCAGGGCTGCTGAGGGTTTGATCGGCCTGCTGCAACATCCGATAAATGTTGCTTTCACAGGTAATTAGGCTCGGCTGAACGACCGGTATGAAGACGGCGTGAGGGCGCTTTCGCGTTGCCTACGGCGTCTTCAAGCGCAACCTGCGCAGGAGCACATCTCGCGACAGCGTTGCGACATTAGAAAATTCGCCATCGTTTGGTTGTCCCGCAGAAAGAGGGCACCAAAGCATGGCAGCAGTCTCCCCGGCGACGAGGAGACGATCACCGCTCAAGAATTCCTGGCTTGCGCCGCTCCAGCAGATGCGGCGGCGCGGCAGGTGAACCGACAGGGGCTATGAGGATCGTACGCACCAGCCACCAGATCGCAAAGCCGGCCGTGGGCCGTGCATGCGACGATGGACACCCGGAAGAGGCCGCGTGCCGCTCCGGCAGTGAGCTGGACGCACGCCTGCCGCACCCCGCCAATTTCCACAACAACAATGCGCGTGACCGCGCCCCGCTCGCCAAACTGTTCCTGTCATTCTTCGACACGGGCGGGCCGCCGGGACTGCGCGCGAAGGAACAAGAAAAATGTCCAACTGCAAAATGCTCATCGATGCGACGCACCCCGAGGAGACCCGGGTCGTCGTGCAGCGTAATGGCCGGGTAGAGGAGTTCGACTTCGAAAGTGCCGCCCGAAAGCTTCTGCGCGGCAATATCTATCTCGCGAAGGTGACCCGTGTGGAGCCCTCGCTCCAGGCCGCGTTCGTTGACTATGGCGGCAACCGCCATGGCTTCCTCGCCTTCAACGAAATTCATCCCGACTACTATCAGATCCCGGTCGCAGACCGGCAGGCCCTGATCGACGAGGAGGCCGCCGCCGAGGCTGAGCTTGAGGCTGCCGCCGACCGGCGAGCGGAAGCTCTTGAACGGCGCGCACGCCAGCGCGCTGGCTCCGGACGCGCGCAGCAACTGCGCCAGGACACCGAGCCAGGGTCCGAGGCTTCAGCGTCAGATGACGCCAATTATGAAGTCGAAAGCGAGGAAATCTCCAATATCGTCGACGTCGGAGAAGACGACGAGCACATCGAGGTCGTCGGTGGCGAGGAGGGCGAGGAGGAAGCGCCCAGCACATTTGCCGCGGCAATCGTGCGGGAAGAAACAATCTCTGAATCCGTCGAGGATATTCGCCTGCCGCAGGCCGAAATCGATGAGGCATCTGCCCAGCTTGACGTCGAGCCGGATGCCGGGAGTGACGTTGCGGCGGCAGAGGATTCGGGCAGCGAGGACGCCGATAGAGAAGACGATATCGCTGAAACCGCGTCCGCGCGCGATAACGCCATCGACGATCGCGATCCCGAGACGGTGCATGCCGGCGAAAACCACGAAAATCACGAGCATCATGATCACGACAATCACGATAGCGAGCCCCGCGAGGCAGGCTCCAGCCGCGGCGCGGATATGCTCGAGGAAGTGCCCGCACGAACCCGCCGGCGCCCGCGCAGCTACAAGATCCAGGAAGTCATCAAGCGCCGTCAGGTGATCCTGGTTCAGGTCGTCAAGGAAGAACGTGGCAACAAGGGTGCGGCGCTAACCACCTACCTCTCGCTTGCAGGCCGCTACACCGTGCTGATGCCCAACACAGCCCGCGGTGGCGGCATCTCGCGCAAGATCACCAACCCGCAAGATCGCAAGCGCCTGAAGGCGATCGCTCAGGAGCTCGACGTGCCCGAAGGCATGGGGCTCATCATCCGCACCGCGGGTGCGGCGCGCACCAAGCAGGAGATCAAGCGGGATTTCGAATACCTGCTGCGCCTTTGGGAAAGCGTGCGCGATCTGACGCTGCAGTCAACAGCGCCGAGCCTTGTCTATGAGGAAGGCGATCTCATCAAGCGTTCGATCCGCGACCTCTATAACAAGGACGTGGAGGAAGTCGTCGTCGCGGGTGAGGGTGGCTATCGGGAAGCTGCCGACTTCATGCGCATGCTGCTGCCCAGCCACTCCAAGAATGTGTTGCCCTACGACGACCCGACTCCGCTGTTTGCGCGCTACGGCGTGGAGCGCCAGCTCAACGCGATGTTCTCACCCCAGGTGACGCTGCGCTCAGGCGGCTACATCGTCATCAACCAGACGGAAGCGCTCGTCGCGATCGACGTGAACTCGGGCAAGTCGACACGCGAGTTCTCCATCGAGGAGACGGCGCTCGCCACGAACCTGGAGGCCGCAGACGAGATCGCCCGCCAGTTGAAGCTGCGCGATCTTGCAGGCCTCATCGTCATTGATTTCATCGACATGGAGGAAAAGCGCAACAACCGCGCGGTCGAGCGCCGGTTGAAGGATGCGCTGCGCCATGACCGTGCCCGTATCCAATTGGGGCGCATATCGCATTTCGGCTTGATGGAAATGTCACGCCAGAGGTTGCGCACCGGAGTGCTCGAAGGTTCGACCTCCCAATGCCTGCACTGTCAGGGCACCGGCATCATCCGTTCTACCGAAAGCATCGCCCTTGCCGTGCTGCGCGGTCTGGAAGATGCCATCACCGCTGGCGCCCAGGCTCCGCTCATTGCAACGACGACGAGCGCCGTCGCACTTTATATCCTCAACTCCAAGCGTTCCTACGTGGCGGATATGGAAGCACGCCACGGCTACTCGGTGACGATCCTTGGTTCCGACCGCGTGCATGGCGCCAACTTCACCATCGAGCGCGGCCAGGCTGCGCTGTTGCCGCTGCGCAGGCCCGAGCGCGCCGCCGTCAGCATGGATTGGGGCTTTGAGGGCGACGACGATGACGAAGCGCCGTCCTTTGAAGCCGGGGAGGTCATCGCCGACAATGACAGCGATGGCGAAGGCGCCGGCCGCGACCGTCAGTACGGCCGTGAAGGCAGCGAGGAGGAAGGTGGCGGACGCCGCCGCCGCCGTCGCCGCCGCCGTGGCGGACGCCGCGGTGAGCGAGGCGATGATCCCAACCAGCAGGGATTTGCTGCAGCATCCGGCGATGACAACGAACAGGATGAGCCCACAGGCGCAAGCTTCGATGAGGCAGGCGAAGGCGAAGAAGGCACCGCCGATACTCTAGACACTGAAGACAATGGTGAGCAGACCGAGACCGCGCCCGCTCCCGAAGGCGAGGAAGGCGGCGAGCCCCGCCGCCGTCGCCGGAGAGGCCGCCGTGGCGGCCGGCGCGGCCGCGGCGATCGCGACCAAGTTGAACGCGCGCCGAGTGATAGCGTCTCTGCCTCGGCCGGAGACGATGATGAGGACGAACGCGGCGAAGGCGACGAGCCGAGCCTGGATTTCTCAAGCCCGCAAGATGAGGTCGGGCCGGGCGCGCCAGAGTCTGCCGGACAACCGCAAACAGCGGGTTACGATCAGGAACCCGATGATCAGGCCGGCAGCAGCGAGGCCGCAAACGACGCGGAGCCTGTGAAGGTTTCCCGCGCCGGCCCCCGCAGCCGCCAACGCAAGAAGCCAGAACGTCTCTGGGATGTACCTGCGTCCGAGGACGCCGAGGAAGAGCCCGATGCAGCCGGGGCGGCGGCCCAGGTCGCGGTCGATGAGACGTCGGCGAGGGAAGTGATTATTTCAGACGTCACGTCGGACGACGCCAGCGTCGTGATCGTGGCCAATGGCAGCACCAATGGCGGTGCTCTGGTGACCCCCAAGAGCGCCGACGACGAAAAGCGCGAGGCGCGCGCACGCCGTCACGAGACCGGGTCATCCGAACCACGCATTGAACGAGTCGTGGTGCGCCCGGGGCAGAGCGAAGGCGTGACCGGCGAGGCAACGTCTGCGCCGCAACGCAAAGGCTGGTGGCAGCGCCGCTTCGGCGGCGAGTGAGCCGCCGGCATTCATTTTCCATGCGACCGAAACAATAAGCCGGGCCACAAGCCCGGCTTATTGTTTCAAAGTCTTGCATCTGGTCTTAGCTGGCTCAGGACTCATTGATGCGAACGCATTTCCCGCATCGTGAGGGCAAGAGCAGTTGCAGATTATATTCCGTCATCGCATAAATCATCGCTGGCGCTATATTTTTTTAGCTTGCCCCTGCATGCGAGCCGTGCAGCGGCCCGATGATAAGAAGCAAAATTGCTGCAGGGGAAGCGTCGTGGGTGGGATGACTGAGGGCGGCGGAAGTTCATCGCCGGATGTGGCGGCGGATACGGCAGGCGCGCGAGGTTTCTCGAAAAAAGCCATCGGCGCGGCGGCGTCCAAGGTCATCCCGTGAGCATTCGGCCGATAGGGGAAACTATGAAACGCGTGCTGGCCAGGATTGTAGGTGCGGTCGTAACAATGATTGCGGCTATGCCATCTACTGGTGCCGCGGCTGCCGATAATGAAGCACTCTACTTTAATTCTGAGATTTCTCCGCCGTCCGGCATGCCTGGCTGCATCGAGGTCCAGGCGAAGATAAAAGCAACTAGGATGCGCGATCCAGATCCGACTGAGATAGAGACCGCATCACGCTTTGCCGAAATTCTCAAGCAGTTGCCACCGGCGCAAACAGCCGCTGAAACTGTAACGAAGGCCATGCAAGCTCGATCCGCCATTCCCTTGGCCAAGCTTGCGAAGGGCGGTAGGAACAGCGGAGTAGACTGCCTCAAGTCGTTGGACCTCACGAAGCAAGTCCTAATCATTGTCACGATCTCTATAGCGGACCGCTATGCTTGCAGAGATAGCCAAATTTGCTCACTTCCGGTCACCGTTACTTATGCTGTCTGTCAAAATCTCCAATGTCGGGCCGAGCAAATTGGCCTAGTTGGTATTGATATCAGCCCGGACGTCTTTGATCCGGGAACAACAAAACTTCAGAGCGCGATTGACGTAACACTTCAATCAGCTCTTTCGCGAATTCGGTAGTCAAGAATAACGCAACTTAAGGGATCGCTCTCATCATGGCACCTACCATCAATCAGCTGCACCAGTATGGCGGCACTTGGAACGCTACCGGCAGCACGAGCATCCCAACCCAGCTCAACTATGTGTTTGCAGATTCTACGTACAATTTTGCCGCTTTTAACACAGCGAACCAAACAAACTTTACGAATGCGGCTACGATGACGGGGTTACCAGCGCTCAGCCATTGAGAGAATACTTCAAGAAATCGATTTCACTCTTGTGACCACTTACACTCCTGGTGCTGCACGCACACTTGAATTCGTCTCTGGCGTGGAGGCTCCAACGCTTGATGGAGTTGGGGGATGGGCTCCCGGACACTCTCTGCCACCCTCCTACTCCGTGACCGAACCTGTAAGCGGCGACGTGGCGCTTAATCGCGCCAGCTCCAACTACAACAGCGCGCGTGATTTTGAGAATCCGCAAAAACACCAAATTGACTTGCTGACGCAAATGGGTGCGACAACCCCAGTGCGTGTCCAATTTCGTGAACCGCAGGTGATGCGAAATCATTTCCATCCTCGTGAGGGCAAGAGCAGTCGCGGATGATATTCCGTTGTCATATCAATCATCGCTGGCGCTAATTTTTATGCACCGCGTTGACAACGCGTTGCCGATCGCTAGCGTGCTCGCCTGTGGGCGGTGCAGAGCGGATCGAAGATAACAAGCAAGAAGCTGCAGGGGACGCGTGGATGAAATGGCTGAGGGCGGCGGAATTCAATCGTCAAAACGATTGATTGGCTGGCGATCCATGGTCTTTGCCGCGTTCGTAGGCATTCTGGCCGTACCTGCGGTCTTTGCGCTGGTTTACCGTGAACGGCTTTTGCGACCGGAAGCCGTTAGAAGCTGTGCCTGCTTCTTAAGTTACATTCGGCATGGACCAGTCATTATCGACGCTCCAGCGCTTTGGGTTCGCTACCGGCTGACCCCATATGTGCCAGAGCCGAAATGTACAGTATCTTCGCCTTTTGACATTGCCGTTCCAAGAGAAGACACACAAGTCATATCCGGAAATTTGTGTACTTGGCGCAACGCTGTGGCCTCGTCAGCGATGATTTGGTTCATCAGCGCATGCGGAAGCATGTTCGCACTAATGGTTGGTAATCTTTACCGAGCTGCAAAGAAAAGAAGGTGATTGTTTATGGGCCTCATGACAAGCAAACAAATGCTGCATCGTTGATATCCATGACGAGAATCGCCGCCCCTTACGCGGGTCTCCACTTCGGCTGCCGCGTCTTTCACCCAGTCGCGTCGTGTGAGGCTGACGCGCAACGCGCGCCGCGCATCGAAATGGTGCGCGAGTTGGCGGCCCGGGCAGAGCCAGGAGCGGCACGATGATTCTGCTGATCCTCGCACTCATATTGATCGCCTATTTCGGGATCGGATATGCGGTTTGGCGGGTCACGCGCGGTCGAGGAGGCCCTACAAGGCTCGCGATCCTGATCGCTATGATGGTTGGCGTTCCTTACTTAGCCTGGACGATTTTCTATCCTTCGTCGACGCTCCGCGCGAAAATAACAATCGACGTCGAGACACCAGAAGGCCTGAAGACTGGATCATCGGTGCACGAGGTGGTCTTCAGCCTTGAGCCCTGCCCGCTGTGCAACACGTCGGGACCAAAATTTCGCCGGCACGTTCGCGGTGAAGCCGTCGCTGTCGATCTCGGGGAACGCGGAACGCTCTTTGCCTTGCTAAACGGCGGAGGTGGAAACTATCCGGAGGCCGACCCCGTCACGCCGTTTATCCTGGAAAAACTGTTCGGACTGAAAGAGGACAAAGACTGGCGTGGGGCCGAAGCCGTGCGCGTGTTGGGACGCGCAAGCGGTCAAGCCGATATTCCGCAGAACCTGCTGCCGTTCATGGTTCGCTTTCGCGATATCAACGATCCTAAGACGGTCGAGCGAATCGATCCCGCGAATCTGGCGGCAAGTTTTGGACCGGGCGTGAAGCTGAATAAGGCGACGATTGAAATCACTCGGGATCCCATAACGTCGGGCATCGAAAAACAATTGGAATGGTTGCCGAAAGTGATTCGCGACGGCGGAGCTATAGACGGCACGCGATTTCCAGCAACCAACGACCTTAAGAGTAATCTCGGCGGCGGCGCATTTAAATGGTAGGGACTTCCTATGACAATCAGCGATGACCTGTTCCGCGCCATCTTGGCCATGGACTCTTACAATCGGGGCGATAGCGCGGGCATTGTTGGTCTCGGTGGCGTCGGAACATCGATTGGCAACGCAACGGCCCGTTCAGTCCGTGGGCACCAACAATGAGTACGAACTTGTCGGGCTGGGCCGTGTCGGGCGAAGCGCTAGCTCCATTCGGGACGACGAGTCTCTTTTCACGCGACACGGCATCGAATTCCGTGGAGCGCTCTAGTGGCAGTGCAAGATCTGCGCTTGTTCCTCCCACCTTGTGGGGAGATTCCTGAACGCTAGAGCCGTTCCGTTTTTGAAGGAATCGCGGAACGGCTCTAGGCTTTTGTTTTGTCGTGCTTCTTATCGGAAAACCGGTTCCCACTTTTCCGGAAGCACTCTAGCCATTGGGATCCCCCCACCCCTTCCACCCCACAAGGGGGAGAGGAAAAAGCACGCGACCATACGGTCGGAAATTTGAACTAGGCGCCGCGCCAAGCCTTCAAGCGCCGCGCGGCTTCGGCGATGGCTTGCGTGGTGCCCGCGTAGGAAAAGCGCAGGAACCGGTGTCCGCGCTCTGCGTCGAAATCCAGTCCCGGTGTCACGGCGACGCCGGCTTCGTCAAGAATGCGACGCGCCAAAGCGGCGCTATCGGATGTCAGCGCGCTGACGTCGGCATACAGGTAAAATGCACCATCGGCGGGCGCAAACACTTCGAACCCGGCCTTTGGCAGCTCATTCAGCAGCAATGCGCGATTGGCGGCATAGACCGCGCGATTCCGCTCGAGTTCGTCCATGCCGTCGAAGGCACCGATGGCTGCAATCTGTGAAACCGCGGGAGGAGCGATGAACAGGTTCTGCGCAATGCGTTCGACCACGCGCACGAAACGCTCCGGCACCACCATCCAGCCAACGCGCCAGCCGGTCATCGAGAAGTATTTGGAGAAACTGTTGATGACGAAGGCGTCATCGCAAAACTGCAGCGCCGTTGCCGCGGGCGCCCCGTACGTCAAGCCATGGTAGATCTCATCGGAGATGAATGCGACGCCGCGCTCGGCGCACCAGCGGGTGATGTCCGAAAGCCGTTCGGGTGTCAGCATCGTACCCGTGGGATTTGCCGGGCTTGCCAGCAGCAGGCCATCCAAATGACCCGCAGCCTCGATGTGCGCGATGTCCGGCATCCAGCCCGTCTCAGGCCCGATCTCGATCAGGGCCTTCTCGCAATCGAGCGCCGTGAGGATGTGACGGTAGCAAGGATAGCCCGGCGACGTCAGTCCAACGCGTGCCCCCGCATCGAACAACGTAAGAAACGCCAGCACGAATGCGCCAGAAGAGCCCGTCGTGACGACGACGCGCTCGGGCGCGATCGTCACGCCGTACCAGTGATGGTAGAGCTGCGCGATTCTCTCGCGCAGCAACGGCAGACCCAAGGCGAGCGTGTAACCCAGCGTGCTTTGCGCAATTGCCGTCAAGACCGCCTCACGCGCGGCGCCCGGCGCGGGGGTTCCAGGTTGCCCCACCTCCATATGAACGATACTGGCGCCTGCCCGCTCGCGATCGGCGGCGGCGCGCATGATCTCCATCACCATGAAGCTGGCGATGGAGCTGCGCCTTGATGCCTCAACCGCCTGAGCGTGCCTGGAAATGATCTTTGCTGTCACGTCTGTTGCGTCCTCGACGGTGGCTATCGACTCTTTATGATCGACAATTTCACATCCTGGCCATGATTTGGCGACATTTGTTGGCCCGCGCCCCGGGATCTTGAAGGACCTGACTTTGGATGCCGGGGCATTCGGCTGGTCAAGTATTTGACCGATGGGGTGCGGCAACCTACCCTTTTAGACGCGCGGGCATGTGACGGCACGTTCATGGCGCGCGATGGCCGCTTTTGGCGCAAATGTCACGATTTAGAAGGGACTTTGATGCGGTTTCATAGCATCTTTCGAATGGCAGCCCTGCAGCGTGCCGTGGCTGGCGCGCTTTGCGCCTGGGTGTTGCTGACAGGATGGTTACCGCAACGTGCCGCGGCGCAGAACCTTCCGCTTATTCGCGATAGCGAAATCGAGGAGCTGCTCAACGACTACGCGCGTCCGATTTTCAAGGTTGCAGGGCTTGGCAGCGCGCGGGTTCAAGTGCGCATCGTCAAGAACGATGTTTTCAACGCTTTCGTGCTCGATGGCCGCAACGTTTTCGTTCACACCGGCACGCTCATGCAGGCGAATACGCCCAATGAAGTGATCGGCGTCCTGGCACACGAGACGGGCCATATCGCAGGCGGCCACATGGCGGCACTGCGCGCGCGCATCGCCAAGGATCAAACACGCGCGCTGCTGACGCAAATCATCGGCATCGGCGCGATGGTGGCCGGCGGTGTTGCTGGCGGTGACAGTGGCCGCGAGGTAATGGGCGGCGGACAAGCCGTTTTGCAGGGCGGCAACCAGGTCATCATGCGCGGCATCCTGTCCGAGCGCCGCTCGCAGGAAAGCGCCGCCGACCAGGCAGGATTGCAGTACCTCAACGCCACCAAGCAATCCGGCGAAGGCATGCTCACCACCTTCGAGCGGTTCCAGCAGCAGGAATACGTGTCGGATCAGTACAAAGACCCCTTCGTGCGAAGCCATCCTGTCGCAACAGACCGCCTGGCGCGGCTGCGCAATCTGGTTGACTCGAGCCCCTACGTGAAAGCGAAAGATCCGCCCGCGCTTCAGCTGCGCCACGATCTGATGCGCGCCAAGTTATCGGGCTACCTTGAGCGCCCGTCGCTCGTGTTTAACCGCTATCCGGCGAAGGACACCACCCTGCCGGCGCGGTATGCGCGGGCCATAGCAACATTCTTCCAAGGAGGCAGCGGAGCACTCGAAGCCGCTCTGACCCAGATGGATGCCCTCATCCGCGAGCAGCCTCAGAACGCTTACTTTTACGAGGTGAAAGGCGACCTGCTGATGCGCTCCGGCAAGATGCAACAGGCCATCCCGTTCATGCGTCAGGCTTTGAAGCTTGCACCCGAGAGCCCTCTCATTCGTGTGCAACTCGCGATTGCGCTGCAACAGTCGGACGATCCTGCGACGCTTAACGAAAGTATTACGCTGCTCCGCAAGGCATTGATCGACGACCAGAATGCCCAGGCCTACCGGATGCTCGCGGCCGCCTATTACAAGCAGGGGAAAGGCCCGGAAGCCGACGCGATGACCGCGCAAGCCTACTTCCTTGAAGGAAATCTGAAGCAATCCCAAATATTTGCAAAGCGAGCACAAAGTAAGTTGCGTGCTGGCTCACCGGAATGGATAAAGAACGACGACATCATCAACTATCAGCCGCCGGATCTGGACTGACAGGCCGCCGACACCACCTCTTGCAACGGATCGCAATGCCCATGTCCTCAAACGACACGCCATCGAACGACACGACCGAACATGCAAACCCCGCCGCGATGAAACGCGGTTGGGGCGCGCTTGGAATTGCAGCCGGTGCCGCCATGCTCGGCATGGCCGCCATCCTTTCGGTCATGCCCGCCAAGTTTGTGGCACCGGCGCGCGCCGCCGAGCCCTTTAACGAGGAGCAGAAAGCCGCCATTGGCGCCGTCGTCAAAGACTACCTGCTCAAGAACCCCGAGCTCATCATCGAGGTTCAGTCGGCGCTCGAAGCCAAGATGGAGAAGGAGCAGGCAGAGAAACTCAAGGCCTTCATGGCCGATCACGCCAAGTCCATCTATCGGGGCGCGAACGCCTCCGTGGCAGGCAACCCGGATGGCGACATCACCGTGGTTGAATTCTTTGATTACAACTGCGGCTACTGCAAGCGTGGCATGCCTGAAATCCAAAAGCTGATCGCGAACGACAATCGTGTCCGTGTTGTCTTCAAGGAACTGCCCATCCTGTCGAAGGGCTCAGACGAGGCCGCGCACGCGGCGCTCGCCGCCAAGCGCCAGGGCAAGTATTGGGAGTTCCATCAGGCGATGATGTCCACCAAGGGGCAAGCCAACGAGGCGTCCGCCCTCAAGGTCGCTGAGGACCTCGGCCTCGACATTGCCAAGTTCAAAGCCGACATGAAAAGCAACGAGGTGACCGGAGAAATCGACGAGATGAAGTCTCTGGCGAAGAATATGGGCATTTCAGGCACGCCCCACTTCCTCGTCGGCGACAAGTCGATCCCCGGCGCGCCGGAAGATCTCCACAACCAGCTGGAAGGCTTGGTCGCCGATTTCCGCAAGTCGGGATGCGGGTATTGCTGACACTCCGCCTGCCGTCCTCGCGCTCACGCTGAGAATATATATATATTTCAAACTATTGAGGAGTGAGAACTCCTCAACATGCTTATCTGATGGCGCTCTTTCCCGGTCTCCGGAAAGCTGGTAGACCCCTTGAGGCGTTGAACCCGCTCAAGATTTGCGGGCGCACAAGTCCTTACCACGTCAAACCACGACGTCTCCTCATTGCTTTCAACCGAAGCTGCCCTCCAAACATGGCGAAACCGATCTTCGTACTCAACGGCCCGAACCTGAACATGCTGGGGACCCGCGAGCCCGCCGTTTACGGCAGCGAGACGCTGGATGACGTCAGGGCGCGGTGCGTGACACGGGCCAAAGCGCTCGGTCTGCCGGTTGATTTCCGTCAGTCGAACCTTGAAGGCGAACTGGTGGGCTGGATTCAGGAGGCCAGGACCAAGGCGCAGGGCATCATCGTGAATGCGGGCGCCTATACACATACCTCGATCGCCATCCTCGACGCGCTGCAGGCCGCCGAGTTGCCGGTTGTTGAAGTGCATCTGTCCAACATCTTCCGCCGCGACGAATTCCGCCAGCATTCCTTTGTGTCCCTGGCGGCGGCCGGCGTCATTTGTGGACTGGGTGCGAAGGGTTACGAACTTGCGCTGGAGGCCATGGCAGATCTCGTGAAACGCCGGACCAAGGCTTGACTTCCCGGGATTGCGAGGGGGCCCGCGCGCACTCGCGAAACACAGACGACAGGAAGAAGGAAGACTGAGGCAATGACGGGCAAAGATCAGGGTGCAAAGCCAAGCGCCGAGGGGCAGCTGATCCGCGAGCTTGCCGAGCTGCTGAACGAAACCGGGCTCACCGAGATTGAGATGGAAAAGAGCGGGCTGAAGGTCCGCGTGGCGCGCAAGATTCACCTCGCCGCTTCCGTGCCGTTGGCCGGACCCATTCCGGCGGCGCCCGCTATGGCCACGCTCGCTTCCCAAGCCCCCGTAGCTGTGGCTTCCGGCGCCGCCGATCCCAGCAAGCATCCCGGCGCCGTCAAATCGCCGATGGTTGGCACGGCGTATCGCTCGCCTGAGCCTGGCGCCGCGTCATTCTGCGAGGTTGGCTCCAAGGTCTCGCAGGGCGACACGCTCCTCATCATCGAAGCGATGAAGACGATGAACCAGATTCCTGCGCCCCGCTCGGGTACCGTCACCGCCATCCTGTTCGAGAACGCTCAGCCGGTGGAGTACGGCGAGCCGCTCATCATCATCGAGTAGCACCACTAAGAGCTGCCCCAAACGCGACGACGATCAAGAAAGTGACCGAGAAAGCCGCCCGCAGATGTTTGACAAGGTACTGATCGCCAACCGTGGAGAGATTGCGCTACGCATCCAGCGCGCGTGCAAGGAACTCGGCATCGCCACCGTTGCAGTGCACTCCACCGCCGACGCGGATGCCATGCACGTGCGCCTTGCCGACGAAAGCGTGTGCATTGGGCCGCCGGCGGCAAGCGAAAGCTATCTCAATATCCCTGCCCTTGTAACAGCCTGCGAAATCACCGGAGCGGACGCGGTGCACCCGGGTTATGGCTTCCTGTCGGAGAACGCACGCTTCGCGGAAATCCTCGAAGAGCACAAGATCACCTTCATCGGCCCGACGTCGGAACACATCCGCATCATGGGCGACAAGATCGAGGCGAAGGAGACCGCCAAAAAGCTTGGAATTCCCGTCGTGCCCGGCTCTGACGGCGCGGTGACGAGCGAGGCGCAGGCGATGAAGATCGCCGATAGCATGGGCTTTCCCGTGCTCATCAAGGCGGCGGCTGGCGGCGGTGGACGGGGCATGAAAGTGGCGCACTCCCGGGCCGATCTCGGGCTTGCCCTTTCCACGGCGCGCGCCGAGGCCAAGGCGGCGTTCAAGGACGATGCGGTTTATATGGAGAAGTACCTCCAGAAGCCGCGCCATATCGAGATCCAGGTTTTCGGCGACGGCAAGGGTGACGCGGTGCACTTGGGCGAGCGCGACTGCTCGCTTCAGCGGCGCCATCAGAAAGTGCTCGAAGAAGCGCCCTCGCCCGCGCTCAATGCCGCTCAGCGTGCCAAGATCGGCGAAACGGTCGCGGACGCGATGCGCAAGATCAAGTATCGCGGAGCAGGCACCGTTGAGTTCCTGTTCGAGGACGGCCAGTTCTACTTCATCGAGATGAACACCCGCTTGCAGGTGGAGCACCCCGTTACCGAGATGGTGACAGGCTATGACCTCGTCCTGGAACAGATCCGCGTCGCCTCGGGCGCGTCGCTGTCCTTCAAACAGTCGGACATCGTGTTTTCAGGACACGCGATCGAATGCCGGATCTGCGCGGAGAACCCTAAGACGTTCCGTCCCTCGCCCGGCCAGATCAGCTACTGGCATCCGCCGGGCGGACTGGGTGTGCGCGTCGACAGCGGGGCCTACCAGGGCTATCGCATTCCGCCCTATTACGACAGCCTCATCGGCAAGTTGATCGTCCACGGCAAGACCCGCAACGATTGCCTGATGCGCTTGCGCCGCGCACTTTCAGAGTTCGTGATCGATGGCATCGAAACCACGATCCCTCTCTTCCAGGACCTCGTCAGGCAATCAGACGTCGTTGACGGGCTCTATGACATCCACTGGCTCGAAAAGCATCTGGGAATGAAATAAGTTGCTTGCAAGCCGCCATGCGTGCGGCTTGTAATGACTTACTGATTTTGCATTTCTTAAGGCCGGTCGATGGCGTCGCGCGACGAACCTGCGATGGAAATCACACCGCAGGTTCTCCTCAAGGCTTATAGTTGTGGCATCTTCCCGATGGCGGAGAGTGCGAACGATCCGGCGTTGTACTGGATCGAGCCTCAACACCGGGGCATTCTTCCGCTCGATAGTGCTCATTTTCCCCGCCGGCTGTTGAGGACTGTGTGCACGACCCCGTTCGTCGTAAAAGTGGATACCGATTATGAAAGTGTGATCGACGGCTGCGCCGCTCCGCGTCCGGGCCGCACCAGCACGTGGATCAACAAGCGCATCCGATCGCTCTATCGCGAGCTTTTCCAGATGGGCGTTTGCCATACGGTCGAGGTCTGGTCGGACAACCGGCTCGTCGGCGGGCTCTACGGTGTGGCGCTGAAGGGCGCTTTCTTCGGCGAGAGCATGTTCTCCTACGAGCGCGATGCCTCCAAGATTGCCCTGGTCCATCTGGTGGCGCGTCTCATCCATGGCGGTTTCCGGTTGCTCGACACCCAATTCGTGACGGAACACCTCAAACAGTTCGGGACCATCGAGGTGGATCGCGATGCGTTCCAGACCCGCCTTGATAACGCTCTGCAAGTGAGCGCGGACTTTTACCGTCTTCCTGCCGATGCCGACCCCCGCGAGGTGGTGCGCATCGTCGGTGGCCGAGGCGGCTGAAGTCCCCCTTCGCACTCACTGTTCCACCCGGAACAGCCCGGCCCTTGTCCTCCTGACATCTTGCGATCAGTGACCGGCAATCTGCCGCCACTGATCAAAGCGAAGCCCGGCCCCGGGGCTTCTGCAAACTGTTTGAGGAGATTTCGCCTATGACCAAAAAGTCCATCATCGTTGCTGCGCTCGCGCTCGTGGGCGCGGCCGGAGCAGGTGCGGCAAGCGCAAGCGCACACGGCCTTCATGGCCATCACTTCCACGGCTTCCACCACCGCCACGGTCTGTTCTTGAGAATTGGCCCCCCGATGCGCAATTGCAGCTTCTACCGCGAGATGTGGGAGGATACCGGCCTGCTACGCTGGAAACGCCGTTATTTCGAATGCAAGGGCTGGTGGTAAACAGGCCGGCCGGCAGGGTCGAACTCCTCCTTAGCCGGATAGCCTTGTGATGCTGCTGATGCTGCCGCCGCCGGTTCACGGGGCTACGCTCCCGGGCCGGCGGTCCTGCTTTTGGAAGGGCCGATAACTAGCGGAATGCTCTAAGCACAGATAAGCCGCCGTCAACTCCCTGCCCTCGGTCAGAAAAATTTGCCGGAAGCGGCGCGAGGGCGGAGAATAAATCCTGGATCGAGTCGTTATCGATGTGTTGGTCGCACGTTGCCTCACCCGCAAAGGCAGCCGTGGGCACCGCAAAAGAGCGTCTCGGATTAGTTTCGCGTAGTTTCGAGGCGGCGCTAGTGGGACAGGACCCCGCATCCTGTCCCACTATCTTTTTTGGCGGTCTGGGAACTCGTGCAGCCCATTCAAGTTACCTCACATAACCGCGATATTGTCTTCACGCGACCGACGTTGAAATCAGGCCGCTTTGAGAGCATTGTCAGGTGAGGTAACGAGCCCCGTGCGATAGGCCCCGCTGCCCCGCTCGGGACACATGGAGGCTATAGTCATGCGTGTTCTCGCTTCAATAGCGCTTGCATTGATGACGGCCATCTCGGCCATGACCGTCAGCGCACAAAATGCCGAGGCCCGGCGTTATCGCGGGGGCGCGATCGCTTTCGGTGTCGCATCAGCGGTGATCGCCGGCATCGCTTTGTCGCGATATAATCGCGGCTATTATCGCTATTACGACGACTATCCTTACTATTATGGCGACTATGACGACTATTATTACGCGCCCCGCCGTTATTACAGCTACGGCTATTACGGACCGCGCGTCTACAGCTACGGTTACTATCCCCGCTCCCGGGCCTATGCTTATGGCTGGCGTCATCATTACCGCGGCTACAATATGGCCTATCCGCGCGTTCGCGCCGCGCACTGGCGCTACGGTGGCGGCAAGCACCGGCACCGGCACTAGTCGAGGCGCAGCTTGAGACAAGGTCCGACTGAACAAAGGCCCGCCACGTGGCGGGCCTTTTTCGTCTTTTTTTCAGATCATTCCCACTCAATAACCACTTTTACTTTTTTATCATTATTTTCAATAAGTTATACTATGTTTGAAACTCGTTTGTAAGCGCCGCTTGGTGGTCCGAGAAGGTGCGGAAATATCCGCCCCACAAACGCAAATAATCCAGATCGCTGAACGAACAAGAGAAGCAGACTTCGTAGTTATCTTCGATCGAAATGGTACGCCCTGCCCAACACTGTTGCGTTCTAAATTCTGTTCGCAAATTATCGACTAGGATGCTTGCGTGCATCAAGACTACCGACTGGGCAGGCGTAGCACCACCTAGATCAAACTAAGAACCAATGCCAAGGCAGTGCATTGCAGGGCAAACCAATATGACCGGCATTAGAAACTCTTTTGATGGCGCAGAGTACGAAATTCAGTTCCGAGTGAAATTTTTCAATCGCCCGCCTCAATGGCGTCAAATGACTGAAAGAGTAACTGCACGAACGAGGAACGATGCTATCGATTGCATAAAAGCAAAATATGCTGGTGGGGCGGAAGTTAGGGTGATCGGTTGCTCAGAAGTTCACCAGCAACCAGCGCTAAGGAAACCCCTCACTAGAGAACAACTGGGAATTGATCGCTTTAAAGAGACACCCAAATCAACTTATCGAACAAAACCTCAACAAGTATATCAAACGTCACCTGCTGAACTCACGCCTTATGTTGATGCAGATAGGAAACCATCCGAACGCACGAAGCGTATGAGTATTCTATTCGGCAGCAAACACATCACTTGGACCGACCTGAAGCAACAGCAGGAAGTCGACGCTGAAAAAGCAGAAATGCGGGCAAAGGAGGAGGCAGAGGAAGCAGAACGCTACCGAGAATTTGTTGGTGCCAGTGCAAAAATCATCGTCTTCTTTGTATTGCTTCTGGTCATCACCTCATACACTGGGGGTTTTTGGTTTGTCGCCCTTCCGTTTGCGTTATACCTTCTGTGGATTGCCTTCATAAACAGCACATTTTCTTAGGGTGGCGCCTCAGAGTTTCCCCCTGTCGTTTCAGAGGTCACTCTGCCTTAGAGCAATGATCCAAGAACGCTTGGCATCTGATCACGAGGTTCCTCGAAACTGATTAGTGACCCTACTTAATCAGAATGATCTTGACGCTTTTCTTCTGCGCTAGCGCCTTCTTTGCCTCTGCCAAAACAGCGTTGAGGTTAGATTGCGGGACACTCGAGCGGTGTTTCCCGACGGAACGACGGAGTTGGTCAAGATGCCACCTGTCTGCCAAAAAATATTTTCTCCAAGGTCACGGATTTCACGACCGTGCATATAAATAGAA
The DNA here is from genome assembly GCA_016793445.1 of Hyphomicrobium sp. Lineage (GTDB taxonomy): Bacteria > Pseudomonadota > Alphaproteobacteria > Rhizobiales > Hyphomicrobiaceae > Hyphomicrobium_B. The sequence continues at coordinate 6,960 of JAEUME010000012.1, read as the reverse complement.
GTACACGCCATAATTGGAGTTACTCACTATAGACTAGATGCGGTCAAACGTTCGGCATCCTTTCGTCCGTTGAACGACGGTAGCGATTGAAATTCGATTCGGTGGGAGATCGTCTTTTTGTCGTTAGCGTGAAGAGCGCTGCGGCAGGTAGTAGGACTGCATTTAGACCATCACCGCTTGAGATCATCAAAAACAGGTGTCTGGTCACGAGGGGGCAACGCGTACACTCGCGACCCTCAAACTTCTGGAAGTCGACGACTAGGCGACCATGAAGTTGCGCTGGTAAAGCAGAGCGAAACAGGAGACCGCCCAACCGCCCTGTCCTCTTTCACCTAAGAGGTTGCTCTTATTCGTTGTGTTGACGGGTCACTATACGCAAGACCCCATGAGACACCTATGCCGGCAACGGCATAAGTGTGTCTCCGATCACTGCCGCAAAACACTGGTCTTGATGGTTTGGACATCGCTGGTTCAAGTCACCATCAACCTTTGATTCAGTCAAAATAACATCCGTGAGCGAACAAAGTGAGCGAACAATCTGCGAAGCAGATTCGCTGAAAACCAACCATATAAGGAGTACAAAGATGATTCATTCAGATGAGCATGCCCAAGAGATCTTTTGGATCCAAAGACGACTATTGTTCCTCGAATCTTTAGATGACGTAGTGAAATCCGGCGGCGACTCTAGAGACGCAGAAGACCTGGGCACATATTTCAAGAATGTCGAAACCGTTCAGGATCTCGTAGAACGACTAAAGGAAATCTATGGAGACGACCTGAAATGAGTTCATTCAACACCAGCAAAAACGTCTTCAACTCAATCATGAGGGGTCTAACGATAGAGTTTCATGCGTTCTCTTCGCTGGGAGTACCCAAGGGTACAAAATCAGCGACGCAGCAAAAGAAGTCACTGATAAATAATGTGACCGATGCGATTAATAGCATTGACACTGATGACTTCGGAATTCGCGTCTTCGTGCTGAAGACGAAGCAGTAACAAATGTCGGTCCGGTGACGGTCGCAAGTCCAACACCGGTCCTACTCAAACATTCACTCAGGGACTATTACGGATGAACCACTACAAAATCAGGCACCACTTCCGCCTTGATGATGCGACAGAGCATGCTCTCGAACAGATTTGCCGTCACACCTTCACGCCGAAGGCAACGCTGATGAGAAGGTATGTTCAAGAAGGCGTAGCGCGAGATGCAAAACGCTTCGCTGAAAGCGTTCAGAATCTAACGAGGGCAACTAAAGTTCTTGCGAGCGTGTGACTTCCTCGCGATCAATACGAAAAGAGGACCTGCTCTTCCACCGTGTTCCTATTGCTCACTGAGTCTGCTCATGAGCAGACTGTCAGGCAGCGTGGCGGTAACCGAACTTCATTTGAAGTGATGTGATGATCTTCCTGAGGTCGGGGTAGTCAAGTTCAATCATATCTCGAAGTTGGTCATCCGGAATATCGTTGATGCCTTCCGCCGCGAGCACCTGCCCGCATCTTCTAAGTATGCCCTTAAAATGACGCTGACGGTGTTCGAGAGTTGGACAATTGAAATCAATCTCGATCAAGCGAGACCGCAGTGGTTCAATCAGTTTCTTGCGCAAATTGCAGGTAAGCACCCAGGCGGTCGTCACTCTAGGATCTTCCATGAGTGCACGTAATGCCATCTGCCCTTGTTCTGTAATGCCGTCGATCTCATCAATCAGCATGACACGCTGCTCGCTAAATAGCATTGCGCCACTGAGAGCATACTTCTGCAATTCTTCTGCGACGTCCGACTTGCCAATCAGTGAACCATTGAACTGATGGACACAGTAGCGCTTGCTTGCACACAAGATCCGCGCGACGGTCGTCTTACCAGTGCCAGGTGAACCGTAGAACAGAAGATTAGGCAGTCGTGATCCTTTTTGCAGTGCGCGAACAAATGCCTCTTGCGATGGCGACAACGCCTCAAGAACACATTCATCAAGGGTATTCGGTCGGTGGCGCTCAGACCATATTGCGTAGTTCGATTTCATTGTCATTTTCTCTTATGTTCCTGGGGTAGAAGGGACGGCGACAAACTCGCCGTCCCTATTGCTTGCTACGCAGCAGTATTCACGATCTGCATCGTCTGGTTCGCCGCTTGGACGTTCGCCAGAAGTTTGATGTTCTGCTTTCGCTCAGCAAACTTGATGCCCGCGGGAGCATTGTCGATCAGGCGATGGATCTCGTCTAATCGCGACTTCACAAGCGCAATCTGCGATGAGGTCATGCCTTTCAGTTTAGATTCACTGACCTCGACCAGACCAAGGACGATGATGCGATCCTGCAGCGGACTTCCCCGCGCGATGTTTTGAACAACCGCACGTGACAATCGAAGGTTTGCGTCCTGCTCCAACGCATCCCAGAGACGATCCACTTGGACCGGACCGAGTTTGGTGACCTCATAGAGGGTGGTCCAACCATCGATGAATCCAACAAACTGCTTTGCACGCTCAGAGCGGAGGGCAGTACATTTTCCAATGCAGACGAGTTTATCTCCGACGGCACGGGTGAACCCCGAATCGTTCAAGAAGCGGTCAAACGCGAGAACTGAAAGTCCATCTTTGGCATCTGCAAATTCAACACCGATTTGAATCCAAGCAACCGCAGAGTCTTTCACAAGACTTGTTACCCGTTCAACCCGTTCTTGGACGTCCCTCTGTTCAGAGGATGAGATATTGGTCTCCATTGCCGAATGCTCCTTCAGTTAAGCGCATCAGCAAGGATCAAGTCTGCGACCCAAGGGACTAACCCGCAGCGTTCTAGGAACTCATCGAAGTCCTCATCAGACAATTGGTCATCGGCATTTTGCAACTCAGTTCGAAGTATATTCCAAACGTCCTTAAGTCTTCGTACATGGAAAGACACATCACTGACGCAGTCCCTAATTGTATCCGAATTATAAATTCTTGCATCTCTCATTTTATACTTCCTTTTTCTATGAAATCAGGAACGAAATGTTCTTGATGATCTCAATATATCCGGCACACTCAAGTAAAGACACGCCAGACGTCCGGCGCGCGAACGCTGGCGGCAACTAAAAGTAGCAATCTTGTACCCGCTTAAGTTGTATATTCTGCATCTTGAGCAGTCTCGATTTTTGCCCATGCTTCTGCCCATGAGCAGACGGATCGGGATGAGAAATGTCGCGGAAGTCCTTTGAGGGTGACGAGAGCAATAAACTGCCTAGGCGCATGATCGAACCGTATAGACTGTGGTTCGAGTACCTGAAGGCGGCACTCAGCGATCCAAAAGTCACGGTCAACCACTCGATCTACGAAACGTGGGGCAACGTTCGAGACGCCGACTTCGATGAGTGGTGGGAAGATCATTGGCGTCGACTCTTCGCCGAACCAGCAAGCGATGTTTCTGTCGTTCGTTCGGCGGATGAGGCAACGTCAGTCTTGCAGGACCATGCATATGTCCTCGTCCGAGTGCCTTTGAACTCGCTCTCTAAAGTCCGCACCGCGGGGTTGGAGAAGATCGTCAAGTCAGAACTTAGACAACGACCGCGGGGCAAAATAGGAAGGTCTCAAGCACCTTTTCAAATAACTGCAAAGCGGATTATTCGGCGCGATGTTCTTCGAGGGATGCTACGCCTCTACCAAATGTTCTTAAAAAATCACCGCGATCTTGATGCCACCGCTGTTGAGTATCACGAATGGGCAATTCGATGGAACGCTGAAGTGCGCAGCAAGGGTTGGGATAGACCAACGGTCTACGTCCCGCCGTCGCTAGCGGTCTACGTTGCGGCGATAAAGGAACTGGAAGTTGCTTCGACGCCTGCTCAGAAGCGGGCGATCAGAAAACTTAGTCACTACGACTCCCAACGTCCGAAGATAAAGCGATACGTTCTTCGCGCCCAAAGGATAGCGAATAACGTAGGCAAGGGTTTATTCCCCGGAGAGTTTGAGTGATCTCTTCATGCATGTTTCGGGCGTGCCAATCCTCGGTACGGCGTCCAACCGAGGGGTTCAGAAACCCCTCATCGGAATCATGCCCGGCACGTCACAAAATCAGGCGCTTAGAGAGGCGCTAAGACCTAGTTTTGTGGGTTCAGAAATCAGATAGTTTACGACAGACGCAAACGGATGCCTGTGCGATAATTGTCCGCTCGACTTGATTTAGATCAACAGGCGTGCACCAAGACAAGTCCAATCTTAACGCAGATTGTCGTCGGGCATGACGCTGAACGGCGCTAGAACCGGGACCAGAACCATTTTGGAGGGCACTCCAAATGTCAGGCATCAGAAACCCCTTTGATGGAACGGAGTACGAAATCCGCTTCCACGTGAAATTTTTCGATCGCCCCAGTCAATGGCGTCCAATGAAAGAAAGAGTAACTGCACGAACGAGGAACGATGCTATCGATTCCATAAAAGCAAAATATGCTGGTGGGGCGGAAGTTAGGGTGATCGGTTGCTCAGAAGTTCACCAGCAACCTGCACTTAGGAAACCGAAAACGAGAGAAGAACTTAAAATTTACCCCTTTGAAGAGACTCCTAAATCGACTTATCGACCAAAACCTCAAACTTGGACCGAAGTGAAGGAGCATCACAAAATCGATGCTGAACAAGCAGAACCGCTGGCAAAGGAATATCTAACCCCTGACGAATATGCTCAATATCTGGAAAATAAAGCACGAGATAATGAATACGCTATTAGACATGAATTAATTAATAGAACACCTGTGAGAGACCTGCACAAGATTCCTGGTGCATGGAAGCATGTTAGAGACCAGGAAAAGGCACAGGTAAACACTGGCAGTATATTAACCGATATAGCAAAGCGTGCTGGTATTGGTCTACGTCATAGAATCCGTAATAAGTTCTATAAGACATTGGACAAATATGATCAAAAGTATAATCTATCCCACCCAGAAAGAAATGCATCTGAAGAGAGTCAGTTCAAAAGAATCGGACTTGCTCTGTTACTTTTTATTCTTCTAACCGTGTCCATCATACTCATACTCGTAATCAGTTCATCATAGTTGCAAATCAGATGAGAAAAGTTTGGTGCTTACCTTGCTCGTCATGCTTCGCTCGAGATGCTTTTTAAAAAATGGTGCACCTAGTCTGATGTGAGGGTTGGTGCTCCGCTGTCGATCCAACGCCACATCAAAAGAGAAGTGACACTTCGATACGGTTTCCATCTCTCGGAGAGAGCAACTAAATCTTCTGCATGGGTATCGCCGTAGAGGATCTTGACCGCCCGACGTAGTGTCCCGTCACCGGCAGGGAAGATATCGCCTCAAAGTACACCGTCGGATCATCGGATTTTTGCCTACTCGACGTAAGTGTCGAGGTTTATACTGCCTCTGATTACAAGTGCAAACTGCGCTCGCCTGGAGGCACTAACATGCATTTCAACACATTTGCTATTCCCCTCCTCGCCTTTCTAGTCGGATGCGGCGACGGAGTACCGAACTGCGATGACGCAAGTGTCAAACAGAGTTTGCTACAGAAACTGGAGCAAATACAGGAAGAGATTGCCGCCTCTTACGAAGAAGACCCAGGGGTAGGGGTAGTGGGGACTATGAATAGTGCAGATTTACAGAAGATACGCGAAAGCGTGACATACAAATTAGAGCGAATCGCTGAGCGGAAGACAACAGAGAATAAGCGGTACTGTGTCGCGCAACTTTATGCGCGAATTGATTCGGAAAAATACAAGCAGGGACTTGGTAAGTTGTCTGGATTGGCGCAATTGTACGGTCTCGACAAGGACCTAGAAAAACGAGGGGAAAGAAATTTTAGCGTTCAACGTGCGGAGGATGGATCAATATTTATTCTGCTGGACGATTGATCATTAGTAAGCGGCGCGCCGGTCCCACATTGACGGATCAGGCGGGGATCTTGGCGCGATAGCGAAGGTGTATCCGGTACGCTCGCTAAGACACCTTCCTCATAGGCAATCTTCAGCACCTTGCGCAAAGCGATCAGTTTCTTGTTCAAGATGGAGGATGCGAGTTTTTTAGACCGACCCTTGCGTAGGTGGTCTAGATAAGCGGTTATATCTTTCGAACGGATCGTTCGCACATCGCGTTTGCCAAAGAATGGCACTACGCCACCCTCACCAAGAAGTATCGATTCATCGTTGGTTGCTTGCTTTGGGTGGATCTCACCATCGGCAGCAAGACGCCGCTGCCGGTCAATCAACTTGTCGGCGTAGGTGCTAAAAAGGCGTGATTTTGGAACGGCATCGACAAACTTGCGCTGCCGCAACTCAGCAAGATATTCTTCTGCTGCATCGATGGCGGAAATCTTTGAAAGAGTCTTGGTCGATTTGACGAGGTATCGCCCCTCAGATGGCACCCAGACACGAACACGGTAATAGGGACTCACGTGAACCTTGTAGACGGCAAGTCCCTTGCGAATTACGTGTATTTTTCCGTCGATGGTGTTCCTGCTGGGTTTCTTAGCGGGCATCAGATTGCCCTTAGGACGGCGTAAACGCTGCCCACGCCGATGTGAAGGCGAGCGGCAATATCTCGGATGCCAACGCCTTTGTCTCTGAGCAACTTCACTGAAGTGCGGACGGCATCGTTCAACTGGGAAGGACGACCAATCTTCACGCCGTTTGCTCTCGCTCGCTTTTGACCAGCAATGATCCTCTCTCGAATAAGTTCACGCTCATATTCGCCAAGGGCAGAGAAAATACCAAAAATCATGCGACCTGAGGCAGTCGTCGTATCAATCGCTTGTTGATGGACGTACAGATCAACGCCGATGCTTTGTATCTCGTTTACGAACCCCACTAAGTGTTGAATCGATCTACCCAATCGGTCGATCGCCCAGACCATGATGAGATCGAACTCTCGGCGAGTTGCTCGCTTCAGTAATTGATCGAATGCGGGTCTTTGTTCTCTGCCCTTTGCTCCACTGATCCCGCTATCTGAGAATTCTGCAACGATCTGCCAACCCTGTCGGTTTGCA
>JAEUME010000019.1 GCA_016793445.1 Hyphomicrobium sp. | reverse complement strand
GTTGTTCTATCACTTCAACGAACTGCGCGTTGCCATGGAACACAAGCTGCCCATCGTGTGCATCGTGTTCACCAACGGCGCGTACGGCGCGAACCACCAGCTGATGGGCTACCGTTACCAGAGCCCGTCGTGGTGCGACTTTACCAACCCCAAGTGGGTCGACATCTTCAAGGCGTTCGGCGCCAACGGCGAAACGATCGGCGCGTGTTCCGACATGGCGGGGGCCTTGCAGCGCGCCATCAACGCGAAGACGCCTTACGTCATCGAAGTCCCGGTTACGAAGTCGGAAGGTCTTGCCAGCGACGACGTCGGGGGCGTGGGTCCGAAGCTTCTGATCAAGGGCCGCGAGATTCCGGTTGATGTCGAAGGCAGTCTGCTGCCGGGTGAGAACCTCATCAAGACGGCATGAGCGGCAACTGCCGCCCGCGAGCTGCTGCCTTCAATCAGGTTCACGCGCGCGCCGATCGTGGACGTTGGATTGCGATCCCCGCCGCGAAGAATGCTGGCCGAGGGCAGGAGGATCTCTTGCGGCCCTCGGCGACCACGCGCAGGACATGTTGCGCACCGTACTCGAACTTCGACCCGGCCGGATCACCGGCCTCCCTAACCGAAAGATGATGTGGTTTCGATGAGACCCTTTGAACTCGCTGGCATACCCGCGGCCGATGAGGAGCTTCGTGCGCAGGTAAGAGCATTCCTGGCGGAGCGTCTTGCTCATGTCCCTCCACAGACCAGGGCTCGTTCGTGGATGGGATTTGACGCGGCCTTCTCTCGTGCGCTCGCCGAAAAAGGCTGGCTCGGACTGACGCTGCCGCGCGCCTACGGTGGCGCTGAACGGGGGGCCTTTGCGCGCTTCGTGATTGCGGAAGAGCTACTTGCTGCCGGGGCTCCGGTAGCGGCCCATTGGTTCGCAGACCGGCAAAGCGCACCGCTGATTTTGAAGTACGGTACCGAGGCACAGAGAGAATTCTACCTGCCTCGCATTTGTGCGGGTGAGGCATTTTTCTGTATAGGCATGAGCGAGCCGAATTCCGGATCTGACCTGGCCAGCATCCGAACACGTGCGGAGAAGACACCGGCAGGCTGGCGCCTCCAGGGCCAGAAGATCTGGACGTCAAACGCCAACCACTGCCACTACATGATAGCGCTGGTGCGCACTTCCGGCCGGGCGGAAGACAGGCATAAGGGTCTTTCGCAGTTCATTGTGGATTTGAAGACACCTGGGATCACAGTGCGTCCCATTAAGGATCTCGCGGGTGACGCACACTTCAGTGAGGTCTTCTTCGATAACGTCGAACTTCGCAACGACGCTCTCATTGGTGAAGAAGGTGCCGGCTGGGAGCAGGTTACCGCAGAACTGGCCTTTGAGCGCAGCGGTCCGGAACGGCTTTATTCGTCGCTCGTTCTTGCAGATACGTGGCTCGCATGGCTCCGCTCCCGGCAAAATCCAACAACCGCTGAAGTCAGGCTTGCGGGCGCGTTGATTGCACGTCTATCGGCATTGCGCGCCATGTCTATTGCAGTGACCAACAAGCTGGAGAGTGGTGAAAGCCCCGTGGTCGAGGCGGCCCTGGTTAAGGATCTGGGCACTGAGTTCGAGCAGCAGCTTCCGGTCGCCATTGCGGGGTTGTTGGGCGCCAATCCCGACGGCGAGCCCTGCCAGCAGCTTTCAAGCACGTTGTTGTACACGAGCATGATCGCGCCTGCATTCTCGCTGCGCGGAGGAACGCGCGAAATTCTTCGCGGCATGATTGCTCGCGGTCTCGGGCTTCGCTGAGGAGAACTGCAATGGAAGACAACCTTCTTCTCGATGCATTTATGCAGCTGCTTGAGACACACTGCGGTATCGAACGTGTTCGCAAAATTGAAGGCGGTGGTGATGGCACGGCACTTTGGGATGAGATCGAAGAATCGGGTTTTGCCGACGCATTGGCGCCAGAAAGCGCTGGCGGAGCGGGGCTAGGGTTAGGAGACATTTTTCCGCTTGTAGTTGCGTCGGGACAATATCTGCTGCCTGTACCCTTGGCTGAGACGATGATGTCTCGGGCTTTGCTGCATTTTAAGGGTGGCGCGGTTCCGAAGGGTCCACTCACCCTCGCACAAGCGGGCATTGTGGCGCCTGAAGCAGCCGCAGCAATTGCGGCGGCTCTCATGGCCGGTGCGATGCAACGGGTGTTTGATATGACGCTCTCATACGCCAACGATCGTACGCAATTTGGAAAGCCAATCGGTAAGTTCCAGGCGGTGCAGCACCAGCTGTCAGTCTTGGCGGAGCATGTATTCGCTGTGCGGATTGCCGCCCAGCTGGCGTTTGTGGGTCCGGGACCGCTGCCAGACGAACTGAAGGCCGCAGCCGCCAAAGCGAGGGCTTCAGAAGCTGTTCCCATCGTGACCTCGATCGCCCATGCGGTTCACGGTGCGATCGGCATTACCGAGGAATACGATCTTCAGCTGTATACGCGCCGCCTCCTCGCATGGCGTCTGATGCACGGTGGCGAGCAGTATTGGCAAAAGAGGCTCGGCGAGGCCCTGCTTGCAAGCGGGCAGGACATGCTCCCCTTCATTTGCAACCATATCTTCACAAAGGCCTAGAATGAGCAATTTCCTGAGATACGAACAAGAAGGTCCTATCGTCACCCTGACGATGAACCAGCCGGGCGTAAGAAATGCGCTGACCGGAAACACCGCTGTCCAGGAATTCGTCGATGCCTGCGCGCGCATAGAGGGAGACTCCTCGGTGCGGGCGGTCATCGTCACGGGTGCGGGTACTGTGTTCTCATCTGGCGGCAACATCAATGAGATGAAGCGGCAGATGGATCCGGGCTTGTCGCCCGCTGCGATCCGAGACGAGTACCGGCGCGGAATTCAACGCCTTCCGCTTGCCCTCTACAATTTGGAAGTACCGACCATTGCGGCCGTGAACGGGCCAGCCATCGGAGCGGGCTGCGATCTTGCGTTGATGTGTGACATCAGGATTGCCTCAGAGACGGCCTCATTCGCTGAAAGCTTCGTTCGTCTGGGCATCATCCCGGGAGATGGCGGTGCTTGGCTCTTGCCACGTGTTGTGGGCATGTCGCGTGCAGCCGAAATGACGTTCACCGGAGAATCCGTCAGCGCCTCAGATGCTTTGGCTTGCGGGCTGGTGTCGAAGGTTGTTCCCTCTGGCGAGCTGCTGACCGCCGCACGTGGCTTGGCGCAACGGATCGCGGTAAATCCGGGCCTGGCTTTGCGGATGGCCAAGAAGTTGTTGCGGGAGGGCCAGACGGTTTCACTGGCCACATACCTTGAGACGGCCGCTTCACTTCAGGCGCTCTCCCACAAGACCCGGCAACATGCGGAAGCCGTGACCGCCTTTCTTGAGAAACGGGCGCCTCACTTCATCGACGAATGAGCGCAAAGCACGCTGCCGTGTGCCATGTGCCGGATGCGGCTGCCGCCTGCCGCGCCCCGGCGTTTGGATCGTCGGGGCGTCCGCCGGGAACAGATCCGGGATACGGCGAGGAGGATGGCGATATAGCGCGCAATCTACATAGGTGCCGGAAATCCGATCCCCGCGCGGCCTTTTTCGATCTTCGTTACTTTTTTGTGACGGCGTCTAAATTCGAATGCACGTACGCTTTTTATCTCCGAATCAGGCCTTGCGCTGGTGCGGGCGATAAACCGCGCAGCACCTCAAGTGCGCTCGTTATAATTTAGAGGACTCCCGCATGTTGCTTCGCCCGGCACCTATTGCTGCCATCCTTGCGCTCCTTGCCACCTCATCGATTGCTCATGGCGCCGATCTCGGCGGCGACTGCTGCGCCGACCTGGAAGAGCGCATTGCCGAGCTCGAGGCGACAACCGCACGCAAGGGCAACCGTAAGGTGTCGCTCGAAATCTACGGTCAGATCAATGAAGCGGTGCTGTTTTGGGACGATGGCGTCGAAAGCAACGCGCATATCGTTACAAACGATAACGCCCGCAGCAGGGTCGGCTTTCGCGGCAAGGCCAAGATCAACGATGACTGGGAGGCGGGCTACCGCCTCGAAATCGGCGTGCGCTCGGTCAATTCCAAGCGCTTTACGCAGAACGATCCAAAGGCCCTCGCAGACAGCGGCTTGGACATGCGCGATAGCCATTGGTACTTGAAGAGCAAGACCTTCGGCGCGGTCTACGTGGGGCTCGGAACAAGCGCGACCAACATGATTACCGAGCTCAATCTTTCGCAGACCGCCAGTTTCTCCAAATACTCCGACACCGAAGACAGCGGCCTGGGGCTCCTGCTGCGCAGCGCAACGAACGGGCGATTGAGCGCCTTGAGCTGGCGTCGCCTGATCGGCGACGGCGGTGATCAGCCCGGTGAAGGCGAACGTGCGCTAAACCTCGTGCGCTATGAAAGCCCAACTCTGTGGGGCTTCACCGCATCCGGCTCATGGGGCGAGGACGATATCTGGGACGTGGCGCTGCGCTATGCGGGCGAAGCGGGTGGTTTCAAGTACACGGCGGGCATCGGCTACGGCGTCGTGCTGGATGATGGACAGACACAGACGGTTTGCCCGGGAACGGTCGCCACCGGCGGGTCCGATACGCGCTGCGACAACTTCGGCGGCTCGCTCTCCATCATGCACGAGGAAACGGGACTGTTCGCCAATATCGGGGCCGGCCGCAAAGTGGACGACCTTATCGACGAGATGCCGCTGTTCGCAGGAACGGGCGTGGACGACGAGCAGACCTTCTGGGCGGCTCAGGCCGGCATCGAAAAGAAGTTCAACAGCTACGGCAAGACGACGGTGTACGGCGAGTATTACAGCTACGAAGGCGGCGGGAACGGGCGTCGCACCGTCGATGGTCCTGATGGCGGCGCTGCGGACGCGCTCAACCCGTTTGCGACGGGCGGCGATTCCGCCATCTTTGCCAGCGGCGTCGACATGTACGGCGCTGGCATTGCGCAAGGCTTCGATGACGCCGCGCTTCTGGTTTACCTTTCCTACCGCCATTACGAGGCCGACCTCACGCTTCGGCAGATCGCGGGCGGGTCTGCAACGGGTGCTGTGGCCGATGTTGCGCTGGAGGACCTCGACATCGTCATGACCGGCGCGATGATCAAGTTCTAACTTCGGCGGGTCGATCTGGAACGCATCCGATGTTAGTCCGCATAGGCCTGCGGATCCTCTTCACAGGCAATGCTCCATTGCACGGCTATTGTCCGACACCGTTCAATTCGGCCCATCCATACCACATGATCTGGATGCCAATGCATAACAGTATGAAGGCCATCAAGCGGGTCATCACGAGCATGCCGACCTCGCCCAACCTCGTCACGACCGACGTGGAGTTCTTGAAAATTAGGTACAGCACGACAGAGACCATCGCCGCGCCTGCCGCAGCAACAAACACGCCCACAAGATACAACGCAGGTGAACTCGGAACCTGTGCGCCAAGCGCAATGGACGCCGCGATCGTGCCCGGTCCCGTCGTAAGCGGAAATGTGATCGGAAAAAAACTTCGCCGAACCACCTCGGCGTTGTTCATTTCGTAGGTCTCTTGAGCCGCGCGCGCGTGCACCTCGTCATCATCTGAACGGTGAAGGAGACGCCAGGCCGTCGAAGCGACGAGCAGCCCTCCACCGATGCGAACGACGGGGAGTGAGATGCCAAAAATGGCAAGGACGTAGGTCCCGATCAGGATGGATGTCAAAATCACGAACCAGCTGTTAATCGCAACCTGCCTGGCAAGACGCGCGGCAAGGTCATGATCCTTGCCCACGGTCGCTATGAAGACAGGTGCCGTGCTCAGCGGGTTGATGATGGGAAGCAACGTTATTGGAACAAGTAAGAGAGATTTCAGGACAGGGACCAAGATGTTTTCCACGCAAACTCCTAGCGCCTAAATTTCAATGCTGCTCTTGCCCGAGGGGCCAAAAAGAAGGGTTGCCCCCGTTTATCGCACTGGGGGAGGCGTGTACAGGATGGCTGAAGGGCCCGTCCAGCAACGCGAGGATCGAGCCAGGATTACAGGCCTCTGAGTGCACGAGAGAGCTGAGCACGGTTCGTCGCTAGGGCAGGCGTTAGTTGGCGGGAGCGCACGATTGGAATCGCACAATTGAGTATGCCGATTGCTTCGATTGAGGCCGGCGCATCGGACTTCGTTTGGGCCCAGGTTGCGTCATTGAATGCCCGTCGAAACATACCAAGGCGGGGGCGGGGGGCTTCTTTTCTCTCGACCGTCTCTTGGCGCTGCCCCGCGGACGTCTCCACCTTGGGATTTGCCAATTGTTCCCGAGCTCCAAGCTCGCGATCTTCAGGCGTACGCTGAGATTGTTGCGTTCTTGCACTTTCGGCCAAGCTCGGCTCATGTCATTAGAAAGAACTGGGCAGAATCGCGGTTTGTCACCGCATCGACCCCGAGCCAGCCAGCCACGTGCCGGGCATCATCTTCGATTGCCGTTGCACCCAGCCAGCCAACAGCAGAACAAGCCAGTTTCTCGCGACGTGATTTTGCGCCTTTGCGCGGTCGCCGATCGGTCCCGTTGACGCTGGCATTCATCGATACTCCCGGGCCTTTGCACCTGGATATGGAGTTGACGTATGACTGGCCGAGCGACGCTGCGAGTGCTTCTGATGCTTTCACTCATTGTGTCCGTTCACGGAGCGGCGAAAGCACAGACCGTCGAGCCTGAAGCTCCGGCAACGACCCCAGCCGCGCCTGCCGCAGAGGAGACCCGACAGCCCGCGCAACAGGTCTCTCCCGAGGGCAACGCGCAGGACAAAGAATCGGCCGCCTCCGGGCAGAGCACGCTACCGCCCGTGGAAGTGATTACGGAAAATGAGCCTGCCGCGCCCCCGCCCAAACCCAAGGTTCAGAAAAAGGCATCCAAGCAGACAGTTCCGAGCAAGCCGCGGGCCGCCAAGTCCAGCACACCCCCGGCTCAGCAGACCAGCGTGCCTTCCGCCGCTGTGAGCGCGCCGGACACCGGCGGCGGCGGGTCGTCATCGTCGGGCGGCGAGGCGAATGCCTTCGCGCCCGTCAAAGGCTATGTGGCAACTCGCAGCGCGTCGGGGACGAAGACGGACACACCGCTGAGCGAGATCCCGCAAGGCATCACGGTCGTGGGGCGCGAGCAGATGGAGGATCAGGGCGTCGAGTCGTTGCAGGAGGCGGTGCGCTACAGCCCAAGCGTCGTTGCCGATCTCTACGGCGAAGACACACGCAACGATGGCTTCGCCATTCGCGGCCAGGAGGCGACTGAGCAGTTTCTCGACGGTATGCGCAGGTTCTACGGCAACTACCTCAACGCGCCGCGCATCGAGCCCTATGGCCTGGAGCGGATTGAAATTTTGCGCGGTCCTTCCGCAATGCTTTATGGCCAGTCGGGAGTCGGCGGCACCGTCAACATGGTGAGCAAGCGTCCTCAAGACGGGTTTGGCGGCGAGATCGGAGTGACCTACGGCAGCCATGACAGCAAAGACGTGAGATTCGATGTCACGGGACCGGCAACGGCCGACGGCATGTGGACCTACCGTCTCGTAGGACTCGGGCGTGACGCGGACACCCAGGTCGACTTCGTGCCCGATGATCGTCTGTTCCTTGCTCCATCCTTGACGTTCCGTCCCGGTGTCGACACCTCGTTCACGCTTCTTGGCCACGTGGGCCGCGATCGCAGCGGCTCGACCGTGCAGTTTCTGCCGCATGAAGGGACGCTGTTTGCGGGGCCTCACGGCTTCATCCCGGTCAACCGCTTCGTTGGCGAGCCGGATATCGATCACTATGACGCCGATACGTGGTCGGTAACGCTGCTCGCTGATCACAAAATCGACGAGACCTGGAGCGTCTATCAAGGCCTGCGCTATTCGCACAGCGACATCTCCTACGCGCAGATCTTTCCGTACCTTCCTGACCGTCTGGAACCGTTCTTGGATGCGGATCGGCGCACCATCGGGCGCGATCTCTCGTTCTGAGAGAAAGACACGAAGACATTCACCTCAGACACCAACGCGGTTGCGAAGTTCGATCTGGGCGCGTCGCGGCACAAGTTCCTATTCGGGTTCGACTACTCGCGCGCCGACGTGTCGCGTGTCCGGGATACCGGAGTTACGGACTGCAACGTTTTCGATCTCTATGCCCCTGCCTACGGGCAGTTCGAGCCCTGCGATTTCGATTTGAACCCGCTCGGCGCAATCCCTTTCGAGACGCTGCCCGATCGTACGCAATGGCAGTCGGGGCTCTACGCTCAGGATCAGATCCGTCTCGGGCCCTGGATTGCTGTTCTGGCACTGCGCAAGGATTGGACGGCGACGGAAACCGTCGGTGATCCAGACGAGAAGGCAGATGCACTTACGCGGCGTGCAGGTCTCATGTACGAGCTGCCCTTCGGGCTGACCCCATACGTCAGCTATGCGGAGAGTTTTGTGCCGGTGGCCGGTTCCGACTTCTTCAACCGCCCGTTCCGGCCTTTGGAGGGCGAGTCCTTCGAGGTCGGCTTCAAGTATCAGGTGCCGGGCACGAGCTTCGTCGTCAATAGCGCAATCTTCGATGCAACGGAGCAAAATCGCCTTGCCGAGGATCCCGATCATATCGGATTTTCGGTGCAGTCCGCCGAGGTCTCTCTTAGAGGCTTCGAGATCGAGGCGCGCGGAGACGTGACGGAGAATATCAAGATCATCGCGGGCTATTCGTATCTGCAAGCCGAGCACGTCGCGGGAGACCAGGCGGGCTTCCGCGTGGAATCGCTGCCCGAGCACATCGCCTCACTATGGGCCGTCTATACCTTCCACGACGGCATGCTCGACGGATTCTCGTTCGGTGGCGGTGTGCGATACAACGGTCCCTCATGGGACGGCTACGACATTGTCGAGACGCCGTCATTCACGCTCTTTGATGCCATGCTTGCCTACGAGACGGATCGCTGGCGCTGGTCGCTCAATGCGACCAATCTTGAGGACGAGTATTACCCCACCACCTGCCTCAACCGGGGCGATTGCTTCCTCGGAGCCAGCCGGAGGATCACGACCGGCTTGACCTACAAGTTCTAGTTCTTGCCTGAAGGAGCCTTGCTCGTGCTACGTCGGCTCATGGTCAAACTGCATCGCTGGGCGGGGTTGGCGATTGCCGGCTTCCTGGTCGTTGCGGGGTTCACCGGCGCGGTGATCTCGTGGGATCATGAACTCGACGCGTTTCTCAATCCGCACCTGACCCAGGCAAGCGGCGACCGGCTCGCCGTCGATCCCTTTGTGGTGGCAGAGAAGATCGAAGCCGGCGATCCTCGGGCGCGGGTCACGTACTTGCCGCTCGTGGTCGAGCCCGGACACTCGCTGTCTATTTTCGTCTCGCCGAGAATCGATCCCGGAACCGGCGATCATTTCGAGATCGGATACAATCAGGTTTTCGTGGATCCAGTATCGGGCGCGGAACTTGGCCGGCGGGAGTGGGGAGCCGTCTGGCCCATCAGCAAAGAGACGATCGTCTCCTTTCTCTATGTGCTGCACTACTCGCTGCACATCCCGGAAATGTGGGGCATCCACGAGTGGGGCCTCTGGTTCATGGGCGGCGTGGCGATCGTGTGGATGCTCGACGCTTTCATCGGCTTCTATCTGACATTGCCGAGGCGGCGCGCGCCGAGAGAAGCGCGTCCCGCGCCGGTGGAGCGTGTCCTGAGCCAAGGGTGGCGGGCGCGATGGGCGCCGGCATGGAAGATCAAGTCTAGCGGCTCGCGCTACCGGGTGACGTTCGATGTGCACCGGGCTTTCGGATTGTGGACCTGGGGGCTTCTTTTCATGCTGGCCTTCACGGCGTTCTCACTCAGCCTCTATCGCGAAATTTTCTATCCTCTTATGTCCGTCATCTCGGAAGTGACGCCGACGCCGTTCGAGACGCGGCAGGCCGCGAACGATCACACACAGATCGAGCCCAAGCTCGACTTCCGCGCGATCGCTGCGCGGGCCAGCGCGGAGGGAGCGCAACGCAACTGGCGCGAACCCGTGGGCGCTGTCTTCTATTCGGCGGAGATCGGTGTCTACGGCGCGAAATATTCTCATCCCGGAGATGATCACGGTGCGGCCGGAGTTGGCCCGGCGGAAATCTACTTCGACGCACTCGATGGACGGGTGATCGGCGACCGCCTCCCCTGGCGCGGGACGGCCGCCGACATCTTCGTGCAAGCGCAATTTCCGTTGCACTCGGGCCGCATTCTCGGCCTGCCCGGCCGTATCCTCATTTCGATAATGGGTCTCGTCGTTGTCGCGCTCTCGATCTCCGGCGTCTTGATCTACGTGCGAAAGCAGAAGGCGCGGCGTGCGTTGGACACGAAGACGGCTGCTCAGCCGCAGCATCCTGAGCTTCGTGCACGGCACGCGACAACGCGACATTGATCCAGTATATGCCTCGTTGAAAGCAGATCGACGTGCCCGGCGAGTCGATCGCTTCCATCGACTTGCGGACTCTCACTCATCGGGCGAAGTTGGTGGAGGGAACGCTGGAGTTCGAGCGGTTGCAGTCTGCGCCGACTTCGCTTTCTCCAGCCCTATTTTGACTTCAGCGTCGCCCGGGTCGAGTTTGAGCGCCGTTTCGTAAGCTTTCACAGCTTCCTCGGGCCTTTGCGTATTGAGATACGACCATCCGAGCATTTTCCAGCCGTTCGCATCGTCCGGCTGCTTTTCAAGGCGTGCAACGAGTTTTGCGATCATCGTATCGACATCCGGCAGCTCGACGGAAGCTGCAGCCGATGGCTCTGCGGCTGCAGGCTGCGGTTTGGAGTCAATATCGTTTGCGTATGCCTTGAGCGCCTCCAATTCTGGCACAGCTGGTGCCTCTCGCGTGTCGAGTGCGGCGCTTTGCAGTGACGGCGTGCCGGTAAGCGCACTTGGTTCCGATGCGGCAGTGGATTCATGCCGCTCAGTCGTGAAGATAGGTGCAAAGCAGGAAACAGCGATCGCGAAGAGCAGAGCTAAAACAAGACCAGACGTGCGGGTGCTCGCGGCAACCCACCATCGGGCAAATGCTACTGCCAGCCGCTGGCCTTGGATTTTGGTGCGCAAAAGTAGAAGAAGTGCCGCCAGCAACGCGGCGGTTGTGCCGATGACGATCGGCGCATACAGCTCGTCCATGTCCAATCCCTCGCAAACGTTCCGTGGCAGAAGAATCTGACTTAAATTTGGATCGTCAGCCGACGCAGTGTCGTGACGATGTAATTGCTCAAAACCATCACATTCGAAATTCCCGATTGATTCATATTCATATTCGTATGCGGTGCTGCCGATCGCTTCGCGGAAGCCGGCGACGGTCGTGCCCCAATGGACGAAGCACGGCCTTATTGAGTTGGGATTTTCGTTTTCATGATCGGCGTTATAACGCCGTTCACATGATACTTGTGGCACATGACGCAATCCTGACGCGCCCTACTGGCGGTGTGACACGTCGCGCAGAGAGTCTTTTTCACTGTGCCGAAATTCGACGCGAAGCTTTGCGGATTGCCCTGCTCATAGCTCTTCAGATAGGGGCGATCTTTTTCAAGGCTATGACAGGCCAGACAACCGCGAGTCTCTAATACGCCGAAATGCGGCTCATGAACGAAACTGGTGAAGCGACCCTTCTTGCTCTCGAACGAAGGCGGGGAGAAATTGACGAGCCGGCCTTTGTTCGCAACATCGTCGACGCTGTGGCACTTCGTGCATGCCCCCTGCGCGTCCTTGCCCGTGAGGAAATCGAAGACTGCCGTTGCCGGGCCTGCATCACCCTTGCGTGCCTGGGGACCGGCTAGAACGAGCCAAGAGTAGATGAATTTATCCTTATGGCCTGTGGGACGGTAGAAAATCGCGTAGTCCTGCCGGTACCAACCGCCATCTTCGGCCCAACTTTCCGCGTCCAAATCGCTCCCGATGCTGCTTGCGGGCAGGGCTGCTGCTTGAGGCTTCGCCGCCGCGCCATCTGAGGTCGCCGATGCGCTTGCTGGCGCATCTGCGCCCGTCTTGGTGGCGGTATCCGCAGGCGCGGCGCCGTCAGGTTTGGAGGGCGCAGCCTCGGTTTCTCCCACTGCTTTTTGGGGAGCGGCTCCCTTCTCACGAGCTTTGATCTCGGCAAGCTCCGCCTCCGTGGGAGCAAGCAGGTCGTCCGATTGAGCCGTTGGCTTGCCCTCGGGCGGTTCGTCGGCGGAGAGTGCTTTCTTGCCATCGTCAGGCTGGGCGGGCGCAGTCTCGGCTTTTGCGGCGCCTTCTTCAGGACGAGCAGCCTTATCGGATTGAATTTTGCCGCCCGTTCCTTCAGGTTTGGCTTTCCCGGCGTCTTCATTGCGAGCTCGGATTGAGCGCGGCGTACCGCTCGGCAAGGCCCGGCGCCCTACGATCGGCCCGCCGCGTTCACCGTCTAAAGGCGTTTCAATGCCGTGATCGGGCTTGGCGTCGCTCTGCACATCGGCGCCTGGAGCCGCGTCTTCTGGCTCAGCTGAATGGGTCTTCACCTGCGCAAGTCTCATAGGTTCCGCGGTGGCGGTGGCTTCGCGACTTGCACCTTTTGTGCTGAGACTGGGGTCTGCCTCGCTCCCAATCGAACCGGAGGACGCTGATGTGCCCGCAATAGACTGCGTCGTCAGCACGGTGGAGCCGCTTTGTTTGCGTTCGCTCGTATTCTGGCGATTGATCATTTCCTCGGCGAGATTGGGGAGCCACTCCTGCTGCGCGCTGATGACGACGTCGCGCGGAATGCTCGCCGTCAAATCGGCGGCGAGCTTCGCATCGAGTTTCACCCCGCCGCCAATATCAAGATCCGCCAGAACGTCTGACGCCTTTCCGGAGATCAGGGCATATAGCAGCCGCTTGATCTCCCAGACCAAACCCGTCACGGACTTGATCTGATCTTCGTTCGCGTCGCTCAAATCCTGAAGGTTCAATCCGTTTACGCTCTTGATCAAGGCGCGGCCCTGTTCATTCCGGCTAATCATGAACTTCATAAACGGGGTGAGTTCGGCTTCAGACCCGTCCGGCCATTCTCCAATCGTGGCCTTCTTTTTCTTCAGGGTTTGCACGTCAATCCCCGGCAGGGTCAGGAAGGCAATGCCTTTCGGGCCGCTCACCCGCTCCTTGCCGATGATCTGGCCCAGATGGCAGGCCGAACAGGTTTGCTCGAACCGGGCCACGCCCATGATCCGCTTGTCGTCGCGACTGTTGTGGCAGCTCGAGCAGGTTTCGGGGATGCGCTTTGCCTGATCCTTCTTTGCCACCTCCGGATAATGCTTACCGAAATGAGCAGCGTGATCGTATATGATCCGTGTACGCCTATTAAACGGATAGGCATCGAAATCCGGGTGATTGCCGTCGAAGCTGTCGAATTTCACCACATGACACGAGCGGCATTGCTCGTTGGAGATCTTTTTCAAATTGAAATTGACGCCCTGGTGCTCCTGGTGGCAGGTCGCGCAAGAGAGTCCGCGTGCGGCCATGTCATGGGTCGGGAAGGCGATTGTTTGCGCGCGCGCCGATGGCGGCTGAGGCAAACCCGCGGCACTTTTCATAAGTCGCTCAGTGCTCCGTTCGAGTACGTCGCTTGGCGCGCCGTGCGCATTGAAAGCCGTTTCAGGCATTTTGTGGCAGGTGAGGCAGGCCTTGCTGTCAGCGAGCGGATCTCCGCCGATGAGGCCGTGAACCCAACTCAATTTGCCGCTGCCGCTCTTAGTGTGGCAGGTCGAGCAAGTCTCGATTGCGCCATGGGCACTCGTGAGCGGCCCCGGCATCAGGAATTGCGTGCCCTTAGAGATAAGGAAGACCGTGCAGAGGCAAAGGAGGGTCGCCAGCCCCAGATGCCGGGCAAAACGGTCGCGCCATGGTTCAGTTTGCGACTGCCCTTCCGCCTTCGACGGCCAAATCGATGTGATCCGTCCCGGCCGCCGCATCACCAAGCCCCGGATGAAAAAGCATAGACGACGAGAATGTGCAGCACCGTCAGCACGACCAACGCATAGGTCGCCGGCACGTGCACGAACAGCCAGCCCTTGGTGAGCCCGAAATAGACGCGCGCGAAATCAAGCCGGTCCTTCTCGATCATCAGGGTCTTGATGGCAGCAAGCTTGTCCTGGCTCTTCTTGTCGACATATCGTGAGAGATCGTCGATCTCGTCCGTCAGCCGCGTGAGCGGGCGTTGCGAGGCGATGAGATGGGCGGTGGCATGACCGGGCGTCTGGAAAAAGTCGCGCAAGTGGTTGGTGTAAAGGTCCATGATCCAGGCCTCATAGGGAGGTGCTGGCAAGGCGATTTCAGTGCCGGAAGGATCGGTCTGTGTTACGAGGGCGTGGACTTCCTGCGCCAGTTGGGCGCGACGGGCCGGAATGCGATCAAAGCTTAAGCCTTCGGTGATCCCGTGCTTGGCCTTCAGGGCCCAGGTCAGATAGCTGCCAAAAATGCCGCTCAGCGACACCAGCGCGAAACCGGCCCACAGTGCCCATTCGAAGCCAGTGTCAGGCAGTGATAAGTCCGAATGCGAAACAAAGGCGGCGAGCAGCAGATAACCGAGAAAAATATGAACCTTCCGCCAGCGCATGATTGATTTTGCAGACAGCCTGGCGGTTTTGATGGCGATATGAAAGTAGAGCTGCAAGCTCATGCCGCCAGCCAGTATCCAGCCGTCGAGATAGCGCGGATCGCGCAGACTGCTGGCGTAGATCCACACGAGCCAGAACAGGCCGGCGGAAATGGCGGCGATCAAAGGTGCCTGGACGGTTTGGGTGTTGAGAAATCGCCCCCAGCCCAGACCGCGTCCACCCATTGAGCTGTTCGACGCGCGACGCACCGCCGATCTCACGGCAAACCTCCAATCCCATCGTTCTTTGTCATCGGACCCATCGAGGTTGCCGCCGCGTCAGTCGCGTCTTAATTCACCGCTGCGGCTTTTCTCGCCGTACCCTTGAATTTGTCTGACCCCGGAATGAGACCGTCGAGACCGGCCATCGTGCTGCCATCGTACTTGTCGTTGATGTCCGAGAGCTGCTTGGACACGCCGTCGGCGGCAGCCGTGAGGGCGCGCTCATTGTTCAGCTTCAACCCGGCCGAATGGGAAAATTCGACCATCTTGGCGATTTCCGGAATATTCGGAGCCGCTTTTGCCGCGGCGTCGAGCTGCTTGCGCGCCCTGTCGGCACGCTGAGCCATCAAGAAGGCATAGGCCTTTCTCACGGTCGCCTTTCCAACCGCGCGCAATGCCGTCTCAAGCTCGACGCCGAGACCGACGAGATAGAGCATGCGCTTGCGCGCCGCGCTGGCAAGTACATTGTCCTTGCCCTTCGAATGCCAGGTGTTGTGCCGCACCTCGCCTTGTGACCAGGACACCAGCTCGAAGGCGCTGCCGGCATTGTGGCCGCCCTTGTTGACGAGATCCTCTTGGGGCACGACATGGCAGCCATAGCAGTTTTTCGCCAGCCGGTAGAGCGTAGACGGCCTGATCATTCCCTTGGAATCGGCAAGCTTCCAGCGCGTTTCTTTCTCCGGCTTGCTTTCGGTCTGGGCCGTCTTTCCGCTGAACCCGCTGTGAACCTTGATCCAATCCTGCCCCGCGCTGTGGCAGGATTCGCAGGAGATCCCGGCGATCGGCTCCGCCTTGTCGCTCTTTTGCTGCACGGTGAAATGACAGTTCAGGCACAAGCTCTCTAACTTTATGCGCCGCACTCCCATTCTATCTGCGATTTCCTTTGCCTTCGTATTGCGCGGCATTTCACGGAAGGTCTTGAAATGATGCGTGCTCTTCCACGCTTCGGCCTCCTGCTTGTGACATTCAGCGCAGGCATTCGGTCCGACGGTTTTGACCGGATCCGAGGCGCCGGCGCCATACGCGGCAAAGCCGGAAATCATCAGTAGGCCGCAGAGATATGGAGCGGAAGATCGAAAATGCGTCCGCTGCCTGATCCCGTTTAACCGAATGCTACGCGCTCTATACCTCAAAATGAGTCTTCACCCTTGCTTGCGCCATCCTATGCGCATGGATCGACTGTTGCCGCCGGTTGCGACCGCAACGGGAAGGATGCTTACGGATCTTGCGGCTGCCTGGTAGAGCGAGCCAGCCCATCGCGCGACCGTCATGACGCTGCTTTCGGCGATTTCTTCGGTCGCCGGCAGGAACGGATCCGCGTAGCAGACGGCTCCGTTCTGCGCTGCGATCGATTTCACCTGATCGACCATCCCCGGAGCGCCGCACGCATAGAGCACATCGGTCGGCAACAGGCGCGGCAAATAGTCGGTCGGGCGTCCCGGCATCACCGCACTCGTCAAGGTCTGAGGCGTGCTGCAGACAGGCACGACGAGGACATTGGGAAAGCGGGCTAACTGCACGAGAGCCTGGTGCATATAGAGCGACTCGATGCTGCGGCCGCCCGCGATGACCATCATCCTTCGTTCCGGGTTCTCGCGCAGCGCGGCACCGGCGATCGACCAGATCGGCGCGAACCCGGTGTTGGTGCCGACAAGTATCAGCCGGCCCGGCACATTGGGCCTGAAATGCGCGGATCCATAGGGCCCGGTCAGTTTTACCCGATGGCCGGGCCTGATCTTCTTACCAAGCGAAGAGGTGACACAGCCATTGTCCACACGCCGAACATGGAACCACACCGACAAGCTGTTCGGATTTCCACGCAAAGGATGGGTGATGCTGTAGGGCCGGCTTGGATAGCCGTTGAAGCGCACCTGCACATATTGTCCCGCAAGATAGGGCAGCGCGCGGTCTGTCGTGATGGCCACTTCCATGACATCGCGCGACAAGGGGCGCAAAGAACTCAGCACGCCATCCACGGTGCGAACGCCTGAGGGTTCGATCGCCTCAACCACGGTATCGCCGAGAATCCGGCACTGACAGGCATGGACGATATCCGGCTCGGCGCCTTCACCGCCCCGCACTTCGCCCGAGATCAGCCGCACGCAGCAGGTGCCGCAGTGACCGGCACGGCAGTCATGGGGCAGATCAATGCCGTTGCTCAGCGCCGCGTCCAGCAACAGTTGACCACGCCGCGCACGAAAGCTTTTGCCGTTCAATGTAATCTGTGGGCTGCTTGCCATTGTCTATTCCCGGAAGGTTTCAAGTTCCCGTTTCGCCGGCGCGTCCGCGGGACGTGCCGTTGCTGCACTTGCTCATATGTGCAGCAACC
This sequence comes from Hyphomicrobium sp., assembly GCA_016793445.1. GTDB lineage: Bacteria > Pseudomonadota > Alphaproteobacteria > Rhizobiales > Hyphomicrobiaceae > Hyphomicrobium_B. Next base: position 81,141 of record JAEUME010000019.1, on the reverse strand, counting down.
CAAGCGTTCCGGATGGCAAACACCTACCCTCATCAGGCTGGCTTTCCCCATACTGCATCACTGTGCACCCCTTCGAGATACGACCCTGAATACGAACGAAATTCAAAACCCCAATTTCGCTGTCCATCCTATCTTGTCAGACAATGACGGTTTGATGGCTGCAAAAGACGGATTAAATGTGATTGCAAAGTGAGCGGACGATACCTTCATTTCCGACGGGCCGAAGTATCCGATGATTAAACCGCCGCCGTCGTGACGCTTACGGTGCGTCTCATGTTTTTCAGTAAGTTGAAGTCGTTCTCACGAGACCTCGCACCGAACCGAATTCGCCGCGTAATGCATTAGATCGGAATTGATTATTTCGATGAAGTTCAAAACGATCAAGATTAGTTATCTCTGATTTTTCAATATCGTCGCGGCCATATGAAGGCCCATTTTTGCTTTTTAGGTCGCCTTAAGTTTCGCGTTCCCGCGCATCAGCCGAGCGGCTTTCTCGCAGGAGCGACGCGTAGTGATGCCGCCCTGAAGTGTCCGGGGGAAGGGGGTAAGGCGATGAAGCGAGCGTTCGATATTTCGCTGCTGTGCTGCGTTTTTGCGGGTGCGGCGGTGATACAGACAGCATCCCAGAGCGGGGATGCTGTCGCTGGATCAACCCAATTTGCGCCCATTCAAGTGGCGCAGGCGGAATACGAGTTGAAGCGCTCAGCCACTGATGAAGCCACTGATGAAGCGGCCGAGAAGAAAAATTCGGCGAAGGGCAAGTCCAAGGGCCACGACGGGCAAATCGACGGCGAAGCGCTCTATCCCACCGCAGCGCAATGCGGGGAGTGCCACAAGCAGATCTACGACGAGTGGTCGTCGTCTCAGCACGCCTACGCTGCGATCTCGCCGATGTTTCACAAGTTCGAGCAGAAATTCCAGGAACTGACCCAAGGCACGGTCGGCACCTTCTGCGTGCGCTGCCATCAAACGGCCGGCACCCAGCTCGGTGAGAACCGGGAAACGCCGCTATGGTTGCGCAGCCAGATTTCCCGCGAGGGCGTAACGTGCATTACCTGCCACAGGGTCAAGGAGCAGTACGGCAAGGTCAACGGCGAGCGCCGCATCGAGCCGGGCAAGATCTTCGAACCGGTCTACGGCAGCGGCGAGAAGAGCGTCATCAATGATGTCATCAAGAAGAAAGACACCTACACGGTCGCCACAAGCGAAAAGGAGCGTGGCAACCAGATCCACAAGGGCATGATCACGAACGACCAGATCACCAAGTCTGAGTTCTGCGTCAGCTGCCACCAGGTTGCCGTCAATTTAGGAATAAAGCTCGAGATCGTCTGGGATCAGTATCGCGATAGCCCGGCGCGCAAGGCCGGCGTCTCCTGCCAGGACTGCCACATGGGCAAGGTTCCCGGAAAGCCCGAGGGCTACGCAACCGCACCCTCCGCCGTGGTCGGCGGCAAGGAGATCAACCCGGGGCGCAAGCATGCCAATCACCGCTTCATCGGTCCGGGCTATTCGATTGCCCACCCCGGCATCTTCCCCCACAACCCGAAGGCACAGGCCATCACCATCAAGGATTGGCTGCTGTTCGACTGGCGCGGCGGTTGGGGGACCACCAAATTCGAGGACAAGGTCGCCGACGGCAAGATCAAAGCCAAGTTCCCCAAGCGTTGGGCCGATGCGCTCGACCGTGAAGAGGCGCGGCAAATCATTGACGAGAACCTCGCCAAGCTCGACGAACGCGACGAGCTACGTCATCAGGTCTTGGAGAACGGCAGTCAGATCGACGGCCCCAACATCGAGGGCACGCCAAGGGTCGGCGCCGATCTGGCGTTCTCCTATAAGATCAAGAACGCCAACACGGGGCACAATCTGCCGTCCGGTTCCTTGGGTGCGCAGCCGCAGCTTTGGGTGAACGTCGCCCTCGTCGATCCAGACGGCAAGAACATCTGGGAGTCGGGTTACGTTGACAGCAATGGCGACGTTGCCGATCTGCACAGCCTGGATGTCGCCGCTGGCCGCATCAATACCGACCAGCAGCTGGTGCATTTCCAGACCAAGTTCCTGACGACCAACGTCAAGGGTACGGACCGCGAGATGTACCTGCCGGTGAACTTCGATATTGACCCGCTGCCGCATCTGCGTCCGCCGGGGATTCCGACCACGGTTCTCAACCATCCGCCGCTCGTGCGCATGGAGAACCACTCCCTGACGCCGCTCGGTGAGAAGGAGGCCAAGTATCAGGTGCCAGGAAACCTGATCAATAGGCCCGGCAAGTACCAGCTCGCCTTCCGGATGCGCAGCCGTGCCGAGCCGATCTACTTCATGCGCTTCGTCGGTTCCACCAAGGAGATGGAGCAGAGCATGAACGAGCGCATCATGAACTTCCACGCCTTCGCTGTGGAACTCGACGTGAAGGGCTAGTCCTGAAAACCAGAGGGCTTCGCATTGGAGGAACCGCAAGGGGCCAAGGATGCGGATCTCCACTTACCCGGAACGCCCAAGCCCCACGTGGAGCTTACTGATGACGTGTAGAGTAAAGCGTAGCGTTAGCAGGACGGCGACCGTCGCGATCGGGCTGGTCGCTGGCAGTCATCTTTTGATGTCGGACACCAGTGCAGAACCTGCGCCGGGCGAGAATATCAGCGAGGCTCGCAAGGGCGGCGAGTTGACCCAAGTTGTGAACGGAGCTGCCAAGGTCGCTATCGCCGACGACGAAGTGGAGGCGCAAGACAAAGACACGGAAGCCGAAAAACAGACTGCCGGCACCTCTGCACGCCGTGCGCCACCCGCACGCAGAGTGAAAGAAAAGGAAGATCTGTTCCTGCCCGATCCGCAGTACAACAGAAAATATGATCACCAGGAGCAGGTCGAAATTTACGGCTCAAAGATTGCTGTCGAACCGCCGCGCCCGCCCGTTGAACTCGGCCGGCAGCAATACACCTCCGGCATTTACGATGAGAGCAGCACGATACTTGGAGAAAAGAATCCGCTGCTCCCGGGTCTCGCCATCTACGGCGACTGGCGGACAGCGGTCGCCTACAACAACAACAATGGCAAGAATATCGCGCAGATCGCGACCCGCCTGAACATCGACGTCGACTTGAAACTCACCGCGACCGAACGACTACACGCTTTCTTCACTCCGATTCAGGAGGACAATGTAAGGTTTACCCGCTTCGAGTTCGGCGGCGCTGATGGGAATGACAGGTTCACCGGTGAGTTCGATCCCGAACCGCAAACATTATTCTTCGAAGGGGACTTCGGCTCGCTTTATTCCGGTTTCTCCGGCCAAGAAGCCAGTTTCGATTTGCCCTTCACCGTCGGTCTTTTCCCGCTGTTCCTGCAAAATGGAATCTGGGCAAACGACGCAATCCTGGGCGGGGCGGTGAGCCTCCCTGCGAAAAACTCGGCAGCGCTCGGCCTGTCCAACTTCGATATCACATTCTTCGCAGCGTTCGATAACGTGAACAATGCGGGGATCATCGGAGCTGACAACAATGTCGCCAATCTCTATGGCGTCACCGCCTTCATAGATGCCTTCGATGGCTATATCGAAACAGGCTACGGTGTGATAGAAGGCCGCGATGAGCAGGAAGGCCTTCTAACGCACTTCCTGACCGGCGCTTACACACGACGCTATTACAACACCGTTTCCAACTCGACCCGCTTGTTTGCAAACTTCGGAGAAGACCCCGAAGGAAAGAGCGACGGCTTTGCGATCATTTCGGAGAACAGCCTCATCACGGGCTTGCCAAGCACGCTGCTCCCCTATGCCAACTTCTTCGTGGGCTTCGGCAACCCCCAACCTCTGGTCGATGGCTTTAACGCGGGTATACTGAAGAACGTCGGGATCAACTTCGAGACCGATGCCCTGACCGGGTACCCGAAGCTTGACGATTCCGGCTCCAACACCTGGGGCGGCGCGATTGGCTTGCAATATCTCTTTAATCTGGATCAGCAGCTCGTCTTCGAGGTGGCCATGGTGCAGCCCTTTGAAGATGACGGCATCGGCGCAAAAGACCCGCAGTATGCTTTGGGTGTTCGTTACCAGATCCCGATCGACCGGGCGTGGCTGTTCCGTGCCGACGCGACCTATCAAATCCTGGAAGGCGCCGAAGACAATTTCGGCATCCGCGCCGAAGTCCGCAGGAAGTTCTGAATACAAGTGCGGGGTTGGCGGTTCCGGATCGAGGCGGAGAGTCCGGTTTGGAGCGCATCCAGAAAACAAAAACTGCGTTTGGAAAAAGGCCATCGGACTTTGAAGCGCACGTCGGCGCGTCGTCGCCAACCCAAGCAAAGCATTGCAGCCTTCGACGGCGAGCCACGCGGCGCGCACCGCAGTTGGCGGCCAGAGTTGGTGGGAACGGCCTATTTCGGCCGGACGATCGCGTCGATTTCTATATCGATGTCGTCGCCGACCATCGACTGATAGTCTGTCATGTTGAATGCGCTGCGCTGGATTCGTGTGGTGCCGACGAATTTGCGCGCGCCGGCGTCATGCTTGAGCGCCGGATCGTCGTGCGGCTCCAGGACGATTTTCAGCGTGACGGGCTTGGTGATGCCGTTGACGGTAATCTCACCCGAGACGTCTGCCGCCGTTGCCGAGCGCGGCTTTACAGCGAGGCTCTTGAAGGCGATGACGGGAGAGGTCTCGACGTTAAAAAACGCGGTGCCTTTGAGTTCGTTGTCGACGAGCGCCTCGCCGGTCGTGAGACTGGCCGCCACAATCGAAGCCTTAATCTTGCTTTTTTCGGGCGCGGCTTCATCGTAATCGAGCGTGCCGCTCACTTTGGTGAAGCGGCCGCGCTGTGTTGAATAGGCCATTTTGTAGACGAAGCGGACTTCTGTGCGGCGCTGATCGAATTCAAAGCGGCGGGCACTTGCGGGCAATGTAGAGGCGACAATGAGTTCGGCGGCAAAGAGGGCTGGGAGTGCCGTTCGCAGCGTGACAATTGATGGAATAGATCTCATGGCTACGCATACTCCGAACAAATTGTGGTCGCTTCTCTAATGTCTGTGGCGTAGTGAAGCTCCTCCATGTTTTGCGTTTTTTTCAACACCATCGGGCCGGGTCAGCGTCTGCACGACCTCTGAAATCTCGTCCGTCCCAGCCAACGCTTTGATCACGATAACCCAGGCGGCAACGGACAATACAAGCGGCCACAGAAGCGTGCCGATCAGGTCAAGAAACGTCGATACCATCACGCTTCCTCCCGTCTCTCATAATCATAAGCTGGCGCAGGCGAGGGATGATCCGATCGGCCGCACGCGCCGAACCAGGGATGTCTGCGCTTGCGCCCATTGGAAGCGCCAATTAAACCAGCGCAAATGCGCATCCGGCGTCCCCAATTTCGAATTCACTTCAAAACTTGAAATCCCCCTTGTTTGAGTAACGCAATGAAAGAATGGCAGAAATTGGTTTGAGAAATACTCCGCTTCTTGTAATCACGACGGCAATAGACCTCGATTACGTAATGGCAACCAGCATATTTCTTGGAAATGCGGAGGAATTGGCAGTAGCGGCCGTGCGGACCGCCAAACGATCACATTTCATTTCAGATCTGCGGCGTACGGGGTGAGCACCGTGACGCTTTACGAGTGGACCATGTGGCGGCAGGGAGTTGGGCGTCTGACACCGAGCGGCGAAAGGCGCTCGAGGATGAGAACCACCGCATGGCATTCAGAAATACGCCACCCCCTCACGTCGCCTCGGTTCCGCTTGTTGCGGTGAAGGTGAGGGCGGCAAACCGCAAGATGCGTGGAAGTAATTCAGTGCCGTGCAGGAGCCGGTGCATGAGCAGTTCGCCAAGTGCGCATCCTTTTCAGAACACGCTTGATCGCGAACCGCTCTGCGCCGCCCAGGCCGACGAGCGTGTCAGCTCCCGTTCCCGGTCCTTCTGCGCGTTTTTTCCACGAGGCGCCTAACGGCGCGGCGGGCACGTGATCTGAGGCCGGAACTCCAGTCGATGGCCGGCGAGACGGGCTTGTCAGCCGGCATTTTCTTATAACCGACGAAGATATCTCGCCAGATGCCCAGATGACCTGCCGGGTAGAAGTCGATATGCGCAAAATTGCCATGCTCATTCATGATGCGCAAAACCCAGTCCTTGTCGATCTCGGTGGGTCGGTCGAGAATTTTTGTCTTATAGATGTCCTCGGTCGAATAGCCCATCTCGACTATACAGACGTGGCGTGTGCGGTCGAACAGTGCCTTGAAGCAATTGACGCCAGCGTTGTAATTACGCTGCGCCATGACCCACTGGATTGTGGCGAAGGATGACGTCACATCGAATTGCGAGTTGCTCGACGTCAAAAACTTTTCAGCATCCTCCTGCAGATATCTAATGCTCTGCCGTTTCAAAAGAGCAACCCGCTTTGCCCAGTCGATGAAGTGCTTCGTTACGTCAACACCGGTCGACGAGAAGCCGTGCGTCGTGAAAGCATCGCAGAAGAACCCAGAGCAGCAGCCAACGTCCACATAGGTGTATTCCCGCCCGGGGTTCGTGGGATCGACCTTAATGTAGGGATACTTGGATAAAGCACTCCGGATAATTTCGAAACGCGCCGGCGAGTCGCCACGCACGAACGTCCAGCCCTTCATTGGCAGGTCATAAAAGGGTTGATAGGTCCTGTTCTCACCCTTGAACGGTTCGCTCTCCCGGACGTCATTCAGCAACTGGGCGACCGTGCGCTCGTAATGGTCGGATTCGCAGCTTCCACAGACCTGCGTCGGCTGAGCAAGATTTTCTTTGTAGATCACCACAGTAGATTTCCTTTTTCCGCATGCGGCACAGGGCACGTTGAGATCTGTGAGTTGGATCGCTTTGGCGGACAATGCAGCCCGCTGTGAGGCGGAGGGCGTACTTACGATGACGTGCACCCCGCGATTTGCCGCGGCGATCCACGATGGCACAATCTGCGGCTGAAAATATTGGGCTTCATCAAATGCCGCAACACTTCCCGGCGCTGCGTACACCAATCTTTCGATCGCCTGGTCAGTTTTCAACACTTCGCTGATCGTGAAACTGAGCTTGGGATTGCGGCAACCCATCCTGCCCCCGGCCACGACATTGGGGCGTTGCGTCAGAAGTGAGTTTTCAGCAGATAAATACAGCTTAACATCCCGGCCCGCCGCTTGATGCTCTTGAAGCAAGCGAATGAGAGTCGACGTTTTTCCGGTTCCCGGCAAACCGGTCAGAACTGTCAGGGTCGTGGAACGGCTGGTGCCATCCTTTGTCGTGGAAGGCAGGGCGTGCAAGTGCCCGTCATCCATTTGTGCACCTTCCAGAGCCGCACTCATTCCTGTGTCCCCGTCATGTTTGGCATCCGGGGAGTTATGACAGTTTTGCGACGGATGAAAAGTGCGCTTTTGGAACACGTGCCTGCTGCAGTTGGGTTGTCTCGAAATAGACGTTGATAAGATTGCAGTCTCCTACTGCTAACAGGCGTTGGTGCGGCAGATGTGATCACATCTTTCATATCGCCGGATACCATGGGGTAACCTCAGCGACTTACCTCGCGCAGCGTTCCGCCGGGTTGGCGCAAGCCATCATGCATAATCTTTCGCCAACCAGGCTCAATCCGGTGCCGCCATGCACGCTTCCTTTCTGAATACAATCAAGCGCTTTGAAGGATTTTCAGCTCGGACCCGATGGGATTATGCCCAAAACACAAACGGTTACGGGACCAAGGCGCAGTTCGCAGGGGAAAGGATTTCGGTTGAGGAAGCGGAGCGCCGCTTCCAAGTGGAGATTTCCAGGGCTGAATCGCTTGTTGACGGGTTTGCGCCCGGCCTTGAGGAGGGAATGAGGGCCGCGCTGACATCGCTGACGTTCAATGCCGGCCCAGCCTGGATGCAGGCGGGACTTGGCGCCGCCGTACAAAGTGGTGACGCCAGTGAGGTTCGCCGCATCTTCCTGCAATATAATAGAGCTGCCGGTGAGATATTGCCGGGGTTGATAGCTCGGCGGCGCGAGGAAGCTAGTTGGATGTCAATCGATGGCACACAATCGGCGGTACCCAGATCCGAGGCACGGCTAGCAGGAGTTTCAGTTGAGGCGAGGCAAGTGACCGTTCAGTTCGTCGCCGCTGACGGCTTGGCGAAGCCGTTTTCGGGCGAGACCGCAAGCGCGATGCCGGCGCAGCACCGCGACGCCCAAGCCTTCTACGAGCAGATCAAGAGGGATCAGTTGCGTTTGCTCACGTTACGGCACGAGAAGCGCCAGGACGAGACCTTCGAACCGTCATTGCGCACCTAGCCTCGCGTGCTTGGTCCGCCTGTTTGGCTAAAGCCTCAGCAGACCGGCGATCTGAGCGATGATGCCCTCCGAACCGATATCATCGGGGCGTTGCTTGAGCATGTCATAGAGCTTGGGGGTTAGTGCCACGGCTTGATCGAGTTCAGGATCAGACCCAGGTTGATATCCCCCAATCATGCGCAGATCACGCGTATCCTCGAAGCGGGCGATCGTCGCGCGGGCCGACTGCACGACGCTTTGCTCGGCTGTGGTCCAGGCCTTCGGCGCCAGACGCGACAGGGAAGCCAGCAAGTCGATCGCCGGCCAACGGCCCGTTGCGGCAATCTTCCTGTCCAGCACGATATGTCCATCGAGAATACCGCGGGCGGCATCCGCGATGGGGTCGTTATGGTCGTCACCATCTACGAGAACAGTTGCAATCATGGTGATGTCGCCCATGCCGCGTGGACCCGGTCCCGCCCTCTCAAGGAGTTTGGCGGTCTCTGCAAATACGCTTGGAGGATAGCCGCGTGCGACCGCCGGCTCTCCGGCCGAAAGGGCATATTCGCGTTGCGCGTGCGCAAATCGTGTCACCGAATCGATCATCAGGAGGACGCGTTCACTCCGGTCGCGGAAGTATTCCGCAAGGGTCATCGCCGTCTTGGCAGCATTGCGCCGTAGTGCCGCGCTGTCGTCGCCCGTCGAAACGACGGCGATGACGCGCGCACGCCTTGCACCCAGGACGTCTTCCAGAAATTCACGCACCTCGCGTCCGCGCTCTCCCACAAGGGCAAGGACGACGACCGAAACATCCGGGACTTGTGCAAACATGGCGAGCAGGGTTGATTTGCCAACGCCGGTTCCGGCGAAAATGCCGATGCGTTGTCCGGTACAGATCGGCATGAAGGCATCGATAGCTTTGATGCCCGTTCGCAGCGGCTGCAAGACGCGGTTGCGCTCCATCGCGCGCGGTGGTTCGCCATCGAGTGTGACGGGCTCGGCGCCGGCGGTCAGCGCGCCACCATCGTCAACAGGCGTGCCAAGCGGGTCGATCACCCGGCCTAGCCAGCTGGAATGGGGTCGAATAGACGGGCGTCCTGTCAGCATCGCACGCGCCCCAAGCCGCACGCCGCTGCGCTTCTCATAAGGAATGGCGAGCACGCTATCCGCTTCGATTTGCACGATTTCGGCAAGTTCCGCGCGCTGCTCTCCCATCACGTTGATCATGTCGCCGGGCGTCGCAAAGCACGACAATCCCCGCACGCGCAGGTGGCTCGTCCCGGCCTCGCAAACCTTGCCGCAAATACTTACGGCGCGCGCTTTTCCCGCATGGGTCTTCGTGAAGCGCGCGATTGCAGAGAGCCTGTCGGACATTGCTAGCTCCTGTGTTTTCAACCGCTGCAAATGGGTGCAGACCGTCAGGCGCCCAGCGTGCGGATCGCGCTCGAAAGTCCATCCTCGATCTCGCTTACGGCGTTGGATATGGCGTCGAAATTGCGCTGGATGGTAATGAGGTGCGTCATCTCTTTCACCGGTTCCACGTTCGACCTCTCGATGTAGCCCTGCGAGATCGAAGCGGCATTGAAGTCGATCTGCGGCTCGGCCGGACGGTCAGGCACGACACTTCCGTTTTCCCCCCGGCGCAGTTGTGCGTCGGGGGGAATTCGAAACAAGCCGATGGTGGCAATCGTCCGTCCGTCCCTGGAGATCGAACCGTCCTTGCCGATCGACGGGACGCGCCCGCCGGTGTCGATCTGGATAGGGCTGTCGCCGATGTCTATGAGCGGAAAACCTTGGACCGAAAGCAGCTCGCCTTGCGGACTGAGGCTGAAACGTCCGTCCCGCGTGTAGGCGATCCCTTGGGGCGTGGAAATGCCGAGCCACGCATCGCCATTGACAGCAATGTCATAGGGATTCCCCGTCTTCTCGAGCGCACCCGCTTGAGAAGACAAATAGGTTTGACCGCTTTGGACGAAACTCGTCGTTAGGCCCGGTTGCCGCGATAGATACTCCTGAAACGAGATGCGTTCTGCACGATAACCGGGAGTCGATACATTGGCGACGTTTTGGGCAACGCCCTCCATGCGCTTCAACAGCGCGAGCTGCGCCGAGAGCGAGATATAAAGGTTCGATTGCATGTCAGCGCGTGCTCGAGGATAGTTTCTGGATTGATGCAAGAGTGTCCATGGAAATGCCGGACGTGGCGCCCGACTGGAAAAGCTGCAAGGCGGGCACCGAACTCATGTCGTTCTGCGCAAGATCCCAGAGGCTGGAAAAGCGCTCGATGAGCTTGTCGAGCTTGGCGGCATCCTTGAGCGAGGTGATGTCGAGTTTTGCCGATATGATCGACGCCTGTTTCTCCACACCGACGGCGGGAAGCGAGGAGGGCAGGGAAAGAGCTGTTTCGACCACCTTGTAGAGCGCCTTGTCGCCGAGGATCTGGTAGATGCTGGTCAATCCGGGCGCCTTGCGCTGGAAGTAGAGCGCCAATCGCACGCCTTCGTTGGTCTGTCCCGCGGATTCCTCCAGTGTCGTGCGCATGTATCGATCGACGGTACCCTTCTGGGTCCTGGTAAAAGTCGTCGTGGCCGTGCCATAGCGGGCGAAATTGAAAGTTTCTGCAAGCTCCTTGAATCGGGAATCGGCCAAGGAATTGGCCAGGGATTGTCTGTCGTCGACGCCGCCTTCCAGCACCTTGCGGATAAGAGCCTTGGAGGCCGCCACATCGTCCATGCCGAAAGCGTGCAGCACATAGGCGTAGATGCGCTTGTCCGCCATGAAGTCGCCGACCGATTTAATTTTGGAGATTGTCGCTTCGTAATAGGCCGTCTCCCGCTGCACCATGCGATCGCCGGCAATTGTTCGCAGCGATGCCTGGACATCCCTGGTGATCTGCTTGTAGCCCATCAATGTCGGAATCATGCCTTCGCCCCGCAGCAATTGACCGATGTTGCAGGTTCGGGCTTGAGCCGGCCTTGCGGAGCGGGCCCTCGCCACCAGTCCCACGCAAGCGCGGCCAAAGACTCTGAAAGCCGATTCGTGAAGGGCTTTTCATGACTATCATCGTTGGCATCATCATCACGCTCATCTGCATGCTGGGTGGCTTCATGGCCATGGGCGGCAAGGTGGCCGTGATCTGGCAACCATGGGAGTACGTCATCATTCTCGGCACCGCGCTTGGCACATTTGTCGTCGCCAACTCAATGAAGGTGATCAAGGATTGCGGCGCTGGCGTTGTCGAGGCATTCAAGCAGGCGACGCCGAAGCATCAGGATTATGTTGAAGTCCTGGCCTTGATGTTCACGCTCATGCGCGCTGTCCGCAGCAAATCCAGGGCGGAGATCGAGTCCCTCATTGATGCGCCCGAGGCCTCCGAGGTCTTCGCCAAGGCGCCGACGGTCCTGGCCGACAAGGACCTCACGGACTTCATCTGCGATTACATGCGTCTTCTCATCATGGGGAACGCTCGCACCCATGAGATCGAGGCCCTCATGGAAGAGGAAATCGAAACCATCCGGCACGACCGATTGAAGGCATACCACGCGTTGACCACGGTCGGTGACGGGCTGCCTGCCATCGGGATCATTGCCGCAGTCCTTGGCGTGACAAAGGCCATGGGCGCGATCAGCGAGTCGCCGGAAGTGCTTGGCAAGCTTATCGCAGCCGCGCTCGTCGGAACTTTTGCGGGGATCTTCTTTTCCTACAGCGTGGTGGCGCCGATCGCCACGAAGATGAAGGCTGTCCGGGAGAAAAGGCTGCGCCTTTACGTCGTCGTGAAGCAGTCGCTTCTGGCGTTCATGAATGGGGCTATTCCGCAAGTGGCCATTGAGCATGGGCGCAAAACGATTTCCAACAGGGAGCGTCCGGGTATCGACGAAGTCGAGGCGGCGACGATGGGCGCAACAGCCGCTGCGCCGGCAGCCGCGAGCGCCGCATGAGCGCGCCTGCGCGGGCGGCCTTTGCCGACGAGCAGATCGCCATGTTCGTGAAGGCCATTCAGGCGGCGCCGGGGTCTTCACGCCAATCTGCCGGCGACGCTTCCAAGTTCGCGCAGTTGGCGGATCTGGTGGTCGGCACGATCCCGGCAGCGCTGGAAGGGATCACACCGAAAGCCGGGTTGGCGGTCGCAGGCGTCACGACGGTTGTTTTGTCTGATTTTGCCGCGCAGGAGCGCTCGGTCTATGCCGTGGCCAATTTCGACGATGAGTGGATTATCCTGCGCATGAGCGCACGGGCGTTCGATTGGATGGTTGCTGCGAGCCTCGGAGGCAGCCCCCAGAACACCCCGGATCTGTCGCGTCCGCTCTCACGGATTGAATCGGCCATCGCGCGCGTCATTGCCGGGCGCATCTTCAATGGCATTGCGGAAGCGTTTGCCGGACACGGCTCCATCGCCGATCGCAATGATATCTCTGTCGTTATGGCAGTGGAAGATCTGAAGCGTATCCCGGCTGACGTAGGGATGACGATTATTTCCGCCGGTCTTGCTGTGGCGGGGGAGACGGCGGTATTCGATGTGGCTGTTACCCCCGCCATTATAGCTTCGTGGCAAGCGTCGGCCGACGAGGGAAACGCAAACGGCGAGAGCCTCGCGCAAGGCAAATCGCCGGACATGACGGAAGGCGAGGACACACTCGCACCTCTGCCCGCGATAAAAGTCGGCGTATCGGCAATACTGTGCGAACAGGTGATCGAGCTCGACGTCATTCTGAAGTGGTCGATGGGGGAACCGATCTTGCTTGGGGTAACAGCAGACGCAGCCGTGCAACTCCTGGCAAACGATGTTCCGCTGTTCATGGCGGAGCTTGGCCGGATGAATGGGTGGATGTGCGTGAAGGTATCCAATGAAGCGGTAGAGATTGCGCCGGATGCGCTTACCGGTCTTTGAGAGGTGAGAATGGCTGCGGATGGAGTGAACGACATCGCAGAAGAAGCAAGCGTGAGCGACTTTGCGACCGAACTTTCACAGGCCGCGGAAGATGCATTGCCGACGCTTGGCGGGGGATCGGATGGTCAGCTGCGCCGGCCGCCGGCGTCTGGCAGCGAGGAAGCGCAGAAGCTTCAGTCCATCCTGAAGATACCGGTCACGATGAAGGTGGTCGTCGGATCGGTCACATTGCCGGTATCTGAACTAAGAACCCTGGTGACCGGCGATATACTGACATTGGATCGCAAGGTCGGCGATCCCGTCGATGTGCTGGTGAACGGGCAAATCCTGGCACGCGGCGTGCTTGTCATTGCCGACGAGAAGACGTCACAACTCGGCGTCCAGCTTACCGAGCTGGCAGGCGTACAGCGGCCGCGGCGAATACCTCAAGCCGATCGATCATGAGTGCGCCGGTGGAGCGTTTAGTCCTTCAGGAGCATCTCAGTGAGCTGGACGGCGCGACAAAGGCGGCGCTTCTACTGCTTGCCGTCAACCGTGACAAGGCGGTCGAACTGCTGAAGCGACTGGACGCCGGCGAGGTCAAGCTGATCGCGCAGGGTGCCGAGAGACTGGGTGCGGTGACGCCGGATCTGCTGGCGGGCGTTATTGCAAATTTCAGGATGACATTTGAAGACGGCATAAAGTTCCTGGGCACAACGGATGAGGTGCGCAAGCTCATCGTCGAGGCCGTGGGGCAAGAGGCCATTGCCGATCAACCCGCCCCCGACACGCCAGTCTCAGAGATCCCGGCGGATCTGTGGTCGTACGTGGGGCAACTTTCCATCGAGGAGCTCAAGTCCTACACCGTCGCCCAGCACCCGCAGGTGGCCGCGTTCATACTGTCGCGTGTGGACCCCGATCAGGTCGCGGCGCTGATGCAGGAGCTGGACATGGACCTCTGCAGCGATCTACTGACCCGGATGCTTCCCAAGGCCGAACCCGCCGTGGAAATCGTGCAGGCGATCGAACGTGCGATGGTCGCAGATCTGATGAAGGAGAGTGCCGGGAGGAGCGGGCAGGGGCGCGCCGAGTTGGCTTCGGTATTGAACAGACTGGACCGGGCCAGGGCATCCAACGTCATCAGCCGTTTGCACGAGCAGTCCCCCGCAGATGCCAAAGCGGTCGAGCGAATGCTCTTTAGATTTGAGGATCTCGCGCACCTTCCCGCGAAGTCCTTGACGGCGGTGGTCGAGCAGATGCCTGTTGATCAACTCGTGCTGGCCCTCAATGGTGCGGACAGCGAATTCACGGCGGCGGTATTGGGTGTGATGCCGGCCCGCGGCCGGCGGATGGCGGAGTCGGAGTTGCAGAATGGTGCTGAGGCGAGCCCCAAAGCCATCGCGGCTGCACGGAAGGCCGCGGTCGATACCGTTTTGCGCATGGTCGCCTCTGGTGCGATCGAGTTGGTCTCCTAGGCCTCGCAACAGGCAATGTCCGATGCGCCCGACAAGGACAGCAAGACAGAGGAAGCGACCGAGAAGCGGCGCGAGCAGGCGCTCGAATCCGGCAATGCGCCAGTGTCCCGCGAGATGTCGCATCTTGGCTTCGTATCTGCGGTCATGGCGATTGTCGCATGGGTGTCGGTTGCAGCTTCTTCCAGCGTAGCAGGCGTTCTTGCAACATTCATCGAGCGGCCCCACGAGTTCCAGCTGGGCTCGGCCGCCGACGAGTCGGCGTTGTTGGGGGCCATCCTGGCGGAGACCCTGCCGCTTCTCGCGCCGCTGCCGGCCGCATTGATAGTCACCGGCGTTGCATTCCAAGTGCTGCAGACGCCGTTGCGGGTTTCGTGGAAGCGTCTGGCGCCAAAGGGAGAGAGGATATCGATTGCATCGGGATGGAAGCGGATTGTGAGCACGACAGGATTAGTGGAACTGGGCAAGGGACTCCTCAAGCTGGGATTTCTAGGTGCCGTGGTTGCACTCTTCGTGCGCTCACATGCGGCCAGCCTGCAGGAAGCGCTGTTTACCGATCCCCGGCAACTTCCCGCGTCGCTTGCGGTAGCTGCCATGTGGGTTCTGGTGCCCGCCAGTGTGGGGGTTGCAGTCCTGGCGGTCGCCGACATGCTCTTCAGCCGCTTCTCGTGGTCGCGCAGACTGAGAATGACCCGCCAGGAGGTGCGCGATGAGGCCAAGCAATCCGAGGGCGATCAAATTCTGGCGCATCGGCGGCGGTCTATCGCGCGCAGCCGCATTCGCAAGATGATGATTTCAGGCGCGCCGAGGGCCACGCTCGTTGTGGCCAATCCAACGCATTACGCCGTCGCGCTACGCTATGTGCTGAGCGAGGGCGGAGCACCGACGGTGGTGGCCAAAGGGCAGGATCTCATCGCGCTCCAGATACGCCGTATTGCCAAAGAGCACGGGATTCCGGTTGTCGAGGATAAGGCGCTTGCCCGCTCGCTTTATGCTGCCGTGGAAATCAACCAGGCAATCCCGCGCGAGTTCTATGCGGCCATCGCCAGCATCATGATGGTGCTGCGCAAGGCCGGCAACCGTCATGTGGTCCAGGCGCTGGAGAGTTAGGAAGGGGGCGCGCCGGGGATCAAGGTTGGCGCAAGGGATCAAGGGCAAGGTTGAGCCGGGTCTATGATGGACACGATCAGCATGACGCTTACGAATTTCTTCGCTGTTGCCTCCCGCCATGCCGAGTGGATCGCGGAACGCCGGACAGTAGCCGCTACGAACATAGCCAATGCCAATACGCCTGGATACAAGGCGCAGGCCGTTGGCTCGTTCGCCGATGAGTTCAGCCGGATCGATTCGGGACCCGGAGGATGGCTTTCCATTTCCGGTGCGCGCGGTGCGGGCGCTGAGGACGAAGAGCGCGGGTCTCGCGCATACCATTCGGGCAACAACGTAAGTCTTGACGAGGAGCTTGTGACCGCCGGCGCCGTGGCGCGCGATCAGATGCTCAATGCCGGCCTCACTAAGGCGTTCAATCGCCTTATTAGCCTATCGGCACGGTGATGATCATGGATCCGCTGCTGGCTGCCGCGCGGATTGCGCAAAGCGGAATGTCCGCACAGTCCGAACGGTTGAGAATCGTTGCTGAGAATCTCGCCAATGCCAGCTCCACGGGGCAGACGCCGGGCAGTGACCCGTATACCCGCAAGACGATCACATTCCGTTCGGAGTTCGACGATCTCGTTGGCCAGGATCTCGTGCGGGCTGCTGAGGGAAGGCGGGATTCCGCATCCTACCGCATCGAGCATGAGCCGGGACATCCGGCAGCCGATGCGCAAGGTTTCGTGAAGTACCCGAACGTCGAGCCGCTGCTCGAGCTTGGAGATATGCGTGAGGCCAACCGCAGTTATCTGGCCAATCTGCAGATGGTGAAGAACGCCAGGGATGCAGTGAACGCAATCATCGATCTTCTGAGGACGACGTCATGAAAATATCGAGTGCATTTGGCGGAGGGGTGCAGCACATCGCGCCGGCGCTTGTATCGCCTGGTGCGGGCGCGGCCGTCGCAGGCCCCGGTTTTGGCGATGTGCTCAAAAGCATGTTGAGCGATGTGGATCGCTCGCTACGCGCGGCCGAGCAGAACGCCATTGGCGCCATGACCGGCGATGTCTCTTTGCAGAAGGCCGTCGAAAGCGTGGTCCAGGCAGAGCAGAAAGTGCAGCTCACGGCAGCCGTGCGGGACAAGATCGTCGCAGCCTACCTCGAGTTGACCAGGATGCAGATTTAAGAGGCAAAGCATGCGCTCTCTCTACATCGCAGCGACGGGGATGGCGGCTCAACAGACGCAAGTTGACGTCATCGCCAACAATATCGCGAACGTCAATACGACGGCCTTCAAGCGGTCGCGAGCGGAGTTCACTGATCTGCTGTATCAGACCGACCGGCGATCGGGTGTCGTGAACACGACAGGCGGCGAGCCGATCCCGGAGGGTGTTTCGGTTGGCCTGGGCGTCAGGGTGGCAGGCGTGCGCAACCTGCATCTGCAAGGTGCGATGACCAAAACCGGCAACTCTCTTGATCTTTCCTTTAACGGGCGGGGTTGGTTTCAGATTACCGGACCCGATGGGGAAACGCTCTATACGCGCGCGGGCGCCTTCAACAAGAGTGCGGCAGGTCAGATCGTCACCTTGGATGGCTATGCGGTGCAGCCGAGCATGGTAGTGCCTGCGGGAACCACGGAAATCGTCATAAATGAATCGGGCGAAGTGTTTGCGCGCGTCGAGAATGCGCAGGAGTTGACCAGTATAGGGGTACTCTCGATCGTGGATTTTCCCAACGAGGTTGGTCTTGAGGCTCTCGGCGGCAATTTGTTCAGAGAGACAGAGGCATCGGGATCTCCGGTATCCGGTGTGCCAGGTGGCGACGGATTCGGCGTGATCAAGCAAGGTTATCTCGAAGCATCGAATGTCGATCCGGTCAAGGAGATCACCGAGCTCATTTCGAGCCAGAGAGCTTACGAGATGAATTCGAAAGTGATCCAGGCAGCCGATGAGATGTACGCAACGATCAGCAAGGGGTTGCGATGATCTCATCGGGCGATCTCGCTCTCGCCGCCGCCGTGTTTCTCATCACATCGGCCATTATCGGTGGACCGGGCTTGGCGCGCAGCGCGGAGCGGGAGGCAGAAAGAGGGGGGATCGAGGTGGTCGTCCCGCAGGTGGCGATCTATCCCGGCGATAAGATCCGCGAAGGGTTGCTGACCACAAAAATCATTCGCGCGAATGACGCCGTCCTTTTGGCGGTCTTCACGTCCAGCGCGGATCTGGCAGGCCGGGTCGCACGTCGAACGCTTGTGCCTGGTCAACCCATTACAAAGGATGCGGTTCGCGCGATCCATGTCGTGATGCAAGGGCAACGCGTCGCCATACGGTTTCAATCCCAATCCATATCGATCGTCATGACAGGAGCCGCGGTTCAGCCGGGCAGCGTCGGCGATGTCATTTCCGTGCGCAACACCGACACGGGCCGTCTTGTGCGAGCCCGCATCATTGATGCCGGGACGCTCACGGTGGTGGGGCCATGAGGCGAGGCGCGATCGCGGTTGCCTGCTTGTGGTTCTGGCCGGTTACAGCGCTGGCCGATGGCGCAAACGACACCCGGATAAAGGATATCGTGTCCGTGCAGGGTGCGCGGGGAAATCACCTTTTCGGATATGGCTTGGTGATCGGCCTGAATGGGACCGGAGACAGTCTGCGCAGCGCTCCTTTCACGCAACAATCCTTTCAATCCATGCTGGACAGGATGGGCGTGAACATTCGCACCATGAATGCGCGCACAAGAAATATCGCGGCGGTGATGGTGATGGGAGAATTGCCGGCTTTCGCAACTCCGGGCGGGCGCATGGATGTCACCGTGGCGTCCATGGGCGACGCGACCTCTCTGTCGGGCGGCTCGCTTCTGCTGACAGCTTTGCAAGGCGCAGATGGCCAGATCTATGCGGTGGCCCAGGGTCCGGTTGCCGTCAGCGGATTTCAGGCCGGAGGGCGTAACGAGACGGTATCGCAAGGCACGCCCACGGCAGGGCGGATTCCCAATGGCGCGTTGGTGGAGCGGGCATCGCCCGCCCAGCTGGAGCAATCCGGAGTGGTCGTTATCGAGCTTCGCAATCCCGATTACGACACCGCCGTTCAGGTGGCGGAGGCGATCAATGCCATGGGGCGCGTGCGCTTTTCGAGGCCGATTGCGCAGGAGCTGGACAACAGGCGCATCGCCATCAAGGTGCCGCCGCGAATGCCGATATCGCGCTTGATTGCCGAAATCGGAAACGAGCGCGTGCGCCCCGATGTTCCGGCCCGTGTCGTCATCGATGAGCGGACCGGAACGATCATCGTCGGCAAGGATGTTCAGATCATGCCGGTGGCCGTCTCGCATGGCAGCTTGAATATCCGCGTCAGCGAAACTCCCCTCGTTTCACAGCCAGCACCCTTCTCGCAAGGTCGCACCGTGACCGATACCGAAAGCCAAGTCGAGGTATCGCAGCAAGGCGACAGCATGGGAATCGTATCCGGCGCCAGCCTCCAGGCTCTCGTCGCAGGCCTCAATCAAATGGGATTGAAGCCAACGGGTATCATCGCGGTCCTGCAAGCGATCAAATCGGCCGGGGCCCTGCAAGCGGAATTGGTCGTTCAGTGATGCGATCTCCATTCTCAGCCAAGCTCACGTGCCCGCTCCGGTTCCCGTTCAGTGTGATTGGCGCCGGCATCGCCCTCTGTCTGGTGGGCGGATATTCAAGCGCGCAAGTTTTGAACGGCTGGCAGCCGGACGTTCAACCCGATCGAGCATTGCGAGCGACCGAGACTTCGAATTCCGCGCAGCAAGCTGCTAGTTCCGGCAACGCGGCACCCAAGCCAACTTCGTTAGGCATGCAGACTCGCCCCATTCAAGATCACCCGCAAACGCCTCCTCGCGCAGAGCTTGAAAAGAGCGCGGAACCTCCGGTGCCCCCTTCCCCGATCGTGCAAAATCAGCCCCTCCCGGAGGACACGGCCGAGACGTCTGAAGGAAGTGCAAAACCACAGGCCGTCGAGCCAGACATGTCGCTTGCGCGGCAATACTGCCGGGTCGTCGGAAACGACGCGCTTGCTGCGAAGTTGGCGGAAGAGAGGCGGCGTGCGGAAGACCTCAAGCGCCGGATCGAAGCCAAAATAGGGGAACTGGAGGCTGCGACGGCCGAGCAGAAGAAGTGGCTTCAGTTGCGCAAGGAATTTCAGGAAAAAGCCACGGACAATCTCGTTTCGGTCTATGCCCTCATGGATGCGGAGGCCGCGGCGCAGAGATTGACGGATGTGACCGACGATGTCGCCGCCGCGATATTGTTGAAGCTTCCTGCCAAGGCCACAAGCGCCATTCTTGCTGAGATGCAGTCGGACAAGGCCGGACGTCTGACCGCGTATCTGGCGGGATCGGCCGATGTTGCCGGGAGCCCGGCGACGACACAGGCTGCGCCATGACGCGGCGCGCGCTTGTGATAGCGGCGGGTGTGTGCCTTCTCAACGGGGGATGCACGGTGGCGCCTGAAGAGATCGGCCGTGAACCGCTTCTGTCGCCGGTCGGGTCCGGGCTTCTCGTCAATCAGGTGGGATCGATAGGCGAGACCGCGCCGCGCGATCCGCCACCCTCGCCAGGATCGATATGGCGCGATTCGTCCGCATCCCTGTTTCAGGATCCGCGCGCGGAACGGCCTGGCGATGTTCTCACGATCAAGATCAATATGAAGGACAGGGCCTCTCTCGATAGCAGTTCGGAGAGATCGCGCGATGCATCGCGCGGCATGTCAGCGTCCCTGGAGTATGCGTTGGCGCTGTTCGGAATTAATCGGTCCGGCAAGGGTTCGATAGATCTCGATGCCAAAGGCGCCACCTCCGCGCAAGGCAAGGGAGCTACAGAGCGCGAAGAGAAGCTCGATTTGCGTATCGCCGCCGTCGTCACAGAACGGCTTGCAAACGGCAATCTGGTGATCAGCGGGTCGCAGGAGGTGCGCGTCAATTTCGAGCTGAGGATTGTAGAGGTGAGCGGCGTCGTGCGGCCGCGCGACATCGCCACTGACAACACTATTCCCTACGAAAAGATCGCTGAGGCGAGAATTTCGGTGGGAGGACGGGGGCGCGCCATGGAAGTTCAACAGCCTGCATGGGGACAGCAGGTTTTGGACCAGGTGCTTCCCTTCTAGGTTTTGCCGGTGCGGGGATCATCGATGGCAGCATCTGCATACGAAAGAACGTGATGTGGCTATTGTTCAATCGGCGCTGGCATTCCTTGTCGTTACGCTCGTCGGCGTAGTTGCCGGAGGTGGAGGTGCGTGGTTCCAGGCCCGGCAATTCACTCGTGAACTGGGTGTGTCCGCGCCAGCGTGCGAAGGCGCCGCGCTCGAAAAAGTCCAGTTGAGCGACGCGGCATCGGCGCTGATCGAGATCCCAACAATTATTACGAACCTGGCAGGAGAGAATGCGCCATGGGTGCGGTTGGAGGTTTCGGTGGTATTGCCGGCCGGGTTTGCAGACAAGACGCGGGTTGCCGCAGAGCTAGCGCAGGACTTCCTGGGCCACGTTCGCACGCTGCAATCAATGCAACTGGCCGGAGGGACAAATCTTCATTATTTCCGGGAGGATCTGAAGGAGATTGCGCGCATTCGCACCTCGCAAGACAGTCTGGACGTGCTGATCAAGACCCTGGTCATCGAATAGCGAGCCTCGCTGCGCTGTTTGCCGTCTTCCTGCTCTATCCTGTCACGGCCGCCCAGGCACAGTCGTTTAACCTGACGGACCTGCTTGGCGGGCAAGCGCCAACGGCGGCGGGCGGCATCGTCCAGGTTCTGCTCGTACTCACGATCCTTTCGATCGCTCCGGGCATACTTGTGATGATGACGTGTTTTACACGGTTCATTGTCGCGCTTTCGTTCCTGCGCGCTGGGCTTGGATTGCAGACGACCCCGAGCAACGTCATTCTCATCAACCTGGCGTTGTTCATGACTTGGTTCGTGATGGCGTCAACTTTCGATCAGGCGTGGAGCCATGGATTGAAGCCGTTGATGGAGGAGAAGATCACTACGGAACAAGCCGTCACGGAGATGGTGAAGCCATTCAAGGCGTTCATGACAGCGAACGTGCGACCCAAAGATACCGAGCTCTTTCAGAAGATGATCAAGGAGACGGCGCCGGGAACCGACGCCGATGCCGAGAGCCTTCAGATTCTGGTCCCTTCTTTCGTCGTCTCTGAATTACGCAGAGGATTTGAGATTGGCTTCCTGATCGCCTTACCGTTTCTGGTGATCGACATCGTGGTGGCAAGCATCGTCATGTCGATGGGCATGATGATGGTGTCACCGGTTGTCTTCTCCCTTCCCCTTAAAGTGCTCTTCTTCGTCCTGATCGACGGGTGGAGCATCCTCGTTGCAGCGCTCATCAAGTCATACGCTTGAGTGGAGCTTGCGAGCGTCATCGCGCGGCCCGCCGGTGAGGCGTTAAAGGGATGCGGGCGTAAGGGCTGAAGACATATCATGTTGTGATTCGCATGCGCAGGGCGAAACATAAGCTTCGGCCGGAAACCTTCGCCCCCCGCACGCGCTCATCCGGCATGTCAGGCGGCATGTCACGCAACACGCTAGCGCTTCTGGGTGGCTCTCATGGACAGCATCAAGACGAATTTTGCGGCAATGACCGCTTTGCAGTCGTTACAGGCAACGAACAAGGAGCTTCTGAAATCGCAGCAGCGGATTTCGACAGGCTATCGCGTTTCCACAGCGGAGGATAACGCGGCCTACTGGTCGATCTCGACGACGATGCGATCCGATAACAAGGCGCTGAGTACCGTCACTGACGCACTGGGTCTTGGAAGCGCGACTGTTGACGTCACCTATACGGCCTTGAATAGCGCAATCGACGTCACGAGCGAAATCAAGGCGAAGCTCGTGGCCGCGCGCGAGCCGGGTCTGGACCGCGGACATATCCAGGACGAGCTCGCAGAGCTTCAGAGCCAACTGAAAAGCATCGCCAACTCCGCGCTCTTCTCCGGCCAGAACTGGCTGGCTGTCGACAGTTCTGCGGCGGGCTACAATGCGACGAAATCGATCGTGTCGTCGTTCTCCCGCGCATCCGATGGAACGATCGACATCGGCACGATAACGTTCGCAGTCGACGATGCGAAGCTGTTCGATGCCTCTGCCTCCAGCGACGGCATCCTGGATGCCTTGCGTGATTCGACGGGCGCACGCGCGGCCGGCGGGACCTTCTCCGTCACATCGATCGACATCTCTGGACTGACGGACTCGCCAGCAGATCTGACGAAGCTGGAAGAGTACATCAAAGGTGTGAATGTGGCGATCGACGACATGACCGCGGCAGGCAGCAGCCTGGGATCGATCAAACAGCGTATTGGCCTGCAGCAGACGTTCGTGAAGGCGTTGATGGATGCGATCGATCGAGGGGTCGCCACGCTCGTGGATGCGGACATGAATGAGGAATCGACGAAGCTGCAGGCCCTTCAGGTTCAGCAGCAACTGGGCGTACAGGCGCTCAGCATCACTAACAGCTCGACGCAGAACATCCTCTCGCTCTTTCGCAATGGCTAGGCACCTTTTTGAGGCGCGGCAGGTTAGAAAGCGCGCGCGGAGGAGCCGCGGCGTGCGCCGGACGGCAGATCGCGGCAGGCGCTTGAAGGAGTAGCCGGAAAAGAGAGGTCGTTAGATCCTCCATCCTCTATATGATGGAGGACAGGTAAGCGGGTTCATCGTCCGCCGCGATTACATTTGGCTAACCTATGGCGTCTAGAGTCTCCGGCACGTCGAGTTGAGGCTCTCTCCTCAAAGGCATGAAGCCGTCTTGCCGTGCCGGTCAGTCCGGAATGTCCCCTTCTTTATGAAACTCCATCAGGGACAGTTCCATGGATAGTATCAAGACGAACTTTGCGGCGATGACCGCACTGCAATCCTTGCAGAATACCAACAAGGAAATGGTCAAGACCCAGAGCCGGATTTCGACCGGCTATCGTGTCGCCACAGCGGAAGACAACGCGTCGTACTGGTCGATCGCGACCACCATGCGCTCGGATAACAAGGCGCTGTCGACCGTGAAGGATGCGTTGGGGCTTGGGAGCGCGACCGTCGATGTGGCGTACACCGCCGTCAACAGCGCGATTGACGTATCGAGCGAGATCAAGGCCAAACTGGTCGCGGCGCGTGAACCTGGCGTCGATCGCGTGAAGGTTCAAAGCGAGATTACCGAGCTTCAGAATCAGCTGAAGAACATCGGCGACTCCGCAACGTTCTCCGGGCAGAATTGGCTGTCGGTTGATTCGTCGACTGCCGGATACAATGCGACGAAGACAATCGTTGCGTCGTTCGCCCGCGACGTCAGCGGCAATATCTCCATCGGCACGATTTCGGTCGATACTTCGGACGTCAAGCTGTTCGATGCCAGCGCGTCGTCGGCCGGCATTCTCGATGGATTGCGCGACAGCACCGGCGCGGTGGCCGCCACGGGCACGTCGGTAACCGGAATGGATATCTCGGCCTTGACGGACAGCTCAGCGGATCTGACGACGCTCGAGGGGTACATCAAGGGCGTGGATACAGCCATCAAGGAAATGACAACGGCCGCAACCAATCTGGGCTCTGTCAAGCAGCGCGTCGGATTGCAGAAGGACTTCGTCAACTCCCTGATGCAGGCCATTGATCGTGGCGTCTCGACGCTGGTCGATGCCGATATGAGCGAGGAGTCGACCAAGCTGCAGGCGCTGCAGGTGCAGCAGCAGCTTGGTATTCAGGCGATGAGCATCGCCAACAGTTCGACGCAGAACATCTTGTCCCTCTTCCGGTAAGACGTTCCGGTCAACAACCCTCGCAAATGTCGGACGCTCCGTTGGCCGGCCGGTCATGGCACGGTCAGCGGAGCGTTGCCGCCATTTCCACGCAAGGCAAATCATCTGATTCTACTGCCATCTTTCCAGATAGGCAGACAATGAACCTCGCCTTTGCCCTCCAGCAGCTCAGACGGAATCTGGCCGCGCTCGGAATGCGCCGATTGGTCATGCTGGGAGTGGCCGGATCGGTCATTTTTGGGTCAATCGCAATCGGCAGCTATTGGATCGCCAGATCCGATTATCAGCTGCTTTATATCGGCTTGTCGGCAAATGACGCAGGCCGTATCGCAGCCGTTTTGACCGAAATAGGCATTCCGTTCGAGACCTCGATGGATGGCACGAAGGTATCGGTGCCGTCGAGCGCCGTGGCGCGGACGCGCGGCGTTCTTGCGGAGCGCGGGCTGCCCGCGAGTGCGAGCGCCGGCTATGAGTTGTTTGACAAGATCGGTCCGCTGGGCCTGACGACCTTCATGCAAGAAGTTTCGCGGGTGCGTGCGTTGGAGGGCGAGATCATGCGGACGTTGAACAGCATGTCCGGCATCGTTTCTTCGCGCGTCCATCTCGTCATGTCCGAAAAGACGAGTCTTCGGCAGCCGGCATACGCGCCGACGGCCTCTGTCGTCTTGAAGTTGGGCGTGCCCGTCGATCGCGCGCCCGTCGATGCGGTCAGGAATATCGTGGCGGCAGCGGTGCCCGCCTTGGCGACGCAGAACGTGCGGGTCGTCAGCTCGGATGGAACCGTCCTTGCCTCGGGGGAAGAAAATAGAAGAACGAGTCCTGATAAGGTTCTCGGGCTGGAAAGCGCATTCGCCCTGCAACTCAAGCAGAACCTGTCTGAGACGTTGACGCCGCTGCTGGGTCTGGACAATTTCCAGTCCAGTGTCTCGGTCCGGCTCAACGCCGATCAAAGTACGGTCAACGAAAGCACATTCGATCCGGCGTCCAAGGTGGAGCGTTCGACCCGGGTTGTGAAGGAATCGGGCAGCACGAAGGATGGCGCGGCCGATCCGGCGGTCAGTGTCGATCAGAACATTCCTGGCGCAACGGATATGGCGCAGAGCCGCCAGTCGCAGAAAGCAAATCAGCGCCGCGACGAGACCACGAACTACGAAATCAGTTCCAAGACCATACAAACGACGCGCGACGGCTACCGGATCGATCGTATCAGCCTGGCAATCGTCGTGAACAAGGCGAGCTTGAAAAAGCCCGATGGAGCCGCGCTCGACGAGGCGGAAACCTCTGCGCGACTCTCGGATCTTGAGAAGCTTGCAGCGAGCGCAGTGGGCCTCGATACCCAACGTGGTGACCGGATCACCGTCGTTGCCCAGAGCTTCCAGGGTGGCGCGGCAGTGCTGGGCGATGACGAATCGCAAGGATTTGGCGCGGTTCTGGGGAATACGGCAAGCACCTTGGTGACGGCCGCAACCCTCGTGCTGTCGGTGCTCGCTATCATCTGGTTTGGTGCGCGCCCGCTTGTTCGCATTCTGATCGAGCGGCCTCCGGTTGACACCGCGCCGGCCTTGTCCGCGCCGGCCGCGGAGGCCAGCGCCGCCCCCGCAACAATCGGCCGAAGCGAAGCGAGAGCTGCCATGTCCCCGCAGTCAGGCCCGCGCCTCGAGCTTAGTCATAACCCACATCCGCGCCATCAAGGCGGGATGGCACCATTGATTGCCCAATTGAACGACTTAGTCAGCCAGGATCCAGAGCAGGCGGTTGCCGTCGTCCGCCGATGGATCAAGGCAGAAAGCGCATAATCCGGACGTGGCTGCAATCAGAGCTTCAGCGATGGCCGCAAATCCAACACCACCTGACGGCGAACCCATCCGAGTGGCTGGCGAGGTGGCTAATCGCTTTGAAAGCCTTTGGAGGGTCGCGGGAACGTCTGCGTCGCGCGATCCGGAGGCGCCCGCCAAGCCTACGCAGACCGAAGAGTCCTATCGGCGGGGATTTGACGATGGAATGCGCACCGCGCAAGCACAGCATGACGCTGAGCTTGGGCGCATGCGGTTAGAGATCGAGGCCGAGTTAGCCAGGATGCAACATCGCGCGTCGCTCGATGGCCTTGAACATCTTGCGGAAGCGGTCAACGGTAAGTTGACGGAAATCGAGACAGGTCTGCGCGAGGCGCTCGTGGGCATCCTTGGTCCATTGGCGGCGCACCGGATGACGCAGGCCGCGCAGGACAGTTTTATTGACGCTGTGGAACGCGTCACCGCGCTGCGCGGAATGCTGCCGGTAACGCTCCGGGGCCCTGCCGAACTCGTCGCGCCGCTCTCTGAGGCGTTGTCGGAGCGAGGCCTAGCGGTGGAATGCGAGGTCACCGGCAGCCTGACCATCTCAATGGAGATTTCTGAGACGTCCCTGCAGTCGGATCTGCCGCGATGGCTCGCTGAACTTGAGGTCTTGCTGCAATGAGTGATGCCAAATTCGATCTCGCCAAGGAAGTCGTCATCGTGCGCCGCCGCAAGGGCGGTGGCGAGGACGGGCATCACGGAGGCGCCTGGAAGATAGCGTACGCGGACTTCATGACCGCCATGATGGCGTTCTTTCTGGTGATGTGGCTGGTCAGCATGACTGACGATAAGACCATTGTGCAGATCGCGAACTACTTCAATCCGCTCCAGCTCACGGATGCGGCAGCGACCAAGAAGGGCTTGAGGGATGCCGATCCCAAAGCGCCTTACGCCTCCCACGGCGACAGGAAGGAGGAGATGCAAGCGCCGTCCGCATCGCCGCGCCGGAAAGCTGACGATAACGCACGCAAAGAAAAGGCAGCGGCGGCGGAAGCCCGAATGTTCGTTGACCCGATGGAGTCCTTGGAGGCGGTTGCCAGCCAAGCCTTCGATATCGGGGCGAGCCAGACATCGATCGAAGAGTTTGGACTAACACTCGGCGACTCCAGCACACCGGGTCAGCAGCGGGACGCAACGGACGCTTTCGATAGCGGCGTCGGTGCCGGTTCGCAGGTCAGGGAATCGCGCGATGTCAGGGTGGTGCCAGGAGCAGCAGCCACGAGGCCTTCCACATCCGGCGGTGAGGGAATAGATGCTGCGCAGGATGCGGCTCTCACGAGTGATGCGGATAAGCGCTACCAGAGTGTAGCCGAGAAAATTCTGAAAGCCACGCAAGGCATTCGTGGGGTCGGCCCTCAAGTCAGCGTCACGCATACGGGAGACGGGATCTTGGTGTCAGTCATGGATCACGATGGGTTTGAGATGTTTCGCCGGGGTTCCGCGGAGCCCCAACCGCACACTTTGAAGCTTTTGGAAAGAATTACACCGATCTTACGTGCCGCAGGAGGCAACATCGTCATCCGGGGGCACACTGATGCCGCTAACTTCCGGACGTCGAGCTACGATAACTGGCGGCTGTCGACCGCAAGGGCGCATATGGCGCAATACATGTTGCGGCGCGCTGGATTACGCGATGAGCAGTTGGAAAAGATCGAGGGAATGGCCGATAAGGCCTTGCGTGTTCCCTCCAATCCCTACGCCGCGCAAAATCGGCGCATCGAGATATTGCTGAGGGCACCGAAGTCATGATGAGAGGCAGCATCGCCTTTCTGGCGCTCTTGTCTCCGTATGCGGCAAACGACGCCCGCGCTACGACTGGCGAAAATGTGCCTCACCATTATCAGGCCGGCGAGTTCGCCAACCTGGCTCGAGAGCTGCACAAGGCTATCGATGCCTCGGCGTATGGAACGCCGAATGCCGAGGCGCTGCGCGGGGATACGCTCAAGATCGTCGCGGCCAGGATTGCCGGAGCGGACGTCAACGTCTTGCGTCGGCCGGAGAACGCAGCGGGTTTGTTGGCTCTTGTGCTGTGTGGCGCCGGGACACAAACGCTCTCGCGCGTTCTCGAAGATGATCATTGGGTCGAAAATGATCGCGTTCTGGGGCGCGGGCTGCTGGCTCTTTCGGTCCGGAATTTAGAGGAGGCAAAGAGCTTTTTCGCGAAGGTCGATCGACAAGTCTTGCCGGTGGCCGTGCGGGCATCGTTGGCGCTTGCCGAGGCAAAGATGTTCGCAGACAGTGATCCAAAACGCGCAATCTTACAGCTCCAGGAGGCGCGGATCGGCGTGCCGGGGACAGGCCTGGAGGAGGCGGCACTGCGCCAGCAGATTATCATCCTGCTCAGGCTCGGCGATTCCAAGAAGGCCGGCGAGCGGATGTCGGCTTATCTTCGTCGCTTTCCTCAATCGACTTACTGGGACAGTTTCAAGACACTCATCGTCGGGATGGCGGGCAAGCACGGCACGATCACTGCGGCGGATTTTCTGATGCCATCGGTCGCGGTGAATGTGGCAGAAGGTTCGAACCGCTACAGGGCCTTTCTCGTCGCGTTGAGCGGGCGGCTGCTGTTGACGGGAGCGTTGGCGCACGCCGCCGCGTTGGCGGATTTTGTTTGCAGGACCGAGCCGGAGCAGTCCGATCTCAGGCGGCGGGCGGAACTCTACAAGCGTGCAGCAGGCATCAGCGTTCAGACGGCGCAAGTGTCGGTGGCCGCCCTTGAGGCCCTCGATGTTCGCCGCTATACGCCGGCGGAGCAGCAACTTATTCGGGCGGCAATCATTGTCGCGCGCGATGTCGAGGGCGGGTTCAGCGACGCAAGCGCGTCCAAATACGACGCTGCACCTCCCGCCGCGCGCAAGGCTCTTGGCGCCAATGAAATGGATCCAGCAGCAGAGAGCCCGCTGGGTGGCAATCTCGTGGCGCATGCCGAGAAATCTCTGAAAGAGGCGCAGAAAAGCTTGAGCGGGATTGGTCCATGACCGTGCCGTTGACCAGCCGGATCACGCCAACGCCTGCGTGCGAACCCGCAAGCTTGGCCCCCATTGCCGCGACGCCGGTCGTCGACGATCTGTTTGCAGCATTGATGGAAAAGACCAGCGACGAGGAGAAGCCAATAGATGCGGCAACGCCGTCCCAAGATGACATCGTTGAAGCTTCCGGTGCCGATGATGTCAGGCTGATGTGGCCACTGCTGGCCGTGGCGGTGATAACGCCACAGCCAACCACGCCGCAACCGGGCGTGAGCGTCGCGAAACCACCGGCCGGCGGCGCACGCAGCGTACGTATGGATGCAGGAGCGCCGGAAGCCGTCAAGTCCGATGCGAGGCCCGCGCGGGATATGGATGTGCAGCCGGGCGGAGCGGAGCCAGGGGTATTAATTTCAGGAGCCGTTGTCGTGGGCGCGACAACGCATCGGCCGCCGCCTTCACTGAGTGCGCATAAGCCAGGCGCATCGCCCGCCTTATCCGACGAAGCGGAAGGCACGCTGACGGTCACCATGCCCGACAAAGACAATGACGGACCGGGCGATAAGGCTGAGCTGCCAAGTGTTGGGCGCGAAATTGAAGGAGCCAAAGCCGGTCTCGCCGAGGCGCTCATTGAGCGCGACACCGCGTTGGGGACCTCACCGGGAAGCGTCGCGACCCAAATCGCTTCGAGCCTGCGAGAGGCGCTGTCACCTTCGGATAACGCCCAGGCACGCGCCGCGCCGGGCGCAGATGCCGAGCCCGCTTGGTACAAGGCGCAGTTGCGTATTCTGGATGTCGTGCTGAAGCCGGAGCATCTCGGCCGGATCGAGATCAAGATGAAGCTCGCCGGGGACGGCCTTTCCGTCATGCTCACACCGCAGACAGAGACGGCCCGCCATCTTCTGGAAGGGCAGCTCGGCGGTCTCAAGGATAGTTTGACCGCAGCGGGTTACGACTTGTCGAACATCGGTATTGAGCGCGCTCTTCTTCACAATCCGTTCGGAGAGTCGCGGCGCGACCCTGGCGCAACGCCTGGAGTGCCTCGCGATAGCGCCGGTGCGGAGACGTCTCAAGGCAATGGACGTCATGACGGCCGAAATGCGGGACACGGCAGGCAAGATCAAAGTGCTGCGCGCCACAATAATGAACCCGAACAGAAACCCGTAAGGCAGAAGCCAGGGGTCTATGTCTAAGGAGAAAGCAGATGCAGGAAGCAAGGCTCGATGGGCCGTTCCGGCTGATGGTCGACGACGTGCGCTCGGCGACGCGCGGACGGACATGCGGCGTGTACGCCCTGGGGGGTGTTCGCGTCGATGGTGTGTTCGCCGTGTCGTTCATTGGCGCAAGCTATGACGAATTAAACCAGGATCTTTGCGAAAAGATCGGGACGGCGCCCTACTTCAAGTACAAGGCATTCGCCGATCCAGAGGTGGCCTTCCTGGAACTGTGCAAGCTCTTTCACGCCTTTCACCCTAGTGGAAACCCTTTCCACCCGGAAAGGCCAAAGGGGAGCCGGCTTCGCTGTCCGATCTGTGATCCATCCGTTCGGCGGCCTGAAGCAACTGCAAGGCATCGATGAGAGCAGAACGGTAGCCGGCATGCCAGTAGGCGCTCTCGTTGCTTTCGCGGTCGAGGTGGCGTTGCTCGTCAAGCG
Source organism: Hyphomicrobium sp. (assembly GCA_016793445.1). GTDB lineage: Bacteria > Pseudomonadota > Alphaproteobacteria > Rhizobiales > Hyphomicrobiaceae > Hyphomicrobium_B. The sequence continues at coordinate 50,249 of JAEUME010000019.1, read as the reverse complement.
CGCGGACACGAGGTCCGTCCAACTGCCTCGAAAGGTGTTCGATCCTATCGGCGATGCTCTGTAACGCGCGCTTCTTCGGCATGGCTCAACCCGCTTGTCCTGGCTTGCCTACCACCATGACACAGCGACCTTGCAATACCGCCAAGTGCTTTGGGAAAATTCCGCGCGGTATTTTCAGCGCCGCTTAAGAACTTGCGTGCGGCGGGAGTCGTCTATCGCAACATTGAGCTTCTTCATCAGTGTTTCCGCTTCATCGACGAATGCGCAAGCCACGGCGTGGGGATGAATGCGTGGGGCAAGCCGGCGGCGCAGATCCCGCAAGGCTGCAGAATTTCCGCGGTGACGCGAAATCAGCTCTTCGATATGCAATAGCTCGGACCCGAACGGGAAGCCGCCGCCCCCTATCACGGAGCACGCCGGGGGGGCGGTGCTGGAGTAAAGCGAACCAGTATCTGAGCGGGAATGAGGACGTTCATTGAGCTGTCCGAGCGCTAGATGGCATTGGACAACGGATCGGCCGCGCCGCGCTGTCCCGCGCTCAAGTTCGGCGAGCGTTGATGCGAAGCTTCCGGTCAAGGCCGGTGCCGCACACTGTTTATCATCATACCTCAATCAACGGCTCGGAGGCGTGCTCCGCCTGCAATAATCGTATCCTGCTGTAGGACTCTGACCCGAGGCTTGCAGTGTCGATCCGGTCCTGAAAGTCGACAGCCATGTAGCAAAGGCGAAGGCCGATCCTGCGGTCTTTCGTCCAGACAACATCGGCAAAGGAGACTGTCGCGTCTGGCCACTCCAGAACCACGCACTCGCCAACGCACGGCAGAGGCCCGCAGGAAATTTCGCATTGTACGCCCGCCACCGACGCATCGATGAGAACCCCCAAGGTGTTGGCATGGCGCGTGCCCAGGCGGCACATCGCATGATAGCTCCGGCGAACATGCGAGCGGCCATCTGTGGGTTCGAGAATATGAGTGGTGTTTTTCTTGCTCACGGAAGAAGCGACCTGAATTACATGCGCCGATGCTGCGACGCACGTCCTGAACATGGCGTTAAGCAGGGGCGCCGGTTCCCCATCCGGACCGGTCATCCAAATGACAAATGACGAAAGACGACAAATAAAAGTCGCACGAACATAAGCACACGGAATAAAACGCATTTGTGCTCTCATGGTGACCGGCCGAATTGCCGTGGCGATTTAACCTTCAGGCAGAAGCAAATGATTCGCTTGGAGGGCATGATGATCGTGCTGATCGAAACGAGAGCGTCGGTAGCTCAAGCCTACCTCGATGGATTCGAACGCCTGGGGGTTATTGGACTGCATCTGGAGCCAGCGGAGTTCGCGGAGTGGATTGGTTCCTGCGGCGCCGGAGAGACATCGGCACTCGAAGCCGTTATCGCGGGTGACTTCGAAGGCCGTGAGGCCATTCCCCGGCTGTTGCAAGGTCTAGTGCCTGCCGCAGCAATTGCGCTAGTAGACCGGCGCGCATTGGAAAGCACCCTGACGCTGTTCGCTGCTGGCTTTGACGATGTCATTGCCAAGCCGGTTCATGTCCAGGAGATCCTGGCCCGCGCCGGCCGTATCGGGATGCGAAACAAGGAAGCTTCTGCTCTGCAGGCAACGGGTCAGCTTTCAGTTTTCGCCGACGGCCGCGATCCAATCGTGAATGGAGCCGTCTTGTGCTTGCCGCGCAGAGAGCGGCGCATCCTGGAGTGCCTGTTTCAATCCACCGGTGCCTGGGTCACCAAGGCGCAGATCTTCAACCGGGTCTATGGCGTGTTCAACGATCAATTCGACGAAAGTGTCATCGAAAGCCACATCTGCCGCCTCCGGAGGCGTCTGAAGGCCGAGCTTGGATACGATCCGGTGGAGTCGCAGCGCTATCTTGGTTACCGCCTGAAACTATCTCAGCAGACCTGCAAGACGCACGTGGCCGCAAGCCCGAGGCAATCGCAACACGGTATCGTCGCGCAAGCGATGAATTGAGATGTCGAGGCGGCGATGAGCATCTACGGGACAATGCGCACGAGTGTTTCCGGCATGGCGGCGCAGTCGGACAGGCTGAGTACCATCGGCGATAATGTGGCCAACGTCGGCACCACGGGATACAAAAGGGTCTCGACCGAGTTCTCTACGTTGCTGCATCAGGCGGTGGGCACGATCTACGAGTCAGGCGCTGTCGAGACGACTGTCCGTCATCTCAACGAAGAGCAGGGCACGTTCAATTACACGAGCTCGGCCAGCGATCTTGCGGTCAACGGTCGTGGTTTCTTTCTTGTCGAATCCCCAGGGTCCGGTATCGCGATGACGCGAGCAGGGGCCTTCACGCCCAACGCGGCAGGTGAGCTGGTCAACGCGGCGGGCGGTAAGCTCCTGGGGTACAATATCGAAGCGGGTGGCGGCTCGGTCGTCGTCAACGGGACGGCAGGCCTGGAGCCGGTGAAGATGTCCTCGTTTGCCATTCGCGCGGTGCCTTCGGACGCAGGATCACTGGCTGCAAACCTACCGGCTGACGCAAGCATCGTCGCGCCGGGCAATCTGCCGTCGGCCAACGGCGCGGCCGCCACCTATTCGGCGCGAACGTCTCTGGTGTCTTTCGATTCCCTCGGCAAGGAGGTCACGCTCGATCTGTATTTCGCCAAGACCGCGCCGGATGCGTGGGAAGTCTCTGTATTCGACCGATCGGCGGCCGTGGGCACGGCGTCGTTTCCATATGCGTCAGGGCCGCTTGTCACAACGGCGCTGAATTTCAATCCAACGACCGGCCGGCTTGCGGGTTCGCCTGCCGTGCTTTCGGTTCCAATACCCGGCGGCATGACGGCTGCAATCGATCTTGGCGAGCTGTCGCAGTTCGCCGGGGATTTTTCAATTGCAGACGCCAAGATCAACGGAACACCCGCGGTGCCGGTCAAGACGTTCGAGATGTCCGAGGACGGCATCCTTTCGGCGGTTTACGCCAATGGTTCGCGTGCGGCTCTCTATCAAGTGCCTCTGGGTTATGTGAACAGTCCGGACAATCTCACCACGGTCTCGAGCAACATGTTTCTGACGAGCGCGCGATCGGGCGACCTCCAGCTCGGCTTCGCCAACCAGGGCGGATTGGGCGGCGTTATTTCGGGTGCGCTCGAGCAGTCCAAGGTCGATATCGCAAGCGAGATGACGGCGATGATCGAAGCGCAGAGAAACTACACGGCGAATTCGCGCGTGTTCCAGACTGGAGCCGACCTGGCGGAAGTGGCTGTCAACCTCAGAAGCTAGGGGTTGCGCGAAGCGGAGCGGTAGATGTCGCTTGGGTCGGCATGGTCGGTGTCTCTTTCGGGTCTTTCCGCCGCAGCGGACCAGTTGGCGCTTGTTTCAAGAAACGTATCTCGGGCCGGGGATGCCAATTCCGTTCGCAAGATGGGCGAGCAGGTCACTACCACGGACGGGCTGGTTCGGCTGGCGCGCGTTTCACGTGCCGGCGATCCGGCACTCCTCGAAGGGAGCTTGATCGCGAATGCACGAGCGAGCCAGGAGAACGCTGTGGCGCAATCGCTCGACCAGCTTCAATCCACCGTGCTCGATCCGACGCTCGATGCGTCTCCGGCTGCACATATTGCAGATCTGGAGGCGAAGTTGAGGCTCCTGGCGAACAGCCCGTCGGATCGCGCCGCCGCCGCACAGACCGTCTTGGCAGCAAAGGATCTGACAACCGCCTTGAACGCGACGTCGGACACCATCCTTAAAGTGCGCTCCGGCGCGGATCAGGCGATTGCGGAAACGGTCGACAGTATAAACACCTCGTTGGCCAGCTTGGAGACAGTCAATCAGGAGATCCTGAGCGCGTTGCCATCGGCGGATGTCACCGATCAACTGGATCGCCGCGATGCAATCCTGAAGGATCTGTCATCGCAGATCGGAATTCGCATCGTGGCGCGCGGTGGCAACGATATCTCGGTCTATACCGACGGGGGCGTTGTTCTTTTCGAAACGGTGGCGCGCGATGTGACCTTCTCGCGCAGCACGACCCTCTGGCCGGGCAGCCAAGGGGCAAGCGTCATGATCGACGGCGTCGAGGTTACCGGAGACAACGCGGTGATGCCGTTGAGATCGGGGCGGATTGCAGGCCTGCTGCAAGTTCGAGATGCCATCGCGCCGGCTTTTCAGATGCAAGCAGACGAGATTGCCCGCGGCCTGATCGAGGCGTTCGCCGACATCGATCGTAGCGCAAGCGGTAAGCCGGACATTCCGGGACTGTTCACCTGGTCTGGTAACACGGTGTTGCCGGCTGGGGTTCAAGTTGCCGGATTGGCGGCGCGCATTACGGTGAACGCCGGAATAGATCCCGCGCAGGGTGGAGATCTTCGGTATCTGCGTGATGGTGGCGCCTCAGCGCCGGCCGATCCGGATTACAGTGCCAACCCGAGCCAGTTGTCCGGCTTTTCGGCAAGGATTCTCGAACTGATCGATGGGCTGGCGGCCGCGCGTCCATTCGATGGGCGCGCGCAACTCGATCAGAGCGCGAGCCTCAAGGAGTTTGCCTCGCAAAGTGCCGGTTGGCTCGAGGAGCTGCGCCAATCGACGGATCAGCGTTTTGAGGTCAATGCAACGGTGCGCGATCGCGCCAACGAGAGTCTTCTAAGCGCCACCGGCATAAATCTCGATCAGGAAATGTCCGATCTGCTGCGGTTCGAGCGGTCCTATCAGGCGGCGAGCCGGCTCATCGCCACGGTCGATCAGATGATCAGGACCATACTGGAAACGGCAGGTGCCGCATGATGGCCAAGTCGCTGTCCACGCTCTCGGCGACGAGCGCATTGCTTTCCTCTACCATCCGGCGCTCGCAAGGCGAGATGGCGAGACTCCAAGGTGAGGTTGCAAGCGGACGCCGTACCGACGTCGGCCTGCAGATCGGCTCGGCGAGCGCAACACTGGTGTCCTTCCACCAGGAAGTCTCGGTTCTCAAGACGGCGATTGATGCAAACAACCAGATCGCCGGCCGGCTTGCCGCGTCTCAAGACGCGCTTTCGAGCATCGTGTCGAATGCACAGGCGGCTCTGAAATCTGCCGTTTCGGCGCGGGGCAATCCGCAAGCGCGGGAGGTGGCGGCAAAGGAGGCGAGGGGAGCGCTTCAATCCTTCATCGAAGCCGCGAACACGAGTTACGGCGGGGTCTATATTTTCGGCGGTCTCAACACGCAGACGGCGCCGTTCGAGGACTACTTTGCAACGCCCGAGCCGGCTTCAAGAGTGTCTTTTGAAGCCGCTTTTTCAGGCGCGTTCGGGTTCGAGATCGACGATCCTGCTGCGCAGACTGTTTCCGTAAGTTCCATGCAGGCGTTTCTCGATAGCGATTTTGCGAGCCTGTTTGGCGATGCGGGCTGGGAATCGAATTGGACATCGGCCACGCCACAAGGAACGACCAGCCGAATCTCGATGCGCCAGACTGCTACTGCAAGCGTCTCCGCCCACGCCGAGGCATTCCGCAAGATCGCCTCATCGTTGGTCATGGTCGCAGAATTGGGGTCCGCATCCGTGAACGACGCGGCATTTGATGCCGTCGCCGATCTGGCCGCGACAGGCCTGAGCGAGGGCATCGCCTTGATGGGCGGGTTGCAGTCGGGGTTGGGCGTCATGCAGGAGCAGACCACGGACGCAACAAGCGTCATGTCGCGCCGGCTCGATCTCGCCAACGAGGAGGTGAGCCGCACAGAGCAGGTCGATCTTGCCGAACTCTCGGTGCGGCTCAATACGCTCATGAATCAATTGGAGGCGACGTATGCGGTGACGGGACGCCTGCAGCAACTCAGCCTGCTCAATACGATCTAATGCAGTGACGTGCACGAGAAGAGCTGTTGTGCGGAGGAACGCGCATGTACCGGTCGGACTACTTGGAGATGGCGTCGGAGGGATGGCAGGAGCACCGTCATTCGGAGCGTGAAGTTCTTTTGAAGTCCATCGCACTGATGGTTCGGGCGGAACGTGCTGGAATGAAGTCTCCGGAAACCGTTGAGGCGACGGTCTTCGTGACGCGCCTGTGGTGTCACTTGATCGAGGATTTGGGCCGAACGGACAATATCCTTGCACCTGAGTTGCGCGCCCAGCTGATTTCGATCGGCCTGTTCCTCGTCAAGGCGGCAGATGAGATCAGAAGCGGCAAAAAGGACAGCTTTCGACCGATGATCGATATCACCACCAGTATCGCAGAGGGCTTGAAGGGGTGAGCACGCTCAAGATTTCCCTGCGGGCCGGGGAACGGATTTTCATCAACGGCGCGGTGCTGCGGGTGGATCGCAAGGTGACGCTGGACGTGTTGAACAGCGTCACGTTCCTTCTCGAGCAGCATGTGATGAAGCCCGAAGATACTGTGACGCCGCTGCGCCAGCTCTACTTCATGATTCAGTCGGCGATCATGGAGCCAAAGTCGGCCGAAGACGCGATCGCTATTGCGAATTGCTCTCTTCGCGCCTTGAAGGCGGTCTTTGTCAATCCAGCCGTGCTGGCCGATCTGTCGGGCGTCGAAGAGTTGTTAGAGCGCGATCGCTATTACGAATGTTTGCGCATCCTGCGAAAGCTGTTTGCCATCGAGGACCGCCTGATGGGCCGGCAGCCGGATTGCGACGCACCCTCAGGGCGCGATGACAGCAAATTTGACCCAAGACGGGAGCAGGAGGCCGCGTCATGCAGGTAGGAGCAACATCGACAACAGCGAATGCGAACGCCGCCGACGGAACGAGCATCGCAAAGAGTGGCTTGGAGCTCGGCTATGATGCGTTCCTGAAGCTGCTTCTGGCGCAGATGAAGAACCAGGATCCCACCAAACCAATGGATGCGACGCAATACGTGTCGCAACTGGCGACCTTGTCGCAGCTGGAACAAACCATCAAGCAAAGCGACAAGCTGGATCAGCTATTGGATCGGGCGGCCTATGAACAAGGCATTTCTCTTCTCGGCAAGACCTTGAGCGTCAAGGAGGGCAATATTTCCGGAATCGTCGCGACGGTGGAAATTCTGGCGGACGGCGCTTGGGCGACATTGCAGGATGGCCAGAAGGTCTTGCTGGGAGAGGGCGTCAGCCTGAGCGCGGCATGAACCAGGCGGATGCAGTGGAATTGCTGCAATTGGCGATCTGGACCTCGCTCGTGGTGTGCGCGCCGGTGGTGATCGCGGTCATGGTGGTGGGCGTCGCGATATCGCTTCTGCAGGCCCTTACGCAGGTCCAGGAGGTGACGTTGACATTTGTCCCAAAGATCCTCGTCGCGCTTGCGGTGTTGATCGTGGGCGCCCCCTACATGGGGACGCAGGTCGGCATGTTCGCCGACACAGTTTACAGCAAGATAGAAGGCCTTTCGCGATGAACCGTGCGGGCACGAAGCACGAAGCTGATCATGGCTGACGCAAAGGGCGCGCATCTGCGGGTTTCCGGCACGGATGGCGGGCGGAAAGAGGCCGCCGGGGCAGGCAACGACGTTGCGTTTGCCTTCGGGATCATCGTCATACTCACGATCCTGTTTGTGCCGTTGCCCGCATTCATGATCGATCTGGGTCTCGCGTTCTCCATCTCGCTGTCGGTTCTTGTTCTGATGGTGGCTTTGTGGATCTCGCGGCCTTTGGATTTCACTGCGTTTCCGATCGTTCTGCTGATTGCAACGATGCTGCGATTGGCTCTCAATATCGCGACCACAAGATTGATACTTTCTCAGGGGTACGAGGGGGGCGATGCCGCCGGGCATGTGATCGCCGGTTTCGCCAGCTTCATCATGGGCGGCGATTTCCTGATCGGTGTGATCGTCTTTCTGATCCTCATCACCGTGAACTTTCTCGTCATCACAAAGGGCGCAACCCGGATTGCGGAAGTCGGCGCCCGCTTTTCGCTCGACGCGATGCCCGGCAAGCAGATGGCAATCGACGCAGATCTGTCGGCTGGTCTTATCGACGAACAGGAGGCGCGCCGCAGGCGCCGCGAGGTCGAGGATGAGAGCGCATTCTATGGCGCTATGGACGGTGCGTCGAAGTTTGTGCGCGGGGATGCGATCGCCGGGCTGATCATCACTGCCATCAACATCGGTGGTGGAATCGTGATCGGCGTGGTGCGTCATGGTCTTCCCATCGATAGGTCGCTGGATGTGTTCCTTCGTCTGTCGATTGGAGACGGGCTGGTGACGCAGATACCGGCGCTCATCATATCGCTCGCGGCGGGTTTGATAGTCTCCAAGGGCGGAACTCGGGAATCGGCGGATAAAGCGGTTTTCGGCCAGATCGGATCGCAGCCGCGTGCGATCATGATCGCCGGCCTCGTCGTTGCTGCGCTCGGTCTCGCCCCTGGCTTGCCGATGCCTCCATTCGTGCTGCTGAGCGGCGCCTTGGTGGCTCTTGCAGTGATCATGCCCGCGCGCCGGGTCGCTGCCCGCAAGCTCGCGGAGGACGGGGAAGCCCGCCAGTTGGCGACTGCGGAATCGGAGGCGGTCAGCGGCAAGGAGCTCTTGCGGCCCGCCGAGCTCGAGCTGGTGTTCGGCAGCCAGCTCGCCGGTCTGCTGCTGCACGCCAGCGGCGAGATCGCCGTGCGTGTGGCCCGTATCCGGCGAAAGTTTGCGCTCCAGTACGGCTTTGTCATTCCGGAAGTCAAAATAAGCGACGATCTTTCGATCGGGCCCAAGACTTACCAGATTAAGGTACATGGAACGATCGTGGCCATCGGGGAGCTGCGTCCTGGGGAGGTGCTGGTTGTCTACGGGTCCGGTCGCAAGCCGCAATTCCCCGGTGACGTCGTGACGGATCCGGCTTTCGGAATGCCGGCGGTTTGGGTGCCAGAGATGTTCACCGTAGGGCTGCGCCAAGAGGGTTTCTCGCCTGTCGACAACGCGTCCGTTCTGCTCACGCATCTGGCGGAGGTCGTGCGCACGAACCTTGCGACGGTCTTCTCATACCGGGATCTGAGGTCTCTCATCGAGCGGCTCGATCCCGACTATCGCAAGCTGGTCGATGAGATCTGTCCAAGCCAGATTTCCAATTCTGGCCTTCAAGCGGTGATGAAGTCCCTGCTCATGGAGCGCGTGTCCATCCGGAACCTCCATTTGATCGTCGAGGCGGTGGCCGAAGTCGCGCCGTTCACGCGCAAGATTGAGGCCATAGCCGAACACGTCCGTTCGCGCATTGCCCAGCAGATTTGTGGCGATCTGGCGGATGGCCCGCAGCTCAAGGTATTGCGCCTGAGCAATCGCTGGGAAATGGCATTCCATCAGGCGCTCAAGCGAGACGCCAAGGGCGAGGTCATTGAGTTTGATCTCGATCCGCGGATGGTTGAAGCATTCGGCGCTGAGTGCACCACGGCCGTCCACGCGCTGCTCGATCAGGGGCATCGCTTCGCGATCGTCTGCGGCGCCGAAGCCAGACCTTACGTGCGTTTGGTGGTCGAGCGGCTATTCCCCACGATCAGTGTGATTTCGCACGCGGAGATCGGCCGAACGACCGGCATTGCCACGCTTGGAACCGTCGCGTGACCGAGGATCTGAAACTGCATGTGTATGTCGCGGCCGTTGTCCTGGCACGCGTCTCGTCCTTCCTGGCCGTCGTCCCTGTTCTTTCCGCGCTGCGCGTTCCTCCGCTGGTGCGGGCGCATCTTGCACTCGTGCTGTCGTTGACTTTGGCAGTGAGCCTGTACCCATCGATCGTGAGCGTGGTGACGAAGGCTGCTGGGGGCGATCTCATCGCTCTCGTGTCGGCCGAGGTCGTGAAAGGTCTTCTTCTCGGATTTCTGGTGCGATTGTTCTTCCTCGCGCTGGCGTTTGCCGGTGACTTCGTTGGTCAGTTGGCGGGCTATACAGTGATGATGACTCCGGGCGCCATGGAGGGAGAACCGGCCACGCCCCTCGCCAATCTGCTCGTGATGTTTGCCGCTGTCGTGTTCTTTCTTCAGGATCTTCATTTGCTGCTGATCGAGAAGCTCACGGCGTCCTATATCGCCTTGCCTCCGGGTGCCGGATTGGATCGCTTTCAGTCTTTCGATCAGCTCGCAAGCGCATTGGTTACGGCGTTCCTGACGGCTCTTCAGATTAGCGCGCCTTTCGTTATCTACGCCATGGTCTGCAATATCGTTCTGGGACTCGCCAACCGGCTGGTTCCGCAGGTGCCGATTCAACTCGTGTCAGCGCCGTTGATGATGCTGGGCGGGCTTTTCGTAGCAATGTTCACTCTTGGTCTTGCAGCTCAAGTATTTCTTGGCTCTCTCGCTGACTGGATGAGCGCGAACTGATGGACACCTCGAGGGACGGCCAACTCAAACGGCTGGCGAAGATCTTGGCGCTGCGCGAGCGGCGCGCAAACCTGGAGGCAGCACGTCTGATGAACGGCATTGCTGCAGGTAGTGTACTGCGCGCCGATCTTCTGACGCGCGAACACCGGGCGGAATTTGCTGATCTGACGATGCGTTCGGTCGCTCGTACGGTCGGCATTCTCGACCGGGGCTTGCGCGTTTTGCAGCAGCAAAAGACCGAGACTGTCGTTAAAGCGCAGTGTGCGCGGCAAGCCGGTGAGGTTGTCGGCCATCATCTGGCGGAACTTCGTCGTAACGCAAACCGCAAGCAGGAAGAGGCAGCGGCAAGCGAACTTGCAGGATTGGCGGCAGCCTCCGCGAGCAAGACAAGGTTGAGGTAAGCCGATCGGTGTCTAATCGTTCCTTGTACCATCTAGGGGGCACGGCATGCAGATCCACGATCTTGGCCTTCGGCAAAACGGGCGCGTGATGAAGTTGGCCAAACAGCAGGATGCCGCCGATGCCGAGGCTTGGTCGCGCGCTCTAAGCCCGCAGGCCCATGCAGCAGAGCGTGCGGCAGTGCCTGAAAGGGGAAATGGAACAGAGCAAAAGTTGACGCAACTCATGCTGGCGCAGACGTTGAGGATGATCATGCCGCGCGAACAGACGTCCTCCAGCGGTCTGGCGGCGGATACCTGGCGGGACTTCCTGGCCGATCACGTTGCCGAAGCTGTTGCGCCCGCATTGAACGTGCTGCCCAGCGGGGCAACGCGGGGATCGTCTTCCATTGGGGGCGCTGCGAAATGAACGGTGAGAGCGATCTGGTTTCGGCGGCCCACGTCGAGAAGCGGTTATGCGCATTGATCGATTCCGCCGTGAGGATCGTCGATGAGGAGACCGAGGCCATCCGGCGTGGTGGCGCCAAGGATCTCGACAAGTTCATCGAACGCAAGGGCCAGGCTCTTGTCAGTCTCGATCGCCAGCTGAAGGCAGCGGCACAGCTTCGCCATGAGGGCGCGCTGGCCGGCCGGCTCAGGACATTGCGCGAGGCTCTTCAGCGAAATAGCCGTTACCTTCAGATCAACATCGACGCGGTGTCGGAGGTATCCCGGATGATCGTGCGCTCCATCGAGGCATCGCGCTCCGATGGAACCTATGCGCAGCCTCGCCTATGGAATGACAGGTCTTGATGATACGGATGCTGGCGGCGGGCCTATGGGGAATTTTAGTGGCGTCCGGAGCAAATTTTCTGGCTGTCAGAATGGAGCTGTTTTCATCGGTTCACGCCTCCAGCCCCGATGCTCCCAAGGTGGAAACCGTCGTAACGGGCATCATGCGCGTGCCGATCATGGCCAATGAAACGCCTTCCGGCTACGTGCTGCTTGATCTGAGCATCGATTATGACGCGAATGCCGCGTCTGCCTTCGCCAGCAAGATGAAGAGCGTCGCGGTCGATGAGGCCTTCCGTACGGTCTATGAAAAGTCTGCTGCCGATTTTCGCGATGCCAAGAAATCCGATTTGAGCGCACTGCTCAGTGAAATCGGACAACGCATCGACAAGCGCATTGCAGACGGAACGATTAAGGACGTGCGCATCAATGAATTCATGTTCGCTCCGCCGCGCAAGCCGGGATGAGGCCGGTGGACGTCACGGAGGTGGGGCGTTGTTTTCGCCAAGCCACAGATCTGATGATAATTTGCTTTCACACCAAATACGGGTAGAAATTCACAGATACACACGCTAGAGATGTATTATCGATCATGCATCAAATAGGTCATCACCGTGAGATATCAATCGGTTGTTGAGCCGCTGCCGCGTGCTGACACTCGGCCTCTGACGCCGCAGCCGCTTTATAGCCAAGTGCGGCGGGCCTTGCTCGACCACATCCGCAACGGCGAATGGCTTGTCGGCGATTCCTTGCCCAACGAGACATTCCTGGCCCAACGCTTCGGGGTGAGCATCGGCACGATCCGCAAGGCGATCGAGGGCCTAGAGACCAGCGGATTGGTCAAGAGAATTCAAGGACGCGGCACTTACGTTGCGGGCGTCGGCTCGCATGTCCTGAAGGAAAAGTTCACCCGGCTGCGCGCGAAAGACGGCGGGCCGCTAGCATTGGGCTATGAACTGATTGCCCTCGAGAAGAAACCGGCTCCCGACGAGGTCCTGGAGGCCTTTGGCATGCTTCGTGGCGCTGAGATTTTCGAAGTCCGCCAGCGTCTCACGGTCAAGGGTGCCATTGCCGGTTTGGAGGTATCGTATCTGCGCCCCGAAGGCCTGCCGAAGTTCAAGTCCCAGATGAATTTTGGACAGGATCTCTATCCGCTTCTGGCCGATTATGGGCTGCTTGCCACTCACGCGCAGGACACGTTGTCGGTGGGTGTTGCAGACAGCGAGGTGGCCTCAACCCTGGGCATACCCGCCGGCGATGCGATAATGCTTGTTGAGCGGCTGACGTATGGGATGGACAAATCATTGTTGGAATATCGTCGTTCCACTTATCGCTGCGATGCCGGGAGCTATCGGATCGATATCGGATAAACATTCGCGCAACCGCGAGGCCTTTTCTCAGAATTGTTCAGGAACGACAACGCCTCGAGCCGATATCCCGGCTCGAGGCGCATTAGCGAAATGCTTTCCATGCTCCTCGAAGATGATGCTCGACCCAGAGATGGGTGAGAGGCTTTCGAGCAGCCTGGTGTCAGGCAATTCTGATCGCGAAGATCTTGCGGATCTTCTCTTCTGTCTTCCAGGTGCCGACGAAACCGGCGTCGATCTGGAAGCTGTCACCAGCGGAGAACGTGGCGGTCTTTCCCGTGCCGTCCTCTGTCAGCGTCACCTTGCCTTCGAAGAAGTGGATCAACTCGTCCGCCTTGTAAGTGACGTGGTAGGTGCCCGGCGTCGCCTCCCAGAAACCAGTCAGAAACTTGCCATCCGCCGTCTTGTTCTCGATCCAGGTCTTCATGGTCGGTGATCCGGCCACGGGTTTCCAGCCATCGAGATCGGCCGTGATCGGTGTCGATTTAGGCGTGCTGTATTTGCCAAATGCGGTGATTGTCATTTTATGATCCTAACTTGCAGTTGAGTTACCTGAATTCAGTTGCGGACCGATAGGAGGGCGCTAGAGGCGCCACTCCAGATCGGGGTTCTCATTCGGGTTATAGGCCGTACCCCACGCGCGCTGTTCACGCTTGAAGGGCTTCTGGTGCTGAGGATCGGGGTCTTCGATCTCTCGTGCCAGGCGGTGGCCGTCGAATGTGGCGTCCGCGATGATGCGGGGCGCCTCGGCATCGCCGATGACGAAGACATTGCTGATGCCGTTCGCCTCCCATTCGCTCTTGCGAGCCTTGAGTTCGCGATAGAGGCTGTCCTCGGAACGGCGCGACGTGACCAGGATCACTGTATCGCATTCGTGCCATTCGTGGCTGCTGTTTTCGTTACGTGGCAGATGGCCTGCACCTTTGAACTGGCGCTTGTAGCCCTCGCCCCAGATGTTGAAGAGTTCAACGCGACCCTTTTCGACACGGGAGCATCCCGTTTCGCCAAGAATCTTGATCCCCAACTCGTGGAGGAGACGCTGCATGTTTGCGCCTTCCAGGGTGTACTCCATGTATGCGCCCAGTCCGCACACCGTGGCGACCGTGACGTCATGGCCGGCACGCGCGAATTTCTCCGCAAGGCTCGGAGCCGTGTAGTAGGGGTCGTAGTTGATGATCATGACCCGTTTGCCAACGGCTTTCTTTCCCTCGAAGACCTGTTCGGGGGTCAAGACGTGAGGCAGGTTTGCGTCAGCACCCGGTATCGGCTCATGGGTGCGGTGGTTGATGCCGGTCGTGCTCCATTTGGCGCCCGTTGCGATGACGACTCGCGAGGCGCCGTAGGCCAGGACGTCGTCCGCGGTCATCGGCTTCTGCTTGAGTGCGACTTGGCAGTTCGGGTTCTTCTTGAGCAGCTTTTCAATCTGGGTCTGGCGATAGTCGCGATGGAAACTCCACTCGCCCAGGCCGGGCAGCGTCGCGACATCGTTGACGTAGCCGCCAATCTTCTCACGGGTATCCACCAAGTGGACCGTGTAACCGCGTTCCATCAGAACGCGCGCGCATTCCGAACCGGCCGGGCCAGCGCCGACGATCAGCACGTCGTGCTCCGACTTGGCGGGCTCGAATTTTTCCGGATGCCAGCCGCGGCGGTATTCTTCGCCGGCCGTCGCATTCTGCGTGCAGATGAACGGAACGCCGCCCATTTCCCAACGCGAGATGCAGACGTTGCAGCCGATGCATGTGCGGATGTCGTCGATGCGGCCCTCGTCGATCTTGCGGGGGAGCCAGGGATCCGCGATCGAAGGACGGGCAGCGCCGATGATGTCGATGATGCCGGCCTTGACGACTTGCAGCATCTTTTCGGGATCGTAGTAGCGGCCAACGCCGACGACGGGCTTGGTCGTTGCCTGCTTGATGTGGCGGATCCAATCATTCTCATGCGCAATCGGGTAGAAGCGCGAAGGACCGGCGTCCTCACCCCATTCGGCGATGTCGCCGATGTTGACGTCCCACAGATCAAGATACGGAGAGGCCATTTCAATGAAGCGCAGACCGTCTTCTCCGATTTCAACGCCTTTTGTGCCGTAGAGGGTGTCGGTCGCGCAGCGCGTGACAAGCGCGATGTCGTCCTTGACCGCCTTGCGGATTTTCTCGAGCGTCTCGACCCAGAACCGCGCGCGGTTCTTGAAGCTGCCGCCGTATTGGTCGGTGCGGCGGTTGTAGTAGGGGTTGAGCCACTGCATCGGGCCATAGGCGTGCGCGCCGTACACGTTCACCATGTCGAAGCCGGTGTCGCGTGCGCGCAAAGCCGCATCGACGTATTGCTGCTGCAGGCGGTGAAGTTCGTCGATGTCGGCTTCGTGGTTGTAAGTGAAGCCGGGGCAGCCGGGAACGGTTGCGAATTCCGAGTTATATTGGCTGGGTCCGCGGGAAATCGTGCGAGTCTCGATGCCCGGCGCATGGGGACCGCCGTAAAACAGCTCGCAACCGGCTAGCGATCCATGGCTATGCACATGGTCGACCATCGCGCGCAAGTTGCGCATGTCGCCCTGGTCCCAAATGCGTGCCGTGATGCGCAGCGTGTCGTCGCATTCCGGGTGGATCGAGCACTGCTCGGTATTCACGGCACCCCATCCGCCCTCGGCCTTGATGCCACGATTTGCCATGTTCATGCCGGGCAAGTTCGTGCCCGAACCGTTGCAATGCGGCACCTGGTAGAAACGATTGCGTATCGTCTTCGGGCCGATTTTGAGCGGCGTGAAGAGAATATCGAAGCGTGGATCCCTTGCCATTTTTTATCACTCCTTGGTTTTCCCAATAACCAAGGATGGGAGCGAGCGCCGCCCCTCGTCTATTGCACCGACCGATTACTCCGAAGGGAGTAGTTTTATGCTGCAAGTGCGAAGTTCTCTGCTTTTCCAAAACAAAGAAAAACGGACTGCGCGGTGCTGAACTTGCGTGTCCATCCGCACGCTCAGAACGTCTCTAGCAGACCGTTGAAATTCGATCTAGGAGCGCCGAAACGGCCTCTGAAATTTCAGTCTGTAATCGAGATAATCGAGCCTCTATACGCTGGGTTCGAATTCTGATCGACGCGAGACCGCGTCGCACCCCCCTTCCGCGTTTCCACTAAGGCCGTAGAGGCCGTAAAAAGCCAAGCCGCGCCGGCGATATGGCGAACAGGGGGTGTTTCTTCAGAACTCCGCGGCAACGGGCCCGGGCGTTTTGGACGCGTCTTTCGTTTGCTGCCTGAATCGCTTCCTCAGCAGCTGCGCGCAAGCCTGGAAGGGGCGTATCAGGATCACCTCCATGGATCGGAAGTCGCGAGTCTCCTCGCCGAGACCGAAGCCTTCGATCTCGCGTCCTCGCGGGATGTGCAAGGTGCCGAACATGCGATCCCATACGGCAAGCGATCCACCCATGTTGCGGTCAAAGTGCTCCACCTTGTCGGAGTGATGGATCTGGTGCATCGCCGGGGAGATGATCCACCTCTCGACGCGCGGGCCGAAGGTGATCCAGAACGGCGAATGGCGCAGGGCGCCGCCGGCCAGATTGAACACAAACAGGAAGATGTTGGCGCCCGCAACCGTCGTCACAGTAACGTGCTCGCCGAATAGCGCGATGAAGATGCCGTTGATAACGCCATAGGCGGTGGTTAGAACTGCGGCCGTGATCAGCACCTCGACGGGATGATGGCGCTCCGCGGTTGCGAAGTTCAAAACCTCGGCGGAGTGATGCACCTTGTGGAACTCCCAAAGCTCCGGGATGCGGTGGAAGAGAAAGTGGACGTACCAGCGCAAGAAGTCGTCAACGACGAACAGCGCCAGCGTCAAGGCGGCTCCAAGTCCGATGGCGGTGCCATCGTTGACCGTGCCTGAGACGCCAAGCGCGGTCAGCGTGGAGACGACGAAGTCTTTCACTTGGGTCCAGTTGATCGTTGCCCACGACAGGATCGTGAGGCGCATGACAGGCGTGATGACGAGAATGATGTAGTCGTTGATGGCGCTCTTGGAGGCCCATGTCTCCCGATTGAGCAACGTTGTGCCGAAGCCGCCGTACTCTTTGTGGCGGGCGTAGACGAAGGCGGCGATGACCAGTCCACTGGCGCAGTAGAGCCAGAAGTACCGCGAGGTGGGGTCGGCCAGGAAGTCGTAGGCGGGCATCAGAGCGCCAACCATCAGACGGCTGCAGGCGTCGCTAATCCAATCGAGCATGGGCGTGGTCCCTAACGTGGCCCGGCCGTCCGGGTGAAACAGCAACCACGCTAGGCTCGCCAAGTGAAAACGGGCTTAACCACGCCTTCTGATTTCCTGATGAGGGTCATCAGTCAGGCGTCTGCGACGAACTGTCAGAACCGCCGATAGCTTGATATGGCGATACAAAATCTATATTTTAGAATAGTTCTAAACTATGGAGATTGAGAATGCGCCGTTTTTCCGAGCTCGACGAGCGCGAAATCCTGGCCCTGGCGATCTCGCTGGAGGAGGAGCATGGGCGTATCTACACGGAATATGCGGAGGGGTTGAAGGAGAGCTATCCGGCATCCGCCCGCATCTTCACCGAAATGGGCAAGGAAGAAAACGAGCACCGCCGCTGGCTGATTGCGCTCTTTCAGCAGAAGTTCGGAGACCACATTCCGCTCATTCGCCGTCAAGACGTGGCGGGGTTCGTTCGTCATGAGCCGATCTGGATGGTGCGGCCGCTGGGGCTCGAAAAAGTCAGGGCACAGGCCGAGGATATCGAGCGCGAAACGCGCAATTTCTATCGCTCGTCGCTTGAGCGCACGAGCGATGCAGCCATCCGCAAACTGCTGGGCGACTTGGCCGTGATCGAAGACCGGCACGTCCGCATGGCTCATCAGTTGAACGAAGACGAGATCACGGACGACGTGAAGCAGAGCGAAGCCCATGCCGAGCGCCGCGCCTTCGTGCTCCAGTATGTGCAGCCTGGATTGACGGGCCTTATCGATGGCTCCGTCTCGACGTTGGCTCCGATCTTTGCAGCCGCCTTCGCCACACAGAATACCTGGCAGACGTTTCTCGTCGGCATGGCCGCCTCGGTGGGTGCGGGTATCTCCATGGGCATTGCAGAGGCCATGGCCGATGACGGCATGATATCGGGCCGCGGACATCCTTGGGTTCGCGGCGCCATCACAGGGGTGATGACGGCGCTGGGTGGGCTTGGCCACACGTTGCCTTATCTGATCCCCGAATTCTGGACCGCCACCGCTATCGCCGCGCTCGTCGTGCTGGTCGAGTTGTGGCTGATCGCGTGGATCCGGGCGCGCTATATGGACACCAAATTCATGCGCGCCGCATCGGAGGTGGTTCTGGGCGGTCTGATCGTCTTTGCCGTCGGAATCCTGATTGGCAGCGCATGATCCGGCACGGAAAAGAAAATTCCTGCCGGCACGCGGCCGGGTGATCCATGCACAAACAGATGGCCTCACTGGCGCCACTTTCCCTTGACGCTTTGACGCCAAACGGCAAACTGCCGGCATTCTGTCACGAGGGATAGGCAATTTTATGGGTATACGATTGACTTCGCGGTTTGCCGCGGCGGCCTTAATTCTGCTTGGCGTACCGAGCGCCGCTTTAGCGAATGTCGCTCCCCCGCCCGACCCCAAGCCGCGCAATTGCAAGAACACCATTCCCTTCGATCAATGGTTCGCAGCCTTCAAGAAAGAAGCAATCGCGGATGGAGTCAAACCTCGCACGATCGAAGCGACGATCGGCGGCATGACGCCGGACATGGGCGTAATATCCCGTGACCGCAAGCAAGGCTTCTTCTCCCAATCCTTCATTCAGTTCTACGGCAGGCTCGCCACCTCGAGCCGCGAGAAGGTGGGGCGCACGTATCTCAGCAAGTACGCGCCGCTGTTTGCGCGTGCCGAGAAGGAGTATGGCGTGCCCGGTCCGGTGATCACGGGCTTTTGGGCGCTCGAGAGCGACTTCGGCGCGGGTATGGGCAACCTTCCGGTCATGCGCTCGCTGTTGACTCTGGCGTGGGATTGCCGGCGCGGCGAACTCTTCCGCGAAGAGCTGAAGGCCGCGATGAAAATCATTGAGCGCGGCTATTTGCGTGCCGATGAGATGATCGGATCGTGGGCAGGAGAACTGGGGCAAACGCAGTTTCTTCCCCAGCATTACCTCAACTTTGCGGTCGATTTCGACAACGACGGCCGGCGCGATCTCATCAGGGACATTCCCGATATCATCGGGTCCACGGCGCACTTTATAAATCAGATGGGATGGCGCCGCGGCGAGCCATGGCTGGAGGAGGTGCGTCTAACCAAGGACCTTCCCTGGGATCAAGCTGATCTGGAAATCATGCATCCACGCTCCCAATGGGCTCAGTGGGGCGTGAAAAGCGTGTCTGGCGCGCTGCCGGCCGATGGCTTGCCTGCCTCCTTGATGCTGCCCATGGGCCGCAACGGCCCCGCGTTTCTCGCCTATCAGAACTTCCGCGTCTATCTGCAGTGGAACCAGTCGCTGACCTACGCGACAACTGCGGCGCATCTGGCCATGCGCATGGCTGGCGCTCCGATGCTAACCAAGGGCAACGGGCAGCCGATCGCTTCTCTCGAATACGAGGAGATCAAGGAACTGCAGCACCTGTTGACCACGCACGGGTTCGACGTCGGCGAGGCTGACGGCAAGATCGGCGCGGGCACACGTAAGGCCGTCAAGGCCATGCAGATCAAATACAACTTGCCTGCCGACAGCTATCCGACGCCCGACCTGTTGGCCGTGCTGCGGGCGCGCTGATCCTTTGGCTTCGATTTGATCAGGGAAGGCACGGACAGCGACAGGCAGGCCGCATCGCCGTGGTCCGCTTGTTTGCTTTGAGGATCGTCTTCGCGCCGTTCCCAGGCGGGTACCGCCATACACAGAGCAAGAGGTTGAGCTAGAGAGGCACGACTCCGCCGGAGACGATTTTTGCCTTGTTGTCGGGTTCAACATGAATAACGACCTGTGACCCTTCGATCTCCTCTTCCAGCGCATCTTCCAGGCGATCGCAGATCACATGCGCATCGTAGACAGACATGGTGCCAGGTACGACGAGGTGAAACTCGATGAACAGGGCGCGGCCTGCCTGTCTCGTGCGGATGTCGTGAGCCTGCAACGCGCCATTGCCGTTGGCTTCGATGGCTGCGCGAATGCGGCGCTCGATCTCCGGACTGGCCGCCTCGTCCATAAGGCTGGACATGGACTCCAAAGCAAGACGGTAGCCGGTCCAAAGAATGTTGACGGCAACGGCGGCCGCCAGCAGCGGATCGAGGATGAGCCATCCGGTGAATGTAGCCAGCGCCAAGCCGACGACGACACCGACGGATGTAACCACATCCGTTATGAGATGCCGGCCGTCGGCGACAAGGGCAGGTGACCGCCACTTGCGGCCGCGGTCGATCAAAAGCCATGCCCAACCTGCGTTGATCGTGGACGCGGCTGCGTTGATCGCCAGACCTAATCCGGGCTGTTCGATCGTCACGCCTGTGCGCAATGCGTTGATGGCCTTCAAGAGGATCACGACTGCCGCGACGATAATCATCGCCCCTTCGAAGATCGCGGCGAAGAACTCCGCCTTGTGGTGGCCGAAGGGGTGGTTCTTGTCGGGGGGGCGGGAGCCGATGTAGAGCGCGATCAGGGCGACCACGGCCGTCATCACATTGACGATGCTCTCAAGGGCATCTGAATAAAGAGCGACCGAGCCCGTCACCAGATAAGCGACGTACTTGATCGCCATGACGGCCGCCGCGATCGCGATGCTGGCGGCCGCTATCGTCGTCGCACGATGCGAGTCGGCTTTCGGTTCGGCGGTCATTGCGTCTCTTGAAGTCGGGTTATCGACGCCATGTGCCACATCGGGCGAAAAAGCTCTAGTCGCAACAGAGATATCGGTCATTCGTGACGCAGGGGCCGAAGGGGCAGCAGGTGCGCACAGGGGAACGCGCCGTTTCTTCCTTATCCACACCTGGGTCGGCCCGCTGACCTCGCGCCAGGGGGGCGAATCTGATGGTCAGGTTCTACTGCCGTGGCAGCGCCAAGCCGTGCGTGTGAGGCGCGCCCGCATCCAGGGAGGCGCTCATGGCGAACTTTTCAACGCACATTGGTGCGGGAACCGTTGTCGCGGGGGCGCTTGCAACTCTCACGCTGGCGGCTGACGTCGTGGCTCCAGAGAATCTGGTTGCGGTGACCATGGCGGGAGTGCTGGGGTCGGTGCTGCCAGACATCGATTTGAAGGATTCCCGTCCAAGCCGCCTCATGTTCGCCGGGCTGGCGGTATTTTTCTCCTTTGCGGTGCTCTTCAATACGGCAATCAAGCTGTCCGTCGCGGAAATGTGGATTGCCTGGCTTGGCACACTCCTCCTCGTGCGTTATGGCCTGCACACGGTCTTCCACCGTTTGTCGGTTCACCGCGGGATCTGGCATTCGCTTCTGGCGGGCGCTTTCTGCGCCGTCGCGACGGCCGTCGTGTTCTATCGCATTCTGGGCCGGCATGAGGGCGTGGCTTGGCTGGCCGGCGGCTTCATGTTCATAGGCTACATCACACATCTCGTGCTCGATGAGATGTATTCCGTCGACGTTATGGACACGCGGATCAAGGCCTCCTTCGGAACCGCTTTAAAGTTGCTAGATTCGCGCAACTACACCGCCTCCGCGGCCATGGCAGCCGCGTTGGGACTGGGGGTCATGGTCGCGCCGCCAACAGACACTTTCGTCAAAGGGCTGAACTCCAGGAGCCTTTGGAGCGAGCTGCAGAGCCGAATGTTACCTGCAGGAAAGTGGTTCGGTGTGCTCGACGTCAAGCAGTTGGCGGGGCGCCAGACGGAGCCCGAGGCGGACCAGGGCCTCACGACGGGGTCCGTCAGCCGCACGCCTTCGCCAACGCCCGCGGATACCGCCAAGCCCCGCGAGTGAAGTTGGCTAGCTTGCCTGGGACAGTTTGCACAAGAAGCAGTCGATGACAGTCGCGACGCATGGTCGGGCAGTCTCGATTGGCATGGTGCTGATCTTGCCAGCTACCGCGATGGCGGAAATACCATGAATACTCGCCCAGACCGAATGGGCTATCTGCTGGATCTCCGCCTCTCGCGCCTCTTTCACCAGGGGCTTGATGGCGCCGGCCAGCAGAGCAATGATCAGTTTGAAATTCTCGTCGACAAGCTGGACGGAAATTTTTCCGGGCTTCGGAGTGTGCTGCTGCAAAAGGTTCCACAGCTCGCGGTTGCGCAGCGCAAAGCTTATGTAGGCATCCGAAAGTGCGCGCACGTCGGCCTTGCTATCAGGCCCCGGAGGTATGGCTTCGAGTTCCGCCACCGCCTCTTCAAGCAAAGCGCCCTGGATGGTAAGGAGCAGTTCGTCCAAGTTACTGAACACATTGTAAAGCGTGCCTGGCGAGTAGCCGACGTCTTTCGCGATCGCTCGCGCCGAGAGCGCCTTTAGTCCCGCGTTTTCGACGATTTGCCGCGCCGACTGCAGAATTAAGTGCCTTAATTCACCGGGCGAATGTGATGAGCGTCTTCCCATGGTTGACCAGTCTCCCCGCGCCCAGCTTCCCTATGGTCTTCTTGCCTATCCGGGTCGATTGGACCGGATCGATTGCTGTGGGGGCAGATAGCAGATGTCGGAAAATTCCGCATATAGAATAATTGCTTAGTCGATGATTAGAAAAAATATTCTCCGATATGCCGGGTGCTGATAGAATAATCTTGAAGGGGTACACGGACCCGTTTGAAATCAGATCCTAATATGCCACGCCGGAGGTGCGGCTGGCTCAAAAAATAGTGCCGCCCGCCATGGCCGGCGGGCGGCACTGGAGCCGTCGGCAAGAGAAAATCACCAGCCAGGACAGAGTTCGCCGCAGTTCTTGCCGTCGAACCCGACGCAACTTGCCTTTCTGGGGCTATGGGTGATCGTGTCATTCCAGGTCAGCGTGCTTTTGAAGCCGGGGACGAGGTCCTTCAGAAGCGGCGCATAGACGTAGGTCGATTCCACCACAATCGCCGTGTTCCCAGCGTTGATCATGCCGCTTGCGGGCATGGCTTTGTTGGTACAGCTGGATACCGCAGTGTTGAGTTTCGAATCGTAGGTCCACTCGGAACGCGTCTGGGTGGCATCGTTGCTCTTGGCGCGCAGCGAGTTGACCTTGACCCGCAGACCATTGGTGGAGAAGGGATACATCACCTGCTCGGCCGAGAGCATCATGCCGTTGATGGCCTGAAGCGCCCCGCCCGGCGCGCTGCCAACGGTCTGCTCGCGCGAGACAAGGTCACCGATCATGGCACTGACGCGCTGGAACTTCTTGTGCATCAGGACGGCGCGGGAAACCTCGATCGTGCCGAAGAGAGCGAGAATGAGGAGCGGCGCGATATAAGCGAACTCGACGGCGGCAACGCCTTTGCGATCCCGCGCGAAGCTGGCGATTGGGCGCATGAGAGTGAATTTGTATCCGGTGAACATCTCAAAGATCCTGGTGCCTTGATGTTATGCCTGATTGCCGCTGCGGCACCTCAATTTGCCGAGTAGGGCTCGGTACGGAAGGCGGTCGTGCTCTGCATCATGAGCGACCCATCGCTCATCTGCCCCATTTGGAAGAAGGGCACCTTCGATGCGAACTCCCATCTGTAGCAGGCAGTGACGAGGACGATGTCGTTGGCCTCACCTGCGTATTGGGCAAGCTTGTCGTTGCCGTTCGCCGTGTTCACGACGGCGGCATTGTTGGCGAGGCACGGCTGAGGCTGAACCTGGTTCCAGTCCGCGAACTTCTGCACGAAGATCTGGAGCTTGTTGCATTTGACCCAAGAGCCGGCCTTGTTACAAACAGCTTGCTTGAACTCGTTGACCGTCATATCGGCGGTCTGTGCCTGACCGGTGCGGATAAGGCGGGAGTTCTGCTCCATGCCCTTGTCGATCGAGGTCATGATGAAGAAGTAGCTCGCGACGCCCATCAGACCGAACACGAACATGAAAAACGGAACGGCTACGATCGCGAACTCGATCGCCGACGTGCCGTCGTTGTGGCGGGTGAGAAACCGTATGGCCGATTGCTGTGCCCACGACCGGCACAGTTTCGGCCCACTCGACATACGCATTACTCTATTCCTTGGTCCATCGCCATTTTGCGAGACCACAGGATAGTGTCTCAGAATTTAAAGAAACATATAGATCTTTGCCAAGCCGCAGGCGTGGTTTCCAAATCGTAAAGGCTTGCCGCAACTTGGGTTGACGCCTTAACGACCTGGTAGTGATGATCGCAGTTCGGTTTAGACAGTGGCGGCAATTTTATCGAACATCACCGCTGCGTCCGACGTTGCCGCCTCGGGCGGGATCGCAGCCGCTTTTCATATTGAGAATGGCATGCGGTTCATGTGGTCCTCGTGGGCCATGCAAAAACAGGCGCGACGCCGATGTGCCCCTATCGATGTCGCGCCTGTTTTTCTTTTAGTGTTCGCATGCGGTCGCTCGCAGCGCCGTTCTGATCCCGAAATCAGTAACCCGCGCCACCGCGACCGGCGCCCTATGTGCTACTGGCTGTTTCCGCCGCCGCTGCCTGCAGCGTCAGCCGAGGATTCGGAAAAGCGGGTCTTATCTGCATTGTGCTTGGTGATGGTGGCGAAGAACGCCTCATCATCGCCGATCGTCAGGTTGGGTTCGCAATTGGGTGTGCAGGAGAAGGTGAAGCGCGAGCCGCCCTTGTGAAGATTGACCACGCGGCTTTCGTCGCGTTCCACAATGACCCGCTGGTCCTGAATGACGTTGCGGTCGGCGTCCAACGCGATCACATTTGTGATTCCGAAGGTCTTGCCGGTGACAACCAGAAGGTTGCCGCCCTGGAGGGCTACGTCAGCGATGGAGGGGTTTCCGATTATGACCTCGGTTGCCGGGCGCGGCAGGCGCAGAAGCTGCGACTGGTCATAGCGGACCA
This sequence comes from Hyphomicrobium sp., assembly GCA_016793445.1. GTDB lineage: Bacteria > Pseudomonadota > Alphaproteobacteria > Rhizobiales > Hyphomicrobiaceae > Hyphomicrobium_B. Next base: position 25,555 of record JAEUME010000019.1, on the reverse strand, counting down.
CCAGATCGCCGGCGGTCGCGTGCCGCGCCTGGAAAGACAGCGTCAGTCCGAGAGCGACAAATATAAGAAGTGTGCGCTTGGCTGTTTTTGTCATTTGAACGGGCAGGACATTGCGCAGCCACATGGCGTGGACTCCTTGGTGAAGTATTGCTGTGCCTATCTGCCCAGGAAATGGTGAAGGAACTGCAAACGAGTGTCCCGTCGTGCATCTGCCGCCACCTCCCTGCGACATTTCGAGAGGTCAAGTCCGATGTTTGCCGCCGATAGATCCGGCGCTGTCGGGGGCTGGGGCGGCATATATTTGCATTCAGATGAGTATTTGCTGGGGTCAGCATCCGCTCAGAACGCACATTGCCTGAGGAGCGCGGTGCCAAGCGACCAAGACAACTGAAGTATACATAAGATGAAACCTAATATTAACAAGAATAATCTTGGAAAAACTACGGCTGTTCACTGGTGTATGCAGGATAATATTCTATATATCTTCAATGGATTATGTAGTTTTGATTTTTATAACAATTGATACTAATATATTAAGCGGGTAGCAGGATGTATTTATTTGAGAGCGCTGGCTTTTTACGCCAATTTAACTTGTGGTCCCTATTGTCATACTCAGTTCAGCGGTGAGGACGAGTGCTTCCCCCCGATGGACACGATCGGAAGATCACTCAGTTATAATTGGGAGAGAGTAGTCATGAAGACCATCGTTTCGCGTTTCGTTAAAGACGAGTCGGGTGCAACGGCCATCGAGTACGGCCTGATCGCCGCTCTGGTTGGCGTTGGCATCATCGCCGCCCTGCAGAACCTCCGCACGGACCTCCAGAACACGTTCGGCGCGGTTTCGACCGAGCTGCAGTCGGCTGCCAACTAATAGCCGCGCTGGCTGAGGCTGGCACGACTGAGGTTGTTGGATCGCCAAGGATCCCGGATGAAACGCCCGAAGCACCGCTTCGGGCGTTTCCCGTTTAGGGCTTGGGCGCAAGATTTCCGCTGCGGCGATGCAGGAGTTTCAATCCGTGCTCGCAAGTTTAGTGCGCAGTCTGATTAATAAATCTCGGATAGAGTGCGCATCAGTATCTTGGCAGCGGGATTCGAGAGAGGTGGGCAATGGCTGAATGGTCGAGGAAATTGCAGTGTTTTCTGCGCAACGAGTGCGGCGCCACAGCGACTGAGTATGCGCTTATTGCGGTGTTGTGCAGTGTTGCGATCATCGCTGGGCTGGCCGGCACGCGTGATGGCATTAATACTCACCTCAGCGCCGCGTCGACCGGCCTTGAGACCGGTTCCAACTAACCTGGAAACAATCCGGCCTTGTTTTGATGCGCCGCTTAATCAAACGTTAAGCGACCTTTGCGATGATCGCTCAAGGCCTACGGGCCAACAATCAAGAACCGTCACGGAGATCCTTCAGGTGATTGAATTCGCCCTGCTTCTGGTATTTCCCATCGCTATGGCATTCGCGGCCGCCAACGATCTTTTCACGATGACGATTCCCAACAAGATCTCACTGGTCTTGATTGGCGCGTTCGTGATTGCCGCCATCGTCGTGCGCAGTCCCGTTGACCAGGTTCTGATGCATGTGGGCGTCGGCGTTGCCGCACTTGCCGTTGGCTTCGGTCTTTTTGCGTTCAATCTGCTGGGCGGGGGCGACGCGAAGCTGCTGGCCGCAGGCGCTCTTTGGATGGGCGCCGATCTCGTTCTGCCATACGTGGCTTACATCACGATCTTTGGCGGCGTGCTCTCGCTGCTCATTTTGGCCTACCGCCGCTTCTTCCCCGCTCATGCACTGGCGCTTCCTGGTTGGGCGATGCGTTTGCACACGCATGGCGGTGGCATTCCCTATGGTATTGCGATCGCGGCCTCCGGTCTTGTCCTTTATCCTTCGACGCCGTGGTTCCTTGCGCTGTCGATGTGACCAGACCGCTGCCATTCCCTGAATGCAGATCGGCGGGCGTCGCGGTGGGCGCCCGCTTTTCGTTATGCATCGCTGACACAGCCATCAGCGCGTGCTGCACTTCGTTCCTCTTTTGAAACGTCGATTAACCGGACATTGACGTTTCTTGGGCATTGTCGGGTTTGCAATCTCTCGACAATCGGCTTGAAAGGACCTTGAGTGCAATGAAGAGAGCCCAATTACTTGGCTTTGCCGTGGCTCTGGTCGCCGCCATAGGCGCGTTCTTCGTTGCAAACTCGATGATCGCGCCGCCGCCCACGCCCACGATCGTGGAAACCCAGGTCAACACGACGGAAGTCCTGGTCGCCGGATCCGATATCTCGATCGGTCAGATCGTGAACGAGGGCAACATGCGCTGGGTCGCGTGGCCCGCCGATGCCGCGGGCCGTGGCTATATCACCAAGCAGGGCGGTGGACAGACCAAGATGCGCGACATCTCGGGCTCTATCGCGCGGTCCGCGATTTTCGCCGGTGAACCGATCAATGCCCGAAAGCTCATCAAGGCCGGCCAGGGCGGCGTTCTTGCCGCAGTCCTGCCGTCGGGCATGCGCGCGGTCTCGACCAAGATCAGTCAGGCCACGGCCGCAGGCAGTCTCATCCTTCCCAACGATCACGTCGACGTCATTCTGATTCGCGAGATGCGCGGCAAGGCTGGCGGCCAGGACTATGTGAGCGATACGCTATTTACAAACGTGCGTGTGATCGCGGTAGGGCAGCAGATCGAGACCAAGGAAGGCAAGAAGTCAGCCGATGGCGACGCCAAAACTGCAACGCTGGAGCTCACGCCGCGTCAGGCGGAGATGCTCGCGCTGGCAAACAAGATGGGTGAGATCACGCTGACGCTGCGCTCTGTTGCGGACATGCAGGCGAGCGCCGGCGGAGCTGGAATGGATCTGAAGAAACAACGGGGCAATGCCGTTCGAGTTCTGCGTTACGGAGCCAAATCGCGTGTGTACGGAGTGAACTGAGTACACGTACGTCGATCGTCGACATAAGGCAGAAAAGATCATGCACAAGAAAGTTGGATTACTCACGAGCCCCTTGCTCGGAGCGGTTGGTTGGTTTGCGGCAGGTATCCTTCTTATAACGGGAGGGTTTACCGCGGCCGTGGCCAACGGAACTGGACGTTCTGCCGATGCCGAGACGCTGGCCGCCGCGGCGGTTCACCAGTCGATCATCCGGGTGCAGGACACGGGCGGGGCTCCTGTCAGGAAGAACATCAAGATCGGCTTGGGCAAATCCGCGCTCATCGAATTTCCGCGAGACGTGCGCGATGTCATGGTCTCCAATCCGGCGGCCGTCGATGCGGTGGTGCTCAGCGCCAACCGGGTCTTCCTGCTGGCGCGCAAGATCGGCGAGGCAAACGCCTTCTTCTTCGACACTACAGGCGAGCAGTTCGCGACCTTCGAAATCTTCATCGAGCGCGAGACGTCAGGCTTGGAAAGCCTGCTGAACCGGCTGATTGTTGGCTCGACCATCAAAGTCGAGATGCTCAATCAGACCGTCGTTCTGACGGGCTCCGTCAAGAACCCGACCGACTCGGTGCGCGCGGCCAACATCGCACGTCAGTTCGTCAACGTTCAGTACGAGCTGACGAGCAAGGATAAGGCCGACGGCGCTACAATCGACAGGTTCGAGAAGTCGGACACCGAGACGGTCATCAACATGCTGACGGTTGAAGCCGAAGAGCAGGTGATGCTCAAGGTGACGGTCGCCGAGGTGCAGCGCTCACTGCTGAAGCAGCTCGGCGTCAACCTGGGCGGCGTCATCAATGCCGGTAACTTCACCACCACGCTGCTGACTGAGAATGCTCTGCCGCTGACCGCTGCCGCAGGTCTTGGCACAATGCCTCTGCTTGGTCTGAATACGAAGCTTGATGATCAGATGGTTTGTGGCGGCGCCGATATGTGCGTCTACAATCAAGGGCCAGGCCAGAACGCGTTCGGAAACTCCGGCCTGAGCGGCGGCTGGAACGCCGGCGGCGGCAACACGGTTTCGCATGCCATTCGCGCTCTGGAGCGCGACGGCCTGATCCGGACACTGGCCGAACCCAATCTGACCGCTGTATCGGGCGAGCCTGCCAACTTCCTGGCAGGTGGCGAGTTCCCAATTCCCCTCGTCGACAACACAGGCCAGATAAGCGTCAGCTTCAAGAAGTTCGGTGTCGCTCTCGCCTTCACACCGATCGTGCTGTCGGAGGGCCGGATCAGCCTCAAGATCGAAACCGAGGTCAGCGAATTGTCGAACCAGGGCGCGATCACATTGTCGGGCATTGCTATCCCGGCGTTGAAGAAGCGCGAAGCCAAATCGACGGTCGAACTGCCGTCGGGTGGCACGCTGGCGCTCGCAGGCCTGATCTCCGATGACACCCGCCAGAATATCGATGGATTCCCCGGGGCCAAGGACATTCCGATCCTCGGCACACTGTTCCGCAGCCGCGACTTCATCAAGAACGAAACGGAGCTCGTGGTCATTGTCACGCCGTACCTCGTGAAGCCCACAAGCCGTCAAGAGATTGCCGCGCCCGGCACCGGCCTTACCCCGGCTACCGACATGAAGGCGAACTTCTTGGGTCACCTCAACGCCATCTATGGCAAGGGCGAAGCTTTGCCAGACGGCGGACTGAAGGGCGACTACGGCTACATTGTCGAATAACCAGGGATCTGGAGAGATAACTATGTCCAAGAAGATCACGACACGTGGACCCTCTCCCGCCCGGCTCGGCGGCGCGAAGGTGGTCTCAATGGCAGTCCTGGCCTGCCTGGTTGCCGGATGCAAACATGACGAAGGAACGCGGGTCGCGAGCTGGGCGCTCGTCGATCCCAACGAGCGCCACCCCATCATGGTTTCCCAGCAGCCGGCGACCTTGTCGCTGCGGGTGCCCCGTGGCGCATCGGGCCTCGCGCCTTCGCAACGGGCCGAAGTCGTCGAGTTCGCCAACAGGTTCCGCGCCAGCGACTCAGGCAACTCGCGCCTCGTGATTTCGGCGCCGGGCGGTTCATCCAATGAAGTCGCAGCCATGAATGCCGTGCAGGACGTGCGCGATCTGCTGATGGATGGCGGCTTCTCGGAAAACTCCATTGCCGTGGAAGCCTATCACGGCGGTGGAAGCCACGAGCCGCCGATCCGCATCTCTTACATGCGCTTCGTCGCCGAAGGGCCCGTGTGCGGGCAGGATTGGTCGGAGAACCTGGCTCGCAACCCGAGCAACTTCAACTATCCGGATTTCGGTTGCGCCAATCAGCACAACCTTGCCGCCATGGTCGCCAATCCGGCCGATCTCCTGGGGCCGCGAACGGAAGGCCCACGTAATGCAGAACGGCGTGACGACGTCTTCGGCAAGTATGTGAAGGGCAAGGTCACCGGCGCAGAGAAGAGCGAAGACGAGCGCGTGAAGGTTCAGAGTAATTAAGGGACGTGAGCACGATGTCTAGACAAGCACAGCCGGCAACCGACGAGACGGAAGACTTCGACGGCCAATACGGCGAAGAAAATGCACCGGGCATCGAGAAAGCCCGGCCCATTCCGCGTATCTCGATCCAGGCCTTCTGCGATGATAATCACACCGCAGAGATCCTGCAGTACGCAGCCGAGGATCGCCGTCTGTCCAAGGCCCACGTCAGTGTGCACATGGGCGGCATCGCCGCCGCAGTGGCACACTATGTCGACAGCCCCACGCCGAACCTGATCATCGTGGACAGTTCGTTGCGCGGTTCGCAGCTGCTGGCTGAACTCGATAACTTGGCGGAAAGCTGCGATCCCGGCACGAGGGTCGTCGTCATTGGCCGCCATAATGATGTGTTGCTCTATCGCGAGCTTCTTAAACGGGGCGTCAGCGAGTATCTCGTGACGCCCATCGAGCCTCTGCAGTTGATGGAGAGCATCTCCAATCTTTACAACAATCCCGACACAGACCCTGTCGGACATGTATTCGCGTTCATTGGCGCCAAGGGCGGCGTAGGATCTTCGACCATCTGCCATAACGTCGCCTGGACGCTGTCTGAGGTGCTGAAGTCCAACGTGACGATTGCCGATCTCGATCTGGCATTCGGCACCACGGGCCTGGATTTCAATCAGGATCCGGTGCAAGGCATCGCAGAGGCTCTGGCGGCGCCCGAGCGTCTCGACGATCAGCTCCTCGATCGGCTGCTGACGAAGTGCTCCGAGCATCTTTCGATCTTCGCGGCTCCGGTGGTGCTGGATCGCGACTACGATATCTCGGCCGATAGCTGCGATATGGTCATCGATGTCGTGCGCCAGAACGTGCCTTACGTCGCCGTTGATCTTCCGCACTCGTGGAGCCCCTGGACGAAGCGTGTCCTGCTGCAGGCCGATGAGGTCATCATTACGGCTGCGCCCGATCTCGCCAATCTGCGCAACGCCAAGAACGTCGTCGACTTGCTGAAAACGGCCCGCAAGAACGACCGCAAGCCTCATCTGGTGCTCAATATGGTCGGCGTGCCCAAGCGCCAGGAGATCACTCTCAAGGAGTTCGAGCAAGCGCTCGATCTCAAGGCTATCAGCGTCATCGATTATGACAGCGAGTCGTTCAGTCAGGCCGCAAACAACGGTCAGATGATCGAAGAGATGAACTCGAAGGCCAAGGCAACAGAGAAGTTTCGCGAAATAGCCATGGCGATGACGCACCGCCGGGACACAAAGACCGAGAAGAAGCAGGCGCAGTCCGCGCTCTCGCCTTTGGCCCCGCTTCTCGAGAAGCTGAAGTTCAAGCGCTAAACGGCAATATTATCGGAAGTCTCAAGGAAGAGTTGCGATGTTTGGACGGCGCTCTAACGATCCATCGACCCCTAAGCGCATTGCGTCTCCGGCGCCCGCTGCACCTGCCGCGAGCGTTTCCGCGAGCGCACCCGCGGCGCCGCGCCAGCAGGTTCAACCGGCGCCCGTTGCGCCGCGCCCCGAGCCGCCTGTGGAGCAGCAGCGCCGGCATTCGGAGGAGTATTACGACGTCAAGACCACGGTGTTTAACGCGCTGATCGACACGATCGACCTCACGCAACTGTCCAAGTTGGACAGCAGTGCGGCGCGTGAGGAGATCCGCGACATCGTCAGCGAGATCATCCAGATCAAGAACGTCGTGATGTCGATCGCCGAGCAGGAGGAGCTGCTCGAGGATATCTGTAACGACGTACTGGGCTACGGTCCGCTCGAGCCGCTGCTGGCACGCGACGACATCGCCGATATCATGGTGAATGGCGCCTCGACGACGTATATCGAAGTCGGCGGCAAGGTACAGCGCACCGGTGTGCGCTTTGCCGACAATCAGCAGCTCATGAACATTTGCCAGCGCATCGTCAGCCAAGTCGGCCGCCGCGTGGACGAGTCGAGTCCGATCTGCGACGCCCGTCTACCTGATGGCTCGCGCGTCAACGTCATCGCGCCGCCGCTCGCCATTGATGGCCCCGCGCTGACCATTCGTAAGTTTAAGAAGGATCGCCTAAAGCTCGAGCAGCTGGTGAAGTTCGGCTCCATCACGCCGCAGGCCAAGACGGTCCTCGAGATCATCGGCCGCGTGCGCTGCAACGTGCTGATTTCGGGTGGTACGGGCTCCGGCAAGACAACCTTGCTCAACTGCCTTACCGGTTCGATCGATCACGATGAACGCATCATCACGTGCGAGGACTCCGCTGAGCTTCAGCTTCAGCAGCCCCACGTGGTCCGGCTTGAAACGCGCCCGCCGAATCTCGAAGGTGAAGGCGAGATCAAGATGCGCGACCTGATCAAGAACTGCCTTCGTATGCGTCCAGAGCGGATCATCGTCGGCGAGGTTCGCGGCGCGGAGGCCTTCGACCTCCTTCAGGCCATGAACACGGGCCACGATGGTTCGATGGGCACGCTGCATGCGAACTCGCCGCGCGAAGCCATCAGCCGTCTTGAATCCATGATCATGATGGGTGGTTTCTCTCTGCCTGTGAAAACCATTCGCGAGATGATCACCGGATCGGTCGACGTCATCGTGCAGGCCTCACGCCTTCGCGACGGATCGCGCAAAGTGACCCACATCACCGAGGTGCTGGGTATGGAAGGCGAAGTGGTGACGCTTCAGAACATCATCGTCTATGAAATCACCGGTGAGGACGCCAACGGCAAGCTGATTGGGCGTCACCGGTCGACGGGCATTGCGCGCCCGCGGTTCTGGGACCGTGCCGAGTATTACGGAGAATCCGACCGCCTTGCTGTGGCCTTGGCCGAGTCCGAAGTGAGCGACGCCAACGGCAACCCGCTTGGAGAGCAGAATGCTTGATGCGCACACTCAGCAGCTTCTCGTCGCCGCGATGATCGCGCTCGGCGCGGCCGGCGTTATTTTTGCGGTGATCTACCCGTATATCTCCGGGGAGCGCCGCAAGGACAAGCGCGTTCAGGTGGTCAAGGAGGCGAGCAAGTCACGGCGCATTGCCGCGAGTGCGGGCAATGCAAGCGAAGCTGCTGCAAATCGCAAAAAGAACGTCGCCGAAAGCCTCAAGGAGATCGAAAATCGCCAGAAGGCCAAGGAAAAGGTTACGTTGAGGCTGCGCCTGGAGCGGGCTGGCCTGGATGTCAGCCCCCGTGACTTCTATATAGCGAGTATCATCAGTGGAATCTTGTGTGGTGCGGCCGTTCATTTTGGAACGTCGTCAACACCGATGATGACGTTGGTGGCTGGGTTCATCGGCACCTTCGGGTTGCCGCGCTGGTTCCTGTCGAAACTGGTGAAACGCTACCAGCACAAATTTATCTCCGAGCTTGCGAACGCAATCGACGTCGTGGTTCGCGGCGTCAAATCGGGTCTGCCGCTCAACGAGTGTCTCCAGGTAATCGCACGCGAAAGTCCGGAGCCTTTGGCCAGTGAATTTCGCGAAGTGGTCGAGGAGCAGCGGATGGGCGTTCCACTCGCCGACGCGCTGGACCGCTTGTGCCGGCGTGTTCCGCTGGCGGAGGTTCGCTTTCTGACAATCGTGATCTCGATTCAACAGCAGGCAGGCGGCAACCTTTCGGAAGCGCTTGGCAACCTTTCCGGTGTTCTGCGCGACCGGTTCCGTCTGCAGATGAAGGTGAAAGCCCTGTCGGCGGAAGCCAAAGCCTCGGCCATGGTGCTCGCCTCGCTGCCTCCGGGCGTCATGTCGATGGTGTACATGACGTCGCCGGAATACATCACGCCGCTGTTCACGACCACGCCCGGCAAGTTCATGGTGGCAGTTGGCGCGGGGTGGATGTTGTGCGGCGTGCTCATCATGCGCAAGATGATCAACTTCAAGTTCTAGGCTTGGGTTCAGTTATTCGCCGGCCGGGAGCCGGGATTTGTCGAAACATGGTAGTCGCACGATGATGAGCTTCGTCGAAACAGTCATGAACCCGCAATTCTTCGCCACGGTGCTGGCGGCGATTTGCGTGTTCGCCACGGTGCTTTCGGTCGCGATGCCCATGCTGGCGCGGGATCGCATGAACCAGCGCATGAAGGAAATGGCCACGGAGCGCGACCGCATGCGCAACGCGCGCATTGCAGAGATGAGCAAGGAGCGCGGGGGCGGTGCCAAGTTGAGGCAGACGCCCAAAGGTTTCATGCAGCGCATCGTTGACATGCTCGATCTGCGCGAACGCTTCGATAACGAAGAGTTACGCGAGAAGTTGAAGATGGCTGGCTTGCGCGGCCAGGGCCCCATTGTCTCGTTCATGTTCTTTCGTATCGCTGCGCCGATCGTGATGTTCCTCGGCACTCTGTTCTATGTGTTCGTCGTCATCGATACGGGTTATCCGCCGCTCATTCGCATTCTGATGGCGGTTGGAGCGGGCTTCGCCGGCTTCTACATACCCAACCTCTTTATCGAGAACCTAGCTCAGAAGCGTCAGTCGTCGATCAAGCAGGCATTTCCCGACGCCCTCGACATGCTGCTGATCTGCGTGCAGTCGGGTATGTCGATCGAGTCGGCTTTCGGCAAGGTTTCAAAGGAGGTCGCCAGCCAGTCCATCGAGCTTGCGGAGGAAATGACGCTGACGACCGCGGAGCTCTCCTACCTGCAGGATCGCCGCCAGGCGTATGAGAATCTCGGCAAGCGCTCCGGCCTTCCGGGTGTGAAGGCAGTGACGACCGCGCTGATCCAGGCGGAGCGTTACGGCACGCCGGTCGGGCAGGCGCTACGGACCATGGCGAAGGAAAATCGTGAAATCCGTCAGTCGGACGCCGAGAGAAAAGCCGCCGCATTGCCGCCGAAGCTGACAGTTCCGATGATCGTCTTTTTCTTGCCGGTGCTGTTTATCGTCATCCTCGGTCCCGCAGGCATTGAATACATGAACATGAAGTAGCGCGGCCTCGCGTTACATCTCGAGCTCTCAGACAGATTTGTGTCGCGTCGACCCCGGCAGCTCTGGTTGCCGGGGTCTTTATTATCTGAGCGTGGTGAGCGGTGGATCTACTCCACAGCCGCGATGCCGCTAGAACGGAGCCAGGCTATCGGGCACGGAATGTTGCCGCCAGGCGGATAGTGAGGCAGACTGTCCCGGGCAACACTGGCGCCGGCAGGGCGCTGGACAACAACCGCGGCAGCGAAGCTGAGCCGTCGCGCTTTCGGGGGCGTCATGCTGAAGCCGCTGCTTGAGGCCAGTCGCTATCTGGTGCTCGCCGCCGTGCTGGGTGCACTGATCGCGGCAGCGGCGCTGCTGATCTACGGTTTTGTCGACTCTGTCGTTGTCATTATGCGAACGCTCCGAACCGGCGATTTTTCGACGGCTGGAGCCAAAGCGATGATGTACTATTTCATCGAGCTTTTCGACCTGTTCCTGCTCGGCACCGTCATGCTGATCATGGCACTCAGCCTGTACGCGCTCTTCATCGACGCCGATCTGAAGATACCGGCGCGACTCCAGATACACACTTTTGAAGACCTCAAGGTTAACCTGATGACGGTTATCATCGCGGTGATGGCGGTGACCTTTCTCGGCCAGGTCATGTCCTGGGACGGTAAGTCGGATCTCCTCAGTGTAGGCGTGGCCGTCGCGCTGGTGATCGCGGCATTGAACGTCTTCGTATGGATCGCGAAAAGCAGCAAGAAATAGCGGATATTGGCGGCGGCCTCGATCCTATCGAGCGCTCCCGCGCGCAATCAATGGACGCGATGCACGCGGCCGCGCATGTCTCCACGGTCCATTCCGTTGTCTCGGACTTTTTTCGCGGATCAAAGTCCAGTGGGGAGTTCAAGGCCCGGGGCTTCAGCGCGTGCGGCGTCGAACCGTTCAAGAAAAACGGCGCGCCAAGAAGATGGTGCGCCGTTCTTAGCCGGTCGGAAGCGGATGCGGACTTTTTAGTGCGAGCCGCGCAGACTGGGTTGTTCCGCGCTCGCGGTGACATCGGCCTGCCAGCCGGCGCCTGATGCGGTTTCAACTGCGGCAGGCTTGAAGCCGGACGGAGGCGCCTGCGCAACGGCCGTGCTCGGAGCGGGCGCCGGCGAGTGCTTCGGTTCAAGCCGCACCATCTGGCGCAGGTACTCTGTGTTGGCGGCCGCCACGTCAGACGGTATGGCGGCGGCGCCAGCGGCTTTCGACTCGTCGTATTTGCCTTGCAGGCCAAGGACGAGCGCCAGGTTTTGGTTCACTTTTGTGGGTGCGCCATTGAGCTGGGCCAAATCGCGGAGGATCTGCTCGGCCTTCTGGGCGTTGCCACTCATGGCATTCGCCATGGCCAAGTTGTTTAGCACCGAGGGTTGGTTCGGTGAGATGGCCAGGGCACGCTCGAAGTAGGCAATTGCAGCCTTGTGCTGGCCTTGCTTGGCTAAGACCGTTCCACGCGCCGAGACGACGCGCCAATCGGGCTTGTCGGGAACATCGGCGACTTCCAAGGCGCGGCTTGCGAGCGAGAGCTGATCGAACTCGAGCGCCAAGCGGCCGAGTTCACCGGCGACTTCGGGATCACTCTTGTTCATTGAGAAGACGTTTTGAAGCACGACGAGCGCCTGGCGCTTGTCGCCGCCCGCTTTGAGGTTGCGCGCGTAGTTCAAGCCGGTGGTCTTGTCGCTTGGGTTCTTGGCGTGCTGTTGGCCCCAGTATTCGGTGGCCTTGCGCAAGTCAGCTTGAGGATCGAGGGCTTCTGCCGCCTGCGTCGCATCCGCGCTCGCCAGCGTGGCGGTGCCGGGCAGCAGATCGTTGGAGGCCGCGCAGCCGCCGAGCAAAAGGCTCGTTGCCATCACCGCCAAGATTGCCGCCCCGGAAGAGGCCGTTTTTCTGGTCGAATGCGCTACCAAGTGCGCCATGTGTGATTCTCCGCTCAGTCGGGGAGGGCAATGCCCGAATCGATCCAACTGTTAGTTTCTGGCACGCACGTCAACAAACGCTTAAATGCTGAGCAATCTTTTGCAGGGTGATGCAACTCTGCTAATAGGCCGATCACTTGGCTTGCCAAGGGACGGCCAAAGCCTAACTTGGCCGCAGGGCCAGGCGCCGAGTGATGCGCCGTTTGCAACGAGAGCGATATGAGCGAGACGACTGCATGGACGGCGGCCGGAGTTTTTGCCGGCGAAGGGGAATACTCGGGTGCTGTGCCGATCTATCTGGTGCGCACCGGCGCGGACCTGACGCCGCTTGGCCTGGACGCGAACGCGTCTGCGTGGGCAGAGACCAACAGGTTCAAAGGGTCCGCCAAGGCTTCGCTGCTGGTGCCCGGCAGAGATGGAAAACTTGCCGCCGTTCTGCTTGGTGTGGGCGATGGCCAGGCCGGGGAACCGAGCGGCCCGTCGGAATTGCTTCTCGGCTCCCTTGCGTCGAGCCTTCCCGCGGGCTCCTACCGCCTTGCTGGATCATTGGACCATCCCGAGTTGGCCGCCATCGCATGGGGATTGGGCGCCTATAAATTCAGGCGCTACAAGAGAACCGCCAGCGCGGGCGCGACGGAGACGCAAGCTGTTGATGTGCGCCGGCTCGTCATGCCCGGGAATGTCAACTCCGGCCGTGTCATCAGCACAGTCCAAGCGGTTTGGCTTGCGCGCGATCTCATCAATACGCCCGCCAGCGACCTGGGGCCGGAGCAGTTGGAGGAGATGGCGCGTATGCTGGCGGTCCGCCATGGCGCTAGCGTCAAGGCAATCCGCGGCGAAGACCTCTTGGCTCACAATTTCCCCATGATCCATGCCGTCGGACGCGCCCATCCCCGCGCCCCCCGGCTGATCGATTTGACGTGGGGACGTGAGGACGCACGCAAGATCACGCTCGTCGGCAAAGGCATCACATTCGACACAGGCGGGCTCGACATCAAACCGGCGAGCGCGATGCTCCTGATGAAAAAAGATATGGGAGGCGCGGCAACAGCCTTGGCGATTGCACATATGATAATGGCAGAGCGGCTGGATTGCCGCCTGCGCGTTCTCATTCCCGCAGCAGAAAATTCCATTGCGGGCGATGCTTTTCGCCCGGGTGACGTCTTAATGAGCCGTAGCGGGCGCACCGTCGAAATCGGCAACACGGACGCGGAGGGCCGTCTCGTGCTGGCCGACGCCCTGACGCTCGCGGACGAGGAAGCACCCGACAGTATTTTCGTCTTTGCCACGCTCACAGGCGCGGCACGCTCGGCTCTGGGCCCCGACCTGCCGGCCTTCTTTACCGACGATGAGACCTTGGCAGGCCAGGTTGTGTCCCGCTCCAAGGATATTGGCGATCCGGTGTGGAGACTGCCGTTATGGCAGGGCTACCAGCGCCATCTCGACAGCGACGTCGCGGACATGAACAATGTATGGGATACTCCATTCGCAGGGGCGATCACGGCGGCGCTGTTTTTGCGCAAGTTTGTCACCACATCACGGCGTTTTGCCCATTTTGATCTGTATGGCTGGCGTCCGGCGGCGCGGCCGCTGGGGCCAAAGGGTGGGGAGCCGCAATCGGCACGCGCGGTCATGGATATGCTGAGAGCGGAGCTGACGAGTTGAGCGAAACAGGCAAGACGGCACAGAAGTCTGCTACGACGCCGCGCCCGGCAGCACCGGGCTTTCCCGCGCCAGCTTCAGATTTTCAGCCTGGGCTGGATGCACCGCGTGCCCTCGTTCCTACTCATCTGCTCGATCCCCGCCGCAATGCTTTCCGCGACGACCTCGCGGCCAAGTACTTGGAAGGCAAAGTGCAGGCCGAACGCTTCGTGGAAGGCGCGCCTGCCCAAGTGATGCGAGCCTCGGTTCCTTTGCGCCGCACGCCCAACTATTCGCGCGGCTTCGAGACGGAAGCCCTCTATGGCGAGACACTGACGATTTACGACGAGGCCGACGGCTGGGCTTGGGTTCAGCTCAAGCGCGACCAGTACGTCGGCTATCTGCCACTTGACAGTCTGTCTCCAAATGTTCAGGCACCCACGCACCGAGTGCAAGTGCTCGGCACGTTTCTGCATCCCGAACCCGACATCAAGACGCCGCCCCTTCAACACTTGCCCCTCAACGCGGTCCTCAGCGTCAGCAAGGCAGACGAGAAGTTTGCCGAATTGCAGACGGGCGGGTTCGTTTCTGTGCGCCATATTACGCCACTCCATCGTACGGCGCGCGATTTCGTCGAAGTTGCGGAGCGCTTCATCGGCACGCCCTATCTTTGGGGAGGGCGCACGCGCATTGGAATCGATTGCTCAGGACTGGTGCAGACATCGCTGCACGCCGCAGGCATCCCCGCGCCGCGCGACAGCGACATGCAGATGGCGGAGCTTGGCGCTTCGCTTCCGGTGTCGGACATTGACGAGCGGCTGATGCGCGGCGATTTGGTGTTCTGGCCGGGGCACGTCGGCATCATGTCGGACAGCATCATGATGGTTCATGCCAATGCCCATCACATGTCGGTTGTCATCGAGCCCTTGCCCGATGCGATCCGCCGGATCTCGCGCATGGGCTCTAATGTCGTTGCGGTAAAGCGCATCGGAAAATTGGCCGCGTGAGCTTCCAGTGGCCGGCCATCTCAAACCCTGCGCGCGTCGGCTCTCACGTTGCCGCCGAGGATCTGATCGAAGTCTTTCTGACGCAGCCCGATGCTGGCGATCGTGTGCTGGTCGAGTTCAGCCAGGAAGGCGTTGAGCGCCCTGCGCAGAACGGCCGGTAGCCGGCAGCAACCTTTGATCATACACTGGTTGCCGCTCCCAAAGCACTCGACGAGCGCGAAATCCGGCTCGGTGGCGCGCACGACGTCGCCCAGGCGAATGGTCTCCGCGGGCCTGGCGAGCGTGACGCCTCCCGTCCTGCCACGCACGGCGGTCAGATACCCCGCACGCGTCAACGCATTTACGACCTTCATGAGGTGTGCGCGAGAGATGCGGTAGGACGCCGCGATCTCCTCGATGGTGACGAGGCGGCCATCGGCGGCGTGTGCGTACATCAGCACCCGCATTGCGTAATCGGAGAAGGTGGTCAGTTGCATGGCAGCCCTGCGACGATATAGAATAGATATATTATTGACATATCTTTTTGGCTGGGACAACTTTCAAGGAGGTCTATTAGAACGCGTATCTCGTGGACGGCGTGCCGTCCCATCCGCCCGGAGGCGCTCATGACTTATGTCGTCACCGAGAACTGTATCAAGTGCAAATTTACAGACTGCGTCGAAGTCTGTCCCGTAGATTGTTTCTACGAAGGCGCAAACATGCTCGTCATTCATCCCGACGAGTGCATTGATTGCGGCGTCTGCGTGCCCGAATGTCCGGCCAATGCGATCGTTCCCGACACCGAGCCGGCCGCGACTCAACACTGGCTTGACCTCAATCGCACTTATGCGGAGCGGTGGCCCAATATCCTGGAGAGAAAGGCGCCGCTTCCTGACGCAGATGCACAGAATGGCCGGACAGGAAAGGCAGCCGAATTCTCGCCCGAGCCCGCCGAACTGGTTGAAGAGGGTGCGTCCTGATGCCTGCGCTTTGCAGATTTCCGGCGTTGCGATGACGGAGCGCTGCAAGTGCTGTCAATCCTGAACGAACCGTTCGAGATCCTGTTGGTCTGGAGCGAAACGACGATTTCGGTCGCCTCCGATCAAACGGCGCTGGCCGCGCTTCATGAAGCCGGCGTCCCAGTCGAGCCGGGATGCATGACGGGCGGGTGCGGTTCGTGTGCGACGCGCTATATCGAAGGTGATGTGATACACAAGGATGCGTGCTTGTCGGTAAGCGACCGCGAGCATGAATTCTGTCCCTGCGTATCGCGTGCCCGCGGGGTGTTGGTGCTGCCATTCTGATGGAGCCGCCGATGACACTAGGTTTGTCCGGTTCGCCAACTGCGAACGACGTTGCACGCTGGCGCAAGGCCGAGCGTGAGCGTCTCATTGCGGCGCGCCTGGCGCTGTCTGCGGACGAGAGGGAAGAACACGCGCGGCGGATTGCCCGCGACCTCGATAATCTCGTGCCTCGAAGGTCTGGGACGATTGTGAGCCTCTACTGGCCATTCCGCGGCGAACCCGTTCTCAGGCGCTGGATGGAGGCGGCTTATGTCGCGGGATTGCGCCCAGCGTTGCCGGTCGTGCTGGCCAAAGGCCAGCCGCTGCAGTTTCGCGAGTGGGCGCCGCACACGCGGCTTGAACGTGGCATCTGGAACATCCCTTACCCCGCCGACGGTGCCGTGGTTACGCCATCGGTCGTCATCTCACCCCTCGTCGGTTTTGATTCCGGGTGCTACCGGCTTGGCTACGGGGGCGGGTTCTTCGATCGGACGCTTGCGGGCATGGCATCCAAGCCCCTCGTCATCGGTGTCGGATATCCTCTTCAGAAGATCCCGACCATTTACCCGCAGCCGCATGATATTCCGATGGATTGGATCGTCACCGGCCATCTGCCACCCATGCAAAGAGGAGTTGCGTCATGACGGCAACCACAGCCGAGCAGGTTCGCGGCTACCGCGGGCCGGCAATTTTGAGCTTCGGCTTCAGGCCCTTTTTTCTCGCAGGGGCTGTATGGGCGGTCATCGCCGTTGCGCTCTGGCTGCCGGTGCTGAGCGGAAGTCTGGCCTTGCCGACGGCATTTTCTCCGCTGCAATGGCACGTCCATGAGATGCTCTACGGGTACGTCCCCGCGGTCGTGGCCGGGTTTTTATTGACGGCCGTGCCCAACTGGACAGGGCGGTTGCCGGTCGTGGGGATGCGCCTGCTCTGTCTTTTCGGCATATGGTTTGCTGGGAGGATCGCTGTTCTTTGCTCGCAGACCGTAGGGATCGCCGCAAGCGCGGTCATCGACTTGGCGTTTCTTGCAGCGCTTGGTGGCGTCATCGCGCGCGAGATCGTGGCTGGCGGCGACAAACGCAATCTCAAGGTGCTTGTGATGGTGGTGCTGCTGTTTGCCGGCAATCTGGTGTTCCAGATAGAGGCAGCGCGCGGCCAGGATACAGGCTATGGCACGCGCATAGGCATTGCAGCGATCGTGCTGCTGATCATGCTCATCGGCGGCCGCATTGTGCCAAGCTTTACGCGGAACTGGCTGGCCCGGCGCGGTCCTGGCCGACTTCCCGTGCCGTTCGGCCGTTTCGACATGGTCGCGATGGTGACAAGCGGCATCGCGTTGGCGGCTTGGATCGCCGTGCCGGATCATGGCGCGACCGCGGGACTGGCTGGGATTGCCGCCGCGTTGAATGTCTGGCGATTGAGCCGGTGGGCGGGCGAACGCACCTTTGGAGAGCCACTCGTGACTGTCCTGCATATCGGGTTCGCATTCGTGCCGCTGGGCTTTGCCCTGGTTGCGCTTGCGATCGCGCGTCCCGATCTCGTCGCCCCCACAGGCGCGTTGCATGCGTGGACGGTGGGCGCCATCGGCGTCATGAGTCTGGCGGTGATGACACGCGCCAGTCTCGGTCACACGGGGCAACCGCTCATAGCCACACGGCCGATACAAGCTATCTACGCGGCCGCGGCACTCTCCGCGATCGCGAGGATCGCGGCGGCGTTTGATGTTTGGCGCGAACCAATGCTGCACGTGTCCGCGACTCTCTGGGTGCTGGCATTCTCAGGCTTCATTGCTGTCTATGCGCCACTGCTGCTACGCGCCAAGCGTTGAGCCAGACTGCAGCCGGCCCGAACAAAGGCCGTGCGTCACACGCTGTCGTCCGGCTTGGCATTAAAGCGCACACACACATCGAGTCCGGGTGCGTTGTCGTGCAGCGAGAGCGTTCCTTGATGAAGGTCGGTGATGGCGGCGGCCAGACTCAAGCCAAGCCCGCTGCCCGGCGTCGTGCGGCTTTTCTCAAGCCGATAGAGCGGACGCAGGACGTTGTCGCGTTCCCCGGCCGGAATGCCCGGCCCGTTATCGGCTACATGAACGGTAATAGCGTCCCCCGTCCGGCTGAGCGCGATCGTAATGCGAGAGCCTGAAGGACAGTGCCGGATCGCGTTCTCCACGAGATTGACGAACAGCTGATTGAGGAGCTGGCGGTCGCCACTGATGACAGTGTTGCTCTTGCCGTCAAGCTGCGACACGAGCCGTTGCTCGCGATCCTCCGCCACCGGCTCGAGGGCCTCGATGACGTGGCTGAGCACCAATTTCAGGTCGACGTCGACGAACCGCGCCTTGCGCGCGCCGGAGCTGACCTCGGCGATGCGCAGCAACGCCTCGAATGTTTCGACAACCTGGTCGATGTCATCAAGAGCCGTCTCGATCGCGGCCCGGTAGGGAGCCGGGTAATCGGATTGGGACTGTTGCGCCAGTTCGAGCTTCTGTCTGATGCGGCTGATCGGCGTTCTCAGATCGTGGGCGATGTCGGTCGTCACCTGCTTGACGCTGCCGATCAGGGTCTGGAGTCTGTCGAGCGTGCTGTTGATCAGTTCGGCGACGTGATTGAGATCGTCGTTGGAAGCACTCTTGCGGATGCGAACCGAGAGATTGCCGTGGGCAAAGGAGTTCAGAACGTTTTCCATGGCATCGACCCGGCGTTGAGCGCTAAGGCCAAGCACAAGTCCGCCAAGAACGGCCGAAAATGCCGTCAGTCCCACCGCCCAGCCGAGACCATCGAGCAGAATCGCCTGCACGTCGTTGATGTCGCCGTTTCCGCCCGCCACAAACAGATGACCATCTTTGACGTTGGTCCAGCTTCCGAGCGCGGCCGTGCTGCTCGTCGGCATGGTCCAGGTCCGAACGAAGGGAAGGTCCGGCCACGGGATCGCGCGCCAGGAACGAAAACGCGGGATCGCGAGGATGTTCCCGGCAACATAGTTGCCGTCCATATCCGTCAGCAGGATGATGTTCTCATCAAACGGGTTGGCGCTCGTATGCCGGGTGACCATAGTGGATAATGCATTGCGCCCGCTGGTCGCGCCGACCTCCACGAACGTCTCCCTGAGATCGTCGATCTGATCCTTGAGCGTGGCTGTGAGATCATTGCTGATGACGAGGTAGAGGATCGCGAAGATCGAACTCATCGTCAGGGAGAATAAGCCGGCGAAAGCGGCGGCGACGCGAAAGGCGGTACGCCGTGTCAATCTATGCGCTGTCATTGATGGCGTAACCGGCGCCTCGAAGAGTGCGTATCAGCGGTTTATCGAATGCGCGGTCCACCTTCGCGCGCAGCCGGCTGATGTGTGTCTCCACGATGCTTGTCTTGGGGTCGAAGTGGAAATCCCACACCTGCTCCAAAAGCATTGACCGCGTCAGGACACGTCCCTTGTTGCGCATGAGGACTTCCAGCAGCTTGAATTCGCGGGGCTGGAGATCGATGATTTGCCCGGCACGGATAACCTCGCGCCGGATAAGGTGCAACTCAAGGTCGGCGACGCGCAGCACGGTTTCTTCCGATTTGATCGCAGGGCGCCGTCCAAGTGCATTGACGCGGGCTTTGAGTTCGGCGAGTGCGAACGGTTTGACGAGATAATCGTCTCCTCCGTTTTCCAGTCCCTCCACCCGGTCCTCGATTCCCCCAAGCGAGGTCATGAACAGCACAGAGGAATTGACCTCCGCTCGCCGCAGTTCCTGCACGATGGACAGTCCATCGAGACCAGGAAGCATACGGTCGACAACCAACACGTCATAGGGGTTGACGACTGACAGTTTCAGCCCTTCCGGGCCATTGCGGGCGACATCGACGCTATGACCCTCGTCCAGCAGGCCTTGCCGGACAAAGTTCGCGGTCTGGATATCGTCTTCTATGATTAGGATTCGCATCGCGCTCACCCGATCAGCAGCCTTTAGCAGACTTCACCGTGTGCTGTCGCCCGTCAATTCGTCCTCACGGCTGACGTGGACTTGTGCGGCGATCGGCGCGATCTCGCCGGGTGAGTTGCAGCGTTGAGCCTGGACGGAGGTTAGCTAAGCGAGACTTCTGCGGAAATGAGAAATGGTTGCGCCAGCTCGTGGGAGGCAGGCTGGCGCAACCGAGGCACATGACGCAAGAACGCGTACTTTTTAGGCAGACTTCTCCATGCAGCTCTTGCGGAACGCCTTGCGCTCCTTGCCGTGGAGCTTCTGGGCATCCGCTTCGGCGGAGCACTTCTTCGACTTCTCGCTCTGCACCGAGGCTGTGTGGGCCTTCTTGGTGGTCTTGGCGTGAGCGGTTGCATGGGTCGCGGAGGCGGCCGGCGAGGAAGACTGCTCGGCGGCGAAGGCGGCGCCCGACGTAAGCAGGAGAACGGCCGCGACGGCGGAAATGACGGACTTCATGATCGAACCTCGTTCGTTGAATTGTTTGAATGAGCTGGCCGGCGAATGAACGGTTGTGCCATCCAACCGGAAGTACCCGTCTTTGCGAACACATGTTGCCCGCCAAAGACGATGGAACCATCGCTGGCCGTTAAAGCGTGAAGGTGGCGCGCAGCTTACCGATCGGAGAGCTTACATATTGGTATGTAAACGCAAGGAGAAATGCGCCTTACCAAAGCGTATGTTCGCAGCAGGATTCGTGTCTCCTTTGGCTGGTTAGTGCTGCCTCAGCCGGCCGAAAAAAGCCGGTAAAACACCCATCAGGAGATACGATATGATTTCCAAGCTTTTCGGTTGCGCCGTTCTCGCAGGTCTGCTGGTCGCCGTTTCGGCGCCGATCGCGGCCAATGCGGCCGACGCCCCAAAGACCAAGGCAGAGTGCATCAAGGTAAGCGGCATGACGTGGGACGCGAAGACGAACACCTGCGTCCACAAGAAGTAGTTTGGCGTCCATTTCCGGGAGACGGGCGGCGAAGCACCTGTTGCTTCGCCGCCCGCCGATTTTTGCGGCTACCATCCGGCCTGAAATATCCTCAGATGACGCAAGGATTTTAATCCAGACGGCGGACCGGACCCGTTGGGGATAGATCCGGGAGTTCTCCGGTTCAAGCAGACGTCAGGATCGGCGGCGCGCCTTTCGCGCAATCAACGCTGAAGCGTTCACCGGCTGCGGCGCGAGAAGCTCGCGTCGATGCCTTCATAGTTGGAGCCGCCGTTGAAGCGGTTGCCCATGAATTCCTGCCACGCCTTGGATTGGTCGGGCACTGGACGGACTGCCGGAGCTGACGACTCGGATCTACCAAGCGCCATCTTACCCGCTGGATATTCGGGCTTGGCTGGCTTGGCAAGCTTGCGAGCTGAGGCTTTGGCGGTTGGCGGCGAGGCCGGAGCCGTCGCGGCCTCGGGGGCGTCGTCCCTGACAGTTTGCGCACGAGAAGGGTTATCGGCCGAGGATGGCTCGTAGTTTCCCCCGCCCAGAGTGCGAGGTTCCTCATTCCTGTCGATGCCTTGCGTTGTGTCGCTGCGGGTCACCCCGGCGTTAGGGTCTGCCGCGTCACTCTGTGCCGCGGCATCGTCTGACAGGGACGCATCTTGCATGGGCGCGACGACAGGGCTCGGGCTTTCGGCAGGTACAGGAGCGCCGCCGGCGGCGCCGGCGGTCTGTTGGGATGCTGTAACACCGGATGTGTCGTCCTCGACGACGAAATAAGCCTCACGGGACTTTAGCGCCTCGTAGGTTTCCTGATCGAGTGTCAACACGTGCTGAGCGGGTTCGGCCGGGGCCGCGGAAGGCATCTTTGGAGGCTCAGTTTGAGCGGCGCTCGCCTTGACGGGCTCGATGGCCGCTTGACGCAAAGGCTTGGGCTCTTCACGAACCTTCGGTTTGATGACTGGGCGATCGTCATCGTTCAGCTTGGCGACGGCCTCCGTCTTGGGCTTGGACGGCTTGGGTTGGGCGATCACACGCTCGGGCTTCTGGGTTCGCGCCTGTGCCTGCACGGTTTCGGCGTCCGGCTTCTTCTGCTTCGCCTTGGACTTTTCAGCGGCAATCCTGGCCTTCGTCTGTTCCACTTCGGTCTTGGAGATCTCGCCGTCCGCAATGAGAGCGTTGATGCAGCTCTTGGACAGCCGGGGACCATTGGCGCGCATGCACTTGCGCACCCCCGGTGATCCCACCGAATGGCTCGAACAGTAGGCGTAATAATCGCTGGCGCAGTTCAGCTGCGTTGAAAGGCCGACCGCGTTGGAACTTGCCGGCGCGGCGACCAGTGCAAACAGAGCTGGAAACAGGCGTCTGCGCATGAAACTCTCCCGGGATGTTGCCACATCCATGGTCGCGGCAAACGAATTGGTCCTAGCCTAGTACAAGAAATAGGGTTTTGCGAGGGCGAGGTGGTCGCAAGCTCAATGTCTCGGTACCGGCAAATATCAGCGCCAACGTTTAAGATTTGTTTACCAAAGCGTACCCGGATAGCCCTATAGATTGAAAAACTGTTCTACTGCGAGCGCGGGGGCCTCGGCGGGCAAAAAGACTTGAAATTGCCGCCCGGCACCGTGGGCGCGTGGCCGCGAAGACTTCTCCGGCTTTCTTTCTGTTCTCGAGCCTGGACGAGACGGGCGTTCCGGTCGATGCCTTCAGGTCTCAAGTTCGACCCAGACCGGCACGTGGTCCGACGGCTTCTCCCATCCGCGCGTGAATGTATCGATACCGCTCGAGACAAGCATATCGGCCGCCTCGCACGACAGCAGGATGTGATCGATGCGGATGCCGTCGTTCTTTTGGAATGCGCCAGCCTGATAATCCCAGAACGTGTAGATGCCGGGTTCAGGATGCGTCGCGCGCACGCCGTCTGTCAGGCCAAGAGCGAGCAGCGCGCGGAAGGCGGCCCGGCTTTCAGGTTGAAAGAGCGCGTCGTTCGCCCATGCTTGAGGACGCTTGGCATCCTCGGGCTCGGGGATGATGTTGAGATCGCCCGCGAGCACCAGGGGGATCTCGTCGGCGAGAAGGTGCCGCGCGCGGCGCTTGAAGCGCTCCATCCATCGCAGCTTGTAGGCGAACTTCTCGGTCCCAATGGGATTGCCGTTGGGCAGATATATCGACACCACGCGGACCACGCGGTTGCCGGCAGGCACCAGCGCCTCGATCCAGCGCGCGTGATCATCCGTGTCGTCGCCATGCAGGCCGCGCTCGACGTCCTCCAGCGGAGCCTTGGATAGAATGGCAACGCCGTTGAAGCCTTTCTGGCCATGGGTGGCGACGTTGTAGCCCAAGTCCTCGAACGCCTGGCGCGGGAATGCCTCGTCGAGCGACTTGATTTCCTGCAGGCAGATGACGTCGGGCTGCTGCTCTTTGAGATACGCGAGTGCGCCTTCGAGCCGGGCCTTGACGCCGTTGATGTTCCAAGTGGTGATTTTCATGGCCGACCAGATGCCACGGCCCGCGCACAAACGCCAGCGGCGGACTTGGGGGTTGGCCTGATTGGCGCGTGTGGGCCGCTAGAGATGGCTGTCAGACTGAGAAGCTCGTGCCGCATCCGCAGGAGGCGGTGGCCACGGGGTTGTTGATCTTGAAGGCCGCGCCGATGAGATCGTCCACGAAATCGATCTCCGCTCCCTCCATGTACTGCACCGAGAGGGGATCGATGAGCACGGTCGCGCCCGATTTCTCGAGCACCAAGTCATCCTCGGCCTTGTCGGAGACGAGATCGAACTTGTACTGGAAGCCCGAGCAGCCGCCGCCTTCCACCGAGACGCGCAGCAGCGGCGTCGTGGGTTCTCCAGCGGCGATTTCGGCGATGCGCCGGGCGGCGCGGTCTGTCACAGTTACGGTGCCGGTCATGCGTCTTCTCAACTTCGCCCCATCGGGGCAGCTCGTTGGCGGTTGCGCAGCTCTCGCTCCACGCTCTAGGAGTGTCGGCGCGTTCAGCCTATTTACATAGGACTGCCCGGCACAAAGTCAAACCCGTTGGCGATTCTCAGCGCGCCAAGGCCAGGACGAAATGGCGATTAACATCAAGCCTGTATCGGAAAGGGCGGACTACGGCTCGGGGCTTGCGCCCGGCGAGCGCAGGCCGGGCCCTTATGCGGCGAGCGCCGTGCCCTCGCGCGGCCGCCAGCATCCAGAAAGCGAATGTCCAACGCGCTCACCCTTTCAGCGCGACCGCGACCGCATCCTCCACGCCACCGCTTTTCGGCGTCTCACATACAAGACGCAGGTGTTCATCGTCCACGAAGGCGACCACTATCGCACCCGGCTGACGCACACGCTGGAAGTGGCGCAGATCGCCCGCACCATCGCACGCCAGTTGCGGCTCGATGAGGATTTGGCGGAAGCCCTTGCGTTGGCGCATGACCTTGGCCATTCCCCCTTCGGCCACGCGGGCGAGCGCGCGCTCGACAATGCCATGCTGGGCTATGGCGGATTTGATCACAACGCGCAGTCGCTGCGCGTTGTCACCGCTCTGGAGCGCAAGTATCTCGATTTCGATGGGCTCAATCTCACCTGGGAGATGCTGGAGGGGCTCGCCAAGCACAACGGCCCCGTGGACGATCGCAACGATCCCGTCGCCAAAGCGGTGCGAGGCGTTGAGGTCTGGCGCAGCCTGGAACTGGACCGCTGGGCAAGCGCGGAGGCGCAAGTCGCCAGCCTCGCCGATGACATCGCCTACCTCACGCACGATGTCGACGATGGATTGCGAGCGGGGCTGTTGACAATCGACATGCTGGAGGGTGTGCCGCTGGCGGGCCCCGTTTCCACCGAGGTCGTGACCAAGGCGGGGTCGGGCGCAGGCAACCGGGTGATCTATGAACTCACGCGGCGGATGATCACCGCCATGGTGGCCGATGTCGTGGGCGAGACCCGCAGGCGGCTGCAACGGCTTGCGCCCAAGACGCCAGACGACATTCGCTGCGCGGGGGCTGCCAGCGTGGCGTTCTCGCCGGGCATGGCGCGCGATCTGGCCGATCTCAAAGCCTTCTTGTTTGCCAAGGTCTATCATCACGAACGCGTCCTGCGGGTGATGGAAGGCGCCGAGCGGATCGTCACGCAACTGTTTGCCCGCTACCGCGATTCCAGCGACCGGGACGCGCTGCCCCCGCAGTGGATCGAGATCATGCGGACACTTAATGAGCGCGATCAGGCGCGGCTTGCGGCCGACTACCTGGCGGGGCAAACCGACCGCTACGCAATCGCCGAGCACCGCCGCCTGTTTGATAACACCCCTGAATTGCGCTAGATCCGTTCCGGGTTTTAGTAGGAACGCGGAACGTCTCTAGATCTTTGTTTTTCGTGCTTCTTGTCGGAAAACCGGTTCCCACTTTTCGGTAAGGCACGCTATAGCCGATTGCGATCTTATGGACTCACTTCCTTCTCCCGCGGGGAGAAGGTGCCCCGAAGGGGCGGATGAGGGGACTGCCGCAATCAGCGGCGCGTGCCGACGTCCCTCACCTGTCGCTCCGCGACATCCTCTCCCGTTCCGGGAGAGGAAAAAGTGGCT
>JAEUME010000009.1 GCA_016793445.1 Hyphomicrobium sp. | reverse complement strand
CATCCCGACGGCCGCGGCGCGGTCCTTGACGTAGTTGTAGCCGTTCAGGATGTGGCAGCCCCCCAGCTCGGTCGCAGGGTTCACGACCGTCTTGCCCAGCTCCGACTTCTTCACCGCGTCGGCGATCTCATGCGTCGAGTGCCCAATAAACCCCACCACCGTCTCGCCGCCCTGCTCAAGAACCGTTTCAACGATCAGTTCCGCGCCGCTCTTTAGCGTCATTTGTTGTTCCTTTCGATGTAGCCGACTTTGCCCGGCGTTTTTTGTACGTCCACGTTCGCGCTTGCCACTATGCGAAACATTTTTTTGACTCTGTTCGTGACCTACCCGCAATCGCGTGCCGTTCGGCGCGTTATAGGGCACGCGAAAATTAAACGCTATAGGTCGCAAGCATGCTAGCTTTTCACCCTGTACATGGCTTAGATATGTCCTTAATTCAGTGCATCGGCGTCGTAGAGCTTACTTGAAAAAAGTTTCGCTAGGCAAAACTAGATGCACCTCACGCAACGGCAGCTGAAAATATTCGTGGCTCTCTCCCATGCGCTCAGCTTTAGCCGCTGTGCGGAACAGCTCCACGTGACGCAGCCGACATTGAGCAAGATCGTACGCGAGATCGAGGAGGTCATAGGCGTACAATTGTTCGAGCGCACGACGCGGATGGTTCGTCTGACGGCCGAAGGCGCCATGCTGCTTCCGATCGCTTCGAGAATGATCGAGAACTACGAGGCGGGCTTGGCCGAACTCCAAGGTTTTGCGAAAGGTCATGCGCACACATTGGCCATAGCAGCCACGCCCTCCTGCGCGGCTTCTTTGTTGCCTGGTTGCCTGAAAAGAATGCGGACCGGATTCCCTGATCTGCGCATAGCCGTGCATGACGTCAGCGCAGAGCAGACCCTTGAGCTGCTACGTGGCAGAAAGGTGGCGGTTGCTTTGACCGCTCTGCTCCCTGGGCTGATGAACGATAAGGACCTGGAGGCGGTCGAACTGATGACGGACACGTTCGTCCTCGTCGCCTCCGCTCACAGTCAACTCGAACTCGAAGGCAAGATATGGTCGGAAACCGTACTCGGCCAGCTTCCGATCATCACCATGCCGCGCGGGACAAGCACGCGGCTAGCTCTTGACTTGAGCCTGCTCGATGATAGCGCAACCTGCAGTCAGATGCTCGAACTTCGGGACCTCGTGACGATCAAGAAGTTCGTCGAGTGTGACGTCGGCGTTGCAGTTCTTCCCGAACTTGCTGCGCGTCTCATTACGGACGACAAGATCAAGGTCATTCATCTCCAGGACGCGCCCAAGCGCTCGCTCGGCGTCGTGACTCGCCGCGGCGAGACGGCCTCGATGATCTGCAACAAATTCGCATCATGCATACGGCAAATTTCAAGTCCGGACGCGCGCGAGCTTGGATAAGAAAGCGGCCCGAGGGGATGCCTGGGCCGCCGAAGCCGTGCTGAAGCGTGGGCGATTGGGAAACCGGTCAGGTCTTAACCGGGCGGTTCTCGGGATAATGTTCGACGTCCGGTGCAAGATGCAGCCACGGACGCACACTCTTGGTCCAGATATTCATCGCGAGCTTCATTGCGTCGGACGTGTCGAGAGTGCCGACTTTCACCACCATCATTTCGGGCATCTTCTCGCGCTGGCTGTAGATCGGCGATCCACAATCCCCGCAAAAAGCGCGATAGAGCTTGTTTCCGCTATTGGCCGTGTCGGCGAAGATCTTAGGCTGACCGGACGTAAGCTTGAAAGCGGCGCTCGGGATCAGCGTATTGTGACTCATGCCGGAGCCGGACGCCTTCTGGCAGTTGGTGCAATGGCAGGCAATTATGTTTTGCACCGGCTGGCTGATCTCGTAGCGGATCTTTCCGCAGAGACATCCCCCCGTGATCGATTCGGCCATTTGTAATCTCCTGTACATCGCTGAGGTCTGAGGGCTTTCGACCCTTTGGGAGAGATCAAAGCTTGAAGGGATCTTTCGTCTGTCCCGTCATCTCTATCCAGATCGCCTTTCGTTCGGTGTAATCGTTTATGGCCTCCAGGCCGCTCTCACGGCCTATACCGCTGGCGCCGAAGCCGCCGAAGGGAACGCCCGGTGAAACACCACGGTAGGCGTTGACCCACACGGTTCCTGCCCGGATGCGCTTCGCGACCCGATGAACGCGCCGCACATCGCTCGTCCACAAACCTGAAGCCAGACCGTAGCGCGTATCGTTGGCGAGAGCGATGCCTTCCTCTTCGGTGTCGAAGGGCATGATGCACAGAACCGGTCCGAAGACTTCCTCGCGCATGATGTAGTCGCCTGGCTTCACGTTGGTGAGCACGGTGGGCTTGATGAAATAGCCGCCCAGACTCTCATCGGGACCGCCTCCGCAGGCTGCCAGGGCACCGTCGGCCTTGGCGCGTGCCAACATCTCCTTGACCTTCTCAAACTGAGGGCCGGTCGCAATCGGCCCCAACTCCGTCTCGGGCAGGCGCGGATCGCCAAGCTTCAGAGTGTTGGCGCGCGCGACGACCTTTGCCAAGATCTTGTCGTAGATCGGCCGCTGCACGAAGGCACGTGATCCGGCATGACAGATCTGTCCCGTTGCGGAGAAGATGCCGCGCAGCAGTCCGTTGACGGCAGCCTCCACGTCCGCATCTTCGAAGACGAGTTGGGGAGATTTTCCACCCAGTTCGAGCGTGACGCGAGCCAGGTGCGCAATCGCGGATTGGGCGGCCTTGACACCCGTGGCCGTCGAGCCGGTGAACGCAACCTTGTTGACCCCTTCGTGCTGCGTCAACGCAGCGGGAACATCACGCGAGGACGACGGCAGGACATTGAACACACCTGCGGGGAAGCCCGCTTCTGCAAAGCACTCAGCCAGGGCCAGCGCCGAGGACGGCGTGAATTCCGAAGGTTTGGCAATGAACGTGCAACCGGCAGCCATGGCGGGCGCAAGCTTCCACGTCATCAGCAGCAGCGGCGCATTCCACGGCAGAATGGCGGCCACCACGCCGATCGGTTCGCGGCGGGTGTAGACGAAGAATTCCGGGTTAGCGTCCTGCATGACGGTACCATCGATCTTATCGGCGGCACCCGCAAAGTAGCGGAACCACTCAGCCATCAGACCCACCTGCCAGCGCGCGTCGCGGATGAGCTTGCCGTTGTCATACGTCTCAATCATCGCGATTTCGTCGGCATCGCGCTCAAGAATATCGGCAAGCTTGTTCATGAGGCGCCCACGCTGCCCGCCCGTCATCTTGCCCCACGGTCCTTCGAGCGCCGCACGCGCTGCTTTCACCGCCAGATCGACATCGCTGACACCCGCATCTGCGATGCTGGCCCAGGCCTTGCCCGTGTAGGGGTTTTCGGTTTCGAAACGGCGACCGCCTTCGGCCTGGACCCACTTGCCGCCGATGTAGAGGACTTTGTGCGCCAGATCGGGGGTTTGGACAGCTGTCGTAGAGGTGGACATGAGACACGCCTTTTTGGATGAGGTTTGAAATTTACTGCGCAATACGTTCGATGACGACGGCAAGTCCTTGGCCCATGCCGATGCACAGGCTGATGACGGCATAGCGCCCGTTACGCCGCTCGAGTTCCCGGATGGTCGAGACCATCAAGCGGGCACCCGATGCGCCCAGCGGATGGCCGATGGCAATCGCGCCCCCGTTGGGATTGACGCGCTCGTCGCCGAACGGAACGTTCAAGATCTTCAGGCAGCCGAGCATCTGCGAGGCGAATGCCTCATTGATCTCGATGATGTCCATATCCGGCAGCGTGAGGCGGGCACGCTCCAGCGCCTTGGGAATGGCATAAGCGGGTCCGACACCCATGATGCGCGGCTCGACGCCCACCGCGGCGCCCGCAAGAACACGCGCGCGGGGCTTCTTCCCCGCCCTCTCACCGGCAGCCTTCGTTCCCATGACGACAATGGCGGCGCCATCATTGACACCCGACGCGTTGCCGCCCGTCGTGACGCCGCCTTCATGGAGGGGCTTCAAGTTGGAGAGCGCCTCCAGAGTTGTGTTCGGCCTGGGATGCTCATCCTCGCTCACGATCCGCGGCGGAGCACCCTTCTTCCCCGTCGCCACTTCAATGGGATGGATCTCGCCTGCAAAGAAGCCCGAGGCGCGGGCGGCTTCGAACTTCTGCTGGGATCCAAGTGCGAAGAGGTCCACGTCATGACGTGACAGCCCCAGATCCTTGGCGACGTTGTCGGCCGTCTCCGGCATGGAATCGGCGCCATGGCGCTTCAAAACTCGCGGGTTGGGAAAGCGCGCGCCGACGGCAGAATCAAACACCTTGAAGTCACGGCCATACGCGCTTTCGCTCTTGGCGACCACGAAGGGCGCGCGGCTCATGCTTTCGACGCCGCCGGCGATATAGATCTCACCCTCACCGGCGGTCATGGCCCGTGCGGCATCGAGAATAGCCGCCAGTCCGCTGGAGCACAGGCGATTGACCGTCTGCCCCGGAATAGTGACGGGCAGGCTCGCCGTCAAAAGAACCGCATGGCGCGCAACGTTGCGCGCATCCTCGCCTGCCTGGCACGCGCACCCCAGAACCACATCCTCGATCTGGCTTGGCGAGAAGCCCGAGCGCAGCACGACGGTTTCGATGAGCGTGGCAACCAGATCGTCTGGCCGAACGCTGGCAAGCGCACCCGCATGACGCCCGAACGGCGAACGCAGACCATCATAAATATAGGCATCGAGCATGGACGGAAGGTCCTGACCTTGAGAGCTCAGATTTCGGTCTTCAGCAGCGACAGCCCCAGTTGCGCACGGCGGCGCAGCCACGGACTGGGGCGGTATCGCGGGTCACGATAGATTTCGAACAGGCCATCCAGGATCGCGAGCACGCGGCCTGCGCCCAAGTTGTCGCCCATGGCCAGAGGTCCTGACGGATATCCAAGACCGAGCTTGACGGCCGTATCGATGTCCTGCGGCCGCGCAACACCCTGCTGTGCGATGTCGCTGGCGATATTGACAATGGTGGCCACGACCCGCTGCGCGATGAACCCAGCGCTATCCTTGATGACGGATACCGGCGTCCCATCGGCGGCCAACAGCGCATGGGCTGCGTCACGCACGGCTGCGGATGTGGCCGGCGTCGTCATCAGCGTCCGGCGGCCGGAGAGGAAGAGCGGATCCAGCCCCACTGTGCGCTCCGGATCGCAGCCCGCTTCGATCGCAGCCGTCGTTGCGTCCTTGCCGACAGGAAGCACCAGACAGATGGCATCCGCGCTTGCCTTCCTCCCGGTCTCGACGGTGACGCCCGGCGCCGAGAGGATTTGCGCAACCTCGGGGAACGAAGAAATGGCATTGACGCCGAGCCATACAGGACGATCGGCGCGCGGCGGCACCGGCTGGGCGGGCAGCTCCAGCTTCTCACCGTTGGGATATTCATAGAAACCGCGCTTGGACTTGCGTCCGAGCAAGCCCGCCGCGAGACGTTGACGCGCAATCGGTGACGGCCGGAAACGCGGCTCCTGGTAGTACTGGTCGTAAATCGACTCCATCACCGGCTGAGATACGTCCAGCCCGGTCATGTCAAGCAACTCGAAAGGCCCCAGGCGGAAGCCTGCGGCCTGCTTGAGAACGCGATCGATCTCCGCGTGCGGCGCGACGGTCTCCCCGAGGATACGCAGCCCTTCCGTCACGTAGCCGCGGCCGGCATGATTGATGATGAAGCCCGGCGTATCGCTGGCACGCACCGGCGTATGCCCCATGCGCTTCGTCAGCGCTGTCAGGGTCTCGACGACCCTCTCCCCGGTTAATGGGCCAGGAATGACCTCGACGATCTTCATCAGTGGAACCGGGCTGAAGAAGTGAAACCCTGCGACGCGTTCAGGCTTGGCTAACGCTGCTGCAATCGAGGTGATGGAAAGAGACGAGGTATTGGTGGCCAGAATGCAGTCTTTGCTGACGGTGGCCTCCAGTGCCCGAAAGAGCTGCTGCTTGGCCTGGAGGTTCTCGAAAATAGCTTCGACGACCACCGTGCACGGCTTCAAATCTTCCAGTGAGTCCGCGACCTGCAATCGGCCAGCCGCTGCTTTAGCCACTTGCGCCGTGATCTTGCCCTTGGCCGCCAGGCTATCGAGCGTTGATACCAACGCATCGCGCGCCTCCTGAGCACCGCCGGGACGGCTGTCGCACAAAATGACAGCAATATCCGCCTGCGCTGCGATCTGGGCGATGCCGCGCCCCATCAAACCGGCGCCAACGACGCCGAGAATTGTCTCTTGACTATTGGCAGGCATGCTCAGCGCCCTTTGTAGCCTGGCTTGCGCTTCTCAAGAAAGGCGCGCATGCCTTCTTTCTGATCTTCGCTGGAAAAGAGAATCTGGAATGCCTTGCGCTCGAGCGCCAGCGCGGCCTCAAGCGAGGCATCCTGCCCGGTCAGCACCACCTCCTTGATTTGCGCAATGGCAAGGGGAGGCATCGCTGCAATCGTCTTCGCCAGTTCGGAGGCTCGGCTCTGGACGTCAGCGTCGGCCACACATTCGCTGGCAAGCCCCATGGCCAGCGCCTCCCGGCCCGAAACGGCTTCGCCCGTCATCACCATCTTCATGGCATGAAACTTCCCGACGGCTCGAACCAGCCGCTGGGTGCCGCCAGCCCCCGGCATGATACCGACCTTCACCTCGGGCTGCGCGAACGACGCGCTCTCACCCGCGACGATGATGTCCGTGTGCATGGCGAGTTCGCAGCCGGCACCAAAGGCAAAGCCGTTAACAGCGGATATGATCGGCTTGGGACACTGTGCGATCGCCTGCCAGAGCCGCTGCGTATTGCGCAGATAGACCTCCACCGTGGTGGCATTGGCGAGATCGCGGATGTCCGCTCCGGCGGCAAACACTTTGTCTCCGCCGGTCAGAACGATGCACCGCGTGTTCGCATCCTCTGACAAGGCCGTGAAATGTTGTGCGAGAAGCTCGCGCGCATTCCGGTTCAGCGCGTTCTTCACTTCGGGCCGGTTGATGCGCACCCAGCTGACGCCATCTTCAGGTCCGCTCAACTCGACGTCCGCCATCTGCCCTCTCGATCCATGCCGCAATCAGGCGGTCTGCATTGCGAGCCATGAAATAGATTTGTACTTCGGGTTGCTCTAACTATCCTGCTTGCGTCAGATGTCAACATAGCCTAACGACGGGATTTAACAGACTTTACAAGCGTCCGAAAAGTGGTGCATGTTTGTTCTGCATAGCGGATCATTATCTGGAGAACCACCATGGCGGAACGGCATGGCAGTGATGAAATTAGCCGGCCCAAGGATGCTGCCGGAAAGGACCGGCAGTTCGTGACGGCGCTTGCACGCGGGCTCGAAATCCTGCGCTGCTTCAACCCTGGAGAGCGTTATCTGGGTGTCACGGAACTCGCACGGCGCACGGGCCTGCCCAAACCGACCGTATCTCGCCTCGCAGGCACGCTGACAAAACTCGGCTATCTGAGTTTCTCAGGCCATTACGGTCAGTACCAGCTGGCGCCGGGCGTCCTGTCGCTCGGCTACGCCTTCCTGTCCAACATCGATGTCCGCCAGTTCGCGCGGCCCAAGATGATGAAGTTTGCCGAAGAATCGCAGGCCTCGACCTCGCTGGCCGTGCGCGACCGCTTGAGCATGGTGTACGTGGAGACGGTGCGTTCGAGCGCGTCGATCGGCATACAGCTCGGAATTGGTTCGCGGCTTGCTATCGCGACGAGCGCAACGGGCCGCGCCTACCTCGCAGCCTGCCCACCGCACGAACGCGAGCTCTTGATGGCGCAGATCAAAAAACAGGATCCGGAAAACTGGCCGGCACTTTCAGCGGGCGTCGAGCAGGCCCTGCGCGATTACAAGGAACGCGGCTTTTGCTGTTCCGTCAAGGATTGGCACAAGGACATCAGCGGCGTGGGCACCGCGTTCCACGCCCCGGATGGAACTCTCATGATATTCAATTGCGCGGGTCCTGCTTTCCTCTTTTCGCGCAAGAAACTTTTCGACGAAATCGGCCCGGGCCTCGTGGCAATGGTCGCCGACATCGAAAAGGCAATGGGCCGCGAAGTAAAACCTGCATTGACCAAGAGGAGCGTTGGATGATCCGGGATCAGGAGACGATCGAGGCTTTGTGTGACACGGTTGCGCGTTTTGTCCGCGACCGGCTCATTCCTGCCGAGGATCTCGTCTCCGAGACAGATGAGATTCCGCACGAGATCGTACGAGACCTCCAGGAACTCGGTCTCTTCGGCCTGTCGATCCCGGAAGAGTACGGCGGCATGGGACTGACGATGGAAGAGGAAGTCCTGATCGCGATAGAGCTTGCCAAGGCTTCACCATGCTACCGCTCCCTCATCGGCACCAATAACGGTATCGGCTCTCAAGGGCTTATTCTGGATGGCACCGAGGATCAAAAGCGCATTTATCTTCCCCGATTGGCAACAGGGGAATTGATTGCCTCGTTCGCATTGACCGAACCCAACGCCGGCTCGGATGCCGCCTCGTTACAGACGACCGCGGTCAAGGACGGCGATGACTACATTCTCAACGGCACCAAGCGCTACATCACGAACGCGCCGCGTGCCGGCATGTTCACTGTGATGGCCCGCACCGATGCCGCCAACAAGGGCGCCGGCGGCATTTCGGCGTTCATCATCGAGAAAGGCACCCCTGGTCTTTCGCTGGGCAAGAAGGACAAGAAGATGGGGCAGCGGGGCGCTCACACCTGCGACGTCATTTTCGAGGATTGCCGCGTCCCGGCTTCCAACATCATAGGGCACAAGGAAGGCGCCGGCTTCAAGACGGCCATGAAGACACTCGATAAAGGACGCCTGCACATCGCGGCTATCTGCATCGGCGCGGCCGAACGTATGCTTGAAGACGCGCTGCGCTATGCCATGGACCGCAAGCAGTTCGGCAAACCCATTGCAGAGTTCCAGCTCGTGCAGGCGATGCTGGCAGACAGCCGCACGGAGATCTACGCGGCACGCTCCATGGTCCTCGATGCAGCACGCAGGCGTGACGACGGCAAGGACGTCTCTACCGAAGCCTCTTGCTGCAAGCTCTTCGCGTCGGAGATGTGCGGGCGCGTTGCCGACCGGGCCGTGCAGATCCATGGCGGAGCGGGCTACATTTCGGAGTATGCCATCGAACGCTTCTATCGGGATGTCCGGCTGTTCCGGCTCTATGAAGGAACGAGCCAAATCCAACAGCTCATCATCGCGCGCAACATGATCCGCGAGGCCGCCTGACCGTTTGCGACGCGGGCGCCGGCAAAGCATACCTTGCTGTGTGTCCGCCGCCCGCCGCGAAGGCTGATCTCTCAAGTAGCCCATTCATTGATGCAGCGATCGAGATCGACGAAATTGCGGCGCATCTGTGCCAGCGCGAAATCCATCGCAAAAAGATGCTCCAGCTGATCGGTTGAAAGATCGCGCAATTCCCCGCCTCGGCGAGCAGCCTCCAGTGAGCTCGTGCACTTGAGAAGCGCCGCATCGACCTCAGTGGCCTGCGGCGGCGCCTGACGGAGGCGGAGCGAAGCCGCGCTGCGCTTGAAATACTCTTCGATGAGCTGTCCGGCGGCAGCGAACGCTGGGAAGAGCGCGGCTGGCAACGGCTGACGCACAGCCCGGCCGATCATCACCAAGTCGTGGCGCAACCGCAAAAGAGAACGCAGGAGCGAGCCGGCATCTTCTGCGCCCACCCGCAGTCCCTTTTCCCGCTCAGCTTCGCTCACGATGCCTTGAAGGTCACCCAACAGGGGACCCAACGACAGCTGCAACGACCGTGCCTGCGTCACATCGAGACCATGCGCGAAACCCTCCACAAGACCTGATGTGGTCTTCGCCATCTCATCGAGAGCATCTGCAGCCTTGTCGCGAATGTGCTGAAAGGCGCTCGATGGCAATAAGAATACCGAAACAAACAGGCCGACGAGACCGCCTAACCCCACCTCGATCAGCCTTTCAACGACCGAGCCCATCGGACTCAATGAAGCCGTCTCAGCCATGAGCAGAACGATGGCTGCCGTGATCGGCGCCGTGGCGTAGCGTGGCTCGACAGCCATCACAAACGCCAAAGGTACGAGCGCCAATGCCAGGGTCGCATACAATGCCAGTTCGCTGGCGTGCGGCAAGAACATCACGACGAGCCCGCCCCACAAGGCGCCAAGCAGGGTTCCTGCGAAATAGTCGAGCGCAACTTTCAACGAACGTCCGAGGCTCGTCTGCGTCACGATCATTGCGGTCAGCACGACCCATAGGGGAAGCCGCACAGCCAACAGCCGGGCGATCAGCAGCGCCAGGAGCGCAGCTATGGTGAGCCGCAGTGCAAAGGTCAGTGAAGCGCGATACCGCGCCAACGACGAAGGCCAAGTCATCCCGCCATCCCGATTCAATACCCAAGGAATTGAGCATCCATGTGGGCCAAGGATGCAAGGCCCAAACCGCCACTCCCACCAGCGCCAGAGGTACTGCGCCGATCCCGCCGCCCGCTAGGAAGTTCCGCTATGCAGTCCTTTGATGCAAGGTTTGAGTTCCTCTCGCGCACGGGACATATCTATGCCTCACCGGCATATGCGGTTCCGGCTTTTGGAGGTGATTTTCGAGCGCGATGACCTTGCCAGAAGAGACTCTTGCTGGCAGTGTCTCGCCCAAATTGCTTAGGAGGCACAGACTAGAATGACGATCAGTCCAACTGGGTTGTCATTGACATCGCGGCTGCCGATCGTCGGTTCCGATATCATAAAGGCATCCTGGCGCCGCTGCTTCACCGACTACCACCTCGACCCGTTGGATAGGCGCGGCCCGCCACTTGCCTCCAGAAATACCTTAAAAGTTCTGCAGGGCGAAATGGCGGAGATGCTATCGGACTCCACCATGATCATCAACCGTCTCCGCGGTGTGGCACGCGAGGTGGATCGCATCGTACTCATAGCGAACGCCGATGGGATTATCGTCAGCAACCACGCGGACAGTCCCATCAGCCAGGAGATCCTGCGCGAAGGCTTTGCTATCGGATCGATCCTGCATGAGCAGCACGTCGGGACCAACGGCATCGGCACCTGCATCGCGTCGCGGCAGCCAATTACCATCAACGCAGAGGCTCATTTCAATAAGGCCTTCCGCGGTTTTACGTGTTCGGCGGCGCCGGTATTTGGTCCGGACGGAAGCGTCCTGGCGGCGATAGACATTTCTGGACGCCTGAGGAGCGACCGCGCCGAAGGGAATTTTGCTCAACATTTTATTTACGAGGCCGCCCAACTGATAAGCCTTCTGCTGTTTCGGAAGAAGCATAAGAGCGATTGCATCGTCCTGTTGTCCAACGCCGAGGATACGATACCGTTCTCAACGCAAGCTCTTGTCGCGACCGATGAGACCGGGAAAATTCTCGGAGCAACCGCCGACGGGTTTGCCTGTCTGGGCGTTTCAGATCTCCAGGCATTGGCGGGGCGCTCGCTCAGCGACATCTGCAAAGCAAATTTTTCGGAACTGAAGCCGCTGTCTGGTCAATCCCTGCGCTTGCAGACGCCAGGGGGTGGAATTGCCTATGCGACCGCGTTCATGGACAAGAAGCCTGCCGCCGCTATCGCTGTGAGAAAATCGCGGCCTGCGATCACGGCACTGGCGACGAGGCCGCTGGAGCGGATCGCCGGCCGCGACGCGGCCATGGGCGAGATCGTCGCTATCTGCCGCAAGATCATCGATCGTGACATTCCCCTGCTGGTGCTTGGCGAAACGGGCGTTGGCAAAGACACGCTGGCACGCGCCATCCACGCGGAAAGCGCCCGCGCAGGCAAGCCCTACATTGCCGTGAACTGCGCAGCCATCCCCGCAACACTTCTCGCCAGCGAACTGTTCGGTTACGCGCCGGGGACGTTCACGGACGGTTGCAAGGAAGGCCGGATCGGGAAAATAGCTGCAAGCACCGGCGGAACCCTCTTCCTGGATGAAATCGGCGACATGCCTTTGGACCTGCAGGCGCACCTCCTGCAGGTGTTGGAAGATCGGATTGTGACACCTCTTGGCAGCACGGCAGCCGTGCCGGTCGATGTGAAGATCATATGCGCGACGCACCGAGACCTTCAAAGTATGGTCCAGGCGGGGCGCTTCCGCCAGGACCTCTATTACCGGATTCGCGGAGCTCAGTTTGTCATTCCTGCACTGCGTCAACGCAGTGATCTTGAGGCGCTCGTGGCTGCAGTCATCCGCGACGAGGCCCAGTCGGAAGGATACCCTTCCGTAGCCATCGCTGCCGGCGTCCTGGCCCTATTCAATCGCTACCCTTGGCCGGGCAACATCCGCGAACTGCGCAACGTTATCCGGTACGCGCTGTCCCTGCACAGCGATGAACAGGAAATCCAGATTGCCCATCTCCCCGACCAACTGCTTGAGTTCTGGCGCCAGGAGGCCGTGATTGAACCCCAGCAGAACCTCGATAATGCAGACGCCGCAAACCTCGACAAAAGCGGCATGACAACATACAGCAACAGGCCAACGCGTCCGACATTAAAGGCCGCCGGCGCTCTTGCGGAGCGTCAGCGCATCCTGGACGTGCTGAATTCTCTCAACTGGAACATCGCTGTGGCAGCAGGGCAGCTTGGCATCAGCCGCGCAACCCTGCATCGCAAAATGCGTCTTCACGCGATCGCAAAACGCAAGGGTCTTGGTGCCGTTAGAGGTCGTTGATGCCCTCCGCTGCGTAAGAAGGGGGCAGCACGACGCGGGGGAAAAAGCGAACGCCGTAAGCGCGCGGCCGTGCCCGCTCGATCGCATCGCGAGCCAAAATCCGATCAACACAGCACGGCTTGCTTGCAGGGCTGTCGACCCATGGGCTCATGGTTCTGTTGCTTTCCGGTCAGACGGGAGCATATTTTGCATTTACGGGCCAAAAAACTTATCCGCGCTTGCGTTTCGTTAAGTCCCGGCCTGCGCGTTCGGGAGAGACTGGTGCGCTGCAAGGGCGCGCCGCAACAATTGGCGCGCGCTCATGACGTGCTGCAAGTGTGGCCTGAAACGCTGTTGGAATTCGATCGAAGGACGCCGGAGATGACCTGTGAACTTCAGTCTGTGATGGACCTGAGCGAGCTTGTGTACGCTAGGCCGGATTCCACTCGCCGAGGGACCGCGTTGCATCCCTCACAAAAACCGATTTCAACAGCCTGCTAACTCGAGTTAGGATAGGCACGTTTAAAATATAGCCAGGGCAGGAGGGCTTGATGGCCGATGAACCGAGAACGGAAAGTGCGTTGCCGCTAGAGCGAATTCCCTTCATGCAGCGGCTTCTCGATAATCCATTCATGCTTCTGTTTATTGGCGTCGTGGTGCCGACCGTCGTCTACATTCTATGGGGCGTGATGGAAATCACCCAGATTCCTCTGGCAAAATAGGGGCACACAATGGCGATTTTCCCTCCTCAAACCCGCATCTGGTGGAATGAGCCGGTGGCCAAGGCCGAACTTGTTTGGATCGCCGTCGCCTTCCTCTGGGGACTCTTCATGTTCTTCATGATGATCTACTGGCATATCTACGGGAAGCAGAACCTGTCGCCCGTGGTTGGGCGCATCGATCCTGCTGTATTTGAGCAAAGAACAAGTGAGTTTGCCGAAAAGTTCAAAGTCCGCGAGGAAGGTAACCTCGGTATTCCCGTGGCCAAGCCGACAGCAGGGGGCGACGCCTACATGCTGGCGCGCACCTTCGAATGGTGGCCGGTCCTCGAACTCGAAAAGGGCAAATCCTACAAACTGCACCTTTCTGCGTTGGACGTGCAGCATGGTTTCTCACTGCAACCCATCAACATGAACATTCAGGTGCACCCGGGCCTTGAACACATCATCACGTTGACACCCACTGAGGTCGGGACCTTCGGGGTTATTTGTAATGAATACTGCGGCCTTGGTCATCACGTGATGACCGGCCGTATCTATGTCGTCGAACCAGGTCAGGGGCGCTGATATGACTGATGCTGCCATTCCGGCCAATGTGCTCGGTACACTTGCCGCCAAATTCCGCACCTGTCCGGCGACAGGTCTAAAGGTTGATCTTGCTGCCGAGCGGCTGATCAAGGCGAATGCTGTTGCTGCCGTCGTCTTTCTGATGATCGGCGGAATATTTGGTCTGCTCGTCGCCCTGACGCGCTGGCCTGCGGTCCATCTCCTGTCATCGGATATGTTCTACCTCGTCCTGACCGCCCACGGCCTGGACGTACTTCTTTTGTGGATCATCTTCTTCGAAATCGCGATTCTCTACTTTGCCTCCGCCATCATCCTCAGTAGCCGCATCGCAGCGCCTCGATGGGGGTGGGTCGCGTTCGCCCTGATGATTATCGGTGGCGTGATGACCAATATTGCTGTGCTGCAGGGCGACTCGAGCGTGATGTTCACCTCGTATCCGCCTTTGAAAGCCCAGCCGCATTTCTATCTCGGGCTGATCCTGTTCGCGGTCGGTGCACTCATTGGCTGCTTCATATTCCTGGGCACGCTGGTGATTGCGAAGGAAGAGAGAACCTATGAAGGTTCAATCCCCCTTGTTACGTTCGGCGCGCTGACGGCATGCATTATCGCGGTCTTCACCATTGCTTCCGGTGCCATCATCCTGATCCCGACTTTCCTGTGGTCGGTAGGTTACATCAGTCATATCGACACGTTGACCTACAAGCTCGTCTGGTGGGGAATGGGTCACTCTTCCCAGCAGATCAACGTCTCGGCCCATGTGGCGATCTGGTATCTGATCGGGGCGGTGACGGTCGGTGCAAAGCCCCTTTCCGAGAAGGTAAGCCGTGGCGCCTTCCTCCTGTATATTTTCTTCCTTCAGCTGGCCTCGGCGCACCACCTGCTGGTTGAGCCGGGTCTCAGCTCGGAATGGAAAATCGTCAACACGTCCTACATGATGTACCTAGCGGTGCTCGGCAGCATGGTTCACGGCATGACCGTGCCGGGATCGATCGAGGCCGCGCAGCGCAAGAACGGCTACACGCACGGCGTGTTCGAATGGTTGCGCAAGGCCCCCTGGGGCAATCCAGCCTTCGCCGGCATGTTCCTGTCGCTGGTGATGTTCGGCTTTCTGGGCGGTATCTCGGGCGTCATACTCGGCACCGAGCAGCTCAACATCATGATGCACAACACAATCTATGTGCCAGGTCATTTCCATGCCACGGTGGTCACTGGAACGACGCTCGCCTTCATGGCGGTGACCTATCTTGTTGTACCGCTCATATTCCAACGCCAGATCATCTGGCCCAAACTCGCGCGGCTGCAACCTTACCTGTTCGGCCTCGGAGCAGCAGGCATCTCTGTCTTCATGATGGGTGCAGGGACGTTGGGTGTTGCGCGTCGCCATTGGGACATCACGTTCCCGGCGTCTGACGTGATGTTGCCGCATGGCTATCCGCCAATGGCGTCTTTGATGATGGGGCTGAATGGCCTATCGGCAATTCTCGCGGCAACCGGCGGCGCCCTTTATATCGCTATCACGGTCGGAAGCATCTTGTTCGGCAAGAAGGTCGATGCAAGCAACGCTGCGGCGTCGCTTGGACCGATGCCCAAGAAAATAGTGCGTGACGCCGTCACCAAATATGGAGATGCCGGCACTTGGCATCTTCCAGGCACCTATGTGTTGGTCGCTCTCTTCTTCACGACGTTCGTTCTCTACTACTTTGTGAACTGGAAATATCTGTCGGAGCTCTGGCCGATGCAGTGAAGGAATAGAAGAAGATGACCACAGCCACCGCCGGTCCGCTGATCAAGGATGTCCTTTCGATCTTCAAACTGAGGATTGGGATTGCCATAATGTTGAGTGCGATCGGCGGCATGGCGATAACACCGGGAGAATTGCCAGGCTTCGCGCGAGCGAGCATCCTCGCGCTGGCCGTGCTTCTCGCCTCGGCGAGCGCAGGTGCCTTCAACCAGTGGGCTGAAGCCGATCTCGACGTGCAGATGAAGCGGACGGCATCGCGGCCATTCGCTTCGGGGCGCTTCCGGGCGGATCTGCCTTGGCTGGGCGCCATTCTTGGCCTTCTTGCCATAGCCGTCATGATGGCTGCATGGTCGGCCAATTGGTGGGCCGCTTTCCATACCTTCATGGGCGCCTTCGTATACGGCATCATCTATACCGTGTGGCTGAAGCGCCGGAGCTGGGTCAACATCGTTGTCGGCGGATTGGCGGGGAGTTTTGCCGTCCTGGCTGGTGCGGCTCTCGTCCACCCGGGATGGCACCCAGAGCCGGTCATCCTGTCACTCGTCTTATTCCTGTGGACTCCGCCCCATTTCTGGAGTCTCGCGATCGCGTCCCATGAGGATTATGCGGCGGCCGGCGTTCCCATGTTGCCGGTGGTCGCGGGGGATGCACTGACGAGTAGGGTCATCCTGGCCCACACGATTTTGTTGGTGGGGCTCTCACTTCTCCCCGTTTTCTGGTCCATGGGTCTAATCTATTTCATCTGTGCCGCGACCGGTGGCGCCCTCTTTATCGGGACGAGCATCCGCTTGGCGCAGGCGCCCTGCCCCAAGCGGGCGATCCAGAATTTCCTGGCCTCGCTCGTGCAACTCGTACTGCTGCTGTCGGGAACGGTCTTGGATCGTGCCTTTGGAATCCTCTGATGTGGCGTCATGCTATTGCAGTTGCGGGCTATCTCCTGCTGGGGCTGACGTTGCCTTGCGCGGCCGATACGCGAACCGATATGGCGCTGCAGGCCTCGCAAGGAGCGATCGGGAGCAGTATCCCGGACTTCACGTTTCAGAGCGCCGACGGCGGCAAGATCGCCTTGGCTGATCTACGCGGCAAGCCCCTGCTCATCACGATGATCTACACCGGCTGTGCTGACGTCTGCCCGACCATCATTGAAAGCCTCGCAACCGCCGCGGAGACGGCGGAAGAAACCTTTGGCAAGGGTAGTTTCAACATTCTCACCATCGGCTTTGACACACGCAACGACACGCCCGCGAGAATGCGTTCGTTCGCCCGCGCGCACAATGCAGGGGGCGATAACTGGTATTTCGTCGGCTCCGACGACGAAACCGTGAAGCAACTCAGCGCCGCCGTCGGCTTCAATTTCTTCGCGTCCGCGGGGGGCTTCGCTCACATAGGTCAAGTGACAGTCGTGGATAAGAATGGCGCCATCTTCCAGCAGGTGTACGGCAGCACATTCGAACCCCCTGCCATTATGGAGCCATTGAAACAACTGGTGTTCGGCTATGAGCGCTCGGTCTTTTCATTGGCCGGTCTTGGTGATCGCATGAAGCTTTTCTGCACGGTCTATGATCCCAAGTCCGGCCGTTACTACTTCGACTATTCATTGCCCCTTACAATCCTCATTGGAATGGGATGCCTGCTGGGAATGCTTGCCTTTCTTGTCCGCGAACTCCGGAAAACACAACGTACCGGGGGGATCTGATCGCATGGATCTTCTGAGGCGACTGCTTCGTTATGGCTTCGATACCGGCGAAAAACTCCTGTCATTAGCTTTTCCCGCAAGCTGGAATCCGCTGCTCAATCTCGGGGCGCTCGGCTTTTTCTTCTACTGGATCGTCACGGCAAGCGGGATTTACGTCTATATCTTCTTCGACACCGGCGTTGCTCAGGCCTTTGCCTCTGTCGAGTATATGACCAACGACCAATGGTATGCTGCCGGCCTCATGCGGAGTCTGCACCGCTACGCCTCCGACGGTCTTGTCGCTGTCATGTTGCTGCACATCCTGCGCGAGTTTGCACTCGATCACTATCGCGGTGTACGCTGGTTCAGCTGGGCGACGGGTCTTCCCGTTCTGGTCCTGGTCTATTTCGCCGGGATCAGCGGCTATTGGCTCGTCTGGGACAAGCTTGGCCAGTATGTGGCCATCGTCTCGACCGAGTGGCTGGATCACCTGCCCTTCTTTGGGCAACCGCTGGCACGCAACTTTCTGTCCCCCGATACATTGGAGAGCCGCTTTTTCACTCTGATGATCTTCATGCACATCGCCATTCCGCTGATTGCGCTGGTGGTGCTTTGGTTGCACCTGCAGCGCATCGTCAAACCGCGTATCAACCCGCCGATCGGGCTGGCAATTGGCACAGGGCTGTCGTTGCTGGTGCTCTCCGCCGTGGCGCCGGCGACCAGTCAGGGTGCGGCAAACCTCGCGATGGTTCCAGGTCGCATAGGCCTCGACTGGTTTTATCTCGGAGCCTATCCGCTGCTGGAAAAACTGCCGGGTCCGGCGACATGGAGCGCGGCTGTGACGTTGTTTATTGTCATGGCCGCAATTCCCTGGCTTCCGCCAATGAAACGGCAGCGGGCGGCAAGCGTCGATCTTGCCAATTGCAACGGCTGCAACCGTTGCATGAACGATTGTCCCTATAATGCCATCACCATGCAGATGCGCAGCGATGGCCGGCCCTTCGAGGGCGAGGCTGTCGTGAACCCCGACCTTTGCGTCTCTTGCGGGATATGTGCGGGATCCTGCCCCACATCGACGCCGTTCCGCCGTCTCTCCGAGTTGGTCCCGGGTATCGATCTCCCCGACCGGACCATTGCAGCCATCCGTGCCGACACCGAGGCGGAAGGAGCGCGCATCGCCGGCCCCGCTCGCATCATGGTTTACGGCTGTGTCAACGCAGGTGTGGCAACCGCCTGCCGATCATCCAACGTCGGTGTCGTGACGCTGAACTGCACCGGGCAATTGCCGCCATCATTCATCGATTACGTCATCAGCCTGAATCTCGCAGATGGCGTCATCATTGCTGGTTGCACCGAGAATGGCTGCTATAATCGATTTGGCAGCAAATGGACCATCGACCGGCTTGCCAGCCAACGTGACCCGCATCTGCGGGCGCGTGTTCCGCGCGAAAGGATCAAAGCGGTCTGGGCGGGCAGACTGGGAGTTGCGAAACTACGCCGTGAAATCGCCGCCCTGGAGACCAGCCTCAAAGGCCTTGGCCCCTACAGACACCACGCCGACCGTGCCGTAACGCCAGAGGACCGGGCAGATGCCTAAGTATGTGAAATTTGCCGTACAGGCTCTCTTCTATGCAGCG
Organism: Hyphomicrobium sp.; assembly: GCA_016793445.1. GTDB lineage: Bacteria > Pseudomonadota > Alphaproteobacteria > Rhizobiales > Hyphomicrobiaceae > Hyphomicrobium_B. Next base: position 120,773 of record JAEUME010000009.1, on the reverse strand, counting down.
TTCGTGGCCGCTATCGGGGTCTTTTCAGCCTGGCCGGTCTACCGGCAAATACCCGAAGATTCCGCGCAGATCAAACTGTCGTTCAATCACGGCGGCGGACGTCTGCAAGACTGTCGCAAACTCACCTCGGAGGAACTGGCTAAACTGCCAAGCACCCAGCGGCGGCCGAACAATTGTGCGCGTGAGCGCCAGCCGATCGCGGTCCAGATGCTTGTCGATGGTGCTCCCATTTACGATGCCGTCCTCAAACCCAGTGGCCTTTCCGGCGACGGGCAGGCCGAGACGTACAAAAAATTTATAGTACCCGCCGGAAAGCATACGATTGTTGCGCGCCTGCGTGACAGCAAGCGGACGGAAGGGTTCGACTATGAGAGCAGTTTTGAAGTCGACCTGGCACCTCAACAAAATCTTGCCATCGACTTCAAAGCTGAACAGGGAGGCTTCCTCTTCAGGTAGCAAAGCACAATGGTTCTCATCGAATGGCGCAAGGAATTCGAGACCGGGATCTCCGACATCGATCACGAACACCAGGAACTCGTGGACATCATCAACCGCTTGCACGCGCACGTGGAAAGCGGAACCGATCCTGGCCGGACAAAGGCCTTTCTCGGCGAGGTCTTCGCCCGCATCGCGGCCCATTTCGCACTCGAAGAATCAATCATGCGCAAGTATGCCTACGATGAATACGAGGCCCACAAGGCCGAGCACGAAAAACTGCTCGACGAAATCAGGGATATCATGGACGGAGCGGCAGCCGAATACTCCAACTCATTGACGTCCGTGGTCCGCGACTGGTTTGTGAATCACTTCAAGTCGAAAGACGCACGGCTGCACAAAAAGCTGGGTGTTTGAGATTTGCCAATTGATCGTGGATCGCTTTGCGATCCTGCGGAGTTGGATGCCTGCTCCACGGCCTGATGCGGCTCTCTATAATCGCAAGAAGCGCTCTAGTCGAAGAGCTGGGCAGCATCCCTAAGCCTGGGCTGCATCTTGTCTTTGCTGGATAGAACCGCGTTGTTTGCGGGCTCACCCCAATCGATGCCTATGGCCGGATCGTCCCAGGCGATACCCTTGTCATGGGCGGGCGAATAGTACTCCGTCACCTTGTAGAGGACTTCGCTATCGGGCTTGAGTGTGATGTAGCCGTGCGCGAAACCCTTGGGCACGAGCAATTGCTGCCAGTTCTCATCCGACAGAACGGCGCTCACGTATTTTCCGAACGTCGGGGACGAGCGCCGGATGTCCACCGCAACATCAAGGATGGCTCCGCGCGGGCACCGCACGAGCTTGTCCTGAGCCATCGGCGGCACTTGAAAATGCAGGCCGCGCACGGTCCCTACGGGCTGCGAGTAGGCGTGATTGTCCTGTACGAAGTCGAGATTGAGGCCCGCCTCGCCAAGAGCGCGCGCGTTCCAGACCTCGGAGAAAAAACCGCGGTCGTCGCGATAGATGGACGGCGTGATGAGCACCACGTCGGGGATGGCAAGCCGTTCGAACTTCATGATGCGACGATCTGGTCCTGTTTGTTGCAGCGTTACGCGGTCAGCGCGGCGGATCGCCAGGTCGAAGCGGGAAAACCCGGGCCGATCCTCCTTGCGGCGGCGTTGGCTCCACCCCAGGCGCAGGCGGGGCCGCCGCTGTTGTGTCAGCCCCGGCCGCAGCGCCAGGCTCGCCAGCTGCTTGCGGATCAGACCGCCCCTGCTCCAGCGCCTTGGTCTGGAAGCGTTTCCAGCTCACGGGGATCATGGCGAGATAGGCGAGCGTCGAGATCGCGAGTGTCTCGTATGGGTAGGTGAACAGCATGGCGACATAGGTCGCCGCCAGGATGAAGATCGGCAGCACCCATTCGCGGCCAACGCGCTCACCCATCAGCTTGCCCGAATAGGTCGGGATGGTGGAGACCATCATAAACGCGATGAAGAGCGTGTAGAGCATCACGATCTTCAGCATCCAGGGCGACTTCAGCCAGTCAAGACCCAAATGATGCAGATAGACCGGCAGCATCACGACGATCGCCGCGGCTGGTGTCGGCATTCCGACAAAATAGTTCGATTGCCACTTTGGCTTTTCGTCATCGAGCGCCGCATTGAAGCGCGCCAGACGCAGCGCCGAGGACAGAGCGAAGATCATCACGCAGATCCATCCGGCGCTCTTGAGATCGCCAAGACCCCAGGTGAACACGAGGAAGGCCGGCGCCACACCGAAATTGACGAAGTCGGCAAGGCTATCGAGCTCTGCGCCAAAGCGCGACGACGCCTTGAGCGCGCGCGCGATCCGCCCATCAACGCCATCGAGCGCGGCGGCAAACACGATTGCCGCCAGCGCAAGATCGTAACGTCCCTCAATTCCCATGCGGATCGAGGTAAGTCCCGCGCACAACCCCAGCAGCGTGACGAAATTTGGCACCAGTAGCCGCACCGGCACGCGCGCATGGCGGAACATGGGACGCCTGCGCCGGCGGCTCGTCTCTTGCTCGATAGTCGGCAACTCTGGGTCCATGTCAGCCTCCATGTTCAAAAATAGAATGCGTTCAAGGTCCGCCTTGCATCGATCGTTCCTAACAGACTAGGCCATACGCGCTTCGCGCTCGGGTTCGGCCGACTTGAGATCGGCAAACACGGTCTCTCCCGCGATCGCGCGTTGGCCGACGCTGACCAAAGGCTGCGCACCCGGCGGCAAGAATATGTCGACACGCGAGCCGAAACGGATGAGACCGTAGCGCTGCCCAGCTGCCAAACTATCACCCTCGCGCGAGAACGTTACAATACGCCTTGCGACGAGGCCCGCGATCTGAACCACGCCGATCTCGCCACCGCCCGGCATCTCGATAACGATGGCACGCCGCTCGTTCTCCTCGCTGGCTTTGTCGAGGGCGGCATTCAAGAACGCGCCGGGAATATAAACCGATCGCACGATGCGGCCGGATACGGGAGCCCGCTGTATGTGAACGTCGAAGACCGACAGAAACGTCGAGATGCGCACCCGCTCTTGCGGCCCCAGCGCAAGCTCCGGCGGAGGGCGCACCTTGTCGATGGATGAGATCTTGCCATCGGCGGCGGAGACGACGAGGCCGTCGCGCATCGGTGTGACCCGGGCAGGGTCGCGGAAGAAGTAGACGATCCACGCCGTGATGCCCGCCAGGATCCAGCCCAACGGCGGCCACAGCACGAAGAAGAGCAACGCGGCGAGCGCACCCGCGGCCACGAATTTGTGGCCGTCGGAATGCACGGGGGCGAGCGTGTCAAAGATGGTTTCAAGAATGCCGTGGCGTTCCGACACTTAGGTCCCCTTCTAAAAATACATGTCACGAAAGATCCCGCTAGCCTGGCCGGGCGCAAGCGATCTCTTGGGACGGCCTTGATTGAAACGTCTGCTTACACGGCCGCGTGCTACTCCGGCTTGGCATCGAGCGGTACGGCGACAAATCGTAAATCTCCCTTGCCATCTTCCACCCGCAACAATACCGCTTTGCGGCCGCTCTTTTTCACTTTGTCCACGCTTTTTACGACGTCGTCGGGATTGGAGACCGGATTCTGACCCGCTTCCACGATCACGTCGCCCGGTTTCAGGCCCTTCTGGCCGGCCGGACTGTCGGGATCGATGTCGTCGATTACCGCGCCGGTGACCTTTTCATCCAGACCATATTTGCGCCGTATCTCGTCCGTCAGCGGCACGAGCTTCAGACCGATGACCTCAGATACGACCGGCGAGGCGCCCTGCGGGCTATCGTTCTCCTCATCCTCTGGCTTGGACTCGCCAGCGATTTCATCTTGTAGAAGTCCGACCTTGATCTGTAACGTCTTGGTGGCGCCCTTGCGCAGCACCTCGACGTCAACCGACTTGCCGATCTGAGTCTGCGCGACGATCTTGGGCAGGCCGCGCATCGTCGTGACGTCCTTGCCGTCGAACTTCATGATGACGTCGCCCGTCTCGAGTCCGCCTTGCGCAGCCGGGCTGCCCGGTGTGACTGCCGAAACGAGGGCACCGCGACTTTCGGGTACACCGAGCGTTTCGGCGATGTCGTCGGTCACCGTCTGAATTTTCACGCCCAGCCAGCCGCGCCGTGTCTCACCGAACTGCTTGAGCTGATCGACGACCGCGACGACGGTGTCGGATGGCACCGCAAAACCGATGCCGATGGAGCCGCCCGTCGGGGAAATGATGGCGGTGTTCACCCCCACGACCTCACCATCCATGTTGAACAATGGCCCGCCTGAATTGCCCTTGTTGATGGCGGCATCCGTCTGCAGGTAGTCATCGTAGGGCCCTGAGTTGATGTCGCGGCTCTTGGCCGAGATGATGCCAACAGAGACCGAACCGCCAAGGCCGAACGGATTGCCGATGGCGAGCACCCAATCGCCGACCTCCAGTGCCGTCGACGAGCCGAATTTCACATCGACAAGCGGCTTCTTCGGATTGACCTTGAGCAGCGCGATGTCCGACTTGACGTCCTTGCCGAGAACCTTCTCGACCGTCAGCTTGGTGCCGTCGTGGAAGTTGACGATGATCTCGTCCGCGCCGTCGATAACGTGGTTGTTAGTGACGATCAGGCCATCAGTGCCGTCGATGACAAAGCCTGAGCCCAGCGACGAGACCTTGCGATCCACGCGCGGCCCGCCCCCCTTCTTATTGAAGAAGTCGTCAAAGAACTCCTCAAACGGGGAACCCTTGGGCACCTTGGGCAGCGGAACTCCCTGCGGCCCTTTAACGGTCTGGGTGGTGGAGATATTGACGACGGCATCCGACAACTTCTTTGCCAGCGGCGCCAGTGACGCGGGGCCCTCGGCCATAGCCGGCGCTGTCCCCAGAATCAGCGCTAGAACGGCAACAATACGAATGACTTGTCGCATATGACCTGGCTCCTGACGATGCCGCCGGACACGCGGCGGTTTTGCCTGTCTGGCTTAGGGCCGGGGTGCGGGGAGCGTCAATGCCAAAACCATGCACGCGCCGGAGACCTGAGACTTGGCGCACAAGACGGCTGCATCGTGTCCGCAACGTGCTTGTCGAAAAGCCACCCTGTCATCCCGGGCAAGCGAAGCCCGGACGAAAGTCGGGCGGAGCGCTGACCCGGGACCCAGCGCATCAGCGCGAAGCGCAAAAAACATCTCATCGCAACATCACACCAAGCCCTCCCAGGTCCCGGCGTGCGCTGCGCTTGGCCGGGATGACAAGGAGACAAAAACGCTACGGCCGGTTGCGTCACTTCCTTCTCCCGTGGGGAGAAGGTGCCCGAAAGGGCGGATGAGGGGGCTCGCGCAATCAGCGGCGGATGAGCGGTGCTGAAGTCGCTCACCTGCCGCTTCGCGACATCCTCTCGCGTCCCGGTAGAGGAAAAGAATGGCTCTGCAGAATCGCAAAGCCACTCTAGCCCCTCGCCAACCAGACGAGGATCATGCCCAGCACGACCATCATCCACGCGATCAAGGCGAGCTGCCTTTCGGGCAGGCTCGCCAGTTCGCGGACGATTGTCCGCCCAAGATCGGGCCACAGCGCCCACAGCAACCCTTCCAGCACAATGGCCAGACCCAGCCCCGCGAGCAGGTCGTTCATCGCTCAGGCGTCACCGTCGCGGGAAGCGACTGACGGCCCTTGCCCAGCGGATCTTCGAAGTAGCGGAAGAACTCGCTATCGGGAGACAGCAGCATGCGCGTGTCGCCCGGCTTCAGCGCCTGAGTGTAGGCCTGCATGGAGCGATAGAAGCGGAAGAAGTCCTGATCCTGACCGAAGGCTTCGGCAAAAATCCGGTTGCGCTCTGCCTCGCCCTCGCCCCGGATCTGATCCGACTTCTGCGTCGCTTCGGCCTTGATGACCGTAACTTGACGCTCGGCGTTGGCGCTGATGCGGTTCTTTTCTCCTTCGCCCTGGGCACGCAGCTCGGTCGCCTCGCGCACACGGTCCGCCTTCATGCGATCGAATACCTTGGCAAGGTTGTCTTTGGGAAGGTCCGCGCGCTTGATGCGAACGTCGACGACTTCAAGGCCATAGTCGCGCCCTTCAGAGTTCACCTTGGCGGCGATCTCCTTCATCAGGCTTTCGCGTTTGGTCTTCACGATTTCAGGCAGCGTGGCGCCGCCCAGGACGCGGCGAATTTCCGACTCCACCAACGGCCCGACAACCTGTCTCACGCGCTCCTCATAGCGCACGTTCTGATAGAACTTGAGCGGGTCGGTGATGCGGTAACGCGCAAATGCATCGACGATGATGCGTTGCTGGTCAGCCGCGTTGAGCTCCTGAGCGCTCGTATCGAGATCGAGGATGCGCTTGTCGAAGATGTCAACCGTATCGACGAATGGCACCTTCCACTTGAGGCCAGGTGTCGTAATGACCTGCTTGGGCTCACCGAACCGCAGCACGAGCGCTTGCTCGTTCTGATGCACGATGAAGGCCGAAGTATAAAGGCCGACGGCAGCAACGCCGAGGAGAATGGCGAGGAATGCGAAGAACGCGCGCATTATTTCTGCCCTCCTTCGGACGACTGCGGCTTGCGCTGCTGGAGCTGATCGAGCGGCAGGAACGGCACGACGCCGGGGCCACCCTTGCTGCTGTCCAGAATGATCTTGTCGGCACCCGAAAGCACGTGCTCCTGCATTTCCAGGAACAGGCGCTGGCGGGTCACGTCGGGTGCTTTCTTGTATTCCTCATAGACCTTGAGGAAGCGCGCGGCCTGACCTGTCGCCTCGGCGATGGTCTGCTGCTTGAAGCCTTCCGCGTTCGCCAGGATACGATCAGCCTCGCCCTTGGCCTGCGGCACGATCTGATCGGCATAGGTCTGCGCTTCCTTGATCAGGCGCTCTTTGTCCTGACCGGCCGCCGCTACGTCACGAAAGGCGGAAATCACCTCGGCGGGCGGGTCGACTTCGCGTAGCTGAACTTGATCGATTTTGATGCCCGCTCCATAGTCATTGAGCATACGTTGCATCAACGCCTGCACTTCTTCCTGCGCCTTCTGGCGGCCGCTGGTTAGCAGCGGGTGCAGGTTGGACTGGCCAACGACTTCGCGCATGGCGCTTTCGGCCACTTCGCGCACCGTCGTCTCGGGCTGGGCGATGTTGAACAGATACTGCTCTACGCCCGTTTGACCGGTCTTCTGGTCGGTCTCCGTATTGATGCGCCAGAACACGACGAAGCGGACATCGACGACGTTGCCGTCACCTGTCAGCATCAAGCCGCTGTCGGGACCGTCAACGGAGCTGATGCGCGAGCCGGCCCGGCCCGTTCCCACCTCAATGGTCCGCTGCTGCGTGACTTGAGGTGTACGTACTTCCTCGATCGGGTAGGGCAAACGGAAATGGAGGCCAGGGCCTTGCCAGCGATCGAACTTGCCAAAGCGCAGGACGATGCCCTGCTCATCGGGATTGACCCGGAAGAAGAAGCCATAGAACGCGAAGCCCATGAGAGCCAAGACGGCAACCAGGAACAGGAACGGCTTGGGTATGCCTCCGCCTTCGCCGCCACCCCGGCCGCCGCCGCCGCGGATGACCTGCTTTACCTTGTCCTGGCCGCGCCGCAGGATCTCATCGAGATCGGGGGGCTGGCCACCACCACCGCCGCCGCCGCCGCCCTGTCCCCAGGGGCCTTGTCCCCACGGCCCGCCGCCGTTGCCGCCGCCGCCTTTACGGCCGCCGCCACCGCCTTGATTACTCCAGGGCATTCTTCAGCCTCATCTAGATCTAATAAAAGTTTCCACGCGCCCGCGCGTTTGTGTGTACGCGTGGGCCAGTCGCCCGTTATCGAGCAACTGCATGTTCCCGTCCCGTTCAGGGGCTTTTCTTCAAATCATCAGGCTCGCTTATAGGACAGGGGGGTCCCCCCACGCAAATGCCCGGGCCCGGGCGCTCGCTTTGCGGATATAGAGCCCTAGAAATGGTGGCTTTTCCGGTCCGTTCAAGCGTCCGGATCAATCGCGGTTAAGAGGATGCTGCCGCCGTTCGTTCGAAAACGATAAGGGTCGAGGCATATTCGTCTTTGGGTCCTTGCGGGAGGGCCTCACGGGAGACTTCGCGCCAGAGGGCAGGATCGGGGGTCGCGAAGTGCTTGTCGCCCTCCGGCGCGGCGTGGACGCGGGTCAAATAAATACGGTCTGCCTGGGACATGACGGCTGCATAGATCTCGGCCCCACCGATCACCATGATCTCGTCGGCCCCGCGTGTGCGCGCCAGCACGCGCGCGAGTGTCAGCGCGTCGCTCACGCTTTCGGCCGTCGACACGCCCTCATGGGCGAAATAGGGATCGCGCGTGACGACGATGTTGTCGCGGCCATCGAGCGGCTTGCCGATGGACTGAAAGGTCCGCCGTCCCATGATCATGGGCTTGCCCATGGTGAGCCGCCGGAAAGTCTTCAAATCCGAGGACAGATGCCACGGCAGCCCGCCATCGCGCCCGATGACACCATTTTCCGCAACCGCCACGATAAGGGAGATGATCACGTACTCATCCGCCGGTGCTAGGCACCCTTTGTCGGTCTGCAGCCCGCAATGGGCACCATCGCGATCTGATTGACCTCGTTGTATTTGTTCATGGCGCCGCTCGCAGCATCGACTGCAAGACCGACCACGCCGCCTGCAATCAGGTTGCCGGCCGCCATGGCCTCCGTCGATGAAGCGATGACACCGACGCCATCTTGATAGCACTCTTTTTTACAGGTCACCCCAACATTGTACTGGCTCTTGTCGAGAACCAGGGTGCCTGGGGTGACGAGGGTCTTGGTGCCGATGCCCTCTGACGTCAGCGTGCAGCTCGATCCGGGTGCGCCAGGGGTATCGAGCGATATCAACTGCGTCGTGCCCTTGGTAAGGGACGCACAGCCACCCGCAAAAACAAGGCATACTGCGAACGGCAAACCCAAACGTGTACGTTTCATGGCGCATCCCCCCCTGATCTGGAGGTGCTGCTACACGCGATGTGCCGTACACGTCGAGATGCAGGGGTGCTCTATCCCCTGAAATCCTGCAAAGTGTATCCGTTGACCGATATCAAACAGCCACGGGCGCGGCGATGTGGGGATGGGGATAATACCCCTCGAGCTTGAAATCGTCATAGCGAAAGCCGAAAATCGACGTCACATCCGGATTGACGTGCATGACGGGTAGCTCGCGCGGCGAACGCGACAATTGCAGATCCGCTTGTTCGAGGTGATTGAGATAGAGGTGCGCGTCGCCGAAGGTGTGCACGAAATCGCCGGGCTTCAGCCCTGACACCTGCGCCATCATCATGGTCAGCAAAGCGTAGCTTGCAATATTGAACGGCACGCCAAGGAACACATCGGCCGAGCGCTGATAGAGCTGACAGGAGAGCTTGCCGTCCGCCACGTAGAACTGGAACAGACAATGACAGGGCGCGAGCGCCATGTCGGGAATATCGGCCGGGTTCCAGGCCGACACGATCATGCGACGGCTGTCGGGATCGGTCTTGAGCGTCCTCACGACGTCGGAGATCTGATCGATCGTTCGGCCATCGGGCGCAGCCCACGACCGCCACTGCTTGCCATAGACGGGCCCGAGGTCGCCGCGCGAGTCCGCCCATTCGTCCCAGATGCGCACGCCGTTGTCCTTGAGGTAGCCGATATTGGTGTCGCCGGCGAGAAACCAGATCAGTTCGTGGATGATCGACTTGACGTGCAGCTTCTTGGTCGTCACCAGCGGAAAACCTTGCGAAAGATCGAAGCGCATCTGGTGGCCGAAGACGCTCAACGTCCCCGTCCCGGTGCGGTCGGTCTTTTGGCTGCCCGAATTGCGTACGCGGGCGAGAAGTTCGAGATACTGCTCCATAGCTCGCGTTCTTAAGCCGATTCCCGGCCGCTGCCGACAGGGGTGGGCAAGGTGTTGAACCCGTCAGTGTTTATTGCAGCGCCGTCTCGGGGGCCAATGCCAGCGCCACCACGATCGTACTGTTGTAGACGGCATGCGCCACGATGGATGGCCACAAGCTTTGCGTCCGCTCGCGCAGCCAGGCGAAATAGACACCGATGACGAATAACAGTCCCAACGCATAAATCGAGTAGCTGGCATGGAGAGCTGTCCAGAACCCTGCGCTGATCCCCGCCGCTCCAAAGAATCCCAATGGCGAGGCGCGCAGGCCGCCGAACAACAAGCCGCGAAACAGCATCTCCTCGGCCAGCGGCGCGCCGGCGCCAGCTGCCGCGAGCAGCATCCACCAATTGTCAGAGCGCGCCATCTGAGCGAAAGGCCTCAAGTCGTGCATGAAAGATGCGCGATCCCAATGGTAGATCAGCGAACCGATGGCCGCCGACCCCACGAGCAGCCCCACGACCGCCAGAGCAATGACGGCCAGTCCGCCACGTGGGTACGCCAACGCAAGGATGCGCAGGCGCAACACCGGAACGAGTCGCGCCGCGACAAGCGTGAGCGCCACGATACTCGCCTGAAAGGCGAAAAAGTATGCCGCCAGCCGCTCGGCGGCGAGTGTCTCGAAATGTCCCGGCGGATGGGCGCCCGGCGCGCCGTAGTCCGACGACGCGTCGAACAGCGCCGCAGCGTTCAGCCCGGCAACCATCGCAAGCTGCACGATTGCCAGCGCTAGTAGCAACGAGGCAACAGCCGGCACCCAATCGCGCGCCAAATCACGCCATGTGCGCTTATGGAAGCCTGCCTCATCGAATGTGTTTTGATCCACACCCATCCTCTCAATTAAACTTGGCTCTCGTGACGCTATGCCGCCGCGAAAATCCCCGCTGAACCCGCGCTTGGGCCTATTTTGGTTGAAAAGCGCAGCGATCAGCGACTTCTTTTTTCATTCCAGCCACCTTATATTCAAAGGTGCCGGATTCGTCCGGCTATGGCGATAAACGCGACCGTAATAAGCCATTCGGACCCGGGGGCGGTACCCGGCGCCTCCACCAAACCTTTCCCGCGCTTTGCGGCCGGCTTCCGAAGGGAAGCCCCAGAATGCGACCGGAATGGGGGCGAACTAGGATCGACGAGGGTGTAAAGGGTTTAGCTTTTGCCCGGCATGATACCACCGTTATCGGGTCATTCAGAATAGTTGCCAATGACAACTATGCTGAGGCTGCTCTCGCTGCGTAATGCGGCGCGAAATGCCTAAACTCAAGCCCTTACCCCTAGCCGGGTAAGGCGCGGTTCGGAGGGCACCGGGCAACAGAAGCCCTCCACTTCTCGTCCGCGTCAAACTATGCTCTTTTACGAGGTATGACGTGCGTTATACGGGAAGGCTCGTCCTCGATCGTACATTGCGTCTCGCGGGCGGGAGGTGCGGCAAGACAGCTAAAGAGCGGCTGAACCGATGGCAAGCGGGCCAATGATCGATTACGAAGCGCTCCAACAGGATGCATTGCGCGGAATTGTTCGCGCCGCCCTCCAGCAGATTGCCAAGACCGGGCTTCCCGGCGAGCATCACTTCTATATCTCCTTCATGACTCAGGCGCCGGGGGTTGTTCTTTCCAAGCGCCTCAAAGAAAAATACCCGCACGAGATGACAATCGTGCTGCAGCATCGTTTCTGGGACCTGATCGTTTCGGATGATCGCTTCGAGGTGAAACTGACGTTTGACGGCGTACCTGAGCGGCTTGTCGTGCCGCTGTCCGCAATCAAGGTGTTCATCGATCCTTCAGTTCATTTCGGATTGCAGTTCGAGGACGCGACGGATCGCCCTCAAACGGCGACGCGGCGTTCAGTGAGCATGGACGCTGCCTACGACGCCGTGAGCGGCGTGCGTCCCGACAGCCCACGCGCGACACTGACCAAGAAGCCTCGCGGCCCGCGCAAGCCGCGCGCCGAAAAAGAAGCTGCACCTGAGGTCACCCCGGCGGGCACTGACATTTCATTTGATGATGCGCCGCTTCCACCCCAGCCCGAACCGGCGTCAGCCGCGTCAACCAAAATGAAGCCCCAGGAAGAGGCCAAGGAAGCCGCGCAAGAGGGAGAGGACAAGTCCGGCTCCAAGGTCGTCAGCCTGGACTCCTTCCGCAAGAAATAGCCTTCAGCCGGTGGGCTCGCCTTATCCTGTCGATTTGAAATTCGTCGTTTCGCCTGGCTTGCGTCGCAATTCGCGCGGCTTGAAGTCCGGCTTCAGAACTCCGCCGATCAACTCCGAGCATTGGACATTGGCGACGTAGGGATCGCTCGCCTCGATCTCGGCCGCGCTGCGGCAGGCTTGCACGTTGTCCATCGGCTTCACCTGCACGTCTGCATCGCCGTTGGGCATGGCGAGTTGAACGATCATGACGATGATTTTCGATTCCATGGCGTGTTCACCCCGGGTTTGAGCACCGCCCTTGCCAGATCGCTTCTGCAGGCAAGGACCACGCACACTTGAAATAGAGGCTTTCCCACATCACCCGCAGCAGGATCCGGAAAACAGCGCCTCATGGAACGTCCGCTCGTCCCACGCCCGGCACTCCGGAATCGACTCATTTACGTAAAGCCTAGCAACACAACGAATAAAAAGCGGCAATATTCTGTTTAGGTTTGGCTCACAAGCCGCCTAATAACGGTTGGCCGCCGCAGGTAACGCACGGCCCAACGGTCGCCTCATCCAGCACCTACGGGCGGGCTTCAAGCACCATGTTGAAGGGCGCTGAGACGGCGCGGCGAATACGCGTGAACCCACCTTCGCGCAGCACTTGCGTCAGCTTCGTCTCGCCTGCCTGTGCGCCCAATGCGGCGCCGACTTCCTGATTGAGCGAGGCTGGCACGCATACATTGGTCGAGAACGCGTAGTACACGCGTCCCACCGGATTCAAGTTCTCCTGCAAGCTGTCGCCCGCCATGGGCTCGACGACCATGAAGGTGCCGTCGTCCTTCAGGCATTCGCGCACGCGACGGGCGGCCCCAACCGGATCGCCCATGTCGTGCAGCGCATCGAAGATGGTGACGAGATCGAAATCGCCGCCGGGGAAATCCTGAGCGCGGGCCTGCTCGAACGCGAGATTCTTATGACCTGCGCCGACTTCGCGCGCCCGAACAACGGACGGCTCGTGAAAGTCAAAGCCGGTGAAGTGAGATTTGGGGAAAGCCTGTGCCATGATGAGCGTCGATGCCCCGTGTCCGCAGCCGATGTCGGCCACCTTCGCGCCGTTTTCCAGTTTGGCGACAACACCATCGAGTGCGGGCAGCCACTCGGCCACCAGATGGCCCTTGTATCCGGGCCGGAAGAAACGCTCCGTGCCGCAGAACAGGCAATTGCAGTGCTCGCCCCAGCCGATCCCTTTGCCGATCTTGAAAGCTTCCGTCAGCCGCGGCTCGTCCGCATAGACCGCCGCCAGCGCGTAGAAGCCGCCGGTCATGTTGACGACGCTGTCATCGTCGGCAAGAACCGCCGCTTGTTCGGGGCTCATGGAGAAAATATTGGTTGCCGCGTCGTAAGTGACAAATCCGGACGCCGCCTGCGCGCTCAACCATTCCCGCACATAGCGCGGCGCTGTATTTGTCCTCTTGGCAAGATCGTCCGATGACAGGGGGCCGTGCGCTGCGAGCGCTTTGTAGAGACCGAGTTTGTCACCGACAAGCACGAGTGCCGCGTTGGCCGCCGCACCGATTTCGGTCACCATCATGCCGAGCAGCGGCTCGAGCTTCTGCATATCCAACGTCATTGTCTGGCACACCTTTTCTGCGCGGCATCATCGCCGAAAGATCAAATGTGTTGCACAATTTGGCGCGCAGAGGCATTCGCCGGAAGCCTCATGAAATGGCGCGGGCTTCGCTTTCCACAAAACACCAACAAAAGCCCATTTTGTACTTGGGCCGGGGACGTGCTAAGCGGCATGCTGCAACGCAAACAGGACATCCGCGAGCAAGCCAGCCATGACCTCTTATCGCACCGAGACTGACACGTTCGGCCCCATCGACGTTCCTTCCGAAGGCTATTGGGGTGCGCAGGCGCAACGCTCGCTCGGCAACTTCAAGATCGGCTGGGAGAAGCAGCCTCAGGCGATCGTGCGCGCGCTCGGTATCGTCAAGCGCGCCGCGGCAGAGACCAACATGGCGCTCGGCAAGCTCGACCCCAAGATCGCGGACGCCATTATAAAGGCCGCGCAGGAGGTAATCGACGGCAAGCTCGATGCGCACTTTCCGCTTGTCGTATGGCAGACCGGCTCGGGCACTCAATCCAATATGAATGCCAACGAGGTGATCTCCAACCGCGCGATCGAATTGCTCGGCGGCGAGATGGGCACCAAGAAGCCCGTTCACCCCAACGACCATGTCAACATGAGCCAGTCGTCGAACGACACGTTCCCGACCGCGATGCATATCGCGTGCGCAGAAGAGGTAGTAAACCGGCTGCTGCCCGCCTTGAAGCATCTCCAGGAGGCGCTCGAAACCAAGGCGCGCGCCTGGAAGGACATCATCAAGATCGGCCGCACGCACACCCAGGACGCAACGCCCTTGACGCTCGGTCAGGAGTTCTCCGGCTACGCCAAGCAGATTGAAAACGGCATCAAGCGCATTGAGATCACGCTGCCCGCGCTCATGGAACTCGCCCAGGGCGGCACCGCGGTCGGCACCGGCCTTGCCTCGCCACAGGGATTTGCGAGCAAGGTCGCCGAGCGCATCGCGGCGATCACGAAGCTACCCTTCACCACGGCACCCAACAAGTTCGAAGCCCTCGCCGCCCACGACGCGATGGTGATGACGCATGGCGCGATCCACACCGTCGCCATGAGCTGCTTCAAGATCGCCAACGACATCCGTTTCCTGGGCAGCGGCCCGCGCGCCGGCCTCGGCGAGTTGGCGCTGCCGGAGAACGAGCCCGGCTCCTCCATCATGCCGGGCAAGGTGAACCCCACCCAATGCGAAGCCATGACCCAGGTCGCCGCGCACATCCATGGCAACAACGCAGGGCTCGCCTTTGCGGGAAGCCAGGGGCACTTCGAATTGAACGTGTTCAATCCGATGATGGCGTACAACTTCCTGCAGTCTGTGCGCCTGCTGGCCGACGCGGCGGTTTCGTTCACCGACAATTGCGTCGTGGGCATCGAGCCGCGTCTCGACAACATCGAGAAGGGCCTTGCCAACTCGCTGATGCTTGTGACGCCGCTGAAAGAGAAATACGGCTATGATCGGGCCGCCAAGATCGCCAAGACCGCGCACAAGAACGGCACGACATTGCGCGAGGAGGCCATTGCCGACGGAATCCCCGCGGAGGACTTCGACCGGATCGTCGTCCCCGCCAAGATGATCGGCCCCGATCCCGCGTGATCGCAACTCAAAGAAGCGGCTGCGGCCACGTTCGGGTCCGTTTACCGTAGTCCCGGACGAGCCTACCATTGACAGACTCTTGGTGCTGACGTTTCATCGCGGGTGAGCAGCCGGATACTTCAAGACAGGCCCGGTCGGTCACTTCGGTGCCGTCGGGTCTCTTTGGGGTTACCCCAAGGATATTTCACTATTGTGCTCAGCCCGCAACGCGATGCCGGGTAGGTCCGCCCTACGTTACATCGCGTCCGACACGTTGGGTTGAAGTGTCCGGCCGCTCGCAGGGCGCCTCTTTCAATCACCGCAGGCAAGATGAATACGCGAGAATGGATCGCTCGGAACCTCGCGGCGGCACTGCTCTGCGGTAAATGGTCCCCACGCGCAAGGTCAGACCGCGCACGCCACCTGTTGGGGACACAGAATAGCCGCGAGCGAACCGCTTTGTTGCGAAGGCTCGCGGCATTTGCCGACCATTCCGGGCAACCGCCCTCGCCTGATTGGCTCACCGATTTCTTTCTGGCTGCGCCCGAATTCGCCGGCGCGGTTGCCCGCATTCTCAAGGAGCCACAGATTCTGCACTGTGTGCTCAAACCCGCCAAATTCGCGCCGGCAAAGAAATTTGCCGGTCTTAACGTGCCGAAGATCAATTCGAGCGGTGACTTGGCGGCGTGGCTGGGATTATCGAACGAGCATTTGGAATGGCTCAGCGATACGCGCAGGCAACATAGCCGTACTGCGATCCCTGTTCTGCAGAACTACCAATATACCTTCGTGCTGAAGAAGCACGGTCCTCCACGCCTGATTGAAGAACCAAAACCGCGATTGAAGACGATACAGCGGCGCATATTGCGCGAGATACTCGATCGGGTGCCGGTGCATGCGTGCGCACACGGTTTCGTTGCAAAACGGTCTTGCGTCACCTCGGCCCAAGCGCACTGCGGAGAGTTCATCGTCTTGGCCGCCGATCTCAAGGACTATTTTGCAAGTATACCTGCCGCGCGTATTCAAGGGATCTTTCGCGCGATCGGATATCCAAGCAGCGTGGCGCGGCTGCTGACAGGACTGTGCACGTCAGGCACGCCAACCAGCGTGTTCGCAAGCCGGTCAGGCGGCCGGATGTGCGACTGGCAGACCAGAAAGCTCTATGAGCAACCTCATCTGCCTCAGGGAGCTCCCACATCGCCGGCGTTGGCGAACCTTGTCAGCTTCTCGCTGGATCGCCGCATCAGTGGACTCGCAGCTCGTTTCGGGGCTAAGTACACAAGATATGCGGACGATCTGGCATTCTCAGGTGATGAAATTTTTGACCGCCGAGTTGATACCTTCTTGGAGCATGTCGCAATGATTGCGGTGGACGAGGGCTTCATGCTCAACGCCGCGAAGACACGCATCATGCGCCGCTCCCAGAGCCAGCGCATCATCGGCGTGACCGTTAACGACCACATCAACCTTCCCCGTGGGACCTTCGACGAACTCAAGGCTATCTTGCACAACTGCCGCAAGTTCGGCCCCAACACACAGAACCTGCTGGGCGTCGCAAATTTCGAAGAACATTTGCGTGGACGAATTGCATGGGCGGCAAGCCTTAATCCGGCGCGGGGCGCGAAGCTCCATGCAATGTTCAATTTGATCCGATGGACCTGACGACATGCCCGCCGAAATCGTGAACCTGAATAAATTCCGCAAGTCGAAGAAACGCGCTGCGCAAGAAAGACAGGCCGAACAGAACCGCGCCAAGTACGGCCGCACAAAGGCCGAACGGATGCATGACGACGAGGAACGCATACTGGGCGAAAAGGTGCTCGATGGCGCGAAGCTTCCACCGCGCGAAGCCGGCCAAGACCACAAAGGCGCGCACGACACCGAAGCCGATCCGGACACCGGCGCAGACTCATGAGCCGCCCGGTTAAGCGCTCGTTTGCGATCAAGGGCCATCGCACGTCGATCTCCTTGGAAAAGCCCTTCTGGGACGCGCTGAAGGAAGCTGCGGCGGAGGATGGCACCACGCTCGCGGGGCTGGTGGCCGGCATCGACGGCAACCGTGGCACGTCCGGATTATCGAGTGCCGTGCGCATCTGGCTGCTCGAGCGCTACCGTGCGCGCGCTCAGCCCCGGTCTGAAGGAACATAACGAGATAGTGTCCATGCGCGAGGCGGCGCTCTGTCTACAGCTTGATCCTTGAATTGCGCGTCGGCTTGCTCTTTAGTCCCTGCATGCAGGATCATGTTCCGCAATCCTGGCGAGCCGAGCCGCCGCCAAAGGCCGAGAAGGGTGTCATCCTCCATGCGAAGCTATTCGCAATACATTCTGGACCGCATTTTTCTGCGTGTTCGCTCGCCCGACCTGACCCGTCAGGTTGCCGCACTCCCTTATGCGGTCGTCGATGGCCGAGTGGCATTCTTGCTCATTACATCACGGCGCAGCGGACGCTGGATCTTTCCCAAGGGCTCTGTGATCGAGGGCAAAACGCCGTGGGAGAGCGCGCAGCAGGAGGCATTGGAAGAGGGCGGCGTGGAGGGTGAAATCGACCTCACTCCCATCGGCACCTACCGCACGATCAAGAAGGGCAGCATCGCGCGCAAGGTGGTCGAGGTCGATCTCTACCCCATGCGCGTCACGCGCCAGAACGACACCTGGCCGGAACAGGCCAACAGACAGCGCCACTGGGTGCTTCTGCGCGAAGCCAAGCGGCTCTTGCACGATCCGGTCTTGGCCGACCTTACGACGGAGTTAAGCCGGCGCGTGCTATTTCTGGATGCCCCAACCGGTTCAGTCGGTCACGGCGCGCATTACCATATAGCAGCCCGCAGACAATAGCGCCGCGGCCGGCACGGTGATGACCCAAGCCGCCGCGATGCCGTACACATGTTGCCGGCGCACGAGCCGGCGCTTTTCTTTTTTCTGATAGTTCTCGACAGCCTCCTGCGGAGTGCGGTTGAGGCTGGAAGGCTCAAGAAAAACCGATCGCGGCTTGACAGCCGGGTTGGGCACGCCCTTGTTGGTCAGCAGCTCCCGCAAATAGCCAACGCCGAACACGGCACCGATGGCGATGTGCGTCGATGAGACGGGCAGCCCCATCGCGGAAGCGACGAGCACCGTGACGGCCGCCGACAGCGCCACGCAATAGGCGCGTATCGGGTCCATCTTGGTAATCTTCTCGCCCACGGTGCGAATGAGCTTGGGACCAAACAGTGTCAAGCCGAGTGAGATGCCGAACGCACCGATCGCCAATACCCAAAGCGGCAAGGCGACATCCTGATCGGCATTCGTGCCGGCCTGCGCGGCTGACACGATGGCCGCCAGCGGCCCCACGGCGTTGGCGACGTCGTTTGCACCATGAGCAAACGACAAGAGGCCCACGGCAAAGATCAATGGGATGGTGAAGCACTGGGCGATTGCCTTGCGCGTGTTGGGAATGACGGCGGCGCGGCGGTTGATCCACGGGGCCGTAATGGCAAAGCCGAATGCGAAGAATGCAAGCCCGAAGGCAAGAACGGCCACTGTCGACGGCGTCCAAACGCGCTGCAATCCTTTGCTCACGATATACATCGCAAACACACCTGACATCAGCGCGACAAGCGGAGGCACCCAGCGCTGTGCAGCCGCGACGCGATCTTGGCGGTAAATAATCAGCCACTTGATGAGCCCCAGCAGCATTGCTGCTATAAGACCTCCAGCCGCTGGCGAAATCACCCAGCTCGCCGAGATCCGTCCCATCACCGACCAATTAACGGCATCGAAACCTGCGGCCATCGTACCGCTGCCCATGACGCCGCCGACGATCGCATGCGTCGTTGACACCGGCGCCCCTAGATAGGTGGCCAGATGGGTCCACAGCGACGCGGCCAGCAGCGCGGCTATCATGATGTGAATAAAGGAAATCGTCTTCAGCCCGTGATCCGTGACCAGCAGATCCTTGGCAACGGTGCTCACCACATCACCGCCAGCAAGGATGGCGCCGGACACTTCACACAGGGCCGCGATTGCAATCGCACCGGACATACTGAGCACGCGGCTTCCGACTGCGGGGCCCATATTGTTGGCAACATCGTTGGCGCCAATGTTGAGCGCCATGTAGGCGGCGATGACGGCGGCTGTAATGACGAGACTGGCGTGAGAGCTCTCATCGATGAAATGGCTGGCGACCGCGATGCAGGCGGCCATGAAGACCGCGAGAAGTCCTGGTTTGGCAAGCGAACGGCCGAGGGATTCGGCGGCTTTTTCGATATGGACGACCTTTTTCAGGTCCTTATCCAGCGTAGGCTTCCCCATTTTTACTCCGGCGGTGCTCCGTCAGCCGCCAGGGGCATAGCATCTCCCGCATCGCTTGTCATAAAAGCGTCACGTGACAATTCGCACGAGATGGCGCGCGTGTCCGAACAACGACAGCAACGTTGCAACGCCATGCGCACGGGCATGCAGCCAAAGTCAACGCATCGGGATGAAGGAACTTGAAATCTACGGCCAACTGCCAAAGGCCCTATTGATTTCGTCGGACGTCGTGCGCCGTTGCACACGCGGTTGCGGGCGTGGAACGGACACGCGTGCAGGAGGCATCGGCTTGGGCACGGCATCGGCGGCTCGATCCTCCTGAGCAGGCAAATCCTCATCGGGAGGGCCGGTCTGAGGAACGATCGCATCTGTCCCGTTCGATTCCGGCAGCACAGGCGGAAGTTCCTCTTCCTTGAGCTGTTGCTCTTTCTGCTGCTTGGCGGCTTCGCGCGCGGCTGCGGCTGCGGCTGCCGCCTGGACCCGTTCGGCCTCCAACGCCCTTCGGCGTTCGATCTCCTGGCGCTGGCGGTCGTCGTCCCGCTTGCGCAGACTTTCAAGCTCATCAACCTTGCGTTCCATCTGCCGAACTGCAAGTTCGCGCTGGAGATCGCTGGCGTCGGCCCTGACCTCGAGCCCTGCAAGATCGCCCAGGGCCCCCGTGTAGATGAACTCAACCGCGGGCAATGGTGCTTTGGGGGCGGGCTTCCAGGCGGGGTTGGCTTCGGGGGGTGGCGGCAGAGGCGAGGCGACCGCGCTCACCTGCCACTCGCTATCGAGAGCAAGGGATGAAAGGCTGGCTGTCGTCGTATTGCGCGCCGTTCCTTGGGGCGTTGAGAGCGTGTAGGGTTCGACCTTCACCACACCCCCTGCGACATCGAACGATATCGTCTTGTTGCCCGCCACGATGGCGGTGGAGCCCAGAGACGAAACGAGCGACGACGCGATGACGCCGGCGTCGTTCTCCATCCTGCCGGCCAAGATGGCATCGCTCGCATCGGCGATGAGCGCGGGCGACGGCCCCGGATGGCGCACGTCCTGCAGCTCGATCGTACCCTTGCCGGTAAGTGCGTCGATGATCTTCGCAGGGCTCAAAGCCCGGCCCGATCCTTCGAAGTGCAACTGGGCGCGGCCTGAAGCATGTGCATTGAGCGCGGCCAGATCGGCATCGAGTGCAACATTGCCCGATAGCGTAAAGCCGCCCGGGGCCTTTTCGATCGCAGCGGCCATCGTGAGGTCGCCTCCGGCGGCGCGGGCTTTCAGATTTCCAACGGCGACCCTGCCATCGCCAAACTCAATTCCTGCCACAGCATCTTGCGCAACCAGACCGTCTGCCAGCTCCAGCCGGGCGATCTTGAGGCGCATTTTGCCACGAGTGTGCGCGAACGGCTGAAGATCGAGTTGCGCACTTGGCCAGATATTCTCTTCCACATCTTCCGCGGCGGCGGCGCCAGTCGCCTCGCTTACCCAGCTCAACAGGCCTGCCACCGACGCACGATCCGTCTCGAGGTCCGCATCCATATGCGAAGCGTCCTGCGACCGCATCAGCTTGATGCTGCCCTTGATCACAGTCGAAGCCGATTTCAAACCGCGGCTCGAGAATGTGGTGACGCCGTCTTTTGTACTGACGGCGATGGGCCCGGCCAGAGTGTCGCGCGTGACGCCCGCCGGCGCCACAATGCCGGCCAGCACGAGGGCTTCGCGAGCATCCTGAGCATCGACATCACCTTGCGCATCGTAGGCGAATGTCTGATTGTCTTGCGCCATCAACGTGCCCCGCAGCGTCGCCGATAAGCCTTCCGCGCTGACCTCTGCCAAAGACTTCGCGCCTTGCGCCAAAAGACCCGATATCGCCAAACTGGCCTCGCCGGGTCGCGATTTCAGGCCGCCGAGGAGCTGCGGTCCCGCACCGGCGAGCTTGAGAATTTCTCCAAGGTCGTCGGACTTGAGGGTCGCAGTCATCCGGGCAGGCGCGGTCCGCCATGCGGTGAAACCGCTGTCGAACAATCCCTCGCCCGTCACGCGCGCGCCGCCGATCAGGCCGTCAAACGTCACGTCCGCCGCGCCCGGCTGGCGCTTGCCGATCATGACCAGCCCCGCGACGCGTGCCGAAGGCAAGGCCGTAAGCTGCTTGTCGAGACTGTCTTCGAACCCAAGCAGCTTGCTCACCTCGGCAATGGCGCGGCTTTCGGCGGCGTCGACCTCGTAGGTCAATGTGCCCTTTGCCGAGCCGCCATCCTGGCCCGCGCGCGTAATGTGCCCCGACGTTGCCAGGCGCGCGCCCGCTTCCGTGGTGAGCCGCGCGTTCGGCACCGAAAGCGTCTTGGCATCGATGACGATCTGGGCATCGACATCCCTGTAGACGTGACCGCCATGCTTCAGACGGCGCGCCGACAACTCAACCGTGGTCCCCTGCCCTGACGTTTCGACCGCGGCGGCGGTATCATCCGGACCGGGCCCTGCCAGTCCCAGTGCCTGCCGCAACACCTGGCTCACATGGCTCGCTTGCTCCGGGAAAAAGACGGCGCTGTCGATGTCGTCGCCATCAAGGCGCACGGTGATGTGATGACGTGGGGCGCTTTCGATCCATACGTCTCCTGCAACCGGCTGGCCCGAGATCTGCGCCTTGGCGTCGGTCAATGCGAAACTGCCTGGACCCATGGCAACCTGGCCGGCAACCCAGAACGAACCCTCCGGCTTCAAATCGATGTCGATGCCGGACTTCTTGGCGAAGGCCTGAACGCGGGCGAAATTAGCCCCCCGCACCGCGCCCTCACCCTTGAATGTCTTTTCAGCGTTCTTTGCGCCGGCAATTTCACCCGACAGATCGAATCGCGCGCCGCCAGGCAATCCGCCGGAGAGGCGGCGCAGCGTCACGACATCCTGATGGCGTTCGGCTTCGAGATTGAGGGCGCCCGACTGTTCACCTGCGAATTTCGCTTGCTCGATGTCGACCTGCACGCTTGCCGAACCATCGCCACCCAGGCCTTCGACCAGCGCAACGAACAACTGCCGCAACCCCTCGATCCCCGCCTGCTGGCCGTGCGGCGCCGCGAGCATATCCAGATCGAGCCACTTGGCGGCAAGCTTGGTGTCGAATTGCAGCGCCTCACCCCATTTCGCCGACGCCTTGCCGGTCAGGATTTGAGCCTCCGCCGCACTATCCAGTTCCAGCTCGACATTGTCGAATGTCGCGCCGAGGGCATTGGCCACCGTTGCGGCCTTGAGGTTGAGGACGCGCGGCTCGTCGGGATTAGCCGGCGTATCGGCTGAGGCCGCACGCGGCAGGTAGATCTTGCCCGTGAGATCGCCCGTGACTTTCGGAGCGGTGGTCAGGTCGCGCAATTCGCCATCGAATATGTAGGAGTTGGAGGCGGCGTCTCCATGCATCACGGCCTTGACGTCCACCGCGCCCTCGGCATCCGCGCGCCCGGTCGAAAAGCGCACCTCGCGCTCGGCACTCCCGATGCGCGCGCTGCCCTTGAATTTGAAGGGGCCCGTCAGGCTCTCAGCCGAAAGCTCGCCATTGATGGCGCCGACCGTGTTGATGAGTTTGCCGTCTGCGCGGTGGATCGCAGCCGCCCCATCGATCAGCCGCACCGAATGCAAGGCCACGTTCTGCGGCACGAAGGGAAGCTCTGCGGGCTTTAACGCCAAAGTCGACCAGTTGCCGCTGCCCGCGCCATCGAACACGAGCGACAGCACGGGCTTGTTCAATTCAATCTCGTTGGCCTCGAACGCGCCGCGCAGCAGGGGCGAGACGGCAAGCCGCATCGTGAAGCTATCGGCACGGATGAAGGGCTCACCCGTCTGACCGGTGGTGTCGGCAAGCCGAACCTTTTCGAAGCTCACGAAGGGCATCGGCAAAAAGCGGACATTGACGGCGCCGCCTACGCGAACGTCGCGACCGAGCACCTTGGAGGCTTCTTCCTCGAAAACACCGCGATAGCCGTTCCAATCGATCACATACGGCGCACCAAACAAGGTCGCCAGGACCAATGCCAGAAGGCCGCCGAGATACAGGAGTGCGTTATTCATCCGCCAAAAGCTCTCTCACCGGCGCAAGCCCGCTCTCGCGCCGACCGGCGTGCGCAATCAGCCTCGCACGCCAATAATCGCATTCTATCGCATAGCCGGGGATAAGTCTGAACCCGAATTTGGGCGCAATTCCAGAACTTTGCCCAGGTTTTGCGGCAACCATCAGGCATTTTACCGGCACTGTGCACAGCGCCGCGGCTGGGTTGTAGGAGCGGATACGGTACGCTACCTGATTGGAATGACAGCGAGTCGCAGAATGCCGCCGCCCTCACATCCCTCTGATGAATTCGAAGAGCCGCCTTTTGATTTGCCCCAGGCTGCTCCTGAGGCTGCTAGCGCGGAGGGTGCCGGTACCCGTCAAGGTTCCATCTCCGCGCGCGCCCTGGCGGCGTCGCGCCCGGCGCCCGTGTATCTGGAGGGCTTGAACCCCGAGCAACGCGCCGCAGTCGAACATACCGAGGGCCCGCTCTTGGTCCTGGCCGGCGCGGGCACCGGCAAGACGCGCGTGCTGACCACGCGCATTGCCCACATCCTGGCACAGAACAAGGCTTGGCCATCCCAAATCCTCGCGGTCACCTTCACCAACAAGGCCGCACGCGAGATGAAGGACCGCATCGGCGCCGCCATTGGCACGACGGTCGAGGGCATGGCGTGGCTCGGCACGTTTCACTCCATCGGCGTCAAGATCCTGCGTCGGCACGCGGAACTCGTCGGGCTCAAGTCCGGGTTCACGATTCTCGACGACGACGATACCAAACGCCTGCTGAAGCAGGTGATCGAAGCGGCGGGCATCGACAAAGAGCGCTGGCCCGCACGCCAGCTCGCCGCCCTCATCGACGGCTGGAAGAACCGCGGCCTGACGCCGGACAAGGTGCCGGCCGGCGAAGCATTCGCCTTTGCGGAAGGCAAGGGGAAAGACCTCTATGCCGCCTACCAGAGCCGGCTGAAGGATCTCAACGCGTGCGACTTTGGCGATCTGCTGCTGGAGTGCCTGCGGCTGTTCCGCGACAATCCGGACGTGCTGGCCGACTATCATCGCCGCTTCCGTTACATCCTGGTCGACGAGTATCAGGACACCAACGTCGCCCAATATCTATGGCTGCGGCTGTTGGCCCAGGGCATTCCGAATATCTGCTGCGTTGGCGACGACGACCAGTCGATCTACGGCTGGCGCGGCGCGGAGGTGGAGAACATCCTCCGCTTCGAAGCCGACTTCCCTGGTGCACGCGTCATTCGCCTGGAGCGCAACTACCGTTCCACCAGCCATATTCTCGCGGCGGCCTCGGGGCTCATCACGCACAACGAGGGGCGGCTCGGCAAAACGCTGTTCACGGACGGCAGCGCGGGCGAGCGCGTCGCGGTAGCGAGCTTCTGGGACGACGAGACGGAAGCCCGCTCCATCGGCGATGACATCGAGACCCTCCAGCGCGCGCGTCACAAGTTGAATGAGATTGCCGTTCTGGTGCGCGCCTCCTTCCAGATGCGCGTCATCGAAGAACGCTTCATCACCCTGGGACTGCCCTACCGCGTCATCGGCGGTCCGCGCTTCTACGAGCGCCAGGAAATCAAGGACGCCATTGCCTATCTCGAAGTGGTCGCCAACCCTTCGAACGACCTGAAGTTCGAGCGCATCGTCAACGTGCCCAAGCGCGGACTCGGCGATACGTCCATCAAGCGCATCCACGAGCTGGCGCGCGCGCGCGCCATACCGCTTTACGCCGCCGCGCGCGAGATGGTTGAGACCGACGAGCTGGCCGGCAAGGCCCGAAAGTCGCTTTACGATCTGCTGCGCCAGTTCGAGCGCTGGCGCGGACAGCTCGACACCATGCGCCACACCGACCTTGCCGAGCAGATTCTGGACGAAAGCGGCTATACCGCCATGTGGCAGGCGGATAAGAGCCCGCAAGCGCAGTCACGTCTGGAAAACCTCAAGGAACTCGTGCGCTTCAT
Organism: Hyphomicrobium sp.; assembly: GCA_016793445.1. Lineage (GTDB taxonomy): Bacteria > Pseudomonadota > Alphaproteobacteria > Rhizobiales > Hyphomicrobiaceae > Hyphomicrobium_B. The sequence goes on along the minus strand of JAEUME010000009.1, from coordinate 95,343 downwards.
GCATGATTTCGACACGCTCGGCGGATTCCTCGAGCACGTCGCGCTCGTCATGGACGCAGATCAGGGCAGTGACGGCGACCGCGTCTCGCTGATGACCATGCACGCCGCCAAGGGGCTGGAATTCGAAACCGTGTTTCTGCCCGGATGGGAGGAAGGGCTCTTTCCCCACCAGCGTGCGCTCGACGAGAGCGGCAAAGCCGGGCTTGAGGAGGAACGCCGCCTTGCCTACGTTGGGCTCACACGCGCCAAGCGCCGCGCGAAAATCTCGTTTGCGCAGAACCGGCGCACACATGGTCTTTATCAGTCCGCGATCCCTTCGCGCTTCATCGACGAGTTGCCCGTCGCCAACGTCGATGTCGTCGAGAACCCGACGCCGTATGGCGGCGTTTCGTATGGCCGCGGCGGCTTCGGATATGGCAACCCCTTCGGGCCAAGCCGTTTCGATCGCGATCCAGGACCATCGAAATCGAACTATCAGACGCCCGGCTGGCAACGCGCACAACAAACCTGGTCGCGCTCCGACAACAAAAAGAAGAAGCCGGCGCGCACGCCAACGACAATCGAAGGCGAGCTGGTAGCTGCTTCATCGGCCAGCGCGCCGCAGTTCAAGGCGGGCACGCGCGTGTCGCATGAAAAGTTCGGCGCTGGCACCGTGACGCACGTCGATGGCAACAAGCTCACGATCGACTTCGACGCCGGCGACACGAAGCGAGTCGTCGCAAGCTTCGTGGATCTTCTTGGCTGACAGCCGTTTTTCGACCATATGGGCTGTCTAGACGGCGCGCTCTTCATCGAGGAACCGGGTGTGCCGGCAGGGCGTTGACGCCATGGCGCGGCCACGGCAAACAGCAACCGCAATAGCCAAACAAACCGGAAAAACCAAGCTGGCGCCCCTCCAATAGAGACCATCATGGATACCCCCCAGCAGCCCCCGCTCACCGCGCAACAGACCGCCGCGCGCACACCGGATGCCATTCTGAAAATCTCCTTCATCGAGTTCGTCGCGCTGACGGCAGCGTTGATGGCGCTCACGGCGTTGTCGATCGACATCATGCTGCCCGCACTGCCGCAGATCGGCAGCGCGCTCGGGGTCACCAGCGAAAACGATCGCCAGCAGATCGTCATCATCTACATGGTCGGCTTTGCAGCCGGTCAGCTCGTCTACGGCCCCTTGTCCGACCGGCTCGGCCGCAAGCCGGTGCTGCTCGCCGGGCTTGTGTTGTTCATTGCAGGCTCCTTCGCGGCGCTGCTGTCGCAATCCTTCACGACTCTGCTTGGAGCGCGGCTGATCCAAGGCCTGGGCGCCGCCTCGCCGCGCGTCATCGCCATTGCGGTCGTGCGTGACCTTTACAGCGGCCGCCATATGGCGCGCGTCATGTCGCTCGCCATGATGGTGTTTATCCTCATACCCGTTCTGGCGCCTTCGGTTGGGCAAGGCCTGATGCATATCGGCGACTGGCGGCTGACGTTTGATGTTCTGTTGATCCTCGGCGTAGCGGTCGCGGTGTGGGCAGGTTTGCGGTTGCCTGAAACCGCCCATCGTATCACCCAGCACACCTGCGCTCCCACGCTGCTGGCTTCGTTCAAAGAAGCCGTGTTGTGCCGCCAGACCATGGCTTACGGCATTGCGACCGGACTGATGTTCGGCTGCCTGCTGTCCTACGTCGCCAGCTCACAGCAGGTCTTCACGGAGGTCTTCGACGCGGGCGACAATTTCCCATTGCTGTTTGGTGCAGTGGCGTCCGTGATGGCTGTTGCGTCGTTCCTGAACGCCAATCTGGTGGAGCGGCTCGGGATGCGCCGCGTCGCTCACACGGCGCTTGTGATATTCATTGCGGTCGCGCTGGCCTTGGCGCTTGCGTCCTTGACAGGGCACGCCTCGCTCAGCGTTTTCGCGATCCTGGTTGCCAGCGCATTCTTTTGCTTCGGCTTGATTGCACCGAACTTCAACACGCTCGCCATGGAGCAGCAGGGCGAGAACGCCGGCATGGCCTCGTCCGTGATCGGCGCGCTCGGCACGGCTATCGGTGCCAGCGCGGGCGGGATCATTGGCGCGGCGTTCGATGGAACGGTTCTGCCCTTGGCCCTCGGCTTCGCGGGTTGCAGCGTGATGGCGGGCCTCATCGTCGTCGCGTTCGAGGGTCCGGACGGACTGTTCGGACGCAACCGTCCATAGTCGAAGCCGTTGGCAGCGCCGCCCGCCGCTCAGGCCGCCTCCCGACGGGTTCTGATGAGATCCCAAGCCGCATTGATCTGCTTCATGCGCGCCTCGCGGACCTGCCGGTCGGCCTCGTCGCGCGCAAAGTCGGGATGCCAGCTCATGCGCAAGGCGTCGACGAGTTTCTTGGCGACATTGGGCGCTGCATCGTCGTTGATGCCCAGCATCTGGTAGGCTTCCTGTACGCTTTGCGGCATCCGCATTCCGCCTCGCGCCTGGAATGGAGTTCCGGCGGCGTTCGCCGCTGTCTGCGGCTCTGGCTGTTTGTCGCTCGCCGCCGAGGTATCTTGCGCCGCCCCTTGAGCAATCCGCGACACGCGATCCAGTTCGCGAAGAATACCGCGCACCATGGCCGCTGATTTCTGCACAGGCCGCTGGTCAATCGCGCGCTCGATATCATCCACGCGGCCACGCAGCTGGTCGAGCTCGGACTGCAGCACCTCACGCAGCAGGAGGGCACGCGGCAACGACCCAACCTGGAGCTCTGCCTCCGCCAAGCGCGCGATTGCCATCGCCAACGCGTTCATCAATGCCGTGCGGTCACGCTCTGAAGTCACCAGCCTGGGCTTTCGCCTGAAACGATCTGCGATGGTGCGCGATATCGCACGCACTATTTGGAGCGCGGCCCCGCTGACACGTTGTGGCAATGATGTCGAGAATGTTTCCGCTTGATGCGCCCACACATGGGCAACGTTTCGCCGCGCCGCGACCAATCCGATTGCAAACACCAGCGCCAACAACCCGCCCGCCACGCCGGCAAGCCGCAGTGCCGTCCCTGGCGTCTCGGCGCGCATCTCGGCAGTGACGACGGTCTGCCATGGTTCGGGTTCCGCCAGTTTGCGTGCCTTACGATCTGCAGGCAACTTGCGCTCGACCACACTGTCGGCGCTCAGGGATTCGCTGACGACACGATCCTTGTGGGATGAGAAGCGCGCAAGTGCGGGAAAAACCAAACGCGCATTCAACGCACCAACCGGAGCAAAGCCCTTTGGCAAGCCGGCCGGGAGTGTGACGCCCGCGGAGCGCGCGGCGGCTGCGACCTGTGCCCAGGTGACTTTGACACCACCGCAGGACAACTCGAAGCGGTGCACCGCCATGGTGGTGCACGCGGACTGCGGTCCCCGTCCTGCGCACTCGGCGAACGAAACCTCCTCGCGCTGGCCGACCACGGGATAAGACAACGGAGCCGATGGCGTCAGTAGGATTTGACCGGCCTCGACGCTGCATGCGTAAGGCATGACGAGTTCTTCAGCCTTGGCGCCGGGACTTGCCAGTGCCGTTGTCATCGCGGCAATCGCCGCCAGCCCACGCATCCTCGCTAAGCCAAACGCGCGAACCGCCAACGCGATACCCGCCCAGACATTTCCCCTGTACGGCCTCACCTTGCCCTCCCTCCCAGGTCCTCGACCGAGTAGAGCACATCACCCTCCTGCTCTCTCGGGCGCCAAAAGGGCCATCCACAAGGTTATGAACGGTTTTGATTTTTGCGCCGCGAAAATTTCCCCATGGGCACTACTTTGCGGCGAGGCGCACAATTTTTCTGGCCTATGCTTTCGCGATTGCCACGCCCCGGCCACAGCTTTCCCGGCAAATAGGCGTTGATAGAACGGCTTAGGCTCGACAATGACGATCCGGACGCCGTAGAATTTGGCACGGGTGGCGGACAAGGACCGCCAGAAATGCGACGCGGCTCACGAGCTGCCATAAATTGCGGGCGGGCGAGGCTCAGGCTTCGCCGGGGCGTTTGGGAGGGTCTGAGCGTATGACTGCGGCTGACATTCGCGCCTCCGAGTCCGAGGGTACGCCGGGACTCATCGATTTCTTGACCGGCGCGCACAAGCGCAGGCGCAAGGAGGAGAGAGAGGCGGCACAGCGTCCGCAACAGGGTGCAACCGCAGGCGCGCGCGCGCAGGAGGCCTCGGGAGGAATTATTGCGCCCGACGCGGTCCGCAAGCGCGAGAAGTTCATCCCAGTCACGCGCTTTGCGCTTTTTGAACGCTTGAGCCAGCCGCTCGCATGGCCGCCTGGCCAAGCTGCGGAGGCCCGCCGCTTCTTCCGCTACCTCGATTACTGGCGTCAGCAGCAATACAATTCCGAACTTCTCGAGATCGAGCAGCTCTATGAGCCGTTCTCTCCCGACAGCGACCTTCTGATGACGCGCCAGTTTACGAGCGACGAGAAGGCAACGCTTCAGCACCGCGTTGTCAAAAGCATCGAAGCGTTGCTCGTGCGCGCCAACTACGAACGCATCGACCCGACCGACGTCCAACTCATCCTGACGCGCGAAAGCCACTACGGCCTCGATCTCTTCGTCGACATGGAAGCTTTCGATGAGATCGTGATCTACTATCGCGGCGCTTCCAACGCCAAGCATGAGAAGCGCAGCTACAAACGATTCATGCGCAAGGAAGAGTTTGATGTCCCGATCTTCCAGCGCCTGTTCATTATGTTCAAGCTGAAGCCGTTCGACATACGCGTGCAGGAGATCATGCGGGCCAAGGGCCTCGATCGCGAGGCCGCCGAGCGCAAGGTGAAGAAGAATCGCTCCGCGCTGCCTCCAGGCCTGAAAGACTCCAACATCTATCTGAAGCTCTTCAAGAACATCCCGCGCACCGATCTGGAGATGGTCTTTCCCAATACGCAGGTGCGGTTCCGGCTGTTCGATAAGCTGCGCCTTGGGGTGTCATCGAGCGCGGGACTTGGCTTGGGCGCTGTCGGTGCAGCGGGCAAGCTCGCGCTCCTCACCACCAACCCCATCGCTGCCGTGGGCGCTGCGGCCGGCCTTGGCGCGGTGGCGTTCCGCCAGGCCATGGGGTTCCTGAACCAAAAGCAGCGCTACATGGTCGTCATGGCACAAAACCTCTATTTCCATGCCATGGCCGACAACCGCGGCGTCATCCTCAAGATCGCCGCACGCGCCGCCGAGGAGGATATCAAGGAAGAGATGCTGCTTTATTCCGTGCTCGCCAAAGAAAAGGCAAACCGGGCGGATTTGCCGGCCATCGACGCGGCGATCGAGCAATACCTGCAGCGCACCTTCGGCGTCACCGTCGATTTCGATCTGGAGGATGCGTTGGACCGGCTGATCCGCGACGAACTCGTACGCGAGAATGAGGACGGTACCTTGCATACACTCGCACCCGCCGACGCCGCCCGGCACATCGACGACAAGTGGGACCTGTTCCTCGATCACCTGCCTGATCCCATCAGCGCGGAAGGGTACGAGTACGGCGGAAGCGGCCAGGTCAAGTTGCCCTGAGCAGTTGGCCTTCCGGACGGGCGTGCGAACGCTTGACCGGCAAGAGCAAAGCGGCGATGGAGGAGCCGTGCACTCTTCTGCGGGAACACTCGCCTATGGCGCTCGAAAAAATCACCGCCGATTTCTCAGACCGCGCTCTTGCGATGCAAACGGCCGCAGCGCTGCAGGATTTCCTCGAACCCGCTCCCGATGCCCTGACCGTGTTCGAGAACGGCGCAGAATCCTGGCGGCTTGAGGCTTACTTCAACGACGGTCTCGACGGCCGTGATCTGACCAACGAACTGGCGCCCTACATCGCTGCCCCGCTACCGCAGTTCGAATCCGGCGCCGTGCCCGATCTCAATTGGGTGGCGATGTCACAAGCGGCGCTGCCACCCGTCGCCGCGGGGCGCTTTCGGGTGCACGGCAGCCACGACCGCGCACGCATCGCGCATGGACCCAACGCTATTCTGATCGACGCGGGCGAAGCCTTTGGCACGGCCCATCATGCGACCACGTTAGGCTGTCTCATGGCAATCGACCGGCTGACGCGGAGTGAGGAGTTCCACTGCGTCCTTGATCTCGGCACCGGCTCGGGAGTCCTGGCCATCGCGATCGCCCGCGCGTTGCCCCACGCCGACATCATCGCAACCGATCTCGACGCGCAATCGGTGAAGGTGGCGCGCGAGAACATCCGCCTCAACGGAGCAGACATGCGCATCGCCGCCACGCAGGCCAATGGCGTGCGCCATACGTGGCTACGGCAGTCGAAGCCATACGATCTCGTCATCGCCAACATTCTGGCAGGTCCCCTCATACGCCTCGCGCCTGAGCTGGCGCGAACCGTTCGGCGCGCGGGCACGCTGGTGCTGTCGGGCATTCTTATTCCCCAGGCCCCGCAGGTCATCGCAGCGTACCGTGCCGCGGGCTTCCAACTCGTCCGTCATGACCGCATCACGGGTTGGTCGACTCTCGTGCTGCACCGGCGCTAGATACTGTCCAAGCACTCGCTCATCCGGATTGACCATGTTCCAGACATTTGAAACGGCAGGCGGACCGGAGCACGTCGCCACCCGCGTCAAGGCTTTGCGGGGGCTTCTGGCCGAGCACAAGATCGATGCGTTCCTCGTCCCGCGCAGCGACGAGTTTCAAGGCGAGTACGTGCCCGCGTGTGCGGAGCGCCTCAAATGGGTCACGGGATTTTCCGGATCTGCGGGCCTTGCCGCCGTCACCCGCAAGGCCGCCCTGCTGATGATCGATGGCCGCTATACCGTGCAGGCACGCGCCGAAACCGATACCGACGTGTTCGAAGTCGCCCTGCTACCGCGGCCCCGTCTTTCGGAATGGCTCATCGGAAAGCTTCCCAAAGGCGCGGTTGTCGGCTTCGATCCCTGGCTGCATACGGCGTCGGAAGCTGCGCGGCTCAAGGTGGCGCTCGGAGCGCGGGGTATTGCGCTCCGACCTGTTTCAAAAAACCTCGTCGACGAACTGTGGGGAAAGGAGCGGCCGGCGCCGCCTGACGCCGACGTCATCGTGCAGCCACTGACGCTGGCCGGACAAGCACCGGCCGAGAAGATCGCGTACGTCCAGAAATCATTGAAGGAGGCCGGGCAAAGCGCGGCCGTTCTGACGCTGGCCGACAGTATCTGCTGGCTGCTGAACATCCGGGGCGCTGACGTGGCACACAATCCCGTCGTGCGCGCGTTTGCCATCGTGCCTGCGAGCGGCAAGGTGGAACTGTTCATCGCACCCGCAAAAATCACGCCTGCCGTGCGCGCACATCTTGATCCGTTTGCGAAAGTTCTGACCCCGAAAGATTTGCAACGGCGTCTGCGCGAACTGAAATCCGCCGGCAAGCCCGTTCGCCTCGACAGCGACACGGCCGCGTTCGCATTGGAACGTGCGCTTGGACCCAAGTGCGCCGTCAAGGGAGCTGATCCTTGTATCCTGCCCAAGGCCATCAAGAACCCAGCCGAAATTTCGGGCGCGCGGGCGGCCCATATCCGCGATGGCGCGGCTGTCGTGCGCTATCTTGCGTGGCTCGACAGCGCAGCCGCGCACGGGACGCTTGATGAGATCAGCGCGGTTGAGAAACTCGAAGAGTTCCGCCGCGCCACCAATATGCTGCGCGAAATCAGTTTCCCGACGATTTCCGGCTCCGGCCCGCACGGCGCTATCGTGCACTACCGTGTGAGTGAAGCGTCGAACCGCATCTTGAAGCCGGGCGAGTTGTTCCTCCTCGATAGCGGCGCACAGTATCAAGACGGCACGACCGATATCACGCGTACGATTCCCATCGGAGTTCCAACCCCGGAAATGAAGCAGCGCTTCACCGCTGTCTTGAAAGGCCATATTGCTATCGCCACTGCGCGCTTCCCCAAGGGCACGCGCGGCATCGATCTCGACCCTTTCGCACGGCGCGCTCTGTGGGACATGGGCGCCGACTACGACCACGGCACGGGCCACGGCATCGGCAGCTATCTGTCAGTCCATGAAGGTCCGCAGTCGATTTCTCGTGCCGGCATGGTCCCGCTGCAGCCGGGCATGCTGCTGTCGAACGAGCCGGGCTTTTACAAGGAAGGCGCCTATGGCATCCGGATCGAGAACGTCGTGCTCGTGACGCCGCTGCAGAAAATTCCCGGAGGCGAGGACCGCGAGATGATGGGCTTTGAAACGCTCACCCTCGCGCCCATCGATCGGCGGCTCATCGTTACAAATATGCTGACGGATGCCGAGCGTGACTGGCTCAACGCCTATCACAAGACGGTCTTCAAGGTCCTTAGCCCTGAACTCGACACCGCCACCAGAAATTGGCTGAAAGCAGCCACAAATCCGCTGTGATACGCGCAAGCTTAAACGTTCCACAGGGAACATGGGCGCGTCACAGGAATGCTTTAAAGATTGGTCATTGAACCCCTCGATCTGAGGAGAGCACATGATGATGACCATTGCTGCAGAGATTTCCGCCGCGCCGCATTTTCCTGAGGCCATGCGCCCCACCGCCGGGCGCGGCACTGCGCTGTTCACCTTCATCGGTGCGTTGCAGGACCTCGCCGGGAATGAAGTAATCGAAGAAAACGGCGAGCTTCGCCTCGTCTCCCATCCCATCACGTCCGAGTGACGTGATTTCCAGTTGCGGGGCACCTTCTTCCAACGGATCGGAAAGCGATCTTAGCCCTGTCCGATCAGCTCCAGCCAGGCGTCTTCGGTCAGCACCGCCACACCGAGGTCCCGCGCCTTGTCGAGTTTCGACCCGGCGTCCGCGCCTGCAACCACATAATCCGTCTTCTTCGAAACCGATCCCGCCACCTTGGCGCCAAAGCGCTCGGCTTGGGCCTTAGCCTCATTGCGCGTTAAACGCACGAGCGTTCCAGTGAATACGACCGTCTTGCCGGTGACAGGGGATCGCGTCGTGCTGACGCGTTCAAACGGGGCAACTTCGATCTGCTCCAGGAGCTTTCCGAGAGCTTGCGCGTTGTGCTCCTCACTGAAGAAATCGACCAGCGCATCGACGACCGTTTCGCCAATGCCTTCTATGTTGTCGATCTCGGCATAAGTTTCGCTGCCTTTGCCGTCTTTCACCGCCGCCTCGACGCTGGAGCGCAGCGCCTCCCAGGTGCCATAGGCGCGCGCAAGATCCTTCGCGGTTGTCTCGCCGATATGGCGGATGCCAAGCGCATAGACAAAGCGCTCCAGCGGCACGCGGCGGCGCGCTTCGATGGCCACAAACATCTTCTCCACCGATCTTTGTCCGAAACCCTTGCGGCCGGCCAACGGATTAGCGCTTTTCTCGTCGCGCGCCTGCAGCGTAAAGATGTCGGCCGGACGCCGGATGAGCCCTTCGTCGTAGAAGAGTTCAATCTTCTCCTCGCCCAAGCCCTCGATGTCGAGCGCATTGCGCGACACGAAATGCTTCAAACGTTCCTTGGCCTGCGCCGGACAGATCAGCCCGCCGGTACAACGGCGCACAACATCCTCGCCGCCCTTTTCATCGCTTTCGCGCACCGCGTGGCTCTGGCAAACGGGGCAGACATGCGGGAACTTGAACGGCGCGGCATTCTTCGGCCGCTTATCCTCCACGACGCCAACCACTTGCGGAATGACGTCGCCCGCGCGCTGGATGACGACGGTGTCGCCGATGCGGATATCCTTGCGCGCGATCTCGTCTTCGTTGTGCAGCGTGGCGTTGGAGACGACGACGCCGCCCACGGTGACGGGTTCAAGCTTCGCAACCGGCGTCAGCGCACCCGTGCGACCGACCTGAATTTCAATATCGCGCAGGACCGTGGTCGCCTGCTCGGCAGGAAACTTGTGCGCGATCGCCCAACGCGGCGAGCGTGACACGAAACCAAGCCGCTCCTGGTAGTCGAGACGGTTCACCTTGTAGACGACCCCGTCGATGTCGTAACCGAGCTTGGAGCGCTTTTCCTGCATGTCGCGGTAATACGCGACAAGCTGGTCTGCCCCTTTGCAGGTGTTCATCAGCGGATTGACGGGGAATCCCCAGCGCTTGAAGGCGGCGACCACGCCCGATTGCGTCTCGTCGGGCAATTGCGATGCTTCACCCCACGCATAAGCAAAAAAGCGGAGCGGACGGCGCGCCGTGATCGATGCATCCAGTTGGCGCAAGGAGCCCGCGGCAGCGTTGCGCGGATTGGCGAAGATCTTGCCGCCCGATTCAGCCTGGCGCGCATTGAGATGGGCAAAGTCCGTGTGGCTCAGATAGATCTCGCCGCGCACGTCGATGACCTCCGGCACATCCTTACCGTGCAGTCTGCCGGGGATCTCCTTGATGGTCTTGACGTTCGCCGTGACGTTCTCACCTTCCGTCCCATCTCCGCGCGTTGCCGCCTGAACGAGCTGGCCGGCCTCATAGCGGATCGAAATCGACAACCCGTCGATCTTGGGCTCGGCCGTGATCTCGAGGAGATCGGCTTCACTAAGCTTCAAGAAGCGGCGCACGCGCTCGCCAAAGGCGGTCACGGCTTCATCATCGAAAGCGTTCCCCAACGACAGCATCGGCACGGTGTGGCGTACCTTGCCGAATGCTGCGACCGGGGCCGCGCCGACACGGCGTGAGGGGCTGTCGTCGCGAACGAGTTCAGGAAAGCGGGCCTCGATCGCGTCGTTACGCGCGCGGAGCGCATCGTATTCCGCGTCGGAGATTTCCGGAGCATCTTCGCGATAGTAGAGCGCGTCATGCTGGGCTATCTGCGCAGCGAGCCGTTCGAGTTCATCGCGCGCGGCGGTTTCATCGAGCTCATCGACCGGCGTGGCGGACCCAGATCCGGCCTCGACCGTGGATGCGCCCTTGGAGACGCGGCTCTTCGATGTGCTCTTCTTGGTCATGCCGGACTTCGTTCCATGTCGCGCGCCAAATATCCATAGCGAACTAGAGTGCTTCCGGAAAAGTGGGAACCGGTTTTCCGATAAGAAGCGCGACAAAACAAATGCCTAGAGCCGTTCCGCGCTTCCATCAGAAGCGGAACGGCTCTAGCGCAGCAGATGAAATCTGCTGCGCGCACAAGATCCGCAATGAGAATTGATCGCGTGTCAGCCCGAGCTGAGCGACAGGTTGGGCATGGACTTCCAAGCCTTGGAAATCCAGGATTCATCGTCGCCTTGCGGCGTCAGTCCGCCCGATTTCAGCAACGCGTAGGCGTCGCGATACCACTTGCTGTCGGGGAAGTTATGCCCCAAAACGGCGGCCGCATTCTGGGCTTCCTTGGTAATGCCGAGCGCCATGTAGCACTCGGTCAGACGCATGAGAGCTTCTTCCACATGCGCGGTCGTCTGGTAGTCGGTAACGACCGTTTTGAACCGGTTGATCGCCGCCACGTGGTTATGCCGCTTCAGGTAATAACGGCCGACCTCCATCTCGCTGGCCGCCAGGTTGTCCTCGGCCAGGCGAATGCGCTTATCGGCATCCTGCGCGTATTCACTGTCAGGATAGCGAGTCTTGAGCGTCTTGAGCTGTTCCAACGCCTTCCGGGTCGCCTGCTGGTCGCGGTTCGGCCCTTTCATCTCATCAAAGTAGGCGGATGCGATGATGTGATGGGCGAGCGGCGCTTCCTTGGTGCCAGGGTGAAGCGCCACGTAACGCTCGGCGGAAGCGATGGCCTCCGGCGTCTTGCCGGCGCGGTAGTAGGCATACGCCGCCATCACGATGGCGCGGCGCGCCTCCGGCGAATAGGGATGCTCACGATCCAGCGCCTCGAACTTGGTAGCCGCATCGTTGAAACTTCCAGCATTCATCAGATTGTCCGCGTCCGCGTACATCTTGCTTGGCGGATCTGGATTGAGAGCCTGGGTGGTATCGATGGAGGTCGTAGAACACCCCGCAAGGATCATACCGAGCGTTAGGCCCAGCCCGGCGCAGAACAGCCGGCCCGCTCTAGCGACGTTCGACGCGTGTCGTGCTCGCGTTGTCATCCTCGAAGTGCCCTGACCCATATCTATCCGGCGCCGACATCGGGCCCATGCAGCCGTCTGAGTAGCACGTTCCCAGAGGCGAACGAAAGCCGCCCAGCCTTTTGAACCCAGTGATTATTCCGGCTGTCCCCAACTCGAACATGGCTAGCGGGCAAATGTGTCCCCAGTTCGGCCTGGGGACACAGGAAAGTCGAAACGCTAGACGCTGTTCAAAACAGTGAGCCGCATGGCGCGATTCGTGCGACTACTCCGCCGCGGCAACGGCAGGACGGGCGCCAACGGAGATCGGCGCGCGCGTCTGACGAATCTTGGGAGCCTGCACCATCGTCCAGTTGTTGGCATCGGCGAACAGAGCCTGCAGAACCAGCGAGTTCAAACGATGCCCGCCCTTGTACGAACTATAAGCTCCGAGCAGCGGTGCGCCAGCGAGCGAAAGATCGCCCACGGCATCCAACATCTTGTGGCGGACGAATTCCTGCTCGTAACGCAGGCCTTCGCGGTTCATGATTTTGCCTTCGCCGATGGCGACGGTATTGGTCAGATCAGCGCCGAGCGCCAGACCCATTTTCCACAGCTTCTCGACGTCGCTCATGAAGCCGAACGTACGGGCGCGGGATAGTTCGTGACGGAAGACACCAGGGCTCATTTCGAAGGCAATGCGCTGGCGGCCAATGATCGAACTCTCAAAGTCGATCTCGACATCGAGACGGAAGCCCGAGTGCGGAACAATCTCGCCCCAGCACCCACCCTCTTCAACACGGACCGGCCTCAAAACCTTGATATATTTGCGCGATTCTGCGAGCTCGCGGATGCCGGCGCGGTCGATCGCCTCGACGAATTCTGCGGAACTCCCGTCCATGATCGGGACTTCCTTGCTGTCGATCTCGATGTAGCAATTATCGATCGACAGGCCGCGAAGGGCGGCGAGAAGGTGTTCCACCGTACCGACGGTGACACCCGAATCATCACCGATGACAGTACACAGGGTGAGATTTTTTACGTTCGCGACATTCGCGGGGATCTCAGCCACTACTCGTCCACGTTTCGTGACGAGAAAGCGGAGTCCAGTATCTGCCTCTGCCGGATGCAAAGTCAATGATACCGGAGCTCCGCTGTGCACCCCCGTGCCTGTCAAAAGGATCTCGCGAGCAAGCGTCGTTTGCCGCGCGCCGATGAATCGATTCGACATTCTGCGCCGTCCCTCGTTGCCACTTTGGTCAATCGCTGCTCCCCAGCATGTGCGATCGACCACCCCCAGAGCCCGCCTAATCCCCTAAACTTGTATGTAACCCCCAGAGCTTCAACGGTCGTTGCCGTCTTGTTTTTTGGTCTTCAAACTCAAGGGCCGTTAGGTCTCTAACCGGCTCGTTGATTTAACGCTAACTGCTTCGCCGTTCTCGGACAAATCACGGTTTCTTTCACTCTGTTACGATTTAGCCACCCTGCTTGACGAATTTTTCGGCCTGATGCAGCAGCAGATTTAACGGCGTTCGCGACCGAAGAAAACCGGTAATGGCGTGTCGTCCTCGCCACCGTTTGAAGGGGGCTGTTGAGACGGTTCCGCCGGGCGTCTTCCCTTACCAGTCAGCCTGTCGAAGAAGCCGCGCTTGCGCGAGTCGTCGTTGGCTTGCGGAACTGGAGCGCTGCCTGACTGGCGAGCATGCCATTCGCGCTGCCCAATTTCTGGAAGATCCTCGACGGCGGGCATGCGGCGCTGCGTGCGGCGCGCGTGCGCAGGAGGAGCGGGTTCGAAACCCGGCGCGGATGGAACGACCGGCGACGGCTCGTGCGACGGCTGAAGATCGGACTGCCGGGCTGCCGGGTACCCGGCATGATGAGTAAACGGCTTGAAGCCATCCTCGATGGTCACGTTGCTCGCGGTGTGCCAACGCTGCTCGCGCGGGATTTGCGCAGGATCAGCAGATTGCATGGGCGCGGGCGGCGGAGGAGGACCAGGCATTTTGAGCGCATCGGCAAGTCTGCGGTGAATCTCGTCTGAACCGGCACCCGCGTGACCCTGACCAATCATGGGAGGCGCAGCCGCCGGCATGGTGGCTGCGTGCGAGCTTGGCGGATTGAAGCCTTGCTGGCCCGGCACATTGAACGCGCCAAAGCCACCCGCGGCAGCGGGGTGGGGCGCGGGAGCGCTTTGCGCAGGTTGGACTTGAAGGGCTGCAGTGGCTGCTTGTTCGGCCCCGATGCGACGCATACCGGACGCCACGATCGAAACGCGCACCCGCTCGCCAAGGTTCTCATCAAACGTCGCGCCGACGATGATATTGCAATCCGGATCGACCTCCTCGCGCACGCGGCTCGCAGCCTCGTCGACCTCATAGAGCGTCAGATCCCGGCCGCCGGTAATCGCCAGCAGAAGTCCCCGCGCACCGCGAAGTGAAACGTCGTCGAGCAGCGGATTGGCGATGGCTTCCTCCGCGGCCAGTATGGCGCGGCGATCACCGGATGCTTCGCCCGTGCCCATCATCGCGGTTCCCATGCCGCTCATGACGGTGCGCACATCGGCGAAATCGAGGTTGATCAGGCCTTCCTTGAGGACAAGGTCGACTATGCAGGCGACGCCCGAATAGAGCACCTGGTCGGCGAGCACGAAGGCTTCGGCGAACGTCGTCCGCTCGTTGGCGATGCGAAACAGGTTCTGGTTCGGAATGACGATCAGCGTATCGACGTGATGACGCAGCGTCTGCACGCCCACTTCGGCAATGCGCATGCGGCGCGCGCCTTCGAACTGGAACGGCCGGGTCACGATGCCGACGGTCAGGATGCCGAGCTCGCGGGCCGCGCGCGCGATGACAGCGGCCGCGCCCGTGCCCGTGCCACCACCCATGCCGGCGGCGATAAAGACCATGTGCGATCCCGCGACATGCGTGCGGATTTCTTCCAATGCCTCCTCGGCGGCGGCCTCGCCGATCTCGGGTTTGGAACCTGCGCCCAGTCCCTCGGTCAGGTTCGAGCCAAGCTGGATGCGGTGCTCCGCGCTGGAGGCGGCCAGACATTGGGCATCCGTGTTCGCCACGACAAATTCGACGCCTTGCAGCCCGGCGGCGATCATGTTGTTGACCGCATTGCAACCGGCGCCGCCCACACCAATGACCGTCAGGCGTGGCTTCACGTCGACCAGTTTCGGCAGCTCTAGCTTCAGGCTCATTTGGCCTCTCCGCAGGTCATCTTTGAGTTGATCGGCCTGACCCGTTCAGGATCATGTACGCATACAACGGCACGGAGACGCGTCTTGCGCCCTGTGCCTACACACCGCTTGCGCGCCCCCCGAGGCGCGCGCCTAGAAACTCGAACTCAGCCACTTTCCCACGCGTCCCAGGTAGCCCTGTCCCGAACTGTCGCCGGCGCCATAAAAGCTTTCGCCGGCTTCCTCGGCCGCGGCCGCCAAGCCGCACAGAGTGGCGAAGTGCGGCCCCGTTACCGAGCCTGGAAATCCCGCCAAGGGCGCGGGCTTGCCGAGCCGCACGGGACGTCCCAATTCGTTGGCCGCGAACTCCGCCGACCCGAGAAGCTGGCAAGCCCCTCCGGTCAGGACAACCTTCTCGCCTGCGTAGGCGCTTGCCGCATTCTCGGCGAGCCGCTCCCGCAGGAGAGCGAAAATTTGTGCGAAGCGCGGTCTGATGATTTCGGTCAGGCGCGCTTTCGTCGTCTGGTACGCGGCGCCATCCTCTTCGCCCGCGAGCGGATAGGAAAACGTCTCGTGTTCATCCGATTGGGCAGAGATCAGTGTGCCATAAAGCGTTTTGATTCGCTCAGCTTCGGAGAGTGGCGTCTGCAACGCGCGGGCGATGTCGAACGTGATGTGCTGCGAGCCGACCGGAACCACATCTGCACCGACGAAATGCCCCTCCGCGAACACCGCGATGGAGGCCGTGCCCGCGCCGATGTCCACCACGGTGACACCCAGCTCACGCTCTTCCCGGCTCGTCACCGACAACGCGCTGGCGTAGGGCGCAGCGAAGATACCCTCGCAAGCGAGATAGCAACGCTCGATGAGCAAGAGCAGGTTGCGCATCGGCGCTTCGTCCGCCGTGACGGCGTGGAAATCAGCTGCAAGCTGACGCGCCGCGAGCCCGCGTACCTCGATGCCGCCCGGCAGGCCATCGAGGCGATAGCCCAACTCATTCATATGGACCAGCGAGCGCCCGTCCCGCTCCGCGTAATCGCGCGCGGCCTGGTTGACGCGGGCCAGGTCATCGTTGCCGACGTGCCCGCTGAGCACATCCGTGCGGGCCGAGAAATGCTGGGATTTGATGCGGCCGGCAGCCAGTGAGACGATCACGGCGTCGAGCGTCACCCCCGCCGCGCGCTCGGCTTGCGCGATAGCGGCACGAACGGCGATCTCCGCCTGGTCGAGGTCGGTCAGCACGCCAGCCTTTACGCCGCGCGAGCGCTGCAGCCCGACGCCGAGCACGCGCAGGCTCTGGGCGTCCTCGCCGCTATCGGCGACGATGGCTACGGCAACCTTGCTGGTGCCGATGTCCAGCAGTCCGGTAATGCCGCTGCGGCGGTTGGCATGTCTGGAGCGGCGTTGCGTCATTGCAGGCGCCCCGTACTGCTTTGAGCGCCGGCCTGCGCCAGGGTCAGCGGACGCATCGTAAGCCGGCCCGGGGTGCGCACATCGACGGCAAAGGCGGATCCACCCAGCGCACGGCGCAAAATGGGGTTACTTGAAATCTGCTCCAGGCCCTCGACCTCGCGATCGGCAGCAAGCTCCAGCCGCGAGCCATTCTTGAGAAGAAGCGACCAGCGCCGCGCGCCGATGCGATCCGACCGCATCACGGCCTTAGCAATGTCGGGATGACGGCTGAGCGCCGTGAAAAGCATCGCCGCTTCGCTGTTGGCGCCATCACCCGCGACGCGGGGAAGCTGCCAGCCGTTCGCGGCGGAGGCGCCCAGTGCCCGGCCGGTGTCGTCGATGAGATAGGTTTTACCCTTGTAATCCCACAGCGCTGCAGGCCGGCGTTCGCGAACCTCAACATTCAGCCCGCCGGGATACAGCCGTGTGATTTGCGCCGTCTCGACCCAAGGCAGGTTCTCGATGCGCCGAAGCGCGGCCACGGCATCGAACGCGGCAAAGGTGCGCGCGTGTTGCAGGTCGAGCGCCTGGAAGACGTCCCGGTCGGATGTGAAACGATGTCCGCTCAGGCTGACCTGATCAATGCCAAAACCGAGGCCGAGCAACGCCTCCTGGGCCTTCTCGGCCGCCAGCGTTTTCAATCCTTCCGTTTCGAGAGCACCCGACAGGAGGGTACCGGCTGCACCGGCCGTGCCGAGCATGAGGAACAGAACCCAGACCGCGCTACGGCGTCCAGCACGGCGCCCGCTGGCGCCACGGCGCTGCGAACGCCTCTCCCCCTTGGGAATTTCAAGTTTGAGCGAGACGCCTGCCGATGCTTGCGGCGAAGCGGCCGTTGTGGGGCGGCGTGTTGGAAAGTGCCAGCCGCTGGCAAAGCGCGAAGCCGGGGCAGAAGCAGCAGAACGAGGCTCGGCGGGCGATTGCGCATCCAGCGCTCGCCACCAAAACCTCGATTGCGCACCTACCTGTTGCAACTCGCGTCCTCAATGATCCATCTGACGAGTGTGCCGAAATCCCATCCGGCATATCCCGCCAGTTCCGGCACAAGCGACGTGCCTGTCATGCCGGGCTGTGTGTTGACTTCCAGGCAGACCAATTCACCCGTTCCACCGGGCGTATCGTCAAAGCGGAAGTCCGCACGGCTCACGCCACGGCAGCCCAGGGCCTGATGCGCCGTAAGTGTCAACTTCCGTAGTGATTGGTAAATTTCAGGTAAAAGTTGTGCAGGCAGCTCGTGTTTTGAACCACCGGGCGCGTACTTCGCCTCGTAATCGTAGAATTCCAGCCCCTTGAGCGGGACGATCTCGATGACATCGGTTGCGAAATCGCCGATGACCGCGCACGTCAGTTCCCGTCCCGCGACGTAGCGCTCCACCATCACGATGTCTTCGAGCGGTCCGCCCGCGGCGATGGAATTGGGCGGGCGTTCCGCACCCGGCATGACGATCACGACGCCGACGCTGGAGCCTTCCGCGACGGGCTTCACCACGTAGGGCGGCGGAATCGCGTGAGCCTCAAGCGCCTGCTGGCGCGTGACGAGGCGTGCCTCGGCAACCGGCACGCCGCTGGCCTTCATGATGTCTTTCGCGCGCTCCTTGTGCATGGCAAGCGCGGAGGCGAGCACCCCCGAATGCGTGTAGGGAATTTCAAGAAGCTCCAGCACGCCTTGCACGCAGCCGTCCTCGCCGAACTTGCCATGCAAGGCGTTGAAACAGGCCTGCGGCTTCACGCGCATCAACTGTTCGGAAAGATCGCGGCCAACGTCGATCTCGGTGACGGTATAGCCTTGCGAGCGCAATGCTTCGGCCACCGCGGCGCCCGAGCGCAAAGACACCTCACGTTCGGCTGACAATCCGCCCTTCAAAACAGCGACGTGATCGCGTGACCGCTTGGGCGGCGTACCGAGCTTGTTCATGGATCTGGCCTCAAGTCATGAAGGCGTTCGTGGTCAGGAAAAGTGTCGGCGAAAGACGTCAGGAGGGCTTCGCATCGGCGGGGATCTGAAGCGCGAGATCGTCTCCGATCTTGTGCCCCTTCTCAGGCACGCCCAGGCGGATGATCTCCCAATTGAGCGTGATGCCGGATTTGGCCTTCACGCGCGCACGCACCGTCTCGCCCAACTGCTCGACGTTTTCGCCCGTCGCGTTTGCGTCGTTGATGAGAAAATTGCAGTGCATCTCGGAAACCTTGGCGCCACCGACACGAAAGCCGCGACAACCCGCTTCATCAATGAGCTTCCACGCGCTCTTGCCGGGCGGGTTCTTGAAGGTCGAGCCGCCCGTGCGCTCCCTGATCGGCTGGTTTTTTTCGCGGTACTCGGCCACCTCGTCCATGGCCTTGGAAATTTCGGCAGGATCGCCCGGTGTTCCGCGGAACGTCGCCTCTGTGAAGATCCAGCCGTCCTGCACGCCGCAATGGCGATAAGTGAAGCCCATATCGGCGTTCGTGAAGACATGGATGTTGCCATCCAGATCGACGGCGCGGGCGCTCGTCAGCACATCCTTTGTTTCGCTGCCGTGCGCGCCTGCATTCATGCGCAGCGCGCCACCGATCGAGCCCGGAATGCCGCGATAGAACGCCAAACCCGCGATGCCCGCCTCGGCGGCGGCGCGCGCGACTTTCACGTCCGGCACGGCGGTGCCGACGCGCAGCGTCGCGTTGGGCTCGACGTTGATCTGATTGAAACCGCGTCCAAGCCTTATGACGATGCCGGGTACGCCGCCATCGCGAACGAGCAGATTGGACCCCAGTCCAATGACGTTGATCGGCACGCCGTCAGGCAGCATTTTGAGAAAGTAGGACAGATCCGCTTCATCGGCGGGCGTGAACAGAACCTGTGCAGGACCGCCGACGCGAAACCACGTGATCTCCGACAACAGCGCGTTGCAGGACAGCCGCCCGCGCAGATCCGGCATGAGCTCCTTCAGGTTGCCGGTCATATCTTCGAAGTTCATGCCGCGCTCCCCGCCTGTTGCGACAGCCACTGCGGCAGGGCATGGGCCCACTCGGTCGAATTGCCCGCGCCCAGGCAGACAACCGTATCGCCGGGACGGCACAGCTCCTTGATCGCGGGCACGAGATCTCCCGCCGCATCGACCGAGCGCACCGAGCGATGACCGGCCTTGCGAATGCCCGCGGCAAGCGAATGACTGTCGACGCCGTCAATGGGGCTCTCGCCCGCCGTGTAGAGCGGCGCCACGATCACGCTGTCGGCGTCCGCAAAGCAGCTTGAGAAATCCGCGAACAGATCCCGCACGCGCGTGTAACGGTGCGGCTCGACGATGGCGAGCACTCTGCCCTTGGCGCCGCGGCGCGCGGCGGACAGAACGGCGGAGATCTCAGCCGGGTGATGTCCGTAGTCATCGTAGATCGAAACGCCGTTCCATTCGCCGGTAAACTGGAAGCGGCGCTTTACGCCCGAGAACGAAGCCATCGCGGCTTTGATTTTGGCATCATCGATGCCCGCTTCCATAGCGACCGCGATGGCGGCCAGCGCATTGAGCGCATTGTGCGTGCCGGGTATCGGTACCGTCCAGCCTTCCAGACGGCGCGAGCCGCCTTTGACGGAAGCCGCCAGCTCCGCATCAAAAAGCGTCATAGCGCCATCGATGCGCACGTTCTCCAGAACGAGATCCGCATCGCGGCTGGCGCCGTAGGTGAGCAGCCGCCGGCCATCGGCGCGCAAGCCGAGGCGCATGACCATGTCGCGCACCACGGGGTGATCGATGCAGACCACGGCAAGTCCAAAGAACGGGATGTTCTTCATGAAGGTGGCGTACTCGTGATGCATGGCCTCCACCGAGCCGAAATAATCCAGGTGCTCGGGATCGATGTTGGTGACGACGCCGATCTCTGTCGGCAGGCGCGTGAAGGTGCCGTCGCTCTCGTCGGCTTCCACGATCATCCATTTGCCGCTGCCCAGGCGCGCATTGGAGCCCCAGGAGTTGATGATGCCGCCCGTAATGACGGTCGGTTCCAATCCGGCCTCGGCGAAAATGTGAGACAAAAGAGACGTTGTCGTCGTCTTGCCGTGCGTGCCGGTGACGGAGACGGTCGAGTAGAGACGCATCAGCTCGGCGAGCATTTCCGCGCGGCGAATGATGGGCAGGTTCTTGGCGCGCGCGGCTGCAAGCTCCGGGTTGGATGCCTTGACGGCGGTCGAGATGACCACATAGCGCGCGCCGATCAGATTGACCGCGTCATGTCCGACGAAAACGCGAATGCCCTTGGCGCGCAGCCGGCGCACGTTGGCGCTTTCCTTCTGGTCGCTGCCCTGAACGGTATAGCCTTTCGCCACCAGGATCTCGGCAATCGCGCTCATGCCGATGCCACCGATGCCGATGATGTGAAACGGTCCGATATCGCGCGGCATCTGCATGGCGTCTTATCCCCGTGTCCTTTCCGGCGGACCGATTTAGCGGCCGCATCCTTCGATTTACGCCTGCGCGTGTATCAGGCCTTGCCCGCCAGACGCAGGACAAAATCCGCAAGCCGCACGACGGCGTCGGCCCGCCCGGCCTTTTTAGCGGCTGCGGCCGCCTCCGCAAGAACGTGAGGCGCGTCAAGTAGCCGGGTGATCTCGGCGGAAAGCCGTTCCGGCGTCAGATCCTTCTGCTCGATACACCAACCGCCCCCCGATTCGGCAAGTCTGCGGGCATTGTTGAGCTGATCGTTGTCGAGCGCGTGCGGCAACGGCACCAGCAGACCCGGCCGTCCGATAACCGTCAGTTCCGCAACTGTTGAAGCCCCCGCGCGTCCAATAACCAGGTGCGCGTTGGCCATCCTGGCGGGAAGGTCCTTGAAGAACGGCGCAACTTCAGCGGCGATGCCGGCCTTTGCATAAGCCGCGCGCGCCCGCTCCAGATCCTCTTCGCGCGCCTGCTGCACGACCTCGAGCCGCGCACGCATGTGGGCGGGGAGCGCGGCTAGCGCAGGCGGCACGGCATCCGTGAAATAGCGGGCGCCTTGGCTACCACCGAAAACGAGAATGCGCAGTTTGCCTTCGGCGGCAGGCGGCTCGTAGGGCTGTGGGGCGGCGGCGATGACGGCCTGGCGAACGGGATTGCCCGTCAGCGTTGCCTTCGCGGCGAGCGCGCCCTCCAGATATTTCACCTTGTCGAATGACGTTGCGATGGCCGTGACCTGCTTGGCCAGCATCTTGTTGGCCCGGCCGAGGACCGCGTTCTGCTCGTGAACCGCGGTCGGAATGCCACGCAGACGGGCCGCAACAAGTGGCGGGTAGGTCGGATATCCGCCGAAGCCCAGCACCACCGCAGGCTTCACCTTGCCCAGGATTGCGTGCGCCGCCTTTGTGCCCCGCGCCAGCGCCAGCACGGTTTGCGCCACTGCAACAGGCGATCGGCCCGCGAGCGTCGCGGCCGGTACCTGATACACGTTGCGCGCTGGAAAACCAGACCCGTACCTGTCGCCCCGCATGTCCGTGATGAGATCGATTGCGATGCCGCGGCGGCCCAGCTCTTCCGCCAGTGCAAACGCAGGAAACAGATGACCGCCGGTACCTCCGGCCGCCAGCATCACGGAAAATTCGGCTGTCATCGTTGACCGGTGGTCCCCTCGATTTCGGCTCTCGAAATTGTCGGCATCAATCGCGGCTTTTTAAGGCGCTGAACATCCGGCCTGCGCCGCGTCAAGGCGAGCAGCATGCCCGCCGTCACCGCCAGCGCCAACATCGAGGAGCCGCCTGCCGAAATAAAGGGCAGCGTCATGCCCTTTGGCGGAAGCAGGCCGACATTCACGGCCATGTTGATGAGCGCCTGCAGGCCAAACAGAACCGCCAGTCCCTGTATGGCGAGCCGGATGGGTGGGTCGCCTTCCGAGCCCGCACGGCTCAAGGAACGCAGCACGATGAAGGCGAAAATACCGAGCAGCACGAGGCAGGCGACAACCCCATATTCCTCCGCCACGACGGCGAAGATGTAGTCGGTGTGCGCATCAGGCAGCACCGATTTGATCGTGCCCTCGCCGGGCCCGCGGCCGAAAAATCCACCCTCCGAAAACGATTGAAGGGCACGATCGCCTTGAAAGTTCTCAAAGGGCAGCGTGTGAAAGAAGCCATCGATGCGCATCTGCACATGAGGGAAGTTCTGGTAGGCAAACCACAGTCCGATGCCACCCGCCGCCAGTAGCAGAAGCGCGCCGGCCAACGGGAGTCCTGCCAGCAGATAAAGCGTTCCCGCCGTTGCGCTGACAAGTACGGTCTGCCCCACGTCGGGTTGCATGATGAGCAGCGCGCCGAACGTGCCCCACAGCACAATCGCCAAAGGTAGCGCAGGCACGTCCTTGCGCACCGCGGCTTCCGAGAACAGCCAAGCCATAAGAACGACGAAGCCGGGCTTTGCCAGTTCCGAAGGCTGAAACGAATACCCCAGGATGGAAAGCCAGCGCCGCGCGCCATTCATCTCCTGGCCCGTGAGAATGACAGCGCCCATGGCGAGAAGCGCCAATCCCGTCAGGACCAGCGCCAGGCGCCGCACGCCCGAGGGCGACAGAAACGAAACCGCGATGAGCACGATGGAGCTGAGTGCTGCAAACAACACGTGGCGCTCGACGAAGTAATACGTCGGCAAGCCCTTCTTCATGGCGACCGCCGGAGAGGCCGCAAGTGAAAGCACGACACCGGTCGCGATCAATGCAACGAAAGCCGACAACAGAACGTGGTCCACGGTGAACCACCACTTTGCGAACCGGCTGGTGTCGGTGCGCGTCAGCTTCATGATACATCCTTGAGCGCAATGCCGGGCAGCGCCGCGACAAGCGCGCGGAAGGCGTCGCCGCGCACCTCGAAATTCTTGAACTGATCGTAGGACGCACATGCTGGCGAGAGCAGAACGACGGGCTCGGATGCCGTGCTTTCGCTTGCGTCCTGCGCAGCCTGGGCGAGCGCCTTTTCGAGCGTGCCCGAACGCACGAAGGGCACATGCCCAAGGGTCAGCGTTTGGGCAAAGGCGTCACTCGCCTCGCCGATGAGATAGGCGCGCGCAATGCCCTTGAAATAGGGCGCGAGGGCGGCGATGCCGCCGTCCTTGGGCTTGCCGCCCAGAATCCAATGAACGTCGCGCGGGAACGACGCCAGCGCCTTCTCGGTCGACTCCGCGTTCGTCGCCTTGCTGTCGTTGATGAAGAGAACCTTTCCGCGCCTGCCGATCTCCTCGCAGCGGTGTGCAAGGCCGGGGAACGACGCGACCGCGCCTTGCCAGTCAATCTCGCTGGAACGGCCATAGAGGTTGAGGCATTCGCGGACGGCCGCGACGGCGGCCAAGGCGTTCTGCGCATTGTGCGCGCCGCGTAGCGCGCCAATCCCCCGCAGGCTTGCAAGTTTCACCGCAAGTCCATCGCGATTGGCGCAAACCAGCGTATCGCCATCCAGGCTGTATCCGGGCGCAAGCTTGCGTTCCACCGAGAACGCGCAAGCGGCGCCTTGCGCAATACGCCGCTTCAGAATGGCGCGACTGTAGTCGTCGTCAATGCCGACGCAAGCCACGATTGAGCCCCGAACCAGCCGCTCCTTGATGGCCGCGTAGTTCTCCATGGTGCCGTGCCGGTCGATGTGGTCGGGCGTAACGTTGAGCAGAACGCCGATGGAAGGTCGCAGTGAGGGCGTGAGATCGATCTGAAACGAACTCATCTCCACGACATGGAACGTCTCGCGCGCCGGCGGCTCCAGCGTGAGAACCGCGCGGCCGATGTTACCTCCCATTTGAACGTGAAAACCCGCGTGACGCAGGATGTGGGCAACGAGCGCCGTCGTCGTCGACTTGCCGTTGGTGCCGGTGATGGCGATGAACGGCGCATCGGGGCATTGGGCGGCGCGCTCGCGGCTGAAGATTTCGATGTCGCCGATGATCTCGAGCCCCGCGGCCTTGGCCTTCCTGACGGTCCAATGGGGCTCGGGATGGGTCAATGGCACGCCAGGCGCCAGGACCAGGCTTGAAAATCGCGACCAGTCGGCGCTGGCAAGATCGACGAGCGGGATACCGGCTTTTGCCGCGGCTGCACGCCCGGCTTCACTGTCGTCCCAGGCCGCAACGTGCGCACCCCCGTCCAGCAGCGCGTGCACCGTCGCGTTGCCCGAGGCTGCGAGCCCGAACACGGCGACAGATTTTCCGGCAAAGGTCGTGGCGCGAATCATTACCGCAGAATCTAGCCTAGTTCGCGCTCGATCACAGAAAGACCTAGCGCAGCTTGAGAGTGGCGAGCCCCGCCAGAGCGAGCAGCACCGCGATGATCCAGAAGCGGATGACGACGGTGGATTCCTTCCAGCCCTTCTGCTCGTAGTGGTGATGGAGCGGGGCCATGCGGAATACGCGCTTGCCCGTCCACTTGTACGACACGACTTGTATAATGACCGAGAGCGTCTCCAGCACGAACAGCCCGCCGACGATGGCCAGCACGATCTCGTGCTTTGTTGCAACGGCAATGGCACCCAGGCATCCGCCCAGCGCCAGCGAGCCCGTGTCACCCATGAATATCATGGCCGGGGGCGCATTGAACCATAGAAAGCCGAGCCCCGCGCCGATCAACGCCCCGCACAGCACCGAAAGCTCGCCGGTGCCGGCAACATAGTGCAGCTTGAGGTAGTCGGCGAAATTGACGTTGCCGACGACGTAGGAGATGAGCCCAAAGGTTGCCGCCGCAATCATCACGGGCACGATAGCGAGACCGTCCAAGCCGTCCGTAAGGTTCACCGCGTTGCCGGCGCCCGCGATGATGAGCGCGCCAACGAAGATGAAGAACAGCCCGAACGGGATCAACACGCTCTTGAAAAAAGGCACCGACAGCGAGCTCGACAGTCCCGTGCTCAGCGTGTCCCAGAACGCCATCTCGAAGGGGTTCCAGGGACCGGGCGAGCTGACGCGCATGAGCAGCAAGGTCGCAAACGCCGCGACGGAAATCTCCAGGGCCAGCCGCGTGCGGCCCGCAAACCCGCTTGACGAGCGCTTCGTCACCTTGAGGAAGTCATCGTAAAAGCCGATGGCGCCGAAGCTCAGCGTCACGAACAGCACGATCCACACATAGGGATTGGCGAGCTGCGCCCACAGCAACGTCGAGACGGTCACACCGGCCAGGATCATCAGGCCGCCCATGGTGGGCGTGCCGCGTTTGACGTAGTGCGACTGCGGCCCATCCTCGCGGATAGGTTGGCCCTTGCCCTGCTTGATGCGCAAAAGATCGATGATCGCCGGACCAAACATCATCACGAACAGGAACGCTGTCGGGATCGCCATGCCGGTGCGGAACGTGATGTACTTGAAGATATTGAGGGCGTTGATCTGATCGCTGAGATTGACGAGTTCGTAGAGCATGCGGCTCCAATTCCCCAAATATGCCGGCGGCCGGAACCGCCCTCACGCGCCTTAGACGGCAAATCGCGTGCGAAGAGCCGCCGTAAGCGGCCCCAACCGCGTGCCGTTCGAGGCTTTGACCATCACAGCGTCACCCGCCCGCAAGGCACCCGCGACGAGATCCGTCAGTCCCTCAGCCGTCTCCGCGTAGCCTCCCTTGATAGCGGCAGGCGCGGCATCATAAAGGCCCTTCATGTGTGGCCCACAGACAAAGAGCTGGTCGACAGAAGCCCCAATAACGGCATGAATGAGGTTCCGGTGCAATTCCCCGGCGGCGGCCCCAAGTTCCAACATATCGCCTAACACCGCAATTCTTCTTGCAAATTTCTCTCGCGGCACACCTGCGAGCGTGGCCAGAGCCGCGCGCATGGAAGCTGGATTTGCGTTGTAACTCTCATCAATGAGCAAAATATCGCCACCGGCCGCCTTGAGTACCGAGCGGGCACCGCGGCCCGGCGGCGGGGGCAGCGTGGCAAGGGCCCTGGCCGCCTCGGCCGCGTCAATATCAACCGCCTGGAGTGCGGCAATGACGGCAAGCGAGTTCTCGATGATATGCCGTCCGGGCATGGCCAGCCGATAGTCGATACGCCGGCCGTTTGCCAGCGCCGTGACCATACTGCCCTCCTCGCCGACATCCAGCGCATCCGCACGCACATCCGCCCGCTCGTCGAGCCCGAAGCTGATGACGCGGGCCGCTTCCGCCTGGGCGCGTACGCGCAACAGGTCGAAGTGGGGGCTATCGCGTTTGATGATCGCCGCCCCGCCGGGCACCAGACCAGAGAAGATTTCGGCTTTGGCGTGGGCGATGGCCTCGACGTTGTCGAAGTGCTCCAGATGTACGGCCTCCACCGTGGTCACGATGGCTGCGTGCGGGCAAACCCACGGCACGAGCGCCGCGATCTCGCCCGCGTGGTTCATGCCAATCTCGAGCACGGCGAAATCGGCATCGCGCGGCATATTGGCGAGCGTCAGCGGCACGCCCCAATGATTGTTGAACGACTTCTCCGATGCGTGGACCTTGCCAAACCGGGCCAGGCACGCGCGCAGCATCTCCTTGGTGCCGGTCTTACCCGCACTGCCCGTCACCGCGATAACGCGGGCCGACGGTTGCAGCCTTTGACGCGCGGTGTCGCCGATCCACTGCAAGGCGACGAGCGTATCGCTGGCGGTCTCGCGGTCGAGTTGCGCGTTGATCGCGCGGTAATCGCTCATGTCACACCGGATCAGCGCACCATCCCCGTCCTTGCGTTCATAGCCCGCCTCGACGATGGCTGCGACGGCACCGGCCTTGAATGCCGCCGTGACAAAGTCATGCCCGTCGCGCTGATCCTTCAGCGCGACGAAGACCTCGCCGGGTTTGAGCGAGCGCGTGTCGATGGAAAAGCCGGTGATCGGAAGGCTCGCGTGGCCTTCTGCCATGGCGAAGGGAATGGCCTCCATCAGCTCGTCAAAAGTCCAAAGTGGATTCTCGTTCTTCTCAGCCGCCATCGGCGCGAACCTCGTCGAGCGCGGCGCGCAGCGCCTCGTGATCTGAAAACGGAACGACCTTTGTGCCAATGATCTGGCCGGTTTCATGACCCTTGCCGGCAACCAGCACGACGTCACCCTTGCCCATCATCCTGACAGCGGCCGTGATGGCCTCGGCGCGGTCGCCGATTTCGATCGCGCCTTTTGCGCCGGCCAGAATATCCGCACGGATGGCGCCAGGAACCTCGCTGCGCGGATTGTCGTCGGTCACAATCGACACATCGGCCTTCTCAACTGAAATCTGCCCCATGATCGGGCGTTTGCCCTTGTCGCGGTCGCCGCCACAGCCGAACACCGAAATGAGCTTGCCGGTTGCGAACGGCCGGCACGCATCGAGCGCAGCCGCGAGCGCCTCGGGCTTGTGCGCATAATCGACGATGGCCAACCCGCCTTTGGCTTCGCCCACGATCTCAAGACGCCCCGGCACACCGCGCAGATGCTCAAGGCTCGCAAGCACAGCGCTCGGATCCTCACCGGCAGCAATGGCAAGCCCTGCAGCGGTCAAAGCGTTTTCCGCCTGGTAAGCGCCGACAAGCGGTAGGCGTACGTTATAGGTCGTGCCAAAGGCCTCGACCTCCATCGCCTGCGCGAAGCCATCATTCTTGAGCGACACACGGCGTAACGTCTCACCTTTCGCGCCCGTGGTGATAATACGCAGCCCGCGCGCCTTGGCTGCCGCAAGGACGCGATCGGCGAATGCCCCGTCTGCATTGACGACGGCCGCTTGCCCCGGCTCCAGAAGCTCATTGAAGAGTCTCAGCTTGGCTGCAAGGTAGTCCTCGACGCTTGGATGATAGTCCATGTGATCGCGGCCGAGATTGGTGAAAGCGGCAGCGGTCAGCGTCACGCCGTCGAGGCGATGCTGATCGAGACCATGGGAGGAGGCTTCGAACGCGAGATGCGTGATGCCCTCATGCGCAAGCGCATCGAGCGTCGCGTGCAGCGTCACGGGATCGGGCGTCGTCAATGATCCGTAGATGGCTTCATGGGGCTTGATGAGACCGATCGTCCCGAGGGACGCCGCCTGGCGGCCGAGCGCGGCGAAAATCTGGCGCGTGAAATCAGCAACCGACGTCTTTCCGCTCGTGCCCGTAACGGCGACAGCCGTGGAAGGCTGTCCGGGATGCAGGCGCGCCGCAATCTGCGCCAGCACGCGGCGCGGATTGGCGACGCGCAACAGAACTGTTCCACCAACATCTGCGACCTGCTTGTCGGCACCCAGAAGAATGGCGGCCGCACCGCGCGCAACCGCATCCGGAATGAAAAGCGCTCCATCGGTTTTCGCGCCGGGCAGGGCAGCGAAGATGATGCCGGGACCGGCATTGATGCTGGAGGCGGTAATGCCGCGAATCTCCAGCTCCCGCGCATCCTGCGGAACGGCAACTGCGGCCGGCACGGCGTCTTGCAAGCGCATGAAGTCTCCAAGCCCCTGTCGACGGTCACGCGCGTAACCGCGTGGCTGTTGGCAGCTTATTAGTTGGCGTTCTTCAAGCCGTCAAACGACCCCGGTTATTGCGTCGTAGAAACGGCGAGAGGTGCGACGCCAAGTTGCGGAGCGATGCGCGCGATGATCCTGGCTGTCGTGGGAGCGGCATTGCTCGACGCCGTGCGATGGCCGCCACTTTCCTCGTTGGCCTCGGGCTCAAACAGCACGACGAACGTCAAATACTGCGGCTGATCCATGGGGAATGCCCCGATAAACGACGAAATAACAGCCTTCTCCTTATATCGTCCGTTGTCGGCGCGTTCCGCGGTGCCTGTTTTTCCACCAACCCGGTAGCCGGGAACTTCGGCGCGTTCACCGGTCCCTGAAGGATCCAGAACATTGAGGCGAAACAGCCGGGCAATCTCGCGGCTGGTCAGCTCCGACGTCACGGCCTCGGGCTTGGCGGGCGTGTCGGTAAAACGCACATAGCGCGGCTGCACCCGCTTGCCGCCGTTCAGGATGCTGGCGGTCGCGGCCGCGAACTGCAGCGGCGCCACCGCGATGCCGTGACCATAGCTCATGGTCATCAGTTCGATCTGATCGACGCGCTTGGGGATCAGCGGTGCGCTCACGGGCCCCACTTCTGTCTTCATCAGCCCGGTCACGCCGATGCGCTTCATGAAGCTCATGAAGCGATCCGTACCGGCCTGCACGGCGAGCATGGCGGCGCCGACGTTGGAGGAGCGTGTGAATACCTCCTCGACGGACAAGGGCCGCCCGGCGGGGTGAAGATCGGTGATGGTGAACCCGCCCGCCGTCAGGGGTTGGCGCACGTCGAGCACCGTCGCACTCGTAGCCAGCCCCTCGTCGAGCGCCATGGCGATCGTCAGCGTCTTGAATACCGAACCCAGCTCGTAAGTTCCTGTGAGCAATCGGTCTATGTGGCCGGGATCGTATGCCGTCTGCGGGAACAGCGGGTCGACGCGCGGGAGGGAAGCACTCGCGATGATCTCGCCGGTTCTAATATCCATGACCAGTCCCGCGGCGGCGTGCGTCTTGTAGCGGCGCGTGGCGATGTCGAGTTCGTCCTCCAGCGAGTGCTGCACACCGATATCAAGAGATAGGCGGACCGGCGCATGATCGGAAAATTCAGCCGTATGCACACCCTCGACGCCGACGTTGTCGTCGATCCACTTCTCGATTCCTGCAACGCCTTTGTTATCGATGCTGACGCCGCCGAGCACGTGACCGGCCAGCTCTCCGCCCGGATAGGCACGCCGCAACTCCTTACGGAAGGCGAGACTTGGCAAGCCGAGATCGTGGATCTTCTGCGCGATTTTCGGTGACAGACCCCGCCGGATCCACACGAAGCGTCGGGAGCGGTCAGAGAGTTCGCCGCGCAGCTGACGCGGGTCGATGTCCGGCAGTACCGTCGACAGTTTCTCGACAAGCTCGTCCCGATCGAGCACCAGCGCGGGGTCCGCGAACAAGGATGGCACTTCGACGTCTGTCGCCAGGAGCCGGCCGTTGCGGTCGATGATGTCGGGTCGCGCAAAGTTCACAGGCGCAGCTTCCGTGACGGCAAGCGTCGCGCGCACGGCGTTGGCGCGCGCTCCCAACAGCACAAGTTGGACCCCGACAGCGCTAAACGCCAGCATCACGCCAAGAGCAAGCAGGCCGTTGGCGATCCGCGACCGGCCGGGACGCCCGTTCGACGGCAGGCGCGGCGCACTATTGGGTGTGATGATGACGCGCCGGCGCATCTCAGCGATGGTCCTCCTCAACCGGTTGGGTGATGGCAAGACGCGCTGACGACGACATTTGATCTGGACGGGGCGGTCCTAGTCCAAGTGCGCGCGCATAGGGATCGATCCGGTCCGGCCGGCTCAAATGACCCTTCTCGGCCTTGAGCACCGCGATGTCGCTGCGCGCGCGCCGCGCAAGCTGTTCCTTCTCCAGCACACGCGCCTCCAGCCGGCGCGTATCATAGCTCAAGCTGTAGAGCAGGAAGGCGCTGGACAGAGCGAGGAAAAAGGCTGCGAAGTTCAACACGCGCATGTCACGACCCCTGGCGGAACCGGGCGCGCTTCAATCAGGCGGCGAGGGGACTTCGAGCGCGGCGAGATCGAGCGGGTGGGCGGGCTCGCCGGTCCGGATCGCCCACCTCAGCCGTGCCGAGCGGGCACGCGGGTTCAGATCCAATTCACCTTTAGAAGGTGTTAACGCTCGAGAGTTAAGAAAGCGGAAACTTGCAGGCCGGGATTTTATCGATTGCGCAGGTAAATGGCGGGAAACGCCCGTTTCCTTGCCCGTGCGGGCCGCAAAAAATTTCTTAACGATGCGGTCCTCCAGGGAATGGAAGGTGACGACCACCAGCCGGCCATCCGGCTTCAGGATCTCCTCGGCGCCAGACAATGCGCGCGCGAGCTCACCCAGTTCATCGTTCACATGGATCCGCAGGGCCTGAAACGTACGGGTCGCGGGATGCCTGCCGTCCACCTTGCGGCCGTGAAAGACGCGCAGCACCACGTCCGCTAATTCCCGTGTGCGGCCGAAGGGCTTTACCGCCCGTTGTTTGAGAATAGCGCGCGCGATGGCCCGCGAGCGACGCTCCTCGCCGTAGACATAGATGACGTTGGCGATATCCTCCTCACCGGCGGTATTGAGGAAATCGGCGGCGCTTTCGCCTTTTTGGCTCATGCGCATGTCGAGAGGCCCGTCCAGCTGAAACGAGAAACCGCGCTCTGCCTCGTCGAGCTGCATGGAGGATACGCCGATGTCGAGAACGACAGCGTCGGCCAATCCTCCCCGTGCTTCATGTCCCTCCGAGGTCAACGTCTCGGCCGCAACCTGCGCCAATTCACTGAAGGGGGCTTCGACAAGCGTCAGACGGCCTTGGTAACGCGCGACGATGGCCCCGCCCTCGAGCACCGCGCGCGGATCGCGATCGAGCGCGAGCACACGGCAATTTGCAGCGTCAAGAATTGCAGACGTGTAGCCCCCGGCCCCGAACGTGCCGTCGATGATGAGGTCGCCGTTCTTGGGAGCAAGGCTCTCGAGCACTTCCGAGAGCAGCACGGGAATATGGCGCCGACTGTCCCTCTCAGTGGCGTCCGACGCGTCCCCGGACGACTTGGGCCGCGTCATTCCCGTGCTCCCTCGTCACCGTCATCGCCGAGCGCGTGACGGCTCCCCGCGCCGAAAAGCCTGCGAGTGGATTGCACTTTGCTGCGGGCGAGCGCGCGGCGCTTGTCGAACGCAGCCGGCTCCCACATTTGAAACTTGTCGCCAAGGCCGACAAAAGTGACTTGACCGTCGAGACCGGCGTGGCGGCGAAGCGCTTCAGGAAGGACGATGCGGCCGTCCCCATCGATGCTGAGAACCTGGACGTCGCCGTAGAGCGCGACAGAGAGCTCGTCTCGCTCGTCCGAATAGTCCGGCAAACCCGAGAGAAGCCCATCGATTTTTTTCGCAAGTCTCTCGCCGCCTGCATCGAGCGCAGGAGCGTCGAGCGAGGGGTAGCAGTAGATGCCGCCGGCGTAGCCATCGCGCTCGAGCACGGCGCGGAATGGCGCTGGAATGGAAACCCGTCCCTTGGCGTCGATTTTGTTGGTGTATGTCGAGACAAAGCGGTCCATCCCTGTTTGAGCTGCTGCACCCTCCACTCTCAACTTGGCCCGCCAAAACCACCGGACCGGAACGTCACTTGTGCTCATTACGCCATGGGTTTTCCGCTGCGTTTGCCGCAAAGCCGGAGCAGTGGCGGACCCAATGTTTGCCCTTAGATCCTCACCCGGTGGGCGTGGCGGTCGCTCAGTTCCGGGCCCTCTTTCCGGAACGGCGCCCAGCCACGATCCCTACCCGGTGCGGTCGGGTATTTATGGGATGGCATGGAATATTATGGGCGTCAATGGAATGTTAATATATTTGCCTGGGAAAAGCCGGGACTGAGCCCTGCACGCAACCCTCGGAATAGTTGGTCTCGTTCGGAGTAGAAACAGACGCGAAACAGGCGCGGCCACGAGTACCTGCTTGAACGCCATATGCGGCGCCGACCTGGGGGGAACCGGATGTTTTGGGTTTGCGTTTTGTAGGCGCACGCCGTGCCGATGCGCGGCGGTGATGTCACCCTCTACACTTTTTAGGAGTCCGAAATGGACAAAGCTCAAGAGCAGGAAGCGCGCGCGCCGCGCAAGCCCTCTAAGGGCAATGGCGATCATAAGGGCGTCGCCGATCTCTCCACCCCGACCGATCTCGACAAGCGCGAAGTCAAGCAGGTTGCCGAGGCTTTGAATGGTCTGGTTTCCGACGCGTTCGCACTCTACCTCAAGACCAAGAATTTCCACTGGCACATGAGCGGGCCCAACTTCCGCGACTACCATCTTCTGCTCGATGAGCACGCCACGCAGATCTTCGCCACCCTCGACCCTCTGGCCGAGCGCGTGCGCAAGTTGGGCGAGAAGACGGTGCGCTCCGTTGGAGAGGTCCACCGCCTGTCCAGCATAAAGGACAACGATGCCGATTTCGTGCCGCCTGGTGAGATGATCAAAGAGCTGCTCGCCGATAACCGCACCGTCGTGGAAGCGATGCGCAAGGCGCACAAGCTTTGCGACGACGCCGATGATGTGGGCACTGCAAGCCTTCTTGAAGTTTATATCGACGAAACCGAGCGGCGCATCTGGTTCCTCTTCGAAACCGCCCGCGCGGCCGATCGCACGGGCCATTGACGCACGCGACACAAGCTCGCCGAGTGATGCGGACACGCAAATCGATCGCCATCCTCCTGGCGGTTGTGCTGTCCTGGGGTTGGGCTGCCATGGCGGCGCCCCAGGACGGTGCGGCCGCCTCACGGCCGAAAATGGCCTTCCTCGGCGTTACCTTCCAGAATGACAACGAGGCGCTGGAGCCGACAACCGATGCCGAGCGCGGGCGGATGTGGGCGCTCGAAGCGCAATTCAAGACGGCGCTTTCCTCAGCGGGGGTGGCAGCCTTCGCCGATATTCCGGATGCAATGCGCAAGCAGATCGAAGCCGGGCAGACAATCGGGGAGTGTCACGGATGCGAGCTCGATCATGCGCGCCAGGCCGGCGCCTCTCAGGTCGCCTGGATCAAGGTGCAAAAGGTCTCCAACCTGATCCTGAACATGAACGTCTACGTCGGTGACGTCAAAAGCGGAAAGCTCACCTTCGTGCACAGCGTCGACATTCGCGGCAACACGGACGAGAGCTGGCGGCGAAGCCTCACGTATCTGCTCGACAACTACCTGCTGCCGAACCTTACCGGTTGAAGGCCCGTCCGTCAGATGATGCTCTTGGCATAAAGGTCGGTCCGTCGGTCGCGAAAGAAGCCCCAATCGGCGCGATAGTGCTCGATCTCGCCAAGATCGAACGTATGCACCAGGATGCCCTCGTCCTTGTCGCCGAGGCTCTTGACGAGCTCCCCGGTATGATCGGCGATGAACGAGTGACCGTAAAAGCGCTGCTTGGCGCCTGCGTTATCTTCAAGGCCGATGCGGTTTGCCGCGACGACAGGCATTGCATTGGAAACCGCATGCCCCTGCATCGCGCGCTGCCAGCGGCGATGTGTATCGAGCGCACCATCGTAGGGCTCAGACCCGATCGCGGTGGGATAAAACAGCACCTCCGCACCCTGCAACGCCATGGCGCGCGCGCACTCGGGATACCATTGATCCCAGCAGATGCCGACGCCGATGCGCCCATGCTTGGTAGTCCAGGCCTTGAAACCGGTATCGCCGGGACGGAAATAGTACTTTTCCTGATAGCCCGGACCATCGGGAATGTGGCTCTTGCGATAGGTGCCGAGGATCTCGCCATCCGCATCCGCGATGACGACGGAATTGTAGTAGCGCGGCCCGTCCTTTTCGAAGATCGAGATTGGGATGACGACCTTCAACGCCTTGGCGAGCTTCGTCAGCGCCAGCACGCACGGATGCCGGTCGGCGGGATAGGCCGTCTCGAACCACTTCGGGTTCTGCTCGGTGCAGAAATAGATGCCTTGGAACAGCTCGGACGGCAGGATGACCTGCGCGCCCGCCTTGGCGGCCTCGCGGATGAAGCCTTCTGTTCGGGCGATGTTATCCTTGAGGTCGTCGCCGTATGACGTCTGAATTGCGCCGACCGAGAGGGAACGGGATTTCATCTCATTGAGGCTCCTGTTGCGTGATGCAATGGAACGAGCCGCCGCCCGCTTCGCCCGAACCCAGCAGACCGCACGAGGACACACCTACGACCTTGCGGCCGGGGAAGACGGTGCGCAGCGCTTCGAGCGCCGCCGCCTGGGTGGGCGTGCCATAGACGGGCACGACAACGACGCCGTTGGCGATGATGAAGTTCATGTGCGAGGCGGGCGAGATTTCGCCGGCCGGATTGCGATAGAGGCCCACGCCGGGGATGCGCACCACATCGAGCTTGCGTCCGGCTGCGTCGGTCGCGGCTTCAAGCACGGCGGCAATCGCATTCAGCGTGTCGGCGTTCGGATCATCGGGGCCTGCCGGGGCCTGACACACGACGCGGCCGGGGGCCACGAAGCGGGCAATGTTGTCGATGTGCCCGTCCGTATGGTCGTTCTTCAGGCCTTCGTCGATCCAGATGATTTTGCGCGCTCCGAATGCCTTCGTCAGGGATGCTTCCGCCTGCTCCTTGGTCCAGCCGTTGCGGTTAGGATTGAGCAGCGTCTGCCGGGTGGTGAGGATCGTGCCCTCGCCATCGTGGTCTATGGCGCCACCTTCCAGCACGAAGTCGAAGCGGCGGATGTTCGCCGCCGCGCCACGCGCCACGTCATCTCCCACCGTTGCATCGTCGGGCAGATCGTACTTGCCGCCCCAACTGTTGGTGGCAAAGCGCAGCGCCACCGCGCCCACCTCGGCATCGCGTGCGAAAATCGGACCTGTATCCCGCAGCCAGATGTCGCCGTACTTGGCGGAAACAAGCTCGGCCGCATCGCCCAGCGCGACGCGGGCGCTGCTTTCGGCTTCCGCGCCGTTGACAAGGACACGCACCGTGTTGCCTGCCGCGTGCAGCGCCGTGACGAGACCCGCGATGTCGGCGCGTGGCGCGGCGAGGTCGCCATTCCATTCGTTTTCGTTCGCCGGCCACGCCGTCCAGATCGCCTTCTGCGGCGCCCATTCGGCGGGAACGGTGAGAACTGGCGTCGTGTCGTTGGTGGTCAAGACGGCCTCAATGAGGTTGTGGCGCGGTGCGCGTTTTGCTCAGGCGTGCGATGTGAGGCGCGCGCACGTCAATGTCAAGAAACGCGATTGCCTTTAGCTGGCGCACCACCAGTGGAACGCCACAAAAAAGCGGGTGGCAAGACGCAACGAATGGAGACCAGCCGGCCTGTAAGCCGGGTTCTGTCCAAAGAGCTCGTGCCCTTCTGGACGGCCATTCATCTGGGACGCCTGTCGCCAAGCGCCTCGTGCAATCAACCCGGGCGGGAACGAGTGGACGCGTTCTGCGGCACCGGTGGCCCGGCCCGCACGCCCGCCCCTATTTGATCTTGCTCCCGGTGGGGTTTGCCCTGCCGCTGCTGTTACCAGAAGCGCGGTGCGCTCTTACCGCACCTTTTCACCCTTACCCGCCGGCGACGTGCGCCGGTGGGCGGTTTGTTTTCTGTGGCACTTTCCCTGGGGTTGCCCCCGGCGGCCGTTAGCCGCCACCGTGTCCTCTGGGAGCCCGGACTTTCCTCTGCCGGAATGCAGCCCGCCGCTCCTTTAAGGAGGGCTTAGCCTCGAATGCCGGCAGCGGCCGTCCGGCCGGCTGGTCACCCCCCAATAAGGGGAGAGCGGTGCCCCGCGTCAAGACCAATGCGTGCTTGGCGGACACGAGCGTTCCCTCCATGATCCAGCCCCAAAAAGGGGTACGCCATGGCAAGCCAGAGAAAAGTCATCATCACCTGTGCGGTGACGGGGTCAATTCATACCCCGTCGATGTCGCCCCACCTGCCCGTGACGGCCGAAGAGATCGCCGACGCAGCCATTGGCGCGGCGGAGGCTGGAGCGGGCATCGTGCACCTGCACGCGCGCAACCCGCAGGACGGCCGGCCCGACCAGACCCCCGAGGCATTCGCACCGTTTCTCAAGGTCATAAAGCAACGCGCGAACGTGGTGGTTAACATCACCACCGGCGGCGCGCCAACCATGAGCATCGAGGAGCGCGTAAAGCCCGCAGCCGTTTTCAAGCCCGAGATCGCCTCCCTCAACATGGGTACGATGAACTTCGGACTGTTTCCCATGCTGGCGCGCCAGAAGGAGTTCAAATACGACTGGGAGAGACCTTACCTCGAAAGCTCGCGCGCCGGATTCTTCAAGAACACCTTCACCGACATCGAGTACATCCTGACGACCTGCGCGGCCAACGGGACGCGGTTCGAGATCGAGTGTTATGACATCGGCCACCTCTATACGCTGGCTTACTTCGCAGACCGCGGCGTCGTAAAGCCGCCGTTCTTCGTGCAATCGGTGTTCGGCATCCTGGGCGGCATCGCGGGCCATCCGGAAGACGTCGCGCATATGAAACGCACCGCCGACCGCCTGTTCGGCAAGGACTATCACTGGAGCGTGCTGGGCGCGGGCGCAAACCAGATGCGCATCGCCGCAACCGCAGCCGCCATGGGCGGCAACGTGCGTGTCGGTCTAGAGGACAGCTTGTGGGCGGGTCCGAGCCGGCTCGCGACATCCAACGCCGAACAGGTGAGGACCGTGCGCGCCATCATCGAGGGCATGGGCCTTGGCATCGCGACCGCAGACGAGGCGCGCGAAATCCTGGAACTCAAGGGCGGCGATCAGGTCGGCTTTTAACGCGGGAAGTTAGACCCAGCTAGCGTCGCGCCTTGTCGACATTGACGGCGTTTTCCAGGCCTATCACCGTGTCGAGCCCCTTCGCCCCCGTCAGCGTTGCGCCGTAGAGATCGGCGCCCGTCATATCCGCACCGGTCAAATCGGAGCCCGAGAAGTCGACCATGGACAGATCGGCGGCAACGAAATGTGCGCCTGTCAGATCGGCCCCCGTGAACCGCGAGAACGTCATGATGGCGCGCGTGAAGTCCGCATCCTTGGCGCGCACGCCGGAGAAGTCGCACGACTTGAGAACATTACTCGGCTGGGTCACGAGCGTGCCCTGCCCGGGGCGCGATTCCAACGGATCAAAATGCGCCCCCGTGAGATCGGCGCCGCGGAAGTCCGCGCCAGACAGGTCCGCCTGCACGCGGATATGCGAAAGATTGGCGCCCGAGAAGCGCGGCGCGTCGGTAAGTTTGTTGTTTAGATCCGAATAGACCGTGGGACGCAGAATCGTTGCGTCGGACAGGTTGGCCCCCGATAGATCCGCGCGGATCAACACAGCGCGGTCGAGGCGGGATCGGGTGAGCTTTGCTCCGGCAAGCGTCGCGCCTGTCAGGTCCGCACCGTAAAGGTCGGAGGCCTCCAAGCTTGCGCCTTTGAAGTCGAGACCGGCCAGGTCAAGATAGGTTAAATCGCGCCGCGACAGATCCGGCTTGTCACCCGACCGCGCGTTGAAGAGGATCGTCGTTACTTGACGGGCCGTGTAATCGGGCTTGCCGGTCCAAGGCTGATCGAGTGGTTCGGCTCGAGCGTCTTGGACGGCGTGGAGACAAACCGGCTGCGCCAGGAGCACTCCCGTCGCAATCGCGGCCAGCCTTCCCGGCATCGCGCAAGAGCGCCGACGCATCGAATCGCTCCCAATCAAAAACCCGACATGTACATAATGTAGCTGAAGTTATGCGTTTTACGACACGACGAAAGCCGTAAGGGACCATGAAAAATTGGACAAGCGGCAGCTTAACCCTTCAACACCGGCTGGCCGGCTTCAAGGCGTGCGCGCAATACACCCGCGTCGACGAATTCGTCCTGCGGATCGTCCGGGTCCTCGAACACCTCCGGCACCAGCATTTCACGCATATTGCCGAGCTCATCGCTGATGACCGGCCCCTTGATATCCCCGCCGGCATGAAGATCAGAATCGCACGTGATGATGGCTGCGGCCGACAGGTCCTTGCCGATGAGGAATGCGCCGTGGTTGTAGTCACAAAACAATATGCCACGGCAGAAGACCGATCCAAGGATGACGAAGCTTGCGCCGCCCTTGACGATCTCGCCGGCATTGAGGTCGCCATCGACGAAGAAGAACGGGCCTCCGTCGCTATCGGCATTTATCAGCCGGCCTTGAACCGCGAAATCCCCAAGCACCGCGACGGTCGTCACGCCGTGCTCGATGAGCCCCTCATAGTCAATGGTAACGTCATCCGGCAGTGCGGTAGTGGCGCTCAAAACGAGAGCCTTGCCTTCTGGATGATCGACCAGGATCTGCCCTGCAAGCCTTTCGAAGGCGCGCGGAGGGCCAAGGCCGCGCACTTCTATCCGATGCTTCAATTCCCTGGCCAGCTCATCAAGTGGCATGAGCTGCCCTAGCGCGAGCAGGGGGTTCATCTTTCGTGGCCTTAACGATATTCCATCGCCGATGGACGGACTCTAATGCCGTCGCGCGGCGCCTGGAAGACCAAAGCCGGAATTGTGCTCCAGTTGCGCCTAGTCGCGAAGCTGGGCGGCGCGCCGGGCCACTTCTGCCTCGGAAACCTCACCTGCCCCGATCAGAGCGTTGACACAACGCTTTGAAAGCTTGGGACCGGCAGCCCGCATGCATTGGCGTACGCCGGGTGAATCGGGTGCGTGAGCACGGCAGTAGGCGAAATAATCGCTTGCGCAAGCAATCCGGACGCGGGCGCTGGCGGCAGAAGCCTCTTGCGCGGCAAAGGCGCAAGACGCAAGAGCCAACGCGGTCATGACTGCACTGCGGTATGAGAACGGTGCAAGCGGCTTCGAGGTTGTGCAAGGCGTAGACATGGCAATCTCCATTTGCCTGAGTTTACGCGAAGCTACCGGAGAACGAGTTGCGTGGAAGTTACCTGGGAGACAACTTGCGCCACTCTTCTTGAACTAACGCAAGGAAACAGGAGTCGCTACGCCCGCTGCGCCAAGCACCTTTCTATTTCGGCATGGCGCGAACAGATCGAGCGATGAATCATAGATGTTCGTTTTTACATCAAGAATGCCAAGAACGGAATGAAAGAGATTATCGTGCGAGCGTTTTCTTTCAGTGCTGTGTTTGAGACAGCCGATGTCGGATGATGTACGCTTGCGCAAAGGCTCCGACAGCCACGCGACCATGGGCACGTGCGTTTGCGCTTCAGGCGCCATGGCATAGGGCATGCCATGAAGATAGATGTTGTTCTCGCCCAGACTCTCGCCATGATCCGACATGTAGATCATACCCGTATCGGCGATGCCGGATGCTGCCTGCAATATGCCGATCAATCGCGCCAACACATGGTCGGAATATTCGATGGTGTTGTCATAGGCGTTGACAATGGCCTCACGCGTGCAACGGCTGAACTGGCTTTCGCGGCATACGGGCTTGAACATCTCGAACTGCGGCGGATAGCGCTCCCAATAGGCCGGTCCGTGGCTGCCCATCATGTGCATGACGATCACGGTATCGTTCTTCAGACCCTTGATCTGTTCGGCGAGCCCATCGACGAGGACATCATCATGGTTCTCTGTGTGAGCGTCGGACGCCGGGTGCTTCAGCCCGGTCAGGATCTCCGTCTTGATACGGTCGCACACACCCTTGCAGCCAGCCTGGTTTTCTCTCCAGATCACGTCAAATCCAACGCGCGCCAGAACATCGAGCAGGTTTTGCCGGCTTGCAGCTTCGCTATTTGAAAAGTTCTTGCGGCCCAGCCCTGAAAACATGCAAGGCACCGACTCGGCCGTGTCAGTTCCGCATGACGACGCATAG
Source organism: Hyphomicrobium sp. (assembly GCA_016793445.1). Classification (GTDB taxonomy): domain Bacteria; phylum Pseudomonadota; class Alphaproteobacteria; order Rhizobiales; family Hyphomicrobiaceae; genus Hyphomicrobium_B. The sequence continues at coordinate 54,715 of JAEUME010000009.1, read as the reverse complement.
GGATAGTTGATCAGATCCGCGACCTGGGACAGCTCCGGATTCGTGGCTCGCTGATAGCCATTGAGAGAGAAATGGTCGGCACGGGCTGTCTCGCCGACGACGATGACGAACAGCGCGGGACGAGACCCGGCAGGCGGGGTGCGCACGGCATCGATGCCGATCGGCTGCACCACATTCGTCCTGGCGACCTTGTATTTCGATCTGGCATACTTATCGAGTGCGTCAATGAAATTCGACGGTGTGAGCGTCAGTCGCAACGCCGTGTTCTCGCGAAATGTCGAGGTCAACGCCGGGACGAAGGGAAAGAGGATCACCGCTGCCAGGGGCAGGGTGATCGCGGCCGACTTCAGCTTGCGCCAAAAATCTTCGCGCATACCCGGCCACTCAATCGGCACGAACCAGAGCAATGCCGCAGGCACCAGCCCGAGAAAGACAACATAGGCGAGGAGCTTGGCCGTCATGAGATCGCCCGCCTCGGCCAAGTTCGTCTCCAATACGTTGCGCACCATATTGACGTCGATGACCGTGCCGTACTCGAGCATGAAATAACTCGCCGCCGCCGTCATGACGAGAAGCAGTCCAACGACGGGACGCAGCAGCGGCCGAACCGCCAGAAGCAGGAAGCTCAAATAGGCCGCGGCGAGCAGCGCGATGAATACGGCCGCCATGAAGCCCCATTCGTAGGCCGACTGCGGTGCGAGCACCCGATAGAACAGTCGCCAGAAGGGAATATTCAGGATTGCGACGACAAACAGCGCCAGAATAAAACTGACCGTCTCTGGAGTCCGGCGCGTTGACATCAGACTTCCAATCTATCCGGCATGGTGGAATGGAGTACCCGAAAACCCGCACGGATCCTCAACATCAACATCCCATTAGCATCATTGCTGTGCGCGGGAGGTCCTTACCGTCGATACCATAGACAAAGGTCAAGTGTCCGCAGACTGGACGAGACGCCGCAAAGTCTTCAACGTTGAAATGTCGAGACGCCCGTCAATCCGGCGCGGGCGAAAATGGCGCTGAAATGCGGTCAGCACTTTGACCATCTTGTCGTCGATCCGAACACAACGTTTAAGATCGTAGCCGTATTCCGCTAGAAGGGAACTCGCGTCTTTCACCTGCGGCCCCACCGCGCCGAGCCCCAGGCCCAAATCATCTGCCCGCAGCGGAGCGGGGCGCACCCAATGTCCAACACCATGGCGCGCAAGCACCGACCATGGAAACCTCTCACCAGGATCGATCTTGCGCCCGACCGCCACGTCCGAATGCCCCAGAACGTCTCGCGGCGCGATCGCGTGGCGGTCGCAAACATCTCGCGTCAACGCGATGACCGACGCAATCTGATGCCGCGAAAAGGCCGGATATCCGTCCGAGTGCCCGGGATTTTGGATCTCGATACCCACGGAATGCGAGTTGATGTCGGTTTCGCCCCGCCAGGAGGATACGCCAGCATGCCAGGCGCGCAGCAACTCCGGCACCAGTTGCACCACCGCGCCCTTCTCGTCGATGACGTAGTGGCACGACACCCTGCTCTCTTCACGCGATAGCCAGTCGATGGCCTTCTTCGCCGTAGCCATGCCGGTATAGTGCAGGATCACCAGACGCGGCCGGACACCATCCCGGCGCTTCTCGCGGTTCACGGCCGGATGGACATGCTCGACACAGGGACTGTCGGGCTTGAAGGGGGCAAGCGCGACGTTCAAGACGAGTGCTCCAGCCGCGGCGCAGCGGCGTGGTGGCGCTGCGCCATGATCTTTTCATAGGCCTCGTTGATCGCAGCAAGCCGCCGACCCGATGCGGCCAGGAACTCCTCAGGCACGCCTTTCGCTAAGAGCAAGTCGGGATGATGCTCGCGGGCGAGCTCGCGGTAACGCGTCTTGATCTCGGCATCGCTCGCATTAGGGGCAACCCCCAGAATTTCGTAGGCGCAATCGGGATCCTGCACGAACGCACGGCGAACCGCCAGATAAGCTGCCCTCGGCACGCCCATCAGCTCCGCAACGGTCGAAAGAAACACCTCCTCAGCCGGGTGGTGGATGCCATCGGCGGTTGCCATATGCAAAAGAGACTCGAGCACGAATATTTTCAGGTCCGGCTCGGCATCGAGCATGTCCCCGATACGCCGCGCATAGGTCTCGTATCCAGCAACGTCTTGGCGCGCCAGATCGAAAACGCGCCGCAGATTGTTGCGCTCACCCTCCGGCACATCGAATAATCGTTCAAAGGCGGCCACCTCTACTTCTGAGGAAATTCCGTCCGCCTTGCTCATCTTGGCCGCCAGGGTGACGACGGAGATGGTGAAGGCGACGCGGTTTTGGGCAGGCGTTCCCGATGCCGTGCGGTCGAATCCGAACGCGGCCAATATCTGCTCGAAGGCGTTGCGCACCGCGCCGCCTTCGTCCAGTCCGAGCATCTTGCCCAATATTTTCCAAGGCATGAGATAGGCTCTCGCCAGGGGTTTAAGTTCGCAAAGTCCTGACGTATGGGTCATCATAGCGGAGGGCGCCCACCAACACCCCTAAATTTACGGAAAGAAACGGAGAATTCCGCCAATGGCCGAGGCCTCGTGGCAATTTTGGATCGACCGCGGCGGCACGTTCACCGACATCGTGGGGTTGGATCCGGCCGGGCGGCGGCACATCCTCAAGCTGCTGTCGGAAAACCCGAACGCCTACGCCGATGCCGCGCTCGCGGGCATAGAGAGGCTGATGTGCGGTTCCGGTGCCAACGGCCCAATTTCGAGCGTCAAGATGGGAACGACCGTCGCCACCAATGCTCTTCTGGAGCGCAAGGGCGATGCAACGGCACTTATCATCACGGCAGGCTTTGAAGATCAGCTTGAGATCGGCACGCAGGCGCGTCCCGACATCTTTGCGCGCCGTATCGTCAAACCGCAGGTGTTGTATGCGCGCGTCATTGGCGCGCGTGAGCGCGTGCGGGCAGATGGCACAATCGAGATTCCCTTCGATGTGGCACATCTCGAATCCGAACTGCGCCTCGTGCGGGCTGCGGGCATCGATAGCGTCGCCATCGCGTTCCTGCACGCCTACGCCTTTCCCGAGCACGAGCGCATTGCGGCGCAAGTGGCGCGCCGGATCGGCTTTGCTCAGATCTCCATCAGTCATGAGATCTCGCCGCTTATCCGTATTCTTCCGCGTGCCGACACGACCGTCGCCGACGCCTATCTGACCCCGGGGCTGCGCCGCTATATCGACCGCGTTGCAGCCAAGCTCGATGTCGGGCGAATGCTGGATGCACCCAAGCTCTCCTTCATGACATCGTCCGGTGGCTTGACGTCCGCCGAGACCTTCCGCGGCCGTGATGCCATCCTGTCGGGGCCGGCGGGAGGCGTCGTCGCGATGGCGCAGACGGCGCGCCGCGCAGGCTTCGATCGCGTCATCGGCTTCGATATGGGCGGCACTTCGACGGACGTTGCGCACTTTGCCGGGACTTATGAACGCACGCTCGAAACGCACATCGCGGGGGTGCGTCTGGCCACACCGATGCTGAATATCCATACGGTTGCAGCGGGCGGCGGCTCGATCCTGACGTTCGATGGCACGCGCCTTCGGGCGGGCCCCGAAAGCGCCGGCTCCAATCCTGGGCCGAAGTGCTACCGGCGCGGCGGACCGCTGACCGTGACCGACGCCAACGTGCTCACCGGAAAGATCCTGCCCCAGCATTTCCCCAAGGTCTTCGGTGCCAGCGGGACGGAGACGATCGACGTGGGAGCGGTGCGGGCGGCATTCGAGGATCTCGCGCGAGAAGTCGGCGGGCACGGCCCGGAAGAACTTGCCGACAGTTTCATCCGCATCGCCTGCGAGACGATGGCAGGCGCCATCAAGAAGATCTCGGTGGAGCGCGGCTACGACGTCAGCACCTACGTGCTGAACTGCTTCGGCTCGGCGGGCGGCCAACATGCCTGCCTGATCGCCGACATTCTGGATATGCACGCCATCCTCATTCATCCCTGCTCGGGCGTGCTCTCCGCCTACGGCATGGGGCTCGCCGCCACACGCGCCTCGCGCGAGCGCAGCCTGGAAACCACACTCGACGCGGCAGGACTTGGCGAGGCTGAGGCGATCGCGGCGGCCATGACGGCTGAAGTCAACGATGAACTTGCCGCGCAGGACATTCCCGTAGATGGCATGGTCACAACGGCGCGCCTGCATCTGCGCTACGCGGGCAGCGACACGATGCTGCCGGTTGGCCTGGGCAGTCTTGAAGATATGCGCACGGAGTTCGAAGAGGCGCACCGCTCCCGGTTTGGGTTTCTGGCTCCCCGAAAACCCCTCATCATCGCAGCGGTTGATGTGGAAGCGGTGGCGGAACCCGCCAGGGACAGCGACGGCGGCAACAGCATTCCCTGGCACGGGACCACAGGCCCGCCGCGCGGCGCAGGGAGAACGCGCTTTTTTGCCCGCGGCGCGTGGCACGACGCCGGCATCTATATGCGCGATCATCTTTGCGCCGGCCACCGCATCACCGGCCCAGCTCTTGTGATCGAACCGCATCAGACGGTCGTCGTCGACGAGGGCTGGCGGCTCGAAGTCACGCCTCTTGATGATCTGGTCATGACACGCATTGCGCCACGCCAGCGCGAGACGCTTTCGACCAAGCCCGACCCTGGCCTGCTTGAGATCTTCAACAATCTGTTCATGGGCATCGCCGAGCAGATGGGCGAAGCGCTGCGCGCAACGGCGCAGAGCGTCAACATCAAGGAACGGCTGGACTTCTCCTGCGCCGTGTTCGACGCCTCCGGAGGTCTCGTCTCCAATGCGCCGCACCTGCCGGTGCATCTGGGATCCATGGACCGCTCGGTGGAAAGCGTGATCCGCGCCCGCGGCGGCGATCTCAAACCGGGCGACGTCTACATGCTCAACGCGCCCTACAACGGCGGCACGCATCTGCCTGACATCACCGTCGTCACGCCGGTGTTTGACGCGGGCGGAAAAACCATTCTCTTCTTCGTGGCAAGCCGTGGACATCACGAGGATGTCGGCGGCCTCACGCCTGGGTCCATGACGCCGCGCGCGACCCGCATCGAGGAAGAGGGCGTTCTGATCGACAATGTGAAACTGGTGGATCAGGGGCGCTTTCTGGAAAGCGACGTGCGTGCCGTTCTGTCCGGCGGGCCTTATCCCGCGCGCCAGCCGGATAAGAACATCGCCGATCTCAAGGCGCAAGTTGCCGCCAACGCGCGCGGCGCCCACGAGATCGAACGCATGATCGCCCAGTATGGCCTTGACGTCGTGCAAGCCTACATGGCGCACGTGCAGGATAACGCGGAAGAGAGCGTGCGCCACCTGATCTCGAATTTGAGCGATGGACGTTTCCGCGTCGAAACCGATCAAGGCACCGCCGTCGAGGTCACGATTACCGTGAACCGGGAGAAGCGCTCGGCACGCATCGATTTCACCGGCACCAGCCCGCAGCAGCCCAACAACTTCAACGCGCCCGAGCCCGTGACGCGTGCCGCCGTGCTCTATGTTTTCCGGGTCATGGTGGACGCGCCCATTCCGATCAACGCAGGTTGCCTGCGACCTCTCAACATCGTCATCCCTGAGGGATCGATGCTGTCACCGCGTTACCCCGCGGCCGTCGTCGCAGGCAATACGGAGACGAGCCAGATCGTGACCAATGCGCTGTTTGGTGCGCTCGGCGTGCTGGGCTCGGCACAAGGCACCATGAACAATCTGACCTTCGGCAACGCGCGCGTGCAGTATTACGAGACGATCTGCTCGGGCGCGCCAGCTGGTCTCGACAAAGACGCAAACGGCTTCGACGGCGCGGCGGCGGTGCACGTTCATATGACCAATACGCGGCTGACCGACCCTGAGATCCTGGAGCTGCGCTATCCCGTTCTGGTGGAGGAGTTCTCCATAAGGCGGGGTTCGGGCGGAACGGGGCGCTGGCGCGCGGGCGACGGCATCCGCCGCATCATCCGCTTTCTTGAAGCCATGGATCTCGCCATCCTGTCGGGTTTTCGCAACGTGCGCCCATTCGGCCTTGCAGGCGGTGAGCCGGGCCACAGAGGCCGTAACCTCGTGCGCCGGGGCGATGGCCATCTGGAAGACATCGGCGGTTGCGCGCAGACGAAGCTCTCACCCGGCGAAGCGATCATCATCGAGACACCGACCGGCGGCGGTTTCGGTGCGCCTGACTGAATGAGCTTTCGCATTGCGCGTTGGCTTGCGTCATTGCACGGACGCGGCTCCGCCCTAGGTTGAATTGTACAAACCCCGCTGCGCGTCAGGAGGCCCACCATGAATAAACGCTTCACAACATTGGTTGCTCCCCTCGCCGCCGTCCTCATGTTCAGCGCTGATATGGCACGATCGGACTCCGCAGCCGATCTTGAGCCTTATGCCGCAAAGGCGCGCGCTGCCGTCAAGACCATGGGCGGCGCGTTGCAGACCAAGCTCAAGGAGGCGCTGGCGGCTGATGGACCCATCGCTGCCGTTCAGGTGTGCAAGACGGTCGCGCCGGAAATTGCCAAAGAGCAATCCAAAGCCGCCGGCATGACGATCCGGCGCACGGCTTTGAAAGTCCGTAATCCAGACAACGCGCCCGATGGCCTGGAGCGCAAGGTGCTCGAGGACTTCGCCGCACGCCTTGCCGCGGGCGCAGACGCCAATACGCTCGAGCATGTCGAGGAAGTCACCGGGGATGGCAAGACGATCGTTCGCTATTTCAAGGCGATCCCCACCGCCGCCGCACCATGCCTTGTGTGCCATGGCAGCGCCGTCTCGGGTGAGTTGAAGGAGACGATCGATAAGCTCTATCCCAGCGATCAGGCGACCGGGTTCAAAGAGGGCGACTTGCGCGGGGCCTTCTCCGTCACGATGGATAAATGACCCATAAGAAAAAAGCCCCTCCGCAATGGAGGGGCTTTCGGCAGAGCTCAATTTGCCGGCGGAGTTTCCCGGCGCGCACGCCGCTCGGCCATGAACTGTTCGAACTCCACCCGGTCGGCCGCATGCTTGAGACGGGCAAGATAGGCGGAAAACTCCGCGCTTTCCGCCTCCAGCCGCCGCATGGTTTCGGCTTTGTAGTCCTGGAACGCGGTACTCTCATTGGACTGAGAGCCCGGCACGGACGTGGCTTTTCCAGACCGACTCGCAAACCGGCTCATCAAGCCAAAGGGGGCGGCGAAGAAAGCGCGAGCCGGACCAGAATCACCCAAAGCTGCCGGGTTCTGGCGCGCAAGCGCAAGGCGGGTGCGCGCATAAGCGAATGTCAGCGCCGCTCCCGCGAGGAGCCCGCTTGCCAATATCGCAAAGCCGTGCATGTGCGGCGGGCCGAAATGAAAGAAGGGCATGTGGCTAACCCCGTTGCGTTGTTGAGAAGGATGAAGGCTGCGGCGCCTGTAAAACCGCGCCGCAGGACTTCGATGTCAGTTCACTCAACGTCAGTTGGCGGGCCCTTCCGGCGCAGGACCGGAGCCGCGGTTGCGCCGGTCCGACATGAACTGCTCGAACTCGGACTTGTCCTTGGCGGCACGCAGCTTGTCCAGAAACGCGCGGAACTCGCGCTCCTCCTCTTCCAGCCGCTTCAAGGTTTCGGCGCGGTACTCATCGAAGGCCGCGTTGCCGCTCGAATAGCTCTGCGTGAAGGCGCGGAACTCGTCTTCCACCCGCGAACGTGCTTTGTCGAAATCACCCTTGAAACGGCGGCGCCAATCGCCACGTCCATATGCGCCTCCACCATGCCATCCGCAGCTCATGCGACCACTCCATATAAGATAGGCAAGAATTGCGAGGCCCACGGGCCAGAACAGCACGAAGCCAAGCACCATCACAGCGATCCAGGCGCCCTTGCCATAGTCGTCGAGCCTCTGAACCATTTCCGCCATCGCGACCCTCCGCTTTCTTGCAGCTTCAACTCCTTGAACAAGGCCGAAAGAACCGAACTTGTTCAATGTAAATGTATTTAACATTCACATATGTAGGGGTCAAGAGGCACCTGATCAAGTGGCCATGGGAAGACGCGCGCAGGAAACCGTCAGGGGAGCGGAACGAGCGCCGGATGCGACCGTCTCACTTCCTTCTCCCGTGGGGAGAAGGTGCCCCGAAGGGGCGGATGAGGGGGCTACCACAATCAGCGGAGCGTGCTGAAGTCCCTCACCTGTCGCTTCGCGACATCCTCTCCCGTCCCGGGAGAGGAACAGTGTGGCCCTGTTGGATCGCAAAGCACTCTAGCCGCGAGGCGGGCGGCGGCGCTCGTGGAACCAGGCACGATACTCCGTCATCCTCTTGCGTTGACCATCGGGTGCGCGCCGCTTGCAGGTGGACGCTTCATCGCTGGTCTCGCCTGCCCCCCAACGCCGCTCGACGCAATCGTTGATGTTGTAGGCCATCTCCAGATCGCCCATGCGGTCTACGATATCCTTGAGCGCTAAAGTCCATTCCGAACCATCGGTGCGCGTGTACGTGAACTTGCGGGCGGCAAGCTCGGAGGCGAGCACGCCTTCGAGCTGAGCTTTGACATCAGCAGGGCTCTTATCCTTCGGCATGGCATAGCGTTCCGGCCGGCGCGCAACGCGCTCGGGAAAGCCGCGCACGACATCGATGGCGATAAGGAGGCGCAGATCGCGCGAGGGCGTCGCGAAATCCTCCCACGCTCCGGTCGTCTCGAAGATCGAGGCGCCATCGGGCATTCCGACATCCTTGCCGCCGCCCGCATGATACTTGCGTCCGTTCTCAACCGATGTGACGCGCGCCTTGACCTGCTCTTCGAGCGAGGCGATGGCTTCATTTAAAGCGCGGACCGGATCGAGCGGCTCGGGCGACATCACGTCGTCCATCCTGTCGTAGAAACTTTCGACATCGAGCTTTGCCTGATCGAGAGAGAAGTTTCCGTAATCGGCGCTCTTTGCGATCTCGGCATTGGAGAGCCGGCGCAGCGCGCCGCCCTTGCCACGCACCACGGGACGGAAGTTCTTAAAGCCTGCACTTCCCATGGCCGGATCTTGTGCAAAAAGGAAGTTTCCGCGCCAGAAGCGCTTGCGCGCCACCGTGCCATCGGGCTGGCCGTCCACCGCCAGAATGACGCCCGCGCCGCTGGATGTCTGAGGCACGCGCTTGGCGATAACCAGCACATGCCCGTAGGGATCCGCGTACACCGTACCCGGCCGCAACGTGTCCTGGTTCAGCGGAACGGGGTAGTAGTCGGTATTTTCATCGTCAGCACGCGTGCGTCCGGAGCCGGAATGCACCGAATTGGCAACCGTCGAGCGCAAATAGGTTCCGAACCCAGCCGCCAATCCTTGCGTCCCCGCCGGAGGCTTGGACTGCTTTTTGGATTTCGATAAGCTGCCGTCGAATATGGCCATCAGGCCGCCGGAGGCTTCCGGTTCCTCCTCCGGCGAAGCGGTGGGCTCTTCCTTCTGGATGTTCCACCATGAACTGCAGCGCGGCGGCTTGCCGCCGCCTCCGCGCGAGCACTTCGAATAGCCGTAGGGCAAGCCCATCTTGAAGGCGAAGTAGGCGCGCAGGAAATAGGGAAGGTCGGCGCAATCGGGCCGGATGACCATGCCCTTTTCGTCTTCGCGCAAGCCTAAGTGATTGAACAGCACGTTGCGGGCGGGATCGCGCAGCACCTCATGCAGAGCTGGCCAGGATGGCGCGGTGTCGAGCGGCGCATCGAACAGTTTTTCGATCCATGCCGAATAGAGGTTCTCGTTCGCGCGGTTCCAGCTGTCGCGCACGGGCCAGATGCTGCCTGCAACGTTACCTGGACCGCCAGAGTGCGCGCCGCGCACCTTGATCTCGCGCGTCAAGGGCGCGCAATCGGCCGTTGCACTTTTAAGGGCGAGCTTCGCATGCCAAGTACCCACGACGGGAGATGGGGTCTCCGCCAGCCAGAAGTACGGCGGTCCCCCGCGCCGCTCGCGGGAGGCGGACACGACGCTGCCATCGGGCGCAACCAAGGATAGTTCGCCATCGACCGGCTGGTCGGCGGCGAACACGACACGAAGCGGCGCGCCCTTCCAAGGGGCGAGCGGCGACGCCAAAACAGAAATATCGGACGCTTGCGGACAGGATGCAGCGGATGGTTCGGCGCGGGCATCCTGAGCGAGTGCCAGCCCTGCCATGGCGGTTAGCGCAAAAGCAAAAGCGTGGCTCGCGCAGCGCGGCCGGCATGTTGCGTACACGAAAAACAATAGCGCCCCCGGGTTGCTCCCCTCTGACGATGAAGCCCTCTCGACCGGAAGGTTCCCGCGCAATCATGGCAGAATTTATGATCGAACCAAGCCAAAGCTGCCTTTGCGTGGGAAGAGCCGGCAACCGCTTGCTATTTTGACCGCTCTCTACTTGCCGGCCCGAAGCCCCAATCCATCAAAATAGACCAGAACCGCCGCTTCAAGCAGATCTTCAGGTGGCATGGGAATAGCCCGGCGCGCACCATCGCCCCGAGCAAACAGCGCCGCGATGCCGTGCGACAGCGACCAGATGTGCAGCGCCATCATCAGGACCGGCGGACGCCTTTCAGAGGGAAGTGTCTCGATCAGAGCCGCGCATGCGTCGCGCAGAATTGCAAAGGCGCGATCGCCCGCGTCGCGCAAATCGGGAAATGCGTCGAAGGCTAGGCCGGCTTCGAACATGGCTGCGAAATAGGCCGGCTCACGCTTGGCAAAGGCGAGATAGGCACGACCCAACGCATGAAACGCCGTGTGCACGTCCGGCTTGCCGCCGTTCCAAGCCTTGGCGAGGCTTTCCTCAAACAGATCGTAGCCGCGGCGGGCGACATCGGCCAGCAAGGCGTCGCGATCGCGGTAATGGCGATAGGGCGCGGCCGCAGACACGCCGGCCGCGCGTGCGGCCTCGGCAAACGTGAAGCCTGCAGGCCCTTTCTGCGAGATCAGGTCGAGCGCCGCCTTGATCAGCGCCTCGCGCAGGTTGCCGTGATGATAGCCCCGCCTGGAACCGGGGCCGGTGTCGCGATGCCAGCTCATGGAAACGCTTCTAGAGGGCTTTGCGAAAAAGTGGAAACCGGTTTTCCGACAAGAAGCAGGGCAAAACAGATGTCCTTGCGCCGGAGCAGTGCGCCGGCGGCCAAGGAGCATCGGCCGTTTACTTGCAGATATTCATCAAGCCGTCACGGCCGTGACGGGCAAGGTCCATATGGAAGTGATCGCGATGGTTGGCGTCGTAGTTGGGGCCTAGAACTGTCGTGAAATGCCGGCATGTCCCGTCGTGGACCGCTCGTAGGAAGGCCCGCTCCTGGCGGTCACCGTTCCAGCCGCCCTTCACAGTTATCGTATGGCCATCGGCGAGCGTGAATGCCGAGACATCGAGCGCGTTGGCATAGCCATGCTCCGAGAGGCGCGCGCCGCTGACATGATTCATGGGCCGGCATGAGTAGGATGCGGCGACACGCAGTTCTGCGACGGAACTGCCAAAGTGGAAGCGCGCGGCAGGTTCAACGACCTCGGCGACCCAGCGGTCCACCGATGGAATCATGGGACAGCGCAAGAGCGCGGGCGGGCGCATCACCACGCGGCCACCCATGGCCGCGGACATTTCGAAGGGATGCTCTGTGCCGCAGACGCTGGGACCCCCGAGAGCGGAATGTGGTTGGATGGAACTTGTGCGCCGGACCGCACCGGCCGCCAGGCAGGAGCTCTCTTCAGCGTTCCGCCAGGGCTCGTCCTTGGCCACGAAGTTGGTGCCAGGCACCGACCCGCCACAGCCCCACAACAGCACCAGGCAACCGAGCCAAAGCACCGAAATGAGCACAAAAACGCTAACGCGACGCACATACATGAGGCGAGACGCTACGGCCGATAAGCTTAATGCTCGGTTAACATTTTTCCCCAACCCCGCTCTTATGTGCCGGGAATTCCAGGCTCTATTGCGGCTGCCGCGCGGCGGCCCCAAGGCGGAGGCGGTAAAACTCCGTTCGGCGAAAGTCCGTGGAAGGACAACAAAGACGGGGCCGGGTCAAAGGAGTTGCTCGCAAGCTGCTTTGCAGCGCCTTGTCTATTGCTTGGCCGCAACAGACGTTTTTATCCACAAGAGTCTGACGCACTTCGCGATTCTTGAATGGCGCCGTTGGAAAACCGCGCTAGCCTGAGGGTGCTCTGAAAGTGCGGAGTTCAGCCGGATGGTGTCGCGTATTGGCTGAGTGGGCAAGTTCACCGCGTAGCGTAACTGATTTGGTCTTCGCGTACGGTTGCGTCGCTCTTTTCTGGTTTGTACCGCTTCCAGGGAGCAGTGGTAGGCTCACGTTTCTTGAAAGGCCCTGGCCGTTCGCAGTCCTGCGATCTGACGACAACCCCGCTAAACGTTGTCCTCTCCAGATCGTACTTGGACAGCTTGCCGGGGCCTTTCTTTGCCTCAACGCCATCATCGCGCAGTGACGCCCCAGCCGCTAATCTTGGTCAGACTCCACCTCCACCAGAAATCGTACGACCGCATCTTTGTAGCGTTTGTCGCCCACGGACTTCATGTGATCGCGGCCTTCGATGAGGAAGGCCCGGGCTCCCGGAATGAGGGCGGCCAGCTCCTCGGGCGAGCCTCCCACGACGTCATCGGAGCCCACTGCCACCAGCACGGGCGCGCGGATGAGCGAAACCATGTCCGCTGAGATCGGCGCGCGCGCCGATCGTATGCATGCGGCGAGCGCCTTGAGATCTGAGCGCGTCTGCTCGGCAAAGATACGGAAGGTGCGCGCGGTGGCGTTCGTCACCTCATCAAGGCTCTCGGCTTCGAGCGCCCGTGCGATCGGCCCGGTACCGGCCAAACCTCGGATCATATTGATCCCGAGCCCGCCAAACACCAGACTTTTGACCCGCGCGGGATGTGCCAGCGCGAGGAACGCCGAGATACGCGCTCCCATGGAGAAGCCCATGATATGCGCCTCGGGAATCGACAAGTGATCAAGGAGGTGACGCGCATCCTCGGCCATCACCGGGGCTCCATACTCAGCCTGATCGTAAAGCTTCGCGCTCGCCCCATGACCGCGATTGTCAATGGCGACGACGCGGTGCCCCGCGCGCTTAAGAACATCGACCCAACCTGTCGTGACCCAGTTCGTCGCGATGTTCGATGCAAAGCCGTGTATGAGCAGGACCGGCGTCTTTTCGGACTCCTCGCCCGTATCCAGATAAGCGAGCTCAACGCCGGCGCTGTCGAAATGTGGCATGGTTGTAGATCCCTGCGGCGAAAGGCGGTTCTTCTTCCCCTACCATTGCGGTGCGCAGGGCGGTATCTTCCAAAAGAATTATCCGGCAGGAACTCGCCCGCAGCACCCATGATGGAAAGCGCGCGGGTTGCTTGGCAAGAACGATGACCGAGGGAAAGGCGCCGACATGGCCCATGCGCAAATTCCGCACTTCGCAAATGATACGGGCGCTGAACGCATTTTCATCGGCGTCAAGGAATTCCAGTGCATGGGCGCGCGTGCGCCCTACGATCATCCGCACGTCTATCTGGACATGGGGAGCGATGGCCAGATCCTCTGCCCATACTGCTCAACGCTCTATATCCACGATCCCCGTCTTGGCGCGGAGGATAGCGAGCCTACGGGCAGTCTCGTCCACGACGCGGCCTGATCGTTTATATCCAACATCGCCATGACCGCGTCGTCTGACAGCCCTGTGTTGATTGCCGGCGGCGGTATTGGTGGCTTGGCGGCAGCGCTGGCCTTGAGCAAGGCCGGCATAGCCAGCCATGTGCTTGAACGGCGCGCCGATTTCACCGAAGCGGGCGCCGGCATCCAGATCGGCCCCAACGGAACCCGCATCCTTGAAGCGATCGGCGCGGCGTCTTGGCTTCGCGAGCATGTGGCTGCGCCCGATGCGTTGCAGGTCCGCGACGCACTGACGGGTGAGAAGATCACGCGCATGCCCCTCGGCGGTTGGATCGCCAAAAGGCACGGATCGCCCTATTGGACGATGCATCGGCAGGATTTGCATGCCGCACTGCTCCAAGCCGCTCGCGCCGCGTCCAACATTACCCTCACAACGGGCACGACGGCCGAGGCGGTCACCCAATCCACCACCGGCGTAACGCTGCGTTGTGCTGAAAGCGGCGCAACTCTGGCAGGCCGCGCGTTGATTGCAGCCGACGGCTTGTGGTCCACGTTGCGCGCCAAGCACTTCGATCCCGCGCCTGCCCATCCAACCGGAAAGAATGCCTATCGCACTGTGATCCCTGTCTCGAGCCTGCCCGAAGGATTGGCCGTCAACGACGCCCACATCTGGCTCACGGCGGGGGCACATGTCGTGCACTACCCCGTGCGCGCGGGCCGCGAACATGCCTTTGTCATCATCTTCGAGGAGCCACAGCATACGCTTGGGTGGAGCACGCACGTTGAAGCTGCGTTCGTGCGCGCACGTGCGCAGCGGCTCGCGCCATCATTGCGTGTACTTCTGGAAGCCGGCGAGAACTGGCGGGTTTGGTCGCTCCACGAACTGGCTATGCCGCAGCGCTGGAGCGATGGCCGCATCGGTCTTCTAGGCGACGCGGCTCATCCTGTGCTGCCATTCCTTGCGCAAGGCGCGGTTCTCGCGCTGGAGGATGCCAGCGTGCTTGCGTATGAACTCTCACACAGTTCCGGCTCTGTCTCGGGTGCCTTGACTCGCTACGAGGACAAACGCCGGGCGCGCGCGCTTCGCGTACAAAGTGCGTCCCGCCGCAACGGCCGCATCTATCACTTGGCAGGGACATTGGCGAAGGCGCGCGACAAGGTTCTGCGCAGGTCGCCGGCCACGCTGCTCATGCGCCAATACGACTGGCTTTATGGATGGAAGCCGCCAGCCTGAGCGTGCCACCCGCAACAGTCTGCTCACAACGCGACTGCAACATTTATTGTGCAATGCAGCGCGTGCTCTTGGAATTACTAAGACTTTGGTCTTGCGGGAATTGACGGACTGGTCAGCAAAAGTTACCGCTGTCACAATATGCCGATGAGCGGAAACGAATAAACCAAGTCAAGGAGTTGGCGATGGCGCGCCTGCTATATGTCGAAGGCTCACCACGTAAATCCCGCTCCGTCTCCATCTTCGCAGCCCAAGCTTTTCTCGACGCCTACAGGGCGGCGAACCCCTCCGACGTCATCGATCGTCTCGACATCTGGGAGGATCTGCCCCAACTCGACCAGAACGCCTTCGAAGCCAAATATGCGGGTCTGGCAGGCGTTGAGCGAACACCCGCCCAACAGGCCGCATGGGACCGGCTCGATCAATTGGCGCAGCGTTTCCGCGCGGCCGACAAGATCCTGATCGGCGTACCGATGTGGAACTTCGCCATACCCTATCGCCTGAAGCAACTCATCGACCTCGTCAGTCATAAGGATCTGCTGTTCACGTTCGACGAACGTGGTCTCAACGGTCTGCTGACGAACGCAAAGGCGCTCGTCATCTACGCCCGCGGCATCGGCTACGGCGAGGACACAGGGATGCCTCTGGAGGTCTGGGATCAGCAGAAACCCTATATGGATCTTTGGCTCCGCTTCGTGGGCGTTCCCAACGTGCAATCCATGATTGTCGAAAAGACGTTATTTGAAGAAGACCGCGACGCAGTCCGCCAGCAGGCGGCTGCTCTCGCACAAGGCTTTTGAGCATCAAGGACCGGCGGATGCGTAAGGATATCGAGTTCAAGACTCAGGACGGTACAATTTTGCGAGGCTGGCATTACACGCCCGATACCGGTGCTGGCCCATTCCCGACCATCGTCATGGCGCATGGCTTTTCGGCCGTGAAAGAGATGTATCTCGACCGCTTCGCCGAGCACTTCGCCGGCAACGGCCTGGCCGCCCTGGTGTTTGACAACCGGAACTTGGGCGCAAGCGACGGCGCGATCCGCCAGGAGATCGACCCCTGGCAACAGGTGCGCGACTATCGCGATGCCATCACTTTCGCGGAGACCCTGCCCCAAACGGACGCCGCGCGCATCGGGATATGGGGTTCCAGCTACTCCGGTGCTCACGTCATCGTGGTTGCCGCCAACGACCGGCGGGTAAAATGCGTGGTTTCGCAGGTCCCACTTATCAGTGGACACAGCAACGCGCGGCGGCTCATTCGCGCCGACTTCATTGGCGATTTCCAGAAGGCGCTCGAAGCAGACCGTCGCGCGCGCTATCGCGGCGAACCCCCTGCCATGGTCCCAGTGGTTGCGGAAGATCCAATGGCTCCTTCCGCCCTGCCGACACCAGATAGCTGGAAGTGGTTCACTGAAACCCACAAACTCCGCGCGCCGTCCTGGAAGAACGAAGTTACCTTGCGCTCGATCGAAATGTTCATGGAGTATGAACCCGGCACCTATCTCCCTTTCATCAGCCCAACCCCGCTGCTGATGATCGTGGCATTGGGAGATGTGCTAACGCCCGCGGACGACGCGCTTGCGGGTTACGAGCGTGCACTCCATCCCAAGAAGATCGTGTGCCTTAACGGTGGGCACTTCGATGCGTACGTCGCCGACTTCGAGAAGGCTTCCACCGCAGCATCGGGCTGGTTCAAGGAACATTTGAGCTGAACGCTATGGCGGCTGGCTTCTGCTTGCGCATCACGTCATGATCACACGCTATCTGGTGCTGAGACCAAGATTTCAATAGACTGATCGGAACGGTATCGGCCCCATGTTCAACCAACGGAATGCCATGTTCAAGCGTGCACTCGGATTTGCTTGCGCAGCCGCCTTCGGTGGCCTGCTTGCTCTCAGCGGTTCGCGCGCGCAAGACGACATGCCTCGCGTTGATGCCGCGCTCATTCTCACGGTAGACGTCTCAAGCTCCGTCGATGAAAAACGCTACATTTTGCAGATGGAAGGAATTGCAGCGGCGTTGGAGGACGAAGGGGTCATCAATACCGTTTTGGGCGGCGCCAACGGCGCGATCCTGATTGCGATGGTGACCTGGGCCGATAAATCAAAGCTCGCCGTTCCCTGGACGATGATTTCCAACCCTCAGCAGGCCAAGGAACTGGCGGCGACCATCCGCAAGCTCCCTCAACAGGAAGGCGAATTCACCTGTGTTGGCCGCATGGCCCGTTACGTCGCCGACAAGGTCGTCGCCCGCCTGCCCGCAAAGGCCGACAAGATCGTCGTGGACGTGTCGGGAGATGGTCCCGATAACTGCAACACCGGCAAGCTGCTGGAAAATTCACGCGCCGATCTGTTTGGTATCGGCGTCACCATCAACGGTCTTCCCATCCTGGAAGGCAAAGACGCCGCAACAATCGAAGACTGGTACAAAGAGAACATCATCGGCGGGCCCGGCGCATTCGTCGTCGCAGCCAAGGGCTACGAGGATTTTGCTCGCGCCTTCCGGCAGAAGTTCGTCGTCGAAGTCAGCACTAATTTTGTGCATCCCTGAAAAATCTGTCAGCGCGGATAAGCCTTGCCGTTCGCGTCCGCAACCGGATGCTGCGCTGCACATCTTGGGTCGCGCGGCGGGACAAAGACTGCATGGCGCGTGCCGTCGCGTCAGGCGAACGCTCCATCCGTTGCAGGTTTTCATCCAGCTTTGCCATCAAATGCTACGCGTGTCGCACACGCGCGACACACGCTCTAAGGCGATCTCCAAATCGGTCCGGAACTCAGTGACTTTATCATGTTCTGGGAACTGGCACGCTGATTGCTGCCAACAAACGGTAAAACAAGCCAGGATAATCCGGTAATGGGCGATCCTGAGAAACGAGGAGCGGGAGGACTGACACCTAAAGCGCGCGTGCGCCGGATGGGAATTTTGCGATTGCAGCAATCTTAGATGCCTGCGTGTCCGCTGTAGATACCTGCGTGTCCGCTGCTCGCGAGCGCCCATCAGACCGACCGCCGCCGTCTGGCCGGAACCGAATCCATATTGCCAACTCCACGGATAGGTAGGGCGAGATCACCTGCCACCGCGGTCCATCAAGACGTTGCAACACTGAAAAAACGATCTCGCGAAGGAGGAAAACTAATGAAAATCGCTAAAACAATCGTCGGCATGTTTGCCATGGCCACGGCGGCCACGGCATTGTCGGCCCCGGTTTCGGCCGTGGAATGGAAATCTGTCACCGAAGAGCGCCTGCTCAATGCCGCCAAAGACGGCAATGACTGGCTGATCTACGGCCGCGACTATGGCGCCAGCCGCTACAGCCCGCTTGACCAGATCAATACCGGCAACGTCGCCAAGCTGAAGCCCCTCTACACGATCTCGCTGGGATCGCTGGAAGGCCAGGCGGTAACGCCCCAGGTTAACAATGGCATCATGATCGTCGCCGTCTCGAGCGAGTACATTGATGCCTTCGAAGTAAAGACCGGCGAGCGCCTCTGGCGCTACGAAATCAAGATGCCCGCCGACGTGACCCAGTTCGCCTGCTGCGGCAAGCTGGCAAAGGGTGTCGCTCTGTGGGAAGACAAGGTCTTCGCCCTCACGCTTGACGCCCGTGCCATCGCGCTCAACGCAAAAGACGGCTCGCTCGTCTGGGAAAAGACGCTTGAGGACTACAAGGCCGGCTACACGTTCACGATGGCTCCGGTCGTCGTCAAGGGGAAGATCCTTGCCGGCTTCGCGGGCGGCGAATTCGGCGTGATCGGTCAGATTGTCGCTCTCGATTCAAAGTCGGGTAATGAAGTCTGGAAGGCATCGACCATTCCGCAGCCAGGTGAGGAGGGCTATGACACGTGGGGCAAAGACTCGGCCAAGTACGGCGGCGGCGCTGCTTGGCTGACGACGACCTTCGACCCTGATTTGAACCTGACATACTGGGGCACCGGCAATCCGGCTCCCTGGAACTCTGAAATGCGTCCAGGTGACAACTTGTTCTCCAACTCGGTCATCGCGCTCGATGCCGATTCCGGCAAGCGCAAGTGGTACTTCCAGCACATCCCGAACGACGCTTGGGACTGGGACTCCATGAACGAGAACATTCCGACTGAAGTCGACGTGGACGGCAAGAAAGCCAAAGTAATTCTGAACGCCCACAAAAACGGCTTCATGTACACCATCGACCGCACCACGGGTAAATTCATCCGCGCCAACTCGTTCGTGCATACCGATTGGGGCACAGTCACCAAGGATGGCAAGCTCGACGTGAAGCCGGACAAGCGTCCTGGCGTCGGCAAACCTGCAACGTTCTGCCCATCCTACTTCGGCGGCAAGGATTGGGCCCATATGGCGCTCAACCCAAAGACCAACATGGTCTACATTCCCGCGGAAGAAATATGCGTTAAGCTTCATCACGAAGAGACGCAGTATAAGAAGGGCACCATGTACTTGGGCGCTGGCGGTGAAATCGAAAAGCCCGGCACCGGCAAGTTCGTCGCCTTCGATGCAAACGCCAACAAGGTTGTCTGGACGGTTGAGACGCCATCGCCTCTGCAGTCGGGCAGCGCGCTGGCAACCGCTGGCGGTCTTGCATTCGTTGGCGATCTTGAAGGCTACCTCAAGGCCTACGATCAGAAGACCGGCAAGGTTCTGTGGAGCCACCGAACGCCTTCGGGCATCATCGGCGGCCCGGTCACCTTTGCGGTTGACGGCAAGCAGTATGTGGCAACCCCCTCAGGCTACGGCGGCGCTTTCCCGCTCTGGGCCGGCAAGGGCGTTCCTGAGCACCTGAAGCGTAACATCGTCAAGGGCGCTACGCTCACGGTCTACGAACTCGGCGAATAACTTGAGTTCCAACGTCGCCGGAAGGGAACTGATGTTCCCTTCCGGTTTCTATTTACTCTTGCTTCACGGCTATGGAGATCTGAATGTTTCGCCAGAGCACTAAGTTCGCGCTTGGATTGGCCATCGCAGCCGGCGCTCAACTGGCCGCAGATTGCGCCTCGGCGCAGCAGGCCACGCTCGATCGCCTAAAACGTACCGGCATTATCAATGTTTGCGCCGACCCCGATCTCCTCCCGTATTCAAGCGACAAGCTCAATCCTGCGGGCTACGACATGGAGATTGCGCAGCAGATTGCCAAAGAGCTGGGCTACCAGCTTGGCTACATCTGGTACTCAACGCGCAGAGGTACCAAGATCGTTCGCCAGCTTTCCGACAGTAATTGCGATTTCTTCCTTGGGTTCCCGGTTGATTCCTCATTCGAGGAATCGAACTTCAAGATCATCCTCTCCAAACCGTACTACTCGAGCGGCTTTGCGGTCGTGGCGCGGGCTGATGCGCCGAACACGATCCTGGAGGATTCCAAGACCAAGGGCGTCGGCGTCCAGATGGGTATGCTGCCCGATTTCAAGCTCTTCGAGCGCGGCTATGAGCGCAAACTGTTCCGCAACACCGCCGAGATCTTCGATGCATTGCTGCACAAAGAGATCGATGTTGCCGTCATTCCGGCGCCCGAAGGCGGATGGGAGGTCAAGTCGAAGGGCGATCCCAACATCAAGGTCTTGACCGATACGGAGAAGGATTTCGTCTTCCCGATGGCCATCGGCTTCCGCAAGGAGGACAAGGAACTGCGTAATCAAGTCAACGCCATCATCGACAAGATGCAAACCGATGGGCGCTTGACCGCGATCCTCGATAAATACGGCATGGTCAAACTTGCCGGTACCGGCGGCGGCGTAGCCCCTAAGTCGAAGGCTGACGTCGAGAAAGAAGGCGGAGGAGACGATGACGACGGGCCGCCGCAAAAGAAGAGCGATGCGCATGACAAGAAGAGCCAGCTCATCATGCGCGACTTCGTCAATCTCGGTTTCATGATGACAGACAAGCCGATCCGCGTCGCGGAGGCGGTGGGCTCCCATCCAGATTCCGATGAAGGCCGCAAGATCGATGCCGATGACCCCGGCGCCGATGAGCACGGACTTGCACTGAATGCGAAGTACCGGGTCGATACCACGACGGTTGACGACTTCCCCAACGACGCCAAATCGATCGACGATGGCCGCAAACTCTACAAGCAAGCCTGTTACAAGTGCCACGGTCCCAACGGCGTATCGGGTGGAACGATCCCCGACTTGAGATTGTATGCGGGCGCGCACGACCACTACGAAATGTTCGCCGTCATTCAGGCTGGCCGTCTCGACAGAGGTATGCCCGCCTGGAACGATTATCTGACATCTGACGAAATCAAGAAGATTGTTGTTTACGTCAAGGCGCTTCACAAGAAGTAGTACGATTGCCGCGTACCGAGTTCACGCGGCGATGACGGATATTTGACCGACTAGTCCAGTAAACTGAAAGCCGGCGCGCTGATAAAATCTGCCAAGTGCGGATCGGTCACGCGTCGGCTTCGCTGTTTTTCTGCACAAGTTCGATCGCTCGTCACGACCTCAACTAGAGTCCGATTAGAGGCACGACAAACAAAGGCCTAGAGCCCGCAGGTCCGCCATCACCCAGGAACACAACCAGGATCACAGGACGATGCACCAGACTGATCGACGCAGACAATGCACAACGGGGCTCACTCGGCTTGCGCTTGCGGCCTGCTTTGCGATCGCCGCCAGCCTGGCAACGAGCGCTGCAGAAATTTCGGACGCGCGCATGAGAAGCGCTGGCGATGATCCCGCCAACTGGATCCTGCACGGACGCGACTACACCAATCAACGCTTCTCGCCTTTGGACCAGATCAACACGTCGAATGCAGGCAAGCTGGTGCCCAAGTGGATCTTCCAAACCGGCATTGTCGGCAGCTTCCAAACCACGCCACTCGTTGCGGATGGCGTGATGTTCATATCCACCCCGATGTCTCACGTCATCGCGCTCGATGCGGCGACGGGTAAACAGAAATGGCGCTACGAACACAAGCGATCTCCCGGCAAGCTGTGCTGCGGTCCCGCCAACCGCGGCGTCTCGCTTGGATATGGCAAGGTCTACATCGCTACCGTGGATGCTCATCTCATCGCACTCGATCAACAGACCGGCAACAAGATCTGGGACGTCGCGCTGGCCCAGGATCAGGTGACGACTGAAGATCGCGCCGTGTTGCAGGATACTGATCCACGTGCACAAGATGCTGTCAGCGGTTCAACCGGCGTCGGCACGGTCGCAGCACCGCTCGTCTATGAAGGCAAGGTCATCGTCGGCATTACAGGTGTCGGTTACGGGATGCACTTCGAGGATGCGGTCAAGAAGGGGCAACTGACCGCCGTCGTTGGCATTGCGGGCAAGTATGGCCAGCCCGGCTTCATGGCTGCCTTTGATGCCGAAACAGGCGCCGAGAAGTGGCGCTTCGAGACGATTAGGAACACAAACTGGGAAGGCGACTTCGTGGAGAAGACTGCCTATGGCGTCGACCTTAGGCGCGATGTCGCCAAGGAGAAGGCCGACGCCCCGCAGTACGCCGACGCGTGGAGTTTTGGTGGCGGTTCCATCTGGCATTCGCCTGCGGTCGATACCAAGACCGGTATGATCTATTTCGGAACCGGTAATCCCTCGCCGCAGTCCATGGGTGACGGCCGGCCGGGGGACAATCTTTACACGGTGTCGCTTGTCGCGCTCGAGGCGGCAACCGGCAAGCTCGTGTGGTACTACCAGCAAGTGCCTCACGACCTGTGGGGCTATGACGTCGCGAGCCCGCCGGTGCTGTTTGACGCGACGGTAGACGGCAAGACCGTGCCGGCGGTGGGCCATGCGTCCAAAATCGGCTGGTACTTTGTCCACGACCGTGCCACCGGCAAGCTGTTGTTCCGCTCCGAGGAGTTTGTTCCGCACGACAACATGTTCGCCCCGCCGACCAAGGAAGGTGTGCGTGTAGCGCCTGGCGCGGGCGGAGGCGCCAATTGGTCACCCACCTCTTACGATCCCGCCAAGGGCGTGGTGTACGTCGCCGCACTGCATATGCCGTTTACGTATCGGCTGGAAACGACACCTGCTAAAAACGGCAACCCGGAAGTGCGCTACAGCGCCTTCGAGCCCGCCAAAGAGCCGCAATATGGCCTGCTCTCGGCCATCGATCTCAAAAACGAAGGCAAGATCCTGTGGCAACGAAAAACTGACGAAATTCTCATTGGCGGCGTACTGGGGACCAAGGGTGGACTGGTTTTCATGGGTGAAGGAAACGGCAATTTCTCCGCCTTCGACGCGGCAGACGGTAAAACGCTTTGGAGCTTCCAATGCGGAGCGGGCGTGAATGCGCCGCCTGTCAGTTATGCCATTAACGGTAAGCAGTATGTCGCCGTTGCCGCCGGCGGCAGTTCCATCTGGGGTTTCCCGTCGGGCGATGCATTGGTAGTCTTCGGCCTTCCGGATTAGGCTGCAAGCGTCATTTGGTGGTATAAGAACGCGGACTGCTTCGGCGTGCCTCGTCGTGCGATGATTGAATCCGGTGGAAGTCGCGGAAATGAACAGGACAAAAGCTAACCACGCGATGTTGGCACATGGCGCGCGCTCGGCCCTTACCCTGGCCGCGGGCGCGGCCAGCACGTTGTTGGCCGCTGGTCTAGCTTACGCCGGGGATGCCATGGCCCAGCCCGGCGCCCAAACAAGCATTCCCGCTTTTGGCGTACCGGCGGACAAGCAGACCGACACCTTGAAGACAGGTACGTTGAAGGAATGTGAGCAGGATAACGTCGCCTCCTTCTCGATCCGGGCTTGCACGATCCTTCTGTCCGGCGACAGCCTTGATGACGCAGAACGCGCCCGCATCCACAAACTCAGGGGCCGATCCTGGCTTACGGAGGACGATCCCGGCCAAGCGGCCCTCGACTATTCGCGCGCCTTGAAGCTTCAGCCCGGCGACGAGGAGGCGCTGCGGGGCCGGGTCCGTGCCTATGACCTGCAGGAACGCTTCGACTTGGCGGCGCAGGATTGGAGCACCCTAATCAAGACGCACCCCAAAGACGACGCGCTCTATCGCAGCCGCGGCGCAAGTTACCTTGGCGCCAAAAGGTTCGATGAAGCTTTGGCGGATTACGGCCGGTCGCTTGAGCTCAATCCCAAGGCTCTCGATGCCTACATCGGGCGGGCGCGCGTCCACGATGCCCTGGGCGAGCGTGACAAGGCCACCGAGCAGCTTCAATTGGCGATCGCGATCGATTCCAACTACCTTCCCGCATTCTGGGAGCGGGCCCGCATGGCCGATCGCTGGGGCGAAAGGGAGGTCGCCATCGACAACTACATCACCGTGCTGAAAATCAACGGCCAATATGCCCACGCGCGCAAGTACCTCGAGCGGCTCGGCGTGTATTCTCCGTATTGAAGCGGCGATGGACACAGTGAGGATGACGTCTCAAGGCGATCACAACGGAGTTGGCCGGCGAGCAGGACAATACTTCTGGGCTGCGCTGTCATTCGTTTGGATCGGCGCTCTCCAGGTAAATTCCGCATTCTCCATTGATCCGGCCGACTGCGAGAAGGACGATCTTCCCCTTGAGCACCTGCGTGCCTGCACGAATATGATTTCCGAAGACGGAACAATGGCTGCCGACCGTGGTCGCGTCTACACCATGCGTGGCGTGGCGTGGATGAGGGAAGAAGAGCCCACGGCGGCCATCTCGGACTTCACGCGTGCGATAGAGGTCGATGCAGAGAACATCGCGGCTCTCAAAGGGCGCGCCCGCGCTTACGCCGCTGTGAAGAAATTCGACAAGGCTGTGGAGGATTGGTCCCGCGTCATCGCCGCACGGCCAGACGCGGAAGAAAACTATCGGGAACGCGCCGACGCGAACTTTGCAGCCGGCAAGACATCCGACGCCTTGGCTGACTACGATCGCGCCATAGCGATCGATAATAGAAATCCGGAGTCCTTTATCGGCAAGGGCCGTGTCTACGGCGAGCTTGGAAAGCGCGACGAAGCCATGCGCGAATTCGACAATGCCCTCAAAGTCAATCCGGATTACCCGGCCGTATACATGGCCCGCGGCGCCGTGTCTGAAAGACTGGGCGACACCAGGGTTGCCATCGAGAGCTATCAGGCCGTCCTCAAATACGATGGCGCCTATTGGTATGCTATTCGCGCGCTGCAACGGCTCGGCGGCGATTGGGCTAATCACCGTAGAAAGTAACAGGCATGATCGACACGCTCAGCATTGCCATCAGACGAGCGGCAGCTTCGATCGCGTGCGCGGGAGCCGTCGCTGCCGGAGCAGATTTGCTCTTGTTCACTGCTGCGACCGCGCAATACGTCAAGGACAAGCCGGCTCTGGAACTTTCAGATTGCGACCAGGATCATCTGGCGACGCTGGCACTGAGAGCCTGTGGCGCGATCTTGAATTCGCCTGATCTCGACGAGGCAACGCGCCTGCGCGTTCTCATACTGCGCGGCAAGGCATGGTTGAGCGAACTGGAGCCTGCCGAAGCCGCCGCCGACTTCTCGTCCGCGCTGCGCATTGATCCCAAGAACGTCGAAGCACTGGAGCGCCGGGCCAAGGCCTACACGCTGGCAGGCGAACATGATAAGGCCGCCGCGGACTGGACGCGTGTGATTGCGCTCAATCCCAACCACATGATTGCCTACCATAGCCGTGGCACGAGCAATCTGGCGGCCGGAAACCATACCCAAGCACTTGAGGACTTTGCCAAGGCGTTGGCGATCGATCCCAAGAGCGTGGAATCCCATCTTGGCCGCGCCGCTGCCTTTGTCGCGCGGAATGAGCGCGACAAAGCTATGCAAGAATATGACGCCGCGCTCGTCATTGACCCAAATAGCGCGCGCGCGCACATCGAGCGCGCCGAAGCGGCGGAGAAATGGGGCAACACCAAACTGGCGATCGAAAGCTACCTGCTTGCGGTCAAGGCGAACGGCATGTTGCTGAAGCCGCGGATGGCTCTTCAGCGGCTGGGCGTAGAGACGCCTACGCCTCCCTGAAAGCCGGCCCCGTTCACCCTCGATTTAAGCAAGTTTGACGTGTCCTGCCTTCGAAATCGGGTGAACCCCCGGTCAATGGTGGTGTTTGGCGGGGGCGTGTTTGGCGGACTTGTTATCAGAAAATCCGGGTTCACACTTTTCCGCAAAGCACTTTACAAAGCGATTCGACCCGGCTTGCGCACCCCGGAATGGCTCCCTGACGCCAGCCAGCGCGCGGTGCTAGGATGCCATCCCGCTACGGCTAAATCACCATTTTTTCTTTTCAGGAACTAGCATCTGATCATGCGACTTATCACGACAACCGGCGATCTTGAAATTCTCTGCAACGAGCTCGCGCACCATCCCTTCGCGACTGTCGATACCGAGTTCATGCGTGAGCAGACGTACTGGCCGCAGCTTTGCCTGATCCAGGTGGCGGGACCAAACGCAGAAGCCGTAATCGATCCGCTCGCCGAAGGGATCAACCTCGCGCCGTTCTTCGCGCTGATGGCGAACCGGGACGTCGTCAAAGTCTTCCACGCCGCGCGCCAGGATATCGAAATCGCGTTCGCCAAGACGGGCGCAGTCCCCGAGCCGATCTTCGACACACAGGTCGCCGCGATGGTGTGCGGATTTGGCGAAAGCATTAGTTATGTAAACCTCGTGAAGAAACTCACGGGTGCCGATCTCGACAAATCTTCGCGCTTTACGGATTGGAGCCGCCGCCCGCTCTCCGACAAGCAGCTTGCGTATGCGCTCGGTGACGTGACCTATCTGCGCGACGTCTACAAGGCCCTGCAGAAGGACATTACGAACACCGGCCGCATGCCTTGGGTTGCTGAGGAGATGGCGCTCCTGTGCGACCCGGCAACCTACGATGCCGATCCTGAACGCGCCTGGCAGAGGCTGAAGCTGCGCGTGAAGGGCAAGAAGCCTCTCGCCGTGCTCATCGAGCTCGCCGCTTGGCGCGAACGTCTCGCCCAAGCACAAGACGTTCCCCGCGGACGCATTTTGCGCGACGAGGCACTCTACGACATCGCAAACCAACTGCCGGGCACCACCGAGGCG
Source organism: Hyphomicrobium sp. (assembly GCA_016793445.1). Taxonomy (GTDB): domain Bacteria; phylum Pseudomonadota; class Alphaproteobacteria; order Rhizobiales; family Hyphomicrobiaceae; genus Hyphomicrobium_B. Next base: position 27,990 of record JAEUME010000009.1, on the reverse strand, counting down.
CTTGGCCAGTTGCGCACACTGTCCGATGGCTTTGCCCGCTCGCACCGCGCACGCGAAATCGTCGAGGTGGTGGCGCGAGGTCTCAAGCGCGACATGAAACTGCTGCCCAAGGTCGATCGTGGCGAGCCGCTCTCGGCCCAAGCCTCCGCCACGCTGGAGTTGCTGAAAGTGCTTTTGCGGTCAGCGGCGGCCGAGCACGGCGTTGCCCCGCGCCTGATCGCAGACTCGGAGGATCTGGAGCGGCTTGCGACGGAGGCCGAGCCGGACGTTCTGGCGTTGAAAGGCTGGCGGCGCACGCTGTTTGGCGAGGCGGCCTTGAAGCTCAAGCGCGGCGACTTGGCGCTCACGCTGGTAAAAGGCGAAGTGCGCGCCGTACCCGCAACACGCTGACAACTATAGAAATTAAGAATTAGCGATTTTGTTCGCTTTGCCGCGACGGAATTGGACGGTCTTGCGCGTTTTTGAGTTTGACGCTGCGGAAATGCCGCCTCTGCGGGGGGCTTGGCAACGCAGCGCGGGCGGTGCGCACCCCCCTCCCCCCGAGCGCGCCGCAACACGAGCGGCCCGGAGATCTGCCCCCTCCGGGCCGTACTCTTTCAGTCCTTTCTAGCGCCGTCCGGGATCGTATGCGTTATCCTGGCGCCAGACGGTCAAGAAGTACGACAGCTTCTCGTCGATCTGATCAGGCAGCACGATCCTCACCGTCACGAGTTCATCGCCTGTCGAGCCCGTGGCGCGGTTTGCGACCCCCTTGCCCTTCAGCCGGAACGTCTTGCCCGAACTGGTGCCCTTGGGGATCGTCAATTGCACGCGGCCCGAAACCGTCGGCACTTCGATCTTCGCGCCAAGCACTGCTTCATCGATGGTAATCGGCACCTCAACCAGAATGTCATCACCCTGGCGCTTGAACTGCCCATGCGCGCGGACCTTGATCTCAACGAGTGCGTCACCGGGCGGGCCGCCATGCTGGCCATGTGCGCCTTTGCCCTTCAAGCGCAACACCTGTCCGTCGCTCACGCCTTCAGGCACTGCCAAATCGAGAACGCCGCCCTCCGGCAACGTCACGCGTTTCTTGGCGCCCACGATCGATTCAACGAAATCGACCTCCAGCGTGTAGCGCAGATCCTGTCCCTTGGATGGAAATCCACGCCCAGCACCAGCACCCCGGCCGCCAAACACGTCGGAGAAAATGTCCGAAAACCCGAAATCGTCGAAGCCGCCCGAGTGGGTGCGTGCACGCGCATGGCCGGCTTGATGGCCGCTGGCCCCCGCGCGCCACTGTGGCCGCCGCGGTTCGCCCTTGGCATCGATCTCGCCCGAGTCGTACTGACGGCGCTTGTCAGGATCGCCAAGGATGTCGTTGGCGGCCGCAACCTTCTTAAAGCGTTCGTTTGCGGCCGGATTGCCGGGATTGACGTCAGGATGCAGTTCCTTGGCGAGCTTGCGGAACGCGCGCCGGATCTCATCATCCGACGCGCGGCGCGAAACGCCAAGGATGTCGTAAAGATTTTCGCTCATGGATGTCTTTGTGAGGCTTCAGCCCTTGATATGATCAACATTCTAGCAGGAATTGCGGCGTCTCGCAGGACATTGGCGGCCACAGGGGGATGCGTGCGGGACCTTATACCCGTCAATTCGCGATTCGAACCACCGCCTGCCGGCCCACCAGACTGGCCAGCGCCTCGAAGCGGCGGCGAAGGCGTTCGCCATCGAGCCCTTCATAAGCCTTGGGAATGGTGAGAATGAGCTTGCCGTTCTCGTGCAGTAATGGAGTTTCTCCAATAATGCCCGGTTTGCCTATAGAGAGCATATGTGCGGTCCGCACCGCCGCGCCAACGATTCGCGCACGCCGCAAGGCGCGCTTCGACACCAGCGCGCGCAGCCGCTCCGGCATGCTGTCGGTGTCGAGTTCGCCTAATTCATGGCGGAAGAAGACCGACAGTGCGAGAAATACACGCCCCTCATGATCGACACCGGCCAGAGCCGCATGAGCAATCGTGGCAAGACTTTGCTCGGCCCGGTAATCGGGATGTGCGCGCCATCCAACATCCGACAACAGGCAGGCCGCATGACGCAGCCGCCGCTCTTCAGGGGTCTCTTGCAACGAGGGGTCGGCGAAGAGCTGATCGGTCCATTGGCACAGCTCATGGGCATGATCGAGCGAGCGCGACCGCATCGTCGCATACTCTTCGGCAAAGCTGATGAGCGGGTCGCGATGTCGTTCGCGCTCCGACAGCAGTCCGTAGATGAGGCCTTCGCGAATGCCGAAGACAGAGAATACGACCGAACTTGGCTGCATCTTCTTGACCAGCCGTTCGAGGACCAAGGCGCCGTAGGGTAGCACCTCGCGGCGTGCCTTCGGAACACGATCCAAGGTTGGCACGCCTTGCTTCTTGCCTTTGCGCAATGTCTCGCAGAACTCTTCGATCTCACGCGGCGCGACCTGGTAGCCGTGCATGACACGCAGGGGATAGTTGCGATATTCCATGTGCAGTTTAGCAAGCGCACGCCAAGTACCGCCGACGGCGTAGAGCATGCGTCCTTTGCCGCGCGTCAGCCAAGGCAGCGTTGCAAGCGCGTTATCAACAGTCACGAGGGCGGCCTCGAGCTTGGCGCCGGTGGTATCGATCAGCCGCAGCCCGCCGAGGGGGAGAGTTGCCGCATCGCGCAAGGTTTCGCCGACAACGTCGATCAGCTCAAGGCTGCCGCCTCCCAGGTCGCCGGCGATACCATCGGGAGACACGAAGCCCATCATGATGCCCTGAGCCGCAAGCCGCGCCTCGGTTTCACCCGATAGAACCTCGATGTGCACGCCCGCCGCAGCCTCCCCACGCGCGATGAACTCCACGCCGTTGGTGGCTTCCCGGACCGCCGCCGTGGCGATCGCCTTGATGTTCTTCACGCCAAGCACCCGCGCAATGGCCTTGAAGCGCACGAGGGCGTGGATCGCCCGCTCGACGGCATCAGGCGCAAGGCTGCCGGTGCTTGCAACCGAACGCCCCAGGCCGCACAGAACCTTTTCATTGAACAACGGCGTCGGGGAGCGCACAGCACCCTCGTACACGACGAGGCGGACGGAGTTCGATCCGATATCGATCACACCGATGGGTTCCAGCGCCGAATTTGGGCCGTCGGTACCGATGGCGTCCTCAATCTGCATAACGAAGGCTCAACCTCTCACACCGGTTTGTTGAAACGCGGTGGGAAGTGCTCCTTGAGCGCTTCGCCTCGGCCGGACAGGCTGGGGTTCGTCATGAAATACTTGTGCGCATTAAAAGGTTCCTCGCCCGGCTGCGGCGCAAGCCGCGTCGCCGTGCCATCGGCATTGATGCGCCAGCTCTGCTGATTGTCTTTGAGATTGGCAGCCATGATCTGGTTCAGCACCTGCTCGTGAACGGTCGGGTTCATGATCGGCACCATGGCCTCGACACGCCGGTCGAGATTGCGGGGCATCATGTCGGCGGAACTGATGTAGACGGCAGCGCCCGGAGAAGGCAAGGGATGCCCTGCCGCAAAACAGTAGATGCGGGCATGCTCCAGGAACCGCCCGATGATGCTTTTTACGCGAATGTTCTCCGACAATCCTGGAATGCCGGGGCGCAGGCAGCACACGCCACGAACCACGAGATCGATCGGCACCCCTGCATTTGAGGCGTCATAAAGCGCCTCGATGATCTTGGCATCGACCAAGGAGTTCATCTTCATCCAAATGCCGCTTGGCTTGCCGGCTTTGGCGTTGGCAATTTCCTGGGTGATATGTTCCATGATCCGGTTGCGGATGCCATGGGGGCTCGCCGCCATGTATTCGAGCTCCGCAGGCTCGCCGTAGCCGGTCACGAAGTTGAAGATGCGTGTGACGTCGCGCGCGATGGCCGGATCCGTCGTGAAGAGAGAGAGATCCGTATATACACGCGCCGTCTGGGGATGGTAATTGCCCGTGCCGATGTGGCAGTACGTCGTGAGTTCGGTTCCCTCGCGGCGCACCGCGATACCGAGCTTGGCGTGCGTCTTGAGCTCGGTGAAGCCATAGACGACGTGCACGCCCGCGCTTTCAAGATCGCGCGCCCAGCGGATGTTGGCGGCTTCGTCAAATCGAGCCTTCAATTCCACGACGGCCGTCACGGACTTGCCCGCCTCGACCGCTTCTTTCAAGGCATGAACAATGGGGCTGTCGCGCGAGGTGCGATACAGCGTCCATTTGATGGCCATTACGTTGGGATCGGCGACGGCCTGGCGCAGGAACTGCACAACGACGTCGAAGCTCTCATACGGATGATGGACGACAATCGGCTTCTTGCGGATGGCGGCGAAACAGTCGCCGTTGTATTCGCGTATGCGCTCGGGAAAGCGGATCGTGAACGGTTTGAACATCAAGTCGGCGCGATCGGATACGATGAGTTGGGTGGTGTCGGCGAGTGCGAGCGTGCCGCCCTTTACGAATGTGCTCTCCTCCGACACCTCCAGCTCTTCCAGGACGAAGCGGCGCAACTTATCGGGCATTGACGCCTCGATCTCGAGCCGGATGACGTTGCCGCGCCGGCGCCGCTTCAATTGGCTTTCGTAGGAACGCACGAGGTCTTCTGCTTCTTCCTGAAGCTCGATGTCACTATCGCGCAGGATGCGGAAGGCGCCCTGGCTTTTGATCGTGAAGCCAGTGAAGAGTTCCGCCAGAAACAGGCCAATGACGGACTCCAACTGAATGAAGCGCACGTCCTTTGGCTTCTTTGGATCCGGCTCCAGCCGAATGAAACGCTCAAGTTGCCCGGGTATCGGAATAAGCCCGCTCATGGTCTCGCTGTCGGAGCGCCGTTGCATCTCGACGACGATGGTGAGGCCCTTGTTGAGAATGAAGGGGAAAGGATGCGCGGGATCGACCGCAATGGGCGTCAGAATTGGAAAGATATGCGTCATGAAAAGCTTCTCGAGCCAGACTTGCTCGGAAGCCGTCAACTGGGATGGCTCGACGACATGGATGCCGGCTACCGATAGCTCCTCGCGGATATCCCGCCAGATGGCTTGCTTGTCACGGACGACGCCCGCAACGAACTTGTTGATGGCATCGAGCTGCTGAACGGGGGTCAGCCCATCTTGCGACACGGTCGTGATGCCGGCCCTCACCTGACCATACACGCCGGCGGCGCGCACCATGTAGAACTCATCGAGGTTCGACGCTGAAATCGACAGGAACCGTAAGCGCTCAAGAATGGGATGATTCTTGTTCTGCGCCTCTTCAAGGACACGGCGGTTGAACTGGAGCCAGGAAAGTTCGCGATTATAGAATCTATCGGAACCCTCCGGCGGCTTGGCTAGCTGCGCCTTCTCGTCCGGCTTGACGCGCGTCCCGCTCATGTTCCTGATTACTCCGTTTGGTGGTTGGCCAGACTTGCCACGCGCACTGTAACACAATCATGACGCGACAGCGGCGATGCGCATGCCGCACCAGAGGCCTCAATTCCGGCCCCTGCCCGTCCCCGCAATGTTATCCAAGGCCTTGGCGGCCAGGGACCGCGTGACGCTCTTGCGCAAAGCGAGTGCCAGGCCGTCGATCTCGTTAACGAGGCGCCGGGCGGCGTCCATCGATCGCTCCATGCGCACCAGACAATACGCGATGACGGCGGGGTCCACCGTCAACTGCCGGTCGGCAAACTGCTTAACGAGAACAGCCGACAAAAGCGCATCGTCAGGCGCCTCGATTTCCGCCAGCGGCAACGCCTTGAAACGTGATGAGAAGTCGGGAAGGCCGATGTGCATATCGCCCGGCCGGGTGGCCGTTGTCATCAGTACGAACAACCTCTGCTCACGCACAAGATTGAGAATGTGAAAGAGCGCCCGTTCGTCGATCGGACCCTTGTTGATGTCCTCGACCGCGAGAGCGCCCGCCGCTGCAAGCTCCGGCACGTTCTGCGTCGTCACGTCCGACGCCGCGACGATGAGCGCCTGGGACTTCGCGCGCCAGACGTTGACAAGATGGGTCTTGCCCGAGCCCGCAGGCCCTGCGAGCACCGCGGCGCGCACCGGCCAGTCCGGCCAGCGGTCGACGAGGGACACGGCAGCCGCATTCGACTGCGAGACAAGAAAATCCTCCAGTCCCAAGGCGGCCCGGTGAGGGATGTCAAAAGCGAGCTGACGCGGCGTCATGGCGTCTCTCACGGTTTCTGCGGATTCGCCAGCTTCACGCGACCGGCGCGTCCGGTCCGCGATACATGGACGAGCGCATATAGGTTTCCAGCGCAAAGCGAACCAGCACGCCTATGGCCGCGGCCACGGGTACCGCGACCAGCAGGCCAAGGAAGCCGAACAGATACGAGAATACGAGCAGCGAGAAAATCAGCCAAACAGGATGTAGTCCTATCTTTGAACCGACGATCTGGGGACTCAGCAACGACGCATCGAGCGCCTGGCCCGCAAGAAACACGCCGACAACCATGAGGATCGGCGTAACGAGCGGCCAGTACTGCACGATGGCCAGACCCGTTGCCGTCAGCAGCCCCATGGCCCACCCCGCGAAGGGGATGAAACTGAACAGTCCTGTCAGCAGACCCACGAGAAGTCCATAGCGCAACCCCAGCGCGCTGAGACACGCCGCATAGAAGGCCGCAAGCACGAGGCACACGACGCCTTGGCCGCGGATGAAAGCCGACACGCGCTGATCGATCTCGTGCGCCAGCATGCGGATCTGGCCGGCGTTGGAGCGCGGCAGCCAGCTATCGACCTTTGCCAGAAGTTTTGGCCAATCGAGCAGAGCATAGAAGGCGACGAGCGGGGTCACCAGCATGAGCGACAGGAAATTGAAGGCCGCCATCCCCTGGCTCCATAGAGATTGGGCTATGGTGCCCGCGAGCGCGGGCAGCGCGTCGGTCATCCCAGCAATGGCGCGATTGACGCTCTCCTGCGCCTGCGGATAGCGATCTCCCAAATAGTCGCGCGCGGAACTTTCCAGCAAGCCTCTGAGCCGTTCGGCCTCCGAGGGCATCGCCTCCAGCAGCAGCCGGCCCTGCTCGATGGCCGGCGGCAGCAGCATGAAGACGGCGAGGCCGAGAGCTGCTGTCGTGACAAGGAGCAGCAGGACGGTCGAGACGACGCGCGGCAGCCCCGCGCCCGACAATCGGTCGACCACCGGGTTCAGAAAATAGGCGATGACCAGGCCGGCGACGAATGGCAACAGGACGGGGCTCAGCACGCTCAGCGCGACAAGGAAAACCGCCGCGACCGCCAGCCAGAAAAGCACGTTGCGCTGCATGTTCCGTTTTTCCCCCCGGATTTGCGGATAGGACGGCTCCCCGTGAAGCCATCCTACTGTTTTGAGCCCGTGGACTCATACAGCGTCATGTGGCGCAACCATACCCGCAAATAAGCGATCAGCGAGGCGATGGTGAGGCCGCCCGTCACCCAGATCAGCACGAATACCGGCCCCTTGAGTTTCAGATCGAAGGCCTCGTCCGCCAGGACGACCGCCGCGAGCACGATCTGCGCCACGGTGTTGGCCTTGCTGACCGCGATGGGCCGCATGGGGGTGGGATGGCCGAGCAGCCACGACAGGACCACGGCGATGACGATGAGGAGGTCGCGCGAGACCACGGCGATGACGATCCAGGACGGCAGCTTGTCCGTCACGCCCAGCGCGATGAAGATACAGACGATCAACAGCTTGTCGGCGATCGGGTCGAGATAGGCGCCCAACTCGGTTTCCCAATGGAACCGCTTGGCGAGGAACCCGTCGATGCCATCAGAAATCCCAGCAAGCACAAATACCAGAAACGCGGCCTTGAGTTGCTGGGTGACCAGCAACCAGAACACGACCGGAACCAGGATCACCCGCATGAGCGTGATGAGATTAGGGATGCTCACGCGACTGTGCACCTTGTAAACTGTGGCAACCGCGGCCCCGGATGGAGAAGCGCGGAATGCGGCAAGTGGGAACAATCGGGCACCACCTGCGGGAATGCAGGGGACCCGATAAGACTTTAGCCTCCGCGCGCGCCATACGTCGAGAACGCCTTGTGAGGGTTGCCAAATTTATCCGCACCTTAAACGGGGGCGGCCTGCGCCCCGCGCTCGTGTCATCGGCAATAAATCTTTTCGAATTAATAGGTTGCGCTCAACGTCCAACCTGCACCTGAATCGATCAGACGCAGGCCACGCCCGCCCAAGGCATTGGCAAGGGCCTGGGCGCCGCCGGGATATTGCAGAGCCAAATCAGCGCTTCGCGCCGACACGGTGGAAATAGCAAGATTTTCCACGCCTGGCGTTTCGAGGAGCTGCGTCCTGATCTCGTTCCACTGTGCCAGGCTGTTGAACTCAGCGACGATGCGCACCTCCTGGCCAAGCGCGGGGCTGGCTGTCGTGCTCCAGACGGGTGGGGCCTCTGGCGCGCCGTAGCCCGTGGCGGCGGGAGACGAGGCGGCTGGCGCTGCTTTCGCAGCCTTCCAACGGCCCTCGAGGATGCCAAGCGAGACGACGGCCGCAAACTCGCTAGCGTATGCGATGTCGTCATCCGGCAGGCGATAGGAGCGTTTCAGGTAGAGCGGCCCGACCGCGTCATTGCCAGTGAGCGTGACGTTGAGGCGCTTGGCGGCGGTATCGATTTCGGAAATGGCAAGCACGACCTTGTCGGTTCCGTACTCGCCCGCCAGGATGCGCGTTGCGCTATCATCGCCATTCGCCAGCAGGGCGACGGTGTCCTTGTGAATCGCGCTCTTGAAGGCTTCGAGCTTGAGCGGCGTCAGCGTGTGTGTGAGATCGAGCCCGCGCCAAGACTGCTGCCAAACCTCCGAGCTTGCCTCGGTGCTGGGCAGGACCTCTGCATTCGACCGGACGACAGGCACGAGCGTGACGGCTGGCGCCTGGATCTCCACGAAGGGAACGCCGTGCGACTGCAACAACCCGCGAACAGCATCGGCCTGGTAGGTGAAATCGAGGCTGGCGATGTACCGGGTCGACGAATTCTGCTCGCTGAGCACGGCAACGCCCGAGATCAGTTCGGAAGCCTTGATATCCTTGAGCCGCGTCAGGTCCTTGTAGTTCGTAACCGGCACTATGCGCTTTAGCAGCGAACGGAAGGCTGCTTGCTGACCATCGGCCAGAGCCTTTTCCTTGGCGGCAACCGCATTGGCATCGGCTGCATCGACGGGGTAGTTGCCAATGGTGAAAACCGCGTCCGCAGGTGCGGCCCAGGACGGTGCGAGGGGTGCAAGGGTGAGGATTAGGCCTGCAGCTCCAGAAAGAGCCACCGCCATCACCGTCCGATTGCAGCTTTGCAACACCATCGTCCTCCCTGCCCGTACACGCGCTCAATCCTACCGGGCTCAGATCGCAGTCCCGGTCGACACGTTAATCTACCACGTGTTTGCGCGCACGAGTTGCCGCTCGTCCTTCAAGCTGCTACGACCCGCATCTCAGTATTGCAATGGGGCAAAAGTGAGTTTTACCGGGGGTCTTCAAATGCTTCGCGGGTTTGCCTCCTCATATGAGGGCGACAGCTGATGACTCAAGGCGACGGCGGCGGCAAAGAGACGATCACCTACCGCGACGCAGGCGTCGACATCGACGCTGGCAACGCGCTGGTCAGCGCTATCAAGCCCCTGGCGAAGGAAACGAGCCGCAAGGGCGCGGACGTCGATCTGGGCGGCTTCGGCGGCCTGTTCGACCTGAGGCGCGCAGGGTTTAAGGACCCCATCCTCGTGGCCGCCAACGACGGCGTGGGCACCAAACTCAAGATTGCGATCGAGACGCGCCGCCACAACACCATCGGCATCGACCTCGTCGCCATGTGTGTCAACGACCTCATCGTGCAGGGCGCCGAGCCGCTGTTCTTCCTCGACTACTATGCGGTTGGCAAGCTTGAGATCGGAGCTGCGCGCGATGTCATCGCGGGCATCGCCGAGGGCTGCAAACAGGCGGGATGCGCGCTGATCGGGGGCGAGACCGCCGAGATGCCCGGCATGTACCGGGAAAGCGACTATGATCTTGCGGGCTTTGCCGTCGGCGCGGTGGAGCGCGGCGAAATCCTGCCGCGAAACGACATCAGCATCGGCGATGTTCTCATTGGCCTGCCCTCCTCGGGCGTGCACTCCAACGGCTACAGCCTCGTGCGCAAGCTCGTCGCCCGCGAGAAGATCGGCTGGGACGACCAGTTCGCCCATGGTCAATCCATGGCGGACGTCCTGCTCACACCCACGCGCATCTATGTCAAACCGCTGCTAGCCGCGATCCGCTCGACGGGCGGCTCGGGGCAGGCGGGGGCCATAAAAGCGCTCTCGCACATCACGGGCGGGGGCTTAAGCGAGAATATCCCCCGCATCATGCCCACGACGGCGGCCGCCCGCATCGATCTGTCCAGCGTCGCGCCGCCGGCGATTTTCGGCTGGCTTGCACGCGCGGGCCGTCTGGTGGACGCAGAAATGCTGCGCACCTTCAACTGTGGCATCGGCATGGTTGTGGTGGCAGATAAGGCGCGCGCGGGGGATGTGATCGCGGCGCTGCAAGCCGCCGGCGAAAATCCGGCAGTCATCGGCGACGTCATCGCTCCCACAGGGGAAAAATCCGACGCAAAAGGCAAAGGCACGGCGAACGCGGTCAAGTTCGAGGGCCGTCTCGCCTTCTAGAGCCGTTCCGGCTTTGATGGAATTGCGGAACGGCTCTGGGCTCTTGTTTTGTCGTGCTTCTTGTCGGAAAACCGGTTTCCACTTTTCCGGAAGCACTCTGGCAGCCGGACGGACGACAGATCATGGCACTTCCCACCGACGTCGCCCTGGCCGACATTGCAGCTGCCGTGCTCTTTGCGGCGTGCTGGGTCGGCTACGGCATCCTCGCGCAAAACGTTACGGGCAAACGAACCAGTCTCCTGTCCATCATGCGAATATTTCGCAGGAGGTGGGTTGAGCGCATGACCGAGCGCGACAACCACATCGGGGATGCCGCGCTGCTCTCCAACCTGTTGCGCGGCGCACTGTTTTTCGCTTCAACGACAGTCTTCATTCTGGGCGGCCTTGTGGCGCTGCTGGGCACCGCTCCCAAGGTTGCGGAGGTGATCGCCCAGCTGCCCTACGCGGCGCCAGCCGGTACGCGGTTGGCCGAGATCAAGGCGCTCATCCTCATCTTCGTCTACATTTATGCTTTCTTTAAATTCACCTGGTCGGCATGGCAGTACAATGTGCTCTCCATCCTGGTGGGGGGCCTGCCCAACGCAAGCGCCGATGCGATAACGCGTCGAAACTACACCGACATGGCTTCACGCGTGCTGTGGCTTGCGGGCGAGAGCTACAACAACGGCATCCGCGCCTATTACTTCTCGATTCCCCTGATGGCGTGGTTCATCGGCCCGATTGTGTGCATCGTCTCGACGCTCGTCGTCACCATCGTCATGTACCGGCGCGAATTCCACTCACCCATGCTGCGGGCGCTGCAGGAAGAACTGCAGGAAGAGCTGGGGTGATCGCCCTGAACTGGGCACCTCGGGAATTCAGTGCGCTTGCTCAAGATGGCCAATTGTCATTACGGCCGGGCATTGCGAACGCCGGGGCCCAGAGGGGCTTTACTGTGAGCCAACAATCGCACGGCATCGTCAGCCATCTCATCGAGCACCTTTCGGCTGGTGCCGGCGCGGGCGCGGACCGCGAGAGAATGCAGCATGCCCACAACGAGGCGAGAGAACGCACGCGGCTTGACTTCGCCGGACAACTCGCCTTCGGCAATCGCGCGCGAAACACGCTGCGCCACGAGTTGATCGATGTTGTCCATAATCGCTTTGGCTTGAGCGCGGATACCATCCTCCTCCACGGCCTCCGCCACCGCCGTGATCGCCACCATGCACCCCACGACCGCGCCATCGTCGGCCACGTAGGCATCGAGCGCGGTGGCGTACAACTTCTTCAGGGCCTTGGAAAAGGTAGCCTCTCTTAAGGCTGCCGCAAACAACGTGGCCATGCGATCGGCGTAGGCCTGAAGCGCGCGTACATAGAGGTCTTCCTTGCTTCCAAAGGCGCCGTAGAGGCTGGGACGGTTGATCCCCATAGCCTCGCTTAAATCATCGAGCGTGGTCGCGGCATAGCCCTTACGCAGGAACGCGGATTGCGCCGCATCGACGGCAACAGCCGGATCGAAGGCGCGCGGACGGCCGCGCGCTCGTATTTTTGTACTGATCTGTTCTTTATTCTTGCCTGAATGGGTCATGCCAAATATTGTACTGACCAGAATAAAATTACAAGCAGCCTTTGATGGCTGCATTTCGAAGGGAGGCCATCATGAAGCTGTACAATTGGCAGTTCGCACCCAACTGCCGGCGCGTACGCATGTTCATTCTCGAGAAAGGCTTGGATCTTCCGGGCATTTCGGAAGTGATCGGCGACGGCATGAAGCTGCAGCCGTCCTTCATAGACATGTGGCCTTCAGCCATGGTGCCTGTGCTGGAACTGGATGATGGAACGCGCTTCAGCGAGGCGCTAGCCATCGTGAAGTATTTCGAGGAACTCCACCCTGAGCCCAACCTGCTCGGCGCAACGCCCCTCGAACGCGCCTTCGTTACAATGTGGGAACGTCCCGGCTACGACGAAGGCATTGTCGGCACCGCCGAGGTCGTTCGCAATGCGATGGAGGTATTCCATGACCGCGCACTGCCTGGATTCCCCAACGAGGCCGTTGTTCAAATCCCGGCGCTTATCAACCGTGGCAAACAAAGGGTGATGCGCTATCTTCGCAAGATCGAGGGACAACTGGGCAAGAACCGCTTCATGGCGGGAGATCGCTTCACTTTCGCTGACATCACCAACCTATGCGCGGTCGACTTCGCCCTCTTTGCGGGCATGTCAATCCCCCAGGAATGCCCGAGCGTAACGCGCTGGCACAAGGAGGTCTCCGCACGGCCATCAGCGGCCGCGAGCGTATGAACACGATCAACGTTACACAACATCGAAAGAACAGGACATGATCGACCTTTACACCTCCACCACGCCCAACGGCTGGAAGGCCTCCATTACGCTGGAAGAGCTCGCTCTGCCTTACGAGACGCACTACATCAGGCTCGGTGAAGGAGATCAGAAAAAACCAGAGTATCTCAAAATCAATCCCAACGGGCGCATCCCGACCATCGTGGACCGCGACGAGGACAACTTTGCCGTGTTCGAGTCGGGCGCCATCATGATCTATCTGGCAGAGAAGGCAGGACGGCTCCTGCCCACTGAAAAGAAGAAGCGCTCTCAGGTCATCCAGTGGCTGATGTTCCAGATGGGCGGCGTAGGGCCCATGCAGGGCCAGGCCAACGTCTTTTATCGCTATTTCCCCGAGAAGCTTCCCGCCGTGATCGCGCGCTATCAGAATGAAACCAAGCGGCTTTACACCGTGCTCGATACGCGGCTTGCCGACCACGAATACCTTGTCGATGATTACTCGATCGCCGATATCGCGCATTGGGCCTGGGTGCGCATCCACTACTGGGCGGGCGTGGAGATCGACGATCTTCCAAATCTGAAGCGCTGGATGGACATCATGGCCGCCAAGCCGGCATGCCAGAAAGGCATCCTGGTTCCCGAGCCATTCAATCCAGAAGATACGCTCTCCATGGCCAAGAAGATCGTCAACGTGAAGTAGCGGCTCCAGGACTTCCCACGGGCGCCGGGCGTGCACCACCCTGGCACGTCTGGCGGCTGTGCCCAGCGCATGCTAAGCGAGCCGCCATGACCCAATCCCCTACGGCAGGCGGGACGGCCCCCCCGCCAAAGAAGCGCGTTTCCATTCTCATCTCCGGACGCGGCTCCAACATGGTGGCGCTGGCGGAGGCCGCACGGGCCCCCGGTTACCCGGCTGAGATCGCGGCCGTGATCTCCAACCGGCCGGAAGCCGCCGGACTCAACTGGGCGGCGGATCATGGTATTTGCGCCATCGCGCTCGACCACAAACAGTTCGCCACGCGCACCGCCTTCGAGGCCAGGTTGCATAGCATCCTCATGAACTTGGGCACAGAGCTGATCTGCTGCGCCGGTTTCATGCGCATGCTGACCGGTGGCTTCATCGACCGCTGGCGCGACAAGCAATTGAATATCCATCCATCTTTGCTGCCGGCTTTTCCCGGCCTCGACACCCACCAACGCGCCATCGACGCAGGTGTAAAGGTTGCTGGTTGTACAGTCCACTTCATGCGGCTTGAGATGGACACGGGGCCTATTGTGGGTCAGGCTGCCGTGCCGGTGCTTTCAAGCGACACTGCGGAAGATTTAGCCGCGCGCGTCCTTGCCGCAGAGCATCACCTTTACCCTGCCGCACTGGCTCTGATAGCGTCCGGAAAAGCTGTCGTAGAGGCAGAAAAAGTCGTTATACGAGAAGAAGTTAACCTTGCGCCTGCGCTCTACTCGCCAATGCTTGGCTGAGGCGCTAAGCCAAACCTGAGCGTCGGGTCATCCACTGGTCATGACCGAGCCGGCGCACCCGCCGCGTAGACATGGCTCCGCCGCCTCGTATTATCCGGGCGCGCGCCCTGATCCGGTGGGGGTCTGACACGAACCTGATACAGGGAAAGCGCGACTGCTCAATATTGCAATCAAGGCCAAGCCAGGCCGGCACGACCCAACCGATTATGCGCGGCGATCGCCGCGGGGCTTTGACCGCGGCACAACGGCCTTAGGAGACGAGCGAACATGACAACTGCCGCGAGCCACGCCCAAGGTCTCGGCGAAGAAAATTCAATCTGGTTCAAGCTGGCCCCGCTGCTGCGCGGAGACCCCGAGAACCCGATGCGCATCCTCATGCACATGACGGACCGCTATGGGCCCGTTATTCCGGTCAACTTGGCTAATCAGCGGATCGTCTTCATATCCGAGCCAGAGTACTTCAAGCATGTCCTCGTCACCAAGGTCGACAACTACGTCAAATACTTTGACGGCCTGAAACCGATCTTCGGCAAGTCGATGATCACCAATGACGGCGCGCTCTGGCAGAAGATCCGCATGCCCCAGCAGCCGGCGTTTCATCCCGATATGTTCGCCGAGTATATCCCGTATTTCATCAAGGCCATTCAGGCCAAGATGGATATCTGGGCGAAGCTTGCGAAGTCTGGCGAGACCTTTGAAATGGTCGAGCAGACCTGGACGCTCGCCGCCGACATGATCTGCAAGGCACTGTTCGACCGCGACATGCCCTTCAATCCGCATGTCGTCTTCAAGTGCGTGAAGACCTACACGGACGTGATGAACCATCGCGATATCCGCTTGCGCATGCAGGCGGGTGAAGTGTTCGAACTCAGCCAGGAAGACGCTGCCAAGGCTGTTGAAGCCTGGGTCAGCGTACCTCCCTCAGTCATTGCCGCCAATCCGCGCGAGGATCGTGAACGCACGCTGCTGAAGCTGATCGAGGATGCGGTCGCCGATCCAAACGTACCTGAATTCGATCGCCAGCAGGGCCTTGACGAGATCAAGCAGTACCTGTGGGCCGGCACGGAGACGACGGCGCTGACGCTCGCCTGGGCGCTGTATGAAGTTTCGCGCAAACCGGAGATGGCCGAGCGCATCCGTGCCGAAAGTGTCGCCGTGTTCGGCGATCGCGAGCCGACTGCGGCCGACTATTCTGCATTGGCCTACACACGTGCGATCATCCAGGAAACGATGCGCGTCTATCCGCCGGTGTGGGGCCTCATTCGTGTTGCCACCAAGGACGACGTGATTGGCGGCAAAGAGATCAAGGCCGGCGATCGCGTCACGCTGTTCGCCTATGGCGCACACCACAATCCAAAATTCTGGCCCGAACCGGAGGAATTCCGGCCCGAACGCTGGATGGGTGGCGCCGCCAAGAAGCAGGTCAAATACTCCTACATCCCGTTCGGCGCGGGCAAGCGCTCATGCATCGGCGGCGCGATGAGCCAGGTGGAAAACACACTGGCCCTCTCGATCCTTCTGCGCCGTTTCCGGCCGGAATACGCCGGGCTAGACCCCGCTCGCATCAACGCCACCGTGACGCTGACGCCAAAGGGCGGCCTGCCCTTCCGGATCCGCGAATTGAGCTAAGCGTCACCGGGACGAGACGTGAACGAACAAAAGGCCCGCGCTACACGGGCCTTTTTTCTTGCCATAGCCGTATGAGAGCGGCCGTCTGAACGCCAGCCTCGCTTAGACCGAATCGTCCGCGATGCGGTTGGCGACGTGAACCGCATCGCGCAACCGGCGATACTTCTCAGCTTCCTGCGCAAGTTCCGCCAGCTTGGCCTTCAGATCGGCGATCTCACCGGCTCCCACGCGGGTTCGCGAAGGCACATGAATCTGGATAACGCCCGCTTTCTTTGCCCCGCGGCCGCCCGCCGAATAGGCCTTACCGAGTTTGTAGGCCTTGCCACGGCGGGTCTTCATGCTGGCGTCCCGGACCGGGTGCGCAAACGCGAGTTTCCCGTTGCCTTTGGCGTGCGCGTGGACATCGGCCGAGGTTCCATTCGTGCCTTGGCGGCGAAAATAGGCGAGACGGCTCTTGGCTCCGCCAAGGCCCTTGCGCCGTGGGCCAAGCCTAGCCTTGAGACCAGCGTACTGATTCTGCAGCGCGCCCAACTCCTGCGTTTTGGCCGCCACGTCGCTTTCGAACATGGTGATGAGGTTGCGCAGCCGGTCGACCTCGCTGGCCTGCCAGGAGGCGAGGTTGCGCGTATAGGTCAGATCTTTCCAGGTCGCGTCGTAGCTCGACTGGGATGAGGTCAAAGCCTGAGCGTGGCCTGCGACATCGTCTTGAAGTCTGTCGATATGCGTGCGCGCGCTGCCGAGCTCATCCTGAAGCCGGGCGATCTCCGCCTCCTTGCTCTTGCCTAAACGCGCCGCGTCCAGCCCGGAGCTGACCTTCTCCTGCTCCAGAGTCGCCGTTTTGGATTGCACCCACTGTAGCTCATTAATCAGTCGAGCGATCTCGGCGTCCTTGAGCTCTGCGGCGGTACGCGCGGTCGCAAGATCTTCCGCCGCCGCGCGCACGCGCTGGACCAGGCTCGCCTGCTCCTGCGTGGCATTTCCCGTTTGGCTCTGCGCCCACTGCAGATCGGTACGCAGCTTGGCCAACTGCTTGTCAACCTCGAGCAACTCGTTGCGCGAGGAAAGTTCCAGCTGCGCCAGACGTCCGGCCTCCGCGCGCAACGACGTCGCCTCGCCACGCGACTGCCCAGCCCGGCGTTCTGCATCGGCGAGCGCGATCTCGTAGCTGCGCGCGTCCGACGACATCCGCGCGACCTCGGACTGATGCTCGGCGCGCGACGTCTCCAGAATGCCCTGTATCTCGGCGATCTGAGCCGCGGCCACGGCCTTTGCGCGTCGCCCTCGCAAAGCCCGCCAGAGCCAGGTCAGCACGACACCGGCGAAGAACCCGGCAACGAGCCAGGAGGAGGCAACGGAGAAGTCCAGACCGAAGAAATGCGGAAGCTCAACCATTGCGTACGACTCTTGTGTGGATTTCCAACCAACCCGCCCCATGAGACGGCCAGACCCGGCGTGCTCCGGCACCATCACTGGCCCCGTCACCCGCGTTCACCTTTCGATAGCATGCCACCTTTGAAAACGTCTGCCCGCAATTTTGGCAACGGCCGCCCGTGGATCGCACAGCTTCCTCCAAAAGGTTTGCAGCCTGCCGATATTTGTGACGAAAAAGCAACGCCAGCGCAAAGATTCCAAATTGGCTCATCGCGGCGAGGCGATGAAACAGGTACGGCGTCAAACTTGCGAGCAATTGCGACGACGACAAGGGCATAGGGAAGGACGGCAGCGACCATGGCCATCTCCAGCAGCTCCACCGGAACCGAGCGTGCGCCACCCTTCTACAAAAACCTTTATGTTCAGGTCCTGATCGCAATCAGCGTCGGTGTCGCGCTCGGATATTTCGCCCCCGAGACGGGCGAAGCGATGAAGCCACTCGGCGACGGTTTCATCAAACTCATCAAAATGATCATTGCCCCTGTGATCTTCGTGACGGTGGTCCATGGCATTGCCGCCATGCGCGACATGCGCCAAGTCGGGCGGGTGGGTTTCAGGGCCCTCGTCTACTTCGAGATCGTCACGACGCTGGCGCTCATCGTCGGTATGGCCGTGTCGAATATCCTGCAGCCAGGGGCAGGCATGAATGTCGACATCGCTGCGCTCGATACGAAGGGTCTCCAGACCTATGTCGCCCAATCCGAACAGCAAACCATCGTTCATTTCATTCTCGACATCATCCCTTCGACGTTCGTCGGCGCCTTCGCCGATGGAAACATTTTGCAGGTGCTGCTGCTGGCGCTGTTGTTTGCTTTCGGCTTGCAGGCGCTCGGCCCCCATGGAGAGCCACTCCTTGCCCTGATCGAAACGATCGCAGCGGTTCTCTTCAAGATCGTCGGCTATATCATGCGCCTGGCCCCCATTGGCGCATTCGGCGCAATGGCATTCACGATTGGAAAATACGGCCTGGAAAGTCTCAAAAGCCTCGCCTTTCTGATGGGCGCCTTTTATCTGACCTGCCTCATCTTCATCTTTCTGGTGCTCGGCACGATCGCCCGGTTCTATGGCTTCTCGATTCTCAAGTTCATTCGCTTGATCCGTGAAGAGTTGCTCATCGTTCTTGGTACGTCATCTTCAGAGAGCGTGTTGCCGCGTATCATGACCAAGTTGGAACGCGCCGGCGTTGACAGGAGCATCGTCGGTCTCGTCATTCCGACCGGCTATTCCTTCAACCTCGATGGAACGTCCATCTACCTCACCATGGCGGCTTTGTTCCTGGCGCAGGCGACCAACACGGACCTGACGCTTGCCCAGCAGCTCGGTATTCTTGGCGTCCTGCTGCTGACGTCCAAAGGCGCGGCCGGCGTGACGGGAGCGGGCTTTGTGACACTGGCCGCGACGCTCGCAAGCACGCACACGATTCCGGTGGCGTCGCTTGCCCTCATCCTCGGCATCGACCGCTTCATGTCGGAGGCGCGCGCCCTCACCAACCTGATCGGCAACGGTGTGGCCACCATCGTCGTCGGCAAGATGGAGAACGCGATCGACGAAGACAAACTGCAGCGCGCCCTCGACGCCGGCGAGCTTGAGTGGCAGGGCGCGCCTCTTTGATTTATAGGGCTGGCTCGCGTTGCAAGCCGCACGAAAAAAGCGAAAGGGCTCTCGCGTTAGCGGAACCCTTTCGATGGTCTTGGAATGTCTACGCGACTTCAGCCGACAATTTCATCCAGCCGGAAGTTCAGCGCAATCTCGCGCTCGGCCGCAGCCGGGCTGTCGGAGCCGTGCGTGGAGTTTTCGCCCTTCGACACGGCAAAAAGCTTACGCACGGTGCCTTCGGCAGCCTCCTTGGGGTCGGTTGCCCCCATCACTTCGCGATACTTCGCGATGGCATTCTCGCCCTCCAGCACCTGCACCACGATGGGGCCCGACGTCATGAAATCGACGAGCTCGCCATAGAATGGCCGTGCCTTGTGCTCTTCATAGAACTTCTCGGCCTGGGCCCGTGTCCAACGCACGCGCTTTTGCGCCACAATCTTTAGGCCCGCGCCTTCGATGACGGCATTGACTTTGCCAGTAATATTCCGCCGCGTCGCGTCCGGCTTGATGATGGAGAATGTACGTTCGATGGCCATCGGGCTCTCTCTCTTTGCGTTCTTTCGGGTCTGTGGGCCGCCTTATAGCCGTGGCCCCCAGCCCCAGCAAGCGCGCGCGCCAGACCATGGCGTCGCGCGGTGAATTGAGGGAGGAGGGCCTTTGAAATGGCGATACAATCTCAGTCAAAACACCCAATTGACGCGTGCCGCATGCTATGAGCAGTGTTGACAAGCGATTGGCGCGCGAAATGCGCAATGGGCAATAGGGCCTGCACGTGTGCTAATGGACGGCCATGACCGCACAATCCAACGAAGCTCAGTGGTACATCGCTCGTGACGGAAAGCAGCACGGGCCGTTGACCGACGTCGAAATGCGCACGTTCGTAGGACACAGCTACTTGCGGCCCACGGACTTGCTCTGGCGTGCCGGAATGACCGATTGGCAACCCGCACCGGCCGTGTTTCCAGCCGCCTTCCAGGCACCCCCGCAAGCCTCTGCGCCCCAGCAGTCTGCGCCCGCCGCTCAGGCGCCGCAACATCAGGCGCCCGGCTATGGCCAGTCCCCTACAGCAGGCCGCACACCGCAGAAAGCTGGCTTTCCGCAAGGCGCCGCAGGTCAGCAACAGCCAGGCCAGCCGCAAGGTGGCGCACGCACCGGCTACGAGGATGACAATTATGAGGAGGAGCCTGCGCGCCCCAGCCGCCTCCGGCAGGCGCTCATGGCGCTCGTCCTCATCGGCTTGATCGGTGGCGTCGCGTTCGCCATCGTCTCCTACAAAGACGAGCTGCTGCGCATCGTTTCCGGTCCGCCAAAAAAGCCCGCCGCGTCCACGACCGAGACGCCTCCGGCTCCTGCTGCACCCGATCCCCAAAGCAACGCTGCACCGGCTGGCGAACCCCAAGCAGAGCCGGCGCAGACCGCTGAAACCCAATCCGAGATCGGCGAAGAGCTGCCACCCGATCCCGCCATGATCGAAGGTTCGGCGCTCGACGCGCGGCTGCAGAAAATCCCGGTCTGGACCATCCTGAAGAAGGAATATCCCGACTGGTACATCTCGAGCATCGCAGCCGCCGATAAGCTGGCGACGGAAAACAAGCCGCAGCTCGATATCGCCGCACAGCTCGTCCAGGGCCTGGTCAATCTGCGTCGTCAGAAGGCTCCGAATGCGCTGGCCGCAAGCCCCGAGAAGTTGCGCAACGTGGCATCGACGTTCCTGGAAAATCTGCGCGCCCTGCAGGCGCAGAGCGTGGGCGCTTGCTATGGATTCATCTCCAAGGGCGAAATGAGCCCTGGCATCATCGAGATGATGCAGACGCCGGAGAACGCCACAAGCCTTAATGCCCAGTTGGCGGCAATCTTTGAAGCTGCCGCAGAAGGCGCGAAGTCGCCCTTCAAGCACGAGTCTGCCGTCAAGGCAGACTACGACGTGCTGATCGCCGAATTGAACAAGCTGGGCTGGAAGGAGGAAGACTTGCAGGTCTTCTCCAATCCGCGCCTGCTGGCAAAACGCGAACCGGCCCAGGTCTGCAAGATGGTGCAGGATTGGTTCTCCGCGCACCTCGCCGTGCAGGATCAGGCTGCGCAAGACAGGCTGCTTTTTGAAACGCTGAAGCCGGTCGTCTCAGGCTGACAGGATCCAACCTTGCTCCAGTACGCCATCAAGGTCGCGATTACGGCGGTGACAGTGGTCGCAATCTCCGAAGCCGCCAAGCGATCGAGCGCCCTTGGCGCGATCATAGCCTCGCTTCCTCTGACCTCGCTGCTGGCTTTCCTGTGGCTCTATGGCGAGACGGGCGACGCAGGCAAAGTTGCTGATCTCGCCCGCGGCATTTTCTGGTATGTCCTGCCGTCCCTGGTGTTGTTCATCGCCTTTCCCGTGCTTGTGGCGCAGGGGGCCGGCTTCTGGCCGAGCCTTGCGATCTCGTGCGCCCTTACCTTCGCCGCCTATCTGGCCATGACCGCCATTCTCGGGCGCTTCGGCATCACGCTCTGAAATCTTTGTTTGTCGTGCTTGATATCCAAGAGACGGTTCGCGCGTCTCAAGCTCTGCTTCCCGTGCGCCAGCCCCCGTGACAGGCGGAGCAGAACAGGCTAATCGGCGGAGCAAATGCTTCACATCAACGATCTCACCTATCGCATCGAGGGAAAGGTCATCCTCGATGCCGCGACGGCGGCCATTCCGCCGGGTCACAAAGTTGGCCTCGTCGGACAAAATGGTGCCGGCAAGACCACCTTGCTGCGCCTGCTCAAGGGCGAACTCACGCCTGACGATGGCAGCGTCTCAACACCGCGCAACGTACGTATCGGCCACGTCGCCCAGGAGGCACCCGGCGGCGAGACCAGTCTCATCGACTGGGTGCTTTCCGCCGACACCGAGCGCGCGGCACTGCTGGAGGAGGCCGAGCACGCCACCGACCCGCACCGCATCGGCGAAATCCAGTTGCGCCTCACGGACATCGACGCGCACTCCGCCCCCGCCCGCGCCGCGCAAATCCTTTCCGGCCTTGGTTTTGACGAGCAAGCCCAGCGCCGCCCCTGCGGAGCGTTCTCCGGCGGCTGGCGGATGCGGGTCGCGCTCGCGGCAATTCTGTTCCTGGAGCCCGAGGTATTGCTGCTCGACGAACCGACGAACTACCTCGACCTGGAAGGCACGATGTGGCTGGAAAGCCATTTGAAGACCTACCCGCATAGCGTCTTGCTCGTCAGTCACGACCGTGACCTGCTCAATCGCTGCGTCCAGTCGATCCTGCATCTCGATCGCGGCCGGCTCACCATGTACGCCGGCGGCTACGACGACTTCGAGGAAGCGCGCCGCGAGAAACAGCGTCTCGAACTGAAGCTCAAAAAGAAGCAGGACGATCAGCGCCGGCACATCCAAGCGTTCATCGACCGCTTCAAGGCCAAGGCGTCCAAGGCGCGCCAGGCTCAAAGCCGTGTCAAGGCGCTCGCCAAGATGCAGCCCATTGCGACCCAGGTGGACGAGCGTGTGAGGCCCTTCCTGCTGCCGACCCCGGCCAAGATGATCGCAAGCCCGCTGCTGCGCCTCGAAGGCGCTTCCGCCGGATACGAGGAAGACCGGCCTATTCTCAAAGGGCTCGACCTGCGCATCGACAACGACGACCGCATCGCGCTGCTGGGCCAGAATGGCAACGGCAAATCGACCTTCGCCAAGCTTATCGCCGGGCGGCTGAAGCCGCTCTCTGGCCACGTGTATGGCGCCCAGAAAGTCGAGGTTGGCTACTTCGCGCAGCACCAGCTCGACGATCTCAATCCATCGAGCACGCCCTACGACTACATGCTGAAATTGATGCCCGAAGCGACCGAGGCGCAACGCCGGGCCAAGCTCGGCGCGTTCGGTTTCGGCGCAAGCAAAGCCGACACCAAGTGTCAGAACCTGTCCGGCGGCGAGAAGGCGCGGCTCCTGCTGGCGCTGACCGCATTTCATGCGCCCAACCTGCTGATCCTCGACGAGCCTACCAACCACCTCGATATCGACAGCCGCGAGGCACTGATCCACGCGTTGATGGATTACGACGGCGCGGTGATCCTCATCAGCCATGACCGCCACTTGGTCGAGGCGACCGCCGACCGGCTGTGGCTGGTCAAGGACGGCACCGTGCGCTCCTACGAGGGCGACATGGAAAGCTACCGCGCCGAGCTTCTCGCGGAACGGGTTTCAAAGCGCGCGCGCAGTGCCGAGAGCGGGCGCGAACCCTCCCAGGACGCTTCATCCAGCCGCGCACGGGCCCGGCGGGCTGCCGCAGACCAGCGCACGCAACTTGCACCCCTACGCAAAGCAATGGCTGATGCCGAAAAACTTGTGGAAAACTTGGTCACAAAAATTGCGGCCTGTGACGCAATTCTCGCGGATCTGGAGATCTACACGCGCGACCCCCAAAAGGCCCAACGAACCGGCCTGGAGCGGGGACAGCTTGCTAAGCGGTTGGCGGATGCCGAGGAAATCTGGCTGGAGGCAAGCGCCGCGTTTGACAACGCGAATTCCGAACCTACTGCGTCATGAAACAATTTGCTTATTGAAGCGGAAACTGCATCGCGGATTTGACAGGTGATTCGCCAGCAAAGTTTAGTTAATGACACTGTGCCAGGAGCTGGCGAGACCGCGGTTGCGGGGTTGCCGCGCTAGTCGGTGAGGGCCGTCTGGTTTGCCTCGCCAGCTCCTTACGCATCTCCTTGGCGTCACCTAGACGAAAAGAGGGACGCGCGTGCTGGCCGCGACCGCCTGATAGGTCCGTTCAGCACGCGCCACCTCATAGCTCTACCAGCTGACAGATGTGTGACGGTTGGGTGTGTGGCCTTGTCCGCTCTAAAGCAGCAGACCGAGCGCCAATTGCACGGGCTTGAACGACCGGCGGTGCAGAGCACACACGCCCAGCTTTTCAAGCGCAACCTGATGCTCCGGCGTGCCGTAGCCCTTGTGGCGCTCGAAGCCATAGCCAGGATAGTCGCGAGCCAGCGACATCATTATGCGATCGCGCGTGACCTTGGCCACGATGGAGGCCGCGGCAATTGACACGCACTTGGCGTCACCCTTGACGATGGTGCGCGTTTCCATGGCCAGACGCGGTGCGCGGTTTCCGTCCACGATGACGAGGCGCGGGCGATTTTCGAGTTGGCCGATGGCCTTCGCCATGGCCCAAAGCGTAGCATTGAGAATATTGTAGCGGTCGATGCGCGCCACATCCGCAACGCCAACGCCGACTTGCGCGCACTTCATAATGCGGTTGTAGAGAAAAGCCCGCGTTTCTTCGTCGAGCGCCTTGCTGTCGTCGATGTTGGCGGGAATACGGTCAGGATCGAGCACCACTGCTGCGGCAACCACGGGGCCTGCCCAAGGGCCGCGCCCGGCCTCATCCACGCCAGCAATCACGCCGCCGCCCAGTTGCAACTCGGCGGCCTCCAGCTCGAACGTCGGTTTGAAGCGCGAATCGGCGATCCTCATGCCACGACAATCGTGGCAGCCGGTTGCGCTGTCAAAAGAGGCCGAGCTGTTGTCCCCGGACAAACGGCCGCTCAAACAGGTCGGTGCGCAGCTCAAGCCGTTCGCTCCCAAGCGCCAGCCGTTTCCGCGCAAGCCGAAAGCGCAAGGCGATCTGGTCGGCGTACGCGCCAAAGCCGCGCTGGCGATGCCCGAACTTGGCGACATAATCTACTCCGCCGTGCATCGCCTGCAACAGCCCCAGGATGCGCTCTGCCCGGTCCGGAAAGGTCTCGGCCAGCCATTCGCGGAATAGCTCTTTGATCTCAAGGGGCAGACGCAGCATCACATAACCTGCCTCGCGCGCGCCCGCATCATGCGCGGCTTCCAGCACGCGCTCGATCTCGTGATCGTTGAGCGCCGGCACGATGGGCGCCATCATGACGGCGACGGGGATGCCGGCTTGCGCAAGCTGGCGCATAGCATCCAGGCGGCGCGGCGGCGTCGCAGCGCGCGGCTCCATGGCTCGCGCAAGGGTACGGTCCAGCGTCGTGATCGAGATCGCGACCTTGACCAGTCCCTGGGCCGCCATCGGCGCCAGGATATCGATGTCGCGGGTGACCAGCGCAGACTTTGTCACGATGCCGACGGGGTGACGTGTCTTGGCGAGGACTTCGAGAATGGCACGCGTAATGCGCCGCTCGCGCTCGATAGGCTGATAAGGATCTGTGTTCGCGCCCAAGGCAATCGTCTGGGGCTCGTAGCGCGAACTCGAAAGCTCTCTCTCCAACAGCTCGGCAGCATTCGATTTGGCGTAGAGCTTGGTCTCGAAGTCGAGACCGGCTGAATGGCCCAGATAGCAGTGCGACGGGCGCGCATAGCAATAAATGCAGCCGTGCTCGCAGCCCCGATAGGGATTGATCGAACGGTCGAAGGAGATATCGGGACTGGCGTTGCGGGCGATAATAGAGCGGGCGGAATCCTCCATCACCTGCGTCTTGAAGGCCTCCAGCTCGCCCAGGCTCTCCCATCCATCGTCGAAAACCTCAGCCTGCGCGTGCTCAAAACGGCCGGTGTGATTGGATCGTGCACCCCGGCCCCGCCGGCGTTGTTCATCAACGGGCGCTTGCACCCGCATCCCCGCTATCTCGCTCGTCCCATTGAACTCGTCGCTTTCACCGGCCATGGCGAGATTGCATAGCACAGAACGAAGAACAAATAAAGAACATATCAATTTGCCCAATTTCGCGGCGGTCGCGCGATCTGCCACGCTTGTGAGCATTCGGGGAAGCTGGCAAATAGGTGGCCATGGTTTCTGTCATCATCCCCACGCTGAATGCGGCGCTGACGTTGCCCGAAACACTGGCCGCCCTGGTGCCAGCCGCGGTCGAAGGCTTCGTGCGCGAGGTCATCGTCTGCGACGGCGGCTCGGAGGACGGGACAGCAAGAATCGCCGATGCGGCCGGAGTTGAGTTCATCACCGCGCCGCGCGGACGGGGCTCACAGCTCAAGGTGGGAGCGGCGTGCGCCAAGCACCCCTGGCTGCTTTTCCTGCATGCCGACACCGTTCTTGGCGAAGGCTGGACTCGCGACGCTGGCGCCTTCATGCGCGAGATCGCGGAAGGCGTGCGTGCGCCCTCTGCGGCGGCCTTCCGCTTCAAGCTCGACGACAACGGTATAAAGCCGCGTCTCCTCGAAACGCTCGTGAGGGCGCGCTGCCAACTGGCTGGTTTGCCTTACGGCGACCAGGGACTGTTGATGCCGCGCGCCCTTTACGCCGAGATCGGCGGCTTTCGCGATCTGCCGATCATGGAGGACGTCGATATTGTCCGCCGGTTGGGCCGCCGCCGCGTCGCGCTCTTGGACAGCCCCGCGCTGACCTCCGCCGCCCGCTACCAGCGCGATGGCTATCTGCGCAGAGCTTTGCGCAACCAATCCTGCCTGTTGGCCTATAGCCTTGGGATCCCTGCCGAGCGCATCGCGCGGCGTTACCGCGGCCCCCGTGAAAGCGAGAGCCTGACGTGAAGGGCAAAGCGGGCGCGCTGCGCTTCGCACCGCGCCTCGTCGTGATGACCAAGGAGCCTTTGGCCGGTCGCGTCAAAACCCGGCTGGCCCGCGACGTCGGCACGATGTCGGCCACGGGCTTCTTTCGCACCAATCTTGCGCTCACCTTGCAGAGGGTCGCGACAGGCACGCGCTGGCAGACGATCCTCGCCGTCGCGCCCGATGCTGCGGTTGCGAGCCCCATCTTTCCAGCGGCTCTGGTTCGCATGAAGCAAGGGCCCGGCGATCTTGGACAAAGACTTCATCGTGTGTTCGCCGCCGCGCCGGCCGGCCCCGTCGTCGTGATCGGCGGCGATATTCCCGCCATTAGAGCCAGCGACATCGCCAGCGCTTTCGCAGCGCTTCGCGGCGCGGATGCGGTCTTTGGCCCGGCCAGCGACGGAGGTTATTGGCTGATCGGCCTTGCGCCGCGCACCCGCCATCTGCCCGTCTTTGACAAGGTACGCTGGTCGAGTGCCGCGGCGCTTTCCGACACGCGCGCCAACCTTGCGGGTCGCAAGGTGCGTGAAATCGCCTGCAAACATGACGTGGACGACGGCGCGGATCTGGCGCGGCTATCCCACATCTGCGGACGTCTTATCTGCCCTGCGGACATATAGCGGCTGTGGGTCTGTTCAGCTTGTCGCGGCGACATAAGTGGTGTGTAAACGTTGGCTAGAGTCATGAAAGCTGACTGGGGCCCAAAATGGGCCGCTCCGCGCCGCAATGCCGTCCGTCGTCGCCTTCGTCCTCAGTTGCCTTCCGTCAGCAGCTTTTGAGTTGATGTCGCGCAGTATCTGGCCGTGTTGGGCGGGGCATCCGTGGCGAGCGTCGCACGCGCGCACGTTGCGCCATCGGGCTGTCGTGCGATCCATGCCCTCCGATCATTGAACGTCACGAGGTACGTGTGGGTTTGGGCGCTCGTGCCACCATGCGTGAATGCCTCGAACCTCGCCTCCGAATCACGGCAAACGAGAGGCTCGATAGAGATCTTTTGGCTGGTCAGAATCGCGTTGACGCCCCGGCCGCGACGCTCGCACTCTTCGACAGATGCGGTGTTCACAAAAGCCGCCGACATTCCCCCGCCATCCACGAGCGTCAGTACAATCATCAAAACGCCAGAATTCATGTCACGACCTCACGCGGCTAGATGCAAACGGCGGACGCTTCGTTCCTGATCGGCATCGACCGGGGCGAAGGCGTGCCCGGCCGTTCCCGCACAGCGCGGGATGCGGGCAACCAGATCGCCATATCGGCGGCGCTTTCAACTTGCCGACGATCAATTAGTTGATCATTTTAGTATAGAAATATGCGGAATGGCGGTGCGTGTGGCCCATCGCACACAATCGTATATGCCTGGAATGGATTCTGAAGCCGGGCAGGAAGAGGGCCGTCAACGCGAGCTCAGCGCAGCGAGAAAACGGCGCCATGTGCA
Organism: Hyphomicrobium sp.; assembly: GCA_016793445.1. Taxonomy (GTDB): domain Bacteria; phylum Pseudomonadota; class Alphaproteobacteria; order Rhizobiales; family Hyphomicrobiaceae; genus Hyphomicrobium_B. The sequence goes on along the minus strand of JAEUME010000009.1, from coordinate 62 downwards.
CTTGCCTTGGTGCGGACGGTGGGACTCGAACCCACACGTTCTTTCGAACTCAGGATTTTAAG
>JAEUME010000016.1 GCA_016793445.1 Hyphomicrobium sp. | reverse complement strand
TCCTTGTCGGGTAAGTTCCGACCTGCACGAATGGCGTAACGACTTCCCCACTGTCTCCAGCACACACTCAGTGAAATTGAATTCCCCGTGAAGATGCGGGGTTCCTGCGGTTAGACGGAAAGACCCCGTGCACCTTTACTGCAACTTTGCACTGGCAATCGTGACTGCTTGTGTAGGATAGGTGGTAGGCTTTGAAGCAGGGGCGTCAGCTCTTGTGGAGCCGCAATGTGAAATACCACCCTAGCGATTATGGTTGTCTAACCGCGGACCGTCAGCCGGTTCCGGGACAGCGCATGGTGGGCAGTTTGACTGGGGCGGTCGCCTCCTAAATCGTAACGGAGGCGTGCGAAGGTTGGCTCAGAGTGGTCGGAAATCACTCGTCGAGTGCAATGGCATAAGCCAGCCTGACTGCGAGACTGACAAGTCGAGCAGATACGAAAGTAGGTCATAGTGATCCGGTGGTTCTTTGTGAGAGGGCCATCGCTCAACGGATAAAAGGTACGCCGGGGATAACAGGCTGATGACGCCCAAGAGTCCATATCGACGGCGTCGTTTGGCACCTCGATGTCGGCTCATCACATCCTGGGGCTGGAGCTGGTCCCAAGGGTATGGCTGTTCGCCATTTAAAGTGGTACGTGAGCTGGGTTCAGAACGTCGCGAGACAGTTCGGTCCCTATCTGCCGTAGGTGTTGGAGAATTGAGAGGATCTGTCCTTAGTACGAGAGGACCGGGATGGACGCACCTCTGGTGGACCTGTTGTCGTGCCAACGGCACAGCAGGGTAGCTATGTGCGGACGGGATAACCGCTGAAGGCATCTAAGCGGGAAACCCACCTCAAAACAAGTTCTCCCTCGAGAGTCGTGGAAGACCACCACGTTGATAGGCCGGGTGTGGAAGCGCTGCAAGGCGTGTAGCTTACCGGTACTAATAACTCGATTGGCTTGATTGCTCTCATTAAGCAATGCTCATCGTTCCGCTCACGGAACCGGTTCGCGCGCTGAGAAGCGCGCGGGTTCCTCCGCGAGGGCGGCATTGATGCCGGAGCCCCTTGGGCTCTCGCGCTAACGCGCGATAACGGCAGCCGCCACGATGAGCGTAGGTATTTAGAAAGACCAGAAAACAGAAGTCATATGACGTCTCCGCCGACCTGGTGATTATGGCGGGGTGGCTGCACCCGATCCCATTCCGAACTCGGCCGTGAAACGCCCCTGCGCCGATGGTACTTCGTCTTAAGACGCGGGAGAGTAGGTCGTTGCCAGGTCTGCCGAGACGTCATGTGAACTTCACTTCCGCGCATCGCGGCCGGCTCCCGGAACGGGAGTCGCGATGCGCAACCAAAGAAGTCAATCATCTCTTTATGAAACTCAAAACGCGCTGCTGTGCCTTGTGCCAGCGGCGCGTTTTTGTTTTCGTACGAATTCTCTTCCTGCTGCCGCCCGCAAACGTCGAAACGCCTCTGCGCACTTTCCGCGGCGGATTTATTGTCGGCTGACGAGAGACGCGGCCTCATCGAGCAGTTCTTTGAACTGTGCTTCGTTGGGCGCCACGTCGAGCTTTTTCATCGCCGGATCGCGCATGCTCCACCACGGAGCACTGCGGGTCCACACGTTGATCTGGGGGTTGAACTGCGTGGGATCGTCGAGACTGCCAGCCCACAAACCTTGGAGCTCGGGCACGAGTTCGGCAAGAATGAAAAGACTGGAGCCGCACGATGGGCAGACGCCGCGCTGAACCAAGCGCCCGCTTTCCGCGGTAACATCGTAGTAGACCGCAGCTGGGCCTGTGGTCGTAAGAGCGGCGCGCGGCACGTACATGACGGGGCAGTAGCCGCCGCCCGATGCGCGCTGGCAATCGCGGCAGTGGCAATTCCAGGAGAATGCTGGCTTGGCGGTGCATTCGTAGCGAATGACGCCGCACGAGCAACCACCGGTGAGCGGAAGTTTCATGTCGCGTTCCTCCCGTATTTTTTGCAGGTGGCACGGAAGCTCCGTGAAGCAACGTCGTTGCTGGAGCAATGCTATCAGTGCTGCGAAGGATGCGACATTCGCCGTCAGGACGGGGCGCTGGTGGTATTTTGCGCTGCAACGGTAGATCGCGGTGCCGTGCGGATCGAAGCGGCCGGATTCCTGAAGGAGACGCAGGCGCTGGATGCGCGCGTCGTTTCAAAGATTGTGATGTTTCATGGCGACGCTGTTTCCCGCGCCGTAATGGCGTTGTTGCGGAGCGCGATACTGCAAAAGCACTTACTCAGCCGCGCGGATGCTTGCCGCCCGCGATCAGCCATTCCGGTTTGAACCAGGTGTCGGCCGGGCCGTCGTAGGGCAGCCGGTTGATGTCCCAGTGCTCGATATAGGGCGCGTAGACATCCCACACCGCCGGGCCGCCGCCAATGAAAACCGTGCGGCCAATGTAATGCAAGAGTACCTGCTCCGGATTCATATTCGAGCGCAGGATCTGGATCGTGCGGTCTCGATAGGCGAACTCGGGCACGGCCGCGATCGTCCTGGGACCTGCGAGCAGGACATGACCGCGCGTCAACTCGAAGAAGCGCGCCACGTCCGCAACATAGTCCGGCTCACTATTGCCCTCCCACGGCAGGTGCCCGTTGAGCCCGAGCTGTCCGGACCTTCCGATGGCGATCATGCACTTGACGAGGGTACGCGGCATGGCGGTCTGACTGTTCCTACATTGCGGTCTATGTACTGTTCTTCACAAGCCAAGATCACTCAGGCCAGGATGATCATCGGGTCTGCGCCCTTGCGGCCAGTGGTATTTGCGATCCGACTCGCGGATCGGCAGATCGTTGATCGAAGCAAAGCGGCGCGCCATCAGACCATGGGCGTCGAACTCCCAGTTCTCGTTGCCGTAGGAGCGATACCACTGTCCGCTGTCATCATGCCATTCGTAGGCAAAGCGGACAGCGATTCGATTTTCCGCAAAAGTCCACAGCTCCTTGATGAGCCGGTATTCCAGCTCGCGAGCCCATTTGCGCTGGAGGAATTCCACGATCTGTGCGCGGCCGGCCGGAAATTCCGCGCGATTGCGCCATTGGCTGTCTGGCGTATAGGCGAGCGAAACCGCAACTGGATCACGCGAATTCCAGGCGTCTTCGGCCTTTCGGACCTTGATAATAGCCGTTTCGCGCGTGAAGGGCGGCAGGGGTGGCTTGTTAGACATGGAGTTTAGTCTCCTGGTGCGAAGATCAAAACGGGTATGTGTCTTTATCTTCCCCAGTACGAGCCTTATCGCGCCTCAGACCAGGGCCGCAACACGCTTGGTCGCGCCTGACGAGGAAAAAATCTTCGCCCCCTGAACCTGCCGCCGATTTGCTACCCTTGCCCAAGACAGCAATAGGGAGATCCGAGGGCATGTACGACACAACCAACCTGTCGAAACTGCAAAACTTGCGGCACGCCGCGCCTTCGTCGATGCAGGCTTTCGAGACGTTCGATCGTGCGGCAATGGCGCCCGGCACCATTCCGCGCCGCTATAAGGAACTCATCGCGCTGGCCGTGGCGGTGACAACGCAGTGCCCCTACAGCCTCGAAGTCCATCGCACGAACGCGCTCAATGCCGGCGTGACGGAGGCCGAGATCGCCGAAGCCGTCTTCATCTCCGCGGCCATGCAGGCTACTGCGGCAATTGCTCACGGTACGCATCTTGTTGGGAAGAAGCCCTGATCGCCGCCGCTCTTCCTACAGATGCGTGGTCAGTCAATTTGACTCCCTGGGTGTTGCGTAGTTGCACTTGTAGGAGATGACGTCGTCATGTCCCTATTCGAACTATGAGACCACTGCGCAATTCAAGGCTGAGATGGCTGCCTGCGGTGCTGGCCCTTTTGGGCGTTCTGCTGCAGGCGGGCGTATCTGCGCAGCATACACTTATGCAGATCGCGGCCTCCGCACCCAAGAGTGCGGCAGAGCAGTGGGCGCTCGACAATAACATTCCCATCTGTCACGCGGCCGTTGCGGACGGTGAGCAACAGCCCGCGCCAAGTCTTCCAGCCAACCACAAGGCCACGTACTGCGTGATCTGCGCGAGCGCGCTTTCCGCCGCGACGGTGCAGGAGTCTCCGCAACTTGTGATAACCGCGCCCGTCGAGGCCGTGGTCGTCTATGCCACATCACAGGCGCACAGCGGGTACGCCAGAACCTACACCGGCTTTGAGGCGCGCGGTCCCCCCGCCGTCACGTAATCAAATAAACGCGAATAGAGCGCCGCGGCTCCGCCGCTTCGTTCCGCGCTCGGACCATTCCCAGCATTTTTTGAAATTCGAACCGGCCGCTGCGGAAAGCGCGCGAACCGGTCTCAGGGGGACTACAATGTTTGGCGATACAACGCGGCGCCTCGCGCCACGTGCTGCCACGTTCTTGGCGGCACTCTTGATATACGGCTCTCCTGCTCTTGCCCACGAGCAAGGTGCAAAGCCCATCCCGGATGGACACGCGCCGGCCGGCGTGATGGTCGATCACATGCACAAGGCGGGCGAGTTCATGGTCGGCTATCGTTATAGCTGGGCGCGCCAGTCGGGCGATCAGCTCGACGGCACCTCGACGATCAATGTCAACGATCCTTCCAATCCTCTGCTGCACAGGGCCTGCCAGAACGAAGCAGTTGCCGGTCACGAGCACTGTTCGATGTATCAGACCGAGATGACCATGCAGATGCATATGCTCGACATCATGTATGCGCCGACCGATTGGATGACGCTGATGGTGATGCCGCAGTGGATGACCATGGATATGACCATGGATACGCTGCCCTTTGCGCACCACGACATGGGCCACGGCGACATGGATCACATGGGTAGCCACAGTCACGGAACCGACGGTTTTGGCGACACGATCTTCGGCGCGCTCATCAAGATTTCAAGTGGCCCCGGCTACAGCCTTCACACCGGCATGATGTTCTCCGCGCCGACCGGCTCGACCACGGAGCGGGCATCGAATGGAAACCTCACCCACTACATGATGCAATTGGGCTCGGGTACATGGGATTTCTTGCCAAGCCTCACCTACAACGGACGCGCGGATCGGCTGTCATGGGGCGTGCAGCTCTCCGGCATCGTCCGCATGGAAGACGAGAACGATCAGGGCTATCGGCTGGGGGACGTGTTCCAGGCGACCGGCTGGGCGGCCTATCGCCTTACCGACTGGATGTCGGCATCCGTGCGCCTGCTGAGTACGAGAGTGAGCCAGATCGAAGGATCATTCTATCCGACGGGATCAGGCATGAGCGCACCGGATTTTCCCACCAACTACGGCGGAAGCTACTTCGATGTCGGCCTGGGCGTGAACTTCGTGGTGCCCGACGGCGCCTTGAAGGGCCATCGCCTCAGCGTGGAATGGCTCGAGCCCGTGCGCGACGACGTCAACGGCTACCAGCAGGAGCGCGATGGCACGCTCTACGCAAACTGGAGCAAAGCGTTTTGATTGTTTGAAGTCCCATCCAACCAACTTCAAGGGTGTTCGTAAGAGCACCCTTTTTTGTTTGTGACGCAGCGCATTTCAGCGGTCTGGGGTGACGGGATCAGGCTCAGGCTCGCGCACCGGCACGGGCTGGGGATCGGGAGACGGCGTCGTCGGCTCAGGATTGATCGGCTGATTTGCCGGTCCCGGCCTGCGTGGCGGATGGCCATCGGGCGTAGTCGGCGGTTGTTCGGGATTGCGCGGACGGCCGGGTCCGTTGGCTGACGTTGCAGGATTGGCGTTCATAGGACAGGGGTGCTCCTTTGCCATTTTTGAGATCTTCTTCTCAAAGACAAACGAACAGATCGCCGTGAGCGTTCCGCATGGCCAACGGCAACGGGAAGCTATTTCAGTGAAACGCTCCGATGTGATTGAGATAGATCGCTGCGAGCGCAAGCGCGGCAATCATGCCGATGGTGAAACGCGCCCATGTCCCTTTGCGCGCCTCTTTGGCCTGCGCTTGCGCAAGCCGCGCCACCGTCGCCTCGTCGAGCCGCAGACCGGTGTGCGCCATCTGCGCGACATCGCGCGCAGCTGTTTCCGCGACGTTGAGCAGTCCTGGTGACTTCGCCAGCAATTCGCCTAACGTTGCAAACACGCCGCCGGCTTCCTTGATCTTGGCGATCGGGCTGAGGTTCTCCTCAACCCACTGGCGCGCGACAGGCTCGGAGGCGGTCCACACGTTGAGCTTGGGATCGAGACCGCGCGCCACGCCTTCCACGATCACCATGCTCTTTTGCAGCAGGATCAGCTCGGGCCGCGTCTGCATGTCGAACACATCCGTATAGGCGAAGAGCTGGCCGAGCAGGTCGGCCATCGAGATTTCTTCGGCGATGCGTCCGTGAATGGGTTCGCCGATGGCGCGCATGGCCTGGGCAAACTCCTCCACCGTGTGATAGGGAGGCACGTAGCCAGCTTCGAAATGGATGGCGGCCGCACGGTAGTAGTCGCGCGTGATGAGGCCGTGCAGGATTTCTGCAAGGAACCGCCGCTCGGTTTTGCCGAGCCTTCCCATGATGCCGAAATCGACGGCGACGACCTTGCCCTCGGCATCGACGAACAGGTTGCCCTGGTGCATGTCGGCGTGAAAGAAGCCGTCGCGCATCGCGTGGCGCAGGAACGAGCGCATCACAACAAGGCCGAGCGCCTCCAGATCAAGACCGCGAGCCTTGAGCGTGGCATGATCGGAAATCGGAGTGCCGTCGATCCATTCCAGCGTCATGACGCGCTTGGAGGTGCGGCGCCAATCGACGTGGGGAACGCGGAAGCCTTCGTCCGTTGCGATATTGTCGGCCATCTCGGAAATGGCGGCGGCCTCCAACCGCAGATCCATCTCCAGATCCGTCGTATGCTTGAGATTATCGACGACGGCGACAGGCTTCAGCCGCCGCGAAGGTTCGTGGAAGCGCTCAATTAACTGGGCTGCGAAATAGTAGCTGTCGAGATCGCGGCGAAAACGCTTCTCGATGTTCGGACGCAGGATCTTTACGGCGACGGCTTTCTTGACGCCGTTTTCCAGAACGTAGGCCTTGTGGACTTGCGCGATCGAAGCCGCAGCGACGGGCGGGCCGAATTCGACGAAATGATCTTCGAGCTTGCCGCCCAGGGCCTGCTCGATGGCAGCGCGGGCCTCGGCCTGGGAGAAGGGCGGAAGCCGGTCCTGCAGATGGCGAAGGTCGGTCGTGAGTTCGGGTCCCAGAATATCCGCGCGGGTGGCGAGAAACTGTCCGAGCTTAATGTAGCTGGGACCGAGCTGGGTCAGCGCCGCCGAGACGCGCGCGGCTTTGGGCTCGCGAAGGCGAAAGGGCGCGGAGAGCCAGCGGATGGGCGCAGTCGCCGCGCGCGCAATGCGTAAGGGGAGCGGCACCGCCATGCCCTTGGGGACAAAGCGCACGCCATGCTGGGCGAGAACCAGACCGGCACGGGACAGGCGGAGTGTATTGGTGAGTGCGTTGGCCATGTATCGGTACTTGCCGGTCTCAATGTGTTAAGTATCCCGCCTCTCGATGCGGGAGGCCTTTGTCCTACTCGCAATGCAAAGCGGCGGCCACCGGCGAAATTTGCCGGAGACCGCCGCCTTCGTCCTTCAAATTCTACATTCAACCTTTCGTGCAGAACGTCGCACGCCCATGGCAGGTCACCTGACCGCCCTCGGGGTTGCAGCGGTAACGCTCATTGCGCACCGAATATCCCTCGACCTTGCCGGTCGACAGCCAGCCCGGCCACAGCGACCACGATACGGCCTGCACCATGGTTTCCATGGCATACCACTTGGCCTCTTTTGCCGTGCCGGCGGTTGCTACGGCACCTTTGTTCACACAACCAGCCGAAGCGCCCGAAACGCCAAAGGCAAGCGTCGCGGCCAGAGCCAGCGACGCAATACGGATTGCTTTCATAAAGCGAGTCTCCCCAATAAAACGGCCCCTCCCCGCGGGGTCCGAGGCGGAGGCTAAGCTGGCAATGCGCAGACGGTCAATTGGAGCTTTCAACAGCGGTGAGAGAAATCCGCAACGGCTTGAGAGGGCTCTAGATCTTCCAGCCCGAGTGCATGGCGGCAACCCCGCCGGTCAGGTCGCGGTAGCTCACCTTGGCAAAACCGCTGGCGCGAATCATGTCAGCGAACGCCTCCTGCTTGGGGAACTTGCGGATGCTCTCTACGAGATATTGGTAGGGCTCGGCTGCACCGGCTGTCAGCTTGCCGAGGCGCGGGATGACCTCGAAGGAGTGGAAATCGTAAAGGGTGTCGAGCAGCGGTACGCGGCACTCGGAGAATTCCAGGCAAAGAAAACGGCCTCCGGGCCGCAGCACGCGGTACGCTTCCGAGAGCGCCTTGTCGACGTGGGTGACGTTGCGGATGCCGAAGGCGATCGTATATGCGTCGAAGGTGCCGGCTTCGAAGGGAAGCGCTTCGGCGTTGCCTTCCACGCAGCGGATGCGATGGTCCAGATGCGCCTCCTGGATGCGCCGCTTGCCGACGTCCAGCATTTCAGGTGAGATATCGCAGATCACGGCTGTCGCGTTCTCGCCGCTGGCGCGTGCGTAGCGCATGGCGATGTCGCCCGTGCCGCCGGCGACGTCGAGCAGGCGAAACGGCTCGATGCCTTTGGGCGGATTAAGCCAGGATACGAAGTCCGCCTTCCAGAGCCGGTGCAGACCGCCCGACATTAAGTCATTCATGAGGTCGTAGCGCTCAGCCACGCTGGCGAACACGGAGTTGACGAGGCCCTGGCGCTCGCCTTCACGAACCTGGCGGAAACCGAACGACACGGTGTCATCGGAGCCCGTGCCAGCGGCGGAATGTGCGGTGTTTCTGCTCATCGGGGAATCATAGCCGAGGCGGTCCGCCCGCGCCACTGGCCAAAACGCGCCGCCTTCCATACATCTCAACATGATAGACAGGGTCCGTTCGCCGCGTTTGGCCGAGAGGATCAATGCCAGAACTACCCGAAGTCGAAACTGTTCGCCGCGGATTGGCGCCTGTCCTTGTCGGACGGCCTTTGTTGCGCGTGGAAGCCCGCCGGCCTGATCTGCGCTTCCCCTTGCCGGAGCATTTCGCCGCGAGGCTCAAGGGCCGCGCGTTTGAGCGGTTGGACCGCCGCGCCAAGTATCTCATCGGGCATCTGGAGGGTGGCGATGCGCTCATCATGCATTTGGGCATGACGGGCCGGTTTACCATCGCCGCACGAGAAGGTGCGGAGACGCTCGGGCAGTACGTTTACGGCCAGTCTGCAGACCCGCGCCACGATCACGTCGTTTTCCATTTTCCCGACGATGTCGCCGTCGTCTACAACGACGCGCGCCGGTTCGGCTTCATGGTCATGACACCGGCGCGTGACCTCGATGACCATCCCTTGATGCGCGCGCTGGGACCCGAGCCGTTATCGGAGGCGTTGACGGCGGATTACCTATCGGAACGTGCGGCCGGCAGGAAGGTTAATCTGAAGGCTTTGCTTATGGATCAGCGTGTCGTCGCGGGGCTCGGAAACATCTACGTGTCTGAAGCGCTTCACCGCGCCCATCTCTCGCCGGACAGGAGTGCTGGCAGCCTGGCAACGCGCGGGGGCGCAGCACGAAGCGCGCGTCTCGTTCAGACGATCAAAGATGTTCTGGAGGATGCTATTGCCGCTGGCGGATCGACGTTGCGCGACTACCGCCATACCGACGGCTCTCGCGGCGGTTTCCAGGAGAAGTTCTTTGTCTATGACCGGGATGGCGAGCGATGCCGGCAGCCGGGATGCAGGGGCATCGTCCAACGTACGGTCCATCAGGGGCGGGCGACATTCTTCTGCCCCGTGTGCCAACGCTAAAAATCGCATGGCGCTCAGAACGCAGGGCGCGTGAGCCTGCGATGTGCCGCCACTGCGATCGCCGAAATAAAGACAATAGCCAGGCCGCCGGCGAGGAAGATGGCGTTGGCCGCCCAGTCACCTTTGTAGGTTATGAGCTTCCCCGATAGAACGAGCCAGCCGAGGGCCACCGCAGCAGCGATGCCATGGACGGCCGCGAGCTGCACGACGCGCTCGATAGCCGACGAGCTGGCAAGGCGCGAAGAAGGGTTCTTGAGCGCCCTGACATAGGCCAACAGCCCTCCGGCGATCAAAAGCATCATTGAGCCGTATTGCCAGCCGTGCCGCCAGTGCAATTGGGTGAGCTCATAAACCAGCAACATGGCAAGGCCACCCCACGCATATACGGACGCCGTGACGAGGGACGTCGCCTTGAGTTGCGTGGCGGCCGCCGGCCAGTCGGCAGCGCCCTGCTTCACGTGCGAGAACCGTGGCGCATTCAGGCGCCAGGCCGTCCAGATCGCGGCCAGCGCGAACGCCAAGGCAATTGCATTGATGGCGAAGATATTTCCATGCTCCGCGCACCATATGATGCCAGCGAGGGTCAAAAATGCCGCGATCGCGAGAAGGTTTGCAGGGCGCCCCATATCGCGAGCCTTAGCTGCGGGAGGCCGCAAGCGCATTCGCGCATATGGCAGCGATAGCAAGCCCCCCGAAGAAGAAGATGTTGCACGCGGCCCAATCCATGTGGGCGGTGTCGCGGGGGAACTTGCCATCGATCAGTAAGCTGATGATGCCGACCATCATGCCGATGAGCTGAACTTTGACAAGGAGGCGGCCAAGGCCCATCACCGACTCGTCGTGTCTACCCTGCTCGGCGTCTCGGCCCAGCATGTTGGCAAAGATGATCGAACCTACCGCGGCTGCGGCGAAGCTGAGGAAGAACTGCCACCACTCCTTCCAGGTGTTGTCGAAGACCAGCGCATAGATAACCAGCAAGGCCAGTGCACCCCACGTCCAAACCAGTCCGATGTAGCGGGCGGTGGACGCAGCGATCGCGCTTTTATGCGCTCCCTCGGCAATGAGCTTGCGGTTTTCGCGGATGCCCAGGCTGGCGAAGGCTACCGAAACGAGGCCGGTCGAGAGCAGGTTGAGGAGAGGCTGGTTGGCCCCAGCGGTAAGGATCACGGCGCACAGCCCAAGCGTCAGGCTGACCATCCAGGCACTCAACGAAGACATTTCGATTTCCCCCAAAGGCTGGCCCGCCGCTGCCGGGCAAAAAGCTTAAGCGAATCCCGTTGACCGGCAGAACATACATGAATCTGGGAAAACACCACGCCCGGCTTACGGGGCTTGCGAACAGGATGGGAGGTCGAAAATGCCGTTCCTGCCGGCCCTTTTCAGCAATTGACCGTTGGCGGAGCCAACGGTATAGGAAACCCAAGCGCCGCTCGGAACTCCAGTTCCGGGCGGTAAAGGTATTTAAAGCCCATCCGGACACCCGTTAAACTGGGGGTATGGCCCGTTTGCAGGGCCTCGTTCGGCGTGCGCTCACCAAACACAAACAAGGACTGTGAAACATGGCCAATACGTCGTCGGCAAAGAAAGCCGAGCGCCAGATGATCCGCCGGACCAAGGTCAACAAGGCCCGCAACACGCGCATGAAGAGCAACGTTCGCGCTGTCGAGGAAGCGATCGCTTCGGGAGATCCCGAGAAGGCGACCGCCGCGCTCAAGGCCGCGCAGCCGGTTCTGATGCGTACGGCACAGAAGGGTGCGATCCACAAAAAGACCGCCGCTCGCAAGGTTTCCAGGCTTGCACGCCGCGTCAAGGCCCTCGCTGGCTGAGCTGGCGACAGAACGAAAAATCGACTTTTTCTCCCTGTTGCATGTTCGCAATAGTAAAGAGCGGGTCCTTCGGGCCCGCTTTTGTTTTGTTGGCGATGCTAAGGCGCTGGATTCTCGCGCGTCTGACCGCATCGGCGGACGCAGAGAATTTTATCGAGAAGCCACGGCAAAAATCCGAGGCAACAATAAAACGACGTTCAGATGACTACTGCAGAGTGGGGGCCACCGGACTGTTGCCCTCGCGCGGCACACAGCTTTTTCCCCTGAGAGTCAGCCCTTTGTCCACATCTCTTGATGCCCGGAGGAGGGTTACGCACAATCCTGTGGAAACATTTTCAACACTTCGGCGGCGTGGTACCCGGCGCTCCGGAGGCTTGCCGGGCGACGGGTTAATGGTTAGTAAACATAGTGCGGATGATTGAGGGCTAAACAAACATCCCAGAGTGTCGGCGTGCGTAGTATATCTTCGGGCAATCGCAAAGATTGGCCTGGAGAGTTCATCGTCAAAGCTTCAAATGGAATGCAGTTCTACTTGGCTCATCTTTGGGGTCTCGCGGAGAAATGCTTCTTTTACATGTAGTTCTTTTGCGGGGTTGCTGGTTTCACGTGTCGCAAAGATCGTGAGCAGCGTAGGAGGACGGTGTTGGAAAGCTTTGGAGTTGTCCACATCGATGACGTCGCGGTGACGGACGTGTGGGAGCGCCTGCAAGCCGATCAGCGTGCCGTCCTTGTCGACGTGCGAACCCGAGCCGAATGGGCCTTCGTCGGGCTTCCCGATTTGTCGAGTCTGGGCAAGCGGCTACTGACGCAGGAGTGGCAGACCTTTCCCGACAGCCGGGTTGATCCAACCTTCGCGCAGCGTCTGGAGGACACTCTGAAGTCCGCAGGGGTGAAAGAAGACGACGAGATTTTCTTTATCTGCCGATCGGGTGGCCGCAGCCGGATGGCGGCAGAGGCGCTCACGGCAAACGGTTTCCGGCGCTGCCGGAATGTGGCGGAAGGCTTCGAGGGGCCGCTCGATCCCAGCCGCCACCGTGGACGGCTCGCCGGCTGGAAGGCTGCGGGCTTGCCGTGGGTGCAAGGGTAATGCGGGGAGAGGCGTGAGGGAGGACCTTTAGGGCGCTTGCAAGGCACGACCCGGCCATTGAGGCCGATGCTTCCGGCGTTGCGTGCCGGGTGCAGAGTACGGAATTCAAGACTTAAAGCTAGTAGAGCGGGGACACGAAAATGCAGCCAATCAAAAAGACCATCGAGGCGGAAGCTTCGCAGGGCGCTGAGGGAAGAGGGACCAAGGCGCGCGCGATGCTCAAGGCACAGCTTGGCGAGGACATCTACTCCAGCTGGTTCAACGCCATGGAGTTCGATGGTTTCGATGGCAGGGTCGTCAAGGTATCGGTGCCGGTGAAGTTCCTGCGCACCTGGATCCAGGCCCATTATTCCGAACAGTTGCTTGCAGCGTGCAAGGCGGAGTTCAAGACCGCTGAGCGTGTTGAAGTGCTCTGGCGTCAGCCAGGGAGTACCACAATCCGTCCTGGGGATGGCGCTCGCCAAAGCGAAAGCGCCGAGGGGGCTAATGTCCAGCAATCGGCGAACGGTTCCGGGGATCTGCCAGCGAAGGCTGCACCTGCTCCACTGATGCGCCCCGCCATCCCTGCCACCGTGCGCACGTCGGCGGGCGGTCTTGAGGGGTCGCCGCTCGATCCGCGTTACACCTTTGAGAGCTTCGTCATCGGCTCATCCAATAGGATGTCTCATGCCGGCGCCACGCAGGTGGCCGAAACGGTGCTTTCCGATCAGCCCGGCTTCAATCCGCTGTATATCCATTCGTCCGTCGGCCTTGGGAAAACCCATTTGCTGCACGCCATTGCGTGGGAAGTGAAGCGCCGCGCGCCCCAGGCTCCGGTGCTGTATCTGACGGCTGAACGTTTCCGTTATCAGTTCGTGGAGGCGCTGCGCTCCTCCGACCCGCTGGCGTTCAAGGAGAAGTTCCGCAACGTCAGCCTGCTGCTGATCGACGACTTGGAGTTCCTCCATGGCGAGAAGACAGAGCAGGAGTTCGATCATATCATCAACGCATTGCTCGATGGCGGCCGGCAGGTTGTCGTAGCCTCGGCGCGTGCTCCCAACCACATCGACCGGCTGAACGAACGTATGCGCTCGCGTTTGCAGCGCGGTCTTGTCACCGAGCTTGGGCCTTTCGACCACGAGCTGCGTCTCAAGGTTCTCGAGAAACGCCTCGCGGAAAAACGCGCAGCCGATCCGTCGTTCGCGCTATCGCGTGAAGTCCTGGACCTGCTCGCCTCCCGGCTCACGGAGAACGGACGCGAGCTGGAGGGTGCCGTCACGCGCCTTTACGCGACGTGGCAGTACATGCGCACGCCGATCAGCCTCGACATCGCCGAGTCGGTGATCCGCGATCTGGTGCAAAGCCTGGAGCCGCGCCGCCCGAAGATCGAGGACATCCTGCGCATCATCTCGCGCCATTACGGCGTCTCGAAGGGCGATCTGCTGTCGCAGCGCCGTCATCGTTCGGTTGTGTGGCCCCGCCAGATCGGCATGTATCTCGCCAAGCAGTTGACGGCCCGTTCGCTGCCTGAGATCGGCCGCCGTTTCGGCAACCGGGATCATACGACCGTGCTGCACGCCATCCGGAAGATCGAAGGCGAGATCAACGGCAATCCGCGTCTGCGCGATGAGCTTGAAGAGCTGAAAAAGCTCCTGAACCACTGACCGGCAGCGGGGTAGCTGGCCGCCGGATGGGCCGAAGATGCGCCAAGAGCGCGTCTTCGGCCCATTTTATCACCGGCTTATCACCGGTAGACCGCAATTTGCGGGCCATATGACGGCCTTGCGACGCGATCGTGGCTTGAAATATCCCCGCCGTTCGGCTCTCATCTGCCCCCACCGCGGGCGATTCAGCCAACAGGCGCGCGCGGCCTTGTTTAGACGATCCTCCTTCGCGCGTCTGGCGTGACGGCAATCCTGCCGGAGCCATGCGCGCGCCCAATAACAAAGACCGGGGAGCCCCATGCGTCTCGAGATCGAACGCGGAGAGTTGTTGAAGGCGCTGAGCCATGTGACGAGCGTCGTCGAACGGCGGACGACAATTCCCATTCTCTCTAACGTGATGCTGAAGGCGTCCGGTTCGGCCTTGCAGTTCAAGGCGACCGATCTGGAACGCGAGGTTTCGGAAAGTGTTGAGGCCAAGGTAAGCCAGGGTGGCACGCTGACGGTCCCGGCCCACATGCTGCACGATATCGTGCGCAAGCTGCCGGAAGGCGCCGAGATCGAGATGAAGCGCGACGGCGATAAAGAGCGGCTGACGCTGACGTCGGGGCAATCGCGCTTCTCGCTGCAGACGCTGTCGGCGGAGGATTTCCCGGACCTTGCCGTGGGCGAGATCGGGCATGAGTTCACGATCGATGCCGCGGACCTGAAGCGGCTGATCGAGAAGACACGCTTTGCCATCTCGACGGAAGAGACACGCTACTACCTGAACGGCATCTATTTCCACACCGCCGAGACCGGCAGGACAAAGACGCTGCGTGCGGTCGCCACCGACGGCCATCGCCTTGCGCAGGTGGAGCTGCCCTGCCCTGCGGGCGCGGATGGTATGCCCGGTGTGATCATTCCCAGAAAGACAGTGCATGAGCTTGCGCGTCTGCTGGAAGATTCAAGCGCCAAGGTGAAGATCGGCGTATCCCAGACCAAGGTGCGTTTCGAGATCGGCAACGTGGTGCTGACCTCCAAGCTGATCGACGGCACGTTCCCCGACTATGGCCGCGTCATCCCTCATAACAACGACAAGGAATTGAAGGTGGCGAACGCGGCCTTCATGAGCGCGGTCGATCGCGTTTCGACGATTGCGAGCGAGCGCGGGCGCGCGGTGAAACTCAACCTCGATAAGAACAAGCTCGTGCTCTCGGTCAACAACCCGGAGGGCGGTAGCGCTACGGAAGAGATCGCGGTTTCCTACGGGGCCTCTCCTTTGGAGATCGGCTTCAATGCTCGCTACCTGCTCGACATCGCCGGCCAGCTTGAAGGCGAGGAAGCCCGTTTTCTGCTGGCTGATCCCGGCTCGCCCACCATGGTGAAAGATACCGGCTCGGAAGGCGCGCTTTACGTGCTGATGCCGATGCGGGTGTAATGTCATTTTTGCTTCTGGCGGCACATTTGCAAATGTCAGTATTGGCGATGCGATGGTGCGGCGGGCGGTAGGTCGCCTATGACCAGTGACACCAGCGGCCTGTGGGTCGAGCGGCTCAGCCTGACGAATTATCGCAATTATCCCGGCGTGACGCTCGAGGCGACGGCACGGCCGCAGGTGATCGCGGGCGCGAACGGCTCGGGCAAGACAAACCTGCTCGAAGCGCTGTCGCTGCTGGCTCCCGGGCAAGGACTGCGGCGCGCGCCGTTCAACGAGATTCCGCGCGCCGGAGGCGATGGCGGATTTGCGGTCGCCGCGCACGTCCATACGTTGAATGGCCCTGCTGACATCGGGACCGGACTTCAGCCCGGCGCGGCAAGCTCTGAGCGCGGCCGCATCGTGCGCATCGACGGCGTGCAGCAGCCAGGCTCGGGCGTGCTCGCCGACTATCTCGAAATCGTCTGGCTGACGCCGGCCATGGATGGGCTGTTCACGGGCTCGGGCACGGAGCGCCGCCGCTTTCTCGACCGACTCATTCTGTGCTTCGATCCGGCCTATCGCACACTCGCCGGGCGTTTCGAGCGGGCGATGACGGCGCGTAACCGGCTGCTGTCGGATGGTGTGCGCGAGGATGCGCAACTTTCCGGATTCGAGTTGGTGATGGCGGAGACGGGCGTTGCGGTGGCCGCCGCGCGGCTTGAAGCGGCAGCCGCCATGGCGCGCATCATCGCGGAGCGGCGCGCGCGTGATCCCGACTCGGCCTTTCCCTGGAGCGGTCTTGCCATCGAAGGCCGGATCGAGGACGACCTGGCCGCCATGCCTGCGCTCGAAGCGGAGAACGCTTATGCGCACACCCTTCGCGCGACACGCGAGCGCGATCGCGCGGCCGGCCGCACCCTTGAAGGACCGCATCGCTCCGACCTTGCAGTGGTGCACGGGCCAAAGCAGATCGCCGCCCGGCTGTGTTCCACGGGCGAGCAGAAGGCGCTGCTGATCGGCCTGGTCCTGGCGCACGCGGAATTGCTCACCGCGCGCCAGGAGGGCGCGGCGCCCATCCTGTTGCTGGATGAGATCACTGCGCATCTCGATCGCCACCGCCGGGCGGCGCTGTTCGAGGAGATCCTGCGTCTTGGGGCGCAAGCGTGGATGACCGGTACCGATGCGTCAGCCTTCGAGGACCTTGCCGGGCGGGCGCAGCTGTGGGCCGTCGACGAGGGCGGATTGAAGGCGCTCTGAAGCTTTCCGGCAGGCGGCAATCCGCCGCACGCAAATTATTGAATTTATTTGAAAAACGGCCCCCGTGAAAGTGCGGTCGAAAGAAGGTTTTGTGACGCAATTCCGGGCGCTTTGTGCTATAAATTTGCCATCAGATTTCCACCCAGCACAGGTCCCTTATGAGCCCCCAGAGCGCGAAGAAGACTCCGATGCCGGAAGATTACGGCGAGGACAGCATCAAGATGCTGAAAGGCCTCGATGCTGTGCGCAAGCGCCCGGGCATGTACATCGGTGATACCGATGACGGCTCGGGCCTTCATCACATGATCTACGAGGTCGTCGACAACGCCATTGACGAGGTCCTTGCGGGACAAGCGCAGAGCTGCCAGGTGACGCTCAATGCCGATGGATCCTGCACGGTCCGCGACGATGGCCGAGGCATCCCGACCGGCATCAAGAAGGACGACGATCACGATCCGAAGCGCTCGGCGGCCGAGATCGTGTTCACCGAGCTGCACGCCGGCGGCAAGTTCGACCAGAACGCCTACAAGGTTTCAGGCGGTCTGCACGGCGTCGGCGT
The DNA here is from genome assembly GCA_016793445.1 of Hyphomicrobium sp. Classification (GTDB taxonomy): domain Bacteria; phylum Pseudomonadota; class Alphaproteobacteria; order Rhizobiales; family Hyphomicrobiaceae; genus Hyphomicrobium_B. The sequence continues at coordinate 309,268 of JAEUME010000016.1, read as the reverse complement.
GTCCGTCGTTAACGCGCTGTCGAGCTGGCTCAAGTGCCGGATCTGGCGCGAAGGCAAGGAGCACGTCATCGAGTTTCGCAACGGCAATGCCGTGGCGCCGCTCAAGGTGGCCGGCGAGGCCAACGGCGAGCGCGGCACGGAGGTGACTTTCCTTCCCTCCACCGAGACGTTCCACAACATCGTCGAGTTCGATTATGGAACTCTGGAGCATCGCCTGCGCGAGCTGGCGTTCCTGAACTCGGGCGCAAAGATCGTGCTGACCGACGCACGCCATGCAGACATAAAGCGCGAAGAATTCATGTATGAGGGCGGCACGGCGGCTTTCGTGCGCTATCTCGACCGCTCGAAAGAAGCGGCGTTCGCCGATCCGATCATGATCAAGGGCGAGCGCGACGGCATTGGCGTTGAGGTCGCGCTGTGGTGGAACAATAGCTACCACGAGAACATGCTTTGCTTCACCAACAACATTCCGCAGCGCGACGGCGGCACGCATCTGGCTGGTTTCCGCGGAGCTTTGACGCGCGTCATCAACAAGTATGCCGATGAAAGCGGCATCACCAAAAAGGAAAAGGTTTCACTGACGGGTGAAGATGCACGCGAAGCGCTGACCTGCGTGCTGTCGGTCAAGGTTCCCGATCCCAAGTTTTCTTCCCAAACCAAGGACAAGCTTGTCTCATCGGAAGTCAAGCCAGTGGTTGAGGCGATCGTCGGCGATCAGCTTGGCGCCTGGTTTGAAGAGCATCCCAAGGAAGCCAAGACGATCATCACCAAGATCGTTGAGGCGGCGTTTGCGCGTGAGGCCGCACGCAAGGCGCGTGAGACCCGGCGCAAGGGTGCGCTGGATGGCTTGCGTCTGCCCGGCGGTCTGGCCGAATGCCAAGATCGCGATGCTTCCAAGACCGAGCTGTTCATCGTCGAGGGCGACTCGGCCGGCGGATCCGCCAAGCAAGGCCGCAAGCGCGAGTTCCAGGCCGTCCTTCCCATTCGCGGCAAAATCCTCAACGTGGAGCGCGCACGTACCGACAAGATGCTGTCTTCAGAGCAGGTGACAAACATCATCGGCGCGCTGGGCACGGGCATTGGCTCGGATGACTTCAAGCTCGACAAGCTGCGCTATCACAAGATCATCATCATGACGGACGCCGACGTCGACGGCGCACACATCCGCACATTGCTGCTGACGTTCTTTTACCGCCAGATGCACGAGCTGATGGAGAAGGGCCACGTCTATATCGCCCAGCCGCCGCTCTACAAAGTTCAAAAGGGCAGACAGCATCAGTACCTGAAGGATCAGCGCGCGCTTGAGGACTACTTGATCGACACCGGTATCGGCGACGCGGTCCTCGTGACGGGCGGAGGCACGGAGCGTGCCGGTCGCGACTTGCGCGACATTCTCGATCAGGCACGCGCGATCACGAATGCGATCAACGGCTTGCATTCGCGCTACAACCGCTCGGTTGTCGAGCAAGGTGCAATCGGAGGCGTCTTCGATGGTTCCATTCTCAGTAAACCGGACGCGGAGAAGGCCAACGCGGTTGCCGCGCGCATCGCCGGGCGACTCGACGCCATCGCGGAGGAAATGGAGACGGGCTGGGAAGGCCGCTACGGCAACGATGGTTACGTGTTCAAGCGCGAGGTGCGCGGCGTGACCGAGGTCCACACCATCGACCGCAATCTGCTTGGGTCCCAGGAGGCACGGCGGCTCAATGAGCGCTTGGGCCATCTTGCAGAGGTTTACGGAACCCCTCCCAAGCTCAAGCGCAAGGACAAGGTCGATAGCATCTCCGGGCCGCGCGCGCTGCTCGACGCGGTCTACGAGCACGGCCGCAAAGGCGTGGAGCTTCAGCGCTACAAAGGTCTGGGCGAAATGAACCCGGAGCAGTTGTGGGAGACGACGCTCGATCCGGAGGTTCGCACGCTGCTTCAGGTGAAGCTCGGCGATCTATCGGAAGCCGACGAGATCTTCTCAAGGCTCATGGGCGATACCGTAGAGCCGCGACGCGAGTTCATTCAGGATAACGCGCTGAACGTTTCAAACCTGGACGTCTGATCGCAAGAGCAAGCACCTTTGAAATGCAGTAAGGCGGTCCTGTTGTGGCCGCCTTTTTCTTTCGGCATCGTCTGTTTGTAGGCCTGTCTCAGCGATAGCGGCGCTTGCGCACGCACTCGTCTCCGTCCCAGTAGTATCGCTTGCCGCAATGGCTCACGTAGTGGCGCTTGGGCGTGCGATAACGCCACGTCTCGGGGTGATGGCGGCGGTCCCATGCGAGGGGGACGCTGGGGTCGGCAACCGTGTCGCGCAAGCGCAGTGCCTGCTCGTCGTTGTCGGCGTAGGCTTGGCCGGCTGCGAGCGCGGCCATGAACGGCAGGGCAGAGAGGGCAACGAGCCTGATCAATCCCCTCGATGCCCCGGCATTTGCAACTCTCATGTTTGCAACTCCTCTGATCTGATCGACACGTGCGGCTGCGTCAGTACTCAACCTCTTGAATACGTCGTTGCTGGCAATCTAGTCATTGGACGCGAGAATTATAAGGCTCCGCATGCAACGCCGCGCGTCGCGTCACGGGCGTTAACCACGAAGGGTCTCGGCCCGGTATGTGGCGTCGATGATCTTGCCGTTGGCGCCCGTTGGGCGGACGCCGTGCTTTTCCAGATGCGCCTTGAGGAGATCGATGTTCTTGCGGTTCGATTTGTGGAAGACGTCAAGCACGTCGCCGACGACGGGAATGCTGCCGAGCACCGTGTCGATTGTCGTGTTGGCGGCCATGCGTGCAATGAGTACTCGCGAAGCGCCAAGACGGCGGGCCTCCCAGATCAGATAGCTGCCGATCGCGCCCGAGATGGCATCGCCCACAACAGGCAGCAGGCCAAGCAGCGCGTCCACACCCATGACGATTGTCGTGCCCGGGATGCGCACGGCGCTATCCATGACGGTTGCGATTGTCTCAAGCCGTGCGAGCGTCGCCTGCACATCCTCGTGCGAAGCCGGTGCTTGTTGGCGTGCGCGCTCATGCGAACGGCTGAAACGGTCGGAGGCGCGAGCGGTGTAGGCGGTGTACAAAGCTGGCGAGATCCTTTCTTGAACCAATCGGTCTTTTCGGACCGTCTAGAGATGGGGATTGCTCATGGCGAAACAAGAGAGGGCTCTGGAAATGCCATGGCCGTCTCCACCGTGGCCCGGCGCGCCTGGAACCTATGCGTGATGTGATGAGTTTCAGCCGAAGTTGTCACATCGTGTCAGACGGAGCGGTTTGCACGGGCTGGAGCGCGAGGCGCTGCGGATTCGGAGGAGCAAGGCTATGGATCAGAAGGTGTTGCAGTCGCCGCAACCGCAGCAAAGCACGTCCGGGATCGAGACGTTCGAGGAGTTCTGGCCCTACTACCTGGGTGAGCATCGCGATCCCAGAACCCGCCAGTTGCATATTTTCGGCACGGCGGTTGCGATCGGAAGCCTCGCCGCCTATGCGGTGACGCGCCGTCCGGGATTTCTTGTCAGCGCGTTGGCGGGATCCTACGGGCCTGCGTGGCTGTCGCATGCGGTTGTCGAGCACAATAAACCTGCCACCTTCACATATCCCTGGTGGTCGCTGCGGGCAGACTTGAAGATGTTCTCGTTGTGGCTCGACGGCCAACTCGATCGGGAAGTCGCCCGGCAGAAAATAGGTGGTGCTTGCGCGAAAGAGGGGCGTCCCGTTCCGGTGCGAAAATGAATGGGAACGGGATGCCCTTCGAGGAGAGGGTCAGGCGCCTTTATCGCCGGCTATGACCTTACCCATCCAGTCGTCAATCGTGACGGTGCCCATCTGTGCGACTTTTTCCACTTCTTCAGGTCGAAGCGTATCCTGGATGATGTCGATGCGCTTCCATTCGCAGAACGGCGTCTCGGTTTCCACACCGGGCGCGTATCGGGAGCGCTCAAGCTTCTGATAGCGGTGAATGTAGCGCGGGCAGTTCATCCAGGTTTCGCTGACGGCGACCTTTATGACCAGTTCTGCTTCCTTAAACAGCGACAGAAGCGGGCCGTCCTTCACCAGTTCGGCGCGCCCCTGCAGGCGCGTGCGGAAGGGGCGCTCGAAATCGATGAACAGGCAGCCGATCTCGGGATTGCCCGCGATGTTGCCCATAGAGAAGTACATGCCGTTACCGTCATAGCTCGGAAAGGCAATTGTCGTCGGATCCAGGACCTTTACGAAGCCTGGCGTGCCACCCTTGTATGAGACGGTCGGCCGGCCGTTGTGGTCTACCGTCGAGAGGAAAAACATGTCACGGCTTTCGATGAAGGCCTTGCCCATGTCGTCGATTTCGGGCCGCACCACGATCTCTTCGACACGGTCCGCAATTCTGCGGGTATCGAAGGAGTCCTGTAGTGCGCGATGCTTTTCCCCATACAGCCGGCTCATGTTGCTTGTTCCCTTTCGCCAGATCTATTGTGCGCGGAACTATAGGGGCTGCTCACAAGGGGCGCATCAGCTTTTCGTATTGTCTGCGAGCTTGGCAAGGGGATGATGATCGTTGACGAGTTTTTTCAAGCGTTCCTGAAGCACGTGTGTGTAAATCTCCGTCGTCGAGATATCTGCGTGACCAAGCAATTGCTGCACCGCGCGCAGATCCGCGCCACGGTCGAGCAGGTGGCTCGCGAAGGCATGGCGCAGGACGTGAGGCGATACCCGATCGGGATCGAGTCCGGCCTCCTCGGCCAGATCCTTAAGGTCGAGCGCGAAGCCCTGACGCGTGACGTGGCCCTCTGCCGCCTTCGATGCAAATAGCCAGCGCGAATTGTCGTGCCGCCCGGACACCGCGAGATAGCGGTCCAGCGCGGCGCGGGCTGCCGGGTTGAGGGGAACAAGGCGCTCGCGGCCGCCCTTGCCTTTGATGGTGAGCACGCGCGGGTCGCCCTTCAGCACGCTGCGCGGCAAAGACACCAGTTCGCTGACGCGCATGCCGGTGGCATAGAGCAATTCGAGCAGGCAGTAGAGCCGCAAAGCGCGAAAGAGAGCGTGGCCCTCCTGTCCCTCGATGCGCGCTTGCGCGGCGGCAATCAGGCGGTCGACGTCTACGACACTCAGGACTTTTGGGAGCGGCCTCTCGCGCTTGGGGCCCGCAATACCTTCCGATGGATCCGCATCGATTGCGCCTTCGATCGTCAGGAACTTATAAAACTGGCGGATCGCCGACAGCCGGCGTGCGCGTGACGCGGGCGACATGCCCTCTTGAGACAGGTGCTGGATGTAAGCCTGTATCATCTTGCTGGTGACGGCTTGAAGGGATGTTGCGCGGGCGTTTGTGAAGACGCAGAAGTCCCACAGATCGCGTTCATAGGCCGCGATGGTGTTGGCCGCCGCGCCGCGTTCGGCGATGAGCATTTCAAGAAAAGAATTGAGAAGGCGCGCTTCGCCGCTATCGGCGGCGCTCTCAGCAAAGCCGGCGCCACCGCGCTCGTTGTCCCGGCTCTGGTCGTGACCCATCGCAGTATCCTCAATTCGTCGCCGTGCGCGGCCAGGCGGAAAACAAGGCCTCCAATCCCAGCCGGCGCGCATCGGCTTCCAGCCCGGCGCGCTTCAAGGCGCGAATGCTGTCACCAAGGGCGATCATGTTCGCGCCTTCCGCGCCCGTTGGTCCAAGTGCCTTCATCACGAGCAGGACCGTATGACCAAACTCTTTCTTCTTGGCGGCGTCCTGCATCTCCGACAGGACGCCGGTTTCGGGCAGATATCCGCCGGTGGGCTGGGGTGTGCGGCTTGCCGCCTCCCAGAGCGGAATGGGGACCACGTACTGCAGCGCGTCGAGCACCGTGGCGAGCCGGTGGAGCCCGTCGGGCGAGAAGCGCGAGTGACGAGCAAGGAGTTCCAGATCGCCCAAGTGCTGGCCGCGCGGCTCCAGGTTGGCGCCCGCGATATCGGCGAGCGCCAGCCAATGGGTATAGCCGCTGCCGTCGGGGCTTGCGCCTTGTGACAACGCGACCCAATCGTAGGTCATCTTGTAGTTGCCCGAGGCGAGGCCGATCTCGGCCGCCGTCTCGATGAACCAGGACAGCTCCGGCTGAACGGGGACTTGCGCTGTTGTCCGCGCCAGCATGCGCATGACGGGAAACGCCAGCATGTTAGCGCGCGCATCATCGAGGAGGGCGCGGATCAGCCGCGTCTTTTTCATTGGGGTGCGTTCGGCTTCCGCCGCCTTGAACAGCGCGGCCCGCCGCGCGGCGCCCGACAGGCCACCGGCACCCGCCAACAGCGCTTCGGCGGTCTGCGCTGGGGCCAGCGCGCTGTAGATGGCGGCGAGCGCATCGGGTGAGATGGCGTTGAGTTTCGCCGCTGCCTCGGCGGCAGCAAGCCTCAGTTCCGGCAAGCTCGCACTGTCGTTGGTGAGCGCGACAAGAAGGGCCGGCTCGGCCTTATCGAGGTCGGATAGCGAGGGCGGCGCTCCCGCGGCTTCCAGCAGGCGATAGTCGATGAGCCCGAGGCGGCCTTCGATCTTGGTTTGCGGTTTGACCCCGATGGATATGGCATCGAGCGCGGCAAGCCCGGGCGTCTGTTGCAGGCCTGCTTCGCGCGCGAGCTCGGCGGCAAGTCCTGCGCCAGCTGCGTCACCACCAACCGCGGCGCAATAGCCATTGAGCAGCGCCGCCTGCGCGAGCACGGGCTTTGGCGTGTCGGGTTTGAGACCAGCAACTTGACGGGAGAGTTCGCAGGCCTTGTCGCGGTCGGCATTTGCGAGTGCATTGCGAGCTGCAAAGAGCGCAAGCACCGGATCACCCGCCGGCGGCGCCAGCTCCGCCGCTGCTTCAGCGGCAAGCCCGGACCGATAGAGCGCTTCGAGCCGGAGAGCGGTGAATTTGATATCGGCCGTCTGGCCCGCCGGCGGCGTCACGTTGGAGGTGACGAGCCGCTTCCAAAGATCGTGCAAAGCAGGCGAGCGCGGGGGGATTTCGATCTCGCTGATGAGCTTTTCGAAGCCAGCGATATCGACGCCGCGCCACAGTTCATATGGCAGCCCCGAGCCGTCCGCGGCCATGACGGGGGCAAGCTCGCCACGCTCTACGGCCGGTCCAAGGCTGTCTTGCAGGATGGCCGAGGGCGGGGGACTGCCGGGAACCTGCAAGGTCGAGCCGGTGCCCGCCGGTGGCCGGTAGGCGTCGTCATGTTTGGCGCCTGCGAGGCAGCCGGTGTTCATGAGCAGCAAGAAGGCACAGGCTATGACACCGGCCAGCGCCGGTCCCTGTGGGCGGCCGTCGTGCCACCGGGTGTTATTGGGGCTCGCTGCAGGGATCATGGCCTCGCTGGATGCTCCGGAAGCGCTTTTCGGTGAAGTGAGAACAGGTTCGCCGTTGAAAACGCCATCAGATAAGAAAGTGAGAGCAAATCCGATTCCATCAGGACAGATCATGCTCTAACGCCGGATCTTGACGCTAGGAACTGGCTTGCTGATGAGTTGCTGTTCGGGCTCGTACTTGGTCGCAAGGACGTACAAGCCGCCGAAAACCACCCCGGCGATGGTTATGAGCACGAGCAGAAAGCGGAAAAGACTTGGCATGGTCTGGTAAATCCCCTCCGTGACCATAACGGGGGTCCAAGTTGGCGCGAATATGACCCCAAGCCCTCTCGAAGCGCTAAAACTGCTACCTTTCAATCCCTTGGCATTACTTATTGTGCCAACAACCAGTGGCATGATTTGCAGGGCTATCGAGATCATGGCATGAGGTGTTTTACCGAAATCGGGTGTGCTGTGGACTTGTCACATCTAACCCTGATTCGGATCCGATCTGGCACCACGATGAGCAACGCCGACACCGCCGAAGATTTGAAACGCAGACTTGGCTCTCGCAGCATTGTGTTGGTGGGGCTGATGGGCTGTGGAAAATCCTCCATAGGCAAGCGGTTGGCGGCCCGGCTCGGTTTGCCGTTCGTGGACGCGGATGAAGAAATTGAATCGGTCGCAGCCAAGTCGATCAGCGAAATTTTCGCCGATCATGGGGAGGAATTTTTCCGCGACCGTGAACGCAAGGTGATCGGCCGGTTGCTGAGCCAAGGTCCTCAGGTTCTGGCGACGGGAGGGGGTGCTTATATGCATCCCGAGACACGCGCCGCCATCTCGGCAAACGGGATCTGCGTTTGGCTCAAAGCCGATCTGTGCGTTCTGATGCGCCGGGTGTCGAAACGCGATACGCGTCCGCTCCTCAAGACGCCCAATCCCGAAGCGACCATGCAGAAGCTAATGGAAGCGCGCTATCCGGTCTATGCGCTGGCAGACCTGGTGGTGGAAAGCCGGGACGAGCCGCACGAGACGATCGTCGTGGAACTGATCGACAAGCTCGCGGCCCACCTTGCGAAGGAGACCGGTCATGGGAGCTCTCCAGCAGCCGGCGTCGCATCCAATGCTTCTTAAAGTTGAATGGAAAAAATGACGTTCGCCTCGACCGACGCTACTTCCGATGCATCCGCGACCCGTACAGTCGGCGTGGAACTGGGAGAGCGCACCTATGACGTGCTGATCGGACCAGGGCTGCTCGCCAAGGCTGGGGCGCTCATTGCCGAGCGGCTTGGCAAGGTGAAGTGCGCAATCGTGACCGACGAGAATGTCGCACACCATCATTTGGCTGCGTTGGAGCGCAGCCTGACGGCGGCGGGGCTTGCCGCCCAAAGCGTTGTGTTGAAACCCGGTGAGGCAACCAAGAGCTTCCGCGAGCTGGTCCCGTTGTGCGAGCGCCTGCTCGAGATGGGCCTTGAGCGTGGCGACATCGTCGTGCCGTTCGGGGGCGGCGTGATTGGCGACTTGGCAGGTTTTTCTGCCGGAATTCTGCGTCGCGGCGTCCGCTTCGTGCAGATCCCGACGTCGTTGCTGGCGCAGGTGGATTCCTCCGTTGGCGGCAAGACCGGCATCAATACGCCACAGGGCAAGAATCTGATTGGGGTTTTCCATCAGCCATCGCTGGTCATCGCTGATACCGATGTATTGACCACGCTACCCGTGCGCGAGATGCGCGCGGGCTATGCGGAGGTCGCCAAGTACGGCCTGCTCGGCGATGCAGGCTTCTTCGGCTGGCTGGAAAAGAACTGGCGCGGCGTGTTCGCCAACGGTGGTCCGCCGCTGGCTCATGCGGTCGAGACGAGCGTCAAGGCCAAGGCGGCGATCGTCGCACGCGACGAAACGGAAACGGGTGATCGCGCCCTGCTCAATCTGGGGCATACCTTCGGTCACGCGCTCGAGGCGTGGACCGGATACTCAAACAGACTCCTGCACGGCGAAGGTGTCGCCATTGGAATGGCGCAGGCCTTCCGCTTTTCCGAAGAGCGCGGGCTTTGTGCGCAAGGCAACGCCGCACGCGTGGAGCATCATCTGCGTCAGGTCGGGTTGCCCACCCGCATCCAGGATATTCCCGGCGGCAAGGCCGATGCGGGTGAGCTGCTGGCGCTGATGGGCCAGGACAAAAAGGTGCGCCAGGGCAAGCTGACATTCATTCTGGTGCGCGGCATCGGCGAGGCCTTCATCGCCCGCGATGTGCCGCCCGAACAGGTGCGAGACTTCCTCCAACGTGAAATCGCTGGCTGAATCACGCTGGAGTGCCATGTGCTCGACGCTGCATATCTCATTTCCTCCCCCCACCGGTAACGTGAGGCCTTGACGCTTCGCCATGACTTTCGACATCGCAATGAGCTTTCTGGCGATCTTGGTATTGGTCGCCTTATCGGCTTTCTTCAACGGCAGTGAGACGGCCTTGACCGCGGCCTCCCGCGCGCGCTTGCACGCGCTGGAGGAAGATGGAAATGTCCGGGCGAAGCTGGTCAATAGTCTGCTGTCCACGCCGGAGAGAATGATCGGCACGGTTCTTCTGGGTAACACGCTGGTGGACGTTCTGGCGGCCGCGATGGCGTCCAACCTCGCGGTGCAGCTCTACGGTGACGTTGGCGTAGCCTACGCGACCGTGATCATGACGCTGGTGATCGTAGTCTTCGGCGCGGTGCTGCCAAAGACCTATGCGTTCGCTTATGCCGACAAAGGCTCGCTGCTGGTCGCGCCCATCATGCGGGTGCTCATCTTTCTTTTGACTCCAGCGACGCGCGCCATCGCGTTTTTCGTGCGCCAGATCTTGAAGCTGACGCCGACGAAGACCGACGACGCGGCCAATATACTGGCGGCGCACGAGGAGATTCGCGGCACCATCGATCTTCAGGCGAAGGAAGGCGCGGTCACCAAGGAGTCGGCCGACATGCTGGGCGGCGTGCTCGACTTGCGCGATCTGCAGGTGTCCGACATCATGGTTCACCGCACCAAGATGGACAGCGTGTGTGGGGACGATCCGCCCGACAAGATCGTGGCGGAGATCTTGAAGCACCAGAATTCGCGTATGCCGATCTGGAAGGATGAACCGGAAAACATCGTTGGCGTGCTGCACACCAAGGACCTGTTTGCCGCGCTGGGTCGCGCTGGCTGGGATCCCTCCAAACTCGACATCATGAGTTTTGCCACCGAGCCGTGGTTCGTGCCCGACACCACGAGCGTCAGGGAGCAGCTCAATCAGTTTTTGAAGAAGAAGCCGCAGTTGGCGCTTGTCGTCGACGAGTATGGCGAGGTGCAGGGTCTCATTACGCTGGAGGATATCCTGGAGGAGATCGTCGGACAGATCGCCGACGAACACGATATCCAGGAGACGCATATCCGGCCTCAGCCCGACGGCACTGTAAACGTGGACGGTACCGTGGCGATCCGCGATCTCAACCGGCAGATGGACTGGAACCTTCCCGACGACGAGGCAACCACCATTGCGGGGCTCGTCATTCACGAGGCTCAAGTCATTCCAGAGCCGGGGCAGGTCTTCACCTTCCACGGTTACCGCTTCGAGGTGCTGCGCAAGGCGCGCAACAAGATTACCGCGCTGCGCATCACGCCGTTGCCCGGTGCGGGCGCTACATCCACGGATGCGCCTGAGGCTTCGCCGGCGGCCGCAGCGCAGGACAATAAGATTTGAGGTTCCTCACGCGCATACGCCGCGCCGGTTACGGGATCTTCTCGCCCGGTGCGAAAGTCGCGAGCGCCAGCGCGTGGATGGCGCCGCCGACCTCGCCCTTTAAAGCCTCGGTGACAAGGCGATGGCGCTCCACGCGCGACTTTCCTTCGAACGCGGGCGCGACGACGAGAACGCGAAAATGACTTTCTCCGGTGCCCGGCGAGGACCGGTGTCCGGCGTGCATCTGGGACTCGTTGATGACGTCGAGCCGGGAGGGCTCCAAGGCGATCATCAGCTTTTCGCGAATACGTTGCTCTACAGACATTCCCATCCTTCCTGGCTCATCCCTCCTGGGGATTTTTCATTGTGCCGTTTTCTAGCGCGTCAAGGCTAATTTTGAAATTTTTCATCCCCACATGAACGCGGCATTAAGCCCTGGCAACGGAGGCTGATCTCACGGCATGTATGGCCCATGTCCGTCTTGTGAAGAACGCGTCTAACCATCATACTCACGCCCCCATGAAGCTACAGTCAAAATACTTCGACAGCATACGGGTCTCCGGCAAGCGCGGCTCCACGGCCAAGCGCGAGGATACGAACACGCCTTGTCAATGGAAGGGCTGTGACAAGCCCGGCCGCCACAAAGCCCCGATGGGGCGCGGCCACGAGGGCGAATATTTCAATTTCTGCATGGATCACGTCCGGCAGTACAACCAGACCTACAACTATTTCGATGGTATGAACGACGCCCAGGTCGACGAGTTCCGCAAGGACGCGATGACCGGCCATCGGCCGACGTGGAAGGTTGGCGCCAACGCGTGGGTCCACGGTACGCGCGACTCAGCGCGTTCGGAAGAAGCTGCCGCCCATATTCGCGCCGGGGGGGCTGCCGGTCCGCGCGCCCGCGCGTCCAAGGCGGAGGCAAGGGCCGAGTACCGGCGGAACTTGAAGCCGCTGGAGCGCAAATCGCTACGCGCACTCGATTTGCCCGATACAGCCAGCCGGGAGGACATAAAGACGCGCTTCAAGGCACTGGTGAAATTGCACCATCCCGACGCGAACGGTGGAGACGCCCGGTCGGAGGAAAAGTTGCGCGAGATCATCCAAGCCTATAATTACCTGAAGCAGGCGGGGCTGGCCTGACAAACGACGTCGATCGGCCACCCGGGGCAAGCCGCGCGCGGCAAACCCAGGCGAAACCCGCAGCGGTCCACTCAACGCCGGGATAGTAATCACGACATGCGCACACAAGCGAGCGGAGGGGCTCCTGGTCCCGCAGCAGGCCTGCCCGACATGAAGCTTTCGGTGAGGCAAGTCTTCGGGATCGACAGCGATCTTGAAGTGCCGGCCTACTCAAAGGCTGACGAGCATGTTCCTGATCTCGATCCCGACTATCTCTTCAACCGCGACGTGACGCTCGCCATTCTCGCGGGCTTCAAGCACAACCGCCGCGTGATGATCCAGGGCTATCACGGCACCGGCAAGTCGACGCACATCGAGCAGGTGGCTGCGCGGCTCAACTGGCCATGCGTGCGTGTCAACCTCGACAGTCATGTTTCGCGTATCGACCTCGTCGGCAAAGACGCGATCGTGTTGAAGGATGGCAAGCAGGTCACGGAGTTCAAGGAAGGTATCCTGCCCTGGGCGTTGCAGAACAACATCGCGCTCGTGTTCGACGAGTACGATGCTGGCCGCCCGGATGTGATGTTCGTCATCCAGCGCGTGCTGGAAGTGTCGGGCAAGCTAACGCTTCTCGATCAGTCCAAAGTGATCCGGCCGCATCCTGCGTTCCGGCTGTTCGCCACGACGAACACCATCGGTCTGGGCGATACCTCGGGCCTCTATCACGGCACGCAGCAGATCAACCAGGGTCAGATGGACCGCTGGTCCATCGTCGCCACGCTCAACTATCTGCCGCATGACGACGAGGCGCGCATTGTGCTCTCCAAGGTGAAGGCGTTTGCCAAGACGGAGGCCAAGCGCAAGCAGGTCTCGCAGATGGTGCGGGTCGCAGACCTTACGCGCTCGGCATTCATAAACGGCGATCTGTCCACGGTGATGAGCCCGCGCACGGTGATGACGTGGGCTGAGAACGCTGAGATCTTCGGCGATATCGGCTTTGCCTTCCGCGTCACGTTCCTCAACAAGTGCGACGATCTCGAAAAGCCGCTGGTTGCTGAATTTTATCAGCGCTGCTTTGGCGAAGAGTTGCCTGAAAGCACCGCCAACGTCGCGTTGAGTTGACGCGCGCGCCATGGCCTTTGTCGGTGAAACGTGCACCAAGCGCTATCTCTTTACGCCTGAGAATATCTCGGATGTCGCTATACGGCTCGGCGACAGCAACCCCGCGCATCACGATCCCGAGATGGCCGCGCGCACGCGCTTTGGCGGTTTGATCGCGTCCGCCGGACATTCGACCGGCATATTCGTCTCGTTGCTGGCCGAGTACTTTACCAAGAAGAGTGAGGCTTATGGGCTTGAATTTGGATACAAGCTCAAGCGCGCGGTTCCATCGGGACTCGACGCCATTTTGACTTGGCGCATCGTTGCAATTGAACCGGCTCGCAAGCTTGGCGGCGACATCGTCAAGCTGGAAGGCGAGCTGACGGGTGAGGATGGCCGCGTCTACATCGAGGGCAAGGGTGCATTGTTGTTGATCGAGAAGTCTGGGAAGACGGCCGGCGTCTGAGGTCACGCGCTCTTTTCTGGTGCACGCCTTCTGTTGCGTACGAAACAGCTTAAAGCCGCCGCCGGCTCCATGATGATCCTCCGAAAATCATTCAAGGAGGATCATCGGCCATGTTCCCGCTGGGTTTGCCGGCTGCGTTCATTGCGGCTTTGACAATGGCCGCATTCGAGATCCTGCGCGCCACGCTCCCCGCGTCGGCTTGTGAGGTTAACGAGGCCCAGATCTCAAGTCTTCAACTTGAAATGCGCTATGACACGGTGAAGGTTGCCCTTGGCTGTGATGGCGTCTTGGCGGAGCGCGAGGATTACAGTCAGGATCTGCGAATGGAGGTTTACCGCTGGCGCGGCGACGCTTGGCCTTATGCGGTTTTCTCCGCCACTTTCTATAACCGTGTGATGCACGCGACGGACAAGAGATGGCTGAGATGGGATCTCGGACTTACCAGGTTCACGCCGGAAAAGTCTGGCGAGACGCCACCTCGTAACGGTGTCTGACACTCCCTCTTGCAGTGCGGCAGGGCCTGTGGTTGGGTCGGCATGATCGCCTGGATCGAGCAACCGATTAGCGCCCGTGAGCCCACCTGCCAACAAACGCAAAGAAGCCCCCTCCGAGCCCCTGAAGCGTGTCCTGGGGCCGGCGTTGCGCGCGGTCGCGGGTCAAGCCGAAATCGAGGTCGCATTTGGACCGGGGCGCCCGGAAGTGTCGGCGAATTCCGTGCAGCTTCCCGAGCCCCCGCGTGTGCCGTCTGCCAAGGATGTCGCCGTCGTGCGCGGCTGGGCCGATAGCATTGCGCTCAGCCTGGGCTGCCACGACAACAAGATCCACAAGCGCATCGTGCCGCCGCCGGGCGCGGGACGCATGGTATTCGAGGCTGCCGAGAAGGCGCGGGTCGAGGCGCTGGGCGCCAACCGCATGGCGGGCATGGCCAAGAACCTCACCGCGCGCCTGGAGGCTGTCTATAGCCACAACCGCTTCGCTGGACCCATGGAGCGCGCGGAGGCCCCCCTTGAAGATGCGCTCGCGCTCATCATCCGCGAGCGGCTGACCGGCTTGCCGCCGCCGGCCTCGTGCAAGGGGCTGGTGGACGTCTGGCGGCCGATCATCGAAAGCAAAGGCGCCAACGTCTTGAAGCGCCTGGAAGGCATGAGCGAGCAGCAGGAGCCTTTCGGGCGGCAGATCCGCGATCTGCTCAAAGCCCTGCACCTGGCCGAGGACATCGACGCCGAAAAACCCGACCAGGAGGAAGAGACCGAGTCGGAAAACGCGCCCGACGGCGGCGCTGAGGAGGCTGAGGACAGCCAGGACGAGAGTAGCGAAGGCGAGGACAAGTCAAGCGATCAGGACATGTCGGACGGCGAAACCTCCGAGACCGAGGAGATGGCCGATACCTCCGACATGGAGCCCTCGGACATGGAGGACGATAGTTTCGACGAAGAGGACGCGCCCTCGCCATGGCGGCCGAACGAAAACGTCCTCGATAACCCGGAAGCCTTTGGTTACAAGGTTTTCACGCGTGCTTATGATGAGGAAGTCTCCGCCGAGGAGCTTTCAAGTCCTGAGGAACTGGAACGGCTGCGCGCGTTTCTCGACAAGGAACTGAAATCGCTGTCAGCGGTCGTCGCGCGGCTTGCCAACAAATTGCAGCGCAAGCTGCTGGCGCAGCAGAACCGCGGCTGGGACTTCGACCTTGAAGAGGGGACGCTCGATGCGGCACGGCTGCCGCGCATCGTCATCGACCCCATGCACCCGCTGTCGTTCAAGCGCGAGCGTGACACCGATTTCCGCGATACAGTCGTCACCTTGCTGCTTGATAACTCAGGTTCCATGCGCGGCAGGCCCATCATGGTTGCCGCCTGTTGCGCTGACATTCTTGCCCGCACGCTGGAGCGTTGCGGCGTGAAGGTCGAAATCCTGGGCTTCACCACCAAGGCCTGGAAGGGCGGGCAATCGCGCGAGGAATGGCTTGCGGCCGGAAAGCCCGGTTCGCCGGGGCGTCTCAACGATCTTCGGCACATCATTTACAAGACGGCGGATGCGCCCTGGCGGCGGTCCAAGAACGCACTGTCACTGATGATGCGCGAGGGGCTGCTGAAAGAGAACATCGATGGCGAGGCGCTGGCCTGGGCACACGCACGCCTGTTGGCGCGGCCCGAGCAGCGCCGCATTCTCATGATGATCTCGGATGGTGCGCCGGTCGACGATTCAACGCTATCGGTGAATTCGGGCAGCTACCTGGAGCAGCATTTGCGCCAAGTTATCCACGAAATCGAGACGCGCTCGTCCGTCGAGCTGCTGGCTATCGGGATCGGTCACGATGTGACGCGCTACTATGCGCGCGCCTTGACTATTTCCGATCCTTCCGAGCTGGCCGGCGCGATGACCGAGAAACTCGTAGAACTGTTCGATGAAAAGCCGCACGCGGACACGTCCGCGCCGAGGCGAAGATCCCGCATTCACTAGCAAGACAAGGAATGAACGCGCGTGACCGCGGTGTCTGCAGGACTGACCTACGCGAGGATTATGCGCTCCAACACGGGGCGTAAGCGCCTGCTGGTGAGCCTTGGTGCGCTGATCGTGGTTTCGGCCGGCTTCGCCCTCGCCGATACCAAACCGCAGATGAAGAAACTTGCTGTTGGTCCCTTGACCCTGACATCGACGCCGATCGGGCAATTCGGGCGCGCAGGTCTCGGCGGTCATACAGGCGAATTGGAATGGCGCGGCGGGCTTCTTCTGCAATCGAGCCATCGCAACTTCGGGGGCTGGTCTGGGCTTGCCATGGAGCCCAACGGCCGTCGGTTCGTAACCGTGTCGGATGCTGGCGCGTGGATGTCGGGTGAGATCGTCTATGACGCCAAATCGCGGCCATCGGGTCTTGAGAACGTCCACATTGGTCCGCTGCTGACTTTGCAGGGCACGAGCCTGGAACGCGGCCGGGATCGCGATGCGGAAGCCGTCGCTTTGGCAGGCGGCACGCTGGACAAGGGAAGCCTGCTTGTCGCCTTCGAGCAGAACGCGCGGATCGCGCGCTACGATTTCACCACGCAAGGCGTATCGCCGACGCGTGGGTTCCTGTCTTTGCCCCAGGCTGCGCAGCGGCTGCGTTCCAATACCGGGTTTGAGGCCATGACCGTGCTGCGCGGCGGGCCGTTCAAAGGCGCGGTGATTGCCTTCGGGGAACGTCTGCAGGACGAGGATGAAAACCGCTTGGGCTGGATTTGGGCGGGAGAAAGCGTCGAGCCGGTGCGGCTGACGGACATCGGAGATTTCGACATTTCCGACGTCGCCAGCCTGGAGGACGGCAGCATCATCGTTCTGGAGCGCCGCTTCCGCTGGACGGAAGGCATGCAGATCCGCCTGCGTCTCGTTAAGGCTGCCGATCTGGCATCGTCGAAGCCGATGAAGGGAGAAGTTTTGCTGGAAGCAGATCTGGCAAGCGAGATCGACAACATGGAAGGGCTGGGCGTCAGTCGCGAGCCGGATGGCACGCTGGTCTTGACGATGATCTCCGATGACAACTTCAACCGTTTTCTGCAGCGCACGATCCTGCTGCAGTTTGCCTACCGGGACGATCCGGCCAAAGCCGTGGCCATGATGCGTTCGCGCTGACAAACATGGCGCCAGTGGCCTGCAAAAAAGCCCGGCCGGAAATTTCCAGCCGGGCATTACGATGTCCGTTGCGTGAGTTTGCTCGCCACGGGCTCCATTGAACCCGTGCCGCTGAACGTCAGGCTGCGGCCTTTGCGGCGGCGGTGACTTTCTGGATCTCACGCTTGATCTTGAGGCAGTCCGGCGAGAGCTGTTCGTTCTTCGCCTTGAGCAGGTAGGCGTCGAGCCCGCCGCGATGCTCTACCGACTTTAGTGCGCGCGCCGAAACGCGCAGACGGAACTTGCGGCCAAGAATGTCGCTCATCAGCGTGACGTTGCACAGGTTCGGGCGGAACTTGCGCTTCGTCTTGTTCTCGGCGTGGCTTCGCAGTTGGCCCGAGAGCGGCAGGGTGCCCATCAGGTCGCAGCGCCTAGTCATGATCGTCGTCTCCTTCGCCCAGAACCATGCCGCACGCAGGGCAGGGTGAGCGGAACATCTTGGCTGAGGTCAAAAAAATGCACCCCCGCCAGCGTCTCGCCTGCGGGGAGGATGGGGGTGTATAAGGGCATAAAAGCGCTGCCGTCAAGCGCAAGCAGGCCGCGTGATCCGCTTGGGCGCTGAATTCTGGCCGTTTCCGGCCTTCGCATCCTCGGAGGCGCGCTGCAGCGTCGTCAAGGCTGGGGTAAAAATGACCATCCGGAACGGCGTGAGCCGCAGTTTGGTCGCATTGGAGGGTTACCGGCAAGTCCTTGGTATTCTACGGGTGTCGGGGAAAAGCTTTCGCATGGCACAGGGTCATGGGCTATCGAAGGCCGGCGCAGGGCAGGTCTGCGCGGCGCTTGTCTTGGGCGTTGTGGTCTTGGGCTTTGCGGCCCTCCCTTTGGGCGCGCCAGCGGCCGCAGCCGATTCGACTTGGCCCGCCCAGGTCTCGACCGTGTACCGTCTCTATTTCAACGGTTTCGAGGTCGGCAAATTCGCATTTCAATCCTCGACAAAGGGCCAAAACTACTCGGCGACGAGCAATGCGGAGGTCTCCGCATTGTTTGGCGCGTTCCGCTGGCGGGGAAACACATCGGCCAGCGGACGTCTGGCCGCCACAGGGCCCGAGCCCTCAAGCTATTTGCTGAATTTCCGTACCAAGTCGAAAGCCGGTCTCGTCCGGCTCGGATTCGACAAGAAGGGCGTCAAGTCGGTTGCCGTGCAGCCCCAAAAACCGCCCTCGCCCGACGCCGTTCCGGTCAAGGCCGAAGACATGCGCTCCGTGTTCGACCCGATGAGCGCGATCCTTAAGATGACGCACGCAGGACCGGGCAATCCGTGCGCCAAGACGGTGCCGATCTTCGACGGCAAGGCGCGGTTCAATCTGGTTATGTCGTTCAAGGGACGTGAGAAGATCACCGAAGAGAAGCCATCCGGGCAGCCGCAGGAGCTTTATGTCTGCAAGGTCAAATATCAGCCCGTGTCCGGACATAAGCCGAAAGATTTTGTGAACCCGTGGGTCAACTACGACGGTATAGAGATCGCGCTGCGGCCGCTTCCCGAGGCCGGCCTTCAGGTGCCTTATCAGGTCATCATCCCCACATCCTTGGGGTCGGCCATCATGTCGGCTGAAAGCATCGACATTGCTGCCGCCGACGGCAGGCCGCCGATCATGCTCCGGCGCTGACAGGTCGCACACGGCCGGCTTGGACGCTAGTCGATTAATCCCTTGATCTTAGGCCTTTGCTCTGCAATGCACGGGGCTGGTGTCCGTTGAGGAGGCAAGCGATGGGCAACGATTTCGAGGCCCGCATTCGCAACGTCACGGCGGTGCTTGGACCGACCAATACGGGCAAGACCCATCTGGCAATCGAGCGGATGCTCGGTCACGAAAGCGGCATGATCGGACTGCCGCTGCGTCTGCTTGCGCGCGAGGTCTATGACAAGATCAAGGCGCGCGTGGGCGCCGAGAAGGTCGCGCTCATCACGGGCGAAGAGAAGATCAAGCCCGAGCGTGCGCGTTACTGGGTTGCGACCGTCGAGGCCATGCCGCGCGAGGTCGATGTGGATTTCCTCGCCATCGACGAGGTTCAGCTTGCGGGTGATCCGGAGCGCGGGCATGTTTTCACCGACCGCCTGCTGCACGCGCGCGGCCGTTCGGAGACATTGCTGCTGGGCTCGCAGACCATGCGCGAGGCGATCAGCGATCTCATTCCTGGCGCCAATTTCATCTCGCGCCCGCGCCTTTCGAAGCTCACATATGCCGGGGAGAAGAAGATCTCGCGGCTGCCCGCGCGCTCGGCCATCGTCGCCTTCTCCGCGCAGGACGTGTACGCGATCGCCGAGTTGATCCGCCGTCAGCGCGGCGGGGCGGCTGTCGTGCTCGGTGCGCTGTCGCCGCGCACCCGTAACGCCCAGGTCGCGCTCTATCAATCGGGTGATGTCGAATTCCTCGTTGCCACCGACGCGATCGGCATGGGCCTCAATCTCGATGTCGATCACGTCGCCTTCTCGGCGCTGCGGAAGTTCGACGGCTACACGCACCGCAATCTGACGCCGAGCGAAATTGGGCAGATTGCCGGCCGCGCCGGCCGTCACATGAACGACGGCACCTTTGGCGTCACCGGCAGCGCCGACGCACTCGATGCGGAACTGGTGGAGCGGCTCGAGACGCACTCGTTCGATTCTGTGCGCGTTCTGCAGTGGCGCAACCGTAAGCTCGATTTCGGCACGCTCGACAGGTTGCACAATTCGTTGCGCGAGATGCCCCACGAAGCGCGGCTGACCCGCTGCCGCACCGCCGATGACGTCGCCGCGCTTGAGGCCGTCAGCTCCGATCGCGAGGTATGCGATCTTTGCATTGGACCGGCCGCCGTGTCTCTGTTGTGGGACGTCTGTCAGGTGCCGGACTACCGCAAGATTTCCGGCTCCAGCCACGCCGAGCTGGTCGCCACGCTATACAAGTTCCTGCGCCGCGGGGAAGAGAAGATTCCCGAAGACTGGTTTTCCAAGCAAGTGGCTTTCGCCGACCGCACCGACGGGGATATAGATACGCTTGCAAACAGGATCGCTCATATCCGCACCTGGACTTTCGTGTCCAACAGGCCCGATTGGTTGAAGGACCCGGGGCATTGGCAGGGGCGTACGCGAGAGATTGAAGACAGTTTATCCGATGCTTTGCACGAGCGCCTGACACAGCGCTTCGTGGATCGCCGGACCAGCGCGCTGATGAAGGGCATGCGAGACAAGGACGAACTCAACGCGGAATTCGCGGAAGACGGTTCCATCACCGTGGAGAACCATTTCGTCGGACGGCTGAAAGGCTTCCGCTTCACGCTCGATTCTTCAGCCGAGGGTATTCACGAGAAGGCGACCCGCGCGGCAGCAACGCATGTCCTGGCCCGTGAACTGGGCATGCGCGCCCGCCGCGTTGCGGCAGCGCAGAATGATGCGTTCAAGCTGACGCGCAATGGGCGCATCGTGTGGCGTGAAGACGAGATCGCCAAGCTCGAGGCGGCGGAAGATCCGCTCGCGCCGACCGTGCAACTTTTGGCGGACGAGCATTTGGCCGAAGCCGACAAAGAGAAGGTGACGGTTCGCCTGCAGACTTGGATCAAGGATATCGTCGGCGAGAAGTTGAAGCCGCTGGTCGAGCTTTCAGTCGCGCAGGATCTTCAGGGCTTGGCGCGCGGAATTGCGTTTCGTCTCAAGGAAGGCTTTGGCGTCTTGAAGCGCGACACGGTGGCTGACGAGATCAATCAACTCGACCAGCCATCGCGCGCGTCCTTGCGCAAGTACGGGCTGCGCTTTGGCGCGTTCAATATCTACTTCCCCGCCCAGATGAAGCCTGCGGCCGCGGAACTCGCCGCAACACTCTTCATCTTAAAGCATGCGGGCGAGCACAGCCTCGACATCGATAATCTGCCGGCTTTGCCAAGGCCGGGCCTTACCTCCGTTGCGGCCGACCAAGCCGTTCCCGACGCCTATTATCGCGCCTACGGGTTCCATACATGCGGACCTCGCGCGGTGCGTCTGGATATTCTGGAACGATTGGCCGATCTCATCCGGCCGCTGCTGGCCTGGCGTCAGAACCCTGATAGCCCGGCGATGCCGCCAAAGGGATCGACGGGTGATGGAGGGTTCAAGGCGACAGAAGAGATGATGTCGATCTTGGGCTGCTCGGCCGGGGAGCTAGGGAACGTGCTCAAGGCCCTGGGTTTTCGTCTCGAGCGGCGTCCCGTGCAGGCGCCTACCGCGCCAACGGCTACAGCGCAAGCGGCCGTCCCACGTGAACACGGGTCCGTGGACGCACCTTGCCCGGACGCCGGCGAACAGCCGGCAACGGTTTCCGATGCCGAACCGGCCAATGGTGCCTTCGCGACCGAACCTTCAATGGGGTCCGCGTCCCTGCTTTCTGAGCCCGTGGCTTCGGCGTCCGGCACATCGGGCGATGTTGCATCCGCGCCGGCCGCCGACGTTGTGGAGGTTGTGGAGAGTGTCCCGGCAGCCGGGGGCGAGGTTCCTGCCGACGAGGCCGCTGTTGAATACGAAGAAGTCTGGCGTCCGCGCCGCCACCGCCGCGAGGAACGCCGCGAGCGTGGCGGCCGCCACCATCATCACGCCCGGCATGGTCAGCGCGGTGGCGCGCAGGCTGCTCCCGCAGCAAAGGGCATTTCCGCAGAACCTGCCGGGGAGAGCGCTGAAGCCAAGCCAGAAGCTGGCGCGGGCGATGCGCACCCGCAGCGCGAGCGTCACCATCGGCGCGACAAGCACAAACGCGAAGGCGGCGAGCGCAGGCCGGAAGGGCAAGAGCGGTCCGGGCATCCTGGCGGTGGGGGCCAGCAGGGACATCGCGCCGACAACAGAAATGAAGGCGACCGCCGTGACCACGCGGGGCGCGGCCCCAGGCAGGGACGCGACCGCGATCGCGATCGGCGTGATGATCGGCGCGGACGGGCGCCCGAGGTCATCACAGCCGCACCGCCCAAGCGGGGAGGCGTGGATCCCGACAGCCCATTCGCAGCGCTGGCCGCGCTCAAGGCATCCATGGACAAGCGCGGAGAAGGATAAGGATAGGGCGGCCTATGCCCCAGCCCGAAGATGAAACGTCGAACCTGCGCGTCGATCAATGGCTGTGGTTTGCCCGCATCGCCAAATCGCGGACCCTGGCGCAGGCGTTGATCGAGCGCGGGAAGGTCCGCATCAATCGCATCCGCATCGATAAGCCGAGCCAGCAGGTGAGGCCGGGTGATGTGATCACAATCGCCTTAGGACCGCGCGTGCGGGTGCTGCAGATTTCTGCACTCAGCACCCGGCGCGGTCCGGCTTCGGAGGCCGCGCGTCTCTACGTCGAATTGACACCGTCCGCCGGAGCGACCAAATCAGCTACCGTGGTGGTCCAAAGTCACAGCAACGCCAGTGCGGCCCAGCAAAACATTGTTCCATCCGACCCTGGACCAGCCGGTCTTCGCCCTCCGGGCGCGGGCCGGCCCACGAAGCGGGAGCGGCGCGCAACCGACCGGCTCAAGAGTGGCCGCTGACCGCAAGCCAGATAAGGGCGATGAAGACGACACCCCGCCATACCCCCATGGTCCTTGCACCAGAGGGGGCTGGCATGGAATGAGGATTTGGAAGGATCGCAGCCATCCTGGCGAGGCGCGCGATCTGAGAGCAGGCAGGAAGACCCACTGGATCATGACCTACATCGTCAACGACAAATGCATCATGTGCAAATACACCGACTGCGTCGAGGTCTGTCCCGTCGATTGCTTTTATGAGGGCGAGAACATGCTCGTCATTCATCCCGATGAGTGCATCGATTGCGGCGTGTGCGAACCAGAATGCCCAGCCGACGCTATTAAACCCGATACAGAACCTGGGCTTGAAAAATGGCTTGAGCTCAACCGTAAGTTTGCCGAAACGTGGCCGAACATCACCCAGAAGAAGGCGGCGATGGATGATGCTGATGCCCTCAAGGACGAAGCAGGCAAGTTCGAAAAATATTTCTCGCCAGAGCCAGGTAGTGGAGACTGATAGAATTTTGCACTCAGATGACCTGAAAATTTGAACGTTCTTCTCAATTTATCAAAAACCTCGGCGGGCCGTAACGCTAACGATTAAGCGCCGCCGAGGCCTGCGGCTGCCCGGCCCTTCATTTCCCGTCAATATTGTGTTAGTGTGCAATGCGTGATGGCGAGAAGTGAGCACAAATCCAAAACGGCCAAGAACAAAAGGTGGTCCTGTTTAGACAGGTTCCGCCATATAAGACGACATGGGGCGTCGCTGGGCCAAGTAAGAGCCGTTAAGGATTTGAAAAGCTAGGCCAAAAGCGAACGCGCAAGGACTCTCACCCGGCCAGACGGGTAGAGGGGCGGTTATTGCGCGTGTAGCGTCCGATGCCGGGTTCCTGCGGCATTCGGGCAGAACAGGGTGCCAGTGCGAAAGGAAGACTTTCGCGACTGCGTTCCCAGTCCCGCCGGCCAAGATGTGGCTGGCTGGATGTGTACGCTAGAGTGAGATGAATGAAATGGCTCAGAAGAAGAAGGTCACGTCGGCTGCCAAGGCACCCGCTAAGGCTGCAGTGCGCAAAGCGCCCGCAAAGGGTGCTGCTGCGGCTGCTCCGGCCAAGCCCGCCAGAGCGGTCAAGGCCAAAGCGCAGGTTGCCGCTATTGGCAAGCCCGTTCCCGCGCCTGTGAAGGCACCGGCGGCTGTGACTGCTGGCAAGTCCAAAAAGGCCCCTCTTCCGATCAAGGCCGAGGCCAAGGCCGCCGTTGTTCCGCCCCCTGCTTCGGCCGTGAAGAAGCCCGTTGCCGGTTTGCTGAAGGCTGCTGTCGCCGCCGCGGCCAAGTCGGCTATTGGCGCTGCCGCCGCCCCGCGCGCTGTTCCCGCAGCTGTGCCCAAGCCCGGCAACCAGAAGGTCACCGCACCCCTTGCCCCTGCCGGCCAGAGCCCGCAGACGCCTAAGGCGATTGCCGAGAAGGCAGCCGCCGCGCGCCAGATGCTGGCGGCGCAGAAGAAGCCGGTCAATCAGCGTCACGGCTTCAAGGCTAACGAATTCATTGTATATCCCGCCCATGGGGTCGGCCGCATCATTGGCATCGAAGAGCAGGAAATCGCCGGCATGTCGCTGGAACTGTTCGTGATCAACTTCGAAAAGGAGAAGCTCACGTTGCGCGTTCCCACCGGCAAGCTGGAGAGCGTCGGAATGCGCAAGCTCGCCGATGACGGTGTCGTGCGGAAGGCAATGGAGATCCTCAAGGGTCGCGCGCGCATCAAGCGTACGATGTGGAGCCGCCGCGCACAGGAGTATGTCGCGAAGATCAACTCCGGCGATCTTATTTCGATCGCCGAGGTGGTACGCGACCTCTATCGTTCCGAGGCGCAGCCTGAGCAGTCCTACTCCGAGCGTCAGCTCTACGAGGACGCGCTTGATCGCATGGCGCGCGAGATCGCGGCTGTCGAGAAGCTCGACGAGCGCGGTGCCGTGCAGCGTATCACTGAAGTGCTGTCCAAAAGCGCCAAGAGCCGCCGCCTGTCTGGCGAGGGCGAGCAGCCCGTGGGTGAAGCTGCCTGAGGTAGCCGACCCCAAGAAGAACTAGAGATTGAGATCGCCTGGAGCAACTTGCTCCGGGCGATTTTTCTTTTGCTGCTCGCGGTCTGGTCCGTCCGCCGTGGCCGGCGCCGGCGTATCCGTGCCGTCCGCGGGGGCGCGGTGGGAGATTGTCGGCTCCGGCAAGTCCTCGTCGTTGCCGGGCACGGCCAGCTCGGCAGGGTGGGCGATGGAGATCATTGGGCCGTTGCGCCGCATAATCCAGCCGCGAACTTCGATGGTGCGGTCCTTCAGCGCGTCGAGCGTCTTAGCCCAGGCTTCGTCGCGGCGAAGCACGGAACGCGGGATGCGGACGGTAAAATCGCTTCGCCAATCGTGGCCGAAGTTCAGATACGCCGCGCCTTTTGTCCGCTGCACACTCACCACGCGGCCGCGCACGATCTGAAACGAGCTGCGCGCGCCGGAGAGAGCTCCAGTCTGCAAGGCAGGCTTGGGGGCATAAAGGCGCAGCCGCCAGACCCCGGAGGCGTCGGTACGCGCGAGCCGTTCATGGGCCAGCAATTCGGTTAGGCACGCGCCGTCGTCCGGCAGGGCAGCCGCACGCGCCAGGCCGCGCCCGAGCAACTCGCCCGCGATCCACTGGCGTGTCCCGTCGTGCGATGTGAAAAGATGGCCGAGCAGGCGGCCGTAGCGGTCTCGCTTGGCTGTGGCGAACGCAATCTGCACCTGCTTGCCAAGAACGAGGCTGGCAAGCGCAACGCGAGCAGCTTCTTCCAGCGGCCAGCCGCCTTCCGCGGCGTCCGCGTCGCGTGCGCGCGGCGCGAGGATGCCGGCGAGCCGCAACTCGCGCCCGTCATCGAGCGCGACCGTCTCGCCGTCGATTATGCGCGTCACCGTGCGCGTAGGCCCAGGCGCGAGCTCGCAGGTGGCGCCCGACGCTGGTCCGCCTTGCGCGCGGTGGGACAAAGGGACCGTCCCGGCGGCCGCCAGCGCGCTAACAATCGCGATCGCGCGCCGTCGCCCTCGAGCGTTGATCTTGCGGCTCTTCAACGTTGCCCCGCACGTCTTCCGGGCGGCCTCTTGGCTTCTCCCCATAGATCAGCATACGGCGCGACAGATGACCAGCCCGCAACGAGAGCCGATTGACAGCGCTCGTTATCGATCTTTGCGAACTGGGCACATGCGCTGCCAAGCAGGCCGCGATGATCGCCGCGGACGGCAAAGTGCTCGACGATCTCTTTGACGCCGTGATAGGTGCGGATGTTTGCGGCGACATGGACCATGAGCAGCTTGGGCGTTGTGTTGACGCCCGAGATCACCGCGACCGGCCTATCGACGTTGGTGCGACCATCGCGCGTATTGCGCAACCCACACCGGTCAATGTGCTGACCGTTTGCGGTGGTTCTGCAATAGTTTCGCCCAGATCGCCAGAATGAAGAGCCCACTCAGAAAAAGAACTCCGATGGCAAAAGCATGTAGTCCGGAAAAAAAGACTTGCTCCTGAATGGGCATCAGAAAGCCAAATTCACCAACATAGCTCTTTACGTGATGCAAGAACAAAGCTGATACGATTAGCATCGTCACCGGTGTGACCCTGCCGTTGCGCCTCAGCAGACCGAATCCAATAGCCGATAGCAACAATGTTGCCGCATTATAACCGCTGGTTATATCGGGTCGACCGTTTACAATAATCGGAATAACAGTCCAAACAAATATCAGTCGGCTAAAGAACTCGGCCGCCAGATCACTCGGCAGAATTCGTTCAAGCCAATCGCGATCATCGGCAGCCATCACTTAATTATCCCACACTTTACCTTGCACTTCGACGAAGCCGAGGGGATCTGGCTGGGTGTATCGTCCGAGCGTTGGATCGTAATGCCTGTGCCACGCGCGGATGCTAGTGGGCATCCGAAGCGCGTCAAGAGAGTAGTGCAAGCCGGCTTGCCTGCTGCGTCTTCCGACTCGCGTTCCGCGAACGGGTTGGAAGGCGCGAGACATCTGGAACCACGTCAACACCGGCTTGTTGAGCAAGAAAAATGTCCGGGAAGCGGGCATTGAGGGTTTCGGAACCTGAGAGCGTATAGGCGCCTCCGAACGGACTGTAGACCGCGAGGGGCTAATTCATTCTGCCTGGCAGGTCACCTCAGGCGTCAACGATCTTTCGGGGCAGGGACCAGACTTAAGGCTTTACAAGGAATTGCCCCCAGTAGCCTTTTAATGCATCGATCGCATCATCATGGTGCAAACTCGCCAGCCATGAAAAAAAACACGCGATTGCTTGCTTTTGACCCACGCCAAATGATTCGCGAAACGTAGCTATCTTCAAGTTGAATCGGCGATTACCTTCGGGGTCAGGATTCCAGCTTGTGCCATGAGGCGAACTTTCGTCCAGTGGAAAGAAAAATCTTTCCAGATAGTCTTCGTGACCCTTACCACCCGCATGTAAACAGGAAAGAAGCATTAGCGGACAATAGTAACTGGCTTCATCTTCTGTGAAATCAAATGTGAAGTAAGACTGGTCCTTCGCCTCCGCAAAATCGACCTCCCACCAGTCCAGACCAAGGAAGCTAGGCTTTTCGCGTCGAAGATCAGCCTGAGACTTCAAGATTTGCGAATACGGCAACCGCGGAAATGCTCCCCGAATGACCTCTTCCACGATAACTGGATCCCTACAATCATGAATTTTGATCATGGACTTAGCAGCTTCCGAAGTCTCCGCGCGGATGCGGGTCGGCATCCGAAGCGCAAATAAAAGAGCGTCGTTGGTCGAGCCCGAGTTCGTGATCACCCGCGTGGCGAGCTGCTCGCGGCCATTGTAGGTTGCCGAGCAGGTTGCGTGATTGCGACACCGTCTTCAGCCGGTTGGCGTTGTTGTAGGTGTAGGCATGCGTCACACCGGAGCGCACGTCGGTGGCGATGTTGCCGGCCCCCGGTAGATGAAGATCATACCGAGGGTATCCTTCCTTCGCCGCCCATCTCCGAATGTCAGAGTCAGTGTTACGTCTCCATCTTCTGACATCCATTTAATATAGTATCCGGGGCCGCCGGACGATTGCAAGACTTCAAAAGGGCCAAATACCGCGCTGAAATCACAAAGCACCTGAATAACAGAGAACAAGCTACAATCTATAGGATAGCAATGAAAAATTGACATTCCATCTGCCGTTAGAGCGATGTTGTTGGAAACTGATAGGACGAATTCTGCTGCAATATCTTGAAATGTCACGATGGGCCACACCGTGTCGTCTTTTAACTTTTTGCATTCTTCGTCGTTCTGTTCGATCTTTAGGATTTTGCCAACGGCATGGTTGTCTGCGTGTTCGAGATTGCTCATTAGAGTCTTTAGTCTCGATAGCAGTGGGCGTAGTGATTGATCTGATTTCGAATGTCCTTTCGACACACGGGGCCTCGGCCGCAGCGCTTCTGGATAGAGATCCGGATACTGCTCACCTATAGGGTTCATTATATAAATGAGATTGTTAGCAAGAACTGCCTCTAGCCTTCTCTGAATCGATTTTGCAGCTTCTTCGTTCCCCGCGTCTTTTGCATCGTGTATAGCCTGGACGATTTGATCATTGCTCTGAAGGACGGCTTCCATCATAGCAGCCGCGAGGCGTATAAGGATTGCCTTGATTTGACCGATCGTAATCAGTCGCTCCAGCGCACTTATCCTTACATTCTCTTTCTTGCAGCGTTTTGTGTCCGCTATAATGCGCCAGCAGCTCTGATGAGCCGAACTTCTGGTTCGAGACACTAGACGCGGAAGTCCCAGGCGCTTAGTTCCGCGATCCTCACCTGCTCCAGCGTTATGGAAGATCCGGCCTCGAGATTGATCACGACATTGCGTCCGCACTGATGCATCGCATGGCGAACGTCACTGTAGTTGTCGAAGCCGTAGAGTTGCAGGTCGATGATATCGCCATTCTGTGCGCATCCTGGGCTCGACCATCCATTTTTGCCATTGCCAGAGCCGTTGGTCTTGAAGTCGGCAATGACGTCATGGCCGCTGGCGGGGCCAAACACGAATACATCCCGGCCCGCGCCGCCCGCGAAATGATCGGCACCGCCTGATCCGCGCACCCAGTCATTGCCCGCTCCAAGGGCGATCTGCTCGATACCCGTCAGCTTGATCTTGGAAAAATCGAGCACATCGTGACCGGACGTTGCCACGATGCGGTCGTTGTTGCCACCGCCGCCGTCGATCTCCTCGATGCTCTTGAGGTTGGTCAGGCGGGACAGAACGCGCACCACATCGTTCGCGCCGCTGCCCCTGATGACGTCATAACCTGCGCCGCCGTCAAATTTATCGGTGCCATCGTCGCCGTTGATCTTGAAGACGTCATTGCCGGCTTGTCCGATCAAGACGTCGTCGCCTTTGCGGCCGTTGATCGTGTCGTCGAAGCCGGTGCCGACGAGGCGATCCGCGCAGTTGGTGCCTGTCAGCGTTACGCCTTTGACCGGCGGCGAGGCGGAGACGTCAATGTAAACCTTTGCTGCATTCGACGCGGTAGTGCCATCGCTCGCAACGTAGTTGAACGCGGCCTGCGCGCTGAATCCGGCCTGAGCCGTAAATCGGACGTTGCCATCGGCAAGAAGCTCAACGCTCCCGCCAGTCGCGTTCGCCACCGCTGCAATCGTGAGCGCATCGCCATCGGCGTCGGTGTCATTGGCGAGCAAGTCCGCAGCGTTCAGGATGACGGTCGCGGCGGCTTTGACTGTGAACCCGGAATCATCCCTGGCGACCGGTGCATCGTTCACCGGAGCAATCTCGAACGCGAAGGTATGCTCGGCCGACGCGCCGAGCGCATCCATCACAACAAGTGTGAAGGTTTCCTGGCCGTTGGCATCCGGGTTGGGCGTGTAGGCAAATGTGCCGTCTATTGCGATGGCGATGCTGCCTTTGGAGGGCGCCGCATCTTTCTTGAGGCCATACGTCAACGCGCCGCCATCGGCGTCATGGGCGACGATCGCGCCGTTGGCGGTTTGATCTTCCCGCACGGGGCCAAGCGTCGCCGATGTAATGACGGGCGGGCGGTTGGCGGTGGGCGCGATGGTGAAGCTGAACGTCTGTGTGGCGCTGGCGTCGAAGGCGTCGCGAACGGCAATCGCGAACGTCTCGTCTCCGCTCGCGCCCTCGAACGGCGTGTAGGTAAAGGCGCCGTTTTCGCCGAACGTGATTTCGCCGCGGGTGGGCGCTGCGCCCTCGGCGACTGTGTAGTAGAGCGGGTCTCCATCCGCATCGCTCGCTGTGATCTGGCCGTGAGCGGACGCTCCCGCGTTGACCGGTTCAAGCGTGGAGGATGTGATGACGGGCGCGCGGTTTGGCCAGAAGGTGATCTCCGCGGTCGCGCTGGCGTAGCCACCGTTCGCATCCGAAACGACGTAGGTGAAGACGGCGCGCGGTGTTTGAGATGCGCTCGCGGTGACGACGATTTCATCTCCATCGAGGACGGCAGTGCCTTCTGTCATGCTGCCGATTGCTGTAATCGTGAGCGTGTCGCCGTCGGCGTCGCGGTCGTTGTCGAGAAGGGCGGCGGCCGGCAGGCGGAACGTCGTGTCACCTGCGAAGACAAAGGCGTCGTTTGCCGCCATAGGTGGGGTATTGGCGGATATGATCGCCGACTGTGCTAGGTTGCTGAAGGTGGCGTCGTCCCAGACGAGCCCAGAGGTGAACTCCACGCCTTCTATGGTCCCCCGCGCGGCGAAATAGTCCAGGACTGTGATGCTCCCGCCCTGAACGAACCGCATGATGAGATCGTTCAGCGCGCCAGGGTTGCGCAAGAACAGCATGTCTTCCGGGCGGATACCGCCTGCGAGAACCAGGACGTCCGTGCCCGTGTCGCTCGCCAGCTCGACGATGGTGTCATTGCCGTCGCCTAGTTCGTAGACGTAGCCATCGCCGCCATCTCCCCCGATCAGGGTGTCGTCACCGCCATTGCCAGCGAGCGTGTCGTCGCCAGCGCCCGCTGACAGAATATTGTCTCGGTCGTTGCCGACGATGGTGTTGCGCAGCTCATTGCCCATTCCCGCGATGGCGTCCCCGGTGAGCGTAAGATGCTCAAGCTCAGCGCCAAGCGTATAGTTGATCGACGCATAGACATGGTCGAACCCGCCGCGCGCCTCCTCGAAGATGACGTCACCTGTGCTGTCGACGACATAATTGTCGTTGCCACGGCCTCCCGCCATGGTGTCGTCGCCCGTACCGCCGTCGATATAGTCGCCGCCCGCGCTGCCGGTGATCGAGTCGTTGCCGCCAAGTCCGTAGATCTTGTAGGGCCCGCCGTCCGGCATGGCGATGACATCGTCGCCCTCTGTGGCAGCAGAGGTAGCGCTGACGGAAAGGGCACCGAATGTGCGCAGCGCGGTAGGCTCGGGGTTGCTCGCGATGATGTCCTGGGGCACGTAGGCATCGGGCCGCAGCTCAAGTGGTTCGATCAACGCGCTCGGCGACACGGCATCCTGCACGGCCTGAGCGAAACCCGGATAGTCCTCCAGGCCGTATTGATTGTAGGTCTCGTAGTCGTAAGTGATCGGGAAGGTAATGCCGAGGTCGCCGTCTTGCCAATCCGTGACGCGCACGATGGTTTCGGTCGCGCTGTCGCCCGCAACGATGGTGATGAGCGGGCCAAGTGGTTCGTCTGGTCCGTAATCGACCTGGTGGCGTTCGACGTCGCCCATCATGATCGAGATGATGAGATCATCGCCATCCATGAAATACCGTATCAAACCGACAAAATCGATAAAGCCTTCCACCACGTCGTCGTCCGGCAGGCCCCAGTAGAACAACGACACGGGGTCGATGTCGTTGAACTTGAATGGCGCGCCGCGCAACTGCAGGAGCTTGGAGCCTTCGAATTCGCCGCGCTCTTCCTGGAAGTAGTCGTAGGGGATGTAGAGCTTGTCCTGGGAATTCGCGTCGGCGATGACGAACTCCGGCGTTGTCTCCTCCGTACCCATCGTCGAGATCACGAAAATGTCAGCGCCTTCGCCGCCTTGGGCAAACGAGATTCCTGCACCCGCGACGATGATGTCGTCGCCGTCGCCGCCGTACAGTTCCACGTCGTAACCGAGCGGGCTGGAGAGGGTGAACGGCGATACCAGACGCCCATCGAGCAGGTCGTTGCCTAGCCCGCCATCGACGCCGCGAAGCGTGGCCCCGGCATAGATGAGATCGTCGCCTTCGGAGCCTGCCAGCCATTCAACGGATTGGGCCCAGTATCCGGCGTCAAGCCCCTGGTTCGCGATCGTCTGAATGGAGATCATGTTGCCGTCTACGGCGTTGATGATCAGCGGCGTTGCCTCGCCAAGGAAATTGAGTTCGTCGCCTTTGCCGCCGGAAGAATCCTTGAGGTCGAGCTTGATGGGTTTTTCAAGCAGATCGACACCTTGGCCGACGGTGACAATGTCGGATTTTCGATCCCACGACACGGCTTCGATGGAGAAGAGCTGGTCTGAACCGCCTTCGAACGCGGAGATGAAGTCGGCAACCTTGTGTTCGACGGCGTGCCGGGAGCTGATGATGTGTACATGGCCGACGCCTGAGTAATCGATCGTATCGAGGCCGTCGAGCCCATAGGCCGTGCGTGCTTCTCCACCGTGCACGAAGTTCTCGCCCTTGGACCAGATGATCGTATCGTCGTCGAGACCCCCGAAGAACTTCTCCGGCCACACAAGGGTCTCGGTGCCGCGCAGCGTGTCATTGCCAAAACCCGCGGCGACCTGCGTGAAATTACCCCCCAGCGTGATCTCGTCGACATCGGAGGTGCCGAGCAGCGTGGCGGTGCCGGGCGAGTTGCGAATGCCGAATGGCATGTTGGCATTGACGTCGACGCCGATGGAAAACAGCAGCGTGGCGATCACAGAGGAGGAGTTCATAATGGCGCCGGGCGAGAACGGCCAAGCGAGACCCTCATAAGGAAACTCCTGGGCTTGGATCTCCTTGCCGTAGTCCATCATGGCCTGCCACTGCGCCAGCGCATCAGAGCCGGTGTAGACCACGCGCGAACCGCGCGATTGCGGTGTTCCTATGGAGGCGACGAGCGCGTCCCCGTTGCTCCCGTTAGCGGCCGCAAGCTCGGTGAAGAATTCCTCGCCCAACACGCCAAGCTGGCCGCCGAGCAGGCTCCCGTCGTGGGTGCCTTCAAGCACGTACCAGTTGTCCTGCTTGTTGATGAAGCTGGTCTCGTCTTCGTAGACGAGGTGCAGATGGTCCAGCCCTAAAAGCCCAAGGCTGAACTTTTTGATCGGCACGAATTCGACGCGGATAGTACCCATGGCAATGGCCCCTGCGCGGACATACCGGGGAGGCAATCCACGATTTGTTAAGACAGTTGTTAGCCGGAAGATCTCTACACTGGCAGATTGGCGCGGGTGGCTGGAGGCCGATCTGCAATCAACCTAAAGACCACATTTGATGGTTGCCGCACGCAAAGATGGCGTACTATTATGAATACAATCTAAAGTTGTAATAATTTATAGCGCATCGCGGCTGCCTTGACGGCCATGGCCGCTGTCCGCATAGGTTAGCGGCTTGGTCGGGTGTGTTTCCCACGCCTTTGGCCCCGTAGCTCAGCCGGATAGAGCAACGGTTTCCTAAACCGTAGGTCGCAGGTTCGAATCCTGCCGGGGTCGCCACAACGCCCGGCGGAGCGGCCATCACCTGCGTTAGCCACAATGATCCGAGCGGGCTGCCTGCAACCGGCGGCAGGCGTAGATTGAACACAGCACGGGCAAAGGACGGACAACAGGCGCATGACGGCAAGGATCGAGGTCGCGATTGCGGACAAGAACCCGGTCGTGCGCGCGGGGCTGGAGAATCTTATCCAGCGCGATGGGCGATTCGATATTTCCGGCCTCTACGCTAACGGAGGAGCGCTTCTGGCGCAGTTTGCCAAGGCGCCCGCGCAGATCGCCATCGTCGGCTGGTCGCTGCCCGACATGGAGGCGGCCGCGATCCTCGCCGAGGTCAAGGCGCGCAAGTGGCCAAGCCGGGTCATCATCTATACGGGGGAGGGCGGCGCGGACATCTTGCGCCGGGCGATCAAGGGTGGTGCATGGGGCTTCGTGTCCAAGGCGGAGGAACCGGCCGTGTTGCTGGAAACCGTTGCCACCGTGGCGCGCGGCCGCTTGTCGCTCCCTTATATCGACATCGACCTGCTGAACTACGATCCGCTTGGTGTTCTGACCACGCGTGAACGCGAACTGCTTGCCGCGCTCGCCAACGGATGGACCAACCTGCAGATTGCGGCTCGCACCGGGATCACCCGTAACACCGTGAAATATCACTTAAAAAATCTTTATGACAAGCTCGGCGTTTCGAACCGTGCCATGGCCGTTGCACTTTATCTGTCGGCGCCGAAGGATTGACTTCCACACGCTGGCCGCGCCGCTCGCGTGTGGGTGGGTAGGAAACTCCACCCCCGGCTCCCCACCCGTTCATCGCCCATGCGGGTGTTGTTCAAACGCCACCCCTCCCGCACTGTGCTCAGGTGATCTATGACTAAAGTTGGATGCCTCGCTCGGATCTGATGGATCGGGCGCCACAGGCAGCTCAACGATCGTTTGCTTTGGGCCATAGACCTAAGGCACCGCGAACTAATGAAAAAACCCCAAGGGAGGACGACCCTATGACGCTGGTAACGCCGCATCTCTTCATCCCAGGCCCGACGAACGTTCCCGACAAAGTTCGCATTTCCATGAACCTCCCCATGGAGGACATGCGCTCTCCTGAGTTTCCGAAGTTCACACTGCCGGTCTTCGAAGACCTCAAGAAGGCCTTCAAGATGAAGGACGGCCGCGTTTTCATCTATCCGTCTTCCGGCACGGGTGCCTGGGAGTCGGCCATCGAGAACACTCTGGCCGTCGGCGACAAGGTTCTCATGTCGCGTTTCGGCCAGTTCTCGCTGCTCTGGGTCGATATGGCCGAGCGCATGGGTCTCAAGGTCGAACTGTGTGATGAAGAGTGGGGCACGGGCGTGCCGCTTGAGAAGTACGCCGATATCCTGGCCAAGGATAAGAACCACGAAATCAAGGCCGTGTTTGCCACCCACAACGAAACGGCAACTGGCGTTTCCAGCGACATCGCAGGCGTGCGCAAGGCGCTCGACGCGGCCAAGCATCCCGCGCTTCTCATGGTGGACGGCGTGTCGTCGGTCGGCTCGCTCGACATGCGCATGGGCGAATGGGGCGTGGACTGCTGCGTCTCTGGCTCGCAGAAGGGCTTCATGCTGCCGACGGGCCTTGGCATTCTCGCGGTCAGCCAGAAGGCGCTCGACATCAACAAGAACCAGAACGGGCGCATGAACCGCTGCTTCTTCTCCTGGGAAGACATGATCAAGACGAACGATCTTGGCTACTTCCCCTACACGCCCGCCACGCAGCTGATCCGCGGCCTGCGCACGTCGCTGGATCTCATCGCCGAAGAAGGTCTCGACAACATCTTCGCCCGTCATCACCGCCTCGCCAACGGCGTGCGCGCTGCTGTCGATGCGTGGGGCCTGAAGCTCTGCGCCAAGGAGAAGAAGTGGCACTCCGACACCGTCTCGGCGATCTACGTTCCGGAAGGCATCGATGCCAACAACGTGCTGAAAACCGCGTTCTATCGCTACAACACGTCGCTGGGAACGGGCCTCAACAAGCTCAACGGCCGCGTGTTCCGCATCGGCCACCTCGGCGCGCTCGATGAGTTCATGGTTGGCGGCGTTCTCTTCGCGGTCGAAATGACGCTCAAGGATTGCGGCGTGCCGATCAAGCTCGGCTCCGGCACGGGTGCGGCTGCGGAGTACTTCTCCAAGACCGCGACCAAGTCGGCGACCAGCGTCACCGCCAAAGCTGCCTAAAATACAGGTGCGCCCGGTCTTTAACGGCCGGGCGCACCGCTATTCTCACGAGATTCCGGCTCACGTCATCGCGCCTGATACTAGGCCGTTGGATGGCCGCGGCCGAACCAGATCTGCAATCAAAACACGTCCAAGGGAAGGTAACCCCACAATGAGCTTCACGCTTTATCCCACTCGCAAGCAGCGTCTGCAGCGCTCCTATCTCGCTGTTCCCGGCTCCAACCCGACCATGATCGATCGCGCCTTCAAGAGCGCGGCCGATTTCGTCTTTCTGGATTGCGAGGACGCGGTCGCCCCGCCCGAGAAGGAGCAGGCCCGCAAGAATATCATCCAGGCGCTGAACGATCTCGATTGGAAGACAGCCGGCAAGAGCGTCTCGGTGCGCATCAACGGCCTCGACACACACTACATGTATCGCGACGTCGTCGATATCGTGGAGCAGGCCGGCGCGAAGCTGGACACGATCCTGATCCCCAAGGTCGGCGTGCCCGCCGACGTTTACACCGTCGAGTGCATTGTCAGCCAGATCGAGGTCGCAAAGGGCTTGAAGAACACCATCGGCACCGAAGCTCTCATCGAAACGCCGCTCGGCATGGCCAACGTCGAAGCCATCGCCGCCGCCAACAGCCGCCTGGAGTCGATGCACTTCGGCGTCGCAGATTACTCGGCCTTCAACAAGGCCCGTACGGTCGTCATCGGCGGTCTCAACCCTGACTATCCGGGCGACCAGTGGCATTTCCCGCTGTCGCGCATGACGGTCGCCTGCCGCGCCTATGGCTTGCGTCCGATCGACGGTCCCTTCGGCGGCATCGACGACCCGGATGGCTACAAGGCAGCTTGCCGCCGCGGCGCCGCGCTCGGCATGGAAGGCAAGTGGGCGATCCATCCTTCCCAGATCGAGATGGCCAACGAGATTTATTCGCCGACCGCCAAGGAAGTCGAGCGCGCCGAGCGCATTCTCGTCGCGCTGAAGGAAGCCGAAGCGCAGGGCAAGGGTGCTGCATCGCTCGACGGCAAGATGATCGACGCCGCATCCGAAAAGATGGCACGCAACATGCTGGCGACCGCTGCTGCGATCAAGGCAGCCGAGGCTGCACGCGCAAAGAGCTAAGGTTGAGGAAACCGTTTCCAAGGAGGGTCCAAGATGGACATTCATGAATACCAGGCCAAAGAGCTTCTTTCGAAGTTCGGCGTGCCCATTCCGCGTGGTGGCCTCGCCTACAGCCCTGAACAGGCCACCTATCGCGCCAGCGAGCTGGGTTCAGGTCCCGTCGTCGTCAAAGCGCAGATCCACTCGGGTGCGCGCGGCAAGGCCGGCGGCATCAAGCTGTGCAAGTCCGAGCAGGAGATCGAGGACGCAGCAGAGTCGCTGCTCGGCCGCAAGCTCGTGACGCATCAGACGGGCCCCGGAGGAAAGTTGGTGTCGCGCCTCTACATTGAGGAAGCGACCAACATCGACAAGGAGATCTATCTCGGCTTCGTGATGGATCGCGCGTCCGAGCGCATCATGGTCGTGGCTTCGGCTGCGGGCGGCATGGACATTGAGGAGATCTCGGCCAAGAAGCCCGATACCATCATCCGCGTCTCGGTTGATCCGGCCGTTGGCATGCAGCAGTTCCAGGCGCGCGAGATCGCGTTCGGACTCGGTGTCGATCCTGAGATCGTCAACAAACTGGTTCCGGCCGTCATGGGCTGCTACCGTGCGTTCCGCGATCTCGATGCCACCATGGTGGAGATCAACCCGCTGGTCATCACCAAGGAAAAGTCTGTCGTCGCGCTCGACGCCAAGATGTCGTTCGACGAGAACGCTCTGTTTCGCCGCCCGCATATCGCGGAACTGCGCGACAAGAGCCAGGAAGATCCGCGCGAGACCTACGCTAACGATCGCGGCCTGTCCTACGTCGGCCTCGACGGCGACATCGGGTGCGTCGTAAACGGCGCCGGCCTCGCCATGGCGA
Organism: Hyphomicrobium sp.; assembly: GCA_016793445.1. Classification (GTDB taxonomy): domain Bacteria; phylum Pseudomonadota; class Alphaproteobacteria; order Rhizobiales; family Hyphomicrobiaceae; genus Hyphomicrobium_B. The sequence goes on along the minus strand of JAEUME010000016.1, from coordinate 271,726 downwards.
CACTCGATATGATCAAGCTGGCGGGCGGTGAGCCGGCCAACTTCCTCGACATCGGCGGCGGCGCCTCGCCCGAGCGCGTCACCAAGTCGTTTCGCGCGGTGCTGCGCGACAAGAACGTGAAGGCGATCCTGGTCAATGTCTTTGCCGGCATCAACCGGTGCGACTGGGTCGCCAAGGGCGTCGTCGATTCCATCAAGGAGTTGAAGATCACGATGCCCGTCGTCGTGCGCCTTGCCGGCACCAACGTGGAGGAAGGCCGCAAGATCATCGAGCATAGCGGACTGTCGGTCATCAGCGCCGATACGCTGGCGGAAGCGGCCAAGAAGGCCGTCGCCGCAGCCAAGAACGCTGCTTAAGGCCCGGAGGAGAACCCAATGGCTATTTTCATCAACGAGAATACACCCATCCTGATCCAGGGCTTTACGGGCCGCATCGGTACGTTCCATGCCCAGGAAATGATCGACTACGGTACCAACGTGATCGGCGGCGTCACGCCCGGCAAGGGCGGCACCACCCATCTCGGCCGTCCCGTGTTCAACACGGTCAAGGGCGCCGTCGAGGAAGCGGGCGCAGAAGCCTCCATCGTGTTCGTGCCCCCGCCGTTCGCGGCGGACGCGATCATGGAAGCAGCCGATGCCGGCATCAAATACTGCGTCTGCATCACCGACGGCATTCCCGCCCAGGATATGATCCGCGTGAAGCGCTACATGCGCCGTTACAAGAAGGAGCAGCGCATGGTCCTTACCGGGCCGAACTGCGCGGGCACCATCTCGCCCGGCAAGGCAATGCTCGGCATCATGCCGGGCCACATCTATCTGCCGGGCCGCGTGGGCATTGTCGGCCGCTCCGGTACGCTTGGCTATGAAGCGGCCGAACAGCTCAAGGAGCTGGGCATCGGCGTGTCGACGTCGGTCGGCATTGGCGGCGATCCCATCAACGGTTCCTCGTTCAGGGACGTTCTTGAGCACTTCGCTGCAGATCCCGACACCGACGCGGTGATGATGATCGGCGAAATCGGTGGGCCGCAGGAAGCGGAGGCGGGTGAATTCATCCGTGACCACTTCAAGAAGCCGGTCGTCGCTTATATCGCGGGTCTGTCGGCGCCCAAGGGCCGCCGCATGGGCCACGCGGGCGCCATCGTATCGGCGTTCGGCGAGTCGGCCGCCGAGAAGGTCGACATCCTGAAGAACTGCGGCGTCGCGATTGCCCCGACGCCGTCTGAGATGGGCGCCACTGTCGCCCAGGTCCTCGCGAAGGCCAAGAAGGTCGCATAAAGCGGCCCAGGCAAGCCTGCATTCTGTTCCTGCCTTGGAACAGGGTGCAGGCACTTTAAGACGCACGGGACGCCTCGTACAAAAAACGAAAACGGAGGCCGGAGGAGCGACGCCATGCAAGACAAGACCAGTACCGATGACGCCCTGAGGCTCGAAGGTTCCGTTCTGCGCGATGAACTCAAGCGTCTGCGAACACAGATCCCCGACAATCCCGCGCTCAATCCAATTCTCAACGTCGCCTTCGATCTCTCGCGACGGTTGGAATCCGGCCAGATTCCATACAAGGAACTGAAGAGCCTCGCCGGCCGGATCATGGATCGCGCGTGCGTGCATCGTGCGCGCCGCTTGCGCGAGCGCATCGGCTATCAGGATCAAGCGACCACGCTCAAGGATTTTACAGCCCACGTAGAGAAGACCGCCGACCAGGCGGGATCCCTGGAAGCTTTCGCGGAGCGCTGGGGCCGCGCACGCACCGGCATCGTGCTGACCGCTCACCCGACATTCGGATTGTCGGATGAACTTTATCACCGCATGGTCGAAATCGCGGTCAACGATCCCAATGACGCAGACGTAACGATCGGGTTGCCGCATCGCCCGTCGGGCAAGATCACGCTGCAGCACGAGCACAAGTGCGCGCAGGATGCGATCCAGAACTTGCGCAACTCCTATGAGGAGCTGCTGCACGGTTTCTACAGCGTGGCAGCACAGAAGTTTGGCCCCGAAGCCTATAATCTGCGACCCCGGCTGACGACCTTCGCCTCGTGGGTGGGCTACGATCTCGACGGCCGTACCGACATCGCCTGGACGTTCTCGTTCAAGGTTCGTCTCATGGAGAAGCGCGCCGCATTGGTCGATGTGCGCGCCCGCTTCCTCAATATCAAGCACAAGATCGGCGACAGCGACGTGGTTCAGCGCATCAGCCGGCAATTGACAGGTAAGCTCGACCTTGCGATCGCTGCCGTCGATGAGCAGTTGAAGGCTCTGGAAGAGGTCGGCACAGGCCCTGGCGCACTCGCCAAGGCTGCCAACGTGATTACGCGCCCTGATGGATACAACATCACTTCCGTCGAGCCGCTGACCTCGCTGATGACCCAGCTCGTCCAGGCTGCCGGTGAGCCGCAGATGAAGCGCGCTCTCGCCGCGCTCATCGGCCTCGTCGAGGCAACGGGACTGGGGGCATCGCACATCCACCTGCGCATCAACGCGCTCCAGATCAACAACGCCTTCCGTGCCTATGTGCATGAACCCTGGACACGCGACTTGAGCGAGCGCCAGGCGCTGGCGCGGATCGTTGAAATGATCCGCAACTCGTCGCGCGAGACGGTGAACTTCGAAACTCTCGACCTGGAGACGGCAACCGCCATCCGTCAGTTCGCCTTGGCAGCGCAGATCTACAAGCATGTGGACCGTGAGACGCCGATCCGCTTCCTGATTGCGGAGTGCGAGAGTCCGGCCACGATTCTGATCGCGATCTTCTTTGCCAAGCTGTTCGGCGTGGAAGGCATCACCGATATCTCGCCGCTGTTCGAGACGCCTTTCGGTCTTGAAAACGGCACGCGCATCATGGAGCGCCTGCTGGAGGAAGAGGCCTACCGGGACTACGTGCGCGGCAGAAAGCGGCTCGCGATCCAGACGGGCTTTTCCGATGCGGGCCGCTTCATCGGCCAGATCTCGGCGACACTTGCCATCGAGCGCTACTACAACGGGCTTGCCGCCACCATCGATCGGGCGGGACTGCAGGGCGTCGAGACGCTACTGTTCTCGACACACGGCGAATCTATGGGCCGTGGTGCCCATCCCGATGATCTGCACACGCGTCTGCATTACGTCTTCTCGGATGAAGCGCGCCGGCGCTTCGGCGATGCCGGCTTGCCCCTCAAGCACGAGACGAGCTTCCAGGGTGGCGATGGCTATATGTTCTTCGGCCATCGCGCGCTCACTACGCGCACGCTGGCGACCATCGTGATGGATGGCGAGCTCCCCGAGCCCGACAACGACCCGTTCTACACCGAGCAGAACCTGTCGCTCGATTTCTTCCTGCGCCTGCGGGCCTATCAGCAGGCCCTGTTCGCGCACGACGGTTATCGCGCCATGCTGGGCGCCTTCGGTCCGAACCTGCTGTTCAAGACTGGTTCGCGTCCTGTGAAGCGCCAGGGTTTGCACACCTCCGACCGGGGCGATCCGGCGCGCATGCGGGCCATTCCGAACAATGCCATTCTCCAGCAGTTCGGATACATCGCCAATGTGGTTGCGGGGCTGGGCGCGGGTGTCGGCGCCGACAGGGACCGCTTTGCAAAGCTTGCGCGCTCGTCACCGCGCCTTCAGTCTCTTCTTAAGATGATCGCACACGGCAAGAAGCTTTCCAGCCTGAATGCCATGGGCGCCAATGCGACGGTATTTGATGCCGGTTTCTGGGCATCACGCGCGTCGTGGGGGCGTGAGGAGTCGTTGGAGCCCGCATTCCGCTCGCTGGCGACATACTTGCTCAAAGACGACCGCTGCGCCTCGATCAATCAGCTCGTGCACCATTTGCGGCTGGACGCCATCGATCTGCACGCGATCCTGGAGAACCAGGATATGTCAGGCGGCAAGGTGCCAGACGAGCACCGGCTCGAGCTCGACCTTCTGCAGGCGATCCGTCTAGCGGCGATCATGCGCATCTTCATCCTGGCCGCACAGTTGCCGCGATTCACGCCGCAAGATGGCCTCTCCTACGAGCAGGTGCTCGATATGGCCTTGAGCCTCGAGATCCCGGAAGTCGTGTCGATCATGCGCAAGGCGTTCCCGCACGAGCAGCGTGCGGCTGACGCGAGTGCCTCGTTCGATGAGCCCGCGAGCTACCGTCCGCGCGGCATCGACGACTACGGACGTCTGGAGAATGAAATCTTCCAGCCGATGGAAGAGGCCTACGAATTCGTACGCGAGATCGGTACCGGCATATCCCACCATTTCGGCGCGTTCGGCTAAATCCAGGCAGCCGGCACGCAATCCGGATCGTTCAAATCGAGGCGAGGTCTTGTGCATTGAGCGCGAAGACCTCGCCTTCGCTTTCCTCGGTGTCGAGCCAGAAAAATGGCAGGCCGGGATAAGCCGTCTCAAGCGCCGCTCGTGCCTGACCAACCTCGACGACGAGGATGCCCTCCTCGCTCAGGTATCCTCGCGCATCGGCCAAGATCCGCCGCACAAGATCGAGACCATCTGCTCCGCCGAAATGCGCAAGCTCGGGCTCGGCGCGATACTCGGGCGGGAACCCCTTGACGGATGCGGAGGTGACATAGGGCGGATTGGCTAAGATCAGATCGAACCGCTGTTGAGGAATTCCATCAAACAGATCGGAGCGTATCAGCGTTATCCGGTCTTGCAGCTCGTAGGTGGCGACATTGATACGGGCGACATCCAGAGCATCCTCAGAAATGTCCGAGGCGGCAATGGCTGCATTGGGAAAGATATACGCAGCCAGAATGGCCAGGCATCCGGACCCGGTGCACAGGTCCAGCACGTTTGAGATGGCGCCAGGCTCGCCGATGAGGCTGGCAAGCCCATCGCGCAGCAGCAACTCGCCGATATAGGAGCGCGGGACTATTGCGCGCTCATCGACGTAGAATTTGAAGCGCTGAATCCAGGCGGTCCTGGTCAGATAGGCGGCGGGTTTGCGCGTTGCGACGCGCGCTTCGATCAGGTCACGTAGTGAAGTTCGTTCGGGCTGCGTCAGGCGGCAATCGAGCCAGGGCGCGATGTCATCGACCGGCAAGTTGAGCGAGGACAAGATCAGAAAGGCCGCTTCGTCCATGGCATTGTCCGTGCCGTGGCCATAGACAACACCTGCGCGCTCGAATTGAGTAACGCCCCATCTCAACCAATCGCGGATGCTGGCAAGCTCGTAGGCCGGATCTTTCTGGTGCGTCTCGATCATGTCGGCTCTCCTGGTTGCGCCGTTTTGCGGCCACCGCGCCCGTTTAGCAAGCCTTTGCAAAGCCGCCCGCAGGGACAACGCGGAAAGCCAGCCGGGGCTATCGTACGGGGCGTTTGCAGTGCTATTGTCCGCCCGCTGCAAACCGAGCGAGGGAGGTCGAGATGGAAGCCGTTGGAATGATCCTGCTGGGAGTGGTCGCGTTATTGGCCGTCTGGCTCATTTCGACCTACAACGGCCTCGTCGGACTGCGCCAGCGCGTCAAGCAGTCGTTCGCGGACATCGACGTTCAGTTAAAGCAGCGCCAGGATCTCGTCCCCAACCTGGTCGAGACCGTGAAGGGTTATGCCAAGCACGAGCGTGAAACGCTCGAGAACGTCATCAAGTGGCGCAACGCAGCCCAAGCAGCCTCGGGTCCGGCGGCGCAGGCGGCAGCGGAAGGGCAGCTCACGCAAGCACTCCGTCAGCTCATGATCGTGGCGGAGGCCTATCCCGACCTCAAGGCCAACGCAAACTTCCAGCAACTGCAGGCTGAACTCGCCGATCTAGAAAATAAGATCGCCGCCGCGCGCCGCTTCTTCAACAACGCAGCCTCCGAGTACAACGCCACACGAGAGAGCTTCCCTGCGGTGCTGTTTGCCAACGCAATGGGGTTCGGCCCTCAAGAGTTCTTCAACCTGGACGAGACCGAGCGCAAGGCTGCGTCCGAAGCACCCAAAGTGCAGTTCTAGGCCGGGCGCGCCGCCATGATGCGTGCCTATGGACTCTACGGGCACATCCGCGCCAACAGGATCAAGTCGGTGGTGCTGCTGGCAGGATTTGTGCTTCTTCTGCACGCCTTGCTGTTCTCGATCCTGCTCTTCATGAGCGCCCTGCGTGGCGGCTCGCTCGAGGAGATCGTCGCAGAGGCCCTTGCGCAATTCGCGGGGTCATGGCCCGTTGCGGCGCTGGCGGCATGCGTCTGGTTTGCCCTCGCCTACGTCTTCCATGGGGCCATGATCCGCAGGGCGACACGCGCCAAGGGCGTCACGCGGCAAGAGGCGCCAAAGCTCTACAATGCGCTTGAAAACCTCTGCATCTCACGCGGCATTCCCATGCCGCGGTTGGAGATCATGGAAACGCCTGCGCTCAACGCCTACGCGGCCGGTATCCGCGACGGCGATTACGTCATCGCCGTTACGCGCGGATTGATGGACACCTTGAACGACGCGGAACTCGAAGCGGTTCTCGGGCATGAGCTGACCCATATCCGCAACCGCGATACCCAGCTCATGGTCATTGCGGTGATCTTCGCGGGCGTATTCGCATTCTTTGGCGATCTCACCATCCGCCGTTGGGATTTCCCTTATGGATTATCCCCGCAAGACAAGCGTCGCGATGACACCGGCGAGTGGAGCGGCAGCGATCATCGCGACGGCGGGCGTGGTAGTGGAGGCGCGGGGCTTGCGATCCTGATTGCCATTGCCATCATTATCATCACCTGGGGGATCTCGACGCTGATCCGCTTCGCGTTGTCGCGATCGCGCGAGTATCTGGCGGATGCTGGATCCGTCGAACTGACGAAGAATCCGGATGCCATGATCTCCGCGCTGCGTAAGATCGATCGGAACGCAAAGATGGATGTGGTCTCGCGCATGGAGGCCTTTTTCATCGAGAACCCGGTGCGTAATCGCGTCAGCGGGTTTCTCGCGACCCATCCCTCTATCGATGAGCGGATCGCGGCTATCCGCACCTACGCCGGCGGTAGGGTGGATGAGGCTGGCGGCAGGGCATGAAGGACGGCCGCGCTCAGAGCATTTTCCGCTTCATACGAAGCCGCTCTTATCCTCTCCCGGGACGGGAGAGGATATCGCGAAGCGACAGGAGGAGCATCGGATGAGCCGCTGATTGCAGCCCTTCGGGGCATCCTTCTCGCCTGGGAGAAGGATGCAAGTTCATGAGCTCGCAACCGGCCATAAGCCAACAGCGTGGCTACGCCCTCAAGCCTTAGCGGGCAGTTCGTCGAACCGGATCATCCGGCGGCTGACTTCATCCCATAGCTTCAGGCGCGCGCACTTGAAGCTCTCCATCAGCGTCAGGTGGTTCAACGCTTTCAGTTCTGAGCTGGCGTTCAGGCAGTCCTGCAAGCGGTAGTTGGGGATCATGCTGTTGAGGTGATGGATATGGTGCAGGCCGATGTTGCCTGTGAACCAGTTCAGCACGCGTGGAAGGTCGTAGAACGACGAGCCGAGCAGGGCGGCGATCTGAAAGTCCCATTCGCCCGCGTGATCCCATCGGGTTTCTTCGAACTGATGCTGGACGAAGAACAGCCAGCCGCCAGCCGCCGAGGCCAGATGGACCATGGGCCAGACCACGAAGATGACGTCCGAAAGGCCGAAGAAATAAATGAGAGGTGCGTAAAACGCGACGAGCGCGACATTCAACGCCATGACGCTCTTCCAGGCATCGCGGGGCGACAGTCCGTGGAGCCACGGTGTGCGCTGGATGAATAGGAAGTACACCGGTACGCCAAGGCCGAAGAGAAAGAGCGGATTGCGATACAGCCGGTAGCGCAGCTTGCCGAGCGGCGAGAGCGCCTGATACTCGGCGACCGTCAACGTCTCGATGTCGCCTACGCCGCGGCGGTCGAGGTTGCCGGAGCCGGCGTGATGCAAGGCATGCTCGCGGCGCCACAGGCTGTAAGGCGCCATGGTCAGTACGCTCATCAGACGGCCGACGAGATCATTGAGATTGCGCGAGCCAAAGAAAGAGCCATGGCCGCAGTCGTGCTGAATGATGAAGGCGCGTACCAGCAGGCCGCCGGCAGGTATAGCCATTAGCAGCGTCAGCCAGTAGTGCGTACGAACGGTTGCGAACATCGCCGCGACAAGCACGACGAGTGGGATCAAAGTCGTTACGAGTTGCCTTAGTGCGAGATGGGTGACCGAACCGCGATAGGCTTGGCAATGGGCGGCCAACCGGCGAACCTTTTGTTTGGTTGCCTCTTCGAGCTTCTGTGGAACGGAAGAGTCGTACGTACCGGCGTCAACACTTGTCAGCAGATCATCGGTCAGCGGCTTCGTTAGGTTCACCAGAGCGTCCCCCCAAGAACTACGCGTGGCGCGCGGGGTGCGCGCACGAAAGTGAAAGTCGGTTAGCACATTCGCGTTGCCAACGCGAAGGAAGTTTGAATCTTACTCCCGATAACTTCTGCTTATTCTCAGACTGCGCGGGTGCAGTTCCGTATCGGAAAGGCGGCAGGAATTGACGTCAATCAAAGACAAACGGGGCCGCATGATTGCGGCCCCGTGAGCGATGATTCCTGCTGTTTGCAAAGATCAAGTCAGTGTTGACCCCAGACTTCGACAATCGCCGAGCCTTTGCCCCGAGCTGAGCTGTCGAAGAAGCGCGAACGGTATTTCGCTTCAATCCGGTCGATGGCCGCACGCCGGCCCTTGAGGTCAATGGGTCCGTAGCTGCCGCCTGCATCGACGCGCGTGCGCACGGGGATCGTCTCGTCCGTGCCGTCCGTGTAAATCACCTTCACCTCATTCAAGGTAATGGCACGGTCGCGCACGGTGACACGAATGCGCTTGAAGCCACCCTCGTTGGCGCCGACCGGGATCACATCCTTGTCGAAGCCGACGAAGCCAGCCGTCTGCGCTCCCAGCAGTACCCAGCCCTGGTTATACTTGCGGCCTTCGCCCTGGGGTCCGAGCCAGCCTGGCGCGTACTTGCCGAATACCTCGATGCGGGCCTGGCCGCGGAAGCTCGGTTTGGAACGATAGACGAGCTGGATTTCCTTGATAAACCTGTCGCCTTTGAGATCGATCCAGTTGGTGCGTGAGTTCTTGGGCACGTTGGCGTTGACCGCGAGAGTATCGGTCTCACCATTGGAATAGATGATCTTCAGTTCGTTGATGAAGATGTCGTTGTCGAGAACACGCAACCGGATGCGCTCGAACTTGCCGATCTCCGGGCCTACGCGGATGACATCACGATCGACGCCAAAGCCGACATACTGCGCGCCAAACAGCACGTCGCCGCCCTCGGTGGCGCGTCCCGCGGGCATGGTGGTGGGTTCTGGAGCCGTCGGACGCGTTTCGATGGCCGGGGTGGTCGTAGTCTCAGGCACGCGCGTAACCGGGGAGCTGCTCTCGCTCCGCCTGTAGCGATCGTCATAGTCGTCGCCGCCGGTGCGCGACATGCGGGCGCCGTGGCGGTCCTGGATGCCGAGGATCTGGAGCCGGCCGCGTCCGCGGCCCGGCACCTGCGTGATGTTGATCTTGTCGATGAAGCGGCTCTCGCCCGTGGGATTGATCGGGCGGCTGCGCTCACCCTGGTACATGTCGATTTGACGGTCCTCGTTGTGCGTCGAGCCGTCGGAGTACACGATCTGGACGCCCGACAAGTCGAAGAGGTAACCGCTCTTGTTTTTGACGCGGATTCCCTTATAGGCGCCCTTGGCTTGGCTTACGTCTATAGAATAGCGGTCGAGCGACAGATCGATATCCTGTTCGGAGATCACGATGAGGTTGTCGCCATACCCCTCGCTATATCGCTGCCTGTGGGCCTGAGCGCTCAGCGCGCCAATGGCCACGATGGCGCACAACGCCACTACCAGCCTTCGCAACATGAAAGAACTCCCCTAGGTTTGTGCGCACGTGCCCCGTGCCAACAGACGCCTCTTAGTCTAGCGGCTGGCGGGCGAAAAGGCAGTGCGAACGGGTCCTGACGGATGTTCGGTGTGGCTGTGATGTGAATCTGCAACACGCCAATCTTGCTGGAGGCTCTGAGGGTTGGACGATCGGGCAGTGTGCGGATTTCAACAGGAATGATCGTCGCTGTGGATGCAAGGAGAGGCGGGCAATGACGGCATTGGAGACGGCTGCGAATGACGAGGGCGGGAGATGTTCTGAGCCCCTTACCCATGATTTCGGACCCGCTCTGGAGGCGCTGGAGCGGCGATTTCCTGGGCGCTTGGCTCGTGGCGAAGCGATCCGCCGCCAGCACGCCAATGCTCTCACCTTCCATCCCGCCGAGCTGCCCGACGGCGTTGTCTGGCCCGCCAGCACCCAAGAGGTGGCCGAAATCGTCGCCATAGCGTCCGCCGCGCGAATGCCGGTCATTGCCTTCGGCGCGGGCACGTCTCTGGAGGGACATGTCAACGCGCCCCGAGGCGGCATCTGCGTCGACTTTTCCCGGATGGATAAGATCATAGCCGTTCGGCCGGAGGATCTCGATTGCACCATCGAGGCTGGCGTCAGCCGGCGGCGGCTCAATCAGGAGTTGCGCGATACGGGTCTGTTCTTTCCGGTCGATCCTGGGGCTGAGGAGGCAACGCTGGGCGGCATGGCGGCGACGCGGGCGTCCGGCACCACCACGGTGCGCTACGGGTCGATGCGCGACAATGTCATCAACCTGACGGCCGTGCTTGCTTCCGGCGAGATCATCCGCACGGCGCGGCGGGCCCGCAAATCTTCCTCGGGCTACGACCTCACCCGGCTCCTGGTCGGCTCTGAGGGAACCCTAGGGCTGATTACGGAGCTGACCCTCAAGCTCTACGGGGTTCCCGAGCATATCGTCTCGGCGGTTGCCACGTTTGCGACCCTCGAAGGCGCCTGCCGGGCAACGACGGCAGCCATTCAATGTGGCCTGGGTCTGGCGCGGATTGAGGTGCTCGACGCCGTTCAGATACGGGCGGTCAACCAGTACTCCAAGCTGGCCTTAGAAGAGACCCCGACCTTGTTCCTGGAGTTCCACGGTTCGCCCGCGGCTTGTGCGCAAGACCTTGAGACATTTAAGGATCTTGGCGATGGAGAGGGCATGACAAGCATATCGTCGGCGGCCGATGAGGACGGCCGCAGAAAGCTCTGGAGGGCGCGCCACGACGCGCTTTGGGCCGTCAAGACCGTGTACGCAGGCAGGCAGGTGCTGGTCACGGACGTGGCGGTGCCGTTGTCAAACCTGTCGCGGGCGGTCAGCGAGACGGCTGAGGACGTCGTGCGCTCCGGATTGGTGGCACCTATCGTGGGGCATGTGGGGGATGGGAACTTCCACGCCATCCTTGCCTTCGACCCTACCGACCCGGCAGAACTCAAGCGCATCGAGGCGTTTCTGGAGCGGCTCGTCGCCCGTGCCTTGGCACTCGATGGGACGGCGACCGGTGAGCACGGAATCGGTCAAGGCAAGCGGCGCTTCATGTCTGACGAGCACGGAACAGCGATTGCCGCGATGCAGGCTGTTAAGACAGCCCTTGATCCTCTCAACATCCTCAATCCTGGAAAAATTCTCTAGCTAAAACATATTATTAGCGATGAGCTTGATGAAAAAATCTGCCTACATATTCGTCCTTTATTAGGGATGTATAGAAGTCATTCTTAACGCCTTCATGTCACAAAGAAAGTTGGACGTGCCAGGAGCTTCCTGGCGCGAACAATGTTTTTTGCGGATCACCCTGGACCATGGCGGTCAAGATCAAGCGGGAGCGGCCCGATCAGCGGCGGCACCACCGGGTCACTGCCCCACTCTTTGTCAGAGTGGACGGGCACCGGTTGCGCGCGACCGATTGGTCGCTCGGTGGTCTGCGCATCGATGGCTATCCTGGTGAGATTCCCGTTGCGGGGGCCGAGCTTCCTTTTCATCTGACGTTGCCGTTCCAGGGCTTTGACGTCTCGTTCGACATCAAGGCGGAAGTCGTCCGCACCAACGCCGCCGAGAAGATGTTCGCCGTGCGCTACACCGAGATCGGTGAGCGCGAGCGCGAACTCATGCAGCACTTCATCGAAGAGCTGGTGCGCGGTTCGATGTCGGACGTCGAGGATACCATCCAGCGCATCGACGTCCCTGTCACGCCGGCGCGTCTGGAACCCGACACCAAGAAGATCCCCGGCGCCATGCCGGTGCGGCGCTGGCCGGTGAAGACGGTCGTTATGACGACGTTCTACGCGCTCGCGGGACTCGTGATTTTCGGCTACGCAGGTCTGCTTGGCTATTCCAACTTCTACCGCATGGAAATTCAGACTGCCGTCATCTCCGCGCCCGTCGAAGTCGTCACGGCGCAGAATGACGGACAGGTGGTGCTCACGGGCGTCAAGCCCGGCGATGAGGTGCGCGCGGGCGAGGTCGTCGTCAATGTGCTCGACAACCAGCTCGAGCGGGAGATCGAGCTCGCTGATATCGCCGTGAAGGAACGTAAGGCGCAGCTCGCCTATCTCAAGCAGAAACAGACCGAAGAACTCGAGCGGCTTCGCGGCTTCGCGACGGTCGAGATGAAGAATGTCAAGCAGAGCAAGGTGGAGCTGCAGGGACTTCGCGAGCAGCTCAAACTCGTCCAGCAGCAGCACGACCGCATAAAGTCGCTGTACGAGAAAGGTTACATGACGGCCAGCAAGGTGGACGAAGTCGCCAAGCAGGTGATTGAGCTGGAGAGCCTGATCGAACGCCGCCGCATCGAGCTGACATCACGCGCGGACCTTGCCGAACAGAACTTCGGCAAGCGCCTCTACACCGGTCAGACGATCGAAGGACAGGCGCCGGATGTCGAAGCCCAGGTCCGTCTCGCCGAGCATGAAATCGCTCTCGCCGAGGAGCGGCGCCAGTCCTATGAGAAGCAGCGCGAACGCGTGTCGGTCGTCGCACCTTTCGATGGTACGGTGCTCCAGATACCGCGCATCAACGGGGGCAGCGTGCGCCGCGGCGACACGCTGGCCATCATCGAACAGCGTCGCGACCGGCAGGTCACAGCCTTCCTTGATCAGGATGAGATCCTCAAAGTCGGCCTGGGCGATGAGGCGCTCGTTTACATTCCTTCTTTGAGCGAGACCGTGAAGGGCCGTGTCGTTTCGATCGACCGTACCTCTGGCTTCGTTCGCGAGCAGGACCAGCGCCAGAGCCCCGGTTATGGCTGGCGCGGGCCTCACGACCGTTCAGCGCAAATCGTCATCGACTTCGCCGATTCCAAGAAAATTTCCGATGACGATCGCTATCGCGCCGGACTTCCTGTTGTCGTCGTGTTCGAGCAGCGCTCGACGAACTCGCTGCTGACCGCCATCAAGAAGAAATTCGCGGTGTCGATGTGATCAGGTCTGCGGCCATCGCCCGTCATCTCAACGACATCGAATTGGTCGATCCGTCGATACCGCTGCCGCGGTCGCAGAAATGGTCGCCGATCGTTCAGATCAAGATCCTCACGTATTTCGCGATCTGCTTCATTGCGCTCACGATCGTGCCAAATCAAATCTGGGATGGCGAGAACAACGAGATCATCTATGTCGTCGGCATCCTGGGCGTGTGGCGCTATTTGTGGTGGGCCAACCACTGGGCCCGCGCCAAGATTTTTGAAAAGATCGTCTATCCGAACATGCGCGACCGGGCGGCGGCGCTCTGGGAATCGGGCTGGCGCCCGCGTCACATCCACGTCCAGATGACAACCTTCCGTGAGCACCGCGAAATCAGCGAGGCGGTCATTCGCGCGCTGGTTGAGGAGGTGCGCGAAGCGGGCGTGCCGGCCACGATCTGGCTCGGCTCCAGCGAGCGTGAGGACGAGGACAAGATCGCCCGCCACCTCAAGCTCGTCGGCAGCGATTGCGATATCACGCTGCGCATCATCAGGCAGAATCAACCCGGCAAGCGCGTTGCCATCGCGCTCATCCTGCGGGCCATGTCGCGGGCCGGAATCGGCAAGGACGATATTGTCATCTTCATGGACGGCGATTTCGTTCTCCATCCCGGCGTCGTCAGGAAATGCTTCCCGCTCTTCGCGCTTGATCCCGATCTGCATGCCTTGACGACCGACGAGCACGTCATGGTGCGCGGTCCCTGGTGGATGCAGTCCTGGCTCAACATGCGCTTTGCGCAACGCCGCCTCGCCATGCAGAGTCACGCGCTTTCGAACCGTGTTCTGACATTGACGGGACGTTGCTCGGTTTTTCGCGGCACCCATATCGTCAAAGAAGACTTCATCCGCCTGCAAGAGGCCGACTATCTCCATCATTGGCTGTGGGGAACGTTCCGCTTCCTGTCCGGTGACGACAAGAGCTCATGGTATACGTTGCTGCGCCATGGCGTGAAGATGACGTACGTTCCCGATGCCTCCGGCACGACGATCGAAGTCGTGGAAGGTTCAGGGACGCGGCGCATGGTGGAGAACCTGCGGCGATGGTCGGGCAACATGCTTCGCAACGGCTACCGCGCCATCATGCTGGGGCCGCGCCGGATGCCGTTCTTCATCTGGTGGTGCTGCGTTGATCAGCGCATCGCCATGTGGACCATGCTGTTCAGTCCAGTGATGGCCATTGCCGGCACGATCAAGTTCGGCTCGTCCTTCATACTGGCCTACGTGGTCTACATCGCCGCTACCCGCATGATGCTGTCGCTGGTGCTGTTCACCTATGCGCGCCAGGTCGATTTGAACTTCGTCTGGACGCTTTATGCGAACCAGCTTCTCAACGCGATCGTGAAGATCTACATGCAATGGCGCCTAGCCAAGCAGAAATGGACAAACCGCGGCAATCAGAAGGCGGGCTTCTCGGGTGGCAGCCTTCTCACGGTTTTTCGGGAGTTCATGGCGGCGTACCTGACCGCTTTGTCCTTCGCACTGATATTTCTTATCGTCATGATTTACACAAAGTTGCTGACCGTTCAGACGTTCAGCTTTTATCAAACAATATTATTTGGATGATCGATAAAATTATATCTGTTCGCTTCAGTCGATGACGACCTTTCCCTGGCAACCTGCCTCCTATCACTGAGAGAGGTCCGGCTATGGCAGTAGCCGGTTTGGGCGTCAGCGCCGGGAGCCGACGCCAGACACAGGCCTCTTTCGGGTGCGGGGTGAGGCCAAGCAGCATGAAAAGGCTGCAAGTGGGAGCGTTGGCAGAAAATGAATTTCGAATCCGTCCTTGAGCGGTCTGTCGATCGTGCTGAGTACGATTTCGTCGCAGAGACTGAAGCCGCCAAGCCGGCCATCAGCGTGATCGGGTTGGGTTACGTCGGCGCTGTGTCGATGGCGTGCCTGTCGCATCTGGGTTTCCGCATGGTTGGCGTCGACGTCTCGCGCGAGAAGGTCGATGCGATCCGCGCCGGCGCCTCGCCGATTGTCGAGGAGCGTCTGGGCGAGTTGCTGCATGAGGGCGCAAGCTGCGGGTTGATCGACGCAACGCAGAACCTCGTTGCCGCGGTGCTTGATACGAACGTTACGTTCCTTTCCGTAGGAACGCCGACCTCCAAGGACGGCGGTTGCGATTTTACGTATGTGCGCCAAGCGAGCCGTGCGATCGGCCAGGCACTTTCCCTGAAGTCCGCCTATCACGTCGTTGTTCTGCGCTGCTCGGTCCCGCCGGGAACCACGCTCGATGTGGTCGTGCCGGAGATCGAAAGGGCCTCTGGCAAGAAGCTCGGGCTGGATTTCGGTGTGTGTTTCAATCCCGAATTCCTGCGTGAAGGTGTCGCCGTTGCAGACTTCTTCGCGCCCCCCAAAACGGTTGTAGGCGCCTCCGACAAGCGCGCTGAAGCAACCGTTACCGCGATCTACGAGGCCGTCGACAAGAACGTCATCTTCACCTCCATCGAAGCGGCCGAGATGGTGAAATATGTCGATAACGTCTGGCATGCGACGAAAGTGGCTTTCGCCAACGAGGTTGGGCGGCTGTGCAAGAAGCTCTCGATCGACAGCCATGACGTGATGAACATCTTCGTCAAGGATCTGAAGCTGAACCTGTCACCCTACTACTTGAAGCCCGGATTCGCGTTCGGCGGCTCCTGCCTTCCCAAGGAAGTTCGTGCCGTGAGCCATATTGCGCATGAACTTGGCGTCGAGGTTCCTCTGGTTGACAGCCTGATGGTCACGAACAAGAGCCACATCAAGCAGGCGGTCGACCTTCTTGAGCCGTTTGCTGGAAAGCGGATCGGCTTCCTGGGCGTCACGTTCAAGCCTGGCACCGACGACCTGCGGGAGAGCCCCACTCTGGAAGTGATGGCGACGCTGCTTGCCAAGGGTGAATCCATCAGCGCCTACGATCCAAATCTGCATTTTGGTCCGCTGCTGCAGAGTCAGATTGACTATGTGCGTCATGCGGTTCCGGCCCAGGCGAAGCTGATGGACGAGCTGCAATCTCTTACCGTCGCCAGCGCGAACGATCTGTTTGAGACGTGCGATGTGGTGGTCGTTTCGCATGCCACGGAGCAATTTCGCGCGGTGGTAAACAATCGCCCAACAAAGGTGCATGTGCTCGATCTGGCGCGATTGTTCAAGGAACTGCCGGACGATGCCACGTATCAAGGCATCGCGTGGTAGAAAAGCCCGGAAAATAGCGCATAACCTGCATTTCTGAAAAAGACCGGCTGGTAGCTCCAGCCGGTCTTTTCGTTTCAAGCAGCGTTTGAAACTTAAAGAATTGAATAAAATTTCTCACAATTTTGATCCCGGGACTGAACTTAATCTTTGTGGCGGGCGCGTAGGGTGATGGTGTCGAAATGGGTTCGCCGTGCGTGTGAAGCGTACGCAAGTGTGTCCGTTCGGTGGTTGGGTGACGAATGGCCCGGAAGCTTGCGGAAGTGGATCCGCTGAGGAAGTAGTGGGAGACGTGGTTATGAGCGACGATAAGAAAGACAAATCGTCTGCGGCAACAGTGGCGATCGGCAGCCAGTTGCTGATCGACGGCGGATTTGAGAGCGCGAAGGTCGGCGCCGACACTTGGACGCACCAGGCCCAGGTCGGAGGTTGGAAGTCTGACACCGAGGTCGAGGTGTGGGGCAAGGGATTCTATGGCCTGAAGGCAAGCGAAGGCAATCAGTTCGCTGAGCTCGACTACGATACGCGCGCCTCGAACATCTATCAGGATGTGACCACCGAAGCCGGCGCGGAGTATACCTTCAGCTTCGATTTCATGAAGCGCCCCGACAGTGCGGGCGGCTCTGACACCATCAACGTCTATTGGAACGGCAAGCTCGTCGGCTCGGTTGATCCCACCAAGTCCGTATGGTCGACGGCGCAGTTCAAGGTTGTGGGCACCGGTGGTCAGGATCGCATCGAGTTCCGCGAGTCGGCCGGCGATAACGACAGCTATGGTGGCTTGATCGATAATGCGTCGCTGACCAAGTCCTCCTTGTCGACGGACGAGAAAGCCGCTGCTGAGAAGGCTGCCAAGGAAGCTGCTGAGAAAGCCGCTGCCGAGAAGGCTGCGAAGGAAGCCGCCGAGAAAGCCGCTGCTGAGAAGGCTGCCAAGGAAGCTGCTGAAAAGGCCGCTGCCGAAAAGGCTGCCAAGGAAGCCGCTGAAAAGGCCGCTGCCGAAAAGGCTGCCAAGGAAGCTGCTGAGAAGGCCGCTGCCGAGCAGGCTGCCAAGGAAGCTGCTGAGAAGGCCGCTGCTGAGAAGGCTGCAAAGGAAGCCGCTGAGAAGGCCGCTGCTGAGAAGGCTGCAAAGGAAGCCGCCGAGAAGGCCGCTGCTGAGAAGGCTGCGAAGGAAGCTGCTGAAAAGGCTGCTGCCGAAAAGGCTGCGAAGGAAGCCGCCGAGAAGGCCGCTGCCGAAAAGGCTGCGAAGGAAGCCGCTGAGAAGGCCGCTGCCGAAAAGGCTGCGAAGGAAGCCGCTGAGAAGGCCGCTGCTGAGAAGGCTGCGAAGGAAGCTGCTGACAAGGCTGCTGCCGAGCAGGCTGCGAAGGAAGCTGCTGAGAAGGCTGCTGCCGAGAAGGCTGCGAAGGAAGCCGCCGAGAAGGCCGCTGCCGAGAAGGAAGCTGCTGACCACGATCACAGCGACCTTCACATCGGCAACAACTCTGCCAACAAGATCGAAGGCGACGATCATGATAGTGTCATCTTCGGTGAAGGTGGCAACGATGTCCTGATCGGCAACGGCGGCAACGATCGTGTCCACGGCGGCGCAGGCGACGACGACATGTCGGGCGGCGACGGCAACGACACCATGTTCGGTGCGGCAACCGTTGGCGGCAAGGTCGACATGACCAAGTTCCGCATCACCGAGGACACGACCGCCAAGGTCACGTTCAACTCTGAAACGGCTGACTATAAGAATGCGCTCGGGTTCTATAAGATCGCGGCCAACGGAACGATTTCCAACGTCCAGATCATGTTTGCCAACGCGTCGCTCGCAGGTTCGGGCGGCAACCTGGTGGCCAATGTGAGCTCCTTGGATGTTGCGCTCAAGGCGGGAGAAACCATCGGCTTCTTCATTGTGCCTAACGGCTACTCCCAGAGCGGGATGGCTTCGCTCCTGTCCGACAAGACGGCGACCTTCAAGTTTGTTGACGCAAGCGGTAAGCCGGGCAACGTCAACGCCGGGTCGCAGTTGAAGCTCGTGCAGGTCGCCAAGAATGGCACCGAGACAGTCGTGAAGTCGGCTTACGGGACGACCGTGTTCCACAGCGTCGATGACGGCACCAAGGGCCTTAACGGCGATGGGATGAAGCACGCTGTCGGCACGGTCGACAACATCAACGGCACCGTCAAGATCGGCTTTGAAGATCTCAAGGGCGGTGGCGACAAGGACTTCGACGACAGCGTCTTTACCGTGTCGATCGGCACTACGAACTCGGCGCTTCTGGCCAAGGAAGCGACCAAGGTCTCACGTTCGACCGACAACGATAAGATGACGGGCGATAACGGCGATGACGTCATGTTCGGTATGGCCGGCGATGACAAGATGGACGGCGGCGCGGGCAATGATCGCATGTGGGGCAACGCTGGCAACGACGACATGTCGGGCGGCGATGGCAATGATGACGTGCGTGGCGGCAAGGGCGACGACCACCTTATGGGCGGCGCAGGCGACGACCACCTGGCCGGCAATACGGGCAACGACACGATCGAAGGCGGTAACGGCAACGACGTGCTCATGGGAGACTCCGGTAACGACGTACTTGACGGCGGCGCCGGAAACGACAGCATGGTCGGTGGATCGGGCGACGACCGCTTCTACGGTGGTGCCGGAGACGACACGATCTCGGGTGGTTCGGGCTTCGATACGCTCGACTACACGAAGGTTGCCTCTGGCGGCGTCAACATTGACATGAGCAAGCATATCGCGACCGGCTCCGGTATCGGCCACGACACGATCTCGGGTATCGAGCGCGTGATCGGCACGAACTTCGCCGACATCATCAAGGGCAGCAAGGATGCCAACGTCATCGACGGCGGCGCCGGCAACGACGTGATCCGTGGACTTGGCGGCGCCGATACGATGACGGGCGGCTCGGGCAAGGATACGTTTGTGTGGGGTCTCAAGGATGTCGGCTCGGGCGTCGACCACATCACCGACTTCGGCGCAGGCGACAAGCTCGATCTGCACGAGCTGCTCAAAGGTCAGAAGTTCGGCAGCATCTCGGATGTCGTCAAGGTCTCTGACGCAGCCGCGGGCTCGACCGTGTCAGTGAAAGTCGGCACTGCGATGGTCGACGTCGTCGTGCTTGATAATGTTCACACAACCAGCGCCATCGAACTGCAGAAGGCGGGTATGATCCTCGTCTGATAGCAGCGCACCATCACCAAAAGCACTCGGAAAGCGGCTCCCCCCACGGAGCCGCTTTTCGCTTGTGCAGGGCAGGCGGAATTCGCCTGGTTCCAATTGACGTTTGATAAACGATATCTTTAGGCCGGCACGCTATCGTCTCCCCAGCCGAAGGCATGCGTTGTTCACGTTCCGTTAAATCATAAGGCGGAGCAAGACGCACAGCCCTTGGATTTGTGTATCCGGTGTCGTCGCCGGAGCGTGTGAGACCGGGGTAATGCGTACATCAAGGCGAATGCTGAAGGATGTCCGTCGCGCGTGGTTTGCGGCGTTCCTGTTCAGCGCCTTCATCAATATACTGATGTTGTCGACGCCGCTCTACACCTTGCAGGTGTTCGATACGGTCGTCCCCCTTGGCTCGCTCGAAACGCTCTTCATCATCACCGCGGTTACCGCGCTTGCCGTTGCCTGCCTCGCGTTGCTCGAGATCGCCCGCGACATGGTTCTCCTGCGTGCCAGCATCTGGATCGACCACGAGCTTGGCCGCCACATCCTGGCGAACGGCCTCAAGCTCGGCACCCCGCCTCAGGAATTCAGACAGGATGCGCGGGCACTGGAGCAATTGCAGCAGTTCCTGGCAAGTCCCGCCGCCGGCGTCGTCATGGATGCCCCCTTCGCCCCTCTGTTCCTTGTCGCGCTGTTTGCGCTCAACCCCGTGATCGGCGCGGTCGCGGTGACCGCGGCGGGGTTGTTGGCCTGCGCGGCCCTCGTGCAGATGCTGGCGACGTCGCGCCTGCAGCAGGAGAGCGCGGCCGCCCATGAACGTTCGGAGAAATGGTGGCGGACGGTTGCCAATAATGGACAGCTTGCAGGCGCATTCGGCATCGTGGGTGGGGCAACCGCCCAATGGGAAAGCTTCAACCGCGCGCACATTGGCGCGGCCTACTCTCAAGGCAAGCGCGCCGCCTTCATCAAGGCGATGTCGCGCAGCGTGCGTATCGGCTCGCAGGTTGCCATCTATGGCGTGGGCGCTTGGCTTGTGATCAAGACCGAAATCGCTCCCGGCGCTCTGGTGGCATCCGCCATCCTTCTCGCGCGCGCGCTTGCGCCGCTGGAGGGGCTGGTGAGTTCCGTTAAGGCCATCCGCATCGCGTTCGCGGCTTACCGGCGCCTCAAGGCGTTGCCGGATGATGCCGTCGTGCCGGTTTTGACGCCCGGTGGAGAGAGCATCGAGGGACACATTAATCTGGGCGAGGTCACGCACTATCATCCTGGCCGCAAGACGCCCGCGCTGCGCAATATTTCGTTCGACCTGCGGCCGGGCGTTTCTCTGGGCATCGTGGGACCCAACGGATCGGGCAAGTCGACCCTGGCGGCCGTCCTGGCAGGCGCCATGGCGCCGACCACGGGCAACGCCTCCCTCGATGGCCTGCCGATCGTGAAATGGCAGCGAAACGACGGGCCGGCGCCGATTGGATATTTGTCGGATGAGCCGCTGTTGCTGGAAGGCACGGTCTACGACAACATCGCCCGCTTCTCCGGCATGAGCATGATATCCGTGGCTCGGGCGGCCATCCGCGCGGGCATGCACGAAACGTTGCAGGGTCTGCATGCGGGCTATGATACGCCGGTTGGGTTGGCGGGCTGCAATCTGTCATTCCGTGAACGCCGCGCGGTTGCCATGGCGC
The DNA here is from genome assembly GCA_016793445.1 of Hyphomicrobium sp. GTDB lineage: Bacteria > Pseudomonadota > Alphaproteobacteria > Rhizobiales > Hyphomicrobiaceae > Hyphomicrobium_B. Next base: position 250,416 of record JAEUME010000016.1, on the reverse strand, counting down.
GCGCCATGGCCGGCGACCCCAAGATCATCGTGCTCGACGAGCCTGAGATCGCGCTTGATGGCGCAAGCATGCGGCGGCTGATACACGATCTTGATCTTCTCAAGAACCAGGGCGTCGGCCTGATCATTGCGACACAGGATCCGCGCCTGTTGACACTCGTCGACAAGGTTGCCGTGCTGTCCAACGGCGCGCTGCAATCCTTCGGGGATGCCAGCGAGTTTGCGCGCCGCAAACCGCATGTCGTCGCACAAGACGACAAGCCTTCCGCGCAAGCGAGCATGAGGGCTGCGCCATGACAAAGCCTGTCGCGGCCTCAGAGGCCCCAACGCCGCGTCTCGACATTTCCCAGCCCGTGTGGCTCGGGTTGGCGGTGATCTTGCTATTTTTTGTGCTCGGCATTGGAGGCGCCGCTCTCGCGCCGATTGACAAAGGCGTGGGCTTGCCCGGCACCATCATCGTGGAATCGAAGGTCAAACCAGCCGCGCACGTCAGAGGCGGCCTGGTGGAGAAGGTGGACGTCGTCGAAGGCCAGGAGGTTGAGGCGGGCGACATCATTGTCACGCTCGAGACCGACAACCTCGACCAGCAGGTTACGGCGTTGCGAGCTCAGGCTGTGGCGGCCGAAAGACAGCTGATGCTGGCTCGTCAGGAAAGCGCGACGATCGACGATCTGGAGCAGCGCAAGCTTGCGGCCAAGTCCAAGGCATTGTCGCTTCAAAGAATGGTTGCCGAGATAGAAAAGGAAGTGGCGGGGCTGCGCGCCCGGATTGCCGCGGCCGAGGGCGATCTCGAAAAGGCCCAGATCAGGGCGCCAGTCGCCGGGCGCGTTTTGACGCTTAACGTCCATGCGGCGGGCGCCGTTGTGCAACCGGGTGCCACGGTGGCGGAGATCGTGCCACGAAGCGACAAACTCGTTATCGAAGGACGCCTGCAACCTAATCAGATCGAGAACGTCGTGCCGGGCATGCCTGCGAAAGTCTGGCTGACGGCCCTCAATTGGCGTGAGCAGCGCCCGATGCTCGCGAAGCTGTCGTGGATTTCGCCCGATAGCGTGGAAGATAAGCGTACGGGGACGGCGTACTTCGTGGCACGCGTGGAACTGGAAGCCGATACCGCGCGCAACGGTCCGTCCGGACACCCGGTGCCTTTGCAGCCCGGGATGCGCGCTGAAGTGCTGCTGCTGACAGGTCAGCGCACGCTTCTCGACCAGCTTATCGATCCCTTAATGCGCAACGTGCACAAAGCCTTCAATGGCTGAGGTCCCCCGAATATGCGACTAACTCTCAACACGGTTCTGTTCAATGCCGCAGGGGCCGGCATTCTGCTGTTCCTGGGCGTCTACATGACAAACTCCTTCTTTCACAATGAGGAGCTTCCCGTGTGCCGCGCGCGTTACGGAAACGGCCTTCAGTTCTCGCTGCAAAGCCCAAGCGGCAAGAAACTGTCGAACATCGAGCTTCAGGCCCGGGTGCCGACACGCGAATGGGGTTTGCTCAAGAATGCCCGTGTGATCGAATCTCAGGATGGGAAGGCGCAATATCTACAGGTGGCTCTCGGTCCGGCAGCCGGAAGCGAGATGTCGGCTGGACAGGACGATGGTGACGAGTCCGATGCGAACCATTCCGACGGTGTGGGGTTCGTTTGGGCGCCTCCCAGTTTGGAAGGCGCACGCGCGGCCTGCCTGAGTTTCCGGTTGTTCCTGCCCAAGGATTTCTCCTTCGACATCCCCGGCAAGCTGCCGGGACTTTATGCCACTCGGACGTTGTCGGATCTGGATGACGAAGCGGTGCAGTCGGGCTTCGTCTCACGGCTCGGCTGGCAGAAGGGAGGGGCCATCGGGGTCACACTGACCACGCCCGACTCTCCAGACACATGGCTCGGTACCCGCAAGGAGGGTTGGCCAGTCGGGCGATGGGTGGATATCTCGCAGGAGGTGGTTTTGAACGCGCCGGGCAAATCCGATGGCCTCATGCGTGTTTGGATCGACGGGGCGCTACGGCTGGAAAAAACCGGCCTCAACCTTGGCGTGAACGAGGGGTCGCTTTCGGGTGTTGTTGCCGACCTCGGTTACGAGCAGAAAAGCCCGGCTGCGGGCCGGTTAACCATTTCGCCATTTATAATACAGCGCCAATAGATTAGCGGGCGCTCTCGACCCGGCGTCAAAAACTTTGATTGACAACGCTGTTCAATGGCGAATCTGTGCAACACTTTGATTCGAAAATTTTGTTTGTCCTTGTGCGCGGCTTGCCATTCGTAGGGGGTTACTATCTAGTCAAAACAGAATTGAGCGCCGTCCCACTTACCCCCCAAGTGGCGCCAATTCGGCTAGCCCGCGGTCTCCCCCGACCGCGGGCACTTTGTTTTTCAAGGACTTAGCGGCGTACTGTGAATAGCTGAGCCGGGATGATAATCTGTGCGTGGAGGCTGATGATCCGTCCTCAAAGCTTCGTCGCCAGTTTGAAGCCGGCCGCTTGAGCCTCCTCCTCACTGCAAAACCAGCGCTCGTCCTTGGCTTTGCGTAAATTGCGGCGGTCGTAGCCCTCCGACCACGGCATCGCATAAACCCGGCCTTGCGTGCTCACGACCCCTCGGATGGGGCAGCCGTCGGGCGCTGTCCTCTTGGCCTCGTCCCAAACCTTCGCGCGCCAGACGTCCGGACGGTCGGTCTCGCCCTGCCAAATGCCAGCCTTCTCCACGCGAGCCGTTTCTTCTTCCCCGGCATATGCCCTCGAATCGTCGTTGGCGAAGGCGTAGCCCTGGCGCACCATCGCCGCGGCCAAGTCCACCTCGCCAGCGCGGCAATGCGCCTGCGGCGGGCCGTCGCCGCCTTCGGGGTTCAGTTCACAAGCCACGCGCTGGCCCCGTACCAGACGCCGCAATGTGCTGACGGCGGATGCCGCGCAACCCCAACGGCGGCCGTTGCTGCGATAGCAGGGCTGGGCGGGATGCGGGGCGTCGATCCCGGCCAAGCGTACGAGTTTGCCGTCAACGCGCAAGAGATCGCCGGAAACGACACGGGCGCGTCCTGACACAACGGAGGAATCGTTGGCGGTGCTGGCGCTGAGCGCGCCAACTTTGAGCGTGCGCGCAGATCCGGCAGCTCCCGCATTCGCCGTCTGAAGACCGGAGCGCTCCGGCGAGAAGGCTGCACCGAACACGAAAATCGTGGCACCTGCACCTGCAATGGGCAGCAGATAAGGCTTCAGAAGCCGCCAGCGCCGGGGCATGTCGGCGACGTACATACCGACATCCGAGGCCGATCTTTTGAGGCCTTGCGGCATGTTGGGGCGGGGAACAGCGGCAGCGGCGCGCCCGATAATGCCGGCCGCACCCCGAAGTCCACCAGCAGCTTTGCGGGCCCCGCCTGCGGCCGCCTGTGCAAAGGCGTTACCGGCCTTGTTCGCGGCCGCCGCAGCGCCGTTCTTGACGGCCTCGACCTGTTCACGGCCAGCATTGACGCCACGATCGCGCGCATCGCGCACCTTTGCGAGGGCGGCAAGGCGAGCATCATCCATGCGCTTTTGCCTGTCGGCCCGGCGCACGAGGATCGTGGTGCGGACGTACTCGCGCCACTCGAAACCTTCATTGCGTTTGCGCCATCCAAACATCATGGAACACCCCCGCCGTAACAGTCGTCGAATCGTTGGTGGCGAATGTCTGGAGAAATGATGGCAAGGCTTGGGCACGCGCACGTAACATCCCCAAGTTGATGCGGCGGCTCACGCGTATCGACGGGCGTCAGTGGTAGCCGGCGTCTTCCTTGACCTTGCCGCGGAACGTCCAGTAAACGAACGCCGTGTAGCCCAGGATGACGGGCAGCATCAGCAGCGTGCCAACCAGCATGAAGAGTTGCGAGGAGGGTGCCGCAGCCGCTTGCCAGACCGTCACGCTGTCTGGGACCAGATAGGGCACGTTGGATATGACGAGCCCGACGAAGCCTAATAGGAACATGGCGATCGCCGAAAAGAATGGCTGGGCCTCCTTGCGCTCGATAAGTCCCCACCAGCACTTGAGTGCGGCATAAATCGTAAGCAGCGGCACAGGGGCGAGCAGCAGAATGTTGGGCCAGGAGAACCACACGTTCGCGATGCGCGGAAACCCTACCGCCGTCCACAGGCTGACAACCCCGATGGCGAGCAACGTAAGAACGAGCGCGGCCTCGGCGCGGGCGCGTGCCCATAGCTGCAGCTCGCCCTCGGTTTTCATGACAAGCCACGTCGCGCCAAGCAGCGCGTAGCCGGCAACAAGCGACAGGCCGCACATGATGGAAAATCCTGATAGCCAGTGGAGAGCGCCGCCCGAGAACCGTCCATCCGTCACCGGGATGCCCTGCAGCAGGCCGCCCAGCACGACGCCCTGGGAAAACGCCGCGACGATCGAGCCCCAGGCGAAGGCGCGATCCCAGAAGGCGTGATTGGGTTTGGCAACCCAGCGGAACTCGAACGCGACGCCGCGAAAGACGAGGGCCAGCAGCATGATGATGATTGGCAGATAAAGACCCGACATGATGATGCCGTAGGCCTTGGGAAAGGCGACGAACAAGCCGCCGCCGCCAAGGACGAGCCACGTCTCGTTGCCATCCCAGAAAGGCGCGACCGAGTTCATCATGACGTCTCTGCGGCGTTCCTGTGGCGCAGAAGGAAACAGGATGCCTAGCCCCAGATCGAAGCCGTCAAGAATGACGTAGAGCGTTACGGCAACGGCGATGAGCGCAGCCCAGACCAGCGGCAGCCAATAGCTGATGTCGTCCATGGTGCTACTTTGCTCCTCCAATGGCGTCGCGCGCGCCTTCCTCCGCGGCCGACAGAGGTCTCGACGGCACACCCTCCCCAGGCTGCACCGCCCGTCCTTCCGGTCCTTTTTCGATGAGCTTGTTGATGAGCAGGATCCCCATCGAGAACACCACCGTGTAGACCACCACAAACATGATGAGCGAGGTCAGCACGGGCCAGAACGAGACATTGGAGACCGCGTCCGCGGTACGCAAAATGCCGTAGACCAGATACGGCTGGCGGCCCGTCTCGGTCACCCACCAGCCCGCCAGAATGGCGATGAAGCCCAGCGGCCAGGCGTAAGTCAGGCCGGTCAAATACCAGCCCTTGTCGAAGAGCCGCCCTCGCCACCACTGCCACGCGCCATATAGGCCGATCGCGATCATCAGCAGACCACAGCCAACCATGATGCGGAACGCGAAAAAGACCGGGACGACCGGCGGGCGCTCATCGGGTTTGAAATCTTTGAGGCCCTTGAAGGTGCCCTCCAGGTCGTGCCTGATGATCAGGCTGGCGAGGCCGGGAATGGAAATCTCGAAGTGGTTCTTCTCCTGGGTTTGGTCCGGCCAGGCGAAGAGGACGAGGCTGGCGGGCTTGGAGCCGTCCCAGTGGGCCTCCATGGCCGCAACTTTGGCAGGCTGATGCTCGGCCGTGTTCAGGCCATGCGCATCGCCGATGAATAGCTGGAGCGGGGCAAGGATGGCGACCATGCCCAGCCCCATGCGCATCATGGTTTTGGCTTCCTCGACGAAGCGGCCTGCCGCCAGATAGCGCGCACCGACCGAGAGAACCACGAGCGAGGTCGTCAGGTAGGCGGCCGTGAACATATGGGCGAAGCGGTAAGGGAAGCTCGGATTGAAAATCGCGGCGATCCAATTTGTCGGATGAACAATGCCGTCTTTTATTTCGTAGCCCGTGGGTGTCTGCATCCAGCTGTTGGCCGAGAGAATCCAGAACGCCGACAGCGAGGTGCCGATCGCGACCAGGACGGCGGCCGTCACATGCAGGGTGGGAGATACGCGCGTCCACCCGAACAGCATGACGCCGAGAAACGTCGCCTCCAGGAAGAACGCAGTGAGCACCTCATATCCGATCAGCGGGCCGACGACGTTGCCGGCCACCTCCGAAAAGCGGCTCCAGTTCGTGCCGAACTGGTAGGACAGCACGATGCCGGAGACGACGCCCATGGCAAACGAAACTGCGAAGATCTTGGTCCAATAGCGTGCGAGGCGGTGGAACTTATCATTTCCCGACATGCGCCAGCGGACAAGAAGCGTGGCGATAAAGGCCGCAAGCCCGATGGTGAAACTCGGGAAGATGATGTGAAACATCACCGTGAAGGCGAACTGGATCCGCGCCAGGAAGATTGCGTCGACGTCCATACAGCCTCTCTTAAACCGCCGGAGTTCAAGGTGCGCCCATGATGGCGCGTTCGCGCGCATCCGTCGAGACCGCGTGGACCTCTTGGACGAGGCCATTCGTCCAATATCGGGCGTTGGCTAGCGCTGGGCGAGTGCGGGGACGGGCAGAGACCACAGTGTCACCACGCCATCCTGGCCACCGGTGAGAAGTTGACGGCCTTCGCCATCAAACGCCAGGGCTTTGGCGCCGTGTTCCAGGCTGCCAAACGTCCAGTAAGGGCGTGCGCTTTTCAAACCGCGCACGCGCACGCTTCCATCCTCCGCCGCAGAGGCCAGCAGTTGACCGTCTGGTGAAAATGTCAAAGCGGTGATCCGCGTGCGATGGGCGCTAAAGGTCCGTAGCGGACGGCGTGTTGATCGCGTCCACAGCCTGACGACGCCGTCGAGCGTTCCGGATGCAACCATGGCGCCATCGTCCGTGACGGCAAGCGCAGAGACATAATCAGAATGATTGCGGTAGGTGGCTTTGACCTCGCCTGTTTCGAGGTTCCAAAGCTTCACCGTCTTGTCTGCACCGCCTGAGGCCAGCCACGTTCCGGAACGGTCCGCCGCCAGGGCTTGCACGGCATTGGAATGACCTTCCAGAACCCGGACCGGCGCAGTCTCCGACGATGTCTCCCAAAGCGCGACAACCCAGTCATGGCCGGCCGCAGCGAAGTGATCTTCAGAGCCGATGAAGAGACCCGACCAGACGCTGGCGTCATTGCGCTTGAAACGGTAGAGGCGACGTTGCTTGTCCAGATCCCAGATGTTGACGCTGCCGTCCGCATGGGTGGTCAAGGCCCGATTGTTACGAACGTCGAGCGAGGTAGCCGGCCCATCGTCCAGATAGATGGCTCCCGCCTGTGCGTGCGTTTCGCGGAACCACAGCTTGAGAACGCGATCGCTGCCGGCGGTAACGATAAGGCGGCCGTCGCCCGAGAGCGCAAGCCGCTCGATCGCGCCATCATGGGCTTTGAAACTGCCGGCCACGTTGAGTCCGATGTCGCTATGCGAAATCGCGCCGGTCGTGATGGCGCTGGCTTGCGGGTTTGACAGCAGGCGCGGCAGGTCATTGCGGAACACGAGGATGCCACTCACCATGCAGGCGGCCATGGTGAGCTTGGTGGGCAGCCCCCTGGTCCAGCGGCGTCTGCGTGCAACGTCCGGCGCGGGTCTGGGCTTCTTGCGGGCGCGCACGGGCTCAGCGTTTGCTGGCGCCGCTGCTTGTGCGCCATTTGCGGAAGCACTTTTCTTCTTCAGCCCGAACCAGTGCAGCCCCTTGGGAAACAGCTTGGGTGTCGCATTCGCTTCAGGAACCAGAGCAGCGGCCATGGCACGCGTCTGCGCGCCGGCGGCCACGCCGGAGGGCCGCGGCGCGGAGGCCGCGAGCACCGCTTCCGCCTGCACGGCAGGTGCGGCCTTGGCCGGTGCTTTCACCGGAGCCTTCGGCCCCGATTTTTCTGAGGGCGAGCGCAACCCCTCGACGAAATCAAGCAGGCGGCCCGCCGGGCCCGGTGCATCGGGCGGCGGGGGGATCACCGACGTGGCATCCTTTTCCGAGGATGCGGTGGCTGCCTGACGGCGCGTCTTCTTGGGCTCCTCGGCCCCTTCACGCATGCGCGACAGGAAGCCGGGCTTTTTGGGCTCGGGCGCAAGGAGCGCGCCACGCCAAACCGCAACAGTTTGAGGACGGGCATCTACCGCGAGCGCCAAGCCCCGGTCGATCGCCTCAAGAAACGTCGAACGATAGGAACTCAGTGCTGCTTGAGCAGACGGAACGAACTCGTCCGTCAACATGCGCGAGGGTGAATCCGGCGGCCGCTTGCCGGTGATGGCGTGATAGAGCGTGGCGGCGAGCGCGTAGATATCGGTCCACGGGCCCTGCTGGCGGCTCGTCTCAGCGTACTGCTCATAGGGGCTGTAGCCCGGCTTGACGAGCGCGGACACCGTCTTCGTCTTGGAATGGGCGGCGATATCGCCGCGCGCGGCTCCGAAATCGATCAGTACCGGCTCGCCTGACTTGCGAATGATGATGTTGTCCGGCGCAATGTCACGATGCAGGAAGTCCGCCTTGTGGATGGTTTCCAGCGCATCGAGCAGGGGTGCGATGATGCGGTCGAGTTCTTTCTGGCGTGGCGCGCGGCCCAGCGATTTGAGCCACGCTTTCAGGCTTTGGCCTTCCTCCCACTGCAATACCATGTAGGCGGTATTGTTGGCTTTGAACGTGCGATAGACGCGCACGATGTTCGGGTGGTCGAACTTGGCGAGCGTCTGCGCTTCCTCGATGAAGCGGTCCAGACCCCACTGATAGTCCTTGCCGCTGCCTTGTGAACGCGGCGCAGCCTCCACGCCGTCGACCCGTGCTGCGAAGTCCGCAGGGAAATACTCTTTGATGGTGACAAGCCGCGCTAGCCCAATCTCATGGGCCAGATACGTCACGCCGAAGCCGCCCGCACCGAGCACACGGTCGATGCGAAAATCGCCAGCCAGCTCCGTCGCGCTTCCGAGCGCGTTGAATGTCGTCATCCGCGGCGTCTGCCCTGCATGTGCTCAAGTCTCCGCAAACTCGAGCCTATCGCTTGTTTGATACGGCCTAGCAACAACGCAACTCAACAAACGCAGTCCTGCACCTGAATCGTTTGGCGCACGAATATGGCACTGAGTGGGGCAATGAACCAGAGATGAACAAATCCTCAATGTGTCTCTTTCCGGCCATGTTGCTGCCTGCTTCGCCGCGCCAAATTGCAAGTGATTTGGAGCACTGCACGACATGCGCCAGCAACACGTGGCTCATTACGACATCGCACGCCGCAATTTCATCCCCTGCTCGTTGGCTTCGGGCGCGATGCTCGGCGTGTTTGCGTCGTCGTCCGCCGCGGCTTCTCCGGATCAGGGAGCTCACATCGAACAACGCGCGACTGAACTGTTGGCACGCGGAATAGATTTCATCGTCTGGGCGATTGCTGCGGGATACCGCGCTGCGCCCGCGCTCATGCTCGGTCTGGCAATGCTCGTCGCCGTACCGGCGATTTCGGTTGTATGCTGGTTGTACTTGGGCGTTCAGCGCCGGTCCCGTCTCGCGAAGATCGCTGCGGAACGTGGCGCACCGGAAGCGGATGAGCCTTCACCCGCGTTGCCGGGACATGCTTTCGTTGAGATGGTCGGCCCAACTCTTTCTTCATCGCGCGCGCGCTTTGCGATCCTCAACGATATGCTGCGTATCGGCCGCGAGGAGGACAACGACGTGTGCTTCTCCGAAGCCGCCGTGCATCGCTATCACGCCGCCATTTCGCGCGAGGACTTCGGTTGCTACCGGATCACCGACTTGTCGGGGGGCGAGGGTAACGGCGTGCGAGTCAACGGCCAGCCCTGCAATGACGCACGCTTGCGTGACGGCGATCTTATCGAACTGGGCTCGGGCAGGCTGCGCTTTCATGCCGGTCTCGTGTAACGCGTAAGCTGCAAATCCTTTTGTGCCATTCGCGTTTCACGAATTGAATTTCCAACATCAGGAGGGGAATATGGCTATCGAGCGGGGTGAGCAGAGTGCAGGACGGGCAGCAGCAGCCAGAGGACAAAAGCAGGGCAGTCTGCTCGGCTCGCTGAAGGACGCCCTGCGCGCCGCAGGGCGCGAGGACGCCGAAGGTGTGCCGGCCGCCGTCGTAATCCCGCCGGTGCGGCCTGTCGCGCTTATTCCGGTCACGCCGGCACCTGCCGCCGTGATTGATAACGAAAGCGCCAACGGCAAGACTGACGGAGCGCGTGATGCCCCGATCCACGCCTCGATGAGCGCGGCGGAAGCGGCGCGCCACGCGCGAACCATTTCCGCTCCGCCCGTGTACGCGGAACGTGACAATGGTGCCAATGAGCCGCCGACCACGCGTGTGGTGCGCCCCGAGCGCAAGCCCGCCGCCGCGCCACCCCTCGCCGTGGAACCCGACGAGCCTAGGACGCAGCTCCTGAGAGGCCGTCAGACGATCGTGCGCGATACCTTCGTCCAGGACCCCGTGGTCGGTTTCTTAATCGTGGTGGGTGGCCCCGGGCTGGGCGCCTCGCGGGCCATATACGAGGGCAACAACACCGTCGGCCGGTCCCGCTCGAACCGGATTGCCTTGGATTTTGGCGATGAGACCATTTCGGCGGAGGAGCAGGCCTACATTCGCTATGATTCCACGGATCGCTCTTTTCTCTTTGTGCCGAACCTTGCTAAAACCAACGTGGTGTCCGTAAATGAAAAGCGTCCGGCGGGTGCCATCGAACTCAAGCCCATGGACATCGTGACGTTCGGGCGCACGCAGGTCGCCTTTCTTCCATTCTGCGGACCGGAGTTCGACTGGTCCGAGATCTCCGATGCCAAGGACGAATGACGTCATACGAGCATGCTGTTGCCGCCACGCAGGGCGCGCGGGACTATCAGGAAGATACGGCTGCGTTCCGGCTATATGGCGCGGCTGCATTTCGCGTTTCTGATGCCGATGGCTCGGATGAAGCCGCCCTTCCCAACGGGGACGGCGGCTTTGCCGTGCTTGCCGACGGAATGGGCGGACACACGGGTGGAGCATTGGCAAGCCGCACAGTGTGCGAGGAGTTTCTCGCGGCGGCCTTGGCGCCCGAGGCGGATGATCTCGATCTGCCATCGCGTCTAAAGGCAGGTCTTGAGGCCGCCAATGGCGCTTTGGCAGCAAAGGTTGACGACAATCCTCTTCTCTCAGGGATGGGATCGACATTGATCGGCGCTGCGTTCTCGAACGATGGCGTGCAGTGGATCAGCGTCGGCGACAGCCCGCTTTATCTCTATCGCCGCGGTGAGGTCGCCGTCCTCAATGAGGATCACTCGCTGGCGCCGGAGCTCGATCGTCTGGTTGCTGCAGGACGCCTCACGGAAGAAGAAGCGCGGCGCGATCCGCGCCGGCATATGCTGCGTTCAGCCGTCACCGGCGAGGAGATCGACATGATCGATATCTCGCGGCGGCCGCTCGCGCTTGAGCCCGGCGACTACGTCGTGCTGGCGAGCGACGGCGTCGAGACGCTGGATTCGGTCGAGATCGCGCGCATCATTCAAGGTTATGCCAACGACGGCGCCGAGGCGGTGGCCAAAGCCATCATTCGCGGCGTGGAAGCATTACGTGAGCCCTATCAGGACAACGCCACCGTGCTGGTGGTGCGAGCCATGGGTTGAGTTTCGCACATTTCTCGCGGACGCCCGTCAGCGGGCACTCGGCTAGGATTTTGCAGTCTTCGCGGCCCTGCCTGCTTCGACAATTTTTCGAATGTGCGCGGCGACGTTGGGATGCTTGATCTCGATGCGATGGAAGTCTTCCTTGTGCAGCTTGAGCAGCCGCGTCTTGGACGCGGTGACGAACGAGCCCAGATGCACGTCATTCTGCAGCATGGCGTGTGCGCCGAAGAACTCTCCCGCCGAGTATGTCGTGCGGCCCTCGGCGTGAAGATGATCGACCTTGCCCGAGGCGACGAAGTACATGGCGTCTCCCGGGCCTCCGTTCGGCACCACCTCCGCATTCGGCGGCAAATTATGAGCCTGCAGCATGGGCATGATTTCGACCGCTTGCTTGGCTTCGAGCCCCGATAGAATCGGAACGCGCGACATCATCGACCAAGTCACGACGAAGTCTCGCCGCTGCAACTCCTGAGCGAAACCCGTCGATATGATTGCAACGGGAAGAGCAAGAATGCTCAAGCCAATGACCATGGTGAGACCGCCGACGAAGCGGCCCAGCGGTGTGATCGGCACGACGTCGCCGTAGCCCACTGTGGTCAAGGTTGCGATGGACCACCAGGCGGCTTCCGGGATCGAGCCGAACTTGTCGGGCTGAGCGGCATTTTCCAGATGGTACATCAAGGTGGCCGAGAAGAGGATGGCCATGAACAGCAATAGGCACGCTCCGATGAGCGCCCTGCCCTCGTTGTGCAGAACGCGGATCAGCGTGTGCATGGCGGGCGAATAGCGCGACAGCTTGAGGAAGCGCAGTAGGCGCAGAACGCGCAGAACGCCCAGATCAACCGACATGATGCTGCTGAGGTAGAATGGCAGGATCGCCAGAAGGTCGATGATGAGCGCAGGGCTTCGCGCCCACGTCAGCCGCGCCTTCCAACCCGCCATCCGTGACAGGAGCGGCACCTCTACAGCCGTCCATAGCCGCAGAAGATACTCGATCGTGAACACAGCAACGGTGAAGACCTCGAAGCTGGAAAGCAAACTGCCGTACTGTGCGCGGACGGACGGCACTGTTTCTAGAATGGCGGCCGCCACATTGAGAACGATGAGCGCGACGATGACCAGATCGAAAAGATGACTTGCCCGTGTCTCGCCCTGGCCGCCTTCGATAACGTGATAGATCTTCTGGCGCAGCGTCACAGCCCGAGGTTCGTTGAACAGCCGGCGCAGACTCGCGCCGAAAGAGGCGCCGGCGTCGTGCGTTTCGCCAGCCGTATCCTGATCGCCCCGCTCTTTGACCCTCGACACAAGCTCCTGCAAGCGTCCTGTCCCTCCCGAAATGCCCCCGCGCTTGCTGCGTTCAGCCGCGCATCACCTCTCATTTTTATACTAGTACGCCCAGCAGGGTCTGTCTCATGGAGCCTGAAGAGCGCAGGTGAAAACCGTGATTATCAGGCCTAAGACACTGATTTGGCGTACTTCCTTCACGCCGTGCGGTGTCGATTGCGTCGCTCCGGTGTGCTGCTTGCCGAGCCCCGTAAGGCCCTGCGAACTTTGCGCGCGGGAGGGGTAATTTTAGCTTCAGGTGCTTGGCGTGGCTTGCGCGAAAGTACAATATCCCGCCGCCCGCACAGTCTTCAGCCCACTTGCTGGGTTGCGAGGAGGGTACGCCGCCTTTGTCTACCCGGCAGATCGCCGGGACAAAAATCATAAAAGCCGTGGAGGAAACCGAGCCGTGTCCGTCAAGTCCGACATCGAAGTTGCACGTGAAGCCAAGCTGAAGCCGATTTCCGAGGTGGCCGCCAAGGTCGGCGTTCCGGCGGAGGCGCTGATCCCTTATGGATGGACCAAGGCGAAGGTCTCCTTCGACTACATCAACAAGCTCCAGGACAATCCGGATGGCAAGCTCATCCTTGTTACCGCCATCAGCCCAACGCCGGCTGGCGAGGGCAAGACCACGACCACGGTCGGCCTCGCCGATGGCCTGAACCATATCGGCAAGAAAGCGATCGCAGCTCTGCGCGAGCCCTCGCTTGGACCGTGCTTCGGCATGAAGGGTGGCGCGGCTGGCGGCGGCTACGCGCAGGTCGTCCCCATGGAGGACATCAACCTGCACTTTACCGGGGATTTCCATGCCATCACCAGCGCCCACAACCTGCTGGCGGCGCTGCTCGACAATCATATCTATTGGGGCAATGCGCTCGGCATCGACCAACGCCGCGTGCAGTACAAGCGCGTGCTCGATATGAACGACCGGGCCCTGCGCTCCATCGTCAACTCGCTGGGCGGTGTGTCGAACGGCTTTCCGCGCGAGGATGGCTTTGACATCACGGTTGCCTCCGAAGTCATGGCGATCCTGTGTCTTTCCAAGGATTTGAAGGACCTGGAAACGCGTCTCGGCAACATCATCGTGGCCTATACGCGCGACAAGAAGCCGGTTCGCGCCCGCGATCTCAAGGCTGACGGTGCGATGACCGTTCTCCTGAAGGACGCTCTGCAGCCCAACATGGTGCAGACGCTCGAAAACAACCCGGCGTTCATCCACGGCGGTCCCTTCGCCAATATCGCGCACGGCTGCAACTCGGTGCTGGCGACCAAGACCGCGTTGAAGCTTGCCGATTACGTCGTGACGGAAGCTGGCTTCGGCGCCGATCTGGGCGCTGAAAAATTCTTCGACATCAAATGCCGCAAGGCTGGAATCGCGCCGTCTGCCGTAGTCATTGTCGCCACCGTGCGTGCGCTCAAAATGCACGGCGGCGTTGCCAAGGATGATCTCAAGACGGAAAACGTCGCTGCCGTTGCGAAGGGGTGCGACAACCTCAAGCGCCACATCGAGAACGTGAATAAGTTCGGCGTGCCCGCGATCGTTGCGGTGAACAAGTTCATCACCGACACGGAAGCGGAAATCGCCGAGGTCATGAAGGCGGCCGAGAGCATGGGCACAAAGGCCTTCATGTGCACGCACTGGTCGGATGGCGGCAAAGGCACCGAGCAGCTCGCCCATCACGTTGTCCGCGTCATTGCGGAAGGAAAGGCCGATTTCAAGCCGCTTTACCCCGAGGAGATGCCACTCAAGGAAAAGGTGCGCACCATCGCCAAGGAGATCTACCGCGCGGCCGATATCTCGTGCGACGGTTCTGTCGAGACGCAATTCAAGGATCTGGAAGCGGCGGGCTTCGGCAATCTACCGGTCTGCATGGCCAAGACCCAGTATTCATTCTCCACCGATCCCAACAAGCGCGGCGCGCCGACGGGTCACATCGTCCCCATCCGCGAGCTGCGGCTTTCGGCAGGGGCCGGTTTCGTCGTCGTGGTGACGGGCGAGATCATGACCATGCCGGGCCTGCCCAAGGTTCCGTCGGCCGATTCAATTCGTTTGGACGACAAGGGCCTCATCCAGGGCCTCTTCTAGGGGCCGCTGAAAAACCCTCCGGCTGGCGGCCGCAAGCTTGCCTTTTGCCCGTCAGCCGGTTAGACACTCGCGGACTTGCCGCGCAGCAGCCGCAGCCTTACCCGGTAAGGTGCGGCGGGGTAAGGTGCCCATCACCTGACCCTTGTCGTGCAAGGCTATGGGGCCGTAGCTCAGATGGGAGAGCGCTGCAATCGCACTGCAGAGGTCAGGGGTTCGATTCCCCTCGGCTCCACCAATAATCCTAGTCGATGTTCCCTACCTGGCGACGTCTGAAAGGGCATGGCGGAACCTTCGCCTGAGCGACGGCGACTTCCACGGCCTCGACGTGGAGCAGCCCATCGACCTGCGCGTCACAGTTGGCCGCCTAGACGACAGCCTCAAGAACCTTGAGGCCTAGGCCTCTATCTGCTCGGCCTGGACCGGCGCAACCGGAATTGAAGGGCTGAAGTTATCGGGCGAGTTCGCGACCGAGGATCAGTGATACGATCCCTGTTTGTCGCCGGGACGAGTCAATTCACTCGCAAATCTGTGCCCAAGTCAATCCGAACCGGGCGAGGTACTTCTTCAGGCGATCGGCGTCGTTGGTGGATGACTTCGCCTCGCGCGAAGCGGCAAACAGGCGGCGTCCGGCATCGCTCAGCGAGCGCGAGGTGCGGCACGCGGCAACGACGAAAGCAAGTTGCACGCGATCGAACAGATCGATCTTTTCGAGCTGTTCTGCGCCGAACAGGCTCTCCAAAATGCCGTCGTCGCGATTGCGCCCGGACGCGGTCCACTTGCGCTTGAGGCGCTCGATTTCATCCTCTACAAGCCCCTCGTCGATCCGACCCGATGGCGCAAGCGTCGCCATCCGCGTGATGGACGCCGCAAGATCGCGGAAGTTCGCGGTCCATACCGCTGTAGGGGACGTGGCGAAGTCGAGATAGCGCGCGCGAGCCTCCTTGTTGAAGGTGACGGCGTCGCCACTGACGCGCGCATGCCGCGCAAGCTCGTAAGTGATGTTCGGCTCGATGTCTTCGCGTCTGTCCTTCAGACAGGGCAGCGAAAAAGTCCAAAGGTCGAGACGCGCGAGCAAATCCTCGCGGAATTGACTTTTCGCGACCGCAGCAGATAGGTCGCGATTGGTGCCGGCGATCAGCTGGAAGTCACTCGTTGCTTCCCTGTCCGAACCGACGGGAAGGAAGCGCTTCTCCTCTATCGCACGCAGGATCATCGCCTGCTCGTCGAGCCCAAGTTCGCCGATCTCGTCGAGAAAGAGGATGCCGCCGTTGGCCGCGCGCAGTAGCCCGGGCCGGTCATTCATCGCACCTGTGAACGCGCCCTTCACGTGACCGAAAAGCGCCGACATGGCGCTGTCGCCGCGCAAGGTCGCGCAGTTCACCTCGACGAACGGACCCTTGAGCTGATGCCGCGCTTCCTTCAATTCGAAAATGCGCCGCGCAAGCTGCGACTTGCCCGCGCCTGTCGGTCCGGTCACCAGGATCGGCGCCTTCGAACGGATGGCGACTTGTTCGATGCGATCGATCATCCGATTGAATGCGGCGTTCTTCGTGTCGATGCCCGATTTGAGAAACGCTGTCGCTTCCGTCTGCTCGGCGCGAAAGCGTGTGGCGATTTTATCGTAACGCGAAAGATCGAGATCGATAATGCTGTAGGTACCGAGCCCGCCATCCTTCCAACGCTTGGGCGGGGAAACCTGCAGGATGCTGCCGGGGATGAGTCGCGCTTCGGTGAGCAGGAACCAGCAAATCTGACCGACGTGGGTGCCGGTCGTGATGTGGACGAGGTAATCCTCGGCATCGGTATCGAAGGAATAGCTGCGCGCGAAATCATGAAGCGCAGCATAGACTTCCTCGAAATCCCACGGGTCTTTGAACTCGATGTGCCGCCGCACAACCTTTGTTGCGGGCGAGACCTGAGCGATGTCCTTCTCGATGCGTTCGGCAAGCGCGTTGTGCGTCCGGCTGTGCAGCAGCTCGAAGCGATCGATCAGCAAGTCTTCATGCTGACAGAGCGCGATCGACGGCCGCCATCGCTGCCAGCGATCGGGATGCTTGCCCTGGTCGAGCGTAGTTCCGAGGAAGCCGATGACGATGCGGCGTTTCATATTTAAATTTATACCATCATATATATTCGTATTTCAACAGATACGTTTTTTTGAGTTTTCGTGTCCCGGTCATTTGGCGACAAGAAGAAATTTTCTTCGTTATAACAATGCATTATCTTCTCTCCGGCCGGGCGCAATATAGACTGGCACATCCGCTGCAATACGGCATGGCATCAGGCTCTTTCGAATGGATCATTGCCATGGCCAACAAGTCTCTTTTCGCCTCCTACGCCGGCAAGCTGCTCGCCCGGCCCAACGCCAAGAATAGCGAGGGCGCCCCTGCGTACGCGCTCGAGCCGCGCGCAAAGCTCGCCCAGCTCGCCGTAACGGGTACGCTTTCGCCGACGTTCTACGCGTCGGGCGCAACGCAGCTTGCGGACGTGATCGAGCTTGCGGCCAAGGTCGAGCCCGCGTTCATCGCCAAGGCCGCGATCTACGCCCGCAGGAAGGGGCAGATGAAGGACATGCCGGCGCTGCTGCTCGCGGTGCTGTCGGGTCTCGACGCCCGTCTCTTCTCGCTCGCATTCCCGCGCGTTGTCGACAACGGCAAGATGCTCCGCACGTTCGTGCAGATCATGCGCTCGGGCACGGCAGGGCGTAAGTCGCTCGGCTCGCGTCCCAAGCGGATGGTCGAGGCTTGGCTGAACAATGCCACGGATCGCCAGATCTTGCAGGCGGCGGTCGGCCAGTCGCCCTCGCTCGCCGACGTGATTAAGATGGTTCACCCTAAGCCCGCCAACGCGGAGCGACGGGCGCTCTACGCCTACTTGATCGGCAAGCCCTACGACGTCGCGCTCGTGCCTGACGCTGTGCGTGCGTTCGAGACCTTCAAGCGCGATGCCTCGGCCCCGGTTCCGGACGTGCCGTTCCAGATGCTGACAAGCCTGGATCTGACGCCGGAACACTGGGGGGCAATCGCAAAGACGGCCGGCTGGCAGATGTTGCGCATGAACCTGAATACGTTCGACCGCCAGTGCGTGTTCGCGATTCCCGGCATGGCCGAGGAAATCGCTGGCCGCCTGAAGGACGAAGCCGAGATCAGGAAGTCGCGGGTCCTTCCGTACCAGTTGATGATGGCCTACATGGCCGCCAGCAACGACGTGCCGGGCATCGTTCGCGAGGCGCTGCAGGATGCGATGGAGATCGCGATCGCCAACGTTCCGGCGATTGCGGGCAACGTCGTGATCTGCCCCGACGTGTCGGGCTCGATGTCGTCGCCGGCAACGGGCTACCGCAAGGGCGCCACTTCGGCGGTGCGCTGCATCGACGTTGCGGCGCTGGTCGCGGCGGCGATGCTGCGGGTGAATACGTCGGCGCGCGTGCTTCCGTTTGAAGGCCGCGTTGTCGACGTACAGGTGAACCCGCGCGATACGGTGATGACCAACGCTGCGAAGCTTGCCGCGATCTGCGGCGGCGGAACGGATTGCTCGGCGCCGCTCGCGAAGCTCAATGCCGAGCGGGCGAAGATCGACCTCGTCGTCTTCATCTCGGACAACCAGTCCTGGATGGACGCGCGGACGGCCGATCGCACGGGGCTGATGACGGAGTGGACGAAGATCAAGGCGCGCAACCCGCATGCCAAGCTCGTCTGCGTCGACATCCAGCCCTACGGCACGACGCAGGCGCCCGAGCGCGACGACGTGCTGAACGTCGGCGGGTTCTCGGATGCCGTGTTCGAGGTGATCGAGGCGTTTGCTTCGGGTAAACTCGGGCCGGCGCATTGGGTCGGCGAGATCGAGAAGATCGCGCTTTAGAATCTCGCGCGGGGCGGCTGGCTTTCCGGAGAAGAGTCGCCCCGCGCAACCAAAACTCCGGGGGGAATGCCTGCCTGGGACTACATTCGCTGTAACCGAGAACGTCTCGGGCGCCACGAACTCGTCCCCCCGGCCGATTTTCCTTCTCTCTTTAAGGGGAAGGTGCCCCCGAAGGGGCGGACGAGGGGGCTGTTGCGTTTGACAGTCGCCTCGCCCAGGCCCTCTCCCCACGGGGAGGGGGATAGAAGTGAATGAACCTGGCGACTGCCTCGCGGGACTACATTGCAAAAAATGTCGCGTCTCGTGAAACACAACCTCGTCGCCAGGACTGCTTTAATTGCCCCTTGCGACTCCCCTTCGGGGAGCCGGCCGCAAGGCGCAACCAAGAAAGCCGTGACGAATGCCGATGGAACTACATCGTAGCTGGACGACCGGGTCGCAGGTTCGAATCCTGCCGGTGTCTCGCAAGAGATGCCGTAGCTCAGAGGTAGAGCAGGTGCCAACGGACCTGGCTTCGGCCAGACTTTGGCAAACGTTTCATCACTCTCGTCGTCACGGCCCTTAAATTGCGTACTGCGTGGCGGACACTCCGGGCAAATGCTAGCGGGAGTACATCCACCAAAGCCTAAGAGCGATGGCGTGTGGAGCACGCCACCGGATGTCCGGAGCTCGCCTCTCGCCCCTTTCGTTACCCGGGGTGCCCGCCGTGCAGAACGTCCGCCTAGAGTCAACTGAGAGAAATGCCATGCGCCACTCGTTCGAACTTCTTGCCGATCGTCATGCTCCCGCCGCAGCTGCAGAAGGTGCAATCGCGCCCGTAAAGATGTGGACGCGCGGCGTGCCGGTCGAAGCCCAGGCCGCACAGCAGCTTATGAACACGGCGACGATGCCGTTCATCTTCAAGCATCTCGCTGTCATGCCCGACGTGCATTTCGGCATGGGTTCGACGGTCGGCTCCGTGATCCCGACCAAGGGCGCGATCATTCCGGCCGCGGTCGGCGTCGATATCGGCTGCGGAATGATGGCGTGGCAATTGACGCTCTCGGCCAAGGATCTCCCCGACAACCTCGCGGAGATTCGCTCCAATATCGAACGCGCCGTGCCGCACGGGTTCATCACGACGCCGGGCCGCTCGTTGAAAGGCGGCTGGGAGATCGTGCCGAATTCGGTCGGTACGCGCTGGCGCGCGCTCGAAGAGCGGTACGCCCGCATCCTCGAAAAGCATCCGAAGATCGCGCACAAGCGGCCCGCGCATCAGCTCGGCTCGCTCGGCACGGGCAACCACTTCATCGAGCTTTGTCTTGATGAGAACGATGCCGTGTGGGTGATGCTTCATTCAGGCTCGCGCGGGCCCGGCAACACGATCGGTCAATATTTCATCGAGTTGGCGCGGGAGGATATGAAGACTCACTTCATCAACCTCCCCGACAAAGATCTCGCTTACCTTTCGGAAGGCACGGAGCACTTCGATGATTACTTCGAGGCACTCATGTGGGCGCAGGACTATGCGTGGGAAAACCGTCAGGCGATGATGGAGGCGATCTTGCGCGTACTGCGCGAACACTTGCCGCCGTTCCAGATCGGCGCGCAGGCGGTGAACTGCCACCACAACTACGTGGCGCGGGAGAAGCACTTCGGGCACGACATTCTTGTCACGCGCAAGGGTGCCGTTCGCGCGGCCGATGGCGTGATGGGCATCATCCCGGGCTCAATGGGCGCGCGCTCGTTCATCGTGCGCGGCAAGGGCAACCTCGAGAGCTTCTGCTCGTGCTCACATGGCGCAGGCCGCGTCATGTCGCGCACGCAGGCGAAGAAGCAGTTCACGCTTGCAGATCATGCGCGCGATACGGCGGGCATCGAATGCCGCAAGGACGCCGACGTGATCGACGAAACGCCGAAAGCTTACAAGGATATCGACGCCGTGATGGCAGCACAGGCCGATCTCGTGGAGATCGTGCATACGCTGCGCCAGGTCGTGTGCGTGAAGGGATGAGACATGCTTCTAATTGACGGCAGCCAGGGCGAAGGCGGCGGGCAGGTGCTGCGCACGGCCTTGACGCTCTCGATGATCACGGGCGAACCGTTCGGCATCGAGAACATTCGCGCTGGCCGCAAGAAGCCGGGCCTTCTGCGCCAACATCTGACGTGCATCGAAGCCGCGTCGGCGATTTCCTCTGCTGAGATCACCGGCGCGCACCTTGGTTCGCGCGCGCTGAAGTTTGCGCCGCGCGCCATCAAGGGCGGGACCTACAAGTTTGCCATCGGCTCGGCGGGCTCGACCGCGCTCGTGTTCCAGACTGTGTTTCTGGCGCTGCTCACGGCGAAAGAAACGTCGTCAATCGAGCTTTCGGGCGGAACCCACAATCCTTCCGCGCCGACGTTCGACTATCTCGAGCGGGCCTTTTTGCCGCTGCTCGCGCGCATGGGTGCCAAGGTCGAAGCACGTCTCGAGCGGCACGGATTCTATCCCGCAGGCGGCGGATGCTGGCGTGCGCGAGTCGAGCCTTGCGCCGCGCTCAAGCCGATCGAGATATTGGAACGCGGTGTTCCGGCCGCGTGTCAAACGATTGCCGCGGTCGCCAACATTCCCTTCGATGTGGCCGAGCGCGAGGTGGCGACCGTTCTCGACCTCATGACTTGGCCGAAGGAGCGGGCGAACTGCCGCGCGGTCGAGGCCGACGGGCCGGGCAACGTCGTTCAGGTGGAACTAGGTTCGGAAAACATCACGGAAATTTTCACCGGCTTCGGCGAACGCAGAATGCCGGCCGAGACCGTGGCCGCAAACGTAGTCGACGAGGTGCGCGCATATCTGGCCGCCGGCGTACCGGTCGGCCCGCACCTCGCCGATCAGCTGCTCCTGCCGATGGCACTTGCGGGGGGCGGTGCATTTTTCACACAGCACCCGACCGCGCATACCCGCACCAATATCGAGATCATCGAGAAGTTCCTGCCGCTGTCCTTTAAGCTCAAGGAAGAGGCGAAGGGCCGTTGGCGGATTTCGGTCGAAGCATGATACTGAGACCGGCATGATTGACGATAGCACCACCGTCTCGCCCGAGATGACCGCTCATATCTGCGCCACGCTCGATCGCGTCGCCAGCGGAGAAGGCGTGCGCATACTGTTTGCCGCGGAATCGGGGAGCCGCGCCTGGGGCTTTGCCTCTCCCGACAGCGACTACGATGTACGCTTCATCTATGTGCACCCACGCGATTGGTATCTCTCGATTGCGGAGGATCGCGACGTTCTTGAGCGCCCGCTTGATAGACGGCTTGTAGATCTCTCCGGGTGGGATTTGCGAAAGGCCTTGCGGCTCTTCCTCAAATCCAACCCGGCATTCTACGAGTGGCTGACGTCGCCGATAGTCTATTTCGACAACACGACTTTTGCCCCGGCTGCGCGCGCACTGTTCGAACGGCACGCAGATCTCGATGTCCTGGCGCATGCTTATCATAGCATCGCAAGCGGACAGCTCTCCGGCGGCACCGGTTCCGAGGTTAAGCTCAAGCGCTATTTCTATGCGATCCGGCCGCTGCTCGCCCTACAATGGATTAATGAGCGCCAGTCTCTTCCGCCGATGAACCTGCAGCAGTTGATGTCCGGCGTGCAACTCGTAGCGGACGTTCGCGACGCAATTCTGCACCTGCTCAATCGAAAGCAGGTAACGCCCGAACTGGGCAAGGGGCCGCGCATCGCAATCCTCGAAACCTGGATCGGTGAGGGCCTCGACGGACTCAATCCTGCAACACGCCCGCACGTCCGGAGAGCGCAATCAAGCGCCTTGGAGGATGCCAACGCTTTGTTCGCGCGCATCGCCGGGCTCTGATCTCGCCTAGCCGAGACTTTCCTCCAGTTCGCACGTGGGCTAACTAAATTGCAATCTGCTACTCCGGTCCTTCATTCATGTATCTCGAAATTTCGACCACACACCGCCCCGCGACGGATCTCGGCTTCTTGCTGCACAAGAACCCGAACCGCCTTCACCAGCTTGACCTCGCATTCGGCAAGGCTTGGCTATGCTTCCCCGAAGCAACGGAAGGGCGGTGCACGGCGGCGCTGATTCTCGATGTCGATACGGTCGGCCTGGTGCGCGGCAAATCGGGCGGCGATGGCCTGATGCAGCAGTATGTAAACGATCGACCCTACGCCGCCTCTTCGTTCCTAAGCGTTGCCATGGGCCGCATGATCCGCGAAGCGATTTCGGGCCGCTCAAAAGAACGCCAAGAGCTGGCCGAGACAGCGTTGCCGCTTACCATTCGCGTTGCTCCCCTTCCGGCGCGCGGCGGCCCCGATCTTCTGCACCGGCTGTTCGAGCCGCTCGGCCATTCGATTACCTGCGAGCCAATTCCGATGGACGCCGTGCGCCGGGATTGGGGCGCCAGCCCTTATGTCACGCTCATGATCTCCGGCACGATTCGACTCTCCGACTTGCTCTCACACCTCTATGTCCTCATTCCCGTACTCGACGCGCGCAAGCACTATTACGTCGGCGACGACGAACTCGAGAAGCTTCTCGCACGTGGCGAAGGTTGGCTAAAAAGCCATCCCGAGCGCGAGCTGATCGTCTCGCGCTACCTCAAAGGCCGCTCGACACTTGTCCGCGAGGCGCTCGCGCGGTTGACGGAGGGAGAAGACGCGGAGCCCGAAACGGCGCTCGATAATGCGAAGAAAGACATCGCCGAAGAGGCTATCGAGAAGCCCCTGCGTCTGCATGATCACCGGCTCGATGCCGTCGCAGACGCTTTAAAGCGGCTCGGCGCGGCGCGCGTTCTGGATCTCGGGTGCGGCGAAGGTAAATTGATCGGACGTCTTATCAAAGAGAAGCAGTTCGCCGAAATCGTCGGCGTCGAAGTGTCGAGCATCGCGCTGGCCCGCGCCGCCGACAGGCTAGAGAGACTGCCGGACCGTGTGCGGGCGCGCGTCAAATTCCTGCAAGGCGCGCTTATCTACCGCGATGCGCGGCTGCGGGGTTACGACGCGGCGGCGCTTGTCGAGGTCATCGAGCACATCGAGCCCGAGCGCCTCATTCATATGGAACGCGCCGTCTTTGGCGATGCCGCGCCTCGCGCTGTCATCGTAACGACGCCGAATGCGGACTACAACGTGCTCTTCGAAAAGCTCTCGGCCGGTCAGTTCCGCCACGCCGATCACCGCTTCGAGTGGACCCGCGCCGAATTTTCAGATTGGTGCGCGCGCATTGCCAAGACCTATGGATACGAGGTGTCGTTAGAACCCTTGGGTGACATTCACGAGAGCCACGGCGCGCCCTCGCAGATGGGGATTTTCTGCAAATGAAGCTCGACATCCCCGAATTCACCGTCGTCGTTCTGATCGGCGCATCCGGGTCCGGCAAGTCGACCTTCGCGCGCAAGCATTTCCTTTCGACCGAGATCGTCTCGTCCGACATTTGCCGCGGCCTTGTCAGCGACGACGAGAACGATCAGGCCGCGACTGGCGACGCGTTCGATCTGCTCTACGCAACACTCGAAATACGCTTGAAGCGGCGCAAATTGACTGTGGTGGACGCCACCAACGTCCGGGCCGAGGACCGTAAGCGCATCATCACGCTTGCCAAGAAGTGGCACACGCTGCCGACGGCAATCGTCATCAACCCGGGCGAGGACGTCTGTCATGAGCGCAACAGATCCCGGCCTGACCGCGATTTCGGTCCACATGTTGTTCGCAATCAGACGAGCGCGCTGCGGCGCAGCCTGCGCGGCCTGAAACGTGAGGGCTTCGGCCACGTCTACATTCTGGAGACGGCCGAGGAGATCGCATCCGCGTGCGTCAACCGCATGAAACTGTGGACCGACAAGCGCGATGAAAAAGGCCCGTTCGACATCATCGGCGACGTTCACGGTTGCTGCGACGAACTTGAGGCGCTGTTGAAGAAACTCGGCTACGCGATTGCAAAGACCGACGAGCCGGGACATTTAGTCCGCTATTCCGTTACGCCGCCCGAAGGACGCAAGGCGGTCTTCGTTGGCGACATTGTGGATCGCGGGCCGCGCACGGGCGACAGCCTGCGTCTCGTCATGGACATGGTCGACGCCGGTACAGCCCATTGCGTTGTCGGAAACCACGAAGCAAAGGCCGAGAAGTGGCTTTCTGGCCGCGACGTGAAAATTGCGCACGGGCTTGCCCTTACGATCGATGACCTGAACGCCGGCGGCGATACGTTCAAGGCACGCGTGAAGAAATTCATAGGCGGTTTGAGAAGCCACTACATGTTCGACGGCGGCCGCCTCGTGGTGGCCCATGCCGGTATCAAGCAGGAGATGCAGAACCGGGCATCGAGCGCCATTCGCGCGTTCTGCATGTATGGCGAGACGACGGGTGAAAACGACGAATTCGGCCTACCTGTGCGGCACAACTGGGCCGCCGAATACCGTGGCGACACGCGCGTCGTCTACGGGCACACGCCGGTGCTCGAAACCGAATGGCTGAACAACACGCTCTGCATCGACACGGGCTGCGTCTTCGGCGGCAAGCTCACGGCATTGCGCTATCCCGAGATGGAACTCGTCAGCGAGACCGCGCGCAAGGTACATTGCGAGCCGGTTCGTCCGCTGGCACTGCCGGCTGGTTTCCTCTCTGCACAGCAGGAGCACGACGATACGCTTGATATCGCCGATGTCTTAGGCAAGCGCATCCTG
The DNA here is from genome assembly GCA_016793445.1 of Hyphomicrobium sp. GTDB lineage: Bacteria > Pseudomonadota > Alphaproteobacteria > Rhizobiales > Hyphomicrobiaceae > Hyphomicrobium_B. The sequence continues at coordinate 225,138 of JAEUME010000016.1, read as the reverse complement.
ACCTCGCGCCATTCGCACTCGATCACCATCCGCGAGGAAAACGCTGCGGCCGCGCTAGAAGTCATGGTTCGCTTCGCCGTCGACCCCAAGTGGCTCATCTACCTGCCGCCGACCATGTCGCCCTGCGAAACGTCAAATGAGCCCGGATTCCTGGAACATCCAGCTGAGGCGTTGAGCTTCTACGAGCGGGCCGGCGTTCGCCGCGTCATCTGCGAGGAAAAGCACATGGGCTCGCGCGCCATCATCGTCTTCGCCCGGGACAGCGATGCAGCGCGACGCCGCTTTGGCGTCACGACCGGCGCCCAGGGTCACGTCTATACGCGCTCGGGCCGGCCGTTTTTCTCGAACGCGGCGGAGACGGCCGAGGTCATCGCGCGAACGGCTCGCGCCGCCGAGGCGAGCGGCATCTTTGCCGAACTCGACACCGACTGGCTCTGCCTCGACGCGGAGATCATGCCGTGGTCGGCAAAGGCGCAGGCTCTCATCGAGCAGCAGTACGCGCCTGTCGGAGCTGCGGCAGGAGCCGGCCTCGCGCTGGCCCAGGCGGCTCTCGCCGCCGCTGCGGAACGCGGCATCGATACCCACGGTCTAAGCGAACGCTTCGCCGACGAGCGCCGCCGCGTTGATGCGTTCAGGGCCGCCGTGCGCCAATACTGCTGGCCTGTCACCGGTCTCGAAGGCGTGTGCATCGCGCCGTTTCATATCCTGGCCAGCGAAGGCATGGTGCATACCGAGCAGAGCCACACCTGGCACATGGAAACGCTTGCCCGCCTCGCCGCCCATGATCCTTTGTTTCAGGCAACCCGTACAAGGGTTGTTGACTTTGATCGGCCAGAGACGCGCGGTTCTGCGATCGCGTGGTGGATGGAGATGACGGCGGCGGGCGGCGAAGGTATGGTCGTCAAGCCCGAGCAATTCCTTGCACGCGGCGCACAGAACCGGTTGTTGCAGCCGGCCGTCAAATGCCGGGGCCAGAATTACCTGCGCATCATCTACGGCCCCGACTACGACCGGGAGGAAAATCTCGTCCGCCTGCGCAAGCGCGGCCTCAATGCCAAGCGCTCGCTCGCATCCCGCGAATTCGCGCTAGGTCTAGAGGCACTGGAGCGTTTCGTCGCCCGCGAGCCGCTGCGGCGTGTGCACGAGTGTGTGTTCGGTGTCTTGGCGCTTGAAAGCGAACCCGTCGACCCGCGGTTGTGAAACGCCGAACCGCCCTTGCTGCAGACTACAATGCGCGCTGAATGTTGCTTGGGTGTGGACAACTTTCAGCTGTGCACCGCCGTTCCACCGGTTTAATTTCTCGCCGCTGCGTGCGCTCTGTTCATCGGGCTTGCCTGTAGAGTAAAATTAAGAAGTGCTCCATGAGCAGCAGATCGGAAAACGCCCGGTGACGGGCCCTTGGCCGGCAAAGGTAACCAAGTAGGTGTGCGCATGAAGGTCGTTGCTATTTTGGCAATACGAAATGAGGCTCTGTACCTTCAACGCTGTCTGTCACACCTGCGGGAGCAGAATGTCGAGGTCGCAATCATTGACAACGAGTCTACCGATGAGACCTTGGAAATCGCACGGCAGAATGTCGGTCATGGGGTGATCCACCTGGAGACTTATCCCTATCCTGGACACTATGATTGGCAGGGCCTGCTGAGACGCAAAGAAGAATTGGCTGGGTCGTTGGGCGCGGACTGGTACATTCACCACGACGCTGATGAAATCAGGCAGGCCCCGGCGCCTTACGCTGACCTTCGGACAGCCCTGGAGGTCGTCGACGCATCCGGACACAACGCCGTAGATTTCGCTGAGTTCGTTTTTGTGCCAACTTCAGCAGAAGCACGGTTTGAGCATACCGACTATGTGCGGCTTATGCGGCACTACTACTACTTTCAACCTCGGCCCTTGCACCGGGTCAACGCATGGAAAAATACTGGCAACAAAGTCGATCTGGCGAGCAGTGGCGGGCACTCGGTGTTCTTTCTGGGAAGGAAGATTTTTCCGGCAAAATTTGTCCTTCGGCACTACATCATTCTGAGTGCTGAACACGCGAGACAGAAGTACGGTTCCCGGTTATTTTCAAGAGCTGAAGTTGAAGATTTGGGTTGGCACGGTTGGCGCGTGAAGGGATTGCACGGTGCGCTGCTTCTGCCCGAGAGGTGGAGAATGAAAGCGCTAACGAAGTCGGGCGAATGGGACACAAGCGCCCCCTTTAGCGAACATGCTTTTTTTGGGGAAGGCGACGACAGGCCCTCCGGGTGTAACGTTGTAGGTATGAACTGAGCGGTAGTCGGGGATTAACAGGCATGGCGCTGTTTCAAAGCTTCTGGCATGGTGAGAGATTGCCTAAATTCGTGGCTCTATCTATCAAATCTTTTCTCGATCACGGGCACGACTACCATCTTTATTCGTATTCGGAGCTACTGGAGCTACCGGCTGGAGCCCAGCTGCTCGATGCCGGCAGAATTCTGTCGTCCGACCGTGTGTTCTATTATCGGCAGCCGAACGGAAGCCAAGGGAGCGTCTCGGCGTTCTCCAATCTTTTCCGTTACGACTTGCTGCGTCGTAATGGCGGCTGGTGGGTCGATACCGACGTTGTCTGCATGTCCAGCGACGTTCCGTCCACTGATACCTTCTGGGGGTGGCAAGATACCAATTGGATCTGCAGCGCAATCCTCAAAGTGCCAGCCGGACATGCCCTAGCCGAACAGGCTTTTCATGAGGCCGAAGCGGCGGGTAAAGATATAAAGTGGGGGCAGTGTGGTCCTCATTTGGTAACGCGGCTGGTGCAGAGCCTCGGACTTGAAGATCTCACGTCGCCTCGGGCGATCGCCTACCCAATCTATCATACTGAACATTTATTGCCGGTCACGACAGCTGGATACGTTGAGACGGTTCGTCGACTTAATGGCCAACCCTTCCTTCACTTGTGGCACGAGAAATTCCGCCTGACTAACGATCCGCGTATCGACCATCCCGAGCCCGGGTCATTCCTGGACTCAGTCTATTGTCAACAAGCTTCTGCCAGTGACGCAAGGATCACAAGAATCCTGGATGCTCGGCACTGCCGAGAAGCTCAAGCATGAGATTTCCAATCTTCAGCGAGTATGCCAAACCATCACCTTGAAGCTGTTTCCAATCCGGCGCCTTACGTCACTTAAAACTTAAATCGAGGCGTCGTCGATTGTTGGCATCGGTCGTGCCAGCTTGTGCAGAGCGTCAAGGTCGCCGATCTCGACATTGCAGCCGGTCACGCGCACTTGGTAGGCTGCGAGCGTTGCGAAGGCGCGTGACAGAACCTCAGGCGCCATGCCGAGCCGAGCTGCAAGAATTTTCTTCTCAAATGGCAATTTGAAGCTGGGGGCGGAGCCGAATTCGGCATGCGCCACGAGCAGCCAGTTGGCGAGCCGCTCGATGCCGGATCTCAGTTTCTGGTTCTTCAGGTCCTTGACGACCGAGCGATAGGCGAGCGCGAGATCTGTGGCAAGCGCGCGGGCAAAGGCGGCATCCTGCGCGAAGCAACGGCGTATGGCGGCCGCGGGAATCAAAAGGGTGCGCGCATTGGTGAGCGATCGGACAGATTTCAAATACACCCGGTCGAGCACAACGGCGGCCGTGATGAAGCAACTTCCCGGTCCAAGGACGGAGATGGTCGTTTCCCGATCGCAATATCGAGCAAAAACTTCGACCTGCCCCTCGATAACGACATACAGAAAGTCCGCAGGCTCGCCTTCGCTGACAAGCTCCACATGGGGCGGAAAGCGCTGCAAGAACGAAGCGTGGAGCATATCGTCCACACAGTTAGGATCAACGCCTGAGAAGATGCGTTGCTCTCGTACTGCTTCAATATCTTGCGTACGCACAACACCCTCCATCCTTTGTGACAATTTTAAGCCAGGGCCGCATGAGCAGAATTGACATATATCATGCAGAAAATTGCATAACAACCGGACAGCGCTTGCTTGATTGCGGAGTGGCGCGTGACTTGTATCTCTGCATCGCTTGAAAATGCCATTTCATGCCAACATTTTGACGGCCGTCAAATAAGTCCGCTGTAGGCTCGGGAAAGGGTCTCCTCCTGAAAAAAGATGTACGCGAAGGGGGACTTCTCCATGATGCCATTAGGCAGTCCAAGCCCGTCAGACCAGAAGCGGGCGTTGTGGCTTTCGACCATCGCTTTCACCGTCTGTTTTGCGGTCTGGACGATCTTCGCCATCATCGGACTCCAGATCAAAAAGGATCTGGGACTAAGCGAAACGGAATTTGGGCTTCTCGTCGGCACGCCGATCCTGACGGGATCGCTGATCCGCCTGATCCTGGGCATCTGGGCCGACCAGTACGGCGGGCGCTTAGTCTACACGTTCACGATGCTGTCGGCGGCCGTGATGACGGTGCTGCTCACGCAGGCTTACAGCTACCCAACGTTCCTTCTTGCCGCGCTCGGCGTCGGCATTGCCGGCGGCTCGTTTTCGGTCGGTGTTGCGTACGTCTCCAAGTGGTTTCCGAAAGAAAAGCAGGGCATGGCGCTCGGCATCTTCGGCGCCGGCAACGTCGGTGCGGCGGTAACGAAATTTGCAGCACCCGTCATCATGATCGCTTACGGCTGGAAGACCGTCGCCCTCGTTTGGGCCGCCGCGCTTGCGCTTATCGCCGTCATTTTCTACCTCTTCACGTCGGATGATCCCGATCTGGCCCGGCGCCGTGCCACCGGGGCGAAACCCGAGTCGTTGTCGGCCATGCTTGAGCCGCTCGCCAACGTGCAGGTCTGGCGGTTCTCGCTCTACTATTTCTTCGTCTTCGGCGGCTTCGTGGCGTTGGCGCTGTGGCTGCCGCGCTACCTGATCGGCGTTTACGGTCTCGACATTGCCACGGCCGGTATGATCGGGGCCGCCTATTCGATTCCGGCATCGATCTTCCGCGCCTACGGCGGCCACCTATCCGACCGCTACGGTGCCCGCACCATTATGTATTGGACCTTCCTGGTTTCCATCGCCTGTACGTTCCTGTTGTCCTATCCCCCCACGCACTATGTTCTGGAAGGCATCCACGGACCGGTCGAGTTCTCGACGCGCATGTCTTTGCCGGCATTCATCGTCGTGGCGTTCGTGCTCGGCTTCTTCATGAGTCTGGGCAAGGCCGCCGTTTACAAGCACATTCCGGTTTACTATCCCGACCGCGTCGGCGCGGTGGGCGGCGTCGTCGGACTCGTCGGAGGCCTCGGTGGCTTCTTGCTTCCGATCGCGTTCGGCGCGCTCAACGATCTCACCGGTATTTGGCAGAGCTGCTTCTGGCTGCTTTTCTTAGTCGTCACATCGGCGCTCGTTTGGATGCACTTTGCCGTGCGCGCCATGGAAGCCGAAGCCGCCGCAGCCGGCGTTCCTGCTTCGCAGCTGCCTCCATTCCCGGAACTCGCGCCGGTCCATGGCGAAGCCCAGCAGCACGCGCCGACCGGCGCCATTCAGGATTGGCGTCCGGAGGATCGCGGGTTCTGGCAGCAGACCGGCCGCGCGATTGCACAGCGCAACCTGTGGATCTCGGTGCCGTGCCTGTTGCTGTCGTTCGCAGTCTGGATGGTGTGGTCCGTTGTTGTGGCGAAGCTGCCGAGCGTTGGGTTCAAGTTCACCAACGACCAGCTATTCTGGCTGGCCTCGATGCCGGGTCTGTCGGGCGCGACGTTGCGGATTTTCTACAGCTTCATGCCGGCGATGTTCGGTGGCCGGCTGTGGACCACGCTTGCAACGTGGTCGCTGCTCATTCCCGCTCTCGGCATGGGCTATGCGGTGCAGAACCCGGATACGCCCTACTGGATCTTCCTCACGCTCGCGCTGTTGTGCGGCTTCGGTGGCGGCAACTTCGCCTCCTCGATGGCCAACATTTCCTTCTTCTTCCCGAAGGCAGAGAAAGGAAACGCGCTCGCGATCAACGCTGGACTGGGCAATCTCGGCGTCAGCGTCGTGCAATTCGTCGTACCGCTCGCCATTACGACCGGCGTCTTCGGCTGGCTCGGAGGCGATCCCCAGACGGGTACCGTCGATGGCGTTACCACGACACTCTGGCTGCAAAATGCCGGCTATGTGTTCGTGCCGTTCATCGTCGCCTCGGCCTTCGCAGCGTGGTTCGGCATGGACGACATTGCAAGCATGAAGGCGAGTTTCGCCGACCAGTCCGTCATCTTCCAGCGCAGTCACAACTGGATCATGTGCTTGCTTTACACCGGCACGTTCGGATCGTTCATCGGCTTCTCGGCGGCGTTCCCTCTCCTCGCCAAGATCCTGTTCCCGGAAGTCAACGTGTTGCAGTACGCCTTCCTTGGACCGCTGGTCGGTGCGGTTGCGCGCGCCGCAGCCGGCAAACCCACCGACCGCATCGGCGGGGGACGCATCACCTTCTGGGTCTTCGTCGCGATGTGCCTTGGCGTGCTCGGCGTGCTCTACGCCATCAGCATGAAGGGCAACCCTTCCGCATTCCCGGTATTCTTTGCAAGCTTCCTGTTCCTGTTTGCCGCTTCCGGAGTCGGCAACGCGTCGACCTTCCAGATGATTCCCGCAATCATGCGCAAGGAGGTCGCGCGGCTCCAAACGGGTATGACGGAGGCGGACCGCGTCCGGCAATCGGATAAGGAGGCAGCCGCCATTATCGGCTTCACTTCGGCGATTGCTGCTTACGGCGCCTTCTTCATTCCGAAGAGCTTCGGCTCCTCGATCGCTGCAACTGGAAGCCCCGCGCTCGCGCTTTATTGCTTCCTCGCCTTCTACGCGAGCTGCATCGCCATCACCTGGTGGTTCTACACACGCCGTGGCGGGTTGCTGTTTGATGTCGAGCGCGGCGGCCCGCCGGCCTCGACACCCACCCTCAACCCCGCCACTTGAAGCCGGATGCAAGAAACGAGATTACGCTCATGAGCCATTTCATCGACCGATTGACGTTCTTCCGCAAAACCAACGAACCGTTCGCCAACGGCCACGGCTACGCCTCGAGCGAAGACCGCAGCTGGGAGGATGGCTATCGCAAGCGCTGGCAGCACGACAAGATCGTGCGCTCCACGCACGGTGCCAACTGTACGGGGTCGTGCTCGTGGAAGATCTATGTGAAGGGCGGCATCGTCACGTGGGAGACGCAGCAGACGGATTACCCGCGCACACGCCCGGATCTGCCCAACCATGAGCCGCGCGGGTGCTCGCGGGGTGCGAGTTACAGTTGGTATCTGTATTCCGGCAACCGCGTGAAATATCCGCTGATCCGCTCACGACTCCTGCGGCACTGGCGGGAGGCGCGCAAAACGCTGGCACCGGTCGCGGCCTGGAAGTCGATCGTCCAGAACCCTGCGAAGCGGAACGATTATGTGCAGGTGCGCGGCCACGGCGGCTTCGTGCGCGGCAATTGGGATGAGATCACTGAGATCATCGCCGCGGCCAATGCTTATACCGCCAAGACCCACGGGCCCGATCGCATCATCGGTTTTTCGCCGATTCCGGCCATGTCGATGGTCTCGTATGCGGCGGGTTCGCGCTACCTGTCGCTTATCGGCGGCGTGTGCATGTCGTTCTACGACTGGTATTGCGACCTGCCGCCGTCGAGTCCGCAGACATGGGGTGAGCAGACTGACGTTCCCGAGAGCGCCGATTGGTACAACTCGGGCTTCATCATCCTGTGGGGCTCGAACGTGCCGCAGACGCGGACACCCGACGCGCACTTCTACACGGAGGCGCGCTATCGCGGCGCCAAGTCGGCCGTCATCTGCCCGGATTATTCGGAAGCGGCAAAATTCGGCGACATCTGGCTCAGCGTCAAGCAGGGCACGGATGCAGCACTTGCCATGGCGATGGGGCATGTGATCCTGAAGGAATATCACGTCGACCGGCAGGTGAAATATTTCCGCGACTATGTCCGCCAGTACAGTGATATGCCGCTGCTGGTGAAACTTGTCGCCCAAGACGGCAAGCTCGTTCCCGACCGCTTCCTGCGTGCGTCCGACTTCGATGCGGCGCTGGGCGAGAAGAACAACCCCGAATGGAAGACGGTCGCGTTCGATGAGATCTCGGGCAAGATCGTGGTGCCGAACGGTTCCGTCGGCTTCCGCTGGGGCGAGCAGGGCAAGTGGAACATAGAGGAGAAGGAGTCGGGCGGAGCCGAGACAGTGTTGCGGCTGTCGCTGGCCGATGTGAAAGACGAGTTCGCCGATGTGGCGTTCCCGTATTTCGGCAACATCGAGCACGAGCACTTCACGCATACCGGGCATGAGAGCGTTCTTGATCGGCGGATTCCTGTCAAGAAGCTGCGCCTCACCGACGGGGAGGCGCTCGTTGCCACAGTGCATGATCTCTTTCTTGCCAACTATGGCGTTGACCGTGGCTTCGGCGGCAGCAACGTCGCGAAGTCCCACGACGACGACACGCCCTATACGCCGGCCTGGGCAGAGAAGATCACAGGCGTTTCCCGCGACAAGATCATTCAGGTCGCGCGCGAGTTTGCAACCAATGCCGAGAAGACCAACGGCCGTTCGATGATCATCATCGGCGCTGCCATGAACCACTGGTACCACTGCGATATGAACTATCGCGGCGCGATCAACATGCTCGTCATGTGCGGTTGCGTCGGCCAATCGGGTGGTGGCTGGTCGCACTATGTCGGCCAGGAGAAGCTGAGGCCCCAGGCCGGTTGGGCGCCTCTCGCCTTTGCACTCGACTGGGGCCGCCCGCCGCGCCAGCAGAACTCAACATCGTTCTTCTACACGCACAGCAGCCAATGGCGCTACGAGACGATGCAGACGCGCGACATTCTCTCGCCGACGGCGCCGCCGGGCCCGTGGGACAGCACAATCCTCGATCACAATATCCGCGCGATCCGCATGGGCTGGCTGCCGGCCTATCCGACGCTGGAGCAGAATCCGCTCGACATTGCCAAGCGCGCAGCCGCGGCCGGCATGGAACCGCCCGCCTACGTGGCGAAGGCGTTGAAGTCCGGCGAGCTGAAATTCGCATGGGAAGATCCGGATGCGCCGCAGAACTTCCCGCGCAACATGTTCGTGTGGCGTTCCAACCTGCTTGGCTCATCCGGCAAGGGACACGAATATTTCCTCAAACATTTGCTTGGCACGTCGCACGGCGTGCTTGGCAAGGATCTGGGGCAGGAGGGCCGCGAGAAGCCCAAGGAGGTCGTGTGGCGCGATGAGGCGGCGCGGGGCAAACTCGATCTGCTCGTTACGCTCGACTTCCGCATGTCGACAACGTGTGTGTATTCCGACATCGTGCTGCCGACAGCTACCTGGTACGAAAAGAACGATCTCAACACCTCCGACATGCATCCTTTCATCCATCCGCTGACCAACGCGGTTGATCCGGTGTGGGAAGCAAAGTCCGACTGGGAGATCTACAAGGCCATCGCCAAGGCATTCTCGCGTGTCGCACCCGAAGTGCTTGGCGTGGAGAAGGATGTCGTGCTGACGCCGATCATGCACGATGCGCCCGCCGAGATCGCCCAGGCCTTCGAGCCCAAGGACTGGAAGAAGGGCGAGTGCGAACCCGTTCCGGGGAAGACGATGCCGGCCGTCACGGTCGTCGAGCGCGACTACCCGAACGTCTACAAGCGCTTCACGGCGCTTGGGCCGCTCATGGAGAAGGTCGGCAACGGCGTCAAGGGAATCGCCTGGAAGACAGAACACGAAGTCGAGAACTTGAGGGCTCTCAGTGGCACGGTGACGGACGACGGACCGACAAAGGGGCTCGCGCGCATCGAAACCGACATAGATGCTGCCGAGACGCTGCTGATGCTGGCCCCGGAGACAAATGGCGAGGTCGCGGTGAAGTCGTGGGCCGCGTTATCGAAAACAACCGGACGCGATCACGTGCACTTGGCGATCGTGAAGGAAGACGAGAAGATCCGCTTCCGCGATGTCGTTGCCCAGCCCAGAAAGATCATTTCGGCACCGACGTGGTCGGGCCTCGAGAGCGAGAAGGTCTGCTATAACGCCGGTTACACGAACGTGCACGAGCTCATCCCGTGGCGCACGCTCACCGGCCGCCAGCAGCTTTACCAGGATCACCTGTGGATGCGCGCTTTCGGAGAAGGCTTCTGCGTCTACCGTCCGCCGCTCGATCTTAAAGCGGTGAAGGCCGTGCAGGGACTAAAGCCGAACGGCAACCGCGAGATTGTTTTGAACTTCATCACGCCGCACCAGAAATGGGGCATCCATTCGACGTACACCGACAACCTGCTGATGCTGACGCTGTCACGCGGAGGTCCTATTGTCTGGTTGTCGGAGAACGATGCAAAGGCCGTCGGCATCGTCGATAACGACTGGGTCGAGGCCTACAACGCCAACGGCGCGCTCGTTGCCCGCGCCGTCGTCTCACAGCGCATGAAGGACGGAACCGTCTTCATGTATCACGCGCAGGAGAAGATCGTGAATGTGCCAGGCTCTGAGATGACGGGCCAACGGGGCGGCATCCACAACTCCGTGACGCGTGTGGTTGTGAAGCCGACGCACATGATCGGCGGCTACGTCCAGCTCGCTTACGGCTTTAACTATTACGGCACCATCGGCACCAACCGCGACGAGTTCGTGGCGGTGCGCAAGCTCGCGAATGTCGACTGGCTCGAGGGTCCCTACGAGGGCTCCAGTCCGGTCGCAGCCGAGTGACAGGAGGCATAACAAATGAAAGTTCGCGCTCAGATCGCGATGGTCTTGAACCTCGACAAGTGCATCGGCTGCCACACGTGCTCCGTCACCTGCAAGAACGTATGGACCAACCGCGAAGGCATGGAATACGCTTGGTTCAACAATGTCGAGACGAAGCCGGGTATCGGCTTTCCAAAGGATTGGGAGAACCAAAACCACTGGAAGGGCGGCTGGGTCAGGAAGCAGAACGGCAAGATCGAGCCGCGGCTCGGATCCAAATGGCGGATTCTCGCGAACATCTTCGCCAATCCGCACATGCCGGAAATCGACGATTACTATGAGCCCTTCACCTTCGACTACGACCATCTCCAGAAGGCGCCGGAATTGCAGGCATTCCCGACGGCCCGCCCGCGCTCGCTGATCACCGGCGAGCGCATGGAGAAAATCGAGTGGGGGCCGAACTGGGAAGAGATCCTAGGCGGCGAGTTTGCAAAGCGCTCCCAGGACCAGAACTTCGAGGGCGTCGAGAAGGAGATTTACGGCCAGTTCGAGAACACCTTCATGATGTACCTGCCGCGGTTGTGCGAGCACTGTCTCAATCCGGCATGCGCGGCAGCGTGCCCCTCGGGCGCGATCTACAAGCGCGAGGAGGACGGCATCGTTCTCATCGACCAGGAGAAGTGCCGCGGCTGGCGCATGTGCGTCTCAGGCTGCCCTTACAAGAAGATTTATTTCAACTGGTCGAGCGGCAAGAGCGAAAAGTGCATCCTGTGCTATCCACGCATCGAGGCGGGCCAACCGACCGTGTGCTCAGAGACCTGCGTCGGCCGCATCCGCTATCTGGGCGTCGTGCTGTATGATGCCGACCAGATTGAGGCGGCGGCGAGTGTTCCCGGCGAGCAGGATCTCTACGAGGCCCAGCTCAAGATCTTCCTCGATCCTGCAAATCCGCTGGTGATTGAGCGAGCGCGTGCCAACGGCATTCCCGAGGCTTGGCTCGATGCGGCACGCAAATCGCCGATCTGGAAGATGGCGATGGAGTGGAAGGTCGCTTTCCCGCTGCACCCGGAATATCGCACGCTGCCTATGGTTTGGTACGTGCCGCCGCTTTCTCCGATCACAGCCGCGGCAGAGGCCGGAAAAATGGGCACGGACAGCGGCATGCCGGATGTGAAGTCGCTGCGAATTCCGCTGCGCTACCTCGCGAACCTTCTCACGGCGGGTGACGAGCGGCCTGTTGCAACGGGACTTCAGCGCATGCTCGCCATGCGCGCCTATATGCGGCGCAAGACCATCGACGGCGTCATCGACGAGGCGCTCGCACGCAATGTCGGGCTCAGCAGCCGTCAGATCGAGGAAATGTATCACGTGATGGCGATCGCCAACTACGAGGATCGCTTCGTCATTCCGACCTCGCATCGCGAGGTGACTCAGGACGCCTACGAGCTGCGCGGCGAGTGCGGCTTCTCGTTCGGCGACGGCTGCATGCCGAGCGACAAGAAGGTCAATCTGTTCGGCGGCGTCAAGGTCAAGAACGACAAGCCGCGCATGGGAGCTTATTGATGAAAACGCTGAAGGTTCTCTCCGCCCTGCTTGCCTATCCGACGCCGGAGCTGGCGGCCGCCGGGCCGGAGCTGAAGGCTATCCTGCAAACAGAAGGCCTGCTCTCCCGAGCCGGCCGCGCGGGCGTCGAAGCCCTGATCGACGACATCGCTTCCCGCGATATCCTCGATGCGCAGGAACGCTACGTGCTTCTGTTCGACCGGACGCGCTCGCTGTCGCTGCATCTGTTCGAGCACGTGCACGGCGAAAGCCGCGATCGTGGCCAGGCTATGGTCGACCTCTTGAAGCTCTACGAGGACGCCGGCTATTCGCCGACGGCGAAAGAACTGCCGGATTTCCTGCCGCTCTTTTTGGAGTTCGCTTCGACGAGGCCGCCTAGGGAAGCGCTGGAACTCGTCGGCCAGCCCGGCCATGTGCTCGCGGCGCTGGGTGAGCGGCTGCGCAAGCGGCAGTCACCCTACGAAGCGGTTTTCGCAGCGCTGGTGGCATTATCGAAAGCCAAGCTCGATACGGCCGCCATCGAGGCGCTGCGGTCCGAGCCAGACCCCGAGCCTGACGATCTCGAGGCGATCGACGCTGCGTGGGAGGAGGAGGAGGTCCGCTTCGGTCCCGGCGCTGCCAGCGACTCCGACTGTGGCAAGGATGGCCTCGCCGCCAAGCTACGTCAGGCGCGGCGCCCCGCCCCGGGGCTCGAACCTCCGCCTGCAAAAGGCCCGCAGACATCCATTACTCATTCCCGTTCTCAACGCGCCTGAGGAGAGCTCCAATGCGCGATACGATCTTTCATATCCTCTTCGTCTGGTACCCTTACGTGTGCATCTCTTCGTTCGTATTCGGCAGCCTGATCCGATTCGATCGCGAGCAGTACACATGGAAGGCGAGTTCGAGTCAGCTTTTGCGCAAGCGTCAGCTTTTCTGGGGCTCGAACCTTTTTCATTTCGGCATCCTGTTCCTGTTCTTTGGACACACAATTGGATTGTTGACGCCGACTTCGCTCTACACGCTCGTCATTTCGGTCCAGAACAAGCAGCTGCTCGCCATCATCGCGGGCAGCATAGCGGGCATTATTTGCTTCATCGGGCTCACCCTGCTTCTGCATCGCCGCCTGTTTGATGCGCGCGTGCGCCAGACCTCGACTTATATGGATCTTGCGATACTCATAATTCTCTGGGTGCAGCTCTGCCTCGGCATCCTTACCCTGCCGTTCTCCCTGCACCATACCGACGGTGAGGCGATGCTGCGGCTGTCGCATTGGGCACAAGGCATCGTCACGGTGCAGCCCGTCGACGCCATGACGCTACAAGGACTCGAATGGCCCTACCTCGTGCATCTTGTCCTCGGTATGACGGTCTTCCTCCTCTTCCCGTTCTCGCGCCTTGTGCACATCTGGTCGGCGCCGGTCTGGTACCTTGGACGCAAGGGATACCAAGTGGTGCGTACGCGCCGCCCCTTGGGTCAGGCGGGTACTGGCTCTTACACACAGCCGGCAGAGTAGGCCCATGACCGTCGTCTTGGACAATTCCCGGCCTGCCGCGCCGGGCGCGGCCGCCCGGAACGATCTGCCGCGCGCCCAACCCGTAATCGTCAACGGCGTAACCATCGATCGGGCCGCAATCTCGCGTGAGACGCAGAACCATCCGGCAGCCAAGCCGATCGAGGCATGGCTTGCTGCGGCCCGCGCGCTCGTCGTTCGGGAGTTGCTGTTGCAGGAAGCGCGCGCGCGCGGCATTGGCGCCGTCCCGCTCGAGGATGCGGAGGGCCGCCGCGAGACGGACGAGGAAGCGCTGATCCGGACGCTCGTCGAGATCGATGTCATAACTCCGACAGCGAGCATGGAGGAATGCAGCCGCTATTATGAGCAGAACCGCGCCCGCTTTCGCTCCCCGGCAATTTTTGAGGTGAGGCACATTCTTTTTGCGGCGGCCCCTGCAGATCATGACGCCCGCGAGAAGGCGCGCAGGGATGCCGAGGCGGCCATAGCAATGCTTGCCCAAGAGCCGCAACTTTTCGCGCACTTGGCGGCGGAGCGTTCCGCATGTCCATCGGCAAAGACGGGTGGCAATCTTGGCCAGATTAGCCGAGGTCAAACAGTCCCCGAGTTCGAGGCCGCGCTTGAACGCTCCGCCGCTCCGGGGCTTGCTCCAAATCCGATCGAAACACGCTACGGCTTCCACGTCGTCTGCATCGACCGCCAGATCGACGGCGCGGAGCTGCCGTTCGAGGTTGTAAAAGAGCGGATCGCCGCTTGGCTTGAGGAGAAAGTGCGCCGCACCGCGCTTCGGCAATATATCACTGGTCTTGCGGGCCGTGCCGATATTACCGGCATATCGCTGGACGCCGAGGCCACGCCACTCGTGCAATGAGGGGAATGCTGTGCAACTTGGGACTTTAATAGAGCGGTTGCAAGTTGAGGAAGATGCGAATCTGGCGCTCGAGGCATTGGGGGACGCTGCGCTTTTCGCCGAGGTGGCAGAAATGGGGGCGCGCTACGATGAGACGCCGGCCGCCTACGTCGCTTTGTCCGCGAGCCGTTTTGCCAACCTTGCGAGCGACCAGGACTGGCTGGATATCATCGGCGCGGCCGAGCGGGCTCCCGATCCCGCGCGCGCAATTCTCGCCCGCATGTTGCGCTGGTCGCTCCGCCGCGATGCGCGCGAGCAGGCGTCGATGTCAAAAGCGCACGTGGAGATCCGTTGATGTCCCGCCTCCAAGCAAAATCGCCATTGATCGCGATCCTCTACGATGCAAGCAGCGATGTGGCTCCGCTTATGCGCCGGATCGTCGCCCATTTGACGGCTGACGGTTTGCGTTGCGCCGGCTTCGTCCAGCGCGACGTGGAACGGCCCGGCCGTTCGCGTTGTGATATGTTGCTTGAGAATATTGCAACCGGTCTCAGGATGCCGATCTCCGAAGATCGGGGACCCGGTGCTCGCGGGTGCCGTCTGGACGAGGATGCACTCGGCCGCGCGATCACGGCGGCTATAGAGGCGATCTCTCAAGCTCCGGATGTTCTCGTGCTCAACAAATTCGGCAAGAGCGAATCAGAAGGCCGGGGCTTTCGTCCACTCATAGCGGCGGCCCTCGATGCCGGGATTCCGGTCATCGTGCCCGTGCCGTGGCGAAATGCCGAGAGCTGGCGCCAGTTCGCAGGAGAGCTGGCCGATGAGCATAGTCTGGGCGAACTCGAGGCGCTTTCCGATAGCGCAATTTGCCGGCGTATCGGGATTGTGGCACCTCAGCCGTCGTTGAGCCCGCGAAGCGGCGTCCTCGTATGAACCCGCGCTGATCGCGCCACGAGATTTCCTTTGCCGCCGGCACGATACCGCTTTCGGGCGCGCAATGAGCGCCCGGCAGGTTTGGATGGTTTGAACGCACCACCCATTTATCAGGGGGCGTCAGAGTTGGCTCTAGCCCAAGAGCTTCGAGATCAGGCCGGAGCCGGCATCGAATGCTCCTTCGCCGAATCTGGCGAGTACGCCGCCGGCGACGGCAGCGGCAATCCACCCGAGCGTGCGTTTGGCGGCGCGGCCATAGTTGGTGCGCACCTTGACCTCGATAACCTGATCGGGAAATGCGGTCTCAGCCGCCACACCTTCAGAGCCGACGGTGCGCGCCGAGATGTGTATGCGCAGTGTCGCCCAGCCGCGCTGTTGGGGCGTGATCAGGAAGCGCCAGCTCGCATAATCGGGGCCATCGTCGAACAGACGATCGATCCACTGGGTCTCGGGTGACGCGGTTTCGATGAAAAAGCCGCCCTCGGGCGCCCGCACGCGCACTGACATCGCTTTGGTTACGGTGACGTCGTGCTGCCAGGCAAGACCGCCGCCCTCCATGCCGTCCGCCATATTCTTGATGTGCGCACGGCCAATGCGGATTTCCACCCGCTCCGTCACACCCACGCGCATGGTGCGCGGGATGTTCTCGGTCAACTGGCCGAGTTCTGCCTTGGCGGGCTCAGGCGTCGCTTCACGTGCGCGGGCAGCCGCGGGGGCAGCAGGAGCATTATTTGCCGGAGCAGGAGCAGGCATCCTGGGTGGCTGCGGCACCACACCGGAGGGCGCGCCCTGCGGACGCCCCCCCAAGGGTGGCATCCCCGGCAGGCCCCTCGAAGGCCCCGGGGGTGGCATTCCGGACGGAATGGCCGGCGGAGGCTGAGGCGCGCGAGTCATCGGCTGTGCGCCAAAACCCCCTTGATTCGGGGAAGATTTAGGCATGGGCGGGGGAATAGGCGGCGGCTGCGGACCACCTGTCCGTCGCACCTCGAGCCCCGGAGGAAGAGGCATTGCGGCGGGCGCCGTGGCCGGACCGGATACGGCGTGACCCGGAGCATGTCCTTGGGTTGCCCCCATGGGCTGGACCTGCTGCGGTGGTGCAGGCGCTGGGGCGGGAGGTGACGGCACAGGCCCAGATGCGGTTTTCACCCAAGGCGGCGGACCCGCAGGAGTTGCGGAAGGTGCCTCGACCGGCGGCTGCCGGTTTGCTCCACCGGCCTGCTGGCTTGGCGCCGGCGCGGGCGGAGCTTCTGACGATCCGTGCTGGCGCGGCTCGATTGGGTCCGGCTTCACCGGCCCAGGAGGCGGCTCGGACGGCGGCTTAACCATTGCCCCGGCGTCGGGCGCCAAGGCCGGCGTTGGTTCCGGCGGCTTAACCGAAGCCTCATGCTTTACTGCGGGCGAGGCTGACCGGATCTGTTCTAACGTCTCCCCGATCTCGTCATCCGACTTTGCTGGCTGTGGCGGCGGGCCCCCCGTCTGAGGTGACGGCGCAGCTTCCGCATTGAGCTCAGGCGGTGCCCCCTGGGATAGGGCGGGATCCGGAAAGCCGCCCGGTTGAGACGTCGTGGGCGGCTTCTCCGGCACCTGCCCCTTTTCGAGCATTATATCGCGCAGCGAGGGCGCGGCTCGCGACTGCACCCTTTCGCGCGCCCGCGCCAGGACATCCTCCGCAGGCGCCATCGTGGGCATTTCATGACGCTGCGGCTGGGCCAAGGCAGCCTGTAACGCGCGGATGGCGCCGTCAAAAGTCAGCCCATGCTTCTGAAGCAGCTGGGCCGCCATGCTTGCGCCATCGCCGACGATGGCAGCAAGTACGATGGCACCATTGATGTCGCGGCGCCTGCCGCCGCGCGCGGCCGCAGCCGCAGCTTCAAGAATGCGCATCAACGCCGCTGAAACCGCAATCTGGCCTGCAGGAAGCGATCCCCGCGCACCATCGTCCCTTTGCGCCAGATAGGCGATGGTTTCGCTCTTCAATCGGGCAGGATCGATGTGGCTTGCGGCCAACACGTCGGCGGCGTCGGCATCGTCGCACAGTGCGGCCAGAACATGCTCAAGCGAGACCTCGCGCGCACCCGTTGCCCGCGCGCCTTCCGACGCCCGCGTCAGTGTCGCTGCAAGTCCCTGAGAAACCGGAATATGGCTCAGATCGGCCACGGCCAGATCCGTCATGCACCACTCCCCACTGCCGCCGCGCCCGTCCGGCATTCAAAATGAACACGTCTTCCGGCGCAATCCAAAGCTGACGCTTTGCCCCCTGTCCAGGTGTCCAGGATGGGGAAAAAATAGGCCGCCCGCGAGTCTGCCACCCTTCTAAGGACCGATTGTGCTGAAAATCCGTTGAGGCGGCCAAATGAGCCGATATAAGTCCCAACAAATGCGACGCTTGATCAACTTGGGGAATTCCCGTGACGACACCCGCCGACGCTTCTAGCAAATCCGCCATGCGCCCTTCCGCACATGAGCAGGCGCGCATCCTTGCAGAGGCAATTCCCCATCTCATCCGCTACGACGAAGAAACCGTTGTCATAAAGTTCGGCGGGCACGCCATGGGTGATGAGGCGCTTGCCGACGCCTTCGCTAAAGACATCGTCTACCTGAAGCAGTCGGGCATCAATCCGGTTGTCGTCCACGGCGGCGGCCCGCAGATCGCGAACATGCTGAAGAAGCTCGAGATCAGCTCGGGCTTCGTTCATGGGCTGCGGGTGACCGACAAGCCGACCGTCGAAGTCGTCGAGATGGTGCTTGCCGGGAAGATCAACAAGGAGATCGTGTCGGCAATCAACCGCCAAGGCGGCAAGGCCGTGGGCATTTCGGGCAAGGATGCCAACCTGATGATCGCCAAGAAGATCACCGAGATGCCCGACCCGCAGTCCAACCTGATGCAGACGGTGGATATCGGCTACGTCGGCGACCCGGTGGAAGTGAACCCCCATATCGTCGACGTCATCTCGAAGTCCGATCTTATTCCCGTTATAGCCCCGGTCGGCATCAGCCGGGACGGTGACACGCTCAACATCAATGCCGACACCTTCGCCTCGGCTCTCGCCGCGCGCATGCAGGCTAAACGCCTGCTCCTGCTGACCGACGTGGCGGGTGTACTCGACAAGGACAAGAAGCTCATCGAGCGGCTGACCACCGAGGAAGCGCGCGCGCTCATCAAGGAGGGGACGATCTCCGGCGGCATGATCCCCAAGATCGAGGGCTGCATAGAGGTGGTCGAGGCGGGCGTGGAAGCCGTCGTCATCATCGACGGCCGTGTCCCTCACTGCGTCCTGCTGGAGCTTTTCACCGAGCACGGCGTCGGAACGATGGTTGCGCGGCCCGATAGTAAAAGAGGCGCATAATATGGCAGCTGCCGATAACGCCCCCAAGACCATCAAAGCGCATCAAGGTCTCTCTGAATCGCACACCAAGGCGGCGCGAGGGTTCGGCCATGTCGACACATGGATCTTCGATCTCGATAACACGCTCTATCCAGCCGCCTGCGATCTGTTCGCACAGGTCGATCACCGGATGGGCTCCTACATCGCCAAATATCTCGGTGTGCCTTATGCCCACGCGCGCCACTTGCAGAAGGCGTATTATCGTCAGTTCGGCACAACGCTGTCAGGATTGATGAAGGTGCATAAACTCGCGCCGGAGCCGTTCCTCGAATATGTGCACGACATCGATTTATCCGTGTTGCCTCAGCTGCCGGAGCTCGCGACGGCGATTGAAAGGCTGGAGGGCCGCCGTCTCATCTTCACCAACGGATCGCGCCGCCACGCAGAGAAGGTCGCCGATAAGATCGGCGTGCTTCACCTTTTTGAAGACATTTGCGATATTGCCGGCTGTGATTTCGTCCCAAAGCCTGAACGAGATGCCTTCGAGCGCATGATCGCCCGGCATGGCGTTAGCGCCAGGGCGGCGGCGATGTTCGAGGACATGCCTCACAATCTGGAAGCGCCCCATGCGATGGGCATGACCACGGTGCTGGTGAAGTCCGAATACATCGATCATCCCGCGCAGCTCAAAATGCGCAATTGGCGCGTGTTGCCCGAACACGTCCATCACCTGACCGAGGATCTCGTCACATTTATTGAGAACGGTATCCTGGGAGGCAAGGAACGCCATCTGAATCCAAGAACGTAGAGCTGACATGCGAGGCGGGCGGTGCACGGGCCGCCGCGTTTCTGTTATAGGTCGCCCGGCGCTCGTATTTGAGCGCTTGTCCTTTCAGGAATACGCTTCATCACATGCCCCTGCTTTTTGTGCTCGCGGCTGGTTGCCTGGTCAGCGCCATGACCATGCGAATCGTCGACCCGGTCGTCCCCGCCATCGCGCGTGATCTGACGATCAACGCAGAGACGGTAGCCTTGCTCGCGTCGGCGTTCACGTTGCCCTACGCAGTTTCTCAGCCGGTGCTGGGCTCACTTGGCGACGCGTGGGGCAAGGCGCTGATCATCAAGTTCAGCCTTATCGTCGTCATCGCATGTCTCATCGTGGGCGCGCTGGCGCCGGGCATCGAGCTCTTGTTCGCCTCACGTATTGTTGGCGGCGCAGCGGCCGGCGGTATCATTCCGCTGGCCTTCGCGATGGTTGGCGACCGCTTCGATTTCGAGCATCGGCAGATCGCGCTCTCCCGCCTGCTCGCCGCGATTATTTCCGGACAGCTCATCGGCTCGATCGGCTCCGGCCTGCTTGCAAGTTATACGAGCTGGCGCGTGACCATGGCGGCGGCTGCGGTTCTCGTGATGGCGGCCCTCGCTCTGACTGTTTGGCAGTTGAGGCCGCGTCCCCAAACGGAGCGCCCGCGATTCACGTTTGCCGTCATGCGCGAAGGTTACAGGCAGGTACTGTCCAATCCGCGGGCGGCCGTGTGCTTTGCTGCGGTATTCATCGAGGGTATTTTACTGTTTGGACTCTTCCCTTTCATCGCCATCCTGCTGGAACAGCGCGGCGCAGGCGGCCTGCGTGAAGCAGGCTTCGTGCTGGCGGGCTTCGGTCTTGGCGGCTTTCTCTATACGGCGCTCGTTTCCTCGATCCTGCCGCGCATGGGCCTCATGAATCTGATCCGCGCTGGCGGTGCGGTGTGCGGCATCGGGTTTGGCGGCCTCGCTCTTGGCGTGTCATGGCCGATCGAAATGGCGGCGTTTCTCGTGGTGGGCGTCGGCTTTTATATGATTCACAACTCTCTTCAGACGCAGGCGACGGAGCTGGCGCCCGGCAACCGCGGCGCGGCTGTGGCGGCGCACGCCTTCTTTTTCTTCCTCGGTCAGGCGGCAGGACCGGTGATCTACGGGTTGTCGCTGCCCGTCCTGGGGGCGGGCATAACGCTCGCCTGTGCGGGGGTGATCATGGCCGGTCTGGGCTTTGCGACCGCCTGGGGGTTAATCCGGCGCGGCGCACCCGCGTGAGCCATAGGTGTTATCGGATCGGCGCCTTGAAGATAAAGTAGGCGCCCGCAACGATTAGCGCGAAGCCGAGACCGTGATTGATGGTGAGCTTCTCGCCCAGGTAGAGCACCGAGAAAACTGAGAAGACGATGAGCGTGATCACCTCCTGCATGGTCTTGAGTTCGGCCACCGTATATACGGCCGTGCCGAGGCGGTTGGCCGGTACGGCCAGGCAATACTCCAGCAGGGCAATGGACCAGCTCACCAGAATGGCCACCCACAACGGGCTCGACTGATATTTCAGGTGCCCATACCAGGCGAAGGTCATGAAGATGTTTGAAGCCAGTAGAAGCGCGATTGGGGTGAAATAGGCTGCGGTCATGACGTATCCTTCGTCCGGTATCCCCTCATGAACACTTATGCATTTTGCCTGGTTCCTGAGCGAATGTGATGTGCGTGCTGAAAGCCTGTGCACCTTGCCCATATAGAAGGCATGCTGCGCGCAAGCAAATTCAGCCCAGAGCCCATATTCAGGCATTCCCGTTCTGGCCCGGCCTTTGCGAATAGGTACACGGTCCGGCAAGCAGGTGGGATGGATGGACGCCGCGTTCGACGAAATGAACGGCTACGGGGAAGGTGTCCGCGAGCCGTACCGGGCACTCGCCGAATGGCTGGGTACACAAAGACTCGATCATCTTGCAGCCAAAAGCAGTGAAGCAGAGACGCTGTTCCGGCGGACGGGCATCACGTTTAATGTCTACGGCGCGCAGGAAGCGACCGAACGCCTGATCCCCTTCGACATCATACCGCGCATCATCTCGAACGCGGAATGGCGCAAGCTTCAGGCGGGCATCGAGCAGCGGGTGTGGGCTCTTAACGCCTTCATGTACGATATCTATCACCGCCAAGAGATCCTCAAGGCGGGCCGGATTCCCTCCGATCTCGTTATCCAGAATTCGGCCTTCGTGCCAGAGATGCTCGGCTGCAATCCCCCGCGATCCATTTACAGTCACATCATTGGCATCGATCTGGTGCGCATCGGTCCCGACGAGTTCCGCGTGCTTGAGGACAATACGCGCACCCCGTCTGGCGTCTCCTATATGCTTGAGAACCGGGAGACCATGCTGCACATGTTCCCCGATCTCTTCAGCAGCAACCGCGTGCTGCCGGTGGAGACCTATCCCGACAACCTGCTCACGACCCTGGAATCGGTTGCACCGGCCAATCTGGACGCCGAGCCTGTCATCGTATTGCTGACGCCCGGACGCTACAACAGCGCCTACTACGAGCATTCCTTCCTGGCTGACCAGATGGGGATCGAACTGGTCGAAGGACGCGATCTGGTGGTCCACGACGGTGTCCTCAACATGAAGACGACGGAGGGATACAAGCGCGTCGACGTCCTCTACCGCCGTATCGACGATGACTATCTTGATCCGCTGGTCTTCAAGCCGGATTCCATGCTCGGTGTGCCCGGCGTGTTCGATATCTACCGAGCCGGCCGGGTCACACTGGTCAATGCACCCGGCGCCGGTATTGCGGACGACAAGGCGATCTACAGCTACATCCCGACCATCATCGAATTCTACTCGGGACGCTCGCCCATCCTGCCCAACGTTGAAACCTACAACTGCCGCATTCGCGATCAGCTTCAGTATGTGCTGGACAATCTTGAGAAGCTGGTTGTCAAAGAGGTCCACGGCTCCGGCGGCTATGGCATGCTGATCGGACCTGTCGCGTCTTCAGGCGAGATTGAGGCGTTCCGCGCCAAGCTGAAGGCGTGCCCATCCAATTACATCGCGCAGCCGACACTCGCGCTGTCGACCTGTCCGACGCTCGTGGAGGCAGGGCTATCTCCGCGCCACTTGGATTTGCGGCCCTTCGTCCTGGTTGGCGATCAGGTCCGTCTGGTGCCTGGCGGCCTCACCCGCGTGGCGCTCAAGCAAGGCTCACTGGTCGTCAACTCCAGCCAGGGCGGCGGGACGAAAGATACCTGGGTTCTGCAGGATTGAGGCACGAATGCTCGGACGGACGGCAAACGATCTTTATTGGCTGTCGCGCTATGTGGAGCGGGCGGAGAACATGGCCCGGCTCGTCGAGGTCGGATATCGCATCGTGCTTCTGCCGCGGGCGGGAGAGGATTTCCATCAGGAATGGCGCTCGACGCTGGAAAGCGCGGGCTGTCTCAATGGCTACCTTGCCAAGCACGGCAAATTTGAAACGCGCAATGTCATCGACTACATGCTGTTCGACGTGGAGAACCTCTCCAGCGTCGCCGCCTGCCTTCATTCCGCGCGCAGCAACGCGCGTGCGCAACGCACGGCCATCACGCGGGATATGTGGGAAAGCCTGAACGATTCCTGGCTGCAGATGTCGAAAATAAAGCCGGTCGATATGACGTCCGATGCTCTGCCGGGATTTCTGGACTGGGTGCGCGGGCGCTCCGCGCTCTACCGAGGCGCATTGCTCAACACGATCCTGCGCAACGACACGTTCTATTTCAGCCAGCTGGGAACCTTCATAGAGCGTGCCGACAGCACCGCGCGCATCATGGACGTCAAGTACTACCACCTGCTGCCGTCCAGCCAGATGGTCGGATCCAGTCCGGACAACGCCCAATGGGCGTCGATCCTGCGCTCGGTGTCGGCCCATCGCAGCTACCGCTGGGTATATAAGGATACGTACCGGCCGTGGAACATCGCCGAGTACTTGATTCTCAACAAGCAGATGCCGCGCTCGCTGCGGGCCTGCTACGACGAGTTGGCAAGCGCGCTCAACGACCTTGCGGCCTATTACGGGCAGCGCCACGTGTGTCATGCGACGGTTGCCGCAACACGCGACCGGCTTATCGAAATCGATGTGGAGAGCATCTTCCAGGATGGCCTGCATGAATTCGTGCAAGAGCTTATCGGGCGCAACAACAGGCTCGGGATGGAAATCTCGTCCGCGTATCACTTCAACGACTAGTCACCAGGGGCCCATTGATGCTGGTCTCGATCTGTCATGTCACCCGCTACAAGTATGACGACACGGCGCGCTACAGCGTCCAGTCCTTGCGTCTGACGCCCCCGTCGTTCGCGGGCCAAACGGTGCTGGCGTGGACAATCACAGCGCCCGGCATCGCGCACGCGACGCAGTTCACCGACTCCTTCTCCAATGTCTCGCATCTGACCAGCATCACGGGCGACCACACCGAGATCGAATGCCGGGCGGAGGGGCTGGTCGAAACCGAGGACCGGGCGGGCATCGTGCGCGGCCTTCAAGACACCGTACCCGTCAGGGTCTTCTTGCGTGAAACGGCGAAAACGGAGCCCGATGAGGCGATCCGTGAGCTTGCCGCCATCGCGCTCAACGGCAGCCGGATCGACGGGCTGCATACGCTCATGCATACCGTGGGCGAACGCGTCCGCTATGAGATCGGGGTGACGGGTGCGCACACCAGCGCCGCCGAAGCCTTAGCCGAGGGCCGCGGCGTCTGCCAGGATCATGCCCATGTCTTCATTGCTGCCGCCCGGGCGGCCGGTATCCCGTCTCGCTACGTTAACGGCTATTTCCTGAGCGGCGCGGACGAGCCCTCCGAGGCCCACCATGCCTGGGCCGAAGCGTTTGTGGATGGACTAGGCTGGATTGGTTTTGATCCGGCCAACGGCACGTGCCCAACGGATCGCTACGTTCGCCTCGCCACCGGCCTCGACGCGGTATCCGCCGCCCCGATCCGCGGCAACCGGCGCGGGGGAGCCCAAGAGGCTCTTGACGTTCTGGTCGAAGTTCAACAAGCAAACAACCAGCAGTAGGCTTCTGCCACTCTGGGAGACGGAAATGACGTACGCCGTAGCCGTTCGGCTCGACCGCGGGCTTGTGTTTGCCGCCGACACGCGCACGAATGCAGGTGTCGACAACATCGCGCAGTATCGCAAGCTCAACTACTGGCGCGAGCAGGGTGATCGCGTCCTGGTCATTCTCTCGGCTGGAAACCTGGCCGTGACACAGTCGGTGATCTCGCTGTTGAACGAGCAACTCGCCGCGGCCAAAACAGCCGATCCCGACACCCTGACGACCCATCTCTACAACGCGCCCAACATGTACCGTGCCGCCCGGGTCGTGGGAGAAGCGGTGCGCGAGGCGCGCCGGATCGATGGCCCGGCCCTGGAGGCAAGCCGCGCGGGCTTTGCGGCGTCCTTCATCTTCGGCGGCCAGATCGGCAGCGAGCGCCCCCGCCTGTTCCAGATCTATTCGGAAGGCAATTTCATCGAGGCCACCGACGACACCCCGTTCCTTCAGATCGGCGAGCACAAGTACGGAAAGCCGATCCTGGATCGCGTCGCCCGATCGGACATGCGGCTGGGCGAGGCTGCCAAGCTGATGTTGCTGTCGTTCGATTCAACCTTGAGATCGAACCTCACCGTCGGCATGCCGATCGACATTCTGGTTTATGAGCGCGATAGCCTCGACGTCCGGCGTGAAAAGCGCATTTACGCAGAAGACGATTATTTCAAGAAGCTGTCGGCATCGTGGTCGGAGGCGCTGCGGTCCGCCTTCTCAAAGATCGAGGAATTCAAGGTCTAGCGTGCTTTCCGCAACGGCGCGCGTAAACACTCTTGGCCCAGATGGTTAAGCCAATTCGTGTTTTCCGCGTTGCGGAGGGACGGCGGCTCGGTTAGCGATTGGCGCTGAAAACAGGGACCCCAAGGGGAGGACGAAGCGTGAAAATCTGCATGATCGGCGCGGGCTACGTCGGGCTGGTTTCGGCCGCCTGTTTCTCGGAGTTCGGCTGGCAGGTAACGTGCGTCGATAAGGATCCCAAACGTCTCGATGAGCTGGAGGCGGGCCGCTCGCCAATTTATGAGCCCGGACTCGATGACTTAATGCAACGGAACATGCAGGCAGGGCGCCTCCAGTTCACCGCCGATCTGGCGGGTGCGGTGCAGGACGCCGCCGTCGTCTTTCTCGCCGTAGGTACGCCCATGCGCCGCGGCGACGGCTATGCTGATCTGTCCCACGTCTTCGCGGCGGTCGAAGAAATCGCACCGCATCTGGAGAGCTTTGCGGTCATCACCACCAAGTCGACGGTGCCTGTCGGCACAAGCCGCGAGATCGAGGCCCGCTTGCGCCAGTTGCGCCCCGATCTGGACTTCGCCATCTGCTCGAACCCGGAGTTTCTGCGCGAAGGTTCAGCAATCCAGGACTTCACCCATCCTGATCGCGTGCTCGTTGGCACCGACAGCGATGCGGCGCGCGAGGTTCTCGACCGGCTCTACAGACCGCTCGCCTTGCGCGGCTCGCCCGTGATGTTCGTGTCGCGTGAATCTGCCGAACTCGCCAAGTACGCGGCCAACGCGTTCCTGGCGCTGAAGATCAGCTTCATCAACGAGGTTGCGGATCTGTGCGAGGAGGTCGGCGCCGATGTCCAGCAGGTCGCGGCGGCGATCGGCAAGGACCGGCGCATCGGCGACAAATTCCTGCATCCCGGCCCGGGCTATGGTGGCTCCTGCTTCCCCAAGGATGTTTCCGCTCTGATCCGTACGGGGCGTGAGAACAAAGCGCCATTGTCGATCATCGAGCAGGTTGAGCGCGTCAATCACGAGCGCAAGATTGCCATGTCGGGTCGCATCGAGGAGTCGGTCGGCGGAAGCCTGCGAGGCAAGACGGTTGGCATCCTTGGCGTGACGTTCAAGCCCAATACGGATGACATGCGTGATGCGCCGAGCCTCGTCATCGTGCCGATGTTGCTGGAGCGCGGCGCTCAGGTGCGGGTGTTCGATCCGCAAGGCCGCAAGCAGGCCGAACCGATGCTTCCCGGCGTGGTGTGGTGCCAGAGTGCGCTCGATGTGGCCGATGGTGCGGACGCGGTCTCGGTGCTGACCGAATGGAACGAGTTCCGCGCGCTCGATCTCAAGGAGCTGCGGCGGCGCATGAAGGGGAACGCCCTGGTCGACCTTCGCAATATCTTCGTAGGCAAAGCCGCCGAGGAGGCGGGCCTTGCTTATCGCGGTGTCGGCCGCTGAGCCGGTCCTGCGTCTTGCCGGGAACTAGCGCTCACGAAAGGCCTTGGCGAATGCATCCTCCAGAGGCTTAACGAGATAGGAGAGCGCGCTGCGGGAAATCGTGGCGATCTGGACTTCCGCCGGCATGCCGGGCATGAGCTTGTGCCCGTTGAGCTTCGGCATTTCACTTTCAGGAATTTCGACGTTGGCCGTGAAATAGGACATGCCCGTCTGCTGATCGCGGGTCAGATCGGCGGAGATGTCACGCACGCGTCCTGACAGGGTCGGCGTCGTACGCTGGTTGAAGGCTGGGAAGCGGATCGTGGCATCCTCGTGCATGCGGGCCTGATCGATGTCGTGAGGAGCGATCTTGGCTTCGACCACGAGCCGGTCATCGGCAGGGACGACAAGCATAAGCTGTTCTGCGGGATTGATAACGCCGCCGACGGTGTGCACTGTCAGCTGGTGGACGACGCCGTCCACGGGGCTCGTCAACTCGATGCGGCGAAGCTGGTCTTCCGCGGCCGTGCGCCGTTCGCTCAATTCAACGAGCCTGCCCTCGGTCTCGCGCAGATCCTTGATGATGTCGCTGCGGGCTTCGATGTCGATGCCAAGCTTTTGCAGCTCGATTTCGGCAATCCTGCCGCGCGAAGAGCCGGCGGCGGCCTGAAGCTGCGCTTTCTCGCCTTCAAGACGGGCCCCCTCGCGGCGGATCGACATCATCTTGGACGTGGGTACGAGCCTTTGGGTCTCGAGGGTCTCAAGGCCCGCCAGCTCCTTGCCGATGAGGTTGAGTTCGCGCGATTTGGCGTCGGCCTGCGAGGTGAGCCCCGCCACCTCCTCCTGAAGGCCCGCGATACGCTCGCTCAACTGCGCTTTTTGAGCTTCGCGCGACCGCAGGCGGCTCTCGAACAGCGTGCGTTCGCCGCTGAGGATATGACCGACGTCGGACTCTGCGGCGCGCGCAAGCAGGTCATCGGGAAATGCCACAGTGGCCGCGCCATCGCGTTCGGCGCGCAGACGCGCCTGCCGGCCGCGCAGCTCGTCCATCTGTTTCGTAATGACCTGAAGCTGTGCCCGCGTGACGGTCTCGTCGAGCCGGACCAGGACTTCGCCGGCCTTCACGTGGTCGCCGTTCTTGACGAAGATCTTGCCGATGATACCGCCGCTCGGATGCTGGATCTTCTTCACGCTGGATGCGACAACGACCGTGCCTGGCGCAATGACCGCGCCCGACAAGTCCGTCGTTGCTGCCCAGCCGCCGAGGCCGCCGACAAGCACGAACAGCGTAGCAAAGCCGAACACAACGTAGCGCTTCACCGAAATGAGGTTGCCGTCGAGCTTGACGTTTTCCGTGGTGGTAGAGGGGATTTTTGCAGGCTCGGTGCTCATGCGCTGTCTCTCGCCTGATAGGTGTTTTGCTCGTCACCTTCGATGCGCGCGGCCTCGGAGGGGACAGTACCTGGAGGCACGGTCTGGAGGATGGATCGTAAAACTTCGTCCTTGGGGCCGAAGGCGCGGGATTGGCCGTTGGCCATGACGAGAACCTTGTTGACCGCTGCGAGCGCGGACGGCCGGTGGGCGATAACGATTGCGATGCCGCCGCGGCGACGCACCGAAATAATGGCTTCCGTCAGCGCCGCGTCTCCCGCGGCATCCAGGCTCGCGTTCGGCTCGTCGAGCACGACGAGGAAGGGATCGCCGTAGAGTGCGCGGGCCAGGGCGACGCGCTGGCGCTCGCCGCCGGACAACGACCGGCCGCCTTCGCCAAGACGCGTTTGGTAGCCGTTCGACAGCCGCACGATCATATCGTGAGCGCCTGCGGCCTTGGCGGCGGCGACGACACTGTCGCTTGTCGCATCCGGATCGAAGCGGGCAATGTTCTCCGCGACGGTGCCGTCGAACAGCTCAACGTCCTGCGGCATGTAGCCGATGTGCCGGCCGAGCTGATCGGGTGTCCACTGGCTGAGCTCCGCACCGTCGAGACGCACTGCGCTCGCAGGATTGACTGGACGCCATACGCCCACGAGTGCACGCGCCAAAGTCGTCTTGCCCGAACCCGACGGGCCGATGATGCCCAAGGCGTCTGTGCGCTCGAGGCTGAACGAGACGCCCTTGACGATGGCCTCGCTGGAACCAGGAGATGCAACGAACAACTGCTCAGCAAGAAGCTGATTTTTCGGCGCGGGAAGCTCCACGACCTTTCTGTCGAGGTCGCCGACGGCATTGACCAGATCGCTGATGCGGCGGGCCGCGATGCGCGCCGTGACAAATCCCTTCCAATGCGCAATCGCCGTCTCGATAGGCGCAAGCGCACGCGAAACCGTGATAGAGGCGGCGATGATGGAGCCGGGCGAGATCTCGTTCTTGAGTACGAGATAGGCGCCGAAGCCAAGGACGAATGACTGCAGCACCATGCGGATGACCTTGGTGAGGTTTCCGATGCCGCCGGACGCGTCGGCCGCCTTGAGCTGATACGCGAGATAGCTGTCATTTAAAGCCGCATAGCGGGCGCCGATATGGGGGGAAAGGCCCATGGCGTAGATCGCTTCGGCGTTGCGCCGCGCCTGCTCAGCGATCGCCATGCGCTGGCCGCCGGCTTGTGATGCGCTCTTGAGAGGGGCATTGCTGAGATGTTCGGTGATCAGCGTGAGAATGATCAGAACAACCGCACCGAACACCGCGATGACCGCCAGCGAGGGATGCAACAAGTAGACGAAGAAGAGATAGACGGGGATCCATGGCAGATCGAACAGCGCCGGCAGGCCGAGGCCGCCCATGAACGAGCGGATGGTATCGAGATCGCGCAAGGGTGCCATGCCGTCTCCGCCGTGGCGGCTGCGTAGCGGCAGGATCTGGACGGCGTGGAAGATTTTCGGGCTCAGGACCTTGTCGATCCGCGTGCCGATGCGAATCATGATGCGCGAGCGGAAGTACTCAAGAAGTCCGCTAATGGCATAGAGGCCGACCATGAGGATCGACAGGCCGATCAAAGTGGGGATCGATTGGGACGGCAGAACCCGGTCGTAGACCTGCAGCATGTAGAACGAACCGGAGAGCGCGAGCACGTTGATGATGCCCGAGAACACGGCGACGCTGGTGAGGACCGGCGCGTGCTGGAGCAGTAGCGTCGCTATGGGGTTCTTGGCCTGCCCACGGGCAGACTGAGGTTGCCTAGCCATTTGGCCCTTTTCGATTTCAGTCCTGATCCGGTTGTTTTCGACGCAGACACGGTCACGCTGACGCAACGACGCCGCAGTCCCGGTACAGGCACGGGATTTCTGCAGGGCGCTGCAAATTGCGCGCCGCCGAATCGCTCGTGCGGACTGACGGGGCCGAGCTTTGTCGCCTGATGCTTAATTTTGCGTTCCACCAAGCCATTAACTCAGGACCGCAGAAACCCGCGCCGGTGCCGCTGGCGGACCTAAGTCCAAGTCCATGCGACAGGCTGCGAGCG
Organism: Hyphomicrobium sp.; assembly: GCA_016793445.1. GTDB lineage: Bacteria > Pseudomonadota > Alphaproteobacteria > Rhizobiales > Hyphomicrobiaceae > Hyphomicrobium_B. Next base: position 194,875 of record JAEUME010000016.1, on the reverse strand, counting down.
CATCTCATAACAAAATGAAATATAAGTATTTTTCATGGAAATCATGAAGCGCGCGTGCCCGAGTTTGACCCTCGGCCCTCAGCTCGTGCACCACGCTTGCAGATCGTTACTGGAGATGCGCAGGCAACTATACTATTTGGTAGGTTTTCTCCGGGATCGGTACTTTGGAAGCTGCGTCTTCAAACCGGCCCAGGCGGTGGAATTCGTTACGTCTTCACAAGCGGCTCGCCTCTACGACCTTAGTTGATTAGATTTGGCGCAAAGGGCGCCCTTGCGTCCTGAGAACACAGCGCGGCGCATTAGGGGTATGGAAGACGTGGAACAAGGGCCGGGGTCCGTAACGCTCGACCAGTATTTGCAGTCCTGGGCCATGGAGCTGACAGCACGCCTCAGCGTCGCGGAGGTCATCAAAGCGCTCGCTGCGGCTAGTGCCGAGATGGCCGAGAGGGTCGGCAAAGGGGCACTGCTGGGGCGCCTGGGCAGAGTGACGGCCCGCGCTGGCGAGTTCGACGAGCAGAAGGAAATCGACGTCCTCGCCAACGAGGCGATCATCAAGGCTCTTAAGGGCACGAAAGTGGTTGCGGCTTTTGCCTCCGAAGAAATGAGCGAACCGCTGCAGCTGGTCGATGACGCAACGCTTCTGGTCGCTGCCGATCCGCTCGATGGCTCCTCCAACGTGGATGCCAACGTCTCCTTCGGCATGATTTTCTCAGTTCTGCCGCGCCATCCCGCCGCGAAGGGAGAGGCAGCCTTCCTCCGTCCAGGCTCCTACCAGCTCGCCGCCGGCATGGTGATCTACGGCCCTGCGACTGTTCTCGTCATCACGGTCGGTTCAGGTACGCACGTCTTCACCCTGGATCGCTGCACGGGCACCTACATTTTGACCTGCAAGAACGTCTCCATTCCGGCTGCGACCAACGAGTATGCCATCAATGCGTCGAACGCGCGCTACTGGGACGACACCGTCCGCATCTTCATCCACGAGTGCGAGAACGGCGCGAGCGGTCCACGGGGAAAAGATTACAACATGCGCTGGACGGGTTCACCGGTTGCCGACATTTTCCGCATCCTGTCGCGCGGGGGGATCTATCTTTATCCCGGCGACGCGCGCGCAGGCTTCCATGCCGGCCGCATCCGGCTGATCTACGAAGCCAATCCGATCGCGTGGCTTGTCGAGCAGGCGGGCGGGCGGGCGACGAGGGGACTCGACCGGGTGCTTGACGTCGTGCCGGCGTCTTTGCATCAGAAAACGCCGCTGATTTGCGGCTCGCGCGAGGAGGTCGATCGTCTGGCACAGGTCTACGGCGGAAGCTTCCTCAAAGGCGAGCACAATCCGCTCTTCGGCCGCCGCGGTCTGTTCCGGGCCTGGTCATGAGCCACGATAAAAGTCACTACGCGCGAGCCTAGCATCGCTAGACATTTCGCAAATTCATCAGGAAGCCGCCGCATAGTCCATGTCCACCAAGTATCCCATTATTTCCGTGACGGGCTCATCGGGTGCAGGCACCACTTCGGTACGCCACACGTTCGAGCACATTTTCAGGCGTGAGAACGTCAATGCCGCTTTTGTTCAGGGCGATGCGTTCCACCGCTATGACCGCGAGGCCATGGAAGCTGCGATGGCCGCCGCGGCGGCGCGCGGCGATCAGAACTTCTCTCACTTCGGCGAGCAAGCCAACCTCTTTGCCGAGCTTGAGGAGCTATTTCGCAGCTACGCGGAAACCGGGCGGGGCCGCACGCGGGCCTATGTGCATGACGCGGAGGATGCGAAGATCTTCGGTGCGCCTGTGGGTTCGTTCACGCCTTGGGCGGAAATTCCACCCGATACAGACGTGCTCCTCTATGAAGGCCTGCACGGCGCAGTCATTACCAAGGATGTCAACGTCGCACGCTATGCCGATCTCAAGATCGGTGTCGTTCCCGTCATCAATCTGGAGTGGATACAGAAGATCAGCCGCGATCGTGCGCAGCGCGGGTACACTACGGAAGAGGTTACCAACGCGATCCTGCGCCGTATGCCTGACTATGTGAACTACATCTGTCCCCAATTCACGGAGACCGACATCAACTTCCAGCGCGTGCCGACCGTCGACACATCCAACCCGTTCGTCGCCCGCTGGATCCCGACCTCGGATGAGTCGATGGTGATTATTCGTTTCCGCGAGCCCCGCGGCATCGATTTTCCCTATCTGCTGTCCATGATCGGGGACAGCTTCATGTCGCGGGCGAATTCCATCGTCATTCCGGGCAGCAAGCTCGATCTGGGAATGCAGTTGATTCTCACCCCGCTCATTATGCAGCTTGTCGAACGCAAACGCCGTACCTGGTGAGGCTATCGGCAGCCCCTCGAATCCGGTTAGGAGATTGGGGTTAGACACAAAGGTCAACAGTCGAAGGTAAATCGCCCGTGCCGCGCCCCCTGCTCATCGCACCGTCCATCCTGTCGGCCGATTTCGCCCGTCTTGGCGAGGAAATCCGCGCCATCGACGCGGCCGGCGCGGATTGGATCCATTGCGACGTCATGGACGGCCATTTCGTGCCCAATATCACGTACGGCGCTCCGGTCATCAAGGCGGTGCGTGGCGCGTCCAAGAAGGTCTTTGATGTGCATTTGATGATCGCGCCGGCGGATCCCTTCCTTGCAGGATTTGCGGACGCGGGCGCTGACATCATCACCGTACACGCCGAAGCCGGGCCGCACCTCGACCGATCGTTGCAGGCCATTCGGGCGCTCGGCAAGAAAGCCGGCGTATCTATCAACCCGGGTACGCCGGAAAGCGTCATAGAGTACGTTCTGGACCGCCTAGATCTCATCTTGCTCATGACCGTCAATCCAGGATTTGGCGGCCAGGCGTTCATTTCGGCGGTGGTCGACAAGATCCGCCGCGTGAAGGCGCTGGTGGGCTCCCGGCCCATCGACATCGAGGTGGACGGGGGCGTGACGCCCGAGACTGCGCCGCTCGTGGTTGCAGCCGGAGCCAACGTTCTCGTTGCAGGTTCGGCGGTGTTCAAGGGCGGCACGCAAGAGGCCTATGCCGCCAACATCTCCGCCATTCGCAAGGGTGCGTACAGCGCTCGAGCCTAGAGCCGTTCCGTTTTGGATGGAATCGTGGAACGGCTCTAGGCTTTTATTTTGTCGTGCTTCTTATCGGAAACCGGTTTTTCCGGAAGCACTCTAAATTTGCTTTCTGAGCCTGCGGAATCGGATGCGCTACAGCCGGTTGCGATCTCATGGACTCACTTCCTTCTCCAGTGGGGAGAAGGTGCCCCGAAGGGGCGGATGAGGGGACTGCCGCAATCAGCGGCGCGTGCCGAAGTCCCTCACCTGTCGCTTCGCGACATCCTCTCCCGGGACCCGGGAGAGGAAAAGAGCGGTTCTGTATGATCGCAAAGCGCTCTAAACCTTGTAGTAGTCGCGATACCACGCCACGAAGCGGTGCAGGCCGTCCTCAATGGACGTTGACGGTTTGAATCCGACGGCCTGGGCGAGTGCGTCGACATCGGCGCATGTCATCGGCACGTCGCCGGGCTGAGCTGGCAAGAGGTTCTTTATTGCCTTGCGGCCCGTCTCCTTCTCAAGCAGCGCGATGAAGTATTCGAGGGGAACGGACGTGTTGTTGCCGATATTGTAGATCCGGTACGGCGCACGCGAAGTTGCCGGGCTGGGATGATCCCCTGACCACGACGCATCGGGTTCGGCAATCTTGTCCATGGTGCGCACGACACCCTCGACGATATCGTCGATATACGTGAAGTCGCGCGCCTGGCGTCCTTCGTTGAAGACATCGATGGGCTCGCCCGCCAGGATCTTTCCGGTGAAGATGAACGGGGCCATGTCTGGCCTGCCCCACGGACCGTAAACGGTGAAGAACCGCAAGCCGGTCATCGGCAAGCGGTAGAGGTGCGCGTATGTGTGCGCCATCAGCTCGTTGGCCTTCTTGGTCGCGGCGTAGAGGCTGATGGGGTGATCGACCGATTGAGAGACGGAGAACGGCAATTGCGTGTTGGCGCCGTAAACGGAGCTAGATGAGGCAAACACGCAGTGGGCCACGTGATTGTGCCGGCATCCTTCCAAAATATTGAGAAAGCCTTGCAGGTTTGAGTCGGCATAAGCCTGCGGGTTCTGCAGTGAGTAGCGCACGCCCGCCTGCGCCGCCAGATGCACGACACGCTCGAACCGCTCCTCATCAAATAGCTTCGTCATCGCGTTGCGGTCGGCGATATCGAGCTTGAGGAATCGGAAGCCGGGACGGTCTTGCAACTGGGCCAGCCGGTCTTCCTTGAGGCGCACATCGTAGTAGGCGTTGAGATTGTCGATGCCGATGACCTCATCGCCACGCTCAAGCAGCGCCCTGCTGGTATGAAAACCGATGAAACCGGCGGCACCCGTCACCAAGACTTTCATGCAGATCCTTGCTTCGTAGTCGCTATAAGGAACAAACGCTTCTCTAAAGCTCTGCGCATACCAGACATCGCCCCCGCCTTCCAGGGTATGCACGGCAGTGAGAGGGTCGCCATGCGGGCATTAGCTCTTGCGATACCTCGGCTGCCCCGATATGCCCCCAAAGCAGCCGAGCCTCACAACGATCATGCGCTTAACCAATCCGCTTCCCGTCGATACGGTGCTTCCCGACGTTCGCGCTACCCTGAACGAGGGGGGCATGGGCGTTCTCGTGGCGCCGCCGGGCGCCGGCAAGACTACGCGCGTACCCCTGGCGCTGCTTGATGCTCCTTGGCTTGGCGACAAGAAGATCATCGTGCTTGAGCCGCGGCGCATCGCGGCGCGCGGGGCTGCCGACTACATGGCGCGCGAAACAGGCGGCAAGCTCGGTGGCCTCGTCGGGCTTCGGGCCCGTCTTGCCTCGCGGGTATCGGCGGCGACGCGCGTGGAGGTCGTGACCGAAGGCGTGTTCACGCGCATGATCCTGGACGATCCGGAGCTGTTGGGTGTTGGCGCCGTTCTGTTCGACGAGTATCATGAACGCTCGCTCGACGCCGATCTGGGCCTCGCCCTTGCGCTCGACGCGCGTCAGGCCTTGAGGCCCGATTTGCGGCTGCTCGTCATGTCGGCGACGCTCGATGGCGCGCGCGTTGCCTCGCTGCTTGGCGGTTGTCCCGTGATTTCCAGCGAGGGGCGCGCTTTCCCGATTGAGACGCGTTACCTGGGCCGCTCGGGGATGCGTATCGAGGACGATATGGCCGACGCTGTCGTGCGGGCGCTTCGCGATGAGACCGGCTCCGTTCTCGCCTTCCTGCCGGGACAAGGTGAAATCGCGCGGACGGCAGAGCGGCTCGCCGGCCGGGTGCGTGATCCTTCAGTCGATATCGTGCCGCTGTATGGAGCCTTGGACATGGTGGCTCAGGATCGCGCCGTGTCACGTGCGCCTGAAGGCCGGCGCAAGGTCGTTCTGGCGACGTCAATCGCGGAAACCTCCATTACCATCGAAGGTGTGCGCGTCGTCATCGACAGTGGACTTGCGCGCGTGCCGCGCTATGAGCCAGACGTCGGCGTCTCGCGGCTCGAAACAGTACGCGTGTCACGTGCCTCCGCCGACCAGCGGCGCGGCCGCGCGGGCCGCACGGAGCCCGGCGTCTGCTATCGCCTGTGGGACGAGCCCGAGACCCAAGGTCTCGTCGCGTTCGCCGAGCCCGAAATCAAATCGGCAGATCTGTCCGGTCTGCTGCTTGATTGCGCCGAATGGGGCGCCAACGATCCCCGCACATTGAGCTGGCTCGATCCACCGCCGGAAGGACTCCTGAAGGCCGCACGTGATGATCTTACAGCCATTGGCGCTCTAGACGGAGATGGTCACATCACCGCCACAGGGCGAAGGCTGCGGGCCTTGCCCTTGCCGCCACGGCTGGCACGCATGATCCTGGCTGCGGCCGGGCAAGGGCAAGCGGAGCCCGCCGCCATGATTGCCGCGGTGCTTGTCGAGCGTGGCATCGGCGGCAATGATTGTGACTTGGCGGTGCGCCTTGAAGCGTTTGCGCGCGACCGTTCCCGGCGCGCGCAAGATATGCGCCGTCTTGCGCAAGGCTGGGCCGGCAGCGCCGCCGCGAGTGGGGGCGCTTCGAACCAAAAGCCCGAGACGGCGATGTCTCCAGCGGCAATTCTTGCGTGGGCCTTTCCAGACCGCATTGCCAAGGCACGGGGCGCGCCGGCGGGACAGTTCCTGCTTGCCAACGGTCGTGCAGGCAGCGTCGATCCCGCCTCGCATCTGGCGCGTGCGCCGTTCTTGGTGGTGGCCGAGATGCAAGGTAAAGCCGCCGCGACGCGCATTCTGCTGGCCGCGCAGACTGACGAGGAGGAGGTCGTAACGATTGCAAAAGACCGCATCGAAACGCGTGACGAGATCGTCTTCGATCCGGCATCCGCAAGCGTGCGTGCCCGGCAAGTGCGCAAGCTCGGCGCCATTACCCTTGAGGCCAAGCCCCGCGCGCTTTCAGCCAACGATGATGTCGCGCGCGTTCTCGCGCAGGGCATCGCCAAGGTGGGGGTTGAGCGTCTTCCTTGGAGCAAAATTCAGACGCAGTTGCGCGCGCGCGTGGCGTTCCTCAAGCAGGCAAGTCCCGGCGATTGGCCAGATTTGTCGGCTGCTGCGCTGGAAAGTGACGGCTGCGGGTTTCTTCAGCCGTTCCTGCACGGCAAGCAGCGCCTGTCGGACATCGGCGCGGATGATCTTGCTGCGGCGCTCGATGCACTTATTCCGTGGCCCTTGCGCCAACGGCTTGACAGCGAAGCACCCACACACTTCGAAGCCCCGACAGGAAGCCGCCACGCGCTCGACTATGAAGGTGCAGGCGCGCCTGCGCTCCACATCCGCGTACAGGAGGTGTTCGGCCTCAAGGAGCATCCCGCCATTGCCCGCGGGCGGCTGCCGTTGACGCTGTATCTCCTTTCGCCCGCTCATCGGCCGATTCAGATTACGCGCGACTTGCCGGGGTTCTGGGCGGGGTCTTGGGCCGCGGTGAAAGCCGATATGCGCGGCCAGTATCCGAAACATCCCTGGCCCGACGATCCCGCCAACGCCGCACCCACGACGCGCGCCAAACCGCGTGGAAAGTAAATGAGTGCGCCAGAGCTTGTTATCTTCAGAGCGCTTTGCGCGAGAGCCATTCTTTCCCGGGTCCCGGGAGAGGATGTCGCGAAGCGACAGGTGAGGGACTTCACGCTGCGACGCTGATTGCGGCAGGCCCCTCATCCGCCCCTTCGGGGCACCTTCTCCCCACGGGAGAAGGAAGTGAGCACATATGATTGCAGCCGGCTATAGAAGCAATGCTTGGGAATCGAGAACAGGCGGGACTGCAATTCGCAATCCCGCCTGCTGCACTCGCAACTGTTTACTTCGTTGTCACTTCACCGCTTGGGCGTGGTGTTTCCGATGTCTCTGCCGGCAGAACCGGATAGGTGATCTCTGGCACCTTGCCGGTCAGCGACTGAAGAAACGCCGTGATCTGGCTGACCTCTTGGTCAGACAACTCCTGACCGAGCTGAGAGCTGCCCATGATGGCGACAGCCTGCCTCAGGTCCCACACCTTTCCGGAGTGAAAATAGGGAGCCGTCACGGCGATATTGCGCAGGGGAGCCGCACGATAGACGTAGGCGTCGCTGGCGGTCTTTGTAACGCCGAAGCGTCCCTTGTCATTCGACGGCAGGATCTCAGCGCCCGGTTTCTCGACGACGCCAAACGGATAGTAGCCGTGGCCACCGACGTTGACGCCGCTATGGCAGGCGGCGCATCCCTTATCCATGAAAGCTTCCAGCCCCTTTTTCTGATCCGCCGACAGCGCGTCGTCGTCGCCATTGAGGAAGGCATCAAATGGGGCTGGAGTAATCAAAGTCGCTTCGAAGGCCTCGATGGCTCTCGCCATGTTGTCGAAAGAGACCGGATTTGCGTCACCAGGGAAGGCAGCTTTGAACCACTCGATGTACTTTGGCATGCTATTGAGTGTCTTTTCCACCTGAGCCGGCGTGTTCGCCATTTCCACGCCAGCCTGGATCGGACCTTTGGCTTGGGCCTTTAAATCGTCGGCTCGTCCATCCCAGAATTGCGCCTCGTTGAGCACCGAGTTCAGCGCCGTTGGCGAATTCCGCGGTCCTTTTTGCCAGCCGTGGCCTATTGATGTTTCGAGATTGTCATCGCCCCCGGTTGCGAGGTTATGACAAGAATTGCAACTGAAGACGCCGGATGCCGATAGCCGCGTATCGAAGAATAGGGCTTTTCCGAGTTCAATCTTTTCCGGCGTAATCTTATTGTCCTTTACGGCCGGAATCGTCGATGGAAGCGGTTTGAATATCTCCAGAGCCTTGGTGCGAAGCTCATTTGCCAGGACGGGCGTGGAGACCAGCAGGAGGAGTGCGGCGAGAGACGTGCGTGCGATGATCATGGGCGTGCTCCTTTCGAAGCTCCATGATCTGGAATGACTCCAAACACGCGATGACGTGAATCAAATGCTACAAACACTTTGAATTGAAGAAGGAGCGACTATAGCGCACGCCGATAAGGAAAAATAATTATCGCGATAAGAGAAGTTTAAAACGCTCTCGGGATATTGCAGCTGAGCTGGATAGCGCCAATGGCAGATCAAATAATTATATTGGCCCCGTCTTCGGCAAAACAGCAGTCACCGGAGGCATGGGACTCGCGCATCAGGCATTCAAGATCGCAACGTCACACCGATGGGAACAGATACACGATCTGTCCGCAAAAGCACGCGCGTGCGATGTTAGCGCCGATCCGCGTACGCTCGTCTTACTGTTTGTCTCTGAAGACGCTTAGCCGCCGGCTCGTGAGGCGGACGCGCTTTCCGGTCTCAAGTCCGAGTTCGGCGATTTCTGCCGGCGTCAACTCGACCTCGAAGTAATCCGTTCGGCCCTCGCGTGCGGCGCCGTTAGCAACGAGTTCCACGCGGGCCAGGGCGCCGCTTTCCAGAATGCGATTCACTTTCGCGGTCACGCCGGACCGGTCGGCCGAAAGCGGATGGATTTCCGTGTCGTGAGGCCGGGCATAAGCGACAACGGCCTGTCCGTCCGCAAGATCAAGATCACTGGGTTCATGAGGCAGGAGATCGTCGCCGACCCTGAGGTAGTTTCCTTCGATACGACCGCGGAACTCGTTGACATTGCCGATGAAGCTGCATGCAAACGAGGTTGCAGGCTCGTTGTAGATCTCGCGTGGTCCGCCGATTTGCTCGATGCGACCCTTGTTCATCAGCACGATCTTGTCGGCGACCTCGAGTGCCTCCTCTTGATCGTGCGTCACGAAGATCGACGAGATGTGCAGCTCGTCGTGCAAGCGCCGCAGCCAGCGGCGCAATTCCTTGCGAACCTTGGCGTCGAGTGCGCCAAAGGGCTCGTCAAGGAGGAGAACCTGAGGCTCCACCGCCAGAGCCCTCGCCAATGCGATGCGCTGTCGCTGCCCCCCCGAAAGCTGAGAAGGAAATCTGTCAGCCAGCCAGGACAACTGCACAAGATCGAGAAGCCGCATGACTTTTTCGCGGATGATCGCCTCGCTCGGACGCTCGCCGCGCGGCTTCACACGCAAGCCGAACGCGACGTTCTCGAAAACGCTCATATGGCGGAAGAGCGCATAATGCTGAAACACGAAGCCGACCTGGCGCTCCCGCACGTGCTTGGCCGTCGCATCCGCGCCAGACAGCCGGATGCTGCCATAATCGGCGCTCTCAAGGCCGGCGATGATGCGCAGCAAAGTTGTCTTGCCGCAGCCTGAGGGGCCGAGCAACGCGACCAGCTCGCCTTTGGGAAGGCTGAGCGAGACGCCATCGAGAGCCTTGAACGCCCCGAAGGACTTGTGGATGTCCCTGACCTCGATGCTCATCGGAGTTGCTCCTGGAGGGACACGCGGCCCGCTTGCCATTCGATATAGGTCTTGATCGCCAGAGTGACCAGTGCCAGCAGCGCCAGCAGCGATGCCACGGCGAACGCTGCCGCAAACTGGTATTCGTTGTAGAGAATCTCGACGTGCAGCGGCATGGTGTTGGTCTCACCTCGAATGTGGCCTGATACGACAGATACCGCGCCGAACTCGCCCATGGCGCGCGCGTTGCAGAGGATCACGCCATAGAGCAGCGCCCATTTGATGTTCGGAAGAGTGACGCGCCAGAACGCCTGCCAACCCGAGGCCCCAAGCGTGATTGCGGCTTCCTCCTCGTCGCGGCCCTGGCTCTGCATGAGTGGAATCAGTTCGCGCGCGATGAATGGAAACGTCACGAAGATCGTGGCAAGCACGATGCCCGGCACGGCGAAGATGATCCTGATGTCGTGTTCCGAAAGCCATGGGCCGAACCAGCCCTGCGCGCCGAAGACGAGCACGTAGATGAGGCCCGCAACCACAGGCGAGACGGAGAACGGCAGATCGATGAGTGTGATGAGCAGTTGCTTGCCCGGGAAATCGAACTTGGCGATGGCCCAAGCCGCGGCGATGCCAAAGACAAGATTGAGTGGAACAGCGATGGCCGCCGCGAGCAGCGTCAAGCGGATGGCGGCCGCTGCATCCGGCTCAACCAGCGCCGCAAAATAGGTGCTCCATCCCTTCCTCAGGGCTTCAACGAATACCGCGACCAGAGGCAGCAACAGGAACACGGCAAAGAACGTAAGCCCGAGACCGAGCACGAGGAACTTTACCCAGCGAGGATCGCGGGTCGCTATGTTTCTCTCGAAACGGCTGGCAAAACCCGAATGCGGATTAAGTTGGGTGACAGCGCTCATGTGGTCCTACCTTGGCGTTTGGAGGTCCAGGCCTGCAAGACATTGATGATCAAGAGCAGAGCGAACGATACAACGAGCATCACGGACGCGACGGCTGTCGCGCCGCGATAGTCGTATTGCTCAAGTTTGGTGATGATCATGAGCGGGGTGATTTCCGAGACGAATGGGATATTGCCGGCGATGAAGATCACCGAACCGTATTCGCCTACGGCCCGCGCGAAGGCGAGTGCGAAGCCGGTCAGTAGCGCCGGAAGCAACGTCGGAAAGACGACACGAGCAAATGTCTGCCAACGATTGGCCCCCAAGCTTGCTGCCGCTTCCTCGAATTCCGCGTCCAGGTCCTCAAGGATTGGCTGCACGGTGCGGACGATGAACGGCAAGCCGATGAAAATGAGCGCAACGAGAACGCCCGCCGGTCCAAAGGCAATTTTCACGCCCAATGGTTCCAGGATTTGGCCAAGCCAGCCGTTCTTGGCGTAAAGCGCCGTCAGAGAAATGCCCGCGACGGCCGTGGGCAGGGCAAACGGCAGATCGATGAGGGCATCGACGATCTTCTTGCCAGGAAACGTGTAGCGGACGAGGCCCCAGGCGAGAATCAAGCCGAAGACGGCATTGATGGCCGCGGCAAGCAAGGAGGCGCCGAAGGACAGCTTGTAGGAAGCGACGACCCGGGGGTCGGTGACGGCGTCCAGGAATTCCTGATATGTCAGGCCTGCAGCCTTGATGAAAACGGCAGAGAGAGGAATGAGCACAATGAGCGATAGATAGGCGAGCGTAAAGCCCAGCGACAGGCCGAAGCCTGGCAGCACGCGGCGCGCAGAGCTTGACATCGCAAGTCCCTCTTTCCGGTCAGCGCAGGATCATCGGGAGGATGACGGCAAGAGACGACTGCAGTCTGCCGCAGGGGAGACTCATGTCAACTGATGTCCTCGGACCGGTCATTGCAGTCTCCGCTTTCCTGTTCGGGTGGCGACACTATTGCGGAGGTTAGACCGGGCGAACCAAGAAGAATTGATTTTCATATTCGATTTTCTGGAATGACGGCTGGTGCAAGCATTGGTCCGCGCCGTTCATTGCGCAGCAAGGCATCAGTAAGGTGCGTGATTGCTTTCCTTGCGCCGGGAGCGGAAAGCGAATGCCCCGTGTCCGATAAAAAAGAAAAGACGGAACGTCATCTGCCCCGACGTGCCAACGGACGGCCTCGTCCGCAGCGACGGATGTGATCTAGCCATACAGGAGGCACTCTTTACCTCTCCCGGGACGGGAGGGGATGTCGCGAAGCGACAGGGGAGGGACTTCGTCACGCGACGCTGATTGGGCAAGTCCCTCATCCGCCCCCTCGGGGCACCTTCTCCCTGGGAGAAGGAACTCAGTCCATGAGATCGCAATCGACCATAGCGATAGCGCGCACCTCTATGACTTCGATTCCTTATCGAGAAGGGCGCGCTTGCGCGCAACGCCCCAGCGGTATCCTGAGAGAGCTCCGTCGTTGCGGACCACCCGATGGCAGGGAATGGCAACCGCAATTGTGTTTGCTGCGCAGGCCTGGGCGACCGCGCGCACAGCATTGGGCTTGCCGATCTGTTGGGCAATGTCGGTGTAACTGACAGTCTTGCCAGCAGGTATGCGGCGCAACGCTTCCCATACGCGGTGTTGAAAGGCTGTGCCTCGAATATCGAGAGGCAAGTCGAGACCGATAGCCGGCCGTTCGACAAAGCCGACAACCTTGGCCACCAGATCTTCAAACGTGCGATCACCGCCGATCAGGCGCGCAAGCGGAAACTTGTCTTCAAGGTCCCGCAGCAGCTTTTCAGGATCATCACCCAGAAAAATCGCGCAAACGCCTTTCTCGCTCTGAGCAACAAGAATCGAACCCAGAGAGCATTGGCCGACAGCAAAACGGATCTCTGCTTGTGGTCCGCCGGCGCGATACGCCTTGGGCGTCATGCCCAAGAGCTGCCGCGACCTTTCGTAGAATCGAGCGCTCGAATTAAAGCCGGCTTCGTGAATGGCTTGTGTGACCGTGTGGTTCTGCTTGAGGCTTCCACGCACCCGCTTCTGACGGTGTGCCACGGCGTAGGCTTTGGGTGTCACGCCTGCGATTGACTTGAAAATGCGATGGAAGTGGAAAGGGCTCAACCCAACGGCCTCGGCCAGTTCGTCGAGCTTCAATGTCTCTTCAGAAGATTCGATCAACCGGCATGCCTCGGCGACCTTTGCCACGTGCTCTTGATCCGACGATGGGTCTTTGGGCTTGCAACGCTTGCAAGCCCGGAAGCCTGCGGCTTCCGCGTCTTCGCATGTACGGTGGAATGTGACGTTTGACCGGTTGGCAAGCCGGGATGCACAGGCCGGACGGCAATAAACCCCTGTCGTGGCTACCGAGTAGTAGAACATGCCGTCGTAAGCTCTATCGCGCGCGACGACGGCCGCCCACTGCTCATCTGCCGTCATCGTCTTCTTGCGTTTGTCATGTATCATCGTCATCGGTGTTCCGGTTTTTTCAGATGTATCATGCCGACGATCATACGGCTGCCCGCCGAACGCGCACTCCGAACCTTGCTTTCAAATCGAGATCCTTGCTCACGGCACGCTCACATCTGCTTGAAGGTAACGGCCTGAGGTTACGGGCGGCGTGTGTGTCAACGCGCCGGTGAGTGCCATCACAGGGCAATGTTTAGTTTAGGAGTGAGGTGAAGAAGCCGGGCAGTCACCGGTGCGGTGCCCTGTTTGAACTTCAGTCATGGTCATGTTCTTGCCGCCCATCTTCATCGCAATGCGCGCGTCGAACCGCTGTCCGAGCAGAATATACTTTGCCGACGCGACGGCAGCGTTTCCGCCCGGGCACTTGATGTCAAAGGTGAGCGTATCGCCCTCTTGGTGGACGTTCGACGCGGGGCAATGCCCGAGCGGATTATTTTCCGAAAGAACGGCGAGTCCGAAAGTGCCGCCTGGGTCAGCCTTATCGATGCAGATTGTCGCGATCTTCTGTGCGCCCGCATTCTCCACATGAGGGAGTTCGAGTCGAACCGCGACATCATAGGCTCCCTGTTCCAGCGCATCCTCTTCGGCTTGTGCCGGAGCATACGAGATCAGTCCGATCACAGTCGCGGCCATTGCTGCAGTGCATTTCATAGTGTTCTCCCCTGTGACGGGCATTCCCGGCATCGCGCTTTTTCGTTTGTTTACGCCTATTCCGGGGCGCAAGCGTCCCGAATCTTGCTGGCGAATTTGGATTTTTCTGGGAAAGCTAGCGGTGCGTGCCCAACAGGTCTTCATAGATCGCCAATGTCTGGCCGATGATGATGTCGGCGGCGTAGTGCTCCTCGACGAGGTGGCGCCCCTCTGCGGCGTATGTGGCACGAAGGGCCGGATTGGTGAGTGCATCGCGCAACGCATCAGCGAGCGTCGTCACGTGGCGCGGCCGCGCGAGCCAGCCGTTGACGCCGTTGCGCACCACCTCGCGGCAACCGGGCGCATCCGTTGTCACGACCGCGCGACCTGATGCAGCGGCCTCCAGCAAGACGCGCGGCAGGCCTTCGCGATAGGACGGCAGGCAGACGATCGTTGCGTCCTGGTAGACCTGGGGCATGTCCGCTCTGAAACCCCAGTGCTCAATCGTGCCCTCGCCAACCCACCGGTCGATCTCCGCTTGCGTGACAGACGCCGGATTGTCGGCATCGGGCTCTCCGACGAGTGCGAAGCGCGCCGGTACGCCCGCTGCCGTCAGAATGCGCGCGGCGGCGACAAACTCTTCCACGCCCTTGTCGCGTAGCAATCGGGCGGGCAGCACTACGACAGGAATGCCGCCCGGTTCCGGCGTCGGGGCAAACTTGACCGGATCGACGCCCGAGCCGCGCACCAGCCGCAGCTTGTCGCGCGCGCCGGGAGAAAGGCGTGCGACGGCTTCGAGGTCATCCGTGTTCTGCACCAGCGTGCGCGATCGCTCACGACTCAACGCGAGCCGCAGCGCCATCGCCATGAAAGGACGCAGCGCCCGGGCCTTGGCGGATTGGGAGGTGAACACGAATCCGAGACCCATGACCGAATTGACGAGCGCGGTCTGTGGCAACCGCCGCGCGGCCAATGCGCCATAAAGGATGGGCTTTAGAGCAATGTGATGAACAAGATCGGGCGCGAGCGCGTGATAGAGGCGGGTCAGCTCCGCAATGCTGTGGGCTTCCGATATCAAGCCCGTACCTCCCCTGGAGATCCGGTTCAAGGCATGGAATTGGAGGCCCGCACTGCGGATGATGTCTTCCTTACCGTTAGCCCTCGCGGCAACCGCCACCTGATAGCCCTTGGCGCGCGCAGCCGCGGCCAGAGACAGGGTGTCGGAGACGAAATACCAATCCTCGGTCGCAACATAGAGGATCTTTTCTCGACTCATGCGGCTGGTCCGGCCCCGTTCATTTTGGCCGGGAAATCGCGCCGGCTTATGGAAAAACCGGTAACCCCCACCACACGCGCGGTCAACATAGGCCCTTGTTTCTGGCGAGCTTATCGCTGGTCTTGTGATTATTGGCGAATTTTGCGACGTTCCGGGCTCGTCACGACGCGCGTCGCCAACGTGCGCCAAGAAACGGGACATGCGGGGGGAAAATGAAAGCCATCATTCTAGCGGGCGGCAGCGGGACCCGCCTCTACCCGATGACGCTGACCGTCTCCAAGCAGATCCTGCCCGTGTACGACAAGCCTCTCATTTACTATCCCCTCTCGGTGCTGATGCTGGGCGGCGTGCGCGACATCTTGGTCATCTCGACCCCGCGAGACCTGCCAAATTTTGCCGGTTTGCTGGGCGACGGGCGCCAGTGGGGCATCAATCTCTCCTATGCCGAGCAGCCTCGACCCGAAGGGCTTGCACAGGCCTTCATCATAGGAGAGCGGTTCATCGGCAAGGACCCCTGCGCTATGGTATTGGGGGATAACATCTTCTTCGGCCACGGCTTGTCGGAGCTGGTCGCCGACGCTTTCGTGGCCCGCAACGGTGCGACCGTGTTCGCCCATCAGGTCTCTGATCCCGAGCGCTATGGCGTCATTGCCTTCGACGCAGCCGGACGCGCAACCTCGATTGAAGAAAAGCCCTTGCGACCAAAGTCCAATTGGGCCGTGATTGGCCTTTATGTCTATGACAACGATGTCGTAGCGATTTCAAAGGACTTGCGGCCGTCCGCCCGCGGAGAGCTGGAGATAACCAGTGTCAATGCTGCCTATCTCGCGCGCGGTGATCTGAACGTGCGACGGCTCGGCCGCGGGTTTGCTTGGTTTGACACGGGCACACCCGACAGCCTCCTGGAAGCCGCAAACTATGTGGCGACAATTGAGAAGAGGCAGGGGCTGAAAATTGCCAGTCCGGAAGAAATTGCGGTCCGCCAGGGGTTCATCACCCCCAGCGAATTGGAGCGGCTGATCGCGCAGCGTTACGCCAAGAACGACTATGGCAACTATCTCAAGGGCGTTCTGGCCGAGTTCTGACGGCCGCGCGCTAAGGTTGATGCGATCCCGGTTGGCGGCCGCCCCGTCACAGGCGTAGCATAACGGACAAAGCGGCAAAATAATTAGCCGCACCAAGAGGAAACAAAGGAGAGCTACGGTGTCAGGAGCGGGCAACTTTCTGATCGTCGATGATCATCCGCTTTTCATCGAGGCCCTGCAGCGCGCCATAAAGTCGGCAATGCCCCAGGCGACGACGGTGGAAGCAAGCTCCATCGAGACGGCCAAGGCAGAGTTGCAGGGCAGGACCCGCTTCGATCTGGTGCTGCTCGACCTCTCCATGCCTGGCACGCGTGGTTTTGACGGCTTGCTGGAGTTGCGCGGTCTTTATCCCAAGATGCCCATCGTCGTGGTGTCAGCCCTGGAAGATCCGCGCATCATCCAGGAAGTCATGAGCTATGGTGCGGCCGGTTTCATCGCGAAGTCCGTAAGCCGTGAGGACCTTGCCGGCGCCTTGAAGCTTGCCATGGAAGGCTCCGTCGTCCTTCCCAAAGGTTATACGCCAGGCGATAGGGTCAAGACGGCCGCTGCGAAGAATGATCTTGCTCACCGCCTGCAAACCTTGACTCCCAAACAGCTCAGCGTGCTCAAGATGCTGCGGCAAGGTCTGCTCAACAAGCAGATCGCGCATGAACTCAAGATCGAGGAAACGACCGTAAAGGCGCACGTATCGGAGATACTTCGCAAGCTCAACGTCGCCTCCCGCACCCAGGCCGTCATCGAGGCGCAGAAGATCGACTTCGACACCATTCTGGATGGCGATGAGGACGAGCAGGGCTAGAGTGCTCGCCTGCGCCTATTTGAGCAGATGCTGCATCAAGGCACGCAATTCGGCAGGTTTGACCGGCTTGTGCAGCAGCTCGCAGCCTTCTTTCTGGGCAGCCTCCGCAGTCTCGTTTGTGCGGTCAGCCGTGATGAGGATAGCGGGGATGTCCTCGTTCTGAAGGACGCGGATGCGTTTGACGGCATCGAGCCCGCAAATACCGTCGTCGAGATGAAAATCGGCGAGCACGATGGCAGGCTTGAAGTCTCCCCTGCCCATAATGTCCCCGATATCTTCAAGATCGCGTGCCAAGCGGACGTCTGCACCCCATCGTCTCAACAGAGACTGCATCGCTTCCAGCACCGCCAAGTCGTTGTCGATCACAATGACGGGGACGTCCATGCGCCCGTACGCGGCAGGGATGGCGAGCTCAAACCCTGACCTGGGCGCGGGCGCAGCCGCATCCGATATGGGAACGCTGATCGCAAAGCGCGTTCCGTGACCCATGCGCGAGCACAGATCAAGCGGATGCTGCAAGGCTTCCGACATGCGCTTCACGATGGAAAGTCCCAAGCCGAATCCTGTGCCGCCGGAGCGCTCGGAGGCAACGCCGCGCTGGAATTCTTCAAAGATGCGCTCACGTTCCTGCGGTGAGATGCCAGGTCCGGTGTCCCAGACTTCGATGCGGACATGATCGCCGCGTGTGCGCGCCGCCAGCAACAGGCCGCCCTTTTGGGTATAATTCGTGGCATTGGCGAGAAGGTTCTGCAGGATGCGGCGGAGCATCAGCGGATCGGACGCGACTGTCTGGTGAGCCGGCCGGCACTTGAGCAACAGTCCCTTGCGCCGTGCAATAGGTTGAATGCCGGAAACGAGCTGTTCGAAAAGCGCTCCGAGCGCGATGGGCTGAATCGCGGGTACCAACATGCCGGCTTCGAGTTTGGAGAGATCCAGGATCGACGTCAAAAGATCCTCGATCGCCGTGAGCGAGGTCGAGACACTGGCGGCGAGCCGCTGATTTGGCAGATGCTGCTGCGCGTCAGCGAGTTCGCCGAGCGACAGCCGTGCTGCATGCAGCGGTTGAAGCAGATCGTGGCCGACGGCCGTGAAGAACCGCGTCTTGGACCGGTTCGCGCGCTCGGCCGCGTCGCGTGCGGATTCCAGTTCTTCGTTGGCCTTTTCGAGCTTCAGGAGCGCGCTCTTCAGTTCCTCGGTGCGCGCACGAATCTGGTTTTCCAGGCCGATGGCCGTCTGAAACAGCGAGAACGCGTTGGCCTGCTGGTCCATGGAGCGCTCAACGCGCTGCATGAGCGCGGTGTTGATCTTGGTCAGCTTTTCGATGCGACGCTCGAATTCGTCAGCATCAACGCGCACCGGGGGTCTGGAGGCTTCGTGCATGGCTAGGCCCCCACGCTCGACTTGCCGAAAGCGACGCCGGTCAAGGTCTGGTTGAGGTGCATCGCGTTGTATTGTTCGCCGTAGGTATGAAATCCGGTGACGCCGAAGCGGCGGTAGATCTCGTCGACATTGCGGCGCACCTGGCGGCTTTCCGCGTCAAGCCGCCTCAAAATGCAATCGAACCCGATGATGAGATCGGTGCCGCCAAGTTCGCGGTCTACCCGGTCAAGGGTGTCGAGCGTCGATTTCACCATGTCTCTGGGCCGCGCGACAGTGAACACCAAGCCCTCGTCAATGGCGCAGAAAAACGACAACGAGCCATCCGGGTTCATGTTCCGGATTGATCTGCAGTAGTAGTCGCCGCCGATCTTCACCACCAGCGGATAGGAGGCAAAGCTGAACGGTCCCAGTTCATTCGGCATCAGCCCGATTGCGGCGGCGTACTCGCGTGCGGCGGGTTCTGCGTTCAGTTCATAGACGATGCGGTTTTCCGTGTTGGCGGCGGTGACGACGAGTTTGATCGGCGTGGGTTCGAAGTTCTGCGTTTTGAAGACACGGAAGGGGTAGGCGCTCTCGATGAGAAAAAGCAGGGCGCTGGCGCGCACGATACGCCCGTTGTGCACAAGGGCCGTGCGCTGGAAGGCGAGGCCATCGCCCGCCGAGCCGCCGATCAACTCTATATTGTCGAGACCCCAGTGCACCGCTGCGGTAAGAGCCTCCTCCTTATTGGAAAGCCCGTCTGTCAGCATCAAAGCGAAGAGCTGCCCCATGACGCCGCGATTATGGCCATCGCTCGCCTGGATCTTGAGCCGTCGTGCGATTTGGGTGGCGCGCTCCAGGCCCGGCGCGGTGGCGTCCGGAATGGCTTCGCTCAAGACGCGAAAGCCGCGTTCCGGAAAAGCGATGACAACGATGCCGCCCTGCATCATGCCGAGCGGACCGAATTCTCCTGCCGTAGAGCACCCTGAGAGGGGTATCTCGGGAAAGGCCTCATTGAACTCGGCGACGAGCTGCTGTGGGTCATGTTCAATGGAGAAGAATGCAATGACATGCTGGAAGCGTTCGTTGCCAAGCTCTGCCCTGACCGCGCGCACCGCCTCGCGCGTCGATGACAGAGATGTCGCCGCGACCTTGATTCCGCAGGTGGCCATGGTGGACTGAAGGTTGTGGGACACGGGTCTGGCGTTCCTCGTCGCGCACCGCCGGGTTCACAATGAAATGCCCGCCGCCGGTCGAATGCCGGCGCCGCTGAAACCCTTTCAAGCAGTGCTGTCTTAGAAGTTGCCATGGCCCGATGGCGGAGGCAACGCCACGGCTGCCGTTGGGCTTAACCCCACAACAAGGGATCGTTCGGCGCCAGTGGGACCGTCAGGCTGATGCCTGCCCGCCGGGCCTTGTTCCACACCACGGAGCCGGCAAAATGCCGCCCCGTAGACAGAGCCACGACGGCGATTTCACCAACTGGCAATTCTATCTCCACCTGCTCAAGTCCAATTCCGCCCTGCGACACGTCGCGGGCGTAAACGCGCTGTGTATTCCCATCAAGGGTTACCGTGGCCGGCTGGCCGAGGATGCGCCGGGCGGCTCTGCGCCGTTGGGGCAGAGCCGGTAGGAAGGGCTGGCCATTGGCCATCAGGCACGGCGACTGCCCTTGGGCTGCAGCGTTGAGGAGTCTGCCGAGAATACCTGCGCTTAGCTCATAGAGGCTTGGCAGACAGGCCTGATTGACTTGCGCCAGCTCCGCCACGGCCTGTGCACCGATATAGGCCGCACGGCGCCAGATATTTGCCAGGGAGAATTGGTGCAACGCGACAGCGCGCTCGATGCCAATCAGGTTGGCGTCAGCGAAATACCGCTCCATCTCTCCCAGGGCAGGGTCAAGACTTGCGACGAATGTGGAAACCGCCGCAGTCGCGGAGAGGGGACATTGGCTCTGACGTTCCAAAACGCGCATGGCGAAGACCATGCCGTTGGCATCGGGCAGGTAGCTTTGTAATTCGCTGGGCGTATGCACAACACCTGGCTGGCGCATGGCATTGACGGCGCTCGTGGTCGCCGCCGTCAGCAAGGCCGTGCTCTGGGTGTCGGTGACGAGTTTTTCCAGGAGGGGACTGAACGAGCCAGTTTCCCGGCGCAGGAGCCAGCTATCGCCAATCTCACACACATCTATGTCGTTAATCATCGGTCGGCCGCGGCTGGGTTTCTGCAACCAAAGGTAGCGGAAAAGTCCCTAACGGGGCGTAACAAGCAGCACCATGCCTGCAATTTATTTCGGACTATATGCAGGCCATTTCCGATTACTTTGTGATGTAATTAGCGCGCCTCGACTAGTCCGCTATCTATCAACCTTCGGTGGAATCCAAGAATTTCCCGCTTGTTTTCGCAGGTGTAGTAGCGCCCCTCGCACAGGCCAAGCAGCCGAACGCGCTCGGCAAAAGAGGGTGACAGCGGCAGACGCGCCTCGTTGAGCAGAAGGGTACCCAGATAAGGTACTTCGAGCGCATCGACGGAGGGCAGGGGCGGGGGCGTGTAGTTCACGCCATCTACCGAGTAATAGGTAATAAATCCCGGTGAATCCGGGTCGAGCTTCATGTCTTCCGCCGCGTACGATTTATCGAAGCCCAGATAGATTCGCGTGGCGACGGGCTGGTGATCGCCGTACTGGACGATGAGAAAGCGCTCGTTCGGGAAACGCTTCTGCAGTTGGGCACGGAACTCGTCGTAGTCCATCTTCGCCATGGCAAGGCGGCGCAGATACTCGTTCATTTCCGCATCGGTGCCCGCACCCCCTCCGGGAACCTGGACCTCCGGTTCGTAAGTGTAGGTATAGGGAAGGTGGGTGGCCGATGTGATGATGAAGTTGAAGGTCGGACGGTTCGACGTCGCGATGTGCTTTTCAAGCTGCGTCAGCACATTGGCGTAATAGAACTTGTCGCGCTCGTTGAAGCGCGTGGCGCCCTGAGCCTTGTAGTCGAAAATCTGAGGCATGCCGACGGCCGCGTAGAAGCGGCCGTTCGAGACGAAATCCTTCGGCACGGGATAGAAGACGGAATTGTCGTAGCCGCACCGCGTCAGGGCCTGCGGTAGCGTATCGTGGATCTTGCCCTGCATGAGGGATTGCACAAACGTGCGCATGCCGCCGAATGAGTAGGTGGACACCCCGGCCAGCACGGAAAACTCGGTGAGCCAGGACGCGCCCCCGTACGTCTCGACACGCAGCTTGTGCACCTGACCGTCAAAGGACTTGAAGAACGGATCGAGCGCGCGGTCATAGTCGAGCTGCGGAAAGTGGAAGGGCGGTACGACGCTTTCCTGGTGGATGAGAAGAATGTGAGGCGGCTTTTCGTCAGGCGTGCAGGATGCGGGAATCGTGAAAAGCGGCTTCTTTTGCGATTTGAGCGCTTCCAGCAACTGTCCCTTCATCAGCGTCTCAAAGGTCTCCGACCAGGAGGCATAGAACGAAGAGAGATAGAGATTATCCCAATAGAATAGGGTATTGCGCCGCTCGCCCTTGGCGTGGGACGCCCAAAGCGCGAGGCATGAGAAAATCACCAGCAATCCGCCGCTGAGGGTGCGTGAGATGCGGGTACTGTCCCAACTATAGAGCGTGCGCGCCAGGAGCGCGGTCAACGCAAACGATACCGCGATCGCGATCAGGTACACGCGGTGATCGACCCACAGAAAGCGGATCGTCGCCCACGACGTCAGGTAAAAAACGACATCGTAAGCGTGCAGCACCATCTCGATGTAGCGCCGTTTGACGTCGGCCGCGACAACGATCATGGCCACGATGGCGGCGACGGTCGCCACCGACATGAGCAGACGGCGCGTTGCAAACGTCATGGCTGCTATGAGCGCGGCCGTTATCGAGGCCGCGAAGATAATGTTCTCGCGCCAGCCTTCATAGAACCAATGATAGATGCCAAGCCCGGCGATGATGAGGCCCGAGAGAACATAGGCGTGCGCCTGCGTGATCTTCTTGCCCGTAGCCTCTCGCGCGTAGGGCAGAATCGCATGAACGCGGCGTTGTTCGCTCGTGTCTTGGCTCATTCAAGGTCGAGAATTGAGGGCGGATATCCGGGGCCGGGCAATGCAGAGCAACGCCGTTTGTGAGCATAGGTTGCGGCAGGGCCATGGCAAGACGCAATCACATTTGATCTTTAACGGATAAAAAAAGGCCCCGGCGCGTGCTCCGGGGCCTTTCACGAGGAAGCTTGCCGATACGTTCCGATCAGCAATCCAGCGTGTGGTCGCGCTCCCACTGGGTGAGGTGGGAAGCGAAGTAGTTCCACTCGCCAGTCTTGAGCTTGATGTAGGCGTCGGCGAATTCGTTGCCGAGGGCTGCCTTGAGGCTCGTGTCGGCGTCAAGGTTGCGCAGGGCATCCAGCAGGTTGAGTGGAAGGCGCGGGGCGTCCTTCACGGTATGGCCCAACTGGTACATGTCGATGTCAAGTCGCTTGCCGGGATCGGCCTTTGAGCGGATTCCATCAAGGCCGGCGGCGATGATGACCGCCTGCAGCAGATACGGGTTGGCCGCGCCGTCAGGCAGGCGCAACTCGAAGCGGCCCTTGCCCGGTACGCGAACCATGTGCGTGCGGTTATTGCCGGTCCAGGTCACGGAGTTGGGTGCCCACGTCGCGCCTGAGGTCGTACGCGGTGCATTGATGCGCTTGTAGGAGTTGACCGTCGGGTTGGTGATCGCCGACAGCGCCTCGGCGTGTTTCATGATGCCGCCGAGGAAGTGGTAGCCCTGCTTGGACATGCCGATCTCATCGGCCGGGTCATAGAACATGTTGGTCTTGCCCGTCTTGTCCCACACCGAGATGTGCGCGTGGCAACCCGACCCCGTCAGACCGAGGAACGGCTTGGGCATGAACGTCGCGCGCAGGCCATGCTTTTCCGCCACGGAGCGGGTCATGAACTTAAAGAACGAGTGGCGGTCGGCGGTGGTCAGGCAATCGTCGAAGTTCCAGTTCATCTCGAACTGGCCGTTCGCGTCCTCATGATCGTTCTGATAGGCGCCCCAGCCGAGTTCCAGCATGTAGTCGGAGATTTCGGCGATCACGTCGTAGCGCCGCATCAGAGCCTGTTGATCATAGCAAGGCTTGGCAGCCTGGTCGAATGTGTCGGAGATTGCTGTGCCGTCGGGCGTGATCAGGAAGAATTCGCATTCGACGCCTGTCTTCACATAGAGGCCGAGCTCGGTTGCTTCCTTCGCCTGCTTCTTGAGCACGACGCGCGGGGCCTGATTGACCTGCTTGTCTTCCATGACGCAGTCGGCGGCAACCCACGCGACGTCCTTCTTCCAGGGCAGTTGGATGACGGAGGAAGGATCAGGCACGCCCAGCATGTCGGGATGGGCGGGGGTCATGTCGAGCCAAGTGGCAAAGCCGGCAAAGCCCGCGCCGTCCTTCTGCATGTCGGCGATCGCGCAAGCGGGGACCAGCTTGGCGCGCTGAAAGCCGAACAAGTCGGTGAACGAGATCATGAAGTATTTGACGCCGCGCTCCTTAGCGAAGTCGGTGAGATTCTGGGTCATTGTTTTATCCTCGTTGCGTGTTGCGCGTTGGAGCGCTTATAGGGTTCAGTTTCCGCCCAAAAAAAAAGGGGCGGCCTTAAAGGCCGCCCGTTCCTGTGATGCCTGGAATCCAAGAGGTTCCAGCCAGGGGCACACGTGCCATGGCTGCTGCCTCGAGGGTCAACGCGCAAAGATCCTCGGGCTCCAGATTGTGAATGTTGTTATGGCCTGCGGCGCGGGCGACTGTCTGAATCTCAAGGGTCATCACCTTGAGATAGTTCGCGAGCCTGCGGCCGGCTTTCACCGGATCAAGCCGCTTCTGAAGACCAGGATCCTGAGTGGTAATGCCCGCCGGATCCTTGCCCTCGTGCCAGTCGTCATAGCTGCCGGCCGTGGTATTGAGCTTGTTGTACTCTTTCTCCAGCGAGGGGTCGTTATCGCCAAGCGCAGCCAGAGCCGCGATGCCGATCGAGACCGCGTCCGCCCCGAGCGCAAGAGCCTTGGCGCAGTCGGCGCCCGAGCGAATGCCGCCCGAGACGATGAGCTGGACCTTGCGATGCATTCCCAGATCCTGCAGCGCCTGAACGGCGGGCCGGATGCAGGCCAGCGTGGGCAGGCCAACGTGCTCAATGAACACTTCCTGCGTTGCCGCCGTGCCGCCTTGCATGCCGTCGAGAACAACGACGTCGGCGCCGGCCTTCACCGCAAGAGCAGTGTCGTAGTAAGGCCGCGTGCCGCCAACCTTGACGTAAATCGGCTTCTCCCACTCGGTGATCTCGCGCAGCTCAAGGATCTTGATTTCGAGATCGTCGGGACCTGTCCAGTCGGGATGACGGCAAGCCGAACGCTGGTCGATGCCCTTGGGCAGGTTGCGCATCTCGGCGACGCGATCGGAGATCTTCTGGCCGAGAAGCATGCCGCCGCCGCCGGGCTTCGCACCCTGACCGACGACAACCTCGATAGCGTCCGCCTTGCGCAGATCGTCGGGGTTCATGCCGTAGCGCGAGGGCAGATACTGATAGACGAGGGTCTTGGACTGTCCACGCTCTTCGGGCGTCATGCCGCCGTCACCCGTCGTCGTCGATGTGCCGGCAATCGAGGCTCCACGGCCAAGAGCTTCCTTCGCGGCAGCCGACAGCGCGCCGAAGCTCATGCCTGCGATCGTGATCGGGATCTTCAGCTCGATCGGCTTCTTGGCAAAGCGCGTGCCGAGCGTGACGCTCGTTGAGCACTTCTCGCGATAGCCCTCGAGGGGATAACGCGAGATGGAGGCGCCGAGGAAGAGAAGATCATCGAAGTGAGGTACGCGCCGCTTGGCGCCGCCACCGCGAATATCGTAGATGCCGGTCTGCGCGGCGCGGCGGATTTCTGACAGCGTGTAGTCATCAAAGGTCCACGACTTACGCGGCGTGGTCGGAGGGTTATGGTAGCTCATCAGTAGGCATCCGCGTTATCGATGTTGAAGTTATAAAGCTTGCGAGCCGAGCCGTAGCGCTTGAACTCGTTCGTCTTCACGTCCTTGAAGCCAGCGCTTTCGAGCAACTTGGCAAGCTCCTCGTGGTGCTCTGGCCGCATCTCCTTCTCGATGCAGTCGGCGCCCAGGCTCTTGACCTTGCCGCGTACGAACAACTTGGCCTCGTAGATGGAGTCGCCGAGCGCATCGCCAGCATCGCCCAGGACCACAAGGTGCCCTGACTGGGCCATGAATGCCGACATATGGCCGATGTTGCCCTTCACCACGATGTCGATGCCCTTCATCGAGATGCCGCAACGCGAGGACGCGTTACCCTCGATGACAAGAAGACCACCACGGCCGGTCGCGCCAGCGTACTGGCTGGCGTCGCCCTTGATGGTCACCTTGCCCGACATCATGTTCTCGGCAACGCCCGGGCCGGCGGAGCCGTGCACGGTGATCGTCGCCTTCTTGTTCATGCCGCCGCAATAGTAGCCAACGCTGCCCTTCACATCGAGGTTGATGGGGGCGTCGACGCCAACGGCGACTGCATGAGAGCCGCGCGGATTCAGTACTTCCCAGTTGTCTTCGTTGGCGCCGTCCTTTTGGCGGTGGAGAGCTTCATTCAGCTCCCGTAGTGGCGTGGTCGCCAGATCGATCGTTCTCATTGTGCGTTTCCGTTTGTGCGTTTCGTTGCCCGTTGCTTGAGGGGATCAGTGCTTACGTTCCCAGAAATAGACCGTCGAAGGCTCGGGCTCCCAAACACGTGCCTTATCGATGTTGGGCAGGTTGGCGAGCGCGCGATACTCGGAGCCAAAGGCGACGTAGTCGTCGGTCTCCGCCATGACGGCCGGCTTGCAGGCGATCGGGTCGCGAATGACGCCGAAGCCGTCCTTGGTGCCGACTACGAAGGTGAAGAAGCCGTCGAGATCGTCGAGGCTCTTTTCCAGAGCTTCACCCAGGTTCATGCCCTGCTTCATGCGCCAGGACAGATAGGCAGCGGCAACCTCGGTGTCGTTCTCGGTCTCGAACGTCATGCCGTCGCGCTTAAGTTCGCGGCGCAGACTGTTGTGGTTCGAAAGCGAGCCATTGTGCACCAGGCACTGATCCGGGCCGGTCGAGAAGGGGTGCGCACCCATGGTGGTCACGGCGCTTTCCGTCGCCATGCGCGTGTGCGCGATGGCGTGCGTTCCGGCCATGTGTTCAAGGTCGAAGCGCTTGGACACCTCGGTCGGGTAGCCGACCTCCTTGTAGATTTCGATCTCTTCGCCCTGGCTCATGACGCGGATCGCGGGATGATTGGCGCGCACGGCGGCGCGTGCTTCGTCGGCCTTGCTGGAGGGAACAGTGAGCACCGCGTGAGTCGACTTCACCACAAGTTTTGCCGGCGCGCAGATGACCTTGGAGACCGCGTCGGCGAGACCGGCGAAATCAGTGTCCGGATTTGGCGACTGCAGCGTGATCTTTGCCTTGCCTGCCTCGGGGGCGCCGTAAACGGCAAAGCCCGCCGAGTCCGGGCCACGCTCACACATGGTTGCGAGCATAGTTGTCAGCATTGAACCGAGCTTAGGTTCAAGTTCCTTGTTCTTGAGAAAGAGTCCGACAATTCCGCACATGGGATTTTGCCCTTTTGGTTGCGACTACATTAGTTGCAATCCTACGACAGGGTCCCAGGTGGTGTCAATTGGGGGGAAAAAAAATTTCTTTAGAGGAAAACGATAGGGGCCGTTGGCGATGAGCGCCAGGCTTTCAGCTTCGTGGGTATATGATAATTGATAGGTAGGTCATCGGTGGTCGGATCAAATTGACAGGGCCGTGGGGCGCGGCGCTGTCAAACAGAATGGCATCTCCGGGCTTCAGGAAGTAAGTCCGATCCGCATGAGCATATTCAACCTCGCCGGTCAGCATGTAAATGAACTCGATGCCGTCGTGCTGGAAGGCGGTGTAGGGCACCGCATCCTCGCTCAGCGTGATGAGGTAGGGCTCGACCACGACGTCGCCGCCCAAAGAATGACCGAGCAACTGATATTGATGGCCGACCTTGGTACCCCGGCGCCTGATAATCACCCCCTCGCCCGACTTGACGAAGGAGCAGTCCCGGCGCTGCTCGAACGAAGAAAAAAGCAGCGCGATCGGTACGTTGAGAGCAGATGCGAGGGTCTGCAACGTGTTCAGCGAGGGGGAAATCTGCCCGTTTTCGATCTTGGACAGCATGCCAGGTGAAATTTCTGCCGCAGCCGCGAGTTCAGCGACGGTTAACTGGGCTTCTTTGCGCTGTTGGCGGACGCGCAGCCCGATGGCTTGTTCCAAGGTTCGCGTCGAGGCCACCGGCGCGCCGGAACCCGTTGTCAGCTCCTCGACTTCGGGGAGCGATCTCGCCTTTTTCCCACGTTGTTCGACCATGCCTCGCCTGTCATTGCTGCGCAGCCCGGAACCCAGGGCTGCGCTCAAGTGCGCGCACGATACAATGCTTTAGAATAGCGAGACAACGTCTATTGGTCAGAAGATCGCAAATGGCTAATCCGACCGGTCTGTCTATTCGCCGACCGCCGGGCTGAACTCCACGGCGGATTCCGTCAACCAATTCCAAAAGCTGGACGCATATGAGCGTGGGCACGCCAAGGTGAACGTGTCGTCCGCCTCCGACAGCCACATCAGGACGCCAATATGTGAAGCGTGGGTGATTGCGGCACTCCCTGCCGGAAACGCCTTCGGATGCAGATCGATCGGCACACCCTTTGCGAGGACGTGGCGGGCGTTAGGTCCGCGCACGGTTGCCAGCGCGCGCGCATCAGTCTGATCCGCAACTGACGCAAGCCCTTCGAGCTTACCGCGCAGATCCCGTTCGAAGTCAGGGTTCGTGTCGGCGCGAGCCATCGCCAGCCACTGGTCCGGGCCGGCCCAGACGAAGCTGACGTTCGAGCCTGTCGCAATGCGCGGCGTCTGCGATAGCGTCACGCCGAACAGTTCCTTGACACGTGCGGCCAGCGCGGCGCTCTGGCCCTTGCGCGCGGCGACGTGCGCGATGCTGAGACCGTCGAGTACGGCGATCGCAACGGAGCTGCGGCTCGAATTCAAAGCGCTGGCAAGCGCATTCGTCGGGGTGAGTGTGAGACTAGACACGCAGGCGTTCTCCCTCAGGATCGAAGAATACGGGCGACACGACTTCCACCAGGGTGTCGCCATTGCGGACAGGGTCGTAAGCGCGAACGATCTCGCCCATGCGGCTGGCTGCGTTGGACAGGAGGCCCAGGCCGACCCAGTGTCCGTTCATCGGCGAATACGCAACCGACGTCAGATAGCCTTGATCGTTGCTGGCGAAGTTGCCTGCATCCTTGGGCAGCAGGTGGGAGCCCGATCGCAGCCGTGCCGAGCGATCCACGGGCCTGAAGCCCACAAGCGCAGGGCGGGATGGATCTTTGAGGCCTTCGCGGCCAGCAAGAACGCGGCCGATGAAGTCCTTCTTGGTCGAGGCCATTTTGCCCAGACCCAGGTCCGCCGCGGTCGTCGTGCCGTTGATCTCAGGACCGCCGACGTGGCCCTTTTCGATGCGCATCACGCCAAGCGCTTCGGTGCCGTAGCAGAGGGCGCCGAACTCTTGACCTGCTGCCATCAGCGCGCGGATCAATGAGTCGCCGTAACGCGCAGGTACACCGATCTCATAGGCAAGCTCGCCGGAGAACGACAGACGGTAGATGCGGGCCCGGATGCCGTTGCACACGGTGATCTCCGCAACAGCCATATAAGGGAAGCCCTCGTTGGAGATATCGAAGGGCGCATCGACCAGTTTGGCGAGCAGCTCGCGGGAGCGTGGACCCGCAACCGAATACTGCGCCCACTGGTCCGTCGCCGACGCCATCTGCACGTCCAGCTCCGGCCAATGCCACTGGTGGCAGAATTCCAGATGCTGCATCACCTTCACGGCGTTGACGGTCGTGGTGGTCATGAAGAAGCGGTCTTGCGCAAACCGCGCGGTCGTACCGTCGTCCAGGACGATGCCGTCCTCGCGCAGCATCATGCCGTAGCGTGCCTTGCCGACGCCGAGCGTCGAGAACATGTTGATGTAGACGCGGTCGAGGAAGGTACCCGCGTCCGCGCCCTGGATCTCGATCTTGCCAAGCGTGGAGACGTCGCAGATGCCCGCGGCCGAACGTGTGGTCTTCACCTCACGTGTCACGGTTTCAAGCCAGTCCGTCTCGCCGGCGCGCGGGAAATACTGCGGGCGCATCCATAGGCCGGCTTCCACCATCACCGCGCCCTGTTCCTTGGCCCAATAATAGGACGGTGGAAGGCGCGTTGCCTTGAACTCCTTGCCGCGATGATGACCGGCAAGCGCGCCGATCGAGACCGGCGAATAGGGGGGGCGGGCCGACGTGATGCCGGTTTCAGGGATCGACTTGCCCGTCAATGCGGCCAGGATTGCAAGGCCGTTGACGTTCGCGGTCTTGCCCTGGTCGGTCGCCATGCCGAGCGTCGTGTAGCGCTTGACGTGTTCGACGGAACGATAGCCCTCACGCTCGGCCAGATCGATGTCGCTTGCGGCTACGTCGTTCTGGAAATCGACGAACGCCTTGTGCTTTGCTTCCTTGACGCGCCACATCGGAACAACGCCGTAGCTTTCAGCCTCAGCCTTCGGAACCTGCGGCACGTGCGCGCTGAAACCTGCCGCCGTCGCAGCTGCGGCACCGGCTTGAGCGCCCTCGGCAAGACAATCCGGTAGCGAGAATGTGCCCTTGGCAGAACCCACGACGGTCATGCCCTTGGGGGAAGAACCCGGCAGGAAGGCCGCCAGCGTCTCGTTCCATTGAGGACGCCCGTTCTGATGTGTCGTGAGCTGCACATTGGGATTGTAGCCGCCCGATACCGCGATGAGATCGCACGACACGTCGAACGCCTCGCCCGCAGCAGGAACGATGCGCGCACCCTTGACGGCGATGCGGCCCTTGGCATCGGCCACAACGCCACTGACGAGGCGTGCGCCGGTGGTCTTGGCGGCATCGCGCACGGCGGCGCTGGGTTGAGGGCGCGAATCCACGATAGCCGCCACGCGAACGCCAACCGTGGCGAGGTCGCGTGCGGTCGTCGCTGCTTCATCATTGTTGGCGAAGATGACCGCTGTCTTGCCCGGCATCACGCCGAAACGATTGATGTAGGTGCGCACTGCGCTCGCCAGCATCACGCCCGGCAGATCGTTGTTGCCGAACACAATGGGTCGCTCGGTTGCACCTGCCGCCAGCACGCATTGCTTGGCAATAATGCGCCAGAGCCGCTGGCGCGGCTGATGTACGCCCGGCTTGGGAAGATGATCGGCGACACGCTCGACGGCGGCGAAAGTGCCGGTGTCGTAAGCGCCGAACACGCTCGTGCGGGTCAGGATCTGAACTTCAGGCATGGCGCGCAGTTCGGCGACCGCGGCGCGAACCCAATCGTGCGCGGGCTTACCATCGACGAGTTGGGTTTCAGAGAGAAGCCTGCCGCCAAGATCGAAGTGCTCATCGCACACGATGACGCGCGCGCCAGCGCGGCCAGCCGTAAGCGCGGCCATCAGGCCGGCTGCACCGCCGCCAACGACGAGCACGTCGCAAAAGGCGTTCGACTTATCATAAGTATCTGGATCGGCCTCGTCGGATGCCCGGCCAAGGCCAGCAGCGCGCCGGATCATCGGCTCGTACAACTTCTCCCACATCGCTGACGGCCACATGAAGGTCTTGTAGTAGAAGCCAGCCACGAATACCGGCGACA
The DNA here is from genome assembly GCA_016793445.1 of Hyphomicrobium sp. Lineage (GTDB taxonomy): Bacteria > Pseudomonadota > Alphaproteobacteria > Rhizobiales > Hyphomicrobiaceae > Hyphomicrobium_B. The sequence continues at coordinate 163,776 of JAEUME010000016.1, read as the reverse complement.
GCAGTGAGTTGATCGAGAGCACGTCGTACTTGAGCGAAGGCCAGCGGTTCTGACTGTGCGCCTCAAGTCCAGGGAAAAGCTCGATCATGGTGGCGCGCGTGTTGGGCTCGCGGCGCGCACCCGCGCGCAGTTCCACAATGGCGTTGGGTTCTTCAGAGCCCGCGCTCAGGATGCCGCGTGCGCGGTGATATTTGAACGAGCGGCCCGTCAGCACGACGCCGTTGGCGAGCAGAGCGCTTGCAAGCGTGTCGCCCTGGAAACCGTCATAACTCTTGCCGTCGAAGGTGAAGCGCAGCGGCTTGCGGCGATCGATGAGGCCCTTGCCGGTGATGCGATTGGTCTGTGAAGCGCTCATGTCACGCGCCTCCCTTTGCAACGTTGCGCTTCAGAGCTACGTCCTTCGCGGTTTCGACGGAGGAGATCTCGTGCGTGCGCGTATCGCGCTCGACCACGAGCCAAGCGTGGCAGCCGGCGGAGTGATACCAGAGTTCCTTGTGGGCTCCGGCCGGGTTCGTACGCTCGTAGGCGTACTTGTAGAAGTCGGCCTGGGCATTGGCGCCGGCGGGATCCGGCCGGGTTACGGTCGCGTCGCCAATGTAGAGGTATTCGTCAAGGCTGCGTTCGCCGCAGTAGGGGCAGGAAATGCGCATGGTCCGTGTGCCTTTTTCAGTGCAGATTGGGCTGATTGCCCATGCCCTTTTCGTCGATCATCCGGCCGGTCGCGAAGCGGTCCAGCCGGTAGGCGCGTGCCGTGTCGTGAGGTTCGTCGCGCGCGATAAGATGTGCGAAGGTGAGGCCCGCTGCGGGCGTCGCCTTGAAGCCGCCGTAGCACCAGCCGGCATTGAGGTAGAGGCTGTCGATGGGCGTCTTGTCGATGATGGGTGAGCCGTCCATGGACATGTCCATGATGCCGCCCCACGAGCGCAGCAGGCGCACGCGGCCGATACGCGGCATCAGCGCCATGCCGCCTTCAAGCACGTCTTCCACGACCGGAAGATTGCCGCGCTGTGCGTAGGAATTGTAGCCGTCGAGATCGCCGCCGAACACCAGACCGCCCTTATCCGACTGGCTGATGTAGAAATGGCCGGCGCCGAACGTCACCACACCGTCGATGAACGGCTTGATGCCTTCGGACACAAACGCCTGCAGCACGTGGCTTTCAATCGGCAGCTTGAGACCGGCCATGGCCGCAACGCGCGAAGAGTTGCCCGCGACAGAGAGCGCAAGCTTCTTGGCGCGGATGAAGCCGCGTTTGGTTTCGATGCCGGTCGCCCGGCCGTTCTCGATGCGGATCGCGGTAACCTCCGCATTCTGGATGATGTCGACGCCAAGCCGGTCGGCGGCGCGCGCATAGCCCCAGGCGACGGCGTCGTGACGCACTGTGCCGCCGCGCCGCTGGATCAGGCCGCCTTTGATCGGGAAGCGGGCGTTGTCGTAATCAAACCAAGGATACATGGATTGGACTTGAGACTCGTCCAGGAGCTCCGCGTCCACGCCGTGCAGCCGCATGGCGTTGCCGCGCCGCGCGTAGGCATCGCGCTGGCCGTCGGAATGATAGAGGTTGAGAATTCCGCGCTGGGAGACCATCGCATTGTAGTTGAGGTCTTTCTCCAGGCCTTCCCACAGCTGCAGGGCCAGCTCATAAAATGGGATGTTGCCGGGCAGCATATAGTTGGACCGCACGATGGTGGTGTTGCGGCCCACGTTGCCCGAGCCGATCCAACCCTTTTCGACCACGGCGACATTGGTAATGCCGTAGCGCTTGGCAAGGTAATAGGCCGTGGCCAAGCCGTGCCCGCCGCCGCCGATGATGACGACGTCGTACTCGGCCTTGGGCTCGGGCTCCCGCCAGGCAGGTTTCCAGCCGGTGTGGCCCTTCAGGGATTGGCGAAGGACATTCCAAATCGAATAATGGTCGATCAGCATGCGAAACTCGCAGAGTTTTCTGGCGGCGGTTGCGTGGGGAGCTGTATAGGAACGGATCGACTAATATATGAGCCTGTAATTGCCGATAATATAAGTTTGAGTTATAGTATGGCATGCATGTCAAGCCTGATGCCTTGCCGTTCGACCTGCGCGCGCTGGAGATCTTTCTCAGCGTCTGCGAAACCGGCGCCATGGCTTCGGCTGCGCGTGTACTGGGTCTGACCCAGCCGGCCATATCCCAGGCCATTGCCGAGTTGGAGGCGCGTACGGGCACGGTGCTATTCGACCGTAGCGTGCGCCCCTTGGGGCTGACCCCGGCCGGCGGGGTTATGCGTCAGCGCGCGGCGGCCCTGTTGTCGGAGGCCCGCCAGATCGCGCCCCTCCTGAAAGAAGCCGATCGGGGCAAGCTGTCGTTGATACGGGTTGGTTTGGTGGACAGCCTTGCGCGTGCCTTGAGCGTACCGACGGCGGAGTTTCTGCATACGCGCGCAGAGTCAGTGCAGGTACAGTCCGGCTTCACCGCAGCCCACGCCGGCGCGCTTCTAACCCGCAACCTCGATCTTTTCATTGGCGCCGACGAATTGTCTGAAGTGGCGGGTTTACAGCGTTTTGATCTAGTCAGCGAACCCTACATTTTGCTGGTGCCGGAAGACGTATCGCCGCCCGCGAACGCCGCGGCTTTGCGTGAGCTGGCGAGCACGGTCGGCCTTGTTCGCTACAGCGCGCGCTCGAAAACCGGAATCGAGATCGAACGGCATCTGCGCCGGCTCGGCCTCGACATCCCGGCAGGCTACGAATTCGATACGCCGTTTGGCGTGCACGGCATGGTGGATATGGGGGGCAGCTTTGCCGTCACGACTCCGTTGTGCCTTGTCGAAGCGCCTCTCGAAAATGGAGGCGCGCGTGCGGCTCCGCTGCCTGGCCCAAAATTGACGCGCACGATGACGCTCATTGCCCGCCGCCAGGAGCTTGGCAATCTGCCACGCGAGCTGGCGCGTACCTGCCGCGATGCTCTGGAAGCGTCGGCCTTGAAGCGAATAAGAGCAATGCTGCCGTGGCTCAGCGATGATTTGGTTTGCGCACGCTAACGGGAATTTTTCCCTATATTTCCTTGGCTTGCATTTCCATGTGATCCTTGCAGTCCCAGGTGATCATGTTACCTAGTTACAATCATTCACCTTCGAGCCGGTCATGTCTCTGCGCCGCAGATTACTTGCGTTGATCATTCTTATCCTGCCGCTCAGTCTGCTTGCCGGCGGACTGCTGAGCTATTTCTACGCGCTCAGTGTCGTTGAGAATGAGTTGACGGCCGCGCTGGGTCTAGCCGGAACGACGGTGCGCGAGGCGTCCTCGCAAATCAGCCCGTCAGGGGGCCCCGAGCAGCATCTGGCGCGGCTGGTGTCGACGTTCGACAACGATCGCGACGTCGGCGTGAGCCTGGTTGCGCCGGACGGTAGCGTGTTGAGGTCGTCACGGCCGATGCAGGCCGTCCCTCCTGCGCCTGAATGGCTGAAAAGAGCACTCTACGCGAAGCCGATCATCATCGATATTCCATTGCCGGCGGAGATCAGCCACCTCGGAGCGATCCGTCTGGAAGGCAAGGCCGACAACGAAATCTCCGAAGTTTGGGAGGAGATGAAACTTCAATTCGCGATCCTTGCCGGCTTCTTTGCGCTCGTTCTGTGGCTCGTGTCCCTGACACTCAATCGCGCGTTGCGTCCACTCGACAATCTTGCTCGTGCGTTGAGCGAGGTGAGACAGGGCAACTTCAGCGCCCATGTCGATGAGAACGGCCCCGAAGAGCTCAATATTATCTATCGCGAGTTCAATCGCATGGCGCAGGGTCTGCAAGAGGCGAAGCACCGCAACAAACTGCTGTCGAGCCAATTGAGCGCCGTGCAAGAGGAGGAACGCAAGGAGTTGGCGCGCGACCTCCACGACGAGATCGGACCGTTCCTGTTCGCAGTCGACGTCGATGCGCAGACCATCCCGCAATTTCTCGAGCGCGGCGCGTCGGGGGAAGTTGTGGCCCGAGCCGGCGCCATTCGTCAGTCGATCGCCCACATGCAAGGCCATGTGCGCGCTATCTTGGGCCGCTTGCGGCCGGCACAACTCTTGGATCTGGGTCTTGATCAGGCCATCGATCAACTGATCGCGTTCTGGACTCGCCGTCAGCCTGAGGTGGATATCAGCGCCGACATCGATCAGGCAAGCTACGGTCATGAAATCGACGAGGTCGCTTTCCGCATCGTGCAGGAGTCACTCAACAACGCCATTCGGCATGGTGCGCCGGCCCGCATCGCTATCAAGGCGCACGCGCAATGTGCGTCCAATCCAGCGGTTCTGAAGCTTTCCATCATCGACGACGGCAGCGGTATCTCTCCGGCGTCGAGCCCTGGCTTTGGCATCGAAGGCATGCGCGAACGTGCAGAGGCCGTGGGCGGCACGCTTGAGGTCTCCCCCAATGCGCTGACTTCGGGCGTCGCGGTCATCGCCACGCTGCCGCTGCCGACCGGCGTGTGTCTGTGCACCGCGCAACCATCCGGCAACAACTCGCATAAGACGAACAACGATACTGAAGGAAAAGGTCTCGAAATATGAAAGTTCTTATCGTGGAGGATCACGCTGTCGTACGCGAGGGCGTAAGGCGCCTGCTTGGCGTGCATTTTCCGGCGACCGTGCTGGAAGCGGAGGATGTCGAAACGGCACTCAAGATCTACGCCGAGGAGAAGCCGGATATCGTATTGCTCGACCTCAATCTTGCCGGCGTCGGCGGACTGGAAATGCTGCGCCGGGTGCTTGTGCTCGATGAAAACGCGAAAGTGCTGATCTTCTCGATGCACGCCGAGCCCGCCTTTGCAGCGCGCGCCATCAAGGCCGGAGCCAAGGGTTATGTCAGCAAGAGCGCGCCTGTTGATGAACTGGTGACTGCGGTTCGGCGCGTCCGCGAAGGCGGCCAGTATATTGATCGTGAGATGGCCTCGGCGCTTGTGATGGGTCAGGGCAGCGGCGGTGATCCACTGCAGGGGCTGACCGCGCGCGAGCTTGAGATCTTGCGTATGCTGGGCCAGGGCAGGAGCCTCACGGCGATCGCCGAATCTCTCGGCGTCGCCTATAAGACCGTCGCCAACAACTGCAGCCACATGAAGGTGAAACTTGGGGTGGAGCGCACGGCCGATCTCATTCGGCTGGCAGTGCAGAATCTCCACACCTGATTCCTGCTCACGTTAGACAGAGAACCTTCGGCCAGTCGATGTAGACCGTCGAAAAGCCAAAGGCGGCGATCGCGAGCCCCACAGCAGAGCGCACAAGCGCGCCCTTGTTGAGTTTTGAGAGCGCTCGGATGCCGAACGCCGACGCGATGATGGCGGGCAGCGTTCCTGCGCCAAAGCCCAGCATCCAGGCGGCGCCGCCCTGGAATGTGCCCTGCAACGTTGCACTGAACAACGCGGCGTAGACCATGGGGCAGGGACTGATCCCCCACGTGAAGCCGGTGGCCATGGGGCCAAGGACCGGCCTGCGGCGCAGCGGTGTCAACACGCGCTCGAGGGTTTCGGACATGCGCGCGACCCGCGTGTCGACGCCTGCAATAGCGGGCATGAGCCCTGCAATCGACAAGCCGATGAACATGAGCGAGACGGCGGCGGCCCACTGTATGACACGATACGCATTCGCGGGATTGATGATGTTGAAGGCGGCTGAGCCGATCAGCCCGACGATGCCGCCCGCCAGAGTGTAGGCAAGGATACGCCCGCCTTGCATTGCCGCAAGCACGGTGACGTTGCCGCGCGGACCCTCCGGGCGAAACAGGAACAGCAGGCTGGAGGCGATGCCGCCGCACATGGAAGCGCAATGGAGCGCGCTCGCCAATCCGAGCATCAGACCGCCAGCGAATGCCAAGGCAAGGCCGTCCATTGTGCGCCGTGCTCCTAACCTTGAGGCTTGCGAGGCGCCGTTTGCGGGGGCGGCGGCTCGTCGTCAAGGGCGCGCCAAGCTGCGCCTTCCAGGTCGTCGTACTGCCGGGCGTTCAGCGACCATAGGAACGCCGCGAGGCCCAATCCACCTAGCAGCAGTGCAGCGGGTATCAACCAAGCAAGCGATGTCATGCTTTGAGCTCCAGTCGCATGGCCTTGAGGCGTACCGCATTCGCCGTGACGGTAATGGAAGATACCGACATTGCAACGGCTGCGATGAGGGGTGTGACCAGTCCGGCCATGGCCAGGGGCACGAAAATGACGTTATAGGCGATCGCGATGCCGAAGTTTTGCAGTGCCATCTTATGCGCGGCCTTTGCTACCGCGAGAGCATCTGTGACGCCTGACAGCATCTTGCCTTGCATGATCGCGTCGGAGGTGGTTTGGCTGATGTCGGCTGCGCTGGCAGGCGACATGGAGGCGTGAGCCGCGGCGAGCGCTGGAGCATCGTTGATGCCATCGCCGATCATAAGAACGCGCCGCCCGGCGGCCTTAAGCTCTTCCAGCCGCTCAATCTTCTGGTCGGGGCGTTGACCCCCGCGCCAAGCCGCGATGCCGGCTGCGCGCGCGGCCTCTGCCACTGCTTGCGGGCGGTCGCCTGACAGCAACTCAACGGCGAAGCCCCCTGCTATGAGGCGGCTCACGACGGCAGCGGCGTCCTCGCGTAGCGAGTCGTGCAAAGCGAAGGCGGTCACGCGGCCTTGCGCGTCACGATAACAGATCGAGCTTGTGCTTGCGTTGGCACTGGCGCCACACCAGTCGGCCGAGCCCAGGCGCTCTTCTCCTTGCGCGGTCGTGACAGAAAGTCCGCAGCCGGGAACTTCGCGCACGTTGCCTGCGGGTTCTACGCTTTGGCCGCGCGTGATCGCTTCCGCTACGATGGCGCGCGAGTAGGGATGGCGGCTTGCTGACGCCAGTGAAGCGGCGCGGGCCAGAACATCATCGGGGATTGCCGTGGGATCGGACAGCCGCGGCTCGCCTGTCGTAAGCGTGCCGGTCTTATCGAAGACCACCGTGTCAACCTCCGACATGCGCTCCAGACCGTCGGCAGCTTTGAGAATAATGCCGCGTGCAAACAGGCGGCTGGAGGCTGCGACCTGGACTGCAGGCACGGCGAGGGCGAGCGCGCACGGACAAGTGATGATCAGAACCGCGATGGCCGCCGTCAGCGCGGGCTCCCAGCCGTAACCGGCCAACAGCCAGCCTGCGAACGTCGATAGCCCCAGGACATGGACGGCGGGTGCGTAGATGCGTGCGGCGCGATCGGCAAGACGCATGTAGCGTCCGCGGTTCTGCTCGGCGGCATCCATCAGCCGGGAGATCTCGGCGATCAGCGAGCCCTCCTCGGTTGCGGTCGCCTCAATCACGAGTGGCCCGGTGAGGTTGAGTGTACCGGCATAGACACGAGTGCCGGGCGTGGCAGTCTTGGTCGCCGTCTCGCCCGTCAGCAAACTATCGTCGATGTCGCTGGTGCCCTCGCTCACGACCCCGTCAGCCGCGATCCGCTCCCCAGTGGCGGTAAGCACCCGCATGCCCGGCTTCAGGTTCTTTGCGGCGATGCGCTCCACGCGGCCATCATCATGCACGCAGGAGGCGAAATATGCGCGAAAACCCAGCAGGTTGGCCGCCGCACCGGCAGCCTTCGTGCGCATCTGCTGGTCGAGTAGCCGGCCGATCAACAGGAAGGCGAGGAGCGTGATGGCGGCGTCGAAATAGACTTGGTGACTGCCGCGCATGGTCTGAAACAGGCTCATGGCGGTGGCGAGCAGCACGCCGAGCGAGATCGGCACGTCCATATTGAGCCGTCCGCCACGCAGCGCGCCGGCGGCCGACTTGAAAAAAGGCTGGCCAGAGTAGGCAATCGCGGGAAGTGCGATGAGCGCCGAGAGCCAATGGAACATGGACTGGATGGAGTCTTCCATGTCGCCCGACGCGGCGCCTGCCCATACGGACACCGAAAGCAGCATGACGTTCATGGCGGCGAAACCGGCGACGCCGAGCCGTTTGAGGAGGTCACCGTCGCGCGCGGCGGCTTCCGCGTCGGGCGTGGCGGAGAGCTCCGCCGCCTCATGGCCCGCCTTGGTCAGAGCGCCGACCAGATCTTCGATGCTGAGCTTATCGATTTCATGAGCAATCGAGACGCGTCGAGCGGCGAGGTTTGCTCGTGCGCTCACGACGCCCGGCAACTTGGCTAGCGTGCCCTCGACCGACTGGATGCACGCGCCGCAATGCATATCGCTGACGGCCAGCGTCACATGCTCGATTACAGGTCCGTTGTCGTTGATCGCGGCGGGGCTTGAAACGTCTGGCGCAACGGGTTTAGCGGCATGGGAGCCCGCATCCGCGCGTTTCAGGGCTTCAGCCATAGACGCTCCCTGGCCCGGTACAAAATACCCTCCTCGGCACGACCCGGATCGACGGCTTCGATGCTGGCGATGTAGGTACCGGCTGCGCGCGGCGGAATGGCGGCCTCGTAAATGCCTTCGGGGGTCTCGATCAGGGTCACCGTTATATCCTCGCGCTCCGAGGCGGGACGTCCGAGCGTTGCCTTGATCGTCAAACCATTGACTGCCTTGCCATCCTTATCGCGGATGTTGATCGACAGACGGTCTCCCGCGGCCGCAAGCTTGATCTCGTCGTGCCAGCCGAGTTCGGCCTGGCGTTCGGCCGCCGCTATGCGCTCGTTGTACTTCAGGCCCTTGCGATAAGGCTCGTTTGAGACGACGCCGGTGTTCGTCGAGAGCGCCTGGTCGATAAAGTAGGCGTTTACGGCGAAGACGATGCCGAAGAAACCCAGCAGCGCGAAGAGAACATGGCGGCCGGTGAGGACGAACGTCTGATCCGATGAATTGGACATGGGCGTCATGGCCTCCGGAACGTAGCTTTGCGGGTCGCGAGCATATCGCTCGCAGTGTCCCTGACGATGAAATTGAACGGTTCGGTCTGCGAGGCGAGCTTGCCAAGGCTGGCAGCCGGTACGGTCACGAACACGCGGACTTCGCTCAGAACGTCAGTTGGCACGACGATGGTGGGCTTCTCGATGTTCTCCTGACCGGCAACGACCATCCGCGAACCTTCCGGCAGACCTTCGATGCCCACGGCGAACGTGCGCGGCTCATGCAGTTTGTTGAGAACCTTGAGCGTGAACCCGTTGCGGATATCGCCGTTGGCAAGCTGCACGAACAATGGGTTGCGGTCGGCCATCACATTGGCTTCCAGCACGGAACGATGCCACAGCGCTCCGAGCATGATGAGGCCGACGAGAGCGATAAGTCCAAGATAGAGGAACGTGCGGGCGCGGAAAATCTTGACCGGCGCGGTCGTCCCTTTAGCCACCGCCTCCTGGTTGGCGATCGTGTCGTAGGCGATTAGCCGGGTGGGCCGGCCGATCTTTGTCATGATGTCGTCGCACGCGTCGATGCACAGCGCGCACTGGATGCATTCGAGCTGAAGGCCGTCACGGATATCGATGCCCATGGGGCAGACGGCGACGCAGGCCTTGCAGTCGATGCAGTCGCCCGTGGCACGTTCGGCCACCGCGCTCTTGCGGATGGGACCGCGGGGCTCACCGCGCTGATCGAGGTAGGACACCATGAGAGATTCATGATCAACCATGGCGCCTTGAATGCGCGGCCATGGGCACATGTAGATGCAGACCTGTTCGCGCGCGAGGCCGCCGAGCAGGTACGTGGAACCCGCGAGAATGCCGATAAATAGATAGGCCTCCATGGCGGCGCTGCCGTTCAGAAGCTGGCGGGCAAGGGTCGGCGCGTCCGCGAAGTAGAAGACGAAGGCTCCACCCGTCGCCAAAGCGATGAGGACCCACGACAGATGCGTCATGACCTTCTTGAAGATCTTCACCGGTCCCCACGGCTCCTTGTCGAGCCGGATGCGTGCATTGCGGTCTCCCTGCCAGAAGCGCTCCACTAGGACCATCAAATCCGTCCAAACGGTCTGCGGACAGAAATAGCCGCACCAGACGCGGCCGGCGATGGAGGTCACGATAAAGAGGACGAGCGCGGCAAGGACCAGAAGGCCAGTGACGTAATAGAATTCCTGTGGCCAGATCTCGAGGCCGAACATGAAAAAGCGATTGTTGGCCATGTCGAGCAACACGGCCTGATTGGGCAGATCCGGGCCGCGATCGTAGCGCACCCAAGGGATGAGGTAGTAGATGCCCAGGCACAGGGCCATCAGGGCCCATTTGAGATTGCGGTAAGTGCCGTGCGCAAGCTTGGGATAGATCTTCTGGCGAGAAGCATACTCAATCCGATCGACGCGGCGGTTTACGGCCGCCACGTCGTGGGTTTCTGGGATTTTTGCTTCTTGCGCGCCGGATTGCTGAAGCATGTCGTGTTGTGTCTTTCTGAAGTGCCAGGAGGCTTACTTGCCGCCTCCAAGGCCGTGAACGTAAACAGCGAGCGTCTTAATGGTGACAGGATCGAGGCGAGTGTGCCACTGAGGCATGATACCGCCACGACCGGTCGCAATAGACTGGATCAGGTCCTCCTTTGCGCCGCCGTAGAGCCAGATTGCATCGGTGAGGTTAGGCGCACCGAGTTCCTGATTGCCCGCTCCCTTCTCGCCGTGACAAACCACGCAATTTTCCGCGAAGATCGCCGCGCCGCGCGTCGCCGCTTCCTGGTCGGTCGACTTGCCCGCCAGTGAGAGAACGAACTCCGCGGTATCCGAGATCTGCTTCTGGTCGAGAACCTGATCGAGGCCAAAGCGCGGCATCGCTGAGCTGCGGGTTTCAGCATCGTCCGAACGCACGCCGTGAGTGATCGTCTGTGCAATGGCATCAAGCGAGCCGCCCCACAGCCAATCGTCGTCGTTCAGGTTGGGATAGCTCTTTGCGCCCTGAGCGCCACGACCGTGGCATGGCGCGCAGTTGGTCGCGAAAGCAGCAGCACCCGAAGCGGTCGCAAAGCGCAGAACTTCGGGGTTCTTCGCAATGTCGGCAAGTGCCATCTTCTCGACTTCGCTGCGGAATTGCGCTTGCGCGGCTTTCCCGTCGGCGACTTCCCTCATGACCTCCTGACGCTGGCTGTAGCCGAGCATACCTTTGGTATACCCGTTGACCAGCGGCCACGCGGGATAGGCAATCCAGTAGCCGATGGCCCACACAATGGTGGCATAGAACGTATAAAGCCACCACCGCGGCAGCGGCTTGTTGAGTTCCTTCAGATCGCCATCCCACACGTGGCCCGTGGTCTCGACGCCCGTGACGTGATCAATCTCTTTATTGTGTCCCATGGATCTGTCCTCAGTCGACGCTTCTGTTGCCAGGGCCAGCGCTGGATTTGTCCAAATCCAGCGCTTGGCGTTGAGCATGCTCGAGCCGTTTACGGTTCGACGGCCAGAAGACGTAGCCGAGCACGATAAGGAAAATGGCAATGAACAAGAGCAAAGATACTGTCTGACTCACTGCCGCTACGGTTTCGTAGGTCATTGGCCAGCTCCTACCTCAAGTTCGGACCAGACGCGTCGAAGCTTGCGAAGTCGACGAGCGTGCCAAGCATCTGAAGATAAGCGATGACGGCATCGAGTTCGGACACCTTGCTCGGATCGCCGTCGAAGTCGGCGACCTTGGCTTTGGGATACCGCTTCAGAAGTTCCGCAGCTTCCTTGCTGTCCGGCTGAACCTGAGCGGCAAGATCGGTCGCCGCGTTGGTCACCATCGCCTCGTCGTAGGGAACGCCGATGGTCTTGAGGGCAGTGAGCTTCGCCGTGATGTTATACGTGTCGAGCGCACGCTCCCTCAACCAGGGGTAGGACGGCATGATGCTTTCCGGAACAACGGCGCGTGGGTTGGTCATGTGCTCCACGTGCCATTGGTCGGAGTACTTGCCGCCGACGCGGGCGAGGTCGGGTCCGGTACGCTTGGAACCCCACTGGAAGGGATGGTCGTACATGCTTTCTGCCGCGAGGCTGTAATGGCCGTAACGCTCCACCTCATCGCGCAAGGTCCGGATCATCTGCGAATGGCAGGTGTAGCAGCCTTCACGGATGTAGATGTCGCGTCCCGCCAGTTCGAGAGGTGAATAGGGACGCATCCCCTTCACCTTCTCGATGGTGCTGTCGACCCAGAACAGCGGTGCAATCTGAAACAGGCCACCGATGGAGACGACAAGCAGAATGCCGACGAGCAGCAGGATGGAGTTCTTTTCAAAGATTTCGTGTTTCATGTTTCTTCATCCTCACTCGGCCGGCTGCAAACGAAGCTCAGGCGCCGCTGCGACGCGCGGCTGCTCAGCCGCATCGACGCTCTCGTCACCACGGATCGTGCGCCACAAATTGTAGGCCATGATCAGCGAGCCCAGGACGAACAGACCGCCACCGGTTGCACGGATGATGTAGTAGGGATGCATGGCTTCAACCGTCTCCACGAAGGAGTAGGAAAGAAAGCCAAGCTTGTCGTAGGCCCGCCACATCAGACCTTGCATGATGCCCGACACCCACATGGAGGTGATGTAGAGCAGAATGCCGATGGTCGAGATCCAGAAGTGCCACTCAACGAGGCGGATCGAATAGAGTGCCTTGCGCTTCCACAGCCAGGGAACGAGGCAGTAGATCGCGCCGAATGACACCATGGCGACCCAGCCGAGGGCACCGGAGTGCACGTGGCCAATGGTCCAGTCGGTGTAGTGCGACAGCGAGTTGACGGCCTTGATGGACATCATCGGACCTTCGAACGTCGACATGCCGTAGAACGCAACCGAAACGACCAGCAATCGCACGACGGGGTCGGTACGCAGCTTGTCCCACGCACCCGAAAGCGTCATGAGTCCGTTGATCATGCCACCCCAGGACGGCATCCACAGTATGATCGAGAAAGTCATACCAAGTGTCTGCACCCAATCGGGCAGCGCGGTGTAGTGCAAGTGGTGCGGACCCGCCCAGATGTAGAGGAAGATCAGGGTCCAGAAGTGGATGATTGAGAGCCGGTAAGAATAGACCGGGCGCTCAACGCGCTTGGGGATGAAGTAGTACATGATCCCAAGGAAGCCCGCGGTGAGGAAGAACCCGACCGCGTTATGGCCATACCACCACTGCGTCATCGCATCCTGAACGCCGCCGAACAGCACGTAGCTCTTGGGCTCGAACAGGGAGATCGGCATCGCAAGGTTGTTGACGATGTGAAGCATCGCAATCGTCACGATGAAGGCAAGATAGAACCAGTTTGCCACATAAATGTGGGGCTCCCTGCGCTTCATGATCGTGCCGAGGAAGACGACTAGATAAACGACCCAGACGATGGTCAGCCAGAGATCAGCATACCACTCCGGTTCCGCGTATTCCTTGCTTTCGGTGATGCCCAGAATGTAGCCGGTACCCGCGACCAAAATGAACACGTTGTAGCCATAGATCACGAACCAAGGGGCCCAGTGGCCGAGCAGCTTGGCATGCGTCGTGCGCTGGACCACATAGAACGAGGTCGCCAGAAGCACGTTGCCGCCAAAGGCAAAAATAACCGCCGAGGTGTGCAGCGGCCGCAACCGGCCGAAGCTGGTCCACGGCAAATCGAGGTTCAGGGCGGGAAAGGCAAGCTGCCAAGCGATAAGGTCGCCCACGAGAAAACCCGCGATACCCCAGAAGACGGATGCAAGAACCGCGAACCGAATTGGCCCGTCCAGGTACCCGCTGGAGTCGGGGACGCGATCCTTGAACATTTGCGACAGGACGTAAATTGCGGCGATTGCGGCGGCGGCCGTAAAGACCCAGCCGTGGAAGGCCATTGCAGGATCAGGAGATCCCAGACCCCAAGCGAGACCGACGACGGCGAATACGACAGCCGATAGAACGGCCATAGCATCGCCAAAGGCACTTCTTTCTGTGTGTGTGATTGCCATGTTTTGCTCCCCGGACACGGGGCATCGGGCCAGTCAGAGGCCACAGACGCCAGTTTAGGTTGTCTCTAGACTGACCGTAGGGCGCGTTGATCAAAGTCAAGCTTGCGGCGATTCAACCGTGCGATCCAGTTGCCAAAGGTCCAGTGAATTTCGGATCTAGCGCACTTTGGGGTAACTTTGTCGCGGCGGTGTAATAACCCTATAGTTTGCAATGGTGTCTTGGCGCGTCGGTCGATTCCAGCCTTACGTCCCATAGCCCAAGTTACCAGCGTTGCCAAATCTAACGGCGGCTGGGGAGCGCATTCTAAACACTCAGCAATAGGTGCTCACGCTCCCAGGGGCTGATGACGCGCATAAACTCCTCGAACTCCGAGCGCTTGAGCGCCAGGTACACATGGCTGAAGCGCTTGCCGAGCACCGCACGAAGCTCTTCGCACTCCTCCAGGGCAATCAGCGCTTCCAGTAGACCGCGTGGCAACTGGTGGTCGTTGCGGTAGGCGTTGCCGACCACGGGCTCGCGGGGTTCGAGTGCATTCTTCATGCCCAAGTACCCGCAAGCCAAACTGGCAGCGATGGCGAGGTAAGGGTTGGAATCGGAGCCGGGCAGGCGGTTTTCTACACGGCGGGCATTGTCGGGAGAAATGGGTATGCGCAACCCGGCGGACCGGTTGTCATGACCCCATTCGACGTTGATGGGGGCGGCGCCGCCCGGAACCAGGCGGCGGTATGAATTCACATACGGCGCGAACAGACACATGGCGGCCGGCAGATAGGTCTGCTGGCCGGCCAGGAAATTGAAGAACAGGCCGCTGGGCGATCCGTCGTCCTTGGTAAATATGTTGCGGCCCGTTTTCCGGTCCACGATGCTTTGGTGAATGTGCATCGCGCTGCCGGGCTCGTTCTCAAGAGGCTTGGCCATGAAGGTTGCATAGCAGCTCTGCTTGAAGGCCGCCTCGCGGATGGTGCGCTTGAAGAAGAAGACCTGATCGGCAAGGTTGACGGCGTCGCCATGCAGCAGGTTGATCTCCAGCTGCGCGGCGCCGCCTTCCTGAATTATGGTGTCGATCTTGAGGTATTGGACCTCGGCGAATTCGTAGACGTCATCGACGATCTTGTCATATTCATCGACCGCGCCAAGGCTGTAGGCTTGCCGGCCCGCACCTTTGCGGCCCGAACGGCCCACCGGCGGTTCCAGGGGATAGTCGGGATCGGTATTGGTCTTGGTGAGATAGAATTCGAGTTCCGGCGCTACGACCGGTACCCAGCCCTCCCTGTCATAAAGCTCCAGAACGTGCTTGAGCACATTGCGCGGTGCAATCTCCACGGGACTACCGTTCTGCCAAGTCGCATCGTGAATGACCTGCGCCGTGGGACTTGAGGCCCATGGTGCAGGGCGGATCGTCGACAGATCCGGCACCATCATCAGATCGCTTTCGGCATAAAGGGATTCCCCATCCTCTTCGAAGCCGACATAGTCGCCCGTGATCGTCTGGTGGAAAATTGAAATCGGCAGATGGACGGCACCGAGCTTGGCGAATTTTTCGGCGGGCATGGTCTTGCCGCGAGCCACACCGGCAATGTCTGGCACTGCACAATCGACCTCTTCTATCCGGTGCTCTCTCAGCCAAGTCTTGATGGTGTCAGGGGTCGCGCCCGCACCGTAGGCCTCTGCCTCGGGGGATGTCACGCCGTCATCGGCAGTCATGATTTCACCTGGATTGAAGACCCGGCGCCGCGTTCGCCATGATCGATTAACGTGCAGCGCTGTAATAGAACTTTGCAGACGTTCTACTTGTAGCTCGCAGATTTTATGATCACAATGGCCGGGTGAGGCAAGGGATAAGGGGTCTCTAACCTTACGGGCTTACCGTCCGTGTGCCAACTTGGACCACGGGCGAGGCACCGAATGCCGAACTCGCCAGAAAGGTCTTTCCCATGATTGGTCAACAAGGCGCCCGCCGCAGTCTCGCGACGAGCCTGGCTATTGCGCTGTGCGCCATAACAACGTTCCTGATCGCGCAACCGTCCGCCGCCGCCGATAAAGAGGTCCGTGTCTATAACTGGTCGGACTACATCGATGCTTCAATACTTGAAGATTTCACCAAGGAAACCGGCATCAAGGTTATCTACGATGTCTTTGATAGCAACGAGGTTCTCGAAACCAAATTGTTGGCCGGCGGCACGGGCTATGACGTCGTGGTGCCGACAGGCCCATTCCTGTCCCGCCAGATCGCGGCTGGCGTCTTCCGCAAGCTCGATAAGTCGAAGCTCCCCAATCTGTCCAACATGTGGCCCGACATCCAGAAGCGGTCTTCCATTTACGATCCGGGCAACGAATACTCGATCAATTACATGTGGGGCACGACGGCGATTGGTTACAATGAGGCCAAGATCAAGGAACGCATGGCCGATGCGCCGGTCAACTCCTGGGACTTGATTTTCAAGCCGGAGATCATTTCCAAGTTCAAGGATTGCGGCATTCACATTCTTGACGCGGCCGACGACATTCTTCCGGCCGCTTTGAATTATCTGGGACTGGATCCCAACAGCAAGAATCCCGACGATCTCAAGAAAGCGGCGGAACTCATGGAGAAGATCCGCCCCAATATCCTGAAGTTCCACTCGTCTGAGTACATCAACGCGCTGGCCAATGGCGACATTTGTCTGGCCGTGGGCTACTCGGGCGACATTCTGCAGGCCAAGAGCCGCGCGGAGGAAGCCAAGAACAATCAGACGATCATTCTGTCGCTGCCCAAGGAGGGTGCGCAGATGTGGTTTGACCAGATGGCAATTCCAGCCGACTCCAAAAACGTCGATGAAGCCCACGCTTTCCTCAACTTCATGATGAAGCCCGAGGTCATCGCCAAGTCCTCCAACTTCGTGCAGTACGCCAACGGCAACTTGGCATCACAGCAGTTCCTCGATGAGGAGGTTAAGAACAATCCCAACGTCTATCCCGATGAAGCGACGATGAAGCGGTTGTTCGTCAAAACGGCTTACGACGCCAAGACCCAGCGAACCGTTACGCGACTTTGGACCAAGGTCGTGACAGGAAAATAGCCAGGAAACGCCAACGAGCCTGCGCGTGCGAGCCGTGTGCTTCGCGCGCAGGTTCCCGAACACTCCTGCTGCTCCACACGCAAAGACGAAGACCTGCTGCAACGCAAGTGCCCAACGAGGTGCAGAATGTCGGAGACTGTGACGGCGACGCAACCCAAGGCGCGGTTGGCCCGCACATTTGCGCCCCAGTCCGGCTTCGCGCCGTGGAATGACCCCAAAAAAGCGCCCATCGTGCGCTTCGAGAATGTGACGAAGCGTTTCGGCGATTTCGTAGCCGTCAAGAACGTGACGCTCAACATCTACGAGCGGGAGTTCTTCGCGCTGCTGGGCCCCTCGGGCTGCGGCAAGAGCACCCTGTTGCGTATGCTCGCTGGTTTCGAGAAACCGACAGAGGGACGGATTCTCGTCGGTGGCAACGACATCACCGATCTTCCACCTTACGAGCGCACGGACGTGAACATGATGTTCCAGTCGTACGCGCTGTTTCCACATATGACGGTCGAAAAGAACATCGGCTTCGGATTGCGTCAGGAGGGCATGGCGAAAGCCGACATCGAGGCGCGCGTTGCCGAAGCCATGGCGCTCGTCGAGTTGCAGAAGTTTGCGCACCGCAAGCCTCACCAGTTGTCCGGCGGCCAACAACAGCGTGTGGCGCTGGCGCGCGCCATTGCCAAGAAGCCGCGCATCATGTTGCTCGATGAGCCCCTGGGTGCGCTCGACAAGCGCCTGCGCCAGAGCGCGCAGTTCGAGTTGATGCGCATTCAGGAAACGACGGGCACCACCTTCATCATCGTCACCCACGACCAGGAAGAAGCCATGACGGTCGCAAGCCGCATCGGCGTCATGAACCACGGAGAGCTGACTCAGATTTCGACTCCGGGCGAGATCTATGAAGCCCCTGAATCGCGTTACGTCGCGGAGTTTATCGGCGACGTGAACCTGTTTGAGGGCAAGGTGGCAAGCCTGTCCCAAGGCATGGCGGAAATCGACTGGGTGGGCGGAGGGCGTTTCAAATCGGCCGCGGTTCCCGCAGGGTTGAGCGTGGGCCAGCAGGTGTGGCTCGGGCTGCGGCCGGAAAAAATCATCATCTCGCTGCACAAGCCGGCGGTCGAGACGAACGTGATTTCCGGCAAGGTCGATGATGTCGGATATCTCGGCTCCACGTCGCACTATCACACGAAGGTTGCGACCGGCCAGCGTGTCACCGCGCTACGCGCCAACATGGCGCAATCCGCGGAAGCCAACATCAAATGGGAAGACGATGTCTGGTTGAGCTGGCCGGCCGATGCCGGCGTCATCCTAACAAAATAGCGTCCGCCTCGCCCGGAGATGCCCATGCCCCGCACCATCGATGCACCAAAGGCTGAAGGGAGAGAGCGATGCGCCGCTGGTATGTAATCGCCCCGCCTTATCTTTGGCTGCTGATCTTCTTCCTCGTCCCGTTCGTGATCGTCTTCAAGATCTCGCTATCGGACATCGCCACCGCCATTCCGCCCTATATTCCGACCCTAAATCTCTCCGCTGGCTGGGAGGGCATCAAGGACTTCTTTTCCCAGCTCGACTTCGAGAACTATGCGTTCATTTTCAGCGATCCCCTTTATATCGGAGCCTATTGGTCGAGCCTGAAGATTGCGGCGATCGCCACTTTCCTCACGCTCCTTGTGGGCTACCCTATCGCCTACGGGATGGCCCGCGCGCCCAAGGAGTGGCAGCCGACGCTGATGATGCTCGTGATCCTGCCTTTCTGGACCTCGTTCCTCATCCGAGTCTATGCGTGGATCGGCATTCTCAAGAAGGAGGGCCTTCTCAATCTGTTCTTGATGAACACCGGGCTCGTCAGCGAGCCGCTCAATATCATGAACACGACGACGGCGGTCTATATCGGCATCGTCTATTCCTATCTGCCGTTCATGATCCTGCCGCTCTACACGAGCCTGGAAAAGATCAAGCCGTCGCTCATCGAGGCCGCCGAGGATCTGGGGTCTCCGCCATGGAAGGCCTTCTGGCAAGTGACCTTCCCGCTCTCTGTGCCGGGCATCGTGGCGGGCTGTCTGCTCGTTTTCATTCCCGCCGTCGGCGAGTTCGTAATCCCCGATCTTCTTGGCGGCTCCGAAACGCTCATGATCGGCAAGACGCTGTGGAGCGAGTTCTTCAACAATCGTGATTGGCCGGTCGCTTCCGCCGTGGCCGTCATCCTGCTCATCGTGCTGGTTGTTCCGATCATGATGTTCCAGAAGATGCAGGAAAAGCAGCGGGAGGCGGGCTTATGAACACGCGCTTTTCCTGGTTCAACATCACCTCGATCGTGCTCGGCTTTGCCTTTCTCTATGTGCCGATCCTGCTGCTCATCATCTACTCCTTCAACGAGAGCAAGCTCGTCACGGTGTGGGGCGGGTGGTCGACGAAGTGGTATGCGGGCCTTCTGGACAACCAGGCTCTGATCGACGCGGCCTGGGTAACGCTGCGCGTCGGGCTCGTCTCGGCGACGATTGCCACCATTCTGGGCACGCTGGCAGCAATCGTATTGGCGCGCATGGGCCGCTTTCGAGGACGCACGTTGTTTTCAGGTCTGGTGTTCGCGCCTCTCGTCATGCCCGAGGTTATTACGGGCTTGTCGCTTTTGTTGTTGTTCGTGGCGCTCAATTTCGATCGCGGGTTCTGGACGGTGATCATCGCGCACGCGACCTTTTCCATGTGCTTTGCGGCCGTCGTCGTCCAGTCCCGGCTGCTCGATTTCGACAAGTCGGTGGAAGAAGCCGCCATGGATCTGGGCGCGACGCCCGTGAAGACATTCTTCCAAGTGACTCTGCCGATCATTGCTCCGGCCGTCATTTCCGCCTGGCTTTTGTCCTTTACGCTCTCGCTCGACGATCTGGTGATCGCGAGCTTCACCACGGGACCCGGCGCAACAACCTTGCCGATCAAGATCTACTCGCAGGTGCGTCTGGGCGTGACGCCGGAAATCAATGCGGTTTCGACCATCATGATCGCGCTCGTCGCGATCGGTGTTCTACTTGCTTCCATCGCCAGCAAGCGTCAGGCGATCCGGCAGGAGAAGGAGACGCGCGCGGTGGATGCCGGCGCGGGCTGATCAACTTCAATGGGCGAAGATCACGTCAAATCCTACTATGCCGCCACCGCGAACGATGGTGCGCGCTATCCTCGGGCTCAAGGAGAGATGACGGCCGACGTCTGCGTGGTGGGCGGTGGCTTCTCCGGGATCTCGGCGGCGCTGACGCTGGCCGAGCGCGGCTACTCCGTTGTGCTGCTGGAAGCCAACCGCATCGGGTGGGGCGCTTCGGGCAGAAACGGCGGCCAGATGATCGCGGGGATCTCAGGCGAGCACAACATCGAGCGCCAGCTTGGCGCCCAGGGGCGGGAACTGCTGCGCGCCATCCGCTATCGCGGCCATGAGATCATCGAGGGCCGCGTCGCCAAATATGGCATCGCGTGCGACCTCAAGCATGGATGGATGGAGGCAGCCGCGCGCGAAAAGCACATGCCGCACCTGCGCGATTACGTCGAGCGCCGCCAGGCGGAAGGCGACGGCGCCGGGCTTGAGATTGTCGAGCCCCACGAAATGGCCCATGTGCTCGGCACCAAAATCTATCATGGCGGGTATATCGACCGGCGCAGCGGGCACCTGCACCCGCTCAATCTTTGCCACGGCGAAGCCCGCGCCGCTGCATCGTTGGGCGTCAAGATCTTCGAGGACAGCCAAGTCCTGGAAATCAAGGGCGGATCTCCGTGCTTTGTGACGACTGCCCAGGCACGAATCAAAGCGGCAAGCGTGATCCTTGCGGGAAGCACCGAGCACCAATTTCAGCGCGGCCCTCTGCGGGGCCTCACGTTTCCGACCGGAAGCTACATCATCGCGACCGAGCCTCTGGACGAGGCGACGGCGCAGGCCATCAATCCTCAGGATCTGGCGGTTGCCGATAGCAATATCGTGCTCGACTATTTCCGCATGTCGGCTGACCGGCGCCTCCTCTTTGGAGGCCGCTGCAACTATTCCAACCGTGATCCCGCGGATTTGCGCGCCTCGCTGCGACCGCGGCTTGTGGAAATCTTTCCGGCTTTGGCAGACAAGCGAATCGATTTTGCCTGGGGCGGCCGAATCGGAATCGTCCTGACGCGTGTTCCGGCAATCGGCCGGCTGGAGCCAAACGTCTATTATCTGCAGGGTTACTGCGGACACGGTGTCAACACCACGCACTTGGCGGCGGAGATCGTGTGCGATGCGATCGCCGGAACAATGGAGAAGTTCGATCTGTTCGAAAAGATCCGCCATGTTCGCCTGCCCGTCGGGCGTTGGATGGGCAACCAGATGCTGGCGCTGGGGATGCTCTATTACCGGCTGCGCGATCTGCTCTGAGACCTCCGGCCGCTGGCCGCCTTTCAATGCAACATCGGCAAACAAAAAAAACCGGGACCATGAGGTCCCGGTTTTAAATATGCTGCTCCGGATGGGAGATGGCTATTAGGGCAGCGTGATCTTGGTGGAGAACACGAAGCGCTCGTCGCACTGGAAGGACGTGCCTCCGCAGGTTGCGTCGTCGAGGTCGGTATCCCAATAGCGGAAGTCGAAGGTGATTTTCTCGATCGCTAGCGCCAAACCGGCGTTCCAGTAAACGTAGTTGTCGCCGCCCCCGAAGATGTCATTTTCGGCTAAAGCGGTACCGACCGTACCGCCAATCGTAGGCGTGAACTTCCAAACCTCTGGAAGTGTGTAATTGGCCGAACCTTCAAGCGTCACGACACTTCCGGTTTCTCCGAAGTTATCGGGAGTCCAGTAGACGTAGCCAGCGAGTGCCAGCTTCTCTGCGACCGTGCCTTTCGCACCAGCCTTGAGTTCAACGTAGTCGGCTTCGGCGCCCAGCACGCCATCATTGAAGCCAGGATACCAATAATAGAGGACACCGAGATCGAATGTGACGGGGCCCATGGTTGGCGTGATGCCGGCATAGAAGTCAATTTCGGCCTTCTCATTGAAGCCATTGGCGGCGTCGAAATCGATGTTGGAGCCCCAAATACCAGCATAGAATATGCCGTAAGTGGCATCGAGCGACATCTGGAACGCCGGATCCTCTGCGGTCTGCGAGAAGCCACGGAAGATGTAATCGCTGGTACCGCCAACCGTCATCGACCAAGCGAATTCGCGGTCTTCTGCGTTCGCCGCCCCTGCAAATGCTGCGCTTGCCAAGGCAGCAACGCCGGCGAGCTTCATGAACTTGTTCATAGTGATGGACCCCCGTCCCTTGAAATCTAGGCGAACGAGTGGACCGAGGCCCGACTCTTTCGTTCGCGGTGTTCGTAGGGAACCAGAATTGTGACCGATCACTCAAGCGTTTCTTGGGATATACAGCGGTACTTGTATCTCAACGTGGCATAATGGTTACGCTGCACGCGTTTCCTGCACTGGTTGGTTACTGCTTGCTTAACTTTTGGGCTCTTTCAGCGGGTGAGGATGTTGGCAGGAAGTGACCTGCTTGCAACTTCGCGGAGGGAGAAGCTGGATTTGAGTCTTGCCACCCCAGGAAGGCGGGACAATTGCTCCTTATGGATGCGCTCGAAATCCGCCAAGTCCCGCGCCAGGACCGTAAGCAGATAGTCGTCATCCCCCGACATGAGATGGCACGACACAATATTAGGCGCCGCCAGTGCGGCCTTTTCGAACGCTGCCAAAAGCTCTTCATTCTGACTTTTCAATGCGATCTGGATGAACGCGGTCATGTGCAGTCCCAAGGCATCGCGATTGAGTCGGGTGTTGTAGCCCTCGATCACGCCATCCTGCTCGAGCGCTTTGATCCGCCGCGCGATGGCGGTGGGTGACAGCGGAATTCTTTCAGCGAGCTGGACCTGCGACTGCCGCGCATCTTTCAACAGAGCATTGAGAATCGCCTTATCTAGCGCATCCAAAGCCATCGGCGCATAAAACCATCTCAAATACATCTATTATCGCAGATAATATGCGTTTTGTGGCCATATGGCAACGATATTCGCTGTGTCCAAAACTGTGGAATGGGAGATGATCTGCATCAACTCAGACGGGCTATGCGTTGCACCACCAAGGCTAACCAGGAGATGCGCACATGCGGATCGGCGTTCCGACGGAGATCAAAAGTAGCGAATTTCGCGTGGGCCTTGTGCCTGCTTCGGTGCGCGAGATCACCGCGCATGGCCACGAGGTCGTCGTTCAGTCAGGCGCGGGGGCCGGTATTTTTGCTGATGACGCGGCTTATCAGAAAGCGGGAGCGCGCATCCTGCCGACCGCGGAAGCTGTCTTCGCCGAGGCGGACTTGATCGTGAAGGTCAAGGAACCTCAGGCTATCGAGTATAAGCGGCTTCAGCCCCACCAGATCCTTTTCACGTATCTTCACTTGGCTCCCGATGCCGACCAGGCTCGCGGGCTTCTGGCCTCGGGCGCAACGGCGATCGCCTACGAAACGGTGACGGATGCCCAAGGAGGGCTGCCGCTCCTGGCGCCGATGAGTGAGGTGGCCGGACGTCTGTCAATTGAAGCCGCCGCGATGGCGCTGCGTCGTTCGTCGGGCGGGCGCGGTGTCCTGATGGGCGGCGTGCCGAGCGTCAAGCCTGCCAAGGTTGTCGTGCTGGGTGGCGGTGTCGTGGGTACCCACGCGGCGCGCATGGCCGCCGGACTTGGCGCCGACGTCACCATCATCGACCGCTCGCTGCCGCGGCTGCGTCAGCTTGATGAGTTGTTCGAAGGCCGTGTGCGCACGCTAGCGTCCACGCTGGAGAGCATAGAGACCGAGGTCTTTGCGGCTGATGCTGTGATCGGCGCGGTGCTGGTGCCGGGTGCTTCGGCGCCTAAGCTCGTGACGCGTGACATGCTCAAGGAGATGAAGAAGGGCGCTGTGCTCGTCGACGTCGCCATCGACCAGGGCGGATGCTTTGAAACCTCATACCCGACCACGCACGCCGAGCCGACGTATGAGATCGACGGCATCATCCACTACTGCGTCGCCAACATGCCGGGCGCAGTGCCGGTGACAAGCGCGCAGGCGCTCAATAATGCTACCTTGCCGTTCGTGCTCAAACTCGCCGCCAAGGGCCTTGCCGCACTGGATGACGACAAGCACTTGGCCGCGGGCCTCAACGTGCGCGCGGGCCGCATTGTGCATCCGACCGTCGCTGCGTCCTTGGGCTTCGATCGGCTAGAGGTCAGGCCCTTCGCGCTCGCAGCGGAGTGACGCCCTATAACGAACCCCCCGTGCGCGCCCCTTCCCCTCCGGGGCGCCACAAGAAGAGCTGGCCCGCTTCACAATCGAAGCGGGCCAGCCTTTTTGTTCTGTATTGTGCGCCGGCCTGAAAGCGGCGCGAGACAACAAGTCAGGCCTGTGGTTCATGACTTGTCGGCGGCATCGTCGTTCTCGCCACCCTCGCCGTCGGCATCGCCGGGATCTTCCGGGTCACGCATATCGCATGGGGCGTCCATTGGCAGCGTCATCACGGCGATACCCATGGAGAGGCTCGCGAACGTGAGTGCGTTCATGGCGTAGAGAAGCGCCACGGCAAGATAGGGATTCTCTGAATCTTCGATGAGATTTTTTATGCCCGAGATGTTCGACATCAGCACCAGCGCAGCGAATGCGATGCCAACGGCTACGCCGAACGCCAGATGTTCCCCGAGGAAACGCAAGAGCTTGGGCACGCGCATATAGCGCTCTGCAATCGAGGAGCGCGTGCGGGTGATCAGTTTGGCTATAGCCGCCATGATAAGTGCTCCTTGCACAAAGGCTGCCGGGCGAACTGTCTGGCGTGGCTCGAATATATTACATTAGCCGCGGCTTGCCGCCAACGGCGCACCAATCACAACGGTTTGCCCCCTCCGGAGGTTGCAAGGACTGCGGCCTACATCATTATCTTTGTCGTTGGCCGCCTATCTGCCGCCTACTTCATGCTTGGGAAGTTGAATTCAGCGCCCTTGCGGATGCCGGTTGGCCAGCGCGCGGTGACGGTCTTGAGGCGCGTGTAGAAGCGCACGCCTTCAGGACCATAGACTGCGTGATCTCCAAACAGAGACCGCTTCCAGCCGCCGAACGAGTGATAGGCGACTGGCACCGGGATCGGCACGTTGATGCCGACCATGCCGACCTCGATGCGGTCGGCGAAGGCGCGTGCGGCATCTCCGTCACGCGTGAAGATGGCAGTGCCGTTGCCGTACTCGTGGCTGTTGATGAGATGCGCCGCCTCGTCATAGGAGCCCGTGCGCACGACCGACAGCACCGGACCGAAGATCTCCTGCTTGTAGATCTCCATGTCCTTGGTCACGCGGTCGAACAGTGTTCCGCCGAGGAAGAAGCCGTTCTCATAGCCTTGCAGCTTGAAGCCGCGTCCATCGACCACGAGGTCCGCGCCTTCCTCCACGCCTGAGTCGATCAGCTGCGTGATGCGCTGCTTGGCTTGCGCGGTGACAACGGGCCCCATCTCGCTGTCGGAATCGGTCGCAGGGCCGACCTTGAGCGCGCGCACCTTGGGGGCCAGCGCCTCGACCAGCCGGTCGGCGGTCCTTTCGCCGACAGGAACGGCAACGGAGATCGCCATGCAGCGCTCGCCCGCCGAGCCGTAGCCTGCGCCCATAAGCGCGTCGACCGCTTGGTCCATGTCGGCGTCGGGCATCACAATCATGTGGTTCTTGGCGCCGCCGAGCGCCTGCACGCGTTTGCCGGCGGCCGTTCCGCGCGCGTAGACGTATTGCGCGATGGGAGTCGAGCCCACGAACGAGACCGCTGCGATGCCGGGGTGATCGAGGATCGCGTCGACCGCCGCCTTGTCGCCATGAACCACGTTGAGCACGCCGTCAGGGAAGCCCGCTTCCTGGAACAGCTCCCAGGCCAGCATCACGGCGGAAGGGTCGCGCTCGGATGGCTTCAGGATGAACGTATTTCCGCAGGCAACCGCAACAGGATACATCCACATCGGCACCATGGCAGGAAAGTTGAACGGCGTGATGCCGGCGACGACACCGAGCGGCTGATGATCCGACCATGAATCGATGTCCGGGCCGACATTGCGCGAGAACTCGCCTTTCAGAAGATGCGGAATGCCACAGGCGAAATCGACCACGTCGATGCCGCGCTGAAGCTCGCCGAGCGCATCGGCATGCGTTTTGCCGTGCTCGGCCGAAATGGCGCGCGCGATCTTGTCGGCGTTCTTCTCCAGGAGTTCCTTGAATTTGAACATCGGCTTGACGCGCTTGGTCGGCGGTGTCGTGCCCCAGGTCGTGGCCGCCTTCTTGGCTGTCTCGACGGCGGCGTTCACTTCTGCGGCTTGCGACAGCGGGAGGCGTGCTATCTCCTCGCCGGTGGCCGGATTAAAGACCGGAGAGAAGCGCTGGGAGACCGACGTAATCTTGCGTCCGCCGATGCCGTTCTGAATGGTTTCCATTGTTCTTGGGTCTCGTTGTTGTGTGTCTTTGCGCGCTCAGACTGCCTTCAGCACATTGCTCATGGTGTCGAAGAGCTGGTCGATCTGATCCGTCGAGATGATCAGCGGCGGAGAAAGGGCAATGATGTCTCCCGTCTGGCGGATCAGAAGTCCACTCTCGAACGCCTTGACGAAGAGATCGTAGGCGCGTTTACCGGGCTGGCCCGGAATGGGCTCCACCTCGATTGCACCGATGAGACCTATGTTGCGCAAGTCGATGACGTGCGGAAGGCCTTTCAGGGCGTGCAGCCGCTCTTCCCAATAGGGCGCAAGCTCAGTAGCCCGCGTGAGCAAGCCTTCTTCCTGGTAGGTGTCAATCGCCGCAATGCAGGCCGCCGCGGCCATCGGGTGGCCCGAATAGGTGTAGCCATGGAAGAAGTCGATCGCGTCTTCCGGGCCCTGCATAAAGGCGTCGAAGACCTTGTTCGTCACGAATACGGCGCCGAACGGGACGACGCCATTCGTGATGCCTTTTGCGGTGGTGATGATGTCGGGCGTCACGCCGAAGTAGTCGGTGCCGAACGGCGCGCCCAGGCGTCCGAATGCGGTGATGACTTCATCGAAGATCAAAAGAATATCGTGCTTGGCGCAGATCGCGGCCAGCCGCTCCAGATATCCTTTGGGCGGGATCAGCACGCCGGTCGAGCAGGCAACGGGTTCAACGATGCAGGCCGCGATCGTCGAGGCATCATGGAGTGCAACGAGCCGCTCGAGATCATCGGCCAGTTCTGCGCCGTGCGCGGGTTGTCCGCGTGAAAAGGCATTGCGGGTAAGGTCGTGCGTATGGCGCAAATGATCGATACCGCCAAGCAGCGTGCCAAACATCTTTCGGTTGTTGGAGATGCCGCCAACCGATGTGCCGCCGAAGTTAACGCCATGGTAGCCGCGCTCGCGCCCGATGAGGCGCACCTTGCTGGCGTTACCCTTTGCGCGATGATAGGCGATGGCCATCTTCAGCGCGGTTTCGACGGACTCCGAGCCGGAATTGGTGAAGAAGACATGATCGAATCCCTTCGGTGCGATGTTGACGAGACAGGACGCGGCTTCGAACGCCTTGTCATGGCCCATCTGGAAGGTGCCGGCGTAATCGAGCGTCGCCGCTTGTCTGGCGACGGCGTCCGCAATCTTCGGCCGGCAGTGTCCGGCGTTGACGCACCACAGCCCCGCGGTCCCGTCGAGCACCTTGCGGCCGTCGTTCGTGACGTAATGCATGTCCTTGGCGGCGACGAACAAGCGCGGCGCTTTCTTGAATTGCCGGTTGGCGGTAAACGGCATCCAGAAAGCGGACAGATCGTTCGGCTTGCTATGTACGTTCATGGGTCATGCTCCCGGCTCGCTTGTCCGGTCCTTCAAACAGGGCTTATGTGTCCGCCGTCGCGCTGACGAGCGGTTGTGCGCTCGTCAGGCCGTGCGATTGACCGCATCGATCAGGCTTTCGGCGAAAATGTCCATCCCTTCCTCCACCAAGGCATCGCTGGCGGTGAGCGGCACCAGGAAGCGAATGACGTTTCCGTAGGTGCCGCATGACAGCAAAATCAGCCCGCGCTCGTTTGCGGCCTTGAGGAGGTTGGCGGTCAATCCCGCATCCGGCTCGTTACTGGCGGAATTTTTGACGAGTTCCAGCGCGCACATGGCGCCCAGTCCGCGAATATCTCCGAAGCAGTTGAGGTTCGAGCGTTCCTTGAGCTGCTTCAGGCGTGACGTGATGATGGACCCGATGGCATTGGCGCGGCCGCACAAGTCCTCGTCCTTTATGACGTCGATCACCGCGTGAGCGGCGGCGCACGCGACCGGATTGCCGGCGTAAGTTCCGCCAAGACCGCCGGGGGGCGCTGCATCCATGACGTCGGCCCGTCCGACGATGGCAGCCAGTGGCATGCCGCCCGCAAGGCCCTTGGCCATCGTGACCACGTCGGCGCGTATGCCTGCGTGCTCGAGCGCGAACATCTTGCCGGTGCGCGCAAATCCTGTCTGGATCTCATCGGCGATCAGCAGGATTCCATGCTCGTCGCACAGGGCGCGCAGCGATCTTAGAAAGTCGACCGGCGCGATGTTGAAGCCGCCCTCGCCCTGGACAGGTTCAATGATGATGGCCGACACGTTGGTAGGGTCGATTGTGCTCTTGAACAGATGCTTGAGGCTTGCCAGGCTCTGCTCGCTCGTCACGCCGTGATAGATGTTGGGGAACATCGCATGGTGGATATCGGGCGGGAATGGGCCGAAGCCTTTTTTGTAGGGGACGACCTTGCCGGTCAGCGCCATGCCCATGTGGGTGCGGCCGTGAAAGCCGCCGCCGAACGAGATCACGCCCGAGCGGCCGGTATAGGCGCGTGCCACCTTTATCGCGTTCTCGACCGCTTCCGCACCGGTCGATACAAGCATGGTTTTGGCGGGCTGCGGCACCGGCGCAATGGTGTTGAGGCGTTCGGCGAGCGAGATGTAGTTCTCGTGCGGCGTCACCTGAAAGCAGACGTGCGTGAAGGCTTCAAGCTGTGCCTTGATCGCCTCGACGACGCGTGGATGCTGATGGCCGGTGTTGACCACCGCGATGCCGGCGCCGAAGTCGATGTAGCGCTTGCCATCCTCGCTCCAGATTTCGGCATTCCTGGCTTTCTTTGCGTAGATTGCGGTGGCGTGGCCAATGCCGCGCGCTACCGCATTCTGACGGCGGACGTGAAGCTCGGCTGAGGTCGGCATGCGGGTCTCCATGAGTGTCAGGAAAAGGCCTGTATGCCGGTCTGCGCACGGCCCAGGATCAATGCGTGAATGTCGTGCGTGCCCTCGTAGGTATTCACCGCCTCGAGGTTCACCATGTGGCGGATGACGTGGTACTCGTCGGAAATGCCGTTGCCGCCGTGAATGTCGCGCGCCATGCGGGCGATATCGAGGGCCTTGCCGCAGCTATTGCGCTTGATGAGCGAGATGGCCTCGGGCGCGAGGCGCCCTTCATCCTTGAGCCGCGTGGCGCGCAGGCACGCATGAAGTCCGAGCGTGATCTCGGTCTGCATGTCGGCGAGCTTCTTCTGGATGAGCTGGTTGGCAGCGAGCGGCCGGCCGAATTGGGTGCGCTCGAGCGCATACCGGCGCGCGGCGTGCCAGCAGAACTCCGCCGCGCCGAGTGCGCCCCAGGCAATGCCCAACCGCGCGTTATTGAGACAGCCGAAGGGCCCTTTCAATCCTTCCACATTAGGCAGGAGATGATCTTCGGGAACGAAGACCTCGTCCATGACGATCTCGCCGGTGGCGGAGGCGCGCAACCCGACCTTGCCTTCGATCTTGGGCGTTAGCAGCCCTTTCATGCCGCGCTCCAGAATGAAGCCACGAATGGCGCCGCTGTCGGTCTTCGCCCACACGATCATGATATCGGCGATGGGCGAATTGGAGATCCATGTCTTGGAGCCGGAGATACTGTAACCGCCGGGCACTGTGGCCGCGCGCGTCGCCATGCCTCCGGGATCGGACCCGTGATCGGGCTCGGTGAGGCCGAAAGCGCCGATCGATTCGCCGCTCGCCAGACGCGGCAGATACGTGCGGCGCTGCGCATCGCTGCCGTAGGCGTAGATAGGATACATCACGAGGCTTGACTGTACGCTCAACGCGGAGCGATAGCCGCTGTCGATGCGCTCGACTTCCCGCGCGATGAGCCCATAGCCCGCATAGCTCAGGCCTGCGCCGCCGTATTCTTCAGGGATCGTGGAGCCCAGAAAGCCCATGGCGCCCATGTCCGCCATGATCGAACGGTCGAAGGTTTCATTGCGGAAGTCGTCGCGGACACGCGGCATCAATTTGTCTTCGCAGAACCTGCGGGCGGTTTCGGCGAGCATACGCTCATCGTCCGTCAGCGCGTCCTCGAAGCCGAGGGGGTCGGCCCAGGAGAAAGGCGTTTTCTCGATGTGATTGTTTCGCGCGGACATCCAAAAGGCCTTCAAGGTAAATGTTTGCGATTTAAGAGAGTAGCACGACGGGGCTCGACCCGGCCCAACTGACCCAGACGGTATCTCCCCAACCGAAATGCTCCTGCTCGTAGCGCGAGCGGTTCGGCCGCGAGACGCGGAGCAATTGCCCGGAGGACAGTTGAACATGGAAGATCGAACTATCACCCAGATACGAGATCTCCTTGATCTCACCGCGGGCGACATTGTGGGCGGGAGGGCAGTCGGGCACGGCCGGCGGCTCGCTTGCATTTTTGTGGAGATTGAGCTTCTCGGGCCGGATGGCGACCCAGACGGAAGCCCCGGCACTGCCCGGCGCGCTGTGGGGTAGATGCACGCTGTAGGGAGCAAGATCGGGGCACGCGATCACCGCCTCATCCGCGCCATCCTTGATCAACGTGCCTTCGAACATATTGACCGAGCCTATGAAGTCGGCGACGAACCGTGACGCTGGAAACTCGTAGAGATCGCTCGGCGTGCCAAGCTGCGCGATAGCGCCTTTGTGCATAACCGCAATGCGCGATGCGATGGCCAGCGCTTCGTCCTGGTCGTGGGTGACCATGATGAATGTGATGCCGACTTTCTGCTGAAGCTGCGAAAGCTCAAAGCGCATGGCCTCGCGCAGCTTGGCGTCGAGCGCGGAAAGCGGTTCATCGAGCAGCAGGACTTTTGGACGCTTGATGAGGGCGCGCGCGAGTGCCACCCGCTGACGCTGGCCGCCGGAAAGCTGATCGGGCTTGCGCGCCGCCAGAGGTCCGAGCTGAACCAGATCGAGAGCCTCCTGGACGCGTGCTTTGATCTCGTCCTTGGGAAGTCCGTCGATCTTGAGGCCGTAGGCCACGTTGTCTGCAACGTTCATGTGCGGGAACACGGCGTAGGACTGAAACACCATGTTGACGGGTCGCTTGTTGGGCGGCGTTTCGCCCATATCCTGGCCATCGATGAGCACAGAACCTTCGGTGGGCACTTCAAAACCCGCAAGCATCCGCAGGAGCGTCGTCTTTCCGCAACCCGACGGCCCCAGCAAGGCGAAGAATTCACCCGGCATGATGTCGAGCGAGACGTTGTCGACCGCCGTCATCGAGCCGAACCGCTTGACGATGTTGCGAAACGAGATGATCGGCTTATGAGCGGCAGCATCCTGGGTGCGCTGGGCGAGTTGATCCATGGCCGTCGTACTCCTCAACTCGAATTGGACTTGCGCTGGCCGAGCATCATCAGGGCCATCAGGGCGACCGTGAGCACGATCAGCATGGTGGATGCGGCATTGACCTCCGGCGTCACCGAGAAGCGGACCATCGAATAGACCTTGACGGGGAATGTCACGGTGTTGGGCCCGGATGTGAAGAACGTGATGACGAAGTCGTCCAGCGACAGCGTGAAGGAAAGGAGCGCTCCCGCGATGAGTGCGGGCTTCATGTGCGGCACCAGCACGTCGCGGAACGCCTGCCAGTCGGAAGCGCCCAGATCGCGCGCGGCCTCCTCCTGCTCCTTGTTGAAGCTTGCAAGACGCGCGCGCACGACCATGGCGACGAACGGGAAGCAGAAGGAGACATGCGCAATGATGATGGCGCCGAGGCTCAACGGCCACGGCAGGTCGTGGGGCCAGGGCACGACGCGCGAGAAGAAGAGCAGCATCGCCACGCCCATGCAGATCTCGGGCACGACGATGGGGAGCGAGAGCGTGCCCTCGATGACGCCCTTGAGCGGAAACCGGAAGCGCCAAAGCATAATGGCGGCAAGCGCGCCGAGCACCAGCGAAAGGATCGTTGTCACCAGGGCGATCGTGAGCGAATTGGCAAATGCGAGCATCAGCTCGTCATTGTTGAAGAGCTTCCTGTAGTAATCGAGCGTGAAGCCGCGCCACACGATGTTGCGCTTGCTGTCGTTGAAGGAGAAGGCGATCAGCGTGATCAGCGGTGAATATAGAAAGAAGAACACACCGGCGAGCCACAGGCGCATGGGCCAGAGGCGGTTGTATTCGAGTGGGGCGGGCCGGTCGCTCATCTGAAGGCGTTCTTTCTATCTATCTTTCGATCAGATGCCGTGGCCGTCGGCTGGCTGGCCGCGCGTAAGATAGGCGCGCAGCGCAATCGCGGCGAAGGTTGCATACATGAGCAGGAAGGACAGCGCCGCGCCGAATGGCCAGTCGTTGGCGCGTTTGAACTGCCGCTCGATGACGTTGGCGATCATCTGACTGTCCGTTCCGCCGAGCAGGTCTGGCGTAAGGTAGGCACCCAGAGCAGGTACGAAGGTGATGATCACGCCTGACACGATGCCGGGCAGGGCGAGGGGAACAACGATGGAAAACAGCGTTCTCAGGTGCCCTGCGCCAAGATCGAGGCTTGCTTCCATCAAAGATTTGTCGAGACGGTCGAGCGCGGCATAGAGCGGCAGAACCATGAATGGCAGGTGCACGTAGACAAGGCCCACCACGACCGCGAAGTTATTATAGAGCAACTCCAGCGGCTGATAGGCCGGGAAAGGCTGAAGGCCAACCAGGGCGGCGAGCGTGCTGCCCTGGTTCCAGAACCATGCCAGTGTCCAGTTGGCAAAGCCTTCCGTACGAAGCACCGCGATGAGCGCGTAGGTGCGGATCAGCAGGTTGGTCCAGAACGGCAGCATGACAAGCAACAGCAGCAGCGGCCGCATCTTCTCGTTTGCAAAGACGATTGCGAGCGCCACGGGAAAGCCGATGATGAGGCACAGCAGGGTCGTCAGTCCGGCGACGGCAATGGATTTCCCGAAGATCTGCAAATACAGCGGATCGAAGGCGCGGATATAGTTGTCAAAGGTGCCGGTGATGGCAACGCCCGTGAGACCCTCGTTGTGGCCGAACGAATAAGCCCACACGATGCCGAGCGGTATGAGGAAGAAGACCGCGATCCATAAGGTGGGCGGTAGAACCGTGACCCAGAAGGCCGCTCTGCTCTGCTTTTCGAGTGCCATGATTGAGGCCAATTCTGTTGCGCGGTTCTGATGCGTCGAGCGGAACGAGTGAAGGAGGGAACACCTGAGGCGTCACTGCCCGGCTGTCCCCTCCCCAAGCGCGCGGAGGCAAAGGAGATGCCTCAGTCCGCGCGCAGACGGGTCAGAGACTCATCCAAAAGGCGGGTGATCTCCTCGCCCGCGTAACGCGGATATTCGCATTTGGCGACAAGATCTGCCGGCGGGAAGATGACCGGATTCGTCTTGTAGCTATCTTCCATCAGTGCGGTCGCCGCGGCATTGGGTGATGGGAATTTGATCGTCTTATAGATTTCAGCACCGGTGTTCGCGTCGAGGATGAAATTGATGAAGGCATGGGCATTCTCGGGATGCGGCGCGCCCTTGGGAATGGCCAGCGTATCCGACTGCTTCATGGCGCCTTCCTTCGGCACCACGAAGGCGATGTCGTCATCCTCGGACATGATCTGGGCAATGTCGCCGTTGTACTCCATGACGACATCGACTTCGCCGGAAAGCAGAAGATCCTGGCCATTGTCCTCGTGGAACGCCTTGATGTTCGGCTTCTGCTTTTTGAGGATGTCCTCAGCCTGCTTGATCAGCTCTGGCGTCAATCCGTTGATGGAGTGGCCCAGATACTTGACAACGTGGCGATAGAGTTCGCTTGCATCCGACATGACGGAGAGCTTGCCCTTGTGCTCGTCGCTCTCAAACAGGATCTTCCAGCTATCGGGCGTGCCCTTCACCTTCGACTTGCGATAGCCGATGCCGATCACCAGCCAGGTATAGGGCAGCGAATACTTGCGCCCGGGATCATACGGTGCGTCGCTGATGAACTCGGGGGCGACGTTCTTGATGTTGGGAATCTTGGCGTGATCGAGCGGCATGAGCAGGTCGGCCTGGATCATGCGTTCGACGAACTCGCTACCGGGGACAATCACGTCGAAGCCTGGATTGCCGGCGCGCAGCTTGGCGAACAGCTCGTCGTTGGTCGCGAACAGACTCATGTTGACGTCGATACCCGCGGCCTTCTTGAAGTCATCCAGCGTGGTTTCGCCGATATAAGTATCCCAGTTGTAGAAGTTGAGTTTCTTTTCTTCTGCTGCATAGGCGCGCGAGGAGCGGTCCGGCGTGAACGTCAATCCGATTGCCGCAACGCCCAGACCCTGCAGAACAGAGCGGCGCGAGGACCGGGATCGCAAGAGTTTCGCAAAATCGTCCGTCATTTCTACTATCTCCACTTTTTATGAGTCTGCCGGCTGCTCCGCTTCCTCCGCATCCGGCGGTGACGTCTTACGCGTCCATGCCGCCGAGACAGAGGTATTTGACTTCCAGGTATTCCTCCAGACCCTCGGCGGCGCCTTCGCGGCCAAGTCCCGATTCCTTTATGCCGCCGAAGGGCACGACCTCGTTTGAGAAGATGCCTTCGTTGATGCCGACCATGCCGGCTTCCAGCTTTTCGGCGACGCGCCAGACGCGCGCCAGATTTGTTGAAAACAGATAGGCGGCAAGACCGAACGGCGTGGAATTGGCAAGTGAGATCGCCTCGTCCTCGGTCTCGAAGCGCATCAGAGCAGCGACGGGGCCGAAGATCTCTTGCGAAACGAGATCCATGTCCGGCTTGATGCCGCCAAGAACGGTAGGCGTGAAGAACAACGCCCCCGCGCCATGCGCCGTGCCGCCGTAAAGCACCTTCGCACCCTTGCTGAGGGCATCCTTGGTCAGCGCTTCGACCTTGGTGATGGCCTCCTTGTTGATCAGCGGACCGAGATTGCACTTGGAGTTGTGTCCGGGGCCGACCTCGAGCTTCTTCACGTTCTCCACGAGGGCGGCCGCAAAGCGGTCGTAGATGCCGGACTGCACGAGAATCCGGTTGGCGCACACGCACGTCTGGCCTGCGTTGCGGTACTTGGAGGCCATCGCGCCGGCGACGGCCTGATCGAGATCGGCATCATCGAACACCAGGAGCGGCGCATTGCCGCCGAGTTCCAAGGTGAGCTTTTTCACCGTGCTGGCGCATTGCCGGTAGAGCGCCTTGCCGACGGCGGTCGAGCCGGTGAAGGAGAGCTTGCGCACGCGCGGGTCGTCACAAAGCACCTTGCCGACTGTGGGCGCATCGTGCGTCGTGACCACGTTGAAGACGCCCGGCGGTACGCCCGCGTCAAGCGCCAGTTTGGCAATGGCGAGCGCGCACAAAGGCGTGTCTTCGGCGGGTTTGACGATAATGGTGCAGCCGGCGGCGAGCGCGGGCGCCACCTTGCGCGTGATCATGGCGATGGGAAAGTTCCACGGCGCAATCGCCGCGACGACTCCGATGGGCTGCTTGATGGTGACGTAGCGGCGCGAGGTAACCGTGGTGGGAATCGTCTTGCCATAGGCGCGCTTGCCTTCCTCCGCGAACCATTCGACGAACGAGGCGCCATAGATGACCTCACCGCGGGCTTCCGCCAGCGGCTTGCCCTGTTCGCTCGTCATCAAGTCTGCAAGCGGCTCGGTGTCGGCGATGATCAGGTCGAACCATTTTTTCAGGATTGCGCCGCGTTCCTTGGCGGTCTTGGCGGACCATGCGGGAAGAGCGCGCTGCGCCGCGTCGATGGCAGCCGTGGTCTCCGCAGCTCCCAGGTCGGGAACGTTCGCGATGATCTTGCCGGTCGCCGGATCGGTTACTGGAAACGACGTCGCGCCCTTCACCCACTTTCCGTCGATGAGAGCCTCGGTCGGGTATCTGGGTGCAGGTGTCGCCATGTTGCCGTCCTCTAACTTCAGCGTAGTGTGATGGAGACGGATTTGAGGTCCGCATACTTGTGCAGGGCGTGCAGCGAGCGATCGCGTCCGAAGCCCGATTGCTTGAAGCCGCCGAACGGCATGGTGATATCGCAAGCGTCCCAGCCGTTGACCCACACGAGTCCGGCCCTCAATTCGCGCGCCGCGCGGTGGGCGAGCGAGACGTCCTTGGTCCATACCCCGGCAGCAAGGCCATAGACCGTGCCGTTGGCCATCTTGAGGGCTTGCCCAGTATCGCTAAAGCGCGTCACCGCGAGCACGGGTCCGAAGACCTCCTCGCGCGAAAGCGTCGCGTCCGCTTTAACGGCGTCGAACACGGTAGGCTCCACATAGAAGCCGCCGGTGTCTTCCCGCGCGCGCCGGCCGCCCAGCCGCAAAGCACAGCCTTCGGAGTTCGCCGTCGAGATGTAGCGCAACGCCGTTTTCATCTGCTCTTCGCTGACCATTGCGCCAAAGCGCGTATCAGGGCTCAGCGGGTCGCCGGGCGTGATGGTGCGCGCGATGCCGAGAAGGTTCTCGACAAAGGCGTCAGCAATATCTTCATGCACGAGAAGCCGCGACGCGGCTGTGCATACTTCTCCCTGATTGTAGAAGATGCCCCAGGCTGCGTGTTCGGCGGCGGCCTTCAGGTCGGGACAATCGGCAAACACGATCTGCGGGCTCTTGCCGCCGAGCTCCAGGCTGACGCGCTTGAGGTTCGACTGTCCGGAATACTGCATGAGCAGCTTGCCCACGGCCCCCGAGCCCGTGAACGCGATCATGTCGACGTCCATGTGCAAGGCAAGCGCCTTGCCGGCGGCCGCGCCAAAGCCCGGCACCACGTTGAGCACGCCCGGCGGCAGGCCGGCTTCGAGCGCCAGCTCGCCGAGCTTCAGGGCGGTAAGCGGTGACTGCTCAGCAGGCTTGAGCACCACCGAGTTACCCATCGCGAGCGCGGGTGCGATTTTCCACGCCGCCATCATGAGTGGAAAGTTCCACGGCACGACGCAGCCGATGACGCCCAAGGGTTCATGCACGGCAAAGGAGATACGATCTGAGGTTTCAGGTCCCACCTCGCCATACACCTTGTCGAGCGCTTCGGCATAGTAGCGCACCGTCTTGATGGAGGCCGGAATATCGACTTTCAAGGAGTCGTTGATCGGCTTGCCGACGTCCAGACTCTCCAGAAGCGCAAGCTGTTCGGCGTCGCGCTTCATCAGATCAGCAAGTTTGAAAAGAATGCGCTTCTTCTCGTTGTAGTGCTTCTTGCGCCAGCGGCCATCCTCGAAGGCTGCACGTGCACTGGCGACGGCGGCGTCGATGTCCGCGCTGTCGCCCTCGGCCACCGCATTGATGATGCGGCCGTTGCGCGGAGATACGTTATCGAACGTCTTTCCGGAAAGCGCTGGTGTAACCTTGCCGTCTATGACGGCCTTGGAGGGAATGGCGATGGAGCCTGCCAGAGCCTCGAAATGGGCGAGCGATGTCATGGCGTCACCTCTCCTTGTCTTTCTCAAGCGACCCGAGCGTACCACTGGTAATCGAGTTCGGTCACCACACGTTCAAATGCGATGCGTTCCGCCTGCTTCATCTGAGCATAGACCTTCTGGAACGCCGGGCCAAAGGCATCTGCCACGGTCTTCGACGTCTCAAATTGCGCCAGCGCGTTCACCCACGCGGTCGGCACCTTGGGCGCGTCGGACGCATCACAGTTACCTTCCGCCGCCGAACCTGGATCGAGCTTGTGCGAGATGCCGTGTTCGATGCCGGCCAGGATGGCTGCGAGCACAATATAGGGATTGGCGTCCGCGCCCGCGATGCGATGCTCCACGCGCGTGGCGCTAGCGGAGGCGTTCAACACGCGCAAGGAGGCGGTGCGGTTGTTGAAGCCCCAGTGCGCGGCCATCGGCACATAGGACTTGGGCTGATAGCGCCGGTAGGCATTGGCCGACTGCGCCCACACGGCCATGAAGTCGCCCATGGTGGCGCGCAGTCCGCCAAGCGCGTTGCGGAACAACGG
Source organism: Hyphomicrobium sp. (assembly GCA_016793445.1). GTDB lineage: Bacteria > Pseudomonadota > Alphaproteobacteria > Rhizobiales > Hyphomicrobiaceae > Hyphomicrobium_B. The sequence continues at coordinate 125,852 of JAEUME010000016.1, read as the reverse complement.
CGAGATCGGGTCACCGGCGAAAACGTTCTTCCCGGCATCATCCAGCAGCGAGACATGGATGTGCATGCCCGATCCCGACCAGTCGTGATGCGGCTTGGCCATGAAGGTCGCTTCCATGCCGTTGGCGCGGGCTGCGGCCTTCACCGCGCGCTTTAAAAGCAACCCGTCAAGCGCAGAGGTGGCGGGGTCCTTGGTGTGTTTGAGGTTGATCTCGAATTGGCCGGGGCCCGCCTCCTGCAATACCGCGTCGACGGGCAGCTTCTGGTCCTCTGCGATGCGATAGATGTCATCGATGAACGCGCTCGCGCAGTCCAGCTCTTCAAACTGATAGAGCTGCTGCCAATCTGGATCGCTGATCATCCCGGGCGGCGTGTTCAACACGAATTTCCCGTCTTGCGATGCGGTGCTGACGTAAAATTCCAGCTCAACTGCTGTAACGGGATGATAACCCCGGGCTGCGAGACGCGCGCTTTGGCGTTGCAGCAAGCGGCGCGGATCGAGCCCGCCGTCATCCTCGACAGGCACCATCACGGCCTGCGCGTGCGTTGCATCCTTCATGCTCACAGGGGCCAGCGTGCCGGCCAGAATGCGGAACTGAAGATCGGGATCGCCCGTCTCCCACAGCCTGCCGGTCTCTTCCACGCACGAGCCGCGCATATCCATGATGTAGCATGTCGAGGGCACCATGAAGCCCTTGTCGGCAAAGGCCATCAGATCGCCGGCGCGGATGCGCTTGCCGCGTGCGATGCCGTTGACGTCGTGCATGAAGATGTCGATCCAATGCACCCTTGGATGCCCGGCGAGAAACGCCTTGGCTTGTTCGGCGGAGAGGTACGCTTCACTCATCAAGGCTTGACTCCTGCCGCTGCGCCGAAGCGCTGGAACAGCTTGACGGACACGGGGTTCTGCGCGGCACCCCATTCGGGGTGCCACTGCACGCCCAGGCAGAAAGGATGATCGTCCGGTCCGCGCACCGCTTCCACCAGCCCGTCCTCGGCGAACGCCTCCGGCTTCAACATCTTGCCGACCTCTTTGATGCCTTGGCCGTGCAGCGAGTTCACCCGGATTTCGTCCTCGCCCACCCATTCTTTGAGCTTGCCGGTGAGCGTCAATGAGTGGACGGGTCCCCAACGCTCTTCCAGCGTCAGCCCCTTCTTTTCGCGATGGTCACCAAGACCTTCCTGATCGTGCACGGCCTGATGCAGCTTGCCGCCAAGCGCGACGTTGAGCTCCTGGAAGCCGCGGCAGATGGCGAACATCGGGATGTGTTTCTCAACCGCGGTGCGGATGAGCGGCAGAGTCACGGCATCACGCGACTTGTCGAGTTTGTCGGGCATTACCGGGACCTCGCCCGCTGCATAGTGCTCGGGTGAAATGTTCGAGGGGCTTCCGGAAAACAGGATGCCGTCGGCAACATCGAGAACGGCGCCGATGTCGACCAGCGCCCTGTCGAGCGGAATGAGGAGCGGCTGGCACTCAGCGACTTGCGCCACGGCAGCCGAATATTGACGGCTGACCGCGTCGAAGGTGTAAGCCTCGATGATCTTGGTGCAGCAGGGAATGACGACGATTGGCCGGCTCATGCCGTAACCTCGCTCTTTATTGCCTCGTAGGTGGCATCGAGCGACGTCTTGATAACGGCTTCCGCCTCGTCAAAGTGCTCCTGGGTCCAGATCAACGGCGGGGCGCATACCATGGTGTCGAACACGGCGCGCATAATGAAACCGTTGTTGAAGAAATGGTTGCGGCAGATGAGGCCGACGCGGCCGGGTTTCTCGAAACGCTGCCGTGTCTTCTTGTTGGCGCAAAGCTCGATTGCGCCGAGCATGCCGACGGAACGTACCTCGCCTACGATCGGGTGATCTTTGAACTTGGCGAGCAGCTTGGCGAGCGCGGGGCCGGTCTCGGTCTTCACCCTGGTGATGAGGTTCTCGCGCTCCATGATCTCAAGATTCTTCAAGGCGACGGCGCACGCGACCGGATGGCCGGAGAAGGTGTATCCGTGATTGAAGTCGTCGTCCTCGGCCATGAGCGCATCGACGATGTTGTCGCCTACCAGAACGCCCGACAATGGAATATAGCCCGAGGTTGCCGCCTTGGCGAAGGTGATGAGGTCTGGTTTGATGCCGTAATACTGTGAGCCGAACCACGTTCCGAGCCGCCCGAAACCGGTAATGACCTCGTCGGCGAGGAACAGGATATCGTACTTGTCGACGATCTTCTGGATCTCCGGCCAGTAATTCTCCGGCGCGATCTTGACGCCGCCCGCCCCTTGCACGGGCTCGCCTGCGAAGGCTGCGACGTTCTCAGGCCCGCAACGCAGGATCTCTTCTTCAAGCGCGCGCGCGGCCCGCAAACCGAGCTGCTCCGGTGTTTCGCCAGGCAAAGCTTCGCCAAACCAGTAGGGGTCCATGACGTGGCGGAAACCTTCATAGACGGGATAGCTGTGCTGGTGCACATGGCTCATGCCGCCCATGGATCCCGCGGCAATGGTCGAGCCGTGATAGGCGGTCTTGCGCGAAATAATGATGCGCCGCTTGGGCTGACCCTTGAGCACCCAATAGTGGCGGATCAGCCGGATGGCCGTGTCATTCGATTCCGAGCCGGATGAACCATAAAACACGTTGTTGAGGTTCTCTGGCGCAATTTCAGCCAGCCGGCGTGCCAGCCGCACGGCCGCAGGGTGCGTGGTACGGAAGAAGGTGTTGTAGAACGCGAGTTCCATCATCTGCGCATGCGCGGCATCCGCCAGCTCTTCGCGGCCGTAGCCAACGGAGGCCGTCCACAGCCCCGACATGCCGTCCAGAATCCGCTTGCCTTCGCTGTCCCAGATGTAAGGCCCCTCGCCGCGCACGATAACGCGCGCGCCGTCGGCCCGCAGGGACTTGTGGTCGGTAAAGGGATGCAGATGGTGCTGTGCGTCCAGCTCTTTCAGCTGCGAATATTGTTGCGGCAAGGTGAAACCTCCAACGATGCTCGAATGTAAGGGTAGGCGTGCGAGCGGGAAGTTTCGGGCGGGGTAAAGCCGATGCGGGCGCACTGCTGCAGTTGCAGGGATTTTTGCGTGAGACCGCATCCGTGGATGAAGCCGCGCTTTGCGCGAAAATGAGCCACGCCATGCTTAGCAAGAGCATGTGGGCTCAAACTGCCCGCGATCGGTGAGTGACCGTTCACGTGACGCTCCTCCAACAACAAGCCCAGGTTAGTGAGACGGGTTTGGCGCCGTCAACATCTTTGCGGGCTTGCGCGTGCCTGAATTTCGGGCTTACAGTACCTTAAGGCTACGTTGAAGACTTTATGGGCTACGGTGTAGAATTGTCAAGCCGAACAGCCAACAGGGCGCCGCCGCCCAAGAAACGCACCAGAGGGCGGCGCCGTATCGACCGGACCGAAATTCTGGAGGCTGCCTTCAAACTCTTGGCGGAGCAGGGCGAAGCGGGCTTCTCGGTGCGCAAGGCCGGCGCGGCTGCCGGCGTCGACCCCATGACGGTCCTGCATCATTTCCAATCCAAGGACATCCTGTTGCGTGCGCTCGCGGATAAAGCGTTAAGCACGGTTGCCATTCCGCTGCCGAGCGGTGATTGGCGCAAGGACCTGCTGGCGGTGGCCAATGCGTATCGCGATCTGGCACGCCGCTATCCGAATATTTTTCACCTGCATTTCCGCTTCAATGCCACGGGCCCCGCCGACCATGCCTCAAGCGAGATCGTCTATCGGGCGATGCGCGAGACCGGGTTGCCGGATGCTGCTGCGGCCGGGCTCGGTCTGGCGTTTTATGCTTTCGTGCTGGGCTTTGCTCTGGCGGAGGTCGAAGGCCTGCTGGTTCCATTGAGCCCAAAGGAGGAGGAAGAGCTCAACGCGCTCGATCCGTTGGGCTATCCCGCAACGCGCGCCTTCATTCCTGCCTTCAAGAAACTCGACGCGCAGGCTGCCTTCAACTCTGCCTTCTCTGCCTTCATTGCAGGCATTGCGGCGCGGGCGAAAAACTAGGCAAGAGATCAGTTCATGACCATCGGCGGGTGGCCCAGGTTCACGAGGCGCTCGTTCAGGATCTCGATGTTGTTCACGATGTAGGGATTGCCGGGATCACCGTGATAGGCCGCCGCAAGCGTGCCGCGAGCCTTGTCCAGATTGCCGCGCAACAGATACGAATAGCCCAGGTTGTTGAGCACGCTCGGCGTCGGTCCAATCAATTCCTGCACTTTGCCGTAGGCCTTGTCGGCCTGATCGAAGCGCCCGATCTGATCGTAGCTCGCGGCAAGCCCTAGCCAGGCATCCGGGTTTAGAGAATCCTTTTCGATCGACTTGGAATAGGCATCGATGGCCAGGCCATAGTGACCTTGAGAGAATTGCAGCTTGGCTTCCCCGACGAGCTTGACCGTCTCGGGCAGTGCGGAGGTTTCGACGACGCCTCCTTGCGCGAAGGGGTCGGTGATGTAGCTTTCTCCAACCAGTACCCCATCGCCGGCGCAGGCTGACAGCGCCAGGGCCGATATCAAAGCACACGTTAAAGCAGAAAACCGTAAAATCGGCACGACATACCCCGCAACAGCACCCAACAATTGACGCCGCCCGCTGCCTTGAACCTGCAGCAGAACTCCTCGCTACGCGACACGACACAACTGGATACTGAGGGGGGCGCTGCGGTTGGCACATCGCAGAGCCGTCGTAGACTTTATATCCGCATTCTTGCGTGCAGAACCCTGTTGCCGAGGAGCCTGCGCAAGGCCGCGAATGGTGTGCGAGCCAAACCCAAGCTCGCCAGATCCTTTTGTGCACCAGATTGAGGCCGGTGCCAAATGTTTGGACGCGGGAATGGTGAGCATGCCGACCGACCTGTCGACAGTCTGTTGAAAAGACCGTCTGGGAGGCGTGGCCTCGAAACAAGAAATTAAGACTTTTCTAACGCTAACGCGACGTCACCGGGGCGGCTGTTATTTTTTCGCAATCGATCAACACGCTGTTTACGAACTGCTTAAGTCCCCCATGCGATAGATGAGGTGTAGAAAACCTGCCACGCCCAACGGGAGCGCCTTATTATGCGCCGGGATGTCGTTCTCGCGTTGTTTCTAGCATCGTCCAGCGGCCTATTTGCTGCCGTGGGCGCGTACAATTGGATGCCAGCGGGGCCGACCAAGACGCTCGTGCTGAAGTCCGATGAGCCGCACATCCCGCTCACGACTGTGGTGGTGGCTAAAAAAGATCTGGTATTCGGAACGTCCGTCTCGCAGGACCATCTGATGGAGGCCAAGTGGCCCTCGGAAAACGTGCCCGATGGGTCCTATCGCACGATCAATGAGCTGTTTACCGAGCAGCAAAACCGGGTGGTTCTCGAAGCAATCCGCGGCAATGAGCCGATACTGCGCGGCAAGGTTTCAGGGCCGGGCCAGCGGGCCACGCTCTCCAATATGCTGGGCAGCGGGATGAAGGCCGTGACCATCAAGATCAACGATGTGCTCGGTGTCGGCGGGTTCGTGCTCCCTGGTGACTATGTCGATGTGCTCATGGTCGTCGCCGAGAAGGAGGCCGAGGACCGCAAGAAACCCAAGAAGCCGGCTTACACAGATCTCCTCATGGAGCGCGTGCGTGTTCTCGCGGTCGATCAGCTTTCGGACCTGAAGCTGGAAACGCCCAAGCTTGGCCAGACGGTGACGGTCGAAGTCAATCTCATCCAGGCGCAGAAGATTGCGCTTGCCTCGACGGTCGGGACTTTGTCTTTGGTGTTGCGCTCCACGGCAAGTCAGAACGTCACGGACAAGGGCCGCCGCATGACGGTCAGCGATCTTGGGGATAGTGGGGATAATGCACCGCAAGCCACATTCCAGCCCACGAATGCCGTTGCCGAGGAGCCAGCCGAAGTGCCACCTTCACCGGGCAAGGGCGACGGAGGCTTGGTCAAGGTCAACGTCGTAAGATCAGTGAACTCCTCCGAGTACACTGTTACACGCACCAAGCCGCAGAACTGAATCTCCTCGTGTTCGAGGAAGGTCCGGGCATAGGCGAGATGCGTACCTTGCAGAGCCGGGCTTTGGCTTTGCCGCGTTAAAGGTGAGCAACTGCCTTTTGTCGATGCGTCCCATGAGTTGAGTTCCGTAGCGTTCGGGACAGTAACTAGAGTGAGGACGATCTGCGATGTGGCAGTCGTTTGCATGCCGCGGCGCCTTGCGCCGCGATCGCAAGACTATTGGTGTGACCTTCTATTCCAAGCCCTCCGCCAGTGCGCGCGCAGGAGCAGTCTGCAAACTACCGAATTCAATCGCCCGCTTGGCCGTTGTCTTTGCACTCGCCCTCGTGACATGGGGAGGTATGGGCGGACACGGGCTTGATCGCGCGCATGCGGACGGTCGGCAGATAGATGCCGGCCCGGCAGGAAGCGGCCGGTCCTACGATGGCGTGGTCAAGCGCCTCTCGGTGCTGGTGAAGAAATCCCAGGTCGTACAGATCGGGCGCCCCTACGCGACGGCCCTCATAGCCGAAGCTGAGATTGCGGATGTCGTACCGCTTTCCGATCGCTCCATCTATGTGGTCGGAAAGAAGGTCGGTTCCACGCGCCTCACGGTTGTCGACGAGAGCCAGTCCATCGTACGCATCATCGAGGTCGACGTGACGCCCGACGTCGACGATCTCAGAGTGAAAATCAGGGAGAACCTGCCGAACGCGGACATTCGCGTCGATTCCATCAACGGCGGGATCATGCTGTCGGGCGCGGTTCGCGATGCGCCTACGATCGAACGCGCGGTCGCTATTGCGACGCGCTATGCGCCCGAGGCGGTCACCAATGCGCTGACCGTCGCCTCTCCCCAGCAGGTGATGCTCGAGGTTCGCTTCGTGGAAGCAGCACGTTCCGCCTCTCGCGAATTGGGCATTGGCACACGGGGTCGCGGACCCAGTGCGGCCTGGGATACCGGCCGGCAGGTCTTCGACCGCAGCAGCGATATTCAGGACATCGCCTTGTCGACGGCAGACCTTCTGTCTGGCACCGCGCCTTTCGGAACGATGCTGGCCCGTATTCTGGAAGGCGGCACGAATGTCGATGTGATGATCAGGGCACTGGAGACCCGTCAGCTTGCGCGCCGTCTGGCCGAGCCAAACCTCGTGACCACCTCGGGCGATACGGCAAGCTTTCTTGCCGGCGGCGAGTTTCCATTCCCGGTGAGTGCGGCGGATAACAAGATCACCATCGAGTTCAAACAATTCGGTGTCGCGCTGGCCTTCACGCCGACGGTCCTGGCCGACGGTCTCATCAATCTCAGGATCGCACCGGAAGTTTCAGACATCGACGATACGAACTCAGTCACCGTCAACAACGTGCGCATTCCCGGGTTGGCCGTGCGCCGCGCCAACACGACAGTGGAGCTGAAAGATGGTCAATCCCTGGCAATAGCGGGTTTGCTCCAGCATCAACACGCCAAGAATCAGGAGCAGTTGCCCTGGATAGGTCAGGTACCTGTGCTAGGCGCTCTGTTCCGCAGCGCCGAGTACCAAAAGAACGAGTCGGACCTCGTCATCATTGTCACGCCGCGCCTTGTGAAACCGAAGAAGCCGGGCGAGACCTTCAGAACTCCGATCGACGCGCCGGTTGCATCAAACGACGTCGACTTCTTCCTCGGCGGCCGTCAGGAGATCACTCAAGCAGATGAGCAGCGCCGCAATCCCAGGGTATATGGCCATATCATCGATCCGGGAACAGAAAGGGTCAGCAATGTCTCGGTCAAATGATGGCAGCAGGCACGCTGCCGGATATTTCGCCGGCGGCGTATTGGCCGCGACCGCGAGCGTTCTGCTGGGTGGGTGCGACGATTACCTGGAGCGGCGCGATACGATCACGCTCGGCGTTGGCGACTCGGTTGCGGTGAACAAGGCAACGCAGACCATCAACCGCTGGCCGGCGGCAGCTCGCCAAGACCGTTGGCTGTCTGACGGAGAACGTGCGCGCAGCGCGGTCAGCCGCTACCGCAGCCGCACCGTTACGCCGCCCGCAGCCCTGGATAAGGGCTCGGAAGACGATGGAAATTCAATCCTAGGCAAAGTGCCGTCCGCCAGTGCCAACCAATAGGGTTGGCCGATCATGGCAAACAAGCAAAAAAGGCCGCGCGCGATCGGATCGCCGCGGCCTTTCTTTTGGCGCTCGGCTCATTTCAGTCATTTGCCTTCAGGTCTCCGGCCCAATTCCTGGGTCTTGCCACGGAGCAAGGCGTGTCCAGTGGACTTGGTCGATCCGGTTGGGCCAATAGTCGAGGAAATTTTATCCCCCTTGGTGACAGGGCTAGGATAATCTACGAAACCGTGAGCGCCTCGCGCTCGATCTGCAACTTGCACGAGAGCGAACACAAATGCCGTTTGCGATAAACCAGAAGATCTGGCCAGCCATCCTGGCTGCACTTTTGGCGATTGGGTCTCTCATGGGCGCCGCCAGCGCTGCAGATATGACGGCGCGCCAGGTGGCGGTCGCCGTGTTCAAGACACCGCCGGGCGAGAAGATCGACCTGTCGGGCAAGGACCTGAGCGAACTCGATCTGGCAGGCATTGATTTTCGCGCCGCTGGCCTAGCGCATGCCAACCTCTATGGCGCTGATCTTTCTCAGGCCAACTTCGAGGGCACCGCGCTTGCGGGCGTCAAGCTCGATCGTGCGGTGATGACGCGGACCAACTTCAAGGGGGCAAATCTGGAAGGTGCGAGCATTCTGAAGCCAAGCATCTACAGTACGCCGGATTTCAACATTGCCGAGACGCCTGTGTTTGAATCTGCGCGTCTGAAGGGTGCGCGGATCGCGGCACGTATGGATAGCGTGAACTTCCGCGGTGCAGATCTGCGTGACGCCGTCATCGGTCCGTTCGACATGTCTGTGGAAGCTGGTCTTGCGCCTTCCTCACTCATGAAGGGAGCTGATTTTACAGGGGCTAGCATGGACGGCGTGGAGATCCGTAATGTTAACTTCACGTTTGGCCGTTTCTCCGGAGCCAGCCTTAGGGGGGCGCGGCTCATTACGATCGACTTCACCAATGCGGATTTCTCCGGCGCCGATCTCACCGGCGTGGTGTTTACACAATGCAATTTCGAAGGCGCAAAGTTCACCGGCGCCAAGGGTGTCGAAAGTGCAAAGGGGCTGGAGACGGTTATCAAGGCCAAGGTCGAACGTTCGGGCGGCTGAGAGGTAAGGATTTGAAATTCCTAAACATGCGCCACGTTGCAGCGGCCGCCGCCACAATCGCGGGCCTTCTTGCGGCCTTCAACCCGGCGACAGCCCAATCTCCAACCCAGCTTCAGGTCGATACCGCCCTCGTCGTCGCAGTCGACGTGTCCAACTCGGTCGATGAGGAGCGTTATCATCTTCAGATGGAGGGTATCGCGAACGCGCTGGAAGACAGCGGCGTTATCGATGCGATCACCAACGGGCCCAACGGCGGCATTTTGTTTGCTATGGTAACGTGGGCTGATCGGCCCGACTTCACGCTCCCCTGGCAAAAGATCTCGAGCAAGGAGGAGGCTTATGCGGTCGCCAGCAAGATCCGTAAACTCCCCCACCAGGGTGGCGAGTTCACCTGCATGACGCGCATGATGCGATCGGTGAACGATAAGGTGGTCTCGCAGATTCCGGCCGAGGCGCTGCGCGTGGTGCTCGACGTCTCGGGCGATGGTCCGGACAACTGCAACGCCGAAGAGCCGATCGAAAAGGTACGCGACGAACTGGTTGCAAATGGAGTTACAGTTAATGGTCTGCCGATCAACATCGGCGATCCTTCCGAACCCGTGGGTGAAGGCGCCTATCGCGCGCCAGGATCGGATTTCGAAGACTCGACGTTGAAGGGGGCTGGTCCGGTGACGCTGGAGCAGTGGTATCGCTCATACGTGATGGGCGGTACCGGCGCGTTCGTGCTGCCGGCCAACGGCTACAACGACTTCGGTCGCGCGATCCGGCAAAAGTTTGTCATCGAGATCACCGGGCTTGGGGTTCCAAAACGCCGCCACATGGGCGTGGCGGGCGATATGAAGGCCACCAAGTAACCGGTATTCGCCATCGGCCGAGGGCGCTGCTTTAATTTCTGATCGCCTTATCGGCGTTCTTCAACTTGTCCATGCCTTTGGCGCTGTCCGCGCCCTTGAGATCGACAAGTTTGGCGGAATCTACGTCGGCGCCTTCCAGATTTGCGCCTGCAATGTTGGCGCTGGTGAGATCCGCACCTGCCAACTCCGCGCCCGAGAGGTCCGCGCCTTCAAAATCCACCCCGCGCAGGTCGGCAAATTCCAACGCCGAGCGGCGCAGGTTCGCGCCTTTGAACGTCGCGCCTTTGAGATCCGCGCTCATGAGCACGCCACGCATTAGACCCATGGATTGATTGGTGAGGTCGGGTGCGAGTATGGCATTGTCGAAGTTGGCGTTGGTGACGCTTGCGCGGCTCATGTCGGCGCCGACCATGGCATGCGCGAAGTTTGCCCCATCGATTTTGGCGTTGAGCATCTGAGTCTGAAAAAGGCTCGCCCCGATGAAGCTCGCGTTCGTGAAGTCGGACTTGATGGCCCAGGCTGCATCCAGAACGACGCCGTCGAGCTTGGCGTCCTTGAATTTCGCGTTATTGATGCGCGCGGCTTGAAGGCGGGTCCGGGTCAAATCCATGCCGGACAAATCAAGGCCGTTGAGGCGCTTGCCTGACAGGTCGAGCGTCTCGCCGTCCTTGAGTTTTGCCAATGCCCCCTCAAGTTCTGCGCGACTCATATCGGCCTTGGTGAACTCGTCCGACGTCAGATCGAGGGAGTCGACCATGCTTTGCGCGCGAACATGAGCGGGCAGAGCGAAGGTGACGGCAATAAGCGCGGACATGATCATTATAGACCATAGGACCGCAGCCAAAGCTCCGGTTAAACCTCGAGGTTCAAATGATCGGGCGGGGTATCCACTGGCCAAAAACCGCCCGTCCGCAGGTCCTGTCGTCGCGCGATGTGTTCGGGCCATAACCGCTACTCCTTCCGTTTTAAGGAAGATACGGATGCCAAAGGGCAGTCGCTACGGAGATGAGGCCGGCAATCGAAAATAAAATAATGCCAAGCAGGATTTGGCCAGTCAGACGCGAAAAGTGCGTTCAGATGTCATCTTCGCTCACAGGCGCGCAATGCCAGCGTTTGATCTGCCAGCCGGGATGTTCCTCGCTCCAAGGCACGAAATAGGGGGCAGCATGCATGGCGCAGTGCGCGCTATCCATTTGCTCTTGAGGCTGGATTTTGTATTCGCGGCAAATGTTTGGTTCGCGCGCTAGACAGGCTAGAAGAATAATCGCGAGCATGGCCGATCCTTCCCTATCCAAGCTGCCGGGTTAAATGACTGCTGCACGTCCCGAGGTCTCCTCACCATACGCGAGAGAAGCGTTTTGGGTTTCATCCCACTGCTATGAAGTTACACTGAAGCGCTCGTACGGGGATATTCTCCGATCGGATCTGCTCTCCTTCTTGGCGCGTCAGTTCTTTAATCGCCGTTGGGAGGTTCCTCAGACTTAAACCTGCGGCGCAGGGGCGGCCAAAAATATTTCGCAATTGCCAGGGGTTAGATGAAGTCCGCAGCGGGGTGTTGACGCCTCAGTCGATGGCGCGGGCGGCGTGCAAAATAAAAAGCGCCTGCGGAGCGCGCTCCGCAGGCGTTTACATTTCGGGTCAATAAGTCCGCCGTCAGGCAGGCATGAGGATCTCGCCGCGGCCAATGGTCGACATGTCGCCGCCAAGCTTGCGCACGAAGTGGGGCAGCGGGGCTGGCGCAAGATCGCCCAGCTCCGCCTTGAGGTAGCGTGAGAGAATGCGGGTAATGACGAGGTCGTGACGGCCGCAATCCACAAACGTTGGAAGCAGGCGCTCGATTTTGGGCGCGATCAGCGTGCCGCGGCGCATCATGAATCCGGGATCGACGCCCAAACCACCCTCGGCCCAAATCGTGCCGCCCACCATGCGGGCGCCGCTCTGGGCTCCGGTATTGCCTTTTACGATGATCGTCCCGCGGCGCATCTTGTCGCCCGCGCGCGCCCCGATGTTTCCGGAGACGACGACGATGCCGCCCGCCATGCCGAAACGTTCACCCGGAAGCACGGCGCCAAGTCCGTCGCCCGCGTTGCCGGCGAGATGAATAATGCCACCCGTCATGGCCGAGGCGAGATAGGTCCCGGCATTGCCGGAAATCTCCAAACGTCCTCCGGACATCTTGCGGCCTGCGTAGGCGCCGACGCTGCCCTTCACGCGCAGTTTCCCGCTGGCCATCCCTCCGCCGACGAAGTCGAGGGTTGCGCCTGCCCCTTCGATGGTGAGCGTATCGCCGGGCGTGCCTGAGATATCGAAGGCATCGCCAAGGGTCATGTGCTCCTTGTCCGTGCCAACCACGAGTTTCGCAATCTCGCCGGTCGAGAGTCCTGCGAGTTTGTCCGGCGTGACGCCCGTAAGGTCGAGCCGCTCGCCTGCGCCAGCCTTGAGACGAAGTGTGAGGCCGCTCATCAGATCAGATCCTTCAGGTGATAGTGATACTGGCCGAGCTTGCCGCCGTAATTGCCCGCGGACACGCGCGTCACGCCCTTTTCAGCGCCGATCCCGGTGATGGCCTTGAGACCTGCGCGCATGGCATCGGCCACCGCCGTGGAGGTCAATCCGTCGATCACGATTTCAAGCACGGCGATGGCGTCGGGGCCAAGCTCGCTCTTCACGGTGCCGCGCACCGTCGGGCAAAACGCATCATTGGTGGAAGCGAACATGCCCTTGTATTTGGTGCCGACCTTGGAGCCTGAGCGCACAATGCCGCCGGGGAAGGGCGTGATGACGTCATCCACCTTGGCGATGGCCGCAACGGCGGCTTCCGCCGTTTCCAGCAGACCCGGGCGGTCGTTGCCAATGATAAGCAGGTTGCCGCCGCCGACAGCTTGGGTCGTGACCCCGCAGGTCTCTTCGATGACGAACTCACCATCCATCACGGGTACGCGCCAATAGCGCGAAGCTCCCAGTTTCTTGGCGGTCTGGAAGCCATCGCCGAAAAAGCGCGGTCCCTGTCCCAGGCCCAGCTTCTGGTCGGAGATCAGACCGTTGAAGCAGGCCGAGCCGGGGCTCGTCAGCACGCACTGGCCAATGCGGTTCTTCACCTGCGGGATAAGCGCTTCGGGCGAGAAGCCGAACATCAGGATGCGCACGCCGGGACGCCCGTCCGGTGTATCGTCAGGCGACAGGATGCGGTCGGTGCCGCATTCCGCGCCGCAACCGATGACAGAGGTGCCAAAGCCGGTCGCCGTATCGGCCGCAATCCGTGCCCATTTAAGCGTGTCGGCGGTGATGATCATGCCGGTAGCCGACATGCCGAAGGCTTCCGCGAACGTGTCGTCGATCAGAACGCCGTTGATGGTTTTGCCTGAGGTCTGGCTCATGCCGTGCGTGCCCCCGTCGGTTGCACGATGATCGAACCGCGCCCGCCATTGACGATCTCATCGTCGGAGAGACGGAAGTTCTCCATGCGCATGGTGTGGAAGTCCTCAAAGTAGGACCTAAGCTGCTTTTCGATCGCCGGATCGTAGGTTGGTCTTGCGACGTGGGTGGCCCCGTTCACGACTTTGACGATTTTGCCGTTCTTCACGATGAGTTCGCCGTTCTTGAAGACCAACTCCGGCTTCTCGAACATGGCTTCATAATTCGGATTGTCGTCGTAGACAGTGATGTCCGCGCATGCACCAGCGCCCAGATGCCCGCGATCCTTGAGGCCGAGGCTCCTGGCTGGGCCTGCACGCGTCATGATGGCGACCTCATACATCGTGTATTCGCGCTCAAGGGAAGGCAGAGACGAGTACTTCAGCGCATCCTGGTTGATCTTCTGCATCATGTCCTTGCGGAAGGACTTGTCCATGAGCAGGCGGATCATGTGAGGATACCAGTAGAACGGCCCGCCGTTGGGATGGTCGGTGGTGAGGAAGATGCGCCACGGGTCGTCGACGAGCAGAAACAGCTCAAGGCCGATCGCCCACTGCAGCGCGTTGACGAAGCTCTTGTCGCGATACTTGAACGGCACCACGCCGCAGCCCGCATCGCATTCGATGTCCATGACGACCCACTTCTTGGGATCGGCTGAACGCGTATTGACGAACTGGCGCATGCTGTCGCCCGAGGCGGTGCAGGTCTGGCCGAACATCACCTGGCCGACGTCGATCGACACGTTCTTGTGCTTGTTGACGAGATCGGCGACGCGCGCCGCGCCGGAGGAGAACTTCATGTCTCCTTCCGTATCGTAGCTGTGGAACTGGATGTGCGTCAGATGGATCGGCAGGTTTTCGGAGCCGCGGATCGTGGCCAGCGTCGTTTCCACGCCGCCCGGAACGCCCAGGTTGCAGCCGTGAATGTGCAGCGGATGGGTGACGCCAAGCTCCTTGAGGCCACGCGCGAGGTTCAAGATGATGTCGCGCGGCGTAACACCGTAAAACACGTGCTTCTCATCGAGATCGAGCGCGCGCTGGTTGAACTTGAAGGCCGAGATGCCGCCGGGGTTCACAACCTTGACGGCGATGGCCTGGGCGGCGTGCATGGTCCAGGCGATATAGTCCTTGATGGCGGAGAAATCCTGCTTTCCCGTGAGCTGGCGCAGAAAGAAGTCATCCGAGCCAAGCATCACGAACGCGCCCTTGTCGATCAGCGGCGTGTCGGCGAGTTCCATGTGGGCTTGGCGCGCGTTGGCGGGCAGCATGGCCGGTTCGAAGGCGGCGGTGTAGCCCATCTCGGCATAGCGGTAGCCGGCGGTGAGTGTGGAGGGGATCGCGTGGCCGCAGCCCGCACGCGTCAGATCCGTGCGGGCGACTTCGTGCCCCATGTGATCTTCAGGCATGAGCATGCGTGCGATGGTGACCTTGCCGCCGCCGATGTGCGAATGCGGGTCGATGCCGCCCGCCATCACCACGCGGCCGTGGAGCGGATATTCCTGGCCGACTTTGTCGGAGGGGTCCGGCGTGACGATGCGGCCGTCCTTGATGAAGATGTCTCGGATCTCGCCATCGACCCCGTTGATGGGGTCATAGACCTTTCCGCCGGTGAGCTTGATGAGCATGTCGATTGTCTCGGAATTTAGAGATTAAAGGGCGGATTCGATCTGGGCGAGAACGCTGCCTAAACCCGGCAGGCTGGAGCGGCCGAGATTTTGCAGCGGGAGGGACACGACGTTATCGACGCGCACCATAATGCCGGCGTGATCGGCCCCCGGCGTGCCAATCGGAATGAAAACCTCCGGCTTGCTCGCCAGCCTCAGCCCGGGCGTGCCAAGGACCACCATCGGAATATCGGTGTCGGGGGGTGCAAGATCGGGGGTGAACGAGGCAATCCAAACCAGCAGGTCGCTTTCTTTTGCGGCAATCATGCGCAGCATCGAATAACGCTCGATGTCGTAGTCAGGCTTGCCGGAGGCGAAGGAGACGCGCAGCGGGAAACCCGACTGCCAGGCGGCGACGGCGGCGGTTGAGACCGCGCCCTCGTTGCCGCCGAGCGCAAGGCCGGCAAATCGCGCGTGGAGATTGATTTCCTTCACGTACTCGGAAACCGCCTGGATCGTGAGATCGGCGTTGGGGAAGGAGAGGGCCGGCGGCGCCCACACCATGACGCCATAGGTCGCCTTCTTGCAGCGCTCCACCAGATCTTCGATGGCCGCGCGCGGCAAGCCGCCGATGGTATCGCCCGTGATGGCGACACCCTTGCTCATGGCGCGCATCGCCGTGACGATTTCGCCAAGGCGCTCGTTTTTCGCCGGAAGTGAGATGACTTCGCCGATACGGGAACCGGTCACACCCGATGTATCGAGCCCCTCGCCCAGGAAAACGACCGTGCGCTTGGGCGGATTGTCCCAGAACATCGAGGTTTCGACGTTGACGACCCGCTTGAAGAAGTGCGGATGCATCTTGTGGACGTCGGTTCCGATGATGATGAAAAGGTCCGCACGGTTGCGGGCTTCCGTCAGCGTCGTCATCACCCAGCCGCCGGACTGTAGAACGCGGAAATTGCGGTATTGCGCGTCGCTCAAGGCGTGATCGATGACCGCACCAGACTTTTCCGCCAGGGCCATGACGGCGCGCATGCCGTCGACATCGGTGCCCAGACCGCCCAGGATAGGAAGGCGCGCCTTGCCGAGAAGACCCGCCGCAGCCGTGACCGCCTCCGCAAGCGATACGTCCTTGCCGCCGATTTGCGGCTTGGCGCCCGACACATCGCGCTCGAACCCGGCGATGGCCTTGCCACAGCCGTTCTTCTTGACCTTAAGGCCGGAGCGACTACTTGAAATCTCAAGATCGTCACACAGTATGCCGCAAAAAGGGCATGTGACGTTTTCATAAGTGTTGCCGGCGCCGTTGCCGTCAGAATCTCGTGCGCCCGGCCCTTGCGCTCCCATCGTTCCACCCATGTCGCTGAAGTCTTCTTGTTGTTCTCACGCCCTTCGACCAAAGCACGAGGACGCCGGTATGACAACGGTCGAGCCCCTGGTCAAGCGCGCGGCGGGGATGGCAATTGCGCGCGCCGTCCGCCGGTCCTATGTTCCCCCCGCAATTCGCGGGCCGCTAGAGCGATCTGGTTGTCCCTGAAATCGTCAGTCTATCCTCGGAGGATACGTATGTTGAAGAAGTTGGCGCTCATCATCGCTGTTGCTGGCCTGCTTCCTGCTGCCGCGCTTGCGCATGGGCCCTCGCGTCAGAAGGTTAAGGAAGAGATCGAGATCAACGTGCCAGCTGCCAAGGTCTGGGCTGTTGTCGGCAATTTCCAGGACATGGGCTGGACCGGCGTGTTCACCAAGACCGAAGGCACTGGCGGCAATGAAGCGGGCGCCACGCGCGTGCTGACGCTGCCGACCGGCACAATCGACGAAAAACTCAACAAGTATAACGCCGAAAGCATGATGTACGCGTATGAGATCACCAATGTCGACATCAAGGTCGTTCCGGTGACGAACTACTCGTCGTCGATCACCGTTACGGCCGATGGCGACAAGTCCAAGGTCGAATGGAAGGGGGCCTTCTACCGCGGCTACACCCTGAACGACCCGCCGCCTGAGTTTAACGACGAAGCAGCCGTGAAAGCCGTCGAGGGTCTCTATAAGACCGCGCTCGACAATCTCAAAAAGAAGCTAGAGGCTGGCGGCTGATATGCCGGTCGTGCGGCCGACAGGCATTCTCGCGCTCGCGCTGGCGTTTGCCGGCGCGGGGGCCGCCGTTGCGCAGGAAGCGCTAGTTACGAACCAGCCCGCCGACAGTCTTTCCGTCGTCGATCTCGCCCAGATGAAAACTGTTGCCGAGATCTCCCTTTCGGGAAAACCAGCAGGCATTGCGCTCTCACCCGACCGTAAAACCGCGTACGTAACCGCGCCCGAAGGCAAGGCGCTGATCGAGATCGACGCCGCCTCCCACACGATCAAACGCCAGCTGGACCTAGGGGGCGGTCCCCTTGGTATTGCCGCGCATCCCTCGCGGCCTGAGGTGTACGTGGCCGACTGGTACACGCACAAGATCGTGGTCATCGATACCGAAAAGCTCGCGGTCGTGGGCGAAGTGGCCGTTGGGCAATCGCCGTCGGGACTGGCAGTGACGCCAGATGGCGAACTGTTGCTCTCTGCGGATCGCGACAGCGATCAGGTGTCCGTGGTCGATCTCGCCAAACGCGCGGCCGTCGCCACCATCAAGGTCGGCACCCGCCCATTCGGGATCACGATCTCGGACGATGGCACCCGAGCCTATACGGCCAATGTGGCCAGCAACGATGTCACCGTCATCGATATTGCCGCCCGCAAGGTGGTTGGCAGCGTCAAAGTCGGGCGCGGGCCCTATGCAGTGGCCCTATCGAAGGGCAAGGGCTTCGTCACGGATCAATTTGTTGGAACGATCAGTGTGTTCGACACCCAGACGCTGGGGATCTTGAAGACCATCGAGGCGTGTGATCACCCCGAGGGCATTGAGCAGAGCGCGGCCGACGGCGCCGTCTACGTGGCCTGCTGGGGTGACAACAAACTCCTTAAGATCGATCCGGTGGAACTCAAGATCACGGCCAAGGCCGAGGTGGGTGACGGCCCCAGGGCCTTCGGCAAGTTCCTACGTTAACGCCTTTTAAGTACCCTAACGCGCGGCAATTCCTCACAATGTTGCGACCGGCGGCCTCGCCGGCGCTGCCCGCGCGTTAGAATTGAAAACATGGCGCGCACGCCCCTGGCCTAACGCAGCGCGCGACGCTAAATAACCGCCAACCAGAAATGCCCACGACGATCGGAGGATCGCACGCAATGTCCAAGTCTATTCGCAACTTCGCTTTGATGGCCGCACTGGCGTGTGCGCCGGTGGCCGCGGTTCATGCCGCTGAAGAAGAGTTGAAGGCAACGCCCATTATCTTCGAAGCCCAGCACATGAACAACACGGCCGAGGGTGACGAGCTTGTGTACGACTTCGCACGCACGGTCTCCAACGAGGACATGTTGGGCAAGGGCTTCAAGGACAAGATCACACTCAAGGTCGCAGCCGTGAAGGACGGCAAGCGTTCGCTTGATCTTCAAATCTACACGGGCGAGCGTGCGCGCGACCTTCAGAAGATGACCGACATGACCATCAATCCCGTGTTCATCGTCACCATGCAGCAAGCGGTCGCGAGCTTCCGCTCGATGGGCGGAGGTGACTTTGCCTACTTGAAGAACCGCTTCACCAAGAACATGGACAACAAGTCGTCGGTCCATAAGGTGAAGATCGACTACAAGGGGCAGATACTGGATGCGTATCGCATCGACGTGGAGCCGTTCAAGGACGACCCCAATGTCGATCGCATGCGCGGTTATGAGGCGTCGACGTTCGAGTTTATCATCAGCCCGTCGGTTCCGGGCGAGTTGGTCGAGGCGCTGTCGACAATCAAGAGCTCTACCCAGGGCAGTCCGAGCTTTGAAGAGCGCACGACGCTCGCCGGCTATGGAGGTTTGAAATGAGACTCATCAAGCTGCTGGCAGCGTTGAGCGTTTCGGTCGCCGCAGCCGTGGTTCCCATGGCACAGGCGATGGAGCTGCCACCCAACGATTATCCCACGGTAACGCGTGCCGACTATGTCTACGGCTGCATGCAGGCCAACGGCGCGACGCGTGAGATGCTGGAGAAGTGTTCGTGCTCGATCGATCAGATCGCGGCTCTGCTTCCTTTCAGCGAGTACGAGGAAGCCGAAACGATTAAGTCCGTCAGCCTGCGCGGCGGCGAGCAGGTCGCCGTTCTGCAGAACCCGGCCATTCAAGCCAAGGTCAAGAAGCTGCAGTTTGCGCAGGTTGAAGCCGAGCTCAAGTGCTTCTGAAGGTGCTCGACGAAAAGCAGCGTGAACAATTGCCGACAAAAAAATAAGGGGCGCCTTCCTGGGCGCCCCTTATTTGATGTCCGCGTTTTACCGGGCAGGCTCATTTGCCGGTGCAGGCCGGTGCGTCAGGAATTCTTCGCGGACGCGTGTCCCGTGAAAACATTGCCGTCTGAATCCTTAGCGGTCACATCAATGCTGTCTCCGGCCGCACCGGCTGCGTAGGTGAAGCGAATGTTTGGATCCTCAGACAACGAGATGCCCGCGTCGATCTTGAAGACGAGTTCCTCGCCGCGCTTCACTTCGATTTCCTGCACGTACTTGGCCGGAATGTAGTAGCCCGTCAGTTGGTTCATCTGCATCCCCGAATAATTGGGATGGCGGATCATCAGCTGGGCTTCCTTCATGGGCGTTGAAGAGCCCCTGGACTGCTCATCGCCCAGCATCTTCACTTGCATCTTGCCGAGGCTGGCAAGTGCCTGATCCGCGTCCTTCTGCGCCGGGGCAGAGCAACCGCCGGCGGCTTTCACAAAGCGGCTCACCATGAGCAGCTTGCCGTCCGTCGTCTCAGCGATGGCGCGCAGGTTGGAGTACATATCGAAGCGCACGCGGGTGGAGATCTCACGGTCTCCCGTTCCGGCGGCAGCGCCGAAGCTGAAGGTCGCAACCACTGGCATCGGATTCTTGTCGATGACGAGGGTGAGCTTGGAAACTTTCCCGGCAAGCTCGGCGGGGATCTTCACGGAAATCGGAACGACGCCGGCATCTTCAGCCCGGTAGGGAGCATCCAGGACGATCTGTGTCGTATCTTCAAAGGTGCGGTCCGCAAACAGGTCTTTGGCGATACCTGGCCAAGGATCGTCTCCCTCGGCATACGCCGGCATGATCGGCGCGAAGGCCAACATCAGAACCGCTAACAGCGCGCCAAGGCGTGTACGGTTGGTCATGATCAGGAATCCTTTCGAGGCATTAGCCCTTTGGCTAATTAGCTGCCTTTTGGCCTGTTCCGTCAAGGACCCTTGTTGTCGAGATCCCCTCAGGAGTTATTGGCGGACGTGGCGCTGAACGTGGCGCCGTCTGAGTCCGAAGCCTTCGCCTCCAGGGTTTCATTTTCTACCGAACCGTAGGTGAAGCGAATATTGGGGTTGGTCGACAGGGAGATGCCGGCCTCCATATGGAAAACCAGTTCACCCAAGCGCGTGACGTCGAGTTCCTGCACGTATTTCGCTGGAATGTACTTTCCCGTTGCAGGATCCATCTGCATTCCGGAAAAATTCGGATGCCGCAGCATCACCTGGGCTTCGGCGGTCACCATGGATTGGTGCTGCTGGGAGGCAAAACGTTGCCCCTTGGAGACCTTCTTGACCAGCATCTGGCCAGCGCCGGCGGCCGCGGTTGCCACATCTTTCAGAGCAGAGGACGAGCAACCGCCTGCGGCTTGAACGAAATGGGAGGCCATGTGCAGCTTGCCGTCCATGGTTTCGATCACGGCGCGAATATAGGAGAAGCTGTCAAAGCGCACGCGCGTCGAGATCGTTTTGGGGCCAATGCCGGCTGCCCGTCCGAACGTGAAGGCGCCGACGAGCGGCATTGGATTGTTGTCGATGAAGACCCGCAGCGTTTTGATATTATCCGCCAGATCGGAATTTATGTAGACGGTGACGGGGACCACGGCCGCATCATCCGCCTTGTCGGGCGCCTCGACGACGAGTCCCGTCTTTACCTCCTCGATCTCGCGGCCGTCATAGTATTCCTTCTTTATTCCATCCCAGCCCGGCGGTTGAGCCGCCTCGTCATCTTGTGCGAACACCGGCGCCATGCTCAGGGCCAAAGCCACCAACGCCGCTCCGAGGGCAGCCACCGGGCTCCTAGAATATCGCTTCATTTTCAATCTTTTCCTTGATTTTCCAGGCGTGGCCGGTCGACGCCCGTGCGATCATTCCCATTCCAATTCTGCAAAAGCAGCCGTGACGTTGCGCACATGGAACTCGTCCGCCAACAGCCACTTATCCTTCTCCGAGGCACCTGCCGTCTTGGTCGCCTCGGTCAGAGTTTTATTTTCTTTTATCATGGTGCGGACGTCGTCGGCGATACTCCGGAGGTAGCGTTCCATAGGATCGAGACTGTCGGGCCACGACATACTCGCCGGGCCGTGACCCGGCACAACACGCGCGGCTTCCTCTTTGCGCAGGACCTCGATCAGCGCCAGCCAGCCGACGATCGAGCCGTCGAGCGTGGGGATGTGTCCAGAGAACAGAAGATCGCCGGCGATCAGCGTGCCGGTCGACTTGTCAAGGATCGTCAGATCGTTGTCGGTATGCGCGGTGGGCCGCGGCACCAGCGTGATGACGCGCTCTCCAAGGTCGATGTCGCGAGGCTCTTTCACGGGGTCGGTCGGCAGCACGATCTCGCTGCCGGCGAACGCTTCTTCTCCGATGAGACGGAGATTGTTCCTCAGATATGTATCCGCACGCGCCGCCAGTCCGCGCGCCATTTTGTGATGTGCGACGAAAGTCGCTTTCTCGGCCACGAACGGCGCGTTTCCGAACACGTGGTCGGGATGCATGTGCGTGTTGATCACATACCGGATGGGTTTGTCGGAGATGGCCCGTATCGCCGCAAGGAAACCCCGTCCTATTGCGGCGCTGCCGCCTGTATCGACCACGGCAAGTGCGTCCCTGCCGATAATTAGGCTCAGATTGGAAATATCTCCCGCGTTGGCGGGGGAAACGAGTTCGTGGACGCCCTGATGAACGAAAAGTCCCGGTGCAACTTCAATCATTCTGAGTTTGCGGGCCTCGGCGCGGGACATGCGCGGAAGCCACGAGGTCGCCGCCAAAGCCGCGGTTCTTTTCAAAAATTGCTTTCTTGTCAGAGCGTTAGGCATTTTTTATTCATCCCATTACGAGCAGGTCGCTCTATTGGCGCTCATCTTTTCTTAAAGTTCCCCCGGCCGCCGTCCGATCACGGAATCGCGATCGACTTGTGATCGAACTGGCCCTCATGGGACTTTCGTATCAACTAGCCGTGCGCTGCACCAATTTTATTGCAACGCAAAAGAAGCCGGTGTTTTCTGGGGTTTTTTAGGTCAGTGGTATTGTCCTAATCGGTTCGATTAGAAAGTTTGCCTGCGACGTTGTTGCAGGCGGGAAAAAAAAGTGCCTAGATGCGCCCGGGTAACGAGGCCTCTCGAACCTCACACGAACGTGTGAACGCCCCGGATAGCTGGCGTGTTCTGCAAATAGGGAGAAAAAGTCCCATTGCAGGCCGCCGCCATGGGGATGGGTGAAAAGCGGACCCCGGAACCACTTGCAAGCGTGGCAAGATTCTCAAAAATGGAGGAAGCGCGATGCGCAAAAGTGCAATCGCATGCGGATTACTCGCATCTGTTGCCTACACGGCGCCCACATGGGCGAATGAAGACTCGTTGAAGCTCTCTCAAGATCCTAAGAACTGGGCTCAGCAGTCTGGCAATTACGCGGGTACTCGCTACTCGAAGCTTGACCAGATCACCACTGCCAACGTTGGCAGCCTCAAGGTGGCCTGGACGTTCTCTACGGGCGTACTTCGTGGTCACGAAGGTTCGCCGCTCGTAATCGGCAATACGATGTATCTCCACACGGCGTTCCCGAACAACGTTTACGCGTTGAATCTGGACGACGAAAACAAGATCATCTGGCAGTACAGCCCGAAGCAGGACCCGTCGGTTATCCCCGTCATGTGCTGCGACACGGTCAACCGTGGCGTGCAGTACGCTGAAGGCAAGATCCTCCTTCATCAGGCCGACACCGCTCTCGTCGCCATCGACGCGAAGACCGGCAAGGAGCTGTGGAAGTCCGTCAACGCTGACCCCAAGAAGGGCGAGACGGGCACGCAGGCGCCCACCATCGTCAAGGACAAGGTTATAATCGGTGTTTCGGGCGCTGAGTTCGGCGTTCGCTGCTTCCTCACCGCCTATGACCTGAACACCGGCAAGCGCGTGTGGCGCGCCTACTCGATGGGTCCGGATGAGGAAATTCTGGTCGACCCCGAGAAGACCATGTCGCTCGGCAAGCCGGTCGGCAAGGACTCCTCGCTCAAGACCTGGAACGGCGACCAGTGGAAGAACGGCGGCGGCTCGATTTGGGGCTACACGGCCTGGGATCCTGAGCTGAACCTGTTCTACTATGGTACCGGCAATCCCTCGACCTGGAACCCGGCTCAGCGCGCGGGACCCGATGGCAAGCAGATCGACCAGAAGTGGTCGATGACCATGTTCGCTCGTAACCCCGACACGGGTATGGCGGCATGGGCTTACCAGATGACCCCGTTCGACGAGTGGGACTATGACGGCATCAACGAGCCGATCCTCGCTACGCTGAAGATCGGTGGCAAGGACCGCAAGGTTGCCGTGCACTTCGATCGTAACGGCTTCGGGTACACCTGGGATCGCGCTACGGGCGAACTCCTGGTTGCCGAGAAGTACGATCCGAAGGTCAACTGGGCCACGCACGTCGTCATGGATCCCAAGGATCCCCAGTACGGCCGTCCGCAGGTCGTCGCCAAGTACTCGACGTTCCTCAACGGTCAAGACGTGAACACGAAGGGCATCTGCCCTGCGGCTCTCGGCTCGAAGGATCAGCAGCCTGCTTCATTCTCGGAGAAGACTGGTCTGTTCTACGTTCCGACGAACCACGTCTGCATGGACTACGAGCCCTTCAAGGTTTCGTACACGGCTGGTCAGCCCTACGTCGGCGCCACGCTGTCCATGTTCCCGGCTCCCGATTCTCACGGCGGTATGGGTAACTTCATCGCTTGGGACGGTGCTACCGGTAAGATCGTCTGGTCGAAGCCTGAGCAGTTCTCGGTCTGGTCGGGTGCTCTGACAACCGCTGGCGGCGTTGCTTTCTACGGTACGCTGGAAGGCTACCTGAAAGCCGTTGACCAGAAGGATGGCAAGGAGCTCTTCAAGTTCAAGACTCCGTCGGGCATCATCGGCAACGTGTTCACCTACGAGCACAAGGGCAAGCAGCACGTCGGCGTCTTCTCGGGCGTTGGCGGTTGGGCCGGCATCGGTCTGGCAGCTGGTCTGACGAACCCGACCGATGGTCTGGGCGCAGTCGGTGGCTACGCTGGCCTGTCGAACTACACCCGCCTCGGCGGCTCGCTCACTGTCTTCACGCTGCCCTAAATCGCAGCGAGGGACTTAAGGAACCGGCGCGGGGGAACCTGCGCCGGTTCTTTTTTGTAGGTGAGGATCGAAGGCGTGTGTGTTCGTGAACCGCGCCCGTGTTTACAGGCAAGAAACAATCAAAAAACATCCTGCGGACTCTTGTCGCGGCTTAAAATCGCGCCTTATGTCGTAGATCAATCGGCGTCCAAATACATTCCAAAAAACGATGAGGAAACGCGTGAACAAGTTTGGCATCACATTAGCGGTCGCAGGTCTAGCCTGCTCCGCACTGAGCTTCCAAGCGATTGCTGATGACAACCAGGAGGTCCAGGCCAGGGCCAAAGAACTGGGTCTGGAATTCAAGGACGGTCGTTACAGGGACAAGGAAGAAAATCCGGCTCCGGTCGTGACTAAGGATTATAAGGTTGACTGGGCCACCTGGAACGGCTTCCGCCGCTACCATGATGCCTGCCATGTTTGCCATGGGCCGAATGCCTTGGGCAGCACGTTCGCGCCGTCTCTTGGGGAGTCGCTGGAGACGATGGATTACGGCACCTTCATGCAGGTCGTCGCTTCCGGCCGTATCGCAGATCGCGGTGGCACGAAATACGTCATGCCTGCATTCGGCGAGGACCGTAACGTCATGTGCTACATCGACGACATCTTCACCTACATCAAGGCGCGCAGCCAGAACATGAAGGAGCCCACGACTGGCATGCCGGCTGGCCGGCCAGCCGGCCGCGAGGACATCTCGCCTGAGACCAAAAAGACTGCGGCCGAGTGCTTCGGCGAATAAGGCCCCACAAATAGAAAAAAACGCCCGGGAGTCGGAAACGACCCTGGGCGTTTTTGCGTTCACGAAGAATGCGCTGGCGATAACGCGATCGTCATGACCCGTATGCGGCTCGAGGCCGTATTATGAGGAAAATATCCCGATCTGGAGGAGCGCGCTGGCGCGGCTATGCGGGTCGTCGATCGAACACCGGGCCAGAGCGTCCAACGTGCAAACGCTACCTATTCAACATAAGGGTTTCATTGTCGTGTCAAAGACCGTTGTTGCAGCAGTTGCCGGGCTTCTCAGCCTGGGATGGTTCGTTGGCGCCATTGCTGCGGAAGCGCCCAGGGCCGACCTCGTCAATCGGAAGCAACTTCGTGTATGCGCCGATCCCGCAGACCTTCCGTTCTCCAACGAAAAGGGAGAGGGCTTCGAAAATAAGATCGCGGAGTTGATCGGGGAGGAGCTGAAGATCCCGGTCGTCTACACCTGGTTTCCAAAGGCGGTCGGTTTCATCCGCATGACATTGGCGCGCAAGCGGTGCGACCTGGTGATTGGCTGGGGACAGGGCGATGAGCTGGTCCTCAACACCAACGCAATCTATCGTTCTACGTCTGCGCTCATTTACAAGAAGGGTACGGGCCTGGACGGCATCGACACGCTTGCCGATCCGCGCCTCAAGGGCCAGCGCATCGGCGTGATCCAGGGCTCCCCCGGCGGCAACTACGTCGCCAAGTACGGCCTTATGGGCAACGTGCACGGCTATCCGATGATGGTTGACCGCCGCTACGACAATCCCGCTGAGCGCATGATGAACGATATCCGTTCCGGTGAGATTGCAGCGGGCGTGCACTGGGGTCCCATCGCGGCCTATTGGGCATCGCGCGGCGGTGAGAAGCTCGAGGTCGTTCCGCTGCTGAAGGAAGAGGGAGGGGGTAAGATCGCTTTCCGCATCACCATGGGCGTGCGCCAGGGCGATGACGCGTGGAAGCGCCAGCTCAATGAGATCATTGCCAGACGCCAAGGCGATATCGACAAGATACTCTTCGACTACGGCGTTCCGTTGCTCGTCGATGACGATACCAAGATGGAGTTGCTGACCGAACCGCGTACGGCAACCTCCTCCAGTGGAGAGAAGAAGGCCGACACCCCCACGACCGCGCCCGAGGAGAAAAAAGCCGAGGCACCGGCCGCAGCGCATTAACTGCCGCCAGGTGTAAGTTCGCTGAAACGACAGCGCCCCGCTCGACGGCGGCGCTGTTTTTTTGTATCAGGGCTCGCACCCTGCGCAGCCAGGAATGCGCAAAAAACCGTGCCTGACGCGGTCCCAGAGACCAAGAGGGAACCTTCATGAGAACTGCTCGCGCCGTCATTGCGATTGCCGCGCTGCTGGCGCTGTGGCCATGCGCTGATGGGCGCGCAGAACATGTTGATGTCGGACCCGCGCCGCCTGCCGACGCCGAACGTCCGCCTGAGCCGGACGGCTACCGCATGGACGAGTATCGCAAGCCGGTGCCTGCCACGCTCAAGGGCGCAACTGTGCTCACCTCAGAAAAAGCCGGCGAGCTGTGGACGAACAAGCAAGCGATTTTCGTGGACGTTTATCCGCGCGCGCCAAAGCCGCCCAACCTGCCGAAAGGCACATTCTGGCGTGAGCCTATCCATCATTCCATAGAGAACGCCACGTGGCTCGCGAACGTCGGCTACGGCGTGATCTCGGCGGAGATCGAGGGCTATTTCAAGAAGAATCTCGAGAAGCTGACTGGGGGCGACAAATCCAGGGCGGTTGTCTTTTATTGCTTGCGCGATTGCTGGATGAGCTGGAATGCAGCCAAGCGCGCTCTGACATACGGCTACAGCAATGTGATGTGGTATCCCGACGGAACGGACGGCTGGCAGGAAGTCGGTCTGCCGGTGGCGCAGATCACACCGGTGCCTCAAGAGCAGTAGCAGCGCCGACTTAGTTTATGTTTATGACGCGCGAATTTCCAAACCGCGAGTCCCGTTCGATGCGTCTGGTTCCCGGCGCTCGCTGCGCTCGGCCGGGATGACAAGCTTTTCTAGCTTTTCATCAGAGCACGAATGCTGCGTGCCACGAGGCCTGCGCGCTCTTCGATGAGTTGCGGGATCTCGCATGCAATCGGGATATTCTGCTGGCGTTCCTGGAAAACGCGAACCTCCCATTTGTATTTCTCTTCCTCGGGAGTGAGATGGTCGATGTCCTCAGCCGGCATCGGGTTCTCGGGCAACGGTTCGCCTTGGCCAGGAAGTGTAATTCCTTCCTTCTCGATCGCCTTGGAGCGTGCCATCTGGCGCTTGTGGAAGCGCTCGATGCCTGAAATGACGATCTTGCGCTCATCGTTGATGCGCGAAAGCACGCCCGAGAACAGCACCGTGAGCTTCTGATCGCGCTCGGCCTCAGGGAGCGACTCGGCATATTTTTTGATGGCTTTGTCGACATCCTCTTCAGGGATGCGGCGCGCGACGACGTATTCGGAAAGCTTGCGAATGGTGTCGTCGTCCCGCCAGTTGGGAAGACCTTCGAGAGACGGACCATCCCAGACCTGGGCGGGCGAGATTTCAAGGACTTTGCGCGAAATGCATGGCCACTCCGGATCCTTGTTGTTTCCAGCGGCGGCCTCACTCCCGGATGGGGCGGCAACATCGCTCGCTGCCGCCGAATCTGGCGCTGGCGCGGTACTGGTTTCCTGCGCGCGCAACGGGGAAAGCGCAAACATCAAAGGCAACACTGCAAGCGCGGCCAAAGCCAAAGACGCGGAAAGGTATGTATGAAGTGTCTTCATCGCACGAACTTTCAAGCTGCTGAACCCCCTGGCCCGCCGCGGCGCGCGATCAGGCCTTTGGATGGGTTATAGGCGAATACGGCGGCGGCCAGGAACACGATCGTGCACGCGGTTACCACCAGCAGGGACACGGTATCGATCTGACCGTAAAAGCCGAAACGGATAAGCTCCACCCCATAGGTGAAGGGATTGAGGCGGCAGATTTCGTATAACAGCGGGCTCGCCTCCCGGATCCGCCACAAGGGATAGAGGGCGCTGGACGCAAAAAACATCGGAAAGATGACGAAGTTCATCACGCCTGCGAAATTCTCAAGCTGCTTGATGACCGACGACATGAACAGCGCGAGAGACCCGAGCATCAGGCCGGCGAGGATGAGCGCGGGCACCACGGTGATATATCCGGCGAAAGGCTGCGCCCACCCAGGCACCGAAAAGAGCGGCGTGATGATGGGTTCGGAGATGCCGCCTCCCGAGAACCAAGGCGCCGGATCGAACATCGTGAATAACGACACGTCCTGGAACGTTCCTGGTGTGATTTCCCAGAAATAGGCGACGAGCAGGAAGGCATAAACCTGCAAGAGCGCGACGCAGACGCCTCCCAGAAGCTTCGAGAGCAGCAGGAACGAGCGTGGGAACGGACTGACGAGCAGTGTTCGCATGGCGCCCGTCTCGCGATCGTAGACCATCGAGAGGGACGACTGCATGGCGTTGAACAACAAGATCATGCCGATGAGCCCCGGCATGATGAACTCTTCATAAAGAACGTAGGATTGATAGGGTGGAATGATCGACACGCCCAACGTCTGGCGGAAGCCGGCGGCAAATATGAACAGCCAGATCATGGGGCGCACGAGGGCCGAGAAGAAGCGCTCGCGTTGATGAAGATAGCGCAGCACCTCGCGCCACACGATGCCGCGGAAGCAGGCGAAATAATTGACCAAGCCGAGGCCGCGCGGCTCCTCGTGTCCGGCCGCACCGATGGGGACACGTGTCGCCGCGCTCGTAACGGCTGGCGCGTTGGCGTTCATCAGGCGGCCTCCTCGGCGGATGAACCGGTTATGACGCGGAAAGCCGCGCCGACGGTGCCGGTATTTGTCGTTTTCAGGAAGTCCGGCACGCTGCCGTTGTAAAGGACTTTCCCCTTGTGCAGCACCACGACGAGATCGCTGGCGCGCACTTCGTCCATGAGATGGGTCGCCCATAGCACACCAAGACCTTGTTTGGCGACCAGGTCACGCACAATACCGATCACACTTTCGCGCGATCCTACATCGAGACCGACGGTAGCCTCGTCGAGGAGGAGCAGGTCCGGCTTGTGCATCAGCGATCGGGCAATTTCCACGCGGCGGGCCTGTCCGCCCGACATGGCGCGGATCTTCTCTCCGGCGCGGTCGGCCAGTCCGACGATTTCGAGCGCCTGCATGGCGCGCTCGGTTGCCAGCCGAGTGCTCATGCCATGCAAGGCTGCGTGATACTTCAGGTTCTGAAGAAGGCTGAGATCACTGTCGAGCGTGCGGCTCTGAAAGACGACGCCCAGCCGCTGGAGGGCCGCTGTCGGTTTCCGGCGCACGTCGAAGCCGCGGATCAGAATTTCTCCCGAGACGTTGTCGTAAAGACGGGTCACCAGCGAAAATAGCGTCGACTTTCCCGCGCCGTTGAGCCCCAGGAGCATCACGAACTTGCCCTGCTCGACGGTGAGAGACACGTTGTCCAACACCTTCTTGTCACCGAAAGCATGGCTAACACCGCGCACAACAAGCGCCGGTGTCGTGGCCTCCGGATGTGTGGCAATTGTCGTCATGAGCGTCGCTTTACCTTTTACGCATGCGCCGTTGAGCTTGCCGCGTTCTAGAGCCGTTCCGGTTTTGATAGAATAACGGAACGGCTCTAGGGTTTTGTTTGTCGTGCTTCTTATCGGAAAACCGGTTCCCACTTTTCCGGAAGCACTTAGTTGTTGCCGATGACCACGCCCCAAGGATAGCGGCCAACCTTGATCGATTTGATTGCCTTGAGGTTCTCCACATCAACGACCGTGACATCGTTGGAGGTGCCGTTCGTCGTATAGAGCATCTTGTCATCGGGAGTGAGGTACATCTGCCAGACGCGCTGGCCCACAAGAATGTACTTCTCGACTTTGAACGTCGCGACGTCGATAACCGCGACGCGGTTTGCCGGCCCAAGGGCGACGAACGCCTTTTTGCCGTCCTGGGTGAGGCGGATGCCGACGGGCTGAATGGCCTCCTTGGCGATGCCGGGAATCTCGAACGAGATTTTCGCGATCTGCTTGCGATCGGCCGGGTTGAGAACCGTCACCGTGCCGCCGATCTCCGAGGAGACCCAAAGCTGTGTGCCGTCGTGATTGAATATGGCGACGCGCGGACGGCTGTCGACCAGCACGTTGTCGAAGGTCTTGTGGGTCTCGGTATCGATGAAGTGGGCCATGTTGGTCGTCTCGGAGGTGTTGACCAACACCTTGCCGTCGGGGCTCATGCCCATGCCCTCAGGCTCAACGCCCACGGGAATGTCCGAAATGACGGTGCCCTTCTCGATGTCGACAACGGTAACGAGGTTGTCGTCCTCATTGGCGACGTAAAGTCTCTTGCCATCGGGATGCAGGATCAGCAGTTCCGGATCAGGACCTGAAGGCAGCGTTTTCACGAACTCGTAGGTCTTTGCATCATAGACCTGAATGATGTTGTCATCACTGGCGCAGATGATCAGCCAATTGTGGTCTTTCGACATGATAACGCCGCGCGGACGCTGTCCCACCTTGAAGGTCTTGATGACCTCCTGCTTTTCGCTGTCGATGACGCTGACAGTGTTGTCCTTTTCGTTCGTGACGTAGGCCGTGTAAGCGCTGGCGTGCGATGAGGCTGCGGTGACCGCCGCCAAGGAGGCCAGGGAGGCATACAAGGACTTCGTGGTGGACATTCTGATTTCTCCAGGTGGAAGCCGGTTACCGGCGTCTTGAAAATGAAGCGCTGAACCTCTCGGCGTCAGCGCCATACGACGTGAGATGCATTGGCGCCGGCTACTTCGCATAGGCTTTGCATTTGGTTTCCGGCTTGTCGTAGCCCAGCGTATCGAGCACCGAAGTCTGGTGCAGAAAGCCTGGCTGAGGGGAGACCGAGACGAGCATTTTCGGCGTGGAAACGAGGAGGGGCTGGCGCAACTGGCCGTTCCAGGAACGGAATGTCGTCTTCATGCCTTTGAAGGCCGCGACCTCGAACTCCGGCGTGTGGACGTACTTGTTGAGATCGGCGAACTTGTCTGACTTGGTGCGGGTTGCCGCCTCACCGACGACGCGCATGGCAAGCCACGCGTCATAGTCCAGGGGACGCATGATGCGGTTTGCCAGGCGCTTGAAGCGATTCTGGAATTGCGTGCCACCCCAAAGCTCGAGTGCCGGATGCCAGCTCGATGCCACGAGGCCCGCGGTGCCGGTCACCGGGCGCGGCGACCAGGTGCGATAGGGGATATATTCGCCAAACAAAGAGCCTTCGTCGGAGACCATGACGACGTCGTGCTCTTTGGCGCCTTGCGTGAAGCCAGGGATCTGCTGCTGAACCTGCTCAAATCCACCATCGGCGCGGCGGCTGCCAGGCTCGTATTTAAATTCCCGTTCCTCGACGATCTTGGATCCGAAACGTTTGGCGGTCCGCTTCAGCGCTTCAGCATATAATTTGTCTTCCGGTTGCGGGCCAACGATGAGGAACCAGTTGTTCCAGCGTTTCCAGGCGAGATACTGCCCGAGTGCATCGGCGAGCATGGATCGGGCCGGTGCAATATGCAGCACGTTGGCGCGGCAGTTCTCCTCGCGAATGCTGTCGTCGGCATTGCCGACGTTCATGATGACGGCATCCTTGCCTGCAAGCGCATCGGCCAGCTTCAATAGGGCGTCCGGCTCCATGTCGGCGGCGATGAAGCCTGAGCCAGCCGTACCCTTTTCCAGCGCGGCCTTGATGAGGTCATCCACATTTGCGCTCTCGACCACGTCGAGCGTGAAATTCTGTTTAGTAAATTTCCCGGTCGTATTGTTATCGGCGATACCAAGCTTAGCGCCCGCCACACCATCGTCTGCGGGCGATAGATCGAGGAGGGACAGCGGCGGGTTCTTGTCTCGCAGCTGTTTCAGGTAGAGAATTGGAAGCTGCTGAATGTCAGAAGGGACCGCGTTGGCGGTTTCAGCGGCGGTGGGGGCCTGTGTACTGGGCGTTTCCTGAGCGTGTGCGGGTCCGAGAAGCAGCGGGCCTGTCGCGAGAATGGCGGAAATGCAAGCTGTGCCGATGAAAGCAGGGCGAAGACGTGTGCGCTGCCAAAATTGAACTACATCGCGTATCATCATCCGCCCGCTTTAACCCGAAATCCCGCGCTTTTCCCGCGAGCTCAAAATGTTACTGTGTTGCTTATTGTGTAAAAGGGGGGCATGTGGCGCGTTGTCAAGGGACGGGCGAACTACTCGCGGTTTTGTGACCGTTCGTGCGTACGAAACGAATAGGCTGGACCTTGCAAACCGCCTACGCCGTAATGCACCTAACGCTAGAGCCCATTTGATCTCTTGAGTTGGCCCGAGCGTGTCCGAATTTGAAAGTCATGGTTGAGAATGCCTCGCTATCTGATCTTCTGCCTAGCCGTCATGCTCGCGGTCCTGCCGGTGTCTGCGGCCTCGTCAGCAACAAAGGTAGCGGTCTTCCCATTCGACCTGCGCGATGTGGAGCAGGAAGGCGAGATCGTTCCACAGCTCAAGGAGGAGGATCTGGGCCGGGTCAAGCTTGTCGCCGAGGAGCTGCGCGTCCTCCTGCAGAAAGACGACAGGTATGAGCTGGTCGATATGGCGCCTTTTGCATCTGAGATCGAAATGGCCGCGCCGCTGAACAACTGCGACGGGTGCGAAGTTACGATCGCCCAGAAGGCGGGCGCGGACATTGCGGTAACGGGTTTCGTCGATAAATGGTCGGATGCGCTGATTAGTATTCAGCTATTCGTGAGGGATGTCGCCTCCGGAAAGGTCACGAAGGCGATGTCGGCGGAAGTCCGCGGCAATACCGATGAGCTTTGGCTGCACGGTATTCGCTGGCTGTGGCGAAACAGGTTTAATGCCGAGGAGAAGAAGAATTGATGCACGATAGGCGACAAGCGCTCCGCGTGGGGGCTGGCGTCCTAGCGTTTGCGCTTGCTCCGATAAGCGCGCGTGCGGCCAGCACGGTGCGTTTGACATCGGTGAAGTACGGAACCGTAAGCTGGCTGATCGAGACGATCAGGCTTTATGGGCTCGACAAGAAAAACGATCTCGATCTCAAGGTCGTCGAGGTGGCAAATAATCAGGCCGGTCCGGTGGCGCTTCTGGCGGGAGAAGCCGATGTCATCGTCACGGACTGGACGTGGGCGCTGCGGCTGCGGGCCAAGGGGAACGATCTGAAGTTTTCTCCCTATTCCTCCGCCCTCGGCAGCCTCCTGGTTCCCAAAGATAGCTCAATCAAGACCCTGGCTGATCTGGAAGGCAAGCGCCTGGGCATTGCGGGCACCAGCATCGACAAGAGCTGGGTGCTGTTGCGCGCCTACGGCATGAAGCTGCTCGGCAAGGATCTGGAGAAGATTTCCCACCCGGTTTATGGCGCGCCACCTCTTATTACCGAGGAGTTCCGCAACGGGCGCCTCGATGCATGCCTCAATTTCTGGACCTATGCGGCGCGGCTGACGACAGAAGGCGCGCGGCAGTTGTTGACGGTCGACGATATCATCAAGGCGTTGGACATCTCTCCTGTCCCGCCGCTCGTCGGCTTTGTGTGGTCGCAGAAGGACGTTCAGGCTAACGGCGTATCGGTCGAGCCACTCCTGGCGGCGGTTTCCGACGCCAACAAGCTACTTGCCACCTCGGATGAAGCGTGGGAACGGATCAAGCCGCTGGTGAAGCCGGTCAACGACGCGGAATTCGCTGCGCTCAGGGAGTATTTCCGGTCCGGCGTGCCCGGACCGTGGACCAAAGCGGAAACCGACTCGGCCGGCAAACTGACGCAACTCCTCATTGATCTTGGAGATTCGGAACTCGTAGGCGATGGCACCCGTTTTGACCCAAACCTATTCCACACCCACACGGGTTAACCGGTTGAGGGCCCCGCACGCCGGACTGGAGCGTCTGGGCTGGGCGGTGGCGTCTCTGGCAACGCTGGGGCTCTTGTGGCACGTCAGCGCCGAGTTGGCGCAAAGCCGTTACTTTCCTACACCCGCGGCGGTTTTCGAAGTGCTCAGGCACGAAGCACTCAACGGCGCGCTCTTCACGCATGTGGGCGCAACCCTGCTGCGCGTGGTCATGGCTTTCACCATCGCCATGTTCATCGGCGGCGCGATCGGCATGCTTCTTGGCCGCTTCAAAACGGCGGATCGCTTTTTCGACACCTGGCTCATCCTCGTTTTGAATCTGCCCGCGCTGGTGACGATCACCTTGAGCTACGTCTGGCTCGGCATGAACGGCACTGCAGCGGTCGTCGCCGTTGCGATCAACCAGATCCCCAACGTGGCTGTCACCATGCGCGAAGGCGCCCGCAGCCTGTCGCGCGATCTGGCCGAGATGGCGCAGGTCTACAAGTTCGGTTCATGGCGCACCTTCCGCCATGTGATTCTGCCCCAGCTGGCGCCCTTCTTCGCGGCGGCCGCGCGCGCCGGCTTGGCCCTGGTGTGGAAGATCGTGCTGGTGGTTGAAGCGCTGGGCGGCAGCGGCCGGGGCGTGGGCTATCAGATCTACATCGCATTCGGCAGCTTCGATGTGACCACCATTCTCGCCTATGCGCTGGCCTTCATCGTGATCGTTCAGATCATCGAGCTCACCATTCTCCAGCCGATCCAGGCAAAGGTGAACAAATGGCGGCGCTGATGCGTGAGAAGGGCGACTGGCGCGGCGCCAGCGTTAACACGGCAGGCGACGACAAGATCCGCGTCAACGTCGAACGCAAGATCTTTCCCGCTCTAGCCGACCGCGATGCGCAGCTCGTCTTGAGCAACGTCTCGTTTGAGGTGGCACCGCGCGAGTTCGTCGTGCTGACGGGGCCGTCCGGCTGTGGCAAGAGCACGCTGCTCAATATCATCGCCGGGCTCGACAAGGATTTCGAAGGCTCCATAGATCTGGGCGCTGCGCGCGATCAGATGACTTTCATTTTCCAGTCCCCCCGCCTGCTGCCTTGGCGCACGGTCTATGAGAACATCGCGCTTGCCCTGCCGGAGGGTGATCCGCGCGTGGCCCGCATCCCCGACATGCTGGAGCGCGTGGGGCTGACGGAAGCCGCCAATGCATACCCGGAGCGCATTTCGCTCGGGATGCAGCGCCGCGCGTCCCTGGCCAGGGGTTTCATCGTGGAGCCCCAGATCCTGCTCATGGATGAGCCGTTCGTGTCTCTGGACGATCCGACCGCTCAGAGCCTGCGTCAGCTCCTGCTGGAGTTGATCGGCCGCCAGCCCACGACGGTGATTTTCGTGACCCATGACCGGGCCGAGGCAATACAACTCGGCACCCGCATCTTGCGCCTGTCGCCCGGAAAGGCCAGTGTCATAGATGACGTTCCGGTGCAGCTCACGCCCGAGCAGCGCAGGGACAGAACGGCCATCCTAGCCGAGCAGATGCGGGTGTTCGGCACTGGCTGAACCTGCTTTTCGCTGACCCGGCGCTGAGCGGGCCTCTATCAAGGTTTCCATCGATGCCCAACGCCACATTGCGGCGCGCGCCCGCCTTCCTTGCCAGCGTCACCAACACTCAGGAAGCGTATACGGCGTTCGCTGCCGGTGCGGACGTCATTGACTGCAAAGACCCCGCAACCGGTGCGCTTGGCCGGCTCGATCTGGAAGAGATTGCCAGCATCGTAAAGGCCGTTTCGGCGCTTGCACCCGTCAGCGCCACCATCGGCGACAGCTTCGAGGCGGTCGACCATAGGGTGCGCGCGGCCCAAGAGGTTGCGGCGACCGGCGTGGCCATCGTCAAGTGCGGGTTCGATGGCGCCAAGGGCGACATGGCCGCTGCCGAAGCTCTGGCAAATGCGCAGCTCGGCGAGGCAAAACTGTTTGCCGTGCTGATGGCTGACAGGGTTTCCGATTTCAGTCTCGTGCCGCATCTGGCGCGGCTCGGGTTCATGGGCGTGATGCTCGACACCGCAGGCAAGGCGCAAGGCGCGCTGCCCCAGATCATGGGGGAGGATCGCATCCGCGCCTTTCTTTCCATCGCGCGAAGCTATGGCCTGGCCGCTGGCCTTGCCGGATCGCTACGCCTGTCCGATATCATCCCACTCTCCGCGCTTGGTCCGGATATCCTCGGTTTTCGCGGCGCGCTCTGCGAGGGTGGACGCACGCGGGTCATAGACGAAGCCCGTGTTGCGGCGGTGCGCCGTGAGATCGATCGGGTTGCGGGGCGAAGCAGGGAGAAGTCCGTCGCCTGAAGCGATGTGTGGGCAGACAGCCAATAACAAGATGAACGTCGCATAAGGGCGTCAAGGACATGAGATCGAAGACCACCGCGAAGTCTGCTGCCAAGCGCGAAATCGGCGACACGATCTTCATCAAGGATTTCATCGTCGACTGCAACGTCGGCGTCTACGCCGAGGAGCAGGGCGTCACGCAGAAGGTGGCGTTCACGGTCGAGGCGCGGCTTGCGCCGCAGGTTCATTCGGTCGATGACGCCATGGTGGAGGTGCCATCTTACGCCGATATCATCGACGCAATCGTGGCGCTGGCGCGGGGAGGCCATATCAACCTCGTCGAGACGTTCGCAGAGCGCATTGCAGCTGGCTGCCTTACCGATCCGCGCATCGTTGCGGTGCGCGTGCGGCTGGAAAAACTGGAGCGTGGGCCGCTACGCGGCGTCGAGATCATTCGTCCCGCTACCAAAGCTGCCGCGCGTGAATTCGGCCGTGGCTGAGGGCGCGCTGGAGGACACAACCCCTGTCATCATCAAGGTTGGCGGCTCGCTGGCGGAGACGGGGCGCCTGCATGGCGTGTTGGCGCTTATCGCCAAGGCGACACGCCCAGTGATCGTCGTGCCGGGTGGCGGACAGTTTGCCGACAAGGTGCGCAACCTGCAGAACGCGCTGCGCTTCGACGACACCTCCGCGCACCGGCTTGCCATTCTCGGCATGCATCAGATGGCCGAGCTGTTCTTCACCATGGAGCCCCGCATGGCTCCTGCCGACAGCATCGAGGGCTTTGCCCGCGTGCTGGCTGCCGGCCAGATCCCGGTGTGGCTGCCCTGGCGCATGTGTCAGGACGACAAGGATATTCCCGCCGACTGGACCATCACATCGGACGGGCTGGCCGCACGCCTTGGCGAGCGCCTGGGCGGGCTCAAAGTCGTGCTGCTCAAATCGGTCACCGCTGCACCTGAAAGCTCGGCGCAGGACCTCGCGGACGAGGGTGTGGTGGATCTGGCCTTTCCGGGGATCGTGGAGCGTGCGCGTGTGTCCTGGCAGGTTCTGGGCCCCGGCGATGATGCCGTCCTGGCGCGTCTCGTCGGCGCGCCTCACCCTTGAAGCGTTAACGGGCGCGCCCGCCATCGACGCGGGGGAGCGGGCATGCTAGGCGCGGTAGTCATGGATTACGAAAAAGAACTCAAGGGCGTCACCGTACCGCGTTTTGGCTGGGCGCTGACCGGCTCAGGGCACTTCTTCAAGGAGAGCCTGGAGATCATGCGCAGGCTTCCTCATCTGGATGTGTTCGTCTCCCGGGCCGCTGCCGAGGTCATCCGCATGTACAAGCAAGATCTCGAACTGCCGGCCGATGTGCGCATTTTCAAGGATACCACGGCAAGCGCAGCCCCCGTCGGCGCGTTCTACTACGGCGTCTATCACACCTTGATCCTGGCGCCCGCGACGTCCAACACCGTTGCCAAGTGCGTGGCTGGAATTTCCGACAACCTCGCGACCAATGTGTTCGCTCAGGCCGGCAAGTGCCGCGTGCCCTCGATCGTGTTCGCGTGCGATACCGCGCCTGAAATGGATACCGAAGCGCCCAAGGGAATGGTCAAGGTCTATCCGCGGCGCATCGATCTTGAAAACACCGAAAAGCTCAAGTCGTTCGAGGCGACGACCGTCGTCGAGACGGTGGCGGCGCTGCGAGAGGCCGTTGAGGCCAGGCTCACATGGCTCAAGACGCAAAAGACAGCATCCTTTTCCTGACCGGACGGCTTGCCGAGGCCAGGTTGAAATCGACCGTCACGGAAGCGGGGCTGGCGCCCGGCACGTGGTCGGTGTCGAATCTTGGCATCAAGGTCGCCGCGCTCATGACGGAAGCGATCGTGCGCAACCGTCTGAAGGGCCCGCTGGAGGCCGATCGCGTGATCGTGCCGGGCCGCGCGCGCATGAATCTCGTCAGCTTGAGCAGTCATTTCGGGGTACAGTTCGAGCGCGGGCCGGACGAGCTTGCGGACCTTCCGCAATATCTGGGCCGTGGCGGCAAGCCACCCGACTTCTCCAAGTACGATTTGCGCATCTTTGCCGAATCCGTCGATGCCACGGCTCTAAGCGTTGAACAGATGCTTGCACGCGCGGCTGAGCAGCGCGCGAAGGGCGCCGATGTCATCGACATTGGCTGTCAGCCCGACACGGCATTTCCGCATCTCGAAGACATGGTCGCGGCCCTTGTCAAAGCCGGGTTCAAGGTCAGTGTCGATAGCGGCGACGTGGAGGAACTGCGGCGCGGCGCGAAGGCCGGTGCGCATTACGTTCTGAGCCTAGATGAGACGACGCTCGATGCGGTGACGGGCACCAAGTGCACGCCGGTCCTGGTGCCCAGGCCGCACGGCGATCTGGCGTCTCTTCTGCGTGCGATCGACCTCGCCAGGAAAAGGAAGATTCCTCACATTGCCGATCCCATCCTGGACCCTGTGCATTTCGGCTTCACCACGTCCATTGAGCGCTACGCCCAATTGCGCCGCGCACGCCCTGACGTCGAGATCCTTATGGGCACGGGAAATCTGACGGAGCTGACGGAAGCCGATAGCCAAGGCGTGACAGCCATGCTGCTTGCCATCTGCTCGGAGCTTCATATCACCAACGTCCTTATCGTGCAGGTTTCCCCGCACACGTGCCGCACCATCGAGGAGCACGACGCGGCGCGCCGGCTGCTCTATCGCGCGCGGGCCGATTCAAGCCTGCCCAAGGGGTATGGCGGCAACGGGCTGATCTCCCTGCACGATCTTCTCCCCAATCCCATGAGCGATGCCGAGATCGCCAAGGCGGCAGAAGAGATCCGAGATAACAATTTTCGCATTCACAAGGGCGAAAAGCTCATTCACATCGCCAACCGCGATGGCCATCACACCGCGACCGATCCCTTCGAGCTGTTTTCAAAGCTCGGTGTAGACGCGGACGGCGCCCACGCGTTCTATCTGGGATACGAATTGGCAAAGGCGGAAATCGCGCTGCAGCTCGGCAAACGCTATGTGCAGGACAGTCCGCTCGATTGGGGCGTGGCTGCCGACAAGAAGAGCGAAGATCTCACGCGTCACGCGCCGGAAGGCGCAACGCTCCAAGCCAAGGAGGCGGACGGTGCGCGCAAGCGTGAGAAATCGCGCCGCGACGAGGAGGACGAAGTCTGATGCCGCGCATCGTCGAAACTATCGTGACCACCATGAGCGCCGATGGCGAGGTTCACGTTGCGCCACTGGGGCTGATCGAGGAGGGCAAGCACTGGGTCATCGCGCCTTTCAAGCCTTCGCGCACGCTCGACAACCTGCGCGCTAACCCGTTTGCCGCGGCAAGCCACACCGACGATGTGCGCGTGTTCGCCGGTTGCGTCACGGGCCGCAAAGACTGGCCCGTGGTGCCGACGACGGCCATTCCCGGCGGCCGGCTCAAGGATTGCGTCACGCACTGGGAATTGAAGGTGGAACGCGTCATCGAAGACGAGCTGCGTCCGCGTTTTGTCTGTGCATTAGCGCATCGAGAAACGCATAAGGGCTGGGATGGCTTCAACCGTGCGCAGGCGGCCGTGTTGGAGCTTGCGGTGCTGACCACGCGGCTCAAGATGCTTCCCCCCGAGAAGGTCGAGAACGAGTTGAAATATCTTGAGATTGCCATTTCTAAGACAGCAGGTCCGCGTGAGGTCGAGGCCTGGGGCTGGCTGATGGCCAAGGTCGATGCCTGGCAGGCCGCAAAGCCGTTGGACCGGACCTAAAAGCAACTAAGAGCTGCATGAGGCTTTATCACAACTATAGATTGTGATATGGCATGCCTTACAGCTCTGGAGCACTTCATGGCATCGGCAATTCCCGCCAAAAGATCTGATCGGCAACTGCAGTCTGGAAGTTCGGCCTCGACCCCACGCGCCACGGCAGAGGCTGCGCCGTCACCTGCCGGATCTGGGATCGGTGTTCGCGCCCTCGGGGCCTGCCTCAAAGGCTGGATCATGGAGCGTCTGGCAACAGAGCACTGCTGCGCGCCTCCCGGCGCGGCGGGTTTCTGGGTGCAGGTCGCGGCCTGTGATGCGTCAGCCGGCGCTGATCCGGCCGATGCATATGTCTGCCCGGAGTGTGGCCGGCATTGGCACCGCTCGTAGAGGGCAGCCCCCGGCGGTTAGAGCAAATTCCGACCGTTTCGAAATCGCCAAGCGCGTCTGTGATTGGAAAAAATGTCCAATGCCGGGTGCGGGATGCGGGCGTGCCTACCAGTGGGCGGAGCGAGGCGCTTGGCCGAGGATCTCCTCCAACCGGCGTCGCGTTGTCGGCATAGTTCCCTCAGGCAAGGCATCGAGAGGAAAAAAGCCATGCTCGACGATTTCGCTGTTGGGCGGAGGAACACGTTCGCGCCGCCACGCCGTCGCGACGAAGAGCACGATATGATCTCCGGGAAACGCATCAAAATGTGCGTAGATGCCAAACAGGCGCGCATCCTCCAGAAGCACGACGCCTGTTTCCTCTTCGAGCTCCCGGGTTATCGCTGACTTCAGCGACTCTCCGCGCTCCACCCCGCCGCCCGGAAAATGCCAGCCCGGACGATAGCCGTGCCGCACCAGCAGGATTCGTCCATCCCTATCCGTAACGGCGGCTTGAACGCCAAGCGTCACGCGGTTGCGATTAGCCGGCCCGATGAGCGGCACAGAAATCATGCTGATACCTCGTCGTGCCCCCGCATCCGTTACCACGCGCGGCTATCTGGCGTTGCGTGGAACGCGAGCCCTCTCACCACCAATCGAACAGCGATTTTGGCCGCACCATGGGCACGCGACGTTCATAACGGTTCAGCGGACGATAATAGTAGTTGTCGCCGTAGAAATCGCGGTCGTAGTACATCGAAGGCGGAGGTGTTTCGCGCTTGCGCTTCTTGAGCGCGCCGGCCGGCTCGTCGCTGGACACAAGAATGAAGTCGGTTCCAGGTCCCGTCTCCTTGCTCAGGTCCTCGTCCGAAATGATGAGCGAGGAACCGGGCCAGACGTACTTGGAAATACGGACCCGCACGTCCTTGGGGATGGAGATCCGTTCCAACGCAGCGGTCGCATCGGCGGCGCTCGTGACCGGCGGCGCGTAGCTCTGGTCTCGATCGCGCTTGCGTTTGCTGGGGCGATCATCGTCCCAGTCGCTGTCGTATGCCGTGCGCCGCGAGATCGTCACCACGTTCCAGCGCACGTCGTTGCCGTCGTTGGCATAGTCCAGCGCCGTGTAGACATGCGTGCCGATCACGCGCTCGGGATCGGCGATCGCCACTTTGGTGTCGAACACGGCCTCATTGCCCTGGCGCACGTAAAGCTTTTGCGCTTTCAAGCTCACGAAGACGGAGATGGGCAGCGTCTTGCGGCGTGCTTCGCCGGCCGCCGCCTCGGCTTCCGTCTTGGCCTTCTCGGCGACGGAAATCTCGTCTTTGAGTGACTTTATGCTCACTTCGGCCTCAGCGGCGGAAGCCCTGACGTCAGCAGCCTTGGCCTCGATGGTGGCGAGAGATTTCTCGGCTAGGTCCTTTTCGCTCTGCGCGCGTTTGGTCGTGCGCGGGGTGCGCGCCTCGGCAAGTTTTTGGATGGCTTTGGCCACTCTGGCCTGGGCTTTGGCAACCAGTTTCTCGATCTGATCGCGCTTGGAGATCAGCGATAACTCCTTCTTGCGGCTCTTGAGATCTGCCGAGAGGTCTTCCCACCGGCGCACGGCGGTAGCCGCAGTCTCAGCCTTGTCGCGGGCTTCGGCTCTCAAGGTGTCGAGCAGCTTCTGGCGCGCCGGCCAGTCGCTCACGTCGGGCCGCAACAAAGAGGCGTTCTCCTCGTCCCCCCTGTCGGGGTCATAGGCCGTGGGTATGGCAACCGCCATCTCCGGCACGGGCTCAGGCGTCAGCAGCAGGCGATGGCTGAAGTCGACGGGCGCGATGTCGTCGCGCGAGATGACGACACGCATTCCGAGCTTGGTCAGGGAAAAGATCTTCTCAGCGAACTCATAAGGCAGCCGCACGCACCCATGGGAGGCCGGATAGCCTGGAAGCGCGCCGGCATGAAGGGCAACGCCCGACCACGTAATGCGCTGCATGTAAGGCATGGAGGCGTCGTCATAAAGATTGGAATAGTGCTCAGCCTTCTTCTGCAGAATGCTGAACACGCCGACTGGCGTTTCGTAGCCGTCCTGGCCACTGGAGATGCGGGCACGAAGCGCAACGCCGTTGGCATCGTAAATCGACACGCGCTGGTCCCTGATGGCGACGACCGCGATGGCAGCGTTGCCGGTGAGCTGGACCTCGGGTTCGGGGGGGGCGGCGGCCTTCTTTTTCTCGCGTGCGCCTGCCGTGTCGGCAGCGGCTGACAGGGCAAACAACCCAGTGAGGGCGGCTGCCGCCAAATGGGAAACGTGCTTCGCGATGCCGGAACGCATGGGTGAACTCTCTCTCCGTGGGCCTCAGACGAAAGATACCGTTCCTAGTCTTTAGTGAAGATGAACGCAGGCATTGCTTCAATAGGCTTCATGATCCGGTAAGACACCGGCCCGCTTCCGGCTTCTACAACTATACAAATATCAGCGGATCTGAACAGTTCCAGGAAAGCCAGAAAAGCAGGCAATTGAGGGTTTCGGCGGCTTGGCCGTAGGCCGGCAACCCGAACACGGGATATGCTTGCCGAGCGGACAGTCCGCAGACTTGGCAGCGACTTTAAGGGATGAAGAGGCCCATCTCATGTTCCACGCGGCGGCGAAGATCCTGTTCTTCCTGTTCCAGCCATCCAGTCTCGCCGTGATGTTTACCGCACTTGGGATCGCGCTCCTTTACGCAGGCCGCCGCCGGGCCGGGGCGGTCTGCGCCGGGATGGGCATGGCGTGGCTCGTGGGTGCGGGGCTGCTGCCGATTGGCAACATTCTCATTTATCCGTTGGAGGAACGTTTTCCCCTCCCCCGGCTTGCTGTGGAACGCCCTGTCAGCGGTATCATCATGCTGGGCGGATTCGAAGACGCATGGGTGAGTGCGGGGCGCGAGAGCCTCCACCTTAACGAGGCGGCCGAGCGTTTGACTGAGAGTATCCGTCTGGCAAAGAAATGGCCCGATGCGAAAGTCGTCTTCACCGGCGGTTGGGGCGGCCTGTTTGCGGGCCTGAGCGGGGACGGCGCTGTTGGGGACTATTTGCGCGACGTGGGCTTGGCGCCCGAGAGGCTGATTCTTGAGGGACGCTCGCGCAGCACGTTCGAGAACGCCGTGTTTACGCGCAACCTTGTGGCGCCGCAGCCGGGATCGCTTTGGCTGCTTGTGACCTCGGCCAGCCATATGCCGCGCGCGGTGGGAGTGTTTCGTCAGGCCGGATTCGATGTCCTGCCTTATCCGGTGGATTTCAGGACGCGCGACCGAGGTGATATGTTGCTCTTTTTCTCCTCCATCCCCGATGGCCTCAAGCGGTGCGATCTGGCGGTCCGCGAGTGGCTGGGCCTATTGATGTACTGGTTGACGGGGCGGTCGAACGCACTTTATCCAGCGCCTTAGCCTTGCAGCGCAGAGGATGAGGGTGCCTGACTAAGTGTGTGGGAAAGTGCGGCCCGCTACCGCAGTGCCCTGGAGGCTGACCGACGGACTGTGGAGTCGTCCGATGGAAATTGCGCGGACGGCGTAGAGATTGACAGAGACAATGACGCAAAAGACGGCCCTGATCACAGGCATCACAGGACAGGACGGAGCCTATCTA
Organism: Hyphomicrobium sp.; assembly: GCA_016793445.1. Taxonomy (GTDB): domain Bacteria; phylum Pseudomonadota; class Alphaproteobacteria; order Rhizobiales; family Hyphomicrobiaceae; genus Hyphomicrobium_B. The sequence goes on along the minus strand of JAEUME010000016.1, from coordinate 81,726 downwards.
GCCCGTCTGCTGCTGGCAAAAGGGTACACGGTTCATGGCGTCAAGCGCAGGTCGTCATCGTTCAACACCGCGCGCGTCGACGACCTCTATATCGATCCCCATGAAGGCCGGACGCGGTTCTTCATGCACTATGGGGATCTGACGGACGCGACGAACCTCATCCGTCTCGTTCAGGATCATCAGCCCGACGAGATCTATAATCTGGCGGCCCAGAGCCACGTGCAGGTCAGCTTCGAGACACCGGAGTATACGGCGAATGCCGATGCGCTGGGCACGTTGCGTCTGCTGGAGGCGATCCGGATTTTGAGGATCGGCGACAAGGTGCGCTTCTATCAGGCATCGACCTCTGAGCTGTACGGCAAGGTACGGGAGGTGCCTCAGAATGAAACGACGCCGTTCTATCCGCGCTCGCCCTACGCCGCCGCCAAACTCTATGCGTATTGGATCACGGTGAATTACCGCGAAGCTTACGGGCTGCACGCCTCCAACGGCATCCTGTTCAATCACGAAGGCCCGTTGCGTGGCGAGACATTCGTCACGCGCAAGATCACCCGCGCGGTCGCTGCAATTCAACACGGCCTGCAGCAGAAGCTTTACCTCGGCAATCTCGATGCCAAGCGCGACTGGGGGCATGCCCGCGATTTTGTTGAAGGCATGTGGATGATCCTTCAACAGCCCAAGGCCGGCGACTATGTGCTGGCGACGGGGGAAATGCACTCGGTACGCGAGTTCGTCGAGCTGTCGTTCGCGCATGCGGGCCGCACCATCGCCTGGCGCGGGGCAGGAGTCGACGAGGTGGGTTTCGACACCAAGACTGGCGAGGAACTCGTGCGCATCGATCCGCGCTATTTCCGCCCCACGGAAGTCGATGAGCTGCTGGGCGATGCCACGAAGGCGCGCACCACCTTGGGATGGCATCACAAGACGGCATTCAAGGATCTGGTCGCGGAGATGGTTGAGAGCGACCTCAAACTCGTCGAGCGCGAATTCTGGCGCCAAGACCGGTCGGCTGGCTAGGGCACAAGGCAATGACTTCACGCACGCCCTATGATCTCGCCGGAAAGCGTGTCTATGTCGCCGGGCATCGTGGCATGGTCGGCTCCGCTCTCGTGCGCCGCCTCGCAATCGAGAGCTGCCAGATCATCACCGCGGATCGCGCGCGCACGGATCTCGTCCGCCAGGACGACGTGCGCGCATTCATGCAAGAGACACGGCCTCATGCGGTGTTCATCGCTGCGGCCAAGGTCGGCGGCATCCTCGCCAACGATAGGTATCCGGCGGACTTTCTCTACGACAACCTGATGATCGAGGCGAACCTGATCGAGGCGGCTTTCAAGACCGGTGTCGAGAAGCTCGTCTTCCTTGGCTCTTCGTGCATTTATCCGAAGCTCGCCCCTCAACCGATGAGGGAAGACATGCTTTTGACAGGACCTCTGGAGCCGACGAACGAGTGGTACGCCATCGCCAAGATCGCCGGTATCAAGCTCGCCCAAGCCTACCGCCGCCAGCATGGCTGCGACTTTGTCAGTGCGATGCCGACAAATCTGTATGGTCCGGGCGACAACTACGACCTGAACACCAGCCACGTGATTCCTGCGCTCATCCGCAAGGCGCACGAGGCGAAACGGGCGAACGCCGAAAGGTTCACGATTTGGGGGACGGGCACGCCGCGGCGCGAATTCCTCCACGCGGACGATTGTGCCGATGCGCTCGTCCACATCATGAAGGTCTATTCCGATGACGAGCACATCAACGTCGGCTCGGGCAGGGATATGACGATTGCCGATCTCGCACGGCTCATTGCCGATGTCGTCGGATTCCAAGGCGCGATTGATAACGATACGTCCAAGCCCGATGGAACCCCCCGCAAACTCATGAACGGGGAAAAACTGAAAGCGTTGGGATGGCGGCCCAGGATCACGCTGCAGGAGGGCTTGAGGTCGGCCTACGAGGCGTTTCTCGCCGCGCCAGCAAGATCGTGAGTCATCTGCGCAGAAGATGAGGACGGGTCAGGACGCGGGCCGGGAAACAGCGTGTCGGTTCGTCCAAGCAGCCAGTACGCGACCAGCCCCAGCCACTCGTGCCTGGCGACAGCATACGCGTCGGCCGCGCGGACGCCGGTACGTCTCACCGGCCATGGCTTCACTGAAAAACCCGCCTTGCGGAAGGTGCCGACAGTGCGCGGCATATGCGCGGCGGAGGTGACGAGCAGCCACGTCTGCGACGGCTCGGGGCGCACCAGGGCGCTGGAGAATTGCGCATTCTCGTAAGTGGTTCCCGAGAGAGACTCCACTGTCAACTGGTTTGGATCGATGCCGGCAGCCTGCGCATAATCGAGCCACGTCTCCTCGCCATCGCCCGTGAAAAGAAGACGCGCCTGCGGAAACATCTTGGCGAGCCGGACAGCCTCCATCATGCGATCGTAACCACCGCCCACGGCAATGATGCCATCAATCCGGGCCGGCAACGCTGCCGGCGATGCGAAGCGATCTTCGAGCGGCTCCACGAGCGTCAGTCCGAGCGGTTCCGGATTTACCGTCAGCGAAAAGACGGTGAGAACTGTCAACGGCACAAGAAGCCGGACGATCGAATGGTGTCTGATCCTGTGGACGTAGCTCAGCATGCGTCGTCTTCAAAAAAGAGCCCGGTGCGCACGATTTCATTACTATCGACAACTTGGAATTGCGTTAACACGCACTACGGAATTTGCGCGGCCGCATAGGGACTCATTACTGAGATTCGTCGAGCAGCGCGCGCCAGCGCTGTAGGACAGCTTTCTTGTCCCAATGTTTTTCGAATGCCGCGCGCGCATTTTTTCCCATCGCCAGCGCGCGCTGGGGTGCGTCGGCAAGCGCCAGAATTGCGTTTGCCAGCCCCGCTCCATCGCCCTCGCCAACCGTGATGCCACAGTCGTTCTGCGCCAGAAGACGCGCGATCTCGCCATCCGCGTGCCCGATGAAGATCGTCGGACGGCCAGCGGCCGCAATGCCGTAGAATTTGCTTGGAACGATCAAGCCTTCCAATTCGGGACGAAGTGAAACGAGATGTACATCTCCGGCCGACAGGCTCTGAGCGAGCCTCTCGCGCGGTTGATAGGGCTCAAAGCGCACGGACGTCAGGCCATGCTTGGTGACCTCGGCCCTGAACGCCTCGTAGAGCGCACCTCCGCCAATAAAGAGCCAGAGGATACGGGGCATCGGCGGCGAAGGCGTCTGCGCATTCGATTGAGGAGGGACTTGTGGATCTTTCTCCAGCCGGGCGATGGCATCCAAGAGCGTCAAGTACTCATGGGCGCGCCCGAGATTTCCCGAATAGGCAACAACGAAGCTGTCCTCAAGGCCCCATGATGCGCGCAAAGGGTTTTGCTCGCGTGCCACCGCGGTTATGAGCGTGCCGTCGGCAAAATTGGGGATGATCGTGATCTTCTCCGGAGCAACGCCGTGGGCGATGAGATGCTCTTTCATGCGCTCGCCGAGGACGACATTCGCGCCCGCAGCCTTCAACGAGCGATCGCGCAGCCAATAGAGGAGTGAAAACACGCTACGCGATATTCCGCCGCGGCCCATACCCAGAACTTGCGCGACTTCCGGAAAAACGTCCTGCAGCCAATTTACGAGGCGCGCTCTTTTGAGTTTGGCGATGGGGGCCGCGAGAACCGACAGCATCGGAGGGTCTGTCTTGGCGACGATCACGTCGCCGCTCCGCACGAGCCGCATCAGCGCCACTGCGCTCGAAATATAGAACGTAATGTAGTCCACGGCCCGGCCCACGAGGTTGTGGCGGCCAAACCTGCTCGTCCGGATGCGGTGAATGTCGATGCCCGCGACGGTCTCGTACGCGGCAAGCTGCTCCTCTGGGGCGTCGTAGCGTTGACGCGAAGTGATAACCGACACAGTCCGCCCTGTACCCTGCAAGCCGAACGCAATGTCGGACAGCATCTGGCTGGTCGCGGAGTGGTCGGGATAGAAATATCTATTGATGAAAACGATGCGCCCCATGAAGACGTTCTCATGGGTTTGCGCTTGAGCGTCAAGTCAGTAGACGGCGCAAATCACATAAAGCAAATTCTTCAAAAGGCTGAATTCCTGCTGCGCCCCGCCTTACGGCAGCTGGCAGGGCGCCTCTGCTCAGGTTTTGGGAATGCGCTGGCCCGTGTGCCTGAAGATCGCATCAGACAGGGAAGTGCCGGCCGCCAAATCCTTGCGAATGTCGGCGACGATGGCGTCAACAAGCGTCCGGTACCAGAAGCCTTGGAGAACGTGAAAATAGTAACCCTCGCGCCCGTCGAGAAAGCCAAGGCGAAGAACGTAGCGATAGATCAGATAGAGGAAAGAACGCACTCCGCCGGGCAAGCGATTGTAGATGCGTGTCTTGACGAATCTTTTCCAACCCGATCGGCCAACGCGGCCTTCATTCTCCGGCGCGCCCGTGCGCTCCATGAGGAGGATGTCGATAGCCTCTCGCCCAGCGTAGGAGACATGCTTGTTCGACCACCAAGAGAGAGGTTTCAAATTGTGGTCTGCGAAGTCCAACGGCAGATGGCGCACGCCTGCGGTGACGGCAATGTATTCGTCCATCCATTTGCTTTCGCAGCGTCCGTGTCCATTGCGCCAGACCCGCAACAGCCACAGCGGATAGAGTCCTCCGTGCTTCAGCCATCGATCCATGAAGATGCGCCTCAGCCGCAGACAGACTCCGTCGATGTTATCAGGCAGGCTGTCCAGCGCTTGCAACAGACCACGCCCGGTTCCTTCGCAAAGATATTCGTCGGCATCGATGCGCAAAAGCCAGCCGCCGCGCCCGGCGAGGCGGTCGATGCCGAAATTCATCTGCGTTGCGTAGTTGACCCAGGGATTGGAGAGGATCTCGGCGCCAAAGCCCTTTGCGATGTCGAGCGTCCTGTCGGTTGATCCACTGTCCACAACGGTGATGCTCGCGCACACGCCGCGCAGGCTCTCCAGGCAACGGGCAATATGGATCTCCTCATTCTGCGTGAGAACGATGGCGTGAATTTCAGGCATCGTTTTGGGGTATCCCTGAGCAATCCGACCGGGTGGTGATAGCGCTATAGCCGATTTCGATCTCATGGACTCACTTCCTTCTCCCTTAGGGAGAAGGTGCCTCGAAGGGGCGGATGAGGGGCCTGCCGCAATCAACGGCGCATACGCAAGTCCCTCACCTGTCGCTTCGCGACATCCTCTCCCGTCCCGGGAGAGGAAAGAGTGGCTCTGTATATTGGAAAATGCTTTAGGCCGCCTCTCTGACCAGCCGTTCGAACAGGGCATGCATCTGAGATGCCCGGCTCTCCCAGCTGAAGTCCGTCTCCATCCAGCGGCGGCCATTTTTCCCCATGCCTGCGAGATCCTTGTCGCGCAGATCCTGGATGGCGGCGGCGAATGCTTGCGGTGTCGCGGGCACCCAGCGGCCGCAGCCTTTGGAGTCAAGTTCTGGCCACGGCGCGCCGTGGCTGACGATGGCCGGGACGCCATGGGCAAGCGCTTCGGCCACCACCATTCCGAAATTCTCCGAATGCGTCGCAAACACGAAGAGGTCGGCGCCGGTGAAGGCCGCGCGTTTGGCCTCGCCGTCGACATGGCCTCTGAAATGCACGCGCTCCCCAACGCCAAGCTGTTGCGCAAGACACCTCAGAGAAGTCACGTAAGCAGGCTCCCCTCGGCCGAAAATGTCGAGCGTGGTGTCAGGCGATAATCGCGGCATGGCTTGCAGCAGAATCTCCAGGCCCTTCTTGGGATCGACGCGGCTGATGAACATGAGCCGCAACGTGCCGCCGGGTTTCCAGGTACGCGGTGGAAGGTCAGGCGGCAGTTCGACCGCATTGGGAATGATGTCGGCCGTGAACCCCGGCAGCCGCGCCAAGCTCGCTTCCTTCTCAACCTCGGCTGTGACGTGTAGGGTGGCATGACGCGGCCGCAAGAGGGCGCATGCGCGTTCCCAGATCTTCTTCAGTCCTTGCCTGCGCGCGCCGCTCCATTCATGAGAGGCTTGGAGGGCGCCGCGTGGCGACCACACCAGCGGCTTGCCGCGTAACTTGCACACGAGCAGAACCGGAAGGGTTGGAAAGCTGTACGTGCCGGTGAGGATGATAACGTCCGCCCAGCCGGCCAAGCGCCACAGCCGGGCGAGAAGTCCCGGTGCGATGTCCGGCAACATGGTGCGCTTCGTAAAGTAGACGTCGTAGCCCTCATCGAACCGGACGGGAATTTTGTCGAAGGGTACCCGTTGGGAAAGTTCCGGGCCGGCCATGTCGCACGTCAGCACGCGCAATTCAACGCCGGGAATGCGCACCAGCGCGTTGCATAACGCAAAGGTCGAGAAGATGGGCCCGCCGTAGTGCGTCGCCGGGTAGTAGGAAGGCGTGACGTGCAGGACTTTCATGAATTGGCGGCTAGTTGGTTTTTGTTGAGGTGAAGCGTTCGAATGCATGGATGGCGATTATCATGATCACCGCGGTGCCTCCGGCGCCGATCACGTCCGATACGAACCAGCCATCAACGCGCACGCCAATTTGGATACTCAAGAGGATTGCCGGAAGATAGAGCCACTTCTCTAACTTCATCGCGCGAAGCGCCGATCGCGATAAGAGGGTCAGGAATATACCGTAGATTGTCATCAGAAGAGGAATGCCTATCCAGCCGAAGTTCCAGTAGCTTTCCGCAAACAAGCCCGGACTGATTGACGATCCCTCGTCAGACGAGGCTGCCAGATAAAGTTCCTTCCCAAGAGCCGTGATTTCAGGCTTCTCCGGCCATACGGCGCGAGGGATCAGGACAATGAAGGCGTTCTTGAGACTGTCTCCCGGGCGCCCGATGTCGTGCCACGTCGTCACCATCGCAGCAGCGTTCGTGTAGCTCAGCCGTGACAGGAAAGACTGGCGATCCGATCGTTGCTCGTTTGAGCTGACGTCTTTGGTGTAGGCTTCCAGGATCTCAAGACGAACATGCAACGGAGCTCCGCGTTCGCCGTAGCGCCGATAAATCTCATCGCGGCCATAATGGATGACGGGGTCAAGCTGGCTGTAGACACCGACAATGAGAATGATGCCGATGACGATACGAGGCACCGTCATATGATGGTGCAGGAATGCCAGATAGCAGAAGATCAATGTCAGCAGGACTTCCACTTTGGCGAAAGTGAGCAGGCCTATCGCCAGATCCAAGGGCACAAGGACTGACGCCAGCGCAAGCGCGATCCTGTTGCCGCGAAGCCCGATGAGGATAAGCAGGAAAAGGCCTACGATATAGGATCTCGCCAAAGGCATCACGAGACCAGGGACCGCATCTATCAGTCCCAGTGTTGACGGCAGCACGATTAAATATCGAACCAGTCCGCCCGCTATCAGGAAGGCGGCAGCAAACATTATCGTTGTTCTGCTTTGTGCCGATCGTCTCGCTTTGGTCGGGGGTTCGGTTGAATGGGCAGGCGTGGGGACCGGGATCAGCCAAGCTGTCCCGAGTACGGTGAGCGCGCAAGCTACATTTATCATGCCGACCTTGAACGCTTCCTCCTCGCTGAAATCGTACATGGCCCGAATGAAAAGCATCGTCGTATCGTTAGCAACATACGGCGCAAGATTGCCAACGCCGTAATACGCGGCGACCGCCACACGGAACCAAAAAATCGGTTGCCAGATCGCGAGGGGCTGTCGTTGAAGGTGCCACCAGGCCCCCAGCAACATGATGACCATCAGCGTCAGCGGACCGATCATATTGCTCAAGTAATGTTCATCGGCGCTGAACGTGATCGAGGCCATGACGTAACCGGCGAGGAGCGCAAGAAGCAGGATGAGCTCGCGGCCGTCGACAAGGACGTTGGAAATGTCAGTCGGTGCAGTTCGCACGGACGCGCGCCCCGCGGGGCGATGGACAGGGCGAAGCTGGGCGGCGGCCGAAGGCCGCGCCTCGGGCCGACGTGGCGGGTAGCCGGTCTGGTTTGCCCCGTTGCGCAAAGTTATCCCCGGTGTGGCTGGCGGCCTTAGTGTGTCCTCGAAACGGTACGCTCGAGGACGCGAAACGCAAATGGCCACCACGCCCAGTTTATTGCTCCCATATATCATGCCCGCGCAAGCGCAGAAGCATGTCACGCACAATGAGGCGATCAGGTCTCTCGATGCGATCGTACAGCTTGCAGTTGCTGACAGAGATCTGACCGCGCCGCCAGCTTCGCCGGTCAACGGTGCGCGCTACATCGTGGCGGCGTCAGCCACCGGCGGATGGGCGGGCCATACGAATCATATCGCCGCCTTCCAGGATGGGGCCTGGCAATTTCTCGTGCCGAACGAAGGGTGGCTGGCGTGGATCTCCGACGACGACATGCTGGCGGTGTGGAGCGGCGCCGCGTGGGTTTCCGCGCAGGGCATTCTGTCGGTCAATCCCGTTGGCCTCGTGGGTGTCAACGCAACAGCAGATACAACGAACCGGCTTGCGGTGAGTGCGCCGGCCTCGTTGTTCGACCACGCAGGCGCGGGCCATCAGCAGAAGATCAACAAGTCGGCGGCGGGCCAGACCGCCAGCACGCTCTACCAGACGGGCTATTCGGGCCGCGCTGAAATCGGCTTGGCCGGTGACGACAATCTGCGCTTCAAGGTCAGCGCAAACGGGTCGGCCTGGATCGACGCCCTCGTCATTCCCGCCGCGACCGGAACGCCGCGCGTGCGCAGCCTGGCAAAGGCGAGCCTTCCTGCGGCGGGCACGTCCGGGGCGGGCGCGCTGGTGCATGTGACGGATGAGGCCGGGGGCGCGGTTCTCGCGTTTTCCGATGGCACAAACTGGCGGCGCGTAACCGACCGTGCGGTCGTGAGCTGAGGATATGCAATGACAGCCTTGTTCAAGGTGGATTTCGAAATCGCCAACAACGAAGACTTCCGTTACGCGTTCGTGATCTCGGACGCCGACAATACGCCCGTGGATCTGACGGGGGCGACGTTCCACATGGATGTGGAGACGCGCCTTGGCGACAACGTTCTGGTGCTCAACGCCGCGAACGGCCGGATCCTCGTCGATCCTTTGATCGGCCGCATCGACCTGGTGGTTGCTGCTGAAGACATAGCGGCCCTTCCGGCGAACTTCCACCAGCATGACATGCTGATGCGCAGGGGCGGCCAGACGACCCGTCTGTGGGCCGGTAACTTCTCGATTGTCCAAGGAGTGACAGAATGAGCGTGACAGTATCGGAAATCCGCACGTCATCCTTGCTGATTACGCCGTTGCGTCTGGCGGTTGCACCACCGGCCTTAGGTGGCGATCACGGAGAGCTCACCGGCCTGGAAGACGACGACCATCCGCAGTACCTCACCCAGGCGCGCGGCGACGCGCGCTACTCTGCATTGGCCCATGCGCACCTCGCGAGCGAATTGCTGCCGCTTGAGATTTCGACGGCGAGCGCCGCGCAAGTCTCGTTGTTCGATCCTACGGCGGGCGATGCTGCGGCCGGCAAATTCAGCTCCTGCGCCTCAAGTCATTCGTGGAGCAACGGGCCAGCCGGAAATCCGAACTATGTCGATCACGTGGCTTCCTGGGGTTGGAACATCAAGGCTCCAACAGTGCAGGATATCCCTGGAGTTCCTGGTTTTTGTACGACCATCGAGAGCCGCTATTACAATGGCGACGGCGCAGGCCGTCAGTCGATGCAGACCGAATGGCAGCTGCGCGGGATCAGGGCCGATGGCACGCAGTTCCGGCCCTTTGAGATCGATAGCCCTCATGACGGCACTGGAATCGTGGCTGGTTTCCGCTGCGCGCGGATTTTCGCTGGCACGGAGAGCGTTGGCGCCAGCCTTTCCACGGCCGTCAAGCTCGATATCAAACCCAAGGGCGCGGAAACGGCCGGAGGCGCAGTCGTCACCGTCACCCCCGGAGACACGCTTGTTAATGGCGGGCGCGGCCTTCAGGTCCAGTTCGCGGCACAAACCGGAGTGACCCAAACGGGCTTTCTCACGTCTGGAAACACCAACTGGGGCGTCACGAACCAAACCAACAACACGTATCCCGGCGGCGGGCAGGCCTCGTATGAGGTCAGCACGATCGGGGCCGGTTACGCTTACTTCAACGCTTTCAGCGGGTCGAGCGGGCAGGCATGGTCTTGGGGAAAGAACGCCGCCGACAACTTCGCTCTTTGCGCGCATCCCGTTCCTTCCACCAACGTTGTGCTCACCATCGATAAGACGACAAGACAAGCCGCCTTCACCAATGCGCCGAAGCTTCCAAGCTTCACCGTGGCCACGGTTCCGAGCGCGGCCACCTACGGGGCGGGATCTATGATCTATGTCTCGAATGAGAGCGGCGGCGCGGTCGTCGCCTTCTCGGACGGGACCAGTTGGCGCCGCCTGACGGACCGTGCCGTTGTCAGCTGATCATTGCTGGGGCGCGTATAGGCCCGTGTGATCAGATTGCGTCCAATTGCACAGAAATATGGTCTAAGACGCGTTGCAGCTGGGCCGTATCGCTGTAGCCGCCCTTGAGGCAGCGCTGGCGCCCCGCCCGGGCGATGGCTGTGCGCGTGGCTTCGTTGGCGATATAGAAGCGAATCTTGTCGCGCATCTCCTCGTCGCTGGAGAAGAACTCGGCCTCCTTGCCTTCTTCGAACAAGGCAAGGTGATCCGCAGTCCTCTCGGCAAGCATGAAGGTGGCGGTTGCTGGAATCTCGAACGTGCGCGTGGTCGTTGTTTCCGGGATCTGCTTACTGAGGAGGCCAAGTGCGATTCTTGAACGCATAAGAGCTTGCGGATACTCATCTCCCCAAATTCCCTCGCCCTTGACGTGAGGCCTGATCCAATCATGCCGGCGGGCATAACGCGTCCAACCCGGCCCCCATATCGCGGCTGGCGCGGCGCCGGCCGCCGCCCGAAGACGTTCCGCGTAATGTTTTTCACAGTGACCGATGAAGCAGACGTCGTGGGAGAATTCGTCGTCTGCCGTCCGGGCCTCGGGGGCTTGCGCGAACCGTTCCCCATAGCCCTGCTGAACCAGCAGAAGATCTCGCGCCCCGTGAGCCTTGTAGAGATTAATCTCGAACGCCTTGGTGGTCACGGCGAGATCGTAGATGGGAAGGCAGGCGCGAAAGTGCCGGGACTTGTGAAGAACAAGCTGGGGATCGGGCGTGTAGTGGACAGCGAAGCGGCGCGCGGCGCGGCTGCGCAAGGCGGTCAAGGTCTGTGGATATATCAAGACGCCCTTGTCGATCCAAACGATATCGAAGCCGTGAGATCGGGTGTCATTCAGCAAATGTTCATTGAGCGAATTTATGCCCCTTCCGATCAGAAGACGCGCAAGGAGGGATCTTTCAACCCGGTTGCCTATCCTTGAAAAGGGCGTCACGTCGAACGGAAGCATTTCGTGTCCAAGATGCGCCAAAGTTTGCATTCGCGCGAGGCAAGTGCTTCCCCTCCATAACTGTCCGACGTAGAGGATCCTCATGAGGAGCTAGCCCTTCAAACCCGTAATCAGGAAGACTCGGGTTGTGATCCCGCTGCCAGGGGAGCCAACTTCGGCATAATTGAAAAGCTGCGTGAGTGCTCGAAGGCAAGACCAGACAAGCCATCGTGCAGTTGATGCCATGCTGTAGCCCCAGAGTATGGGCCCGGTCTCGCGAGCTTCTATTGTGTTGAAGCCGACGAGCTTCATTAGCCGCGAGAGAGACTGCGCATTGAAGCAAACCTCGTGCGTAAAATCTCCATAGCGAATGGACATCCCTGCCAACGAGTCGGCATTGGGTGTTTGGAGAATGAGACGTCCATTAGGCCGAAGAGCTGCATAAGCCGCATCAAGGAAGTCAAGTACCTCCTGCTTGGTCAGGTGTTCGATTATGTCGAACCCGGAAATTAGATCAAATCGCTCGGGATTGTTGCGAAGATGCGTAAGCACATTTTCCTCGAACACGTTTGGTGTGATTTGCCGGGCCAGACAAATTTGCTCCGGGCTGACGTCGACACCACTGATCTGAGATAGCCCCGCCTCTTTATAAAAATGCAGTAAGCGACCGCCTCCGCATGCCGCGTCAAGAACTGCAGCATCCTTGTTTTTCGGCAACCAGCCGCGAAGATAAAACGTGTATGCACGCCCCCACCGTAAGCTTGCTGACACATCGAATTCAGGACCTGTATTCTGAAATTTTGACGCGTAATTCTGATAAATCCTATCCCGGTATGAATTATTGGTCATGCTACCGCTAGCCTTGTTGCTCAGTGTTCTTCAAGTCGCAACAGGTGCGACCGGCATTCAAACGAGAGTCTTCTTGCGCATATTCGCTAGCCGGCTCAAGAGCGCAGAGCGTTGCGGAGAAGACAGGCTCGCGAAAAAGACCGGAAGCAGGGCAAAAAAGCCCCAAACCAGTACTACAGCGATCAATGCCGTGGTGGAATGAATGTCGATGAGATGGAGGATCAGGAAGCCCGTTCCGAATGTCCAGGCGCCGGTCAGGGCAATCGCGCGCACTGTCTGGCTGAGATAGGTCCTGACCTCAAAGCCATCCATCTGCCGGGCGGCGAGAATTGGAATGAGTAGGCCCTGGCAGGCGGCTTCGGCGATAGCAAGGCCCGCGGCTGCGCCCGTGGGACCCCAGGCGCGTGCCATCGCAGCACACGCCGGGAGCCCAATGGCAAGCTGGAAGATGAGCGCCAACGAGATCGGCCGTGGTGCGTTGGCAAGCATCAGATGCGAGCTGATGGCGGCGGCCGGCGCGGCGAGGACAGCGCCGCTCGCCAGAAACAGGATCATGATCGGATTGAAAAGATTATCGTGCCCCGACCAGATCGAGACAAATGGGCGGCCGAACAACAACAGGCCCGCGGCCATCGATGTGGCGAGGATGGCCAGCCAGCGGGCCACGGCATAGACGTGGCGCGTTGCCTGTGCCGTCTGCCCTGCATGATGAACCGCGGCGATTTCCACGCCGGAGCCTATGGACAGCAAGTTGCATAGAGTTCGCATGAAGTTGACCAGCGTCCGCGACAGCACGAAGCCGACCAGCGGCGGCCCGCTCCAGCCGATTGCGCTGAGGTAGACGATGGGAAGCTGTAGCCACGCGACCGGGCTGCCCTGCTGCACCGCCAGCCATTTCACATGGCCGATGACATCCGAGAATTCGGCCGCCGTCGGGCAAGCCGCACGCAACCGCAGATCGCGATAGCGGGACTTCAAGGCGAAGAGCATGAACCCCCAACCGGCGAGCAGGTCGCTCGCCACCATCAGCATCGCCAAAGTCAGGGGGCGGGCGCCGAGTAGACCGGCAGCCAGCATGACGCTGACCGTTGCAGCGGTGGACGCCAGATCGACCATGGTTCCGGTGGCAAACTTCTGGCGGCCGCGGAAGGTCTGGGAAATGGAGCCGCGTGCCACGCGCGAAAGCGCGGCCCACGCGAGCAGGGCGAGGACGCCGTAGGCTTCGGCGCGGGACAGCTCACCGATCGACAATCCGCGATGCAGATCGACGACAGAGGCGATTAAGATCGCAATGCCGCCAAGCAGGATTGCAAGGCAACCCGAAATGAACAGGGCAATCGACACGGTTCTCTGGAATCTGACCGTGTCGTGCTGCATCCAGGCTTTCTGGAGGGTATTGCCGTAGTAGATGTTGAGGCCCAATTCGCCCATGGCGATGAGCCCGGCGCACGAGAGCAGCGCCGCCCAGTCAGAATAAAGCTGCGGGCCCCAGGTACGCAACAGCACGCCGACCACGACGAAGCGGTCCGCGAACGTGAGTGCCAACCCAACCGCTTGCGCGGCGGTGTTCCGGGCTATGCGCGCAAGCATTACGGCGATCCCAACCCTCCGGGTGAGACGTCAAGCATAGGTGTTGGAGTCGTCGAAAGTGCCCGTATGACTGTCAAGCCATGCCATCGCACGTTCCGACACGAGCACGTAGTTTGATTGAAAGAAGCGATCGAGTTCGGGATGCCAGCGAGAAAAGTACTCTACGCCATCGGGCATCAGGCGCCCCAGGCGGTAGGGAAGGCCGTCGATCAAGTCGAAGACATCTTTGAGGAACGAGTGCGAAAAGACCCAGCGATGGTTGTACTCGAACTGGAAGACGTCAATGCGCTTTTGCGCGAGAAGATCACGCGCTCCCTGCATGACCTTGAGGTCGTGCCCTTCGGTGTCGCATTTCACGAGATGGGCATGGTCGATGCCCTGTTCAGCAAAAAAGCCAGACAGGGTATCCGTTTGTATGCTGATCCAGCCGCCGGGCGGCGCGGCCGCGCTGTTGTCGAAGTGCAATGAGTTAGTGCCGCCAGTGTCGCTCATGATGGCCATCTCGAACGTCCCCTTTACGTCCGACATGGCTATAGGGTGAATTGCGCAGACCCCGCCGGGATCGTGTGCGGCAATCGTGGAGGCCAATCGCGCGCGTGTCGATGGTACCGGCTCAAAGAGGATCACTTTCAGCCGCGAGGACGTTTTGCGGTCGGGTGGGAGATTTGCCAGCAAGTGTCTCGTCCAATCTCCCTGGTTCGCGCCAATGTCTAAAATCGTGAGAGGGCTGCCGGGATCGGTCGCGCGCACGACGCACGATTGCAGATATCCCTCGCCGTCGCCCTCGATCTCAAGAGAGATCTGCTCGCGGCGTGCGCTCGTGTACAGCCGCCGCCCCAGCCGCCACACGAAGCGGCGGACGGACGCCGGTCCCGATCCCAGCATTGCCCCCAATCTATCGGACACGTCCCTCAAGCCTCCGTCGTCCGAGGGGCCCCTACCTGCCCCGACGTCAATTCTTCAATCATGCTGCCGACATGCTGCTCGAAATTCTCTCTTGAGAAGCGCGCAACGGCCTTAAGACCGTCGCGAGGCCTTGACCTGAACGCACTATCGATCGCTTTGGCGATCATGGCAGGATCTTCCGGATCCACCAGCGTGCCGATCACGCCATCGGCCAGCGCATCGACGCTGCCGTCACGATTGCCGCCGATGACCGGAAGTCCGCACGCGGCCGCCTCCAGAAAGACGATGCCAAAGCCTTCTTTGACCGATGGCATGACGAAGACATCGGCGGTGCGGAAGTAGTCGGGCAGCTCTTCGTGGGGCACCTTGCCGGCGAAGATGACGCGGTCGGCCACATCAAACGTCTGCGCCGCCGACCGCAGATAGTCCATGCCGTCTCCGCCGCCTACGACAAGGTAGACGGCTTCGGGATGATCCAGGCGAAGCTGCGATAACGCCGAGATGACGTAGTCGTGGCCCTTGTAGCGCTCTGCGGACGCCAACCTGGAAACGGTCAGAATGACCTTGCGGCCCGCCAGACCATGCCGGGCGATAATCTTGGGTGACTTCGGTCCGGGGCTGTAGGCCGTATCGACCGTATTTGGCAGGACCCTGATCCTGTCGGCAGGACCCTCCCACCAGTTTGCGAGCATTTGGTTGCGCGTATAGCGGCTGACCGCGGTCACGAGGTCCGACCTGCGGGCGCCCCAGCGAACACGGTCTGCCGGCTTTGCCCATGCGTCGATGCCATGGACTTGCAGCCAGAGCGGCTGACCCGTCAGCTTGCTGATGAGGCCCGCGAGCGGCGCCATCAGCAGATGTCCGCAGAAGAGAAGCGTTCCAGGCGGCATCTGACGCGCAAGACGCACCGCCGCCAGCGAATAGCGAACCTGATTGGCAACGGCGGGCAACTGGCTCACCTTGGCGGGAAGCGTTCCGATAGGCTCAGGCTGCATACGCGGAAGGGCGACGATCCTGGAAACGGCCGCGGCGTGCGAGAGCGCAGAAAGCAGGTCCCTGTTGTAACGCGCAATGCCGCCGTGCCCGCCAAATGCGTCGCTCAGCAGTGCCAGTATTTGCCTCCCCATCAGGACCTCATTGCCTCGCAACTCAAGCAAGGATCTTTGGGCTTTCGAAAACAACGGGTTACCGATCACGACTCAAGAACGTATCCCGGCAGTAAGAACTACGCTGCGGACGTGTCAAGCAACGCCTCGGGCACATGGAGGCCGCACGTTCCGGCAAGCGCGATGGCGAGCGCCCGGGTCGACGCGCTTGAGGGGCGAAGCGGATCGGTAGGATCTGGAATGCTGATCAGCTTCGACATCCAGTGCGCAGTGGGGAAGCCGAAACCGGTCTTGGCGCGCGTAACGATCTCTTGGGGGAGCGGTGTCGATGGCGCATGCGCGAGAAGGGCCTTTCCGGTTTGAGATTGACCGGATGTCGTATACGCCGCGACAGAGCGCTGAAGAACATGGTCGACCAATGGCGTACGCAACTCCAGCCCGTGAGCCATGCTCGCCCAGTCTGAATCGCGCAGCAGTTGATTGCGCATGTACACGGCGCTTTCCATCACCGCGACACGGCCGAACGGCGTGCGTGGCGCGGGCGAAGTGGCGCTGGCGATGTAGGCCACGGGGTCGAGCCGCCGCAACCCCTCCTCCGCCACGTCGCGCCCGAGTATTTTGCCGAGTTCCCACGGCATAAACAGGGCGCGCTTGAGGAAATAAGCAGCCGGATAGCCGCCTGCGTATTCGAGCAGGCCTGCTGACTTGGGGTGCAGACCTAGTCTCTCGGTCAGCTGGAAATGACTGGCAAATCTGCGTGCCAGCTTGGGGAGCCCGGGCAGCACCGCAGGCAGGCGCAAGGCGCGGACCAATCGCGGAACTTGCGAAAATGATGGATAGCCGCCGAACAGTTCATCGCCACCAAGTCCGGAGATGGCGACTTTCACGCCATATTCGCGCATCGCCTTGGAGACAAACCAGGCGTTGAAGCCGTCGATGGAGGGTTGATCCATAGAGATGAGGATCTGTTTGAAATCCGCCAGCAGCTCCTCCTTGGTCACGGTCCTGGTGGTGTGGCGTGTACCGTAAAGCTCCGAAACCTTGCGCGACAGGATCGACTCGTCGGCGGGAGTTCCGGCAAATTCATCAAATGCCACCGTGATCGTCGGTATCCCGGTCAGGCCTGTATCGCGCATAAGCCCGACCAGAGAGCCAGAGTCGATACCAGCAGACAGAAAGGCTCCGACGGGGACATCCGAGACCAGATGCGCACGCACGCTGTCGGCCAGTGCCTCGACGACCTCGCGCCTGCCCGGGCGCGCAGAGAGCGGAAGGTCTTCGGCCTGGCGATAGACGTCTGCGAGAGAGAAATAGCGGTGGGGGCCGTGAATACCAATGCCGTCCACACGCAGCGTGCTTCCGGCAGGCAAGGCGCGGATGGAGGAAAACATTGTGAAGGGCTCCGGCACGAAGCCGAACATGTAGTATCCGGCCAGCCCCGCCGCATCGGGCGTTCCTGCGCACTTGCCGCCCGCCAGCAGCGCTTTGACCTGTGACGCAAAGCGGATGGTCCAACCATCGTCGGCGTAATAGAGTGGCTTGATGCCGTTGGGGTCGCGCGCCAGAAGCAACGAACGCTTCTTGCCGTCCCAGAGCGCGAACGCGAACATGCCGCGCAGATCGTGGACAAGCGCATCGCCTTTCTCGGCGTAGAGATGCAGGAGCACTTCGGTATCGCTGTGAGTCCGGAACGTGTGTCCCCGCGCCTCCAAACCTGCGCGCAGCTCCTTGTAATTGTAGATTTCGCCGTTGAAGCTGATGATCAGATTGGCGTCAGCCGATTGCATGGGCTGGACGCCCCCGGGACTGAGATCGATGATCGCAAGACGGCGATGGCCCAGTCCGACGCGCTCATCAGACGAAATCCAGAGGCCGGAGCCGTCGGGACCGCGCGCGGCCATGTAATCACGGGTGCGCAAGACTTCATCACGCGCAACCGGGTTGGCAGCGTAGTGGTACGCAAAGATGCCATTAATCGCGCAAATGGCACGCCTCAATCACCTCTGGCCGTCGTCGCGGCAATCCGATCTCCGCCGCGCCGAACGGCCATCGATCGTTCAGGCCGCCTGCCGGACTTCCACCAGATCGCGCGACGGACTGCAAATACCAGACGCGTGCAGGTCACGCCAAGCGGATTGAATGTCATGGTCCCTGGTCCGATCCCCGAACAGGACCATTGGGAGAGTGCGCAGTAGGATTTTCAGATCGAGCGCGAATGACGCGTTGCAGACGTACCAGATGTCCATGGCAGCCTTGTCGGTCGCCGGAACTTCCCGGCCGCCATTGACCTGGGCCCATCCGGTGAGGCCAGGGCGCACCAGCAGGCGCGCGGCAAACTCAGGCGCCTGATCGACGGGCAGAAGAGGTCTTGGTCCCACGAAGGACATATCGCCGGACAAGATGCTGAAGAGCTGAGGCAACTCATCAAGGCGCGTGCGCCGCAGGAAATGGCCGATCACGGACATCCTGTGGGCATCGCAAATGCGCCGGCCGTGAGAGTCGTGCGCTGAGGCCATGGTGCGGAATTTATAGAGCCTGATCGGCATGCCGCCGCGTCCAGGCCGCTGTTGCCAGAACATCAAAGGAAAGCCTACATCGACGGCGACCAACAGACCGACAACGAGCATCAAGGGGAGCGTCGCCACGATCATGGCGGCTGCGACGCCGACATCGATGTAACGCTTGAGGCGCCAGTAAACGCCAGTGTTGAGCGCGCGGGTTTCGCGCTCGGAGAGCTTGAACATCGCCGTTGGCTCATAACCCGAGCGGTCGCAGCTAATCTGCTCGGTCTCCGGCTCCTCGTCGAGCCCCAATCTCTCAACAAGAAACTCCAAGCGGATATTGGTCGAGGCCTCGACTTGCAGAAGGGCTTGCTGCGCCTTTGCCGAGAGCTGTTGAAACGGCTTGGCCACCACGATTTTGTGGACGGCGACGCCGTGAATCTCAAGCTTTCGTAGGACGGCGTCGATCTCCTCCGGTCTTCCCAGGATAGGGAGGCGCTGAATGGACGAGCCCACAATCTGGCCTTGCGTCCCAAGGAAGCCTTCAGCCCGGATGCGACCGGGGGCGAACTGCGAGATGGAGCGCAGGTAAAGCTCTGAAAGCGGGGTCAGGCCGACGATCAAGACCGACTCCCGGCGCGACACGTTGGGGCGCGCGGCAGGGCCCGCGCCCGATTTCCGGAAGGCGGAATGCTGCACGCGCCGGGAAACGCGCACGCCGACCATGGCGAAGACGATCAGCATTGCTTGGAGGATAGGAAGCGAGCGCGGCACGCCATCCAGCCGGTTGAAGATGAAGCTCGCACCTGATGCGCCCGCAACGATGATGACCGCTGCCGCGACGATGCGCAGATAGTCGCTCAACGTCGAGTAGCGCCATATGTTGTTGGAAAGGCCGAGCGCCGGAATGATGAAAGTCGCGATGGCGAGCGTGAAGCAGATATGGGGGATGATGCCAATCAGCGTGGTGTAGGAATAGTCGAGGTCTTCTCTCAGGAAGACAGCGGCCATCGTGGCCGCGGCGATCAACAGCAGGTCAATCAACAACACAACGAAACGGCGCATGGCTCCCCACAAATCCTACGCAAACCGCGTATATATTTGGCCTCGACGACTGAGGCCCCCCAATTAAGAAATCTTTCCTTGAGTGCAGGCCATGCTTAGGCCCGGCTTGCCCGTCTGTTGCATCAGGGGCTGGCCGGCGGCGAAGGCTTGTCGTTGTTTTGGACGGCTAAGATGACGCCGACGCTGCCGGCTATGGTCAAGGCGCCCATAACCAGAGCCCCGGTATCGAGCCCGCCAGCACTCACGGTGCCCGGCGATAAAGCCGTCGAACTGCGCGAGCCTTTGATGGCATCGCCGCCTTCCGCGCCTGTTATGACGCTAGAGCCTTCTTGTCCGGATGGATCGGGCGCGGCCGAGCCCACGCACATCGTTGAGCCCGGGCTCACTTGGACCTCGGCGCCGTCGTCGTAAGTGAGCTTGGCACTGCTGCCGGGATTGACGAGAAGGCAATCGGCCGCCGCCACCTGGGTCTGGCCGGAAACCATTTGATAGCCCTCGCCGCGGCTCACCAGCACTTCCCCGCTCAAGACGGTCAATGTGGTGGCTTGGGCCCCGCCGGCTGCCAGGCCTATTCCAAGAACGGCCAACGCAACGGCTCGCCGCAACGCAAGTGACACACGCATCTTACTCAAAGCCTCAACCCTACCCATCTGACCAACCCTCGTCGCCCGCGGTTCGTGCGGCTAGTCAGAATTAGGGACAAAGAATAATTGATCCTTAATCGGTCGTCTCTAGCTAATATGTGTACGGCCCTTCAGCATGAGCGCGATAGGCGATGGATCGACCTACGTGGGCGTGCAGGACCATAGGTTTTACAATCTGCCGGGAGTCTACAGCAACGCGGCAGGAGACGAGAATATACGGATTTGCTGGAGCTATTGAGCTTGTGAACCTTCTGATGCGCCGGCGACACGCTGCCTGATTATTTTAAGTTCGCTAAGGTAGAGCCTGCCGGTGGCCATGGTGTCCGAGGGTGAATGGGCATTGAGCTGCAACTGGACAAGCTGCGCGCGGCAATCGGTGGCCGGCACCGACAGTGTGAACGAGAACGGCGTCCAACCCGGCTGCTGGCCGCCAAACCGTGGATCACTGGGCGCGTTGATCGTTGCCGATTGGCCCAGACAACGAACGCTCCACGACAGCCCGCGCCGAACCCTGGCATCTCCGCGATACTTGCCCTCGAATTGATAGTCGCCCGCCGGGAGCATCAAGGTCTGGGTCAGGAGCACTGGATCGATACGCGCGCCGCCGAATTCGATCATGAGCGCCATGCCGCCCGCGTTTTCCATGCGTCCGACCCGGTCGATGAGCAGACCCTTGCCGCGCGCAGGTGTCCAGTCGAAGACAAAGGGCGACAGTTCGAAATCAAATCCACCATTGAACAGAAAGCCCGCCTTGGCCAATTGCTCAGGGCTGAGGAACTGGAGCCAGGCGTTGTAGGCCAGATCGTATTGCTTGTTTTGCATCAAAAGGGAGCTGTAGGCCTTGAGCTCGTTCTGGGTCGGAGGTGTCTTGGTATTCTTGAGGGCGAAAAGCAGCGACAGAGGCGTGCGCGCGTCGGTGATATTGCCGCTCAGATGGTCGAAGAACGTGGCGCGCCAAGGCGGATTGCGTTTCATGAGCTCGGTGAACCGGGCGCTCGATTTGGGGTTCTCGGCCATGTGTCCCAGGTAGGGCAGGATGATTTGGACCGATTGCGGCGATGAGCGCGCCAAAGCATCGGCAAATCGCAGCGCCGCGTCATAGTCTTGCGCGTGAAAGCGTTGGTTCATCATCCAGGCGACGGCAGCTCTTTCGCGCAAGGACCGCGCCGCGGCTGCCGACATGAACCGTTCCGCCGAATTCACGTCGCCTGCCTGGGCATCAAGCGCCCCGAGAATGGCAAGACCACGCGCGCTCAACGGCGCGCTTGCGACAGCACCGGCCGCCCAGGCGCGGATTTGCTCATTGGACGCCAGCGGGGCTGCAGTCGCCTGCACTGACGGCGTGAGCCCGGCTGCTTCGGCGGCCTTCGCCGCGCCTACGTCCATCAGCTGGACGCTATCGTCCAGCAACGCCCCGGCAGCCTTTGCGGCAAGCTCCAGCTGCGGTTCGCTGGCGGTTGCGCGAAGAGCGAGGGCAGCGTGTGGATGGCTCTGCGCCAGGAATGCCGGAAGCGACCGTGTCGCGATCTGCCAGACAAGCAGCGCGCACAACAGCCCCAGACCGGCTTGCATCCTGGTAAGCGCGACTGTGATAAAAACCCCCTCTTTGCGTTATGCCCGGCGGCGAAAACATCTACCGGCCGGACAACATGCCCATGATGGAGCGCAGCCAACCGGTTGCCGGAGCGCGTGTACCACGAACGATGGGTCTGCGCCGGTAGACGTGTGGCTGCTTGCGCTCAAAGTCCGGCGTCGTAGGACCGGCTTGGGCACTGCCGAGCGCAAGGGCGGCGTCATAGGCTTGCCGGCGCTCGGGCGATTTGAGGTGTTCCCAGGCGCCCAGCACGCGGGCCGCCAGATGTCCGCGCTCACCGCTGCGATCCATATCCGGATGGAGCCAACGCATCAGCAGCACCATGTGATTGCGCAACTCGTGCGTCCCCGCCGATCTATCCGCGCCCAGCATCCGGTAGCTGTCGGCATCCGGGAAAAGCAGGATCTGCTCGATGAAGAAGCCTGCGGCCTCGCGGATCAGCTCGATGGGGCGGCCCGTCAGGGCGGCGGCGTTTTCCTCGGCGTGGCGGTCGCCAGCAGCTATGGCGAGCAGCGTCGGCGTGCCTTGCGGCAGGGGCGCCGTGCGGAGGCGGCGAACCTGCGAGGGGACTTTCAGCACGCTTATCGCCTCTCGGACCGCTTCCTCGCTGCCCATCAAGCCCTCATATCGTGCGCCGTGATCTGCTGCGCCCCAGCGGGAGGCAGGTTCGGCGCGCCATAGGCGTAAGAGTAGTGCCCCGAGCCATAGGCGCCATAGCCATACCCGTAGCCCGCGCTCCTGGCGTCGAACCATGTGAGCACGCAGCCGATGATCGGGCTTTTGGAATGCTCCAGCCGCCTCAATGCGCCGCTGACGGACGCGCGCCGTGCGATGCCCGCCCCGACGACGAAGATCGTCGCTTCGGCAGCATTGGACAGCAGGACGGCGTCTGCAAGTCCTAGAACAGGCGGCCCGTCGAGAACGACAAGATCGAACACCTCCAGCCCCACGGTCAGAAGCTCGACCAGACGTGCGCCTGCCAACAGGTCGGCGGCATTGGGCGGAAGGGGCCCGGAGCACATGACCGCGAGATTGGGAAGATCGGTCTTCTGGAAGGCTTCCGGCGGCGTACACGCCCCGATCAGGTAGTTGCTCAGGCCGATGGAATTGTCGAGTTGCAGTTTCTTGTGAATGGAGGGATTGCGCAAGTCGGCGTCGACCAGCAGCACCTTCAGTCCCATGCGCGCGAAATGCTGGCAGATGGCGAACGAGGTGAGCGATTTGCCCTCGCCCGGTCCGCCGCTGGTGATGGCGATCGAGCGCGGCAATCCGCGTTCGGTGGTGAACTGCAGCGATGTACAGAGAGAACGATAGGCCTCGGCCAGGGCCGACCGCGGATCGGAAAGCTCGGTCTCCGCGTTGTGGCTTGACGCCTTGGGAATGACGCCGAGCGTTGAAAGCCCCGCGACGCGCTCCACATCTTCCATCGAAAGAATGACGTCGTCGAAAACTTCCATCAACGCGGCGGCGCCGGCCCCAAGTCCGAGACCGAGCAACAAGGACAACAAGAATGCGCGCGTCACACGCGGCGAGGTCGGCGCGTCGGGCAGATCGGCGCGGTCGACGATGAAGACATTATTGGCGCCTACACCGCCGGCGACGTCAACCTCCTTGTAGCGCTGCAGAAGGCCGTTATAGAGACCGCGGTTGGTTTCGACCTCGCGCTTGAGTGTGTTGTACTGGATCGAGCGCTTCTGCAGGTCGAGCGCCTCGGTCTTCAAGGCCTCGATGCGCTGGCGGATCTCGGTTTCCTGGTTGAGCGAGGAGTCGTAAGCGGCTTTCAACGCACCACGAATAGTCTTGATCTCGCGCGCAAGCTGGCGGTCGATCTCGGCGATCTTGTTGCTGATCTGGATCATGGCCGGATAGCCCGGCTTGAACGTCTCCAGCTTCTCCTGGTAGTCCGTCACCAGCTCGTTGCGCTTGGTGCGCAATCCGTCGATGACGCCGTTGCTCAAGAGCTGGGGAAGGTCGATGCCTTTTGCGTCTTCCACCTGTTTCCAAAGCTGTTCGTTCTTGACGCGCTCCGAGATCAGGTTGCCGAGTGCGGTGTTGGCGGCAGCCAGGTTCGTCTCGACGATCGACGTCTTGTCGTTGAGTTCAAGGATGCGTTCCTTCTCGCCGAATTCTATCAGCGTCTTTTCCGAGGCCTCGGTGCGGAACTTGAGCTGCTTGATCTGATCTTCCAGGAAGGTCTTGGCGTAGGCGTTGGCTTCGAAACGCTTGTCCAGGTTCGAGGCGATGTAGGCCTCCGCGTATGCCGCAGCGATTTTCTGCGCCCGCGCTGGAGAAGGATCGGAGTAGGCGATCTCGACGAGGCGCGAGCCGGGAATGGGCCGTACCGCGCGGCTCCCCATCACCGTGGTGACGGCCGAGGCAGTGCGCTTGGCGCGTTCAGACTGGCCGTCAGCCTTCTCGGGCTCGGCTCCTGAGAAGACGCTGGCCAGCGCGCCCAACACCGAGAAGCTATGCGGCTTGAAGAAATCATCGTCGGTGACCAGATCGGTCGATTTGACGACGCGTTCGGCCAGACTGCGGCTTTGCAGAAGCTCGTACTGCGTGCGCAGGAAGTCGTTGTTCCAGTGATCGCTGTCCATGGGCGTGACACTGCCGCCTTCGACGATCTTGGCCGCATTCCTGTCGATCTGAATGCGCACCGTCGAAGTGTAAAGCGGCGTCATCATGAGCGTGCGAATCGTGCCGAGCGCGAGAACCGCGCCTGCGATGCTGAGGATGATCCATTTGCGCCGGTTGAGGATGCGCAGATACTCGCGGATCTTGCTGGCGATGTCGGTCGGCGGCCCGGCGAGCGATGCCGGATAGCGCCCTGCCGGCGCGTAGAGGTCGCGCGGAGCCAATGCACCGTCCTGGGATGGCGCAAGCGTGAGGCTGCCTCGATTGCCATTCGGCTGCACGTCAAATGCGTTCGACATCCGTCACGTCTTCAAGAAAGATTAGGGCGCTTACGCATGAATCTGGCACGTACACCTACAGGAGCGCTACAAAGCTGCCAATAGGCAATGCCTTCAATAGGTTCTGGTATGCCGCCGCCAGTGCCGACGTACTGATGATCACCGTGTCTCCCTGCTGAAGCGGAGGATCGGCGGTCTGTCCGGAGCGGATATCCGAGAGGTTGAACTTGGCGGCCATGCGCTTTCCATTCACCTCGCGGAACACGGCGACTTCGTTGTCGGCCAACTCCGTCACGCCCTCGGCGGTAGCGATCATCTGCAAGAGTGTGGAGCTCCCGCGGATCGGATAGACGCCGGGTTTGCGGACGGCACCTTCTATGGTGACGCGCTGGCTGTTGTATTCTTTGACAAAGACGGTCACCTGCGGGTTCTGAAGGTATTTCGATCCCAGTTTCTTGGTGAGATCCCGCTCGACCTCCTGCGCGGTCAGACCCGCGGCAGGGACCTCGCCGACCAGGGGAAGGTTGATGGTGCCGCTGTCGGCAACCTGCACCGTCTTCGACAGATCGGGCACTTTGAAGACCGATACTTCGAGCACGTCGAGGGGGCCAATCTTGTAAGCCGTGGTGCCGGGCTTGGATGACGCGGTCAGTTGCGTGGCGGCCTGGGTCAACCCAGGTTGGGCCAAAGTGGCTGTCGCTGTGGCGGCGCCAGCAGTTGTATCACCTTGCTGCCCGGCGACAGCATTGAAGGCTGCGGGCTGCGCTCCGCCACCCATCAGCGCGTTGGAGTTCGACTCATTCAAAGAGGTTCCGCAGCCGGCTAGCCCAACCGCGCTTGCCAGGATGATCCCGGCCGTCAGCCGCTTCCGCACGTGGGTCGCCGGGCCGGGCTGTCCGCCGGTCCGATGGGAGAAGGCCGGGCGGTGCCGGCATGGCGTTTGGCGGCTCATCCGAAAGAATTCCCCATGGACGCGTTATTACAAGGTGCCGGGCCTCAACGTCTCCCAATCGCTTTGCCGCGGCGTCGCGGCCACGGCTGAGGTTGGGAATGCGACGGTGCACGTCGTGCGCGTCGCTCGCCAGTACGTGGACCAGTCCCTCATCAAGCATCCGTTCCGACCAATATTGCGCATTCTTACCGAAAGCGCCAGTTACAGAAGCTGCTGTGAGCTGCATCCAGACTCCATGAGCGGCGAGGCGTTGCATGATCGCATAATGATCATTGATCCAGCGCAGTCTTTCCGGGTGCGTCAGAATCGGCACATAGCCCGCCACGAGGATGTCGAAGAAGAACTGCTCGATGCGCTGGGGCACTGTGTGGTGGGGCGGCTCGACCAGCACGTACCGGCTGGCGCCCAAGGTAGGTATGTGGCCCGACCGCAAGCCCTGAATGAAGGCCGGCGTCATGTGGGCGTCGGCACCTGGAAAGATCGCCAGATCAATATCTTGGTTTCTCAATTCGGCGTCGAATGCGCCGACGGCCGCGCGGATCTGGTCACCGGTGTTGTGATACAGGCCGGGAAGAATATGGGGCGTGCAGGCAACGTGGGTGACGCCGTCGGCGGCGAACATGCGCGCCATCGCGAGCGCCGTGGCGAGATCGGGCGCGCCGTCGTCGAGACCGGGAAGCATATGGCAATGCAAGTCAATCATTGTCCCGCTCGCTCTCGACTTCGGTAAGTTTCGCGCAACGGCGTCATGTGTGATGTGCAAGGCGTTGAATACCTGGAACGATCGCTCGACGCATGTGTCATGCTTGGCACACTATACACAATACAAGAGACAAGAGAGGCCCGTGCGCTGCGCTCTGCGAGCCGCCAGCACGACAACGGTTCGGTGTGTTGAAATGACATGTGGCCACCTCTTACGTGCATCAGATTACGCGCATCAGAGAAAATCAGTATTAGGATCTATACAGAGCAGCTCCGCAGCTTTAGATGTTATCTTGGACGCCAATGAGACGGCGTCGGAGGGTGTTGTTGCGTCTCGCGGGGTACAGAGTGATGTTGCGAACAGTGCATTACGCCTTAACCGGCGTTCTGGTTACGCTTGCCGGTCAGGCCGTGGCGGCCAGCGTCAACGTCAAGGGAGGTTCGGTCTCCCTGAGCCAGGGACAAGGTTTCGTAGGAATCTTCGGCTCCGCCTCGGCCAGTGCCGGGGACGTCGTTATGACGGGCGCCAACGGTCGCGCCGAGATCATCTATGACAATGGATGCCGCGTTTTGGTTGAGCCAGGCCAATCCGTCTCAATCAAATCAGCTCCCCCTTGCGGCGAGACCTATCAGGCAGCCGCTACGGATTCTGAAATGCTTGCCTTGAGCGCAGTGGCAGTAGGTGGCGTCCTTGGCGGCATTCTGATATTGAACGAAGTCAGCGATCATCCCGCCAGCCCGTGAGGGGAGGGCGATGGCGCGTAGCCCAAAGGCACCGGCTTAAAAGCCCTCCAAAGATACAGGCCCGAATGTGCGACTTCGGCAACTGCACCTGAGCGGTCTGTTTTGGCTGTCGGCGATCACGCTGCTCGTTGCGCTCATCTTTGGCGGCGGCACGCACGCGGGCTTCGGTGGCGATGTTCTCATTCAGCTCGTCTCGGTCGCGCTGCTCGCTGCGGCGGTCGCCGGTTTGGTGCGTTTACGCGGCCGCATTGGCCTTGAGGCGCGACTGGCTATCGCATTTTGCATTGCGCTGGCGGCCGTTCCACTTATCCAGCTTGTTCCGCTGCCTGCTGCAGTGCGTAGTCTCTTGCCCGGAAGTTCATGGATCGCAGAAAGCTACCGCTTGATCGGCCGGGATGCGCCGTGGTGGCCGGTGTCGCTCGTTCCCGAGGCAACATGGATTTCCTTTCTGTCGCTCATCGCGCCAATCGCTCTTTTCCTGAGCGTCCTGCAACTCGACTACCGGGAGCGGCGCTATCTCGTGCTGGTCTTCATTGGGTTTGCACTGCTCAGCGTTTTCCTTGGGGTTATGCAACTCGCGCAGGGCGTCAATAGCCCCTTACGCTTTTATGAGATCACCAACACCACGGAAGCCGTCGGCTTGTTCGCCAACCGCAATCACTATGCCGCGCTCCTCTACTGCGCCACGTTGCTGACAGCGAGCTTTGCGATTAGCGCGGCTGGGCGACTGCAAACCGCCGACAGGCCGGGCGCGTGGACTAGATTTGGGAGCGGGAGGGTGCTGATGCTGACGGGCGTGCTCATCGTCTTCATCGCGCTTGTCATGGCGCAGGCGATGGCCCGTTCACGCGCCGGCATTATATTCACCGTGGCAGGGCTTTTCGGCGTGCTGGGTCTTGCGATGACTGACCGGCGTTCTCGTGTCAGCGGGGCCGGTGCTGCGCGCGTCGTGATCGGGGCTGCTGTTGTCGCTGTTGTGCTCTCCTTACAGTACACTTTGATCCGTATCATCGAGCGCTTCACAGACGATCCGATCGAGCAGACGCGGCTCATCATTTCCTCCAAGACACTGGACGCTGCCAAATCCTTTCTGCCCTTTGGGGCGGGGACAGGCACCTTCGTGCCGGTCTACGGGCTTTTTGAGACACCAGAAGATGTGCGCTATTTCTATGCCAACCACGCCCACAACGATGTCGCCGAATCCCTGCTGGAATCAGGCGCTCTGTCGTTCGCGTTGATGACGGCATTTGCCATTTTCCTCGCGCGCCGGACGTATGTGACTTGGCGCGGTCCGGGCGATGAGGCGGCTGGAGATCTTGACCTGGGATTGATCAAGGCAGCCTCGCTCGCTCTTTTGTTTCTCGCGCTGCACTCGCTGGTGGACTATCCGCTGCGCACGAGCGCGGGGGCGACCGTCGCCGCGCTGTGTTGTGGACTTCTGCTCACTCCGTTGCGGACAACCCCACGCAGCACGCGTGAGGAGAGCGCCGCGCGGACGGCTCGGCAGGCGAACACACAAGTTGCGGCTCAGGGTGCAAGGCCCAGGCAGGCACGCCCGCCTCACCAGGGTCGTAACGCAGCCGCGCCGGACGCGTCACAGCAGATTGCGTCGCAGGCAGCTGCATCAGACCGGGCCGCATCACAAGGGTTCAAGCGCTGGGAAAGTGAGAAGGCGTGGCCTGAGGCCTGGCAGTCGCGCCAACCCTCCGGCCAGACGGCACCCGGCGACAGCGCTTCGCACGGCCTTGAAAACGCCACGCACAATGCGCCAGCCAACAGTAATAGAGCCCGCGATCCAGCCGAAGAAGAATAGCGGCGGGTTTTGTTTTGATGCTTGCTCAGGCCATGTCTTGAGAAATGTAAATGGCGCCGGTGGCATGCCTGGTAATTCAGTAGTGCGAATAGCCTTCGCCGGGCGATGCATCGCATTTATCTGCAAATTTAGATATCCGCGATCTGTTCTGTCCGGCGGTCTCTGGCGGCGGGCGCCTGCCGCGAAAACTTGTGCTTAGAAAGTTTTTTTAAAACAACACGTTGCTTCGCGCATCAAGACGGCGTGGGTCGCGGTTTTCAAACGTCAAATTCGGTATCGAGCGGCGAGCAAAAAGCGCATAGCGACAAATACGACAAAATTCGCTTTGAATTTCTGCTGTCGCATTAAGGTCTGGGAAATAGAGAATCCCGTTTAGGTTTTGGTTATATTTATTGATCAGCTATTAATTGGCTCCAGTTCATTTCGTTAGTGGAGTGGTGACCATGTCCTGGCTTTTTTTGAACCGCGGCCCGCGTGTTAACCCGGCCTCTACTCTTGCTAAGAGTTGGCAGGCCCGGCTCGACGCCTTCAACGGCGATGAGCGCGGCACGGTCGCAGTCCTGTTTGGGCTGATGTCGGTAGCAATGGTGATGATGATCGGCGGCGCGGTGGATATGGGCCGCTGGATGCACGCCTACAGCCAGACCAAGGCGGCTGTGGACTCTGCCGTGCTTGCAGGCACCAGAACGCTGCAGGTTTCGGGCGGCGATACTGCGCTGGCACTGACCACGGCGCGAAATTTCTATAAGGCGAACGTCAAGGCGCGTCCCGCCGTCAAGGGCGATAATATCGACTTTCAAGTGACCAGCGCCGGAACGGGTATCGTTGCTACGGGCAAAGCCTATATCAGCACGCCATTCCTTGCCGTTGCCAGCATCCCGCGTCTCGTCCTGTGGAAAGAGGGTGGCTCGAATGCCTCCGAGGCCGTCAGCGAAATCGGCGGCGGCAACGGCCAGCAGCTCGAAATCTCCATGATGCTCGATACCACCGGTTCCATGAGCGGTGAAAAGCTCGCCGATTTGAAGGCCGCCGCGAAGGATCTCGTCAATATCGTACTGCCCGAGGGCGGCTCCGACGTGCGCGTCGCGATTGCGCCTTTCGCAGAGAGCGTCCGCCCGGGCAGCGCCTATCTCAACCGCGTCCGCGGCTCGCGTCCCAGCTCGATCAGGCTGCGCGACAAGAACGGCCGCCAGACGACCTATTCCCTCACATCGTGCGTGTCTGAGCGCGCAGGTGCCGCCGCCTACACCGACGACGCGCCTGACGGTGCAAATGTTGTTGGCGCAGTCTACTCCCAGTCTGGCTCTTGCACGCCCGGAGGGCAGATCATGCCCCTCACCTCCAACAAGTCGCAACTCAACGGCCTGATCAATTCGCTGACCGCCAGCGGCGGCACGGCGGGGCACCTGGGTTCGGCGTGGGCATGGTATCTTCTGTCGCCGAAGTGGGCGAATGTCTGGAGCAACGATAGCAAGCCCGCGAACTATGACGACCCGGACGTCAAGAAGATCGCCATCCTGATGACCGACGGCGAGTACAATACGCAGTTTGATGCCAACGGCCTGATGACCTCGACGAACAACACCTCGCCCGTGAACGGATCGTCCGACAATCAGGCGCGTTCCGTGTGCGCCAACATGAAAGCTGCCGGAATCGAGGTGTACACGGTGGGCTTCGGTCTGACGGACAACCGCGCCATTCAAACCCTCCAGCAGTGCGCGTCAGATGCGTCCACGGCCTACCTCGCGGAGGATGGTGAGCAGTTGCGCAACGTGTTCCGCGACATTGCCATCAAGTTGTCGCCACTGCATCTCACGCAGTAAGCACGGTCACCCGGAGCGCAATGAAAAGGGCGGACGCCGAACGCGTCCGCCCTTTGCGTTTATTTCAGCGTCACTGTGGTCGCGTCCTTATTCTCCGCGCGGGCGGATCAGCCAAGTCACGCCGAGGGTGAGCAACGCAAGAGCGACGAAGACAAGGGCAAACCAGCTGCCGCTGACGGCAAAGCCGGTAGCACCTGCCCAGAAGATCGACGAGAAAGCTTCCGAGAAGGTCGCGGCGCGGGAGGCAACCTGCCGGCGCCGGAACATGGAGCGTTTTGCTGCAACCTTGAACCACATCTGAATGACGATGGCGGCCAGGCCGGCGACGGCAATGCCGCAGGCGCTGATAACAGCGCCGCGGGGAGAGGAGATGGCAAGCGCCAGCAGGAATGGCGCCGATCCGGCTGCTATGACGGCGAGGACCGCCTCGACTTTGGCGCGCAGTTGTTGGCGTTGCGCCAGCGGCGCGGTCGCCACGAGGTCATGCGCATCCTCACCCGAAAGGGCCAGCCAGGACAGGCCGCCAGCAAGCTGGCCGAAGGCCATCACCAGGACAGGCGCAAGAATGACATCGAGGTTCTGGTCGGCGCCGAGGTCCTTGTAGAGCAACAGCGCGGGCGGAATGAGATACAGGATTTGCATCAGCGACTGCGACATCAGCCAGGGATCGCGCGCCAGCAGCATCCATTCCTTGTGGCGCAGCGCCTGAGCGGTCGACCGCTTGAGGAAGGGACGCAAGCGCTTGGGCTCCGCGGCCGCCCCGGACTCATTGGAGAGTCCCGCAGCTGCTATGGCATGGTGAGAAAAGCGCGGCGCAAAGTAGGCTATTGCGGCCATCAGAATGACCAGTGCGCCTGTGAAGATGAAGAGCCCCGCGTGCCAATTGCCGAGCATGGCATGGGCGGGAAGCCAGAACATGCTGCCGGCGTCTGGCGCCAAAGCCAGAACGAGCGGCGATTGCAGCACGGCAAGGCGCGAGAAGGTGCCATACGTCATCACGGCGGTGACCTGAAGCGCGATAAGCAGCGTCGCGCCGGCGACTGCGGCCGTGACCTGAGCAATCACACGCGTCTTCTTTGGTCCAAATAACTTGAACAGATACATGGCGGCCGATAACGAGGCCGCGGTTGCAACCGCGCTCATGGCGGTAATGACGCCATACGCGGCAAGCCAGCGTGGTCCATCGAGCAGGATCGCCATGTTGACGAAGGGTGCGGCGAGCAACGATGTCATCATTGCGCCGGTTGCGGCGATGGCGGCAATGCGCACGGCAAAGAGGTGCCGCGCGGGCGCGGGCGACGACAATATCAGCTCCAGATCGGCACGCGCGTAGAAGGCGCGGGTGACGTGCTCGATCGCTTGCGAGAGCATCATGGAGAAGGCCGTCGCCATACCGGCCGTCAACATGATGAGCGTCGTGAGATCGCCTGCGACACCGCGTGCAAAAATCGGTGCGAGGACAAGGTATGCAAACCAGTGCAGACCCGCGACAAAGGCCAGCACGATCAACGTAACGGCGCGCTCGCGTGCCGTACGGCCTCCGGCCATCATGGCTGCCCAGTCGCGCCAGGCCAGAGTCATCTCATGGCGTGCGAACCATGCCAAAGTGTGCGTGCGGGTCATGCGGCTGCCGCATCCTCGTTTGCGACCAGCGTGAGGAAGATCTCTTCCAGCGTGCCGCCATCCTGCCCGGCCTTCCGGCTCAACTCTTCGAGCGTGCCTTGCGCTATGAGTTTGCCGTTGGAGATGACGCCGATGCGCTCGGCCATGCGCTCGGCGACATCGAGGATGTGCGTCGTCATGATGACCGTTGCACCACAAGCGACGCGGTCTTTGAGGACGGCCTTGACCTGGCGTGCGGAGGCTGCATCGAGGCCGGTCAGCGGCTCGTCGAGAATGATGAGTTGCGGATCGTGAATGAGCGCGCCTGCGAGCGCAACCTTCTGCCTCATGCCTTTGGAAAGGCCGTGGCAGCGCGTCGCCGCATGGGGCGCAAGGCCCAAGATCTCAATGAGGTGGCGGGCTTCATGCTCGGCCTTCACAGGGTCCATCGCCCATAGGCCGGCAACGAACTCCAGATATTCCAATGGATCGAGCTTGTCGTAGATAAGCGGCTCGTCGGGTACCCAGGCCATGACGGTCTTGGCGTCCACTGGCTTGGCGAGCGCGTTGATGCCGCAAATCGAGATCTCGCCCGCGTCGGGCTTCAGCAGCCCGGCAACCATGCGCAGCGTCGTGGTTTTGCCGGCGCCGTTGGGCCCGAGAAGCGCATAAAACTCGCCTCGCCCGATGGTCAGCGAGAGGCAATCGACCGCAGGCTTTGCGAAAGTCTTGCGCAGGTTTCGGATTTCGAGGGCGGGAGGAACGGCATGATCAGACATGGATACGCGAAACCGTGAACACGCTGTTAAGAACTTTCCTGTCCGGAAAGCTAGCGCGTTCGCGTTGAGTAAGCGTGAATGGGGCGCAACCATTCCGGCCTGGATCAGCGTGCGGGCAACTTCAAGGATCGCCGCTCGTGTTGGACCGAGTAAAGACCGGCCAGCGTCAGGATGGCGATACCGATGATTTGTACGCCATCAGGCGTCTCGTTCCAGACCATCCAGCCCGACAGGAGCGCAAACAGAATGACCGCATAACGGAAAGGCGCGATGGTGCCGACATCGCCCGCGCGCATGGCGACAATGATGAGGGCGTAGCCAAGGGTCAGGAACGCGCCGCCAAGCATCAGGAGCATGACTTCGCGCAGGCCCGGCATCACCCATGTTTCAAATGGCGCCAGCAGCAACCCGGCCGGCGCGGTGATCGCCGCCGACATGAGCGTCAGCGTGAGCGTGGGCACGTTCCCCGGGATCTGCCTTGTCATGAGGTCGCGCGCCGCGACCAGACCTACGGAGACGAGAAGCACGGGCGTGGCAGGTGAAAACGCCGACGTGCCAGGCCGCGCGATCAGCATCACGCCGAGGAGACCGACGAGCGTGGCAAGCCACCCGCGCCAGCCAATGTGCTCTTTGAGAAAGATCGCCGCGGCAGCCGTGATGGCGAGTGGCGTGAACTGGGCAAGCGCCGTGACACCAGCGATGGGCATGGCGATCAACGCGGTCAGAAACGTCAGCGTGGCAAAGGCCTCCGCCGCCATGCGCCAGCCGAGCAGCCGCCTTGGCGCATCCTTGGGAAGCCTGAGCCCGCCAACGATCGCGGCAAAGGCGAGAATGTAGGCCGTGGCGGCCGTATTGCGCAGCAGGATCAGTTCGCCAAGCGGCACCGTTTCGCCAACGAGCTTCACGCACGTATCGTTGACAACGAAGAACGCCATCGATCCCAGCATGGCGAGGATGCCGATGAGATTGCTATGGCGGACGTGGGTGTGGCGCGTTGACATGCGTGTCGATCGGCTGGCGAGAGGTGGCGAAACGGCTGCGCCTTGTCTCACGTCTTTGTCTGCACGCAAAGACGGATCGTGCCTTTTCGGACGGGAATGAAATGTTCAGGCTGCGCCGGCCCAGTCGAGAGAGGGAGGTGCAGGGCGCCAGCACCGGCGCGGCTCAATGACAAGAGCGCACGCCGGGGCGCGGCCGGTTATGGCCGTGCGCTCTTGGCAAGACGCACGAGATTCAGGAACTCCGCGCGATAGCCGAAGGGATCATCGCCGCGCGCACCTTGGGCAAGTTTCAGTACGTCATCGAACGAGTAGCCCTGTGTGTAGGGTTCGCCTTTGACGATCTGGCCAAAGGCCGCGACGGCGGTCGAGAAGCGCACATCGGCGGGCGCGTTCTCGATGCCCGTGCCCGCATCCGCGATCGGCAGCGAGATAAGCTGAGAAACGTCCTCACGCGGGCGCTTGTAGCGCAGCTTGAGGAAGCCCAACTCGTTCGATGCGGCGTTCGTTTCCGGAGCCGCCGGTTGCTGTGCGGCAGGTTTCGCCGCGTAGCGCAAATCGTCAACAAGCTTGGGCGCGCCCACCGGCGTGATCTCGTAAATCGCCGTGACGGTGTGGCCCGAGCCGATGTCGCCCGCATCCACGCGATCGTTGTTGAAGTCTTCGCGCCGCAAATTCCGCGTCTCGTAGCCGACGAGCCTGTATTCCGAAACGCGCTGCGGGTTCCATTCGACCTGGACCTTGACGTCCTTGGCGATGGTGAAGAGCGTGGAGGATGCTTCATCCACCAGCACCTTGCGCGCCTCATTGAGCGTATCGACGTAGGCTGCCGTGCCATTGCCGTTCTGGGCAAGCGCCTGCATCAGCGCGTCGTTGTGATTGCCTTGTCCGACGCCGAGGATGGACAGGAAGATGCCGGACTGGCGCTTCCTTTCGATGAAGCCTTTCAACTCATCCTGGTCCGTGATGCCGACGTTGAAGTCGCCGTCCGTCGCCAGGATGATGCGGTTGACGGCCGATTTGTCGTAGTTGGCTTCGGCCAGGCGGTAGGCATCGGCAATTCCCGCAGCGCCCGCCGTCGAGCCGCCCGCGCCCAGAGCGTCGATGGCGCTCAGGATCTTGGCCTTGTCGGAAGCCTTCGTCGGTTCAAGCGCGATGCCGGAACTCCCAGCGTAGGTCACGATGCCCACGGTGTCGTCAGGCTGCAATTGATCGAGCAGCAGGCGGAAAGCGTTCTTGACCAGGGGCAGACGGTCTTCGCCCTGCATGGAGCCCGATACGTCCATGAGGAACACGAGGTTGGCCCGCGGACGCTCGGCGGTCTTCAGGTCGTAACCCTTGATCGCCACGTGCACGAGCTTGTTGTTCGTGTTCCACGGCGAGGGAACGACGGTTACAGCCGGCTTGAACGGAGTCTCGGCGGTGTCGGGCGCAGGATAGGCATAGGGGAAGTAGTTGATCATCTCTTCCACGCGCACGCCATCCTTGGGCGGCAGGTGGCCCGCGTTGAGAGCCCGGCGCACAAAGGAATAAGAGGCGGTATCGACATCGATTGAGAAGGTCGAGACGGGTTCGCTCACAACCTGCTTGACGGGGTTGATCTCCTTGGCTTCGAACTTGTCGCGGTTTTCCTGCTCGAACTGCGGCGCGATGCGCTCGTCGCGATCGCCGCCCATCCAGGCGAGACCGTCGAGCTTCTTTGTTTCGGCAGCACGCATACGATACGCGGCGGCAGGAGCCGCAGGCTTGGCAAGCTCATCCGTAAGGCCCGGAGCGGGCGGGGGCGGCGGCGCGGCGGCAATGGCTTCCTCCGCGTCCTTGCGCTCTTCTTTGTTCTTACCGGCAATCTGCAAGTTGCCACCATCGAAAGTCACGCCTTCCTTGGGAAAGAGCGCGCCCGAGAACTCCGTACCAAGCGCCGTACTGCTGGAACGTTCGCCCGAGGATTGAGCCGATGAAGGCGCGGCTGCGACCGGTGCCGCTGTCTGCTTCTGGGGCTCGATCCTGCCTGGAGTGGCCGATTGCTCGGCCGATTGTAGTGACGGCTGTGCTGGAGCCTTCGCTGGGTCCTTTTGCGCGACTTCGAAGTCCTGGTCGCGGCGCGCCTCAGACATGGGCGGTGCGTATCCGCCCTTAACGGTTTCGAGGAGGCCGGGCGCGTGGGTCTCAATTTGATGGAAGGCGAGCGGCGCTGCGATGACGAGCGCGGCGAGCGATGCAGCAAGCCCCATTGATTGGCGCGAAGACAGATGCATGCGGAAACTCCTCTTTGTTCGAGTTGTTTCCGTCTGACGCAGCGTGGGGATGTTTTCTTTGGCCTCTTTGATTGTCGCTTCCGACTCTGCTGGCGCGGAGCCGGCCGGAAGCGACGAATTGGCTTTGTCAAATGCAACCATCGCCGCATCAAACGCGGCACGTTTCGCGTTCGCGCCAGGCGACGGAACAGGCAGTGCATTCAGGTTTTCCAGCTCATATTCGGTCATCTGTCAGCTCACAGCCTTGAGCAGGATCTTCAATCGTTTTTTTGCTTCGTGGATGTGCCACGACACGGTCTTTTCCGAGCAGCCCATGACGGCGGCGGCTTGCGCGTGGCTCAACTCCTCCCCGTAGACGTACAGCACCGCGTCGCGCTGCTGGGGTGGCAGCGTGCGCACGGCGTGCCATAACTCTTCATGCGCATCTCCGTCCTTTACGTGCTGATCCTCGGTTTGCTGCTGGGCGTGGTCGGCAAGCTCTATGACGTCAGAGGGAGCGACCGACGAAATCCTTTGGCCGGCGCGCACAGCGTCGAGAGCGGTGGTGTAGGCGACGCGATGCAGCCAAGTCGTAAACTTCGCGTCACCCCGGAAAGTCCCGATGACACCTGCGAGCTTGACGCAGACGTCCTGGGCGATGTCTTCGGCCCGTTCGCGTGCGCCGGTGAATCTCCAGGCCGTGCGATAGATCCGGTCGTAATGCCGTTCCAGCAGCGTTGCAAAGGACGCCCGGCAACCTTGCCCGGCACGCATCGCTAGGATCTCGTCGCTCTCTGTGCTCACGCGGCCTGCCTGTTGCACCGCTCCCCGCCCGTAACTGCATATGAGACGCGGGAGCTGCGGTAATCCTTGGGCCGGCAAGCAAAAAATTTATGCGATGGCGGGCAAGAGATTGAATGCCATGAAAATACGGATATTTCTTGGATGCTGCCCGTGGGAGACTGTTCGCTAAGGCAGACAGGGCGTGCCCGTGAAGACGCATAAATGCCCTGCGGGCCCGCTGAAGCATGTCTCCTCGGTATTCTCCGCGCGCGCCCAATTGGCATAGTTCGCGCCGAGCCCCGGCATGGACCGCACTTTGTGGCGCCAGTTGGCGCGCGTCTTCGTCTTCGCCAGCCAGAGATATCGAGAAGGCTCGCCCCGGGCTTCGATCGACATGCTTGCGCACGTCTTGGCCAAAGCCGCGGTGCTGTGAAATCCGAGTGCTGCGCACGTCATGAAACAAGCGGCAAGCAGGGGAGATTGGTTGCGCATGGCCGTGCACCCTCATTTGGAGGTCCGAAACGGTGAATCGTTGCGGGAGGCGTGCGCAAAACACAAGGCCACGCCGTCAATCAGAACTGGAAAAGCACATTGACGGTTGCGTACGGGCTTATGGCGTCGGTTTCAATACCGCTGACGTTTGCGGAGACGCCGCCCGCTACGGAGACCTCAACGCCTGTCCATTTGTACGTCAGGAACAATCCGGCGCGTCCCAGGTAGGAGTCGAAAATTTCGTCGTAGCTCTGATAGCGCAAGGCGTTCGTATCGAAGCGCAGCTCAGGGCCGATCGACAAGGCGTCGGCAAGCTTTGCGCCCCATCTCCAGCGCGCAGCGGCCGTACCGTGCGCGGTTGTGAACGATAGATTGAGGGATGTGTATTGCGCGGCGCCGACATTGAGCCAAAGCTCGAGCATCGCCTTCGGCCCCCATTCCAGCCCCACCACACGACCGCTGGAGGCTTGCGCGAGGGCCTTGTGTTCGATGACCGAAAGCCCGCCGAAGGCCTTTGCGGTCAGGTTTCCATTGCGCCAGTGGTAGCCGATGAGGGCATCCGCATAGGTGACTTCGCCATTGTAGGCGACAGCTGCGCCGCCGGACTGAAGAACGTAATTGTACCGCCCGTACCCTGCTTGCGAGCGGATACGCCAGCCCGGGTCGTAGACATGTTCGCTCCAAGGCGCCAGCGTCACACCGCTATAGAGGAGCCAGACGTCGCGCATGGCATCGCCGCCCGACCAAACCTCGCGCCAGCCATATTGGGGCTGCGCAGGTTCGCCGGCCTGGGCCTCGGCGCTTATGGGAGATGTGAGCAGTCCTGAGGCGCAAGCCAAAGCAACCGCGCTCGTCCGTGTACGCCGAACGATCGCAGCAACGCTGGACCAGACTAGGTCCGGTTGCCTACACATCACGAACTCAGACTGAAAACATGCCCACTAGGTCTGCAGAACGCCGCCGCCGTCACGCCGCTGCCTGCATATAGATATACATAGCATATCCGCACACGAACTGTCTGAAAAGTTTCAGGTCGCTGAAGGCTTTACGCCTCAACCGTAAGTTGCTAACAAATAGTCAGTAACAAACAGCCAGATTGATCCTGCGCATGTGAGGCGCGGCATTCATTTGTCACAATTATCTGTGATGAGATTCAACGGGCGGTAAGTGCTATTATTTACCGAAAAAAGGGCGGGAAAAATTGCTCGATGGTTGGGTCGCCTGCGATCGGGCAAGGCAAAAGAATCCGGAACGAGAAGTCCATTCATAAAGTTTTAATAAACACGCTCTAGGGAGCGAAACTTCGCTAAGAGGGTAGTCCAAATGAGTTCCGAAACAATGCATGTGCGTCCTCCGACATCCCCGGCACACGACTTCTATGAAGTCATGTTCCAGGGTACGGATATTGTATCCTCATACTGGCAGCCAATGTTGAAAGCGATCGGCCGCTGGCAGCTCGAAGTGTCTCATTTGGGTGCCAGGCAGGTGCGCGCCAATATGATGCTTGCAAACAGTCTTGCGCGGGCCGGAACGTCATCCGCCATGACGCAGGCTTATCGCGAGTATTGGGACGAGTTGAGCCAGTCGTATTCCGAAGCCAATCGCAACATCGCCACTGCGCTTTCGCGCACGACGGCAGGCTCATCGGCAGTTGTGCACATGCCGTCGCGCCGGTCGCGCGATACGCTGCAGCTGATTGATGGTGTAGAGGTTCAGGTACAGGATGCCGAAGGCGCCTACGTACGCAAGGTCGCCTGAGACCGGCATACATTGGTATTGTCAAAGCAAAAAGCGCCGTGGCTCACACGGCGCTTTTCTTTTGCCCGCGGCCAGCACGATCCATCAGCAGGCGCCACGCAAAGACGTTTGGCATGGCGAGGCTTCGGGACCCTCGATCACTCAAGTGCGCCGAGCGCTTCGGCAAAGCCCTTGAGTGAAATGGGGATGCCAATTCCAGCCTCCTCCGTTTGGAAGATGATGAAGATGGCCGTCTTGCCGGTCTTGAGTTGCTCGATGAGCGAGTCTTCGACGACCACCTGCGCATAACAGGCAAAGTTGTGGCAGCGCAAAAACGGGGCGTGGCCAACGTCTTTGTCGTCGATCTTGAGCCCAAGTCCAGGCGGCAGCAGAACCCCCAAAGGCGCAAAAACGCGCAACACGCGGGTGCCGTTCGAAAACTTCTGGAAATAGACGGTGAGTCCAATGTTGTTGCGGTCTTCTGCGGTGACGCTTTGCACCAGAGCGCATACACCCGATTTGGCACCAGGCGGCGGATCTTTGCAGACAACCTGCCAATCACCGTGTTGGGCTTTGACAGTACCTTCGGGTGCATCGACGGCCTGCGCGGCCGGGCCGGCGAGGGTCGCAGCGAGGACCAAAAATGCGATGTGGAAAGCGCGACGGAACCAGGCGCGAAGGCCAATGATGTCGGGCACGGTCACTCCTGGAAATGGGTCATGCAAAGCGCAATCACTCCGCAATCGCAGGCAACGGGCGGGTTAGTCGGCAATCAATTGGGCCGAATTCTGTCCTGTCGTACATCAGGAGCAGCGCTAAACCTGCGCGATGATTCGCGCACTACTTGTCGCAGCATGTCGCGAAAAAATGCCGCAGAAAACTTGACTTGAGACAAATAAAGCGGTTGTGCTCTCATGCATAAGGGAAGTTTTGCGCGCGCGACACCGCGGCAGGACCCCTCAAGCCCAACGGGGTGGATTTCTGAAATGTCTGGGGGAGCGGACCTGCCTGGTTGCGGCGGGCCCAATAACAACAACGACACACCGCTTGGGGCGCCCAGAGGCTCGCGAGACGGTGAACCGGGAGCGAGACCAATGTTGAGACGCTTGTTTGGCGCGGTTACCGGCTCGGCGATCGCCAGCCTTGCTTTTCTCTCGAGCCTTTCATCGCCCGCGTCGGCGGGGCTCGGCCAGCCAACGAGCGGTGAGCTTGGCTTGCAAATCCCCGCCACCAGCCTCATGAGCGAACTGAGCAGCCTCCACAATACGGTCAATGTGATCATCATCGCGATTGCGGTTTTCGTGCTCGTACTTTTGCTCTACGTCATGTTCCGCTTCAACG
The DNA here is from genome assembly GCA_016793445.1 of Hyphomicrobium sp. Lineage (GTDB taxonomy): Bacteria > Pseudomonadota > Alphaproteobacteria > Rhizobiales > Hyphomicrobiaceae > Hyphomicrobium_B. The sequence goes on along the minus strand of JAEUME010000016.1, from coordinate 41,232 downwards.
AGAAGTCCAATCCCACCCCCTCGCGCACGACCCATAACACCGCGCTCGAAGTAGCCTGGACGATCATCCCGATCCTTATTCTGGTGGCGATTGCCATCCCCTCCTTCAAGCTGCTCTACGAGCAGAACCGCTTCCCCAAGCCCGACATCACGATCAAGGCGGTCGGCAATGCCTGGTTCTGGGATCACGAGTATCTCGATCAGGGCATCACGCTGTCCACCAACATGCTGCATGACGAGGACGTGCTGAAGGCCAAGATCGGCGAGAAGGAGTTCAACGACAAGTTCGGCAACTTGGAAGGCATTGCGCGCCGTGAAGCGGTCTATGCCGCTGCTGCCGATGTCTGGAAGGAGCGCAACGAGCCTCGCCAACTCACGGTCGATCAAGAAATCGCCATTCCGCTCGGCAAGGTCGTGCACCTCCTCATCACGTCCAACGACGTCATCCACTCCTGGACGATTCCCTCCTTCGGCGTGAAGCAGCAGGCCGTCCCTGGCCGCACCGCCGCCGTCTGGTTCCAAGCCGACAAGGAAGGCATCTTCTATGGCCAATGCTCGGTGCTGTGCGGCAAGAACCACTCCGGGATGCCCATTGCCGTGCGCGTTGTGAAGCCTGAGGTCTATGACAATTGGATGGCGGCTCTCAAGGCCAAGGACAAGGCGAAAGCCGCCGAGATCCTGAAAGCCGCTGCCGAGACGTTGCGCTCCAATCAGGCGCTGGCTCAGGCTCAGTAAATTTTACGGATACTCGGAGAAGCGTGGGCTCGGCGCCACTGGCTGGCGTGCCCCGCACAGCACAACAAAAACTAGATCTTCAAGCCAAGGGTAAGGACACATGGGTAGCACGGCATACGCGGCACATGATGACCACGATCATGCGCCACCGTTCTTCAAGCGCTGGTTCCTGTCGACGAACCACAAGGACATCGGCACGATGTACCTGTTGTTCGCAATTGTAGCCGGTATCGTTGGCGGTTTTCTGTCGGTGATGATGCGCCTGGAGCTGCAGCATCCGGGCATGCAGTATTTCGCCGACGAAGGCGTCTACAACGTGTTCGTGACCGGCCACGGTCTGATCATGGTGTTCTTCATGGTTATGCCCGCCATGATCGGCGGCTTTGGCAACTGGTTCGTCCCGCTGATGATCGGTGCGCCGGATATGGCGTTTCCGCGCATGAACAACATTTCGTTTTGGCTGCTGCCCGCGGCGCTCGCCCTGCTCTTGATCTCCATGTTCGTTCCCGGCACCGCCGACGCCAATGGCGTGGGGACCGGCTGGATCGTCGTGGCGCCCCTGTCGGGCACTATTGGCCATCCCGGACCGGCGGTCGATTTCGCAATTCTTTCGCTCCATCTTGCGGGTGCGTCATCGATCCTGGGTGCGATCAACTTCATTACGACCATCTTCAACATGCGTGCGCCCGGCATGACGCTCCACAAGATGCCGCTATTTGCCTGGTCGGTGCTGATCACGGCGTTTCTGCTGCTGCTGTCGCTGCCGGTTCTGGCCGGCGCCATCACCATGCTGCTGACCGACCGCAACTTCGGCACCACATTCTACGATCCGGCTGGCGGCGGCGACCCGCTGCTCTATGCGCATCTGTTCTGGTTCTTCGGCCACCCGGAGGTTTACATCCTCATTCTCCCGGGTTTCGGCATGATCAGCCACATCGTGTCGACCTTCTCGCGCAAGCCGGTGTTCGGCTATCTGGGCATGGCGTACGCCATGGTCGCGATCGGCCTCGTCGGCTTCATCGTGTGGGCCCACCATATGTACACCGCAGGCCTCTCGGTCGACACGCAGGCCTACTTCATGTTCGCCACCATGGTCATCGCGGTGCCCACGGGTGTGAAGATCTTCTCGTGGATCGCCACCATGTGGGGCGGTTCCATCCAGTTCCGCGCCCCCATGGTCTGGGCTCTGGGTTTTATCATCGTGTTCGTCATCGGTGGCGTCACCGGCGTGATGTGCGCCAACGCGGGTGTCGACCGTGCGCTGCACAACACCTACTACGTCGTGGCGCACTTCCATTACGTGCTGTCGCTCGGCGCCGTGTTCGCGATCTTTGCCGGCTGGTACTACTGGTTCCCGAAAATGTCGGGCTACATGTACAATGAGACGGTGGCCAAGGTGCACTTCTGGCTGACGTTCATCGGCGCCAATCTGTTGTTCTTCCCGCAACACTTCCTCGGCCTGTCGGGTATGCCGCGCCACTACGCGGACTACCCCGACGCCTTCGCGTACTGGAACAACATCTCGTCCATAGGCGCATACATCACGTTCGCGGCTACGATCCTGTTCGTCGTGAGCATGCTGCATGCCTACTTCATCCGTAAGGAGAAGGCGGCCAGCAATCCGTGGGGCATAGGCGCGACCACGCTTGAGTGGACGCTGCCGTCTCCGCCCGCTTTCCACTCCTTCGAGACGCTGCCGCGCATCGCGGCCGGCGACCACCACTGAGACCCTGGCAGAGGCGGGCGGTGCGTATAGCATCGCCCGCCTCGCAATTCGCTACGGCGGCTTCGGCATAAGAGGCAGTCGCAAAAAATAAGCCGGCCCGACAAAGTATCGGGCCGATCACGAGGAGCACCAAGGCCCATGGCCGAGATCGGACTTGATGGGGAAGTGGGCGTCCGCGCGGAGGCTGAAGAACCCTCTATTGCGGACTTCTTCGCGCTGATGAAGCCACGCGTGATGTCGCTCGTCATCCTTACGGCTTTGACCGGAATTGTCGCGGCTCCAGGCGCCATTCACCCGGTTCTGGGCGTCATCGCGCTGCTTGCCATCGCCATTGGCGCTGGTGCGTCTGGTGCATTGAACATGTGGTACGACGCCGATATTGACGCGCGGATGCAGCGCACCGCGGCGCGCCCCATTCCGCGCGGCCGCGTCTCGGCCGATGAAGCGCTGCAGTTCGGCGCCATTCTTTCTGTCTTCTCGGTGCTGACGCTAGGCGTACTTGTGAACTGGGTCGCAGGCGCGTTGCTGGCGATAACCATCGCCTATTACGTTTTCATTTACACGATGTGGCTGAAGCGCAGGACGCCGCAAAACATCGTGATCGGCGGCGCGGCTGGTGCTTTCCCTCCGATGATCGGCTGGGCGGCGGTGACGGGCGGTGTGAGCCTGGAAAGCATCGTATTGTTCCTGATCATCTTCATGTGGACGCCTCCCCATTTCTGGGCTCTGGCGCTTTACCGTTGCCGTGATTACGAGCGCGTCGGCGTGCCCATGCTTCCGGTTGTCGCCGGTCCTGCCGAAACCCGGCGTCAGATCGTGATCTATTCGTGGTTGCTTGTGCCGCTGGCGACGTTGCCGGCCTTCATGGGCTTTGCCGGTTCGCTCTATCTGGTGGCGGCCGTGGTTTCCGGCGCCATCTTCCTTTATCTGGCCGACAAGGTCCGGCGCACTACCGAAGGGCGTGAGGCCGACTACGCCGCCAAGCAACTGTTCGGCTTTTCGATCTTCTATCTGTTCTTGCTGTTTGTGATCCTGTTGGGCGAGCACGCCTGGCAGCGCCTCTTGGGTTGATGTTGACGATGCCGAACGATCTCAAAAAGAACAATGATCTGGTAGCACCGGCCACGCGCCGCAGATCCGTGGCCATCGCGCTTCTGCTGGTGGCCATGGTGGTCATGTTCTATGCCGCGACGATCGTTCGCTTCGGTGGAGCGATCGCCAACTATGCGAATTAGGGAGATGGGAAAGGTGAACGCGACGCCTGACGAAAGCAGCGCCAATGTTCGATCCGGCGGCAACCGCAAGGTTGTTCTGGGCTGTCTTGCTGCACTCGCTGTCATGGGCGCAACTACGGCCGCCTCGCCCCTGCTCTACAACATCTTCTGCCAAGTTACCGGCTACGGCGGCACCACACAGCGTGCCAGCGGCCCATCCAAAGAGGTCCTCGACAAGGTCATCACTGTGCGTTTCGATGCCAACGTGTCGCCGCATCTCGCCTGGAAGTTCGAACCCGTGCGGTCCACCATCGATGTGAAGGTCGGGGAAAATGCGCTGGCCTTCTTCCGCGCCACAAATCAGTCGGATCAGCCCCTGACGGGTACGGCCGCGTTCAACGTCGCACCTGAAGCCGCCGGTCTCTATTTCAATAAGATCGAATGCTTCTGCTTTACCGAGCAGACACTGCAACCTGGCCAGAGCGTGGAAATGCCTGTCAGCTTCTTCGTCGATCCCAAGATCTTGGAAGACCGCGATACAGCCGGGCTGTCGAATTTAACGCTGTCCTACGTGTTCTATCCCGTCGCCAAGACGGCTGGCACGTCGGGTCCGCCCGGTGGAGGCTGATCGCAGGGGAGCAAGGAATTATCCAGTCTGAGACACGTCTTGGTCTGTGGCTGGGCAACATAAAAGTCCGAAAAACCTAACCGAGAACCTAACCAACAAGAACCTAACCAAGTCGAGCGAAGCCGGGCTCATAAAGCGGGCGCGGATCGGGAGAACGAACGGGGACGACGGAGAACGATATGGCCGACACGCATGCGAAGCATCACGATTATCACTTGGTCGATCCAAGCCCATGGCCGCTTCTGGCGGCCATCGCGGCGTTCGTTGCCGCGGTGGGTTTCATCGCACTGATGCGCACCCACGTCGACGGACAGGGCGTCCTTGGAATCAAGGGACCCTATCTGTTCGGCATCGGCATTCTCGCGCTCATCGCCGTGGCGTGGTGCTGGTGGCTCGACGTCATCCGCGAAGCCAACAGGGGTGATCACACCCCGGTCGTACAGCTTCACCTGCGCTACGGCATGATCCTGTTCATTGCCTCGGAAGTGATGTTCTTCGTAGCCTGGTTCTGGGGGTACTTTGACAGCGCCCTGTTCCCGTCAGGCGTGCATGAGCTGCGCAACAATTCCCAGCTTGTAGGCATGACGACGCGCAATCAGGTTTTTGGTGGTGTGTGGCCGCCCGTCCCCGTAGATGCGACTGCTGCCATGACCCCGGGCTTCTTCAAGCACACCTTCGATCCTTGGGGTCTGCCGCTGGTCAACACGCTGATCCTGCTGACCTCGGGCTGCACGGTGACGTGGGCGCACCACGCCTTGCTCAAGAACGACCGTCGCGGGCTCGTTATCGGCCTCCTTCTGACGGTTCTGCTCGGTGCGACCTTCACGTTCCTGCAGTATCTGGAATATCGGCACGCTGGTTTCAGCTTCGCAGGGCACACCTATGGCGCCACATTTTTCATGGCGACCGGCTTTCACGGTGCGCACGTCATCATCGGCACCATCTTCCTTTTGGTATGCCTGGTGCGCGCCCTGCGTGGGGCATTCACGCCTCAGCAGCACTTCGGCTTCGAAGCGGCGGCTTGGTATTGGCACTTCGTTGACGTGGTCTGGCTGTTCCTGTTTGCCTGCATCTACGTGTGGGGCGCAGGCCCGATCGCGGAAGGCGCGGCGGCTGCTGCGGGCGCGGGTCACTGAGATCCGACCGATGAAACAAGGGGTAGGGCGGCCACAGGCCGCCTTACTTTTTTGAGGCCGGGGTGCAAGATTGCGGGCCTTTCAGGATGAGGCCTGGGTTTAGAGTGCTTTACGGAAAAGTGGGAACCGGTTTTCCGACAAGAAGCACGATGGCTCTAGGCCACGCGCGATGGGACCAGAAGGACCTATGACCATTCCGAGCGTTTATGAGTCCGGCTTCAAGTGCCGCTGTCCCCGCTGCGGCAAGGGTCCGTTGTTCACCCAGGTGCTCAACATGCGCGAGACCTGCTCCAACTGCGGTCTCGACTACAAGTTCGTCGACACGGGCGACGGCCCGGCGGTGTTCGCTATCTTCATCCTGGGCTTTTTGTGCGTCGGCGGCGCATTGATCGCGGAGTTCAAGTTCGGTGTACCCTGGTGGGGGCACGTCCTTCTGTGGGGCATCCTGACGCCACTGGCGGGCGTGTTGCTGCTTCGCTTCATCAAAGCGACGCTGATTGCCCTGCAGTACAGGAACAAGGCCGAGGAAGGCCGCCTGGAGCGAAAATAGCGCTTCTCTTTATGTGTGCGCCGCGGTCAGGTGCGGCACAAAAGGCAATCAAGGAACGCGCCTTATGCTTTCACGCCTGAAGGCCGCTGGTCTTATTTGGCCTACCATCATTTCCATTCTGGCGCTGCCGGTGCTGATTGCGCTCGGTACTTGGCAATGGCAGCGCATGGAATGGAAAGCGGATCTGATCGCCAAGATCGAAGCGCGCGCGAAAGGGGAGCCGGAAAGCTACGCGCAGGCCCTCGATCAATTCGCGCGCGACGGCGAAGCCGAATATCAAAAAGTCCGCGTCAAGGGAACGTTCGACTACTCCACTGAGCGCTATCTCTATGCACCGAACGAGCAGTCGCAGGGCTGGAACGTCTTCACGTTGCTGACGCCCGAGGACGGCGGCCCGCCCGTGTTCGTCAATCGCGGTTGGGTGCCAGACCGGCTGAAGGACCCGGCAACCCGCGTCGAAGGCCAAATTGCCGGCCCGGTCGAGGTCATCGGCTTGGTGCGCGGGCCGGAGAAGCCTGGCATGTTCGATGTTGCTTCCGATCCCCAACGCAAACAATGGTACTGGCGTGATCTGGAAGGGATGCGCTGGGCGCCCGATCAGCCACCGGCTCCCAAGCAACGCGAGGCGATGCGGATTGCCGCCTATGCACCCTTCTCGCTCGACGCATTGGCCGAGCCCACAAATCCTGGTGGCTGGCCCAAGGGCGGCACCACGCAGATCCATCTGTCCAACAGGCACTTGGAATACGTTCTGACGTGGTGGGGTCTCGCCGCGACGCTCGTGCTCGTCTACCTCGCTTTCGCCCGCCAGCGATTGCGCGGCAATCAAAAAGAGATACTGGGGTAATGATCACAACTTTAGGACGATCCGAGCAGACGCCGGTGGCGTAGGGGGCCAGATCCCATCAGAGAGGCCGTCCGCATTACTTTACACTCCGGCTTCATCCCAGATCCTTGCACCGCGTTGGCTTGCCGGGTCAGGGCCTACCCTCTAGAGCCGTTCCGGTTTTGATGGAATCGCGGAACGGCTCTAGGCTTTTGTTTTGTCGTGCTTCTTATCGGAAAACCGGTTCCCACTTTTCCGGAAGCACTCTAGTGTCCCAGCACGTATGCACCCCGCGGAGCCGCCCAGTTCAGCAAATCCAAGTCACGGCCCGGACGTCGCCAATCGGCAAAAAACCACAACGAAAAGAGACGGATAGACGTGAAGTATATTTCCACACGCGGTGAGGCGCCGGCGCTGGGTTTCGAGGACGTGCTGCTGGCGGGGCTAGCGCGCGACGGCGGCCTCTACGTTCCGCAGACCTGGCCGAAGTTGTCGTCTGAAACCATCCAGGCGATGGCGGGCAAACCCTTTGCCGAAGTTGCGGTCGAAGTCATTCATCCCTTCACCGGCGATGCGATCACGCGCGCCCAATTGCGGGCCATGGCGGACGAAGCGTACGCCACGTTCGGCCATCCTTGCGTAACGCCGCTCGTTGAGATCGGGCCAAACCGCTTCATCCTTGAATTGTTTCACGGTCCGACGCTGGCGTTCAAGGACGTGGCGATGCAATTGCTGGCGCGGCTGATGGATCATGTGCTCGCCAAGCGCGGGCAGCGCGCGACAATCGCTGGCGCTACCTCTGGAGACACCGGTGGCGCTGCGATCGAGGCCTTCCGCTCGTCGAAGCGGGTCGACGTGTTCATTCTCTTTCCCAAGGGGCGGGTTTCCGACGTGCAGCGCCGCATGATGACGACGCCGACGGAGCCCAACGTCCACGCGGTTGCCATCGAGGGGACGTTCGACGATGCCCAGTCCATCGTGAAGGGCATGTTCAATGACCATGCCTTCCGCGACCGGGTTCATTTGTCGGGCGTCAATTCAATCAATTGGGCGCGCATCGTGGCGCAGGCCACGTATTACTTCGTCGCCGCCAGCGCGCTCGGCGGTCCGCTGCGCGAAGTCTCGTTCGTCGTGCCGACGGGCAACTTCGGCGACATCTTTGCGGGCTACGTCGCCGCTCAGATGGGTTTGCCGATTGCAAATCTCGTCATTGCGTCGAACGCCAACGATATCCTTCCGCGCACGGTGGCGACCGGCCGTTATGAGATGCGCGATGTGACGGCGACGTCCTCACCCTCCATGGACATCCAGATTTCCTCGAATTTCGAGCGTTATCTGTTCGAAGCCTCCGGGCGCGATGCAGCGGTTGTCCGGGGCCACATGGGCGCGCTGAAGCAGAGCGGAAGCTTTGACCTGGGGTCTCTCAAGCCGACGCTCCAGAAGCATTTCAAGGCGGCCTCAGCCAGCGAGGAGGAGGTGGCGGACGCCATCCGCCACACGCAAAGCGAAGCGGGCTATCTCGTCGATCCCCACACGGCGTGCGGTCTGGTGGCCGCCGATAAGACGCTTGGGCGCAAGGGCGGGCCGGCGCAGATCATCCTGGCGACGGCGCATCCGGCGAAGTTCCCCGACGCTATCGAAACAATAACAGGCCATCGGCCGGCGCTGCCCGAGCGGCTGTCGTCGCTGATGACGGATCCAGAGCGCTTCGAGGTGCTGCCCGCCGAGCTCGGCGCCATCGAACATTACATAGAAGGCGCCGCGCGCGCACTGGCGAAGGCTTGAAGGTCATGAAACCCGAGATAACAACGCTCGCCAATGGAATCCGCGTCGCCTCTTGCCGAATGCCGCACGTGGAGACGGTGTCGCTCGGCTTGTGGGTGGGGGTCGGCGCGCGCCACGAGGACGAACATGAACACGGCCTGTCGCACCTGCTCGAGCATATGGCGTTCAAGGGCACGGCCTCGCGCTCGGCCCGCCGGATTGCAGAGGAGATCGAGGAGGTCGGAGGTGATCTGAACGCGTCCACGGGTCTTGATTCCACAGCCTATTACGCACGCGTGCTGAAGGGCGACGATAATGTCGCGCTGTCGCTGCTGGCGGACATCCTGCTCAATTCGTCGTTTTCAGAGGACGAGTTGGAGAAGGAACGCGAGGTCATCCTCCAGGAACTCGCCGGCGCTAAGGACGATCCTGAGGATATCGCCTACGAACTGCTGCAGGAAACGGCGTTTCCCGGGCAGGCCGTGGGCCGGCCCATCCTTGGGACGCCCAAGAGCGTGCGGTCCATCACCGCCGCTGATCTTAAAGGCTTTCTTGCTCGCAAGTATGCGCCACAGGCTATGGTTTTTTCCGCAGCAGGAGCTATCGACCACGACGCATGGGTCCGCCACGTTGAGGCCCTATTCGGGGGGCTCACTCCGCGCAAAGACGGGGGTGAGTCTCGCGCCCATTACGTGGGCGGTATTTCGGCATCGGCGAAATCGTTCGAGCAGGCGCATCTGCTCATCGGTTTTCCCTCGCCGTCCATCCTCGATGACGACTACATGACCGCGCAGGTCTTCTCTGGCGTTCTGGGCGGTGGGATGTCCTCCCGGCTGTTCCAAGAGGTCAGGGAAAAGCGCGGGCTCTGTTATGCCATCTATTCGAGCCTTTGGGGGCTGAGAGATACTGGGATGCTGGCGGTACACGCAGCAACGGGCGCGCGCATGGTGGACGAACTCGCTGGAGTCGTCGCAGGGGAACTCGCCGCTCTGGCCGCCGAAGGTCCCGGCGCCGGCGAGCTTCACCGCGCCAAGGCTCAACTCAAGGCCGGATTGCTCATGGCGCTGGAAAGCTCTTCCGTACGCGCCGAGCAGATGGCACGCCACATTCTGGCTCACGACCGTATCATTTCGCCCGCCGAATTGACGCGCCGGGTGGAGCACGTCACGCCAGAGCGGGTTCAACACCTGGCCCGCACGCTTCTAGAGCAACGCCCGACCCTGGCGCTTGTCGGCTCGGGCCGTAAAGCCAAAGAGCAAGCGGAAAATGCCGCCGCCGCGATCGCCAAAACCATAATGCGGGTTTGAGGGGCGCGGGGCATGGCATTCCTGAGGTCTCCGCTGCCTGAGGATTACCTGGAGCCGATTTGCGGGCCCAAGGTAACGCTGCGCCCGCCCGGTTTAAGCGACTATGCGGCCTGGGCCGAAATTCGGGCGTTGAGCCGTGCTCACCTATCGCCGTGGGAGCCGACTTGGACGCGCGACGAGCTGACCCGCATTGCCTACCGCCGCCGGCTGAAAGTCTACGGTCAGGATGCCCGCGACGACCACGGCTACTACTATTTCATCGCTGCGAGTCACGGCGACACGCTCATGGGGGGCATCACACTGTCGAACGTGCGCCGGGGGGCTGCTCAATGCGGGACGCTTGGCTACTGGATCGGTGCTCCGTTTGCCGGGCAAGGCCACATGCAAAACGCCGTGCACCTGCTGACGGCGTTTGCGTTCCGCACTTTGCGCCTTCACCGCATCGAGGCGGCCTGCATGCCCGACAACCAGCCATCGCGCCGTGTCCTGGAAAAGTGCGGGTTCGGGCGCGAAGGATTGGCGCGGCGCTATCTCAAAATCAACGGCGCATGGGAAGATCACATCATCTACGCCTTGACGGAAGAGGACATCGCATTGAAAGGTCTGACGCGGGGTAATCTGTCATGACCTTGATCCGCCGCGGCTTGCGGCTCATCGTGCACCTTCCGGCCCGGCTTGCGGCAGCCGCGCCGCTTGCCGTCTTGGCCATGCTCGTGCTTGCTGCCACGGCGCCTGTCGCGCGCGCTCTGACACCGATTGTCGTCGAGCCCGAGCAGGAGAAGATCGAAATCACCACGCTCGGCGAGGCCTATGAGGGCCGCGGCGACAGCCTTCAGGTCGAAACGGCTGCAGGCAACGACGGTGTGACGGGCCGCATGACGGTGCGCGCCTCCGTGCCGGGCGCCAACCCGAATTGGATGGTGTTTGCCCTCTCCAACAAGACCGACAAGCCCATCGAGCGTTGGCTTACGGCGGACCGCTACAACATCATCGGTTCAGGCACCATCTGGCCGGATCTTGACGCGCGGCGCGTGGAAAGCGTCACGCCGTCGATCGGCTTCGTGCCCGAACGCATCAAAAGCGATCGTGCGGACGTTTTCCGCATTACGCTGGAGCCTGGGCAGACGATCACCTACGTTGCCGAGCTGTCCTCGGAACGCTATGCGCGCCTTTATCTGTGGAAGCCCATCGACTACGAGGTGAAAACCCGCGACCGCCAGCTTTTCAACGGCGCCATGCTCGGCCTTACGGGTCTGCTCGCGATCTTCCTGACAGCGGTTTTTGCCGCCAATCATAAGATCATCTTTCCTGCCGCCGCGCTCGTCTCCTGGTCGGTGCTGACCTACCTGTGCGTCGATTTCGGATTCTTCCACAAGCTGTTCAACCTGAAGCCCGAGGACAACGCGGTCTATCGCGCCGCCGGCGAAGCCGCGATGGCGGCAAGTTTCGTGATGTTCCTGACCACGTTCCTCCGCCTTGGCTTGTGGCATGGCCTGGTGCGCATGTTGATCGGGGTCTGGGTCATCGCCCAGCTTGCGCTGGTCGCCGTTGCGGTGATCGACCCGCGTCTTGCGGCAACGTTCGCGCGGCTGTCATTCGTCGGCATCGGTGCGGTGGGGGCATGTTTCACGCTGTTTCTCGCCGTCCGCGGCCAGGATCGCGCGCTGTCGCTTGTCCCGACGTGGGTGCTGTTTCTGGTGTGGATCTTTGCCACGGGCATGACGTTGTCTGGCCGGCTTGCGGGCGACATGGTCGTGTCGAGTCTTGTCGCCGGTCTGGTGCTCGTCGTCATCCTGATGGGCTTCACCGTCACGCAATTCGCGTTCCGCTCGCACGAGAGCGTCTACGCCGGCGCGCCGACCGAGCTTCAAGCGCGTTCCATGGCGATTGCCGGATCGGGTTCGGCGGTGTGGGAGTGGAACATCAGGCGCGACGAGTTCAAGGTCGGTCCCGAGATCGAGGCGGCGCTGGCGTTGATGCCGGGAGAGCTCTCCGCGAAGGCCGACGATTTCGTCCAGCACATGCATCCCATGGACCAGGAGCGCTTCCGTGTCATGCTGCTCTCGGCGCAGGAGCGCGCAGGCGTGCGCATTCGCGCCGACTTCCGGATGCGGCATACCGACAATAGCTGGCGCTGGTTCGAGCTGGAGGCGGCAAGCGTCCCCAACGCCGATGGGCGCACGCTGCGGTGCGTCGGCCTGATGCGTGACATCACCAATGCAAAGCGCGCCTACGAGCGGCTTTTGCATGATGCGGTCCATTGCAGCCTTACGGGACTGCCAAACCGCGAGCTGTTCCTTGACCGCCTGCGCACGGCCGTCGCGCGCGCGAAGACCGAAAACAATATCCGGCCCGCCGTGCTGTTCGTCGATATCGACAAGTTCAAGAGCGTCAACTCGACATTCGGGCTGGTCCGCGGCGACAGCATGCTGCTCACGGTCGCCCGCCGCCTGCAGCGTCATCTGGGCCCCCTCGACACTGTTGCGCGTGTCGGAGGCGATCAGTTCGCCATGCTCTTCCTGTCTGAGGAAGACGCGCGCAATCTGCCTGCCCTTGCCGAGCGCGTGCGCCGTTCGCTGCGCGCGCCTATTCCGCTCGCCAATCAGGAGATCGTGCTCACGGGCTCGATCGGCACGGCGTTGTGGGACAACACGAGCGTCGGCGATGGCGAGCTTCTGAAGGAAGCCGAAATCGCCATGTACCGCGCCAAGCGCGCGGGCGCCGATCGGGTGGTGGCGTTCGAACCGGCAATGCGCCGCGACCGCGACGAGCGAATCCAGATCGAAAGCGATCTGCGCAAGGCGCTCGACCGCAACCAGCTGAAGGTGCTCTATCAACCCATCGTGTACCTGCCGACCAAGGAGCTGGCAGGCTTCGAGGCCTTGGTGCGCTGGGAGCATCCCAAGCTCGGGTTGCTCAATCCCGTCTCGTTCGTGCCCGTCGCCGAGGAAAGCGATCTCATCATCAAGCTCGGCACCAACGTGCTGCTCAAGTCCGCTCACGATGCCGCGCGCTGGCAAAGCGAGCTGCCGCGCTCGGAGCGGCCGTTGTTCGTGTCCGTCAATGTATCGAGCCGGCAGATCTTCCGCCCCGAGGCCGTGCAGGAGATCCGCCATGTCCTGGGCCGCAACATCGTGCCCAAGGGGTGTCTGCGGCTTGAGATCACCGAGACTTTGGTGATGGAGAATCCCGAGCAGTCGGCGGAGGTTTTGGAGTCTTTGCGCGGGGCGGGCGCTGAGCTGGCGCTCGACGATTTCGGAACGGGGTATTCCTCACTCGCCTATTTGCAGCGCTTTCCGTTCGATACGATCAAGATCGATCGCGACTTGGTGCGGGGCAGTTCCTCGCCACAGGGGGCCGCGATCATGCGCTCCATCGTGGCGTTGGCGCATGAGCTTGGCAAGCGGGTCGTTGCCGAAGGTGTCGAGCAGCGCGACGAGGCCGCATTCCTGCGCTCGATCGGCTGCGAGTATGCCCAGGGCTATCATTTCGGCGAGCCAATGCCGGAGCGGGACGTGCTTCAACTGCTGAAGATGATCCGCAAGTCGGAACGCAAGATGCAGCCACGCGGCTTCTTCAAGGCCAAGACCTCTGCAAAGAAGGACGCAGGCGCCGAGCAAAACGCCGATGAGGGCGCCAACGCTGCGCCGGCGGCGACTATTCCGCCTCCCGCGACGCCGAAAACGACTGAAGTCGCGCGCCCCCAGGTTCTCGTCAACTCGATCCTTCGCCCGCGTCACAAACAGGGGGCAACCAACGGTCATACCGGAGCAGGCGACAGCGCCAAGCAACCCGCGCCGCTCGCGATCGTCGCCAAGAACGATGCAACACTGCCTCCGCTGGGGTTGCCTCCGGCAGCAGCCAATCCGCAGCCGGCAGGCCCGCCACCCATGCACCGCTCGCCGCCCGTCTCGTTGAGGCCCGTTGCGCGCAGCGCGCCGGTGACCGGACCACCCGTTCTAACGGCGCCGCCCACAAAGGTGCCCGATCAGCGCATGGTGCCCACCACACAACAGCCGCTGCAACCCGTTGCACCGCAACTGCCGCCCACGGCTGCCCCGCCACCGCCGGTCGTACGGACCGCGCCCTACACAAACGCAAGCCCACCCGCCGTTGCGGCACCCGATCCACGCCCGGTAACATCGCCGGGGGCGAGTGCCGGTGCTGGCATCGTGCGTCCGGTGGGGGAAGCTTTGGCGCGCACGGCAACCGGAATCAGCGGTCTGCCCGATGGTGACGTGCCGCCCACGGGACGGCCCGAGCGGTCACCGCCGCCACCTCTGCCGGGACAGCCTCAGCCGCAAACGTTGCAGCCCGATTTTTCTAATCTGCCCCCCGGTGTCGCCGCATCGCTCGCGCGCCTTGCCGGTGTGAAGCCGGCAACTCAAGCGAAAGAGAAAAAAGACGGAACGGGCTGAGTCGGCGTGCCGCTCAGACGCTCTTGCTTGCCCACAGGATCAGCCGGGGTTCGCGCAATCATCACGTTAGGCGTGTCCGGCGTCGTTAACCAGATGCGACAGGTTGATGCCGATCTTGGCCATGGCGCGCGCGTATTTCCTCTCCAGATCGGTGCCAAAAACCAGATCGGGATCGGCAGGGCAGGATAGCCATCCATTGGCCTGGATCTCGCTTTCAAGCTGCCCTGGCGACCAGCCTGCATAGCCAAGCGCAAGCAGGGCCTTGTCGGGGCCCTGTCCCGCTGCGATCGCCTTAAGGATGTCAATGGTCGCGGTAAGACAGATCCCGCTTTCGATGGCGAGCGTGGAATCTTCTGCGAAATAGTCGCCGCTGTGGAGGACGAAGCCGCGGCCCGTCTCCACCGGGCCGCCAACCTGGATCGAAAGCGAAAGCACGTCGCCCGTAATCTCGTCATCCTGGCTGCGCGTTTCGATGCCGAGGCGCGCCAGCAAATCAGGCGCTGTAATGTGATCGGCGCGTTGGTTTATGATCAGACCCATGGCGCCTTCCTCGGAGTGGGCGCACATATAGATCACCGACCGCGCAAACCGCTTGTCAGTCATGCGTGGCATGGCAACCAGCAGCTGTCCTTCCAGATAGCCGGTGACTTCTCCACGGGGCGGCCGGCGCTTGGGCTTTGGCACTTGCATGGTTGACTTCGGCACAGTTGGCTTTGGCTTTCGCTTTGGCACTTTCATGTGACTAGACTAAACCCGTAACAGCGAAGAAGAAAGCCTCTCGATGACTTGGACGAATGGTCGCGATTTAGGTCCGTGGAACCGCAAAAACCCGGGCGTTGGAATTGTGTACTGGATGCGGGATGAGTTTGATGAAGACGTTAAGAGGCCCTGCGTTAGCGATTGCAGCCTTCGGCGCGATTTGTGCGGTCTTTGTGACATGTGCCAGCGCACGGGCCGACCAATCCGCTTGGGTCGAAGGTTTCAATAACAAGGTCCGCCTTATCGGCATTGCCGCGCCGCCCGAAGGCAGCAAGGCGGCCTTCATGGCGGGTGTCGAAATCGAAATGACTCCCGGCTTCAAGACTTACTGGCGCAGCCCTGGCGATGCCGGTGGCGTTCCCCCGGAGTTCGATTGGTCAGGTTCGGACAACCTAGCCAGCGCACGCGTGCTCTATCCCGCGCCGCACAGGCTGATCGACAAGGCCGGAGCGAATATCGGCTACAAGGACCGTGTGATTTTCCCCGTCGAGATCACACCCACCGATCCGGCCAAGCCGGTGACGCTGCGACTCAGGGTGACGTACGGCGTGTGCAAGAACATCTGCATTCCCGCGGAGGCCGAATTGGAACTTGGTCTATCCGGTCAATCGGAAAGCTCAGCCGAGCTTGCGGCCGCTCGTGGGGACGTGCCAAATCTTCTCGCGGCGGGCGCAAAGCCTCGTGATGCGGCCACTCCCGTTCTATCCTCTTGGCGTATCGAAAATCGTGGCGGCAGCAGTATTCTGGTGCTTGAGGTCACTGGCGCTGGCGAAGACGGCGATGTCTTTCTCTTTTCCGATGAAGGGCTTTATCTGCCGATGCTCAGCAAGGTGAAATCTGCCGAGCCGGTCTCGGTTTTCGAAGGGGACTTGAGCGACGGCGCGAACCTGAAGGAGTTGGCGGGAAAAAGTATCTGGGTCACCATATCTGGGGCCAAAGGGCAGTCTGAAAGCCTGATTGGACTACCGAAAGACATCGCTCAAAAGTGAAACCACGCAAGACGCAGATAACGCTCAAAGAGCACGCAGTGAGGAGGAACGAACCCTATGACCATCAACGTCGGAGACAGGCTTCCAGATGCAAAGTTCATGACGATGGGGTCCGATGGGCCTGTCGCGAAATCGACGAACGACATTTTCAAAGGCAAGAAGGTTGCACTGTTTGCTGTTCCGGGCGCTTTTACGCCAACCTGCCACAAGGCTCACTTGCCCGGGTTCCTCGACCGTTTCGATGAGCTCAAGGGCAAGGGCGTCGACACCATCGCCTGCACCGCCGTCAACGACGTGTTCGTCATGGACGAATGGGCCAAGGCGACAGGAAGCAACGGGAAGATCCTGATGCTGACCGATGACAGTGCGGCGTTTGCCAAGGCCATTGGCCTCGACATCGACCTCACGGGCGCCGGTATCGGATTAGGCGTGCGTTCGAAGCGCTACGCCATGCTGGTGGACGATGGCGTTGTGAAGGTGCTCAACGTTGATGACAGTCCGCCCGTCCACGACAAGGCGAGCGCGGCAACGCTGTGCTCAATGGTGGACCGGTCGCTCTAAGTCGAGGCGTCTGCGCTGCTGACCTCGACAGGAAGGTGGCGCAGACATCCTTCTTAACCCTGGGAACCCATGCCGGTTCCAAGCGTTGGGGGCGCCATGACCAGCAATTTGTCCGATGGCGTCTTCATCCGCAGATTATTGCTGGCGGCTCTGGTCGTGGCGCTGCTTGTGGCAGCGTGGCTGCTGTCCCCGCTTTTGCTCATTGCTTTTGGTGCGGTGCTGATCGCCATGGCGTTGCGCGCCCTTGCGCAGCCGCTGGGACGCGCCGGCGTGCCCGATACGTGGGCTATCGTTCTGACGACGGCGCTCATCATCGCGGGCCTGATCGCTGCGGTTGTCTTCTTCGGAAGCGAAATGATGAGTCAGTGGCAGGCGCTGGATGCGCGCCTCGGCAGCCTGCTGGCCGAGGCCGGCAAGAAACTTGGCGTCAATTCGCTCGAAGAGCTGGTGGCCGGCTCGGGCGCAAGCGGTGGCATCGCGACCATGCTGCCGCGGTTCCTCTCCTGGGGTGCATCCCTGGGTCAGGCTGTGTTCGGCGCCGGCATCATGTTGGTTGGCGGGGCTTACTTGGCCGTCGATCCAAAGACCTACCGGGACGGAGTGCTGAAACTCATCCCTCCGGACTACCGCGCCAACGCCATCGCAACGATCGATGACATCGGCGAGGCGTTGCATCGCTGGCTCGGCGGCGTCCTCGTCGCCATGGCGCTCGTCGGGTTGATGACGGGGCTTGGACTTTGGATTGCCGGTGTGGAGTCGCCGCTGGCCTTAGGGCTTCTTGCGGGATTGGCCAACGCCGTTCCTTACATCGGATCGATCGTGGCCGCCGTGGTGACGATTGCCATCTCGGCCGGCCAGAGCTGGGAAGCGATGGCTGGCGCCGTCGTCGTGATGATCATCGTCCAACAGGTCGAGAGCAATCTCATCACCCCGCTGGTTGTCGGCCGGGCTGTCGCCATTCCGCCCGCGACGGGGCTGTTTGCGATTGTCGCCATGGGAATGCTGTTTGGACCGCTGGGCGTCCTGCTCGGATTTCCATTGTCCATCGTGATCGATATCGCCGTGCGACGGCTCTATATCCGCGATGCCCTCGATGAGCCGGTGGAAATCCTGGGCGACGCGGCGCAGCGGTCCGATAACACGGTCACGGTCAAAGCGGAGAGGGGCGGCTGATCAGCAGTTCTATTTCTTGAACGGCGCCATGCCCTCGCGCGCCAATTCGTCGGCACGCTCGTTCTCGGGATGGCCCGCGTGGCCCTTCACCCAGTGCCAGGAAATGTCATGCTTGGCTCTGAGCTCATCGAGTTGCTGCCAGAGTTCGACGTTCTTGACGGGCTTTCTGTCTGCCGTCTTCCAGCCATTGCGCTTCCAGCCGTGGATCCACTGTGAGATCCCGTTCTTGACGTAGGCGCTGTCGGTGTAGAGCTCCACGTGGCTGTGCCGTTTGAGGGCGGCGAGCGCGGAAATTGCGGCCATCAACTCCATGCGGTTGTTCGTGGTCTCGGCCTCACCGCCCTTCAGTTCCTTGCGATGCCCGCCATAAATGAGGATCGCTCCCCAGCCGCCGGGGCCGGGATTTCCCGAGCAGGCGCCATCCGAATAGATCATGACCGGCGCGGGCTTGCGCTCCGTCATCCCGCCACCTCGCACCCGTAGTCGGCGAGCGAGGTTGCGCTCTGGTGGAATCGCAACCGGCGTACGTAGTCGAAGGGATCCTTGCGGGCGACAAGCGCCGTCTTGGGTGTGTTGAGCCAATCATAGCCGCGCGTCAGCAGGAAGCGCATGGCCGCGCCCCGGGCCAGCAGCGGGAATGCGGCGCGTTCGTCATTGGTCAAAGGCCGCACATCCTCGTAGCCCTTGATGAGCGCCCGGCCCTTGGTCACGTTGTAGGAGAAGTCGCTTTCGAAACACCAGGCGTTGAGCGCGATGGCGAGGTCATAGGCGAGCGCGTCGTTGCAGGCAAAATAGAAGTCGATGAGCCCGGACAGTTTTTTGGCGATAAAGAATACATTGTCGGGAAAGAGATCGGCGTGGATGACGCCCTCAGGCAGGCCGCGGGGCCAGTTTTGTTCAAGGACATCGAGTTCATTTGAGACAAGCTTGTGCAAGCCCGGCATGATGTCGTCGCTGCGGGCGGAGAACTTGTCGAACAGCGGCCGCCATCCCGTAAGGCCCAGGGCGTTGTGGCGCTTGGGAGCGAAATCCTGCGAGGCAAGATGCATGCGCGCCATGGCGCGGCCGACTTCCACGGCATGTTCCGCCGTAGGCTTGCGAGGCCAGACGCCCTCAAGAAAAGTGACGAAGGCGGCATGGCGGCCGGCGACCTTGTTGAGAACCTTGCCCTGGCGGTCATGCACGGGGAGCGGACACGTCACGCCGCGCTGAAAGAGATGCTCCATGAGTCCTAGGAAAAACGGCAGATCGTCAGGATCGACGCGCTTCTCGTACAACGTGAGGATAAAGGTACCCGACGAGGCATGGACGAGGTAATTGGAGTTCTCCACGCCCTCGGCGATGCCCTTGTAGGACAGCAATTGGCCCAACCCGTAGGACTCAACGAAACGGCTCAGCTCCTCGTCACTGATCTCGGTGTAGACCGCCATTAGGTTCCCCGCTCAAGGCCTGCGCGCGCCGGCTCAACCCGCGCTCGCCCGCAACTGCCTTGGCACATTGAATACGACGTGTTCGACCGCCGAGGTGACGATATCGACGCTGACATCGTACCGTTCGGCGAAGGCGTCAATCACCTCGTCCACGATCACTTCAGGCGCGGAGGCGCCCGCTGTCAGCCCGATGGACGCAAGCGGCGGCAGCTTGTCCCAATCGAGCCCCGACGCCCGCTCCAGCAGGAACGCATTGCGGCAGCCTGCGCGCTCGGCCACCTCGACAAGGCGCAAGGAATTGGAGCTTTGCGGGCTGCCGACCACGATCAGGCAATCCACCTTGCCCGCGATCGCCTTGACGGCGTTCTGCCGGTTGGTCGTCGCATAACAGATGTCTTCCTTGACAGGTCCGGCGATGCCGGGGAAGCGGTTCTTGAGGATGGCGACGATCTCGGCCGTGTCGTCAATCGAAAGGGTGGTTTGCGTGACGTAAGCGAGCTTGCCCGGGTCTTGTGGCGTAAAGGCACGTGCGTCGCCCGCGGTCTCGATGAGTGTCACCGCGCCAGCGGGCAACTGGCCCATGGTGCCCACCACCTCGGGGTGGCCCCGGTGCCCGACGAGCACAATCTGCCGCCCGCTTTCATGATGCCGCGTGGCTTCCATATGCACCTTGGACACGAGCGGGCAGGTTGCATCCAGCACGAACATATTTCGCAATCTGGCGGCGTCCGGTACGGACTTCGGCACCCCGTGTGCCGAAAAGATCACGGGCTGGGCCGTGTCGGGGATCTCCGAGAGCTCCTTCACAAAAATGGCGCCTTTGACCCGGAGAGAGTCCACCACGAAGCGATTGTGGACGATCTCATGGCGGACATAGACGGGCGCACCGAATTTCTGCAAAGCCTGTTCGACGATCTGAATCGCCCGGTCGACGCCGGCGCAGAACCCACGCGGGGCTGCCAGAAGGATTTTGAGAGGCGCCTTGATTACGGGGGAATGTCCAGGCGGGACGGTCGTCATCTAGGTAAAAGTCCTTTTATTTCAGGTGATAGCGCCACAAAAGCTCTTGGACGGTGGGGTCGCGGGATGCTACGGTGCTGTGGGGACATTACAAGGGGTCTGGGCATAAAACCCAGGGGGACAAGGTTGGATATTGCCATATCTTGCGGCGCTGCCGTGATGTGTCGTGCGCGGCGACTTGTGCCTCGCCCGGCGCGGCGGCTCTGTGGCGTTCTTGCCGCCGTAACCTTCAGTGCTTCTTTGGCCGGCTGCGGCATGTCGAGCCTGACCTCAGGCCTGGGTGGCGGCATGTTTGGCTCCTCGTCCACGAGCGCTTCCTCAGGCGATGTCGACAAGGAAGCGCTGCTGACCGCGGCGAAGACTGGCGATACCTCTACGACAGGCAGCACAAGTGTTGGCGAGATCGCTGCGGGATGTCCGCGCATGGTTCTGGCTTCCCGCGACAACAACATCACGTTCTATGAGCCTGGCCGCACGGGCGATGGCCTTGCCATCATGCACCGCGGGGAGATTACCAAGACGGCGCGCGAATGCCAGATTGAGCCTGGCCGCGTGACGGTCAAATATGGCTTCTCGGGCCGTGTGTTGCTGGGTCCGCGCGGCAAGCCGGGCAATATCTCTCTTCCTGTCAATGTCACCGTCACCGATTCCAAACGCGCGCCGGTCACGGGACAGCATATGAGCGTGGATGTCGTGGTCGGCGCCGACAAGCCGATCGGCTACTTCTCGGCCGTCCAATCGGTCACCTTCGATATCCCAGAGGGCTCGCGCCCGGGTGAGTTCGAGGTTACCGTGGGCTTCGACACCAAGGCCGCCGGCGCGGGCTGAGCACCAGCGCCGCGGTCTGAGGCGGCTGGGCTTGCGTCATAGCCCCGTGTGTGTCTTGCCAAGTTTATCAGAAGATCAGTTCCGGTCAGGTTGCGTCGTGCCTGCCTTGCGCAGCATCCCGCGACCTGGGGCGGAATGCGCGGGCGCCAGCGATTACGGCGAAGATGATCCCAACAGCAACCAGCGCCCCGAGCGCGTAGGTCGTGATCGTGCCGAGGTAGCCGAAGACGACCGCCAACGCGACGTTCAAAATCGCGAAGATCGCGTCGAGGATGATGGAGACGGGGTTTGAACTCTCAAGCATCCACGTCTTGTGTCACCGAACCGAGTTCAGACTGTGGCAAAGCAGGCGCGGCGCTTGGAAGCGGCATCGACAGCGCTTGCGCCAACAGCACTCTTTACAATTTGGACAAGGAGGAACCGAGGGGGGCGGGGAACGTTGGTCCGATAGTTCATACGCTCAACGGCGAGGCGCGCCTCCAATGTTTGACATCAAATCGACCGCGAAGTTCACACCAAGTCCGCATCCTTCGATCAAATTCATTGTAATGGCCCTGGCGGTGGCGTGTGCCGCGCCGGCGCTTGCTGCCGGCTCCTTCACCAGTGCGCAAGCCGATCAAGGCCATCAACTCTTCAACGATCACTGCGCGGAGTGTCATCGGCCCGATCTGACCGGCGCGCTTGGGCCTGCGCTCAAGGGGCCCGATTTCGCGAAAAGATGGGGTGGTAGGCCGGTGGAGGATTTTTATCAGTTCGAGCACGCCAATATGCCTGCGAACGCTCCCGGCTCACTGCCCGAAGATCAGATGCTGGCGATCACGGCCTATATTCTCAAGCAAAATGGCTTGACCCCAGGCAGTACGGCGCTCAACCAGACGGCTGCGAAAGATATGAAAATGCCCGGCGGAGGCGGCTAAGGCGGGACCCGGCTTACGGCAGTTCAATCACAGGGCGCGCCGACAACGGGATCGCAGAAAAAAAGCCGGGCGCTTGTGCCCGGCTTGATGTTCGTTCCTTGAAATTGCGTCGCTCAGTTGAGCTTGCCCTTGAGATCCTTGATCGCTTCGTCGATGAGGCCACTGCCGGCGGCACCCGAAACCTTGCCGGCGATGATCTTTTCTGCCGCCAAAAGCGCTGCATCGACGGCCGCCGAACGGACTTCGCTCAGCGCCTGCGCTTCGGCCCGGGCAATCTTTTCCTCTGCCATCTTGGAGCGGCGTTCCAGGCTTTCGGTCAGCGACTTGTGGCCCTCGGCCGCCAGCGCCTCTGCTTCGCGCTTGGCCTGCTCGATGATGCTCTTGGCCTCAGCTTCGGCCTCGCGCGCCTTGTTCTTGTAATCGTTGAGCAGGGATTGGGCTTCCTCACGAAGGCGCTTAGCCTCGTCGAGTTCTGCCTTGATGGCTACGGCGCGTGCGTCCAGCGCAGCACCGATGATGCCGGGAACCTTATAGTAAACCAGCAGCGCCACGAAACCGATGAAGGAGACGAGCACCCAGAAGTACGGATTATGCGGATCTAGCATAGGTGCCTCACTTGCCTGCCGAAGCGCTCAGCGCTTTCTTGATCTCGTCTGCGCTGACGGTCTGGCCGATCAATTTGGAGACAACCGCGCCGGCGGTATCGGCGGCGATGTCGTTGACGGCAGAGAGTGCCTTCGTTTTGGTCGCCGCGATGCGCTGCTCGGCGTCCTGGAGCTTTGCGGCAAGCGTCTTTTCAACGCTCGCCTTCTTGCCCTCGGTCACCGACGCGATCTGCTCGCGGGTATCCTTTGCGATCGTCGAGGCCTTGGCACGGGCGTCGGCCAGCGCCTTTTCGTAGTCTGCGAGCGCCTTGTCGGTATCATCCTTCAGGCGCTGCGCGGCTTCCAGATCACGCGTGATACGATCCGCGCGCTCCTCCAGAACCTCTCCGATACGCGGAAGCGCAATCTTGGAGAGGATGAAGTACAACGCGCCGAACGTGAGCACCAGCCAGAAGAGCTGTGGTGCGAACGTGTGTGCGTCGAGCTGCGGCAGGCCGCCGCCACCCGAATGAGCCGCCGCTTCGGTGGCGGCTTCGGTAGCTGCCTCGGCTGCGGCCGCTGCGAGCACTGTCATGCCGGCAAGCATAGTCCCCTCCAGTTGCTGTCGTTACGCCGTCTCTTGGGGATCAACCGAAGAGGATCAGCAGAGCGACGAGCAGGCCGAACAGGCCGGTGGCTTCGGCAAGCGCAAAGCCGATGAGCAGGTTCGTGAACTGGCCCGGAGCGGCCGAAGGATTGCGCAGCGCACCCGAAAGGTAGTTGCCGAAGATGTTGCCGATGCCGATGCCGGCGCCGATCAGAGCGAAGCAGGCAAGGCCCGCGCCGATGAACTTAGCTGCTTGAGCGTCCATTGTAGTCTCTCCCTTGGATTGCAATAGGTTGGATTGGAGTGTGATGGGGCACGAAGGCGTCT
Organism: Hyphomicrobium sp.; assembly: GCA_016793445.1. Taxonomy (GTDB): domain Bacteria; phylum Pseudomonadota; class Alphaproteobacteria; order Rhizobiales; family Hyphomicrobiaceae; genus Hyphomicrobium_B. The sequence goes on along the minus strand of JAEUME010000016.1, from coordinate 17,734 downwards.
CACCTGCCACCGTCAGTGATGCATGTTCACCGCGTCGTTGAGGTAGATGCAGGTGAGAACCGTGAAGATGAAGGCCTGCAGGATGGCGACGACCAACTCCAAGCCGGTGAAAGCCACCATGAAGCCGGCAGGCGCGATTTTGCCCCACCAGGGCAGCATCACGGCAAAACCGGCAAATACCTTCAGCATGGTGTGACCCGCCATCATGTTGGCGAAGAGACGCACCGAATGGCTGATGGGGCGGATGAAATAGGAAATCAGCTCGATCACGACGATGAGCGGAAGTAGAAGCAACGGCACGCCTTCTGGGACGAACAGCTTCAAATAGCCAAGACCGTGCTTGGCAAAACCGATTCCCGTGGCGACCAGCCAGACCATGGCAGCAAAAGCGAAGGTGACGATGATATGGCTCGTCACGGTGAACCCGCCGGGGATCATGCCGAGCAGGTTGAGAACGAGAATGAAGATGAAGATCGAGAACACCCAGGGGAAATACTTCATGCCCTCGGGGCCGAGGTTGTCCTTCACCATCTTGGCGATAAATTCGTAGACGAGTTCCGCCATCGACTGAAGGCGGCTGGGTACCATCGAACGGTCGCGCGAGGCGAACAGAAGAAAGGCCAAGATGACGGCCAGCGCGAGCACCATGAACAGCGAGGAGTTCGTGAAGGAGACGTCGTAGCCGAAGAGGTTCAGATCATAGATCTTGTTGATCTTGAACTGAGCGATCGGACCGTGATCTTCGTGCGCGCCTTCAGCAGCCAAGGTGACCCCCTAGTTGTCCTTCTCGTCGTCGTCATCCGCCACGGAGGGCGCCGCCTTCTGCAAGGGGGCGTTTTCCGCCTGGGCCCTTTGAGCCGCGCGGATCACATTCAAGAGACCCGCTGCGAAGCCGAGGATAACAAACAAAACCAGCATCCATGGCGCCGAACCCAACTGCTGGTCCAAGAGCCAGCCGATAAATCCTCCGACGGCCACGCCTACCACAAGCTCGGCTGCGTAGCGAAAAGCCTGTCCGAATGCGGCGCCCCGCCGGCGATTCTCCTCGTCATCATCGTCCTTGCGGGCGCGCGCTTTGACGGCGTCCAGCTTTCGGCCAATGTCTAGGGAGCGTCGCCGGATGGCTTCGCGATCCTCGGGACTGATTTCACCACGTCCAGGCTCTTGGCCCTTGCCTTCACCAGACATGGCTTGGTCCGTCCGAATAGATGCGGGAATTCACACTCGTCGGATATATCGACGGGCGGCACCATAGTTACGGGGGGGAGGGGTGTCAAGGAAACGCCCCCCGGACGGAGAGCCCGTTTGGTACGGCGAAACCGCGCAGGGGCCGGGCAGGCTGGGCCATCAGGGGATGGCGGTTTTTAGGCCTGCCGGGGCAACCCCGCCCGACTGAGATTCAACCCGAAAATCGTTGCCGCGGCTTCTCTGCGCAGGGCACTACGGATTTGTGGCGCCCGATGGGGCCGGCGTCGCTCCAGCCGGAGGCGGCGCAGGCGCCTCAGCCGGCGGTGCGGCTGGCGCGGCAGGAGCAGCCTCCGTGGCCGTCTGAGGAGCCGATGGCGGCGGCGCCACGGTCTCTGTTGCGGTCTTTTCGACCTGCGCTTCCTCTTCAGGGGCAAAAGCCGCCGTCAGAGCCAGACCCAGGACGCCCAGCAGGACGAGGGAAACGACCAGAACCCGGAGATTCATGACCCGCCGCGAACCCTGTCGGGCTTCGGTGGGCGTAAGAACGGTTTTCGGCTCAGGTGAGCGATTTGCGTTCATGGCGGTGCCCTTCCTGATTTCTATGCATAGGATCAGGAGGGATAACGCCGAGGATTGGTAGTTCGTTCCCGAATTTCAGGTCTTCATAGCGCCGTCCAACGATCGCGCGCAGGGGATCGGGAAGTCCTTCCAGATCCTTATAGGCCTAGACGGCTTCGCGGAAGCTTTGCGCGGTCTGGAGATCGACCGACACGAGCTGCGAGACGCCCTTCTCGGCCATGGTGACTCCGAAAAGGCGGTTCATGCGGGCCATGGTCATGGGATGGTGGGTGATCACCAGGAAGCGCGTGTCGGTATCGGTCGCCATATGCTCCATCAGGCGGCAGAAGCGATCCACGTTGGCATCGTCGAGCGGCGCGTCGACCTCATCCAGCACACAGATGGGCGAGGGATTGGTCAGAAACACCGCGAAGATCAGCGACAGCGCCGTCAAGGTCTGCTCGCCGCCCGACAGCAGCGATAGCGTTGCGGGCTTCTTGCCCGGCGGTTTGGCGATGATCTCAAGCCCGCCCTCAAGAGGATCTTCGGGGCTCTCGATCATTTCCAGGCGTGCCTCGCCGCCGCCGAAGAGATGCGTGAACAGGCGTTCAAAATGAGCGTTGACGGTCTTGAAGGCCTCGTCCAGCCGCGCCTTGCCCTCCTTATTGAGTTGCCCGATGGCGCCGCGCAATTTGGCGATGGACTGCTCGACGTCGTTGCGCTCGTTTTGCATGCTGTCCAGTTGCGCCGACAGCTCGTTGAGGTCTTCGTCGGCCTGCAGGTTGACGCCGCCGAGCCGTTCGCGGTCCGTCTTCAGCCTCGTGAGCTGACGGTCGACATCGGCAAGGGCGGGCAGCCCCACGCCGGCTTCGAGCGCTGCGAGCGCCAAGCACCCCTCCGGCGCGACCTCGAAGGTTTCGCGGATGCGGCGCGCCTCGTCCTGGCGGCGCTGGCGCGCGTTTTCAAGCCTGGCTTCGATGCGCGCTTTTGCTTCGCGTGCGGTGGCGACTGAAGTCTGCGCTGTGCGCAGCGCCTGCGTTGCTGCTTTCATGGCAGCTTCCGCCTCCACGAGCTTGTCGGCAGCCTCCTGGCGCTCGCTTTCGGCACGCGAAAGTTCCGACAGCAGCGTCTCGCGGTGCTTGGCGATCCTCTCGGGCAGATCGGCGTAGGTTTCGAGTTCTCCGCGCGTTTCTTCCAGCCGCGCGGTGAGAGTTTCGATTTGGGTCTTGGCGTTCTCCTGCCGGCCCTTCCAACGTGTGACGTCGGCCGTGACATGGCGAATGCGCTCGGCGCGGATCTGACGGTCGCGCTCCAGGCTTGCCAGCAGCACGCGGGCTTCCGAGACGGCCTTGCGCGCCGTCTCGGCCCCGCCTTGGGCTTCGCGCAACTGCGGCTCCAGATCCTCGCCTTCGCTCAACGTTACGATCTGCGCCTCGATCTCGACATGGCGGGACTGTGCATGTGTCAGTTCCTCATCGGCGCGCGCGCGCTGGGCATTGACGGCGGCAAGGCGCGTGTCGGCTTCGCGCGCGCCTTTCTCCAGTACGGTCAGTTGCTCGCGGATCTTGGCGAGCTCACCCTGTTTTTCGCGCCAGAGCTGGCGCAGGCGGCGCTCCTCGGCTTCCGCACGCTGGGCGGCCTCGGCGGCAGCCCGCTCGGCATCGATCCTATCCTTGGCTTGCGCCAAAACCTCGGCGGCCCTGCGATCCAGCTCCAGCAAGCGGTTCTTGTGGGCCAGCCGCTGGGCTGCGGGCGTGACGCCATGGGCGGCGGCAACAAAGCCGTCCCAACGCCACAGATCACCCTCACGCGAGACGAGCCGCTGGCCGGGCTTCAAGTGCGGTTGCAGCCGTCCGCCCTGCTCACGCGCGATGACGCCGATCTGGCGCAGCCGGCGCGTCAACTCCGGCGGAGCCTCCACGTGCATGACCAGCGGTTCGGCGTCCGCAGGCAGCGCATGGTCCTCCAGGCCAATATCGAGGGTGCGCCAGTGGATGCTCGCCTCCGGCGCGACTGGCGCGTCCAGGTCGTCGCCAAGAGCTGCACCAAGCGCGGTCTCGTAACCGGGTGCGACGCGGACTTGATCGATGACTGGAGGGAATTCGCCTTGGTTGGCGGGCGACAGCAGTTTGGCAATCGTTTCGCGCTCGGTGGAGAAGGCGTTGGCGGCAAGGCGGACACGCGCCGCATCATCGCGCCGCGCGCGGGCTTCGGACTGTGCGACTTTGCTCGCCTCCTCGGCGGCGAGCGCCTGCGCCTCGATCTGGCTGATCTCGGCGGCCAGACGTTGTCCGGTTTCAGAGATGATTGCGAGCTTCTCTGCGTCGGGCGCGTTCTGCTCGATCTGCCTGATCTGAGCATCGAGCCCTTCGATCTGGCGGGAAATCTTGCCGACGATGTCCTTGCGCTCCGCAAGTGCGGTCTCAAGGCTCTTCAACCGGGCTCGCGCTTCCGCGGCCTTGTGCGTGATCTCTGCAAAGCGCGCTTCGGCTTCGCCCCGGCGCTCGTCGGCTTCCTCGGCCTTCTCGCGCGCGGTTTCCTCCTGCGCGTTCTCGGTCATCTCGGCTTCGCGCTGGGCCTCAAGGTCGGCCTCCAGGCGAACGAGCGTCTCCAGAGCTTCGCGGATGAAGCCGTTCTCGCGGGTGATATCGGTTTCAAGCTGACGTGCGCGCGCTTCCAGTTCCTTGGCGCGGCTCATCGCACGCTGGGCTTCCCGATCGACGTTCTCACGTTCGATTTTGAGACGCGCGAGCGCGGCGGCTTTAACGGCCTCCTGTTCGCGCAAGGGGGGCACGGTTTCCGCCAGCGCGACTTCATGATTGAAGGCCTTCGCATCGGATTCCGCGGCGGCGCCAAGTTGCGTCATGGCTTGCGCAAGCGCACTTTCTTCGTTCATCACCGACTCTTGCGCCGTGCTCCAGGCCAAGTGCAGCAGAAGTGCCTCTGCCTTGCGGATCTCGGTAGAAATCTCCTTGTAGCGGCGCGCCTGCCGCGCCTGCCGTTTCAGGCTCTCCGCCTGAGAGTTCATCTGGCCGAGGATGTCATTGAGGCGCGCAAGGTTGGCCTCGGCGGATTTCAAGCGCAGTTCCGCTTCGTGGCGGCGGGTATGGAGACCCGCAATGCCCGCGGCGTCTTCCAGAATGCGGCGGCGCTGCTCGGGCTTGGAATTGACGATCTCGCCGATCTGGCCCTGGCGAACGAGAGCGGGCGATCGCGCGCCGGTCGAGGCGTCCTCAAACAGCACTTTGACGTCGCGCGCGCGCACCTCCTTGCCATTGATGCGGTAGGCAGAGCCCGCCTCGCGCTCGATGCGGCGGGTGATTTCCAGCACGTCGTCAGCGTTGAACTCGGCGGGAGCCTGACGTGCCGAATTGTCGAGAAACATGGTGACTTCGGCGCTGTTACGCGCGGGGCGGCTGGTCGTGCCGGAGAAGATCACGTCGTCCATGGCGGCCGCACGCATGGATTTGTGAGACGTCTCGCCCATCACCCAGCGGAGCGCTTCAAGGAGGTTCGATTTTCCGCACCCGTTGGGGCCCACGACGCCGGTAAGACCAGGCTCGATCAAAAGCTCGGTGGGTTCGACGAACGACTTGAAGCCCAGCAACCGCAGTCGCGTAATTTTCATTTCCGGTCCTCAGAACCCGCGCACGACACCGTTTGAGGGGTTAAGAGACAGCGCGCGACCAGGCGATGCGCTCAGTCAGCGCGAGCCGGTGGCGCTGCCATTGCCGCCGCATCACCATTCTGCTGCGGCTGCTCCACCAACGCGCGGATATCGTCCATCGTCAGCACGCTCTTGTAGAGCTTGTTGCCGACAAAGAAGTTCGGCGTGCCGATGATGCCGAGCTTGCGCCCACGCTCTTTGACCCACTTGAGATTCTCGATCATGACGTGATTCTCACGGCAAGCGTCAAACTCGGCTCTGGTCATCCCCACCTGTTGTGCGACAGCGTAAATCGCGTCCAGTCGCACCTCTTGGGATACCCAGGCAGGCTGCTGATCGAGAAAGCGGCCGTAAAGATCCAGATATTTCTCAGGTGGAGCACAGCGTAACGCGATCGTGGCCGCGCCCGAGGTCTTGCCGATCGGGAATTCCCGCAGGATGTAGCGCACCTTACCTGTGTCGATATAGGTGCTCTTAAGCTGTGGAAAAACATCCTTGTGGAAGCGCCGGCAGTACGGGCAGGTCAACGATGCGTACTGAACGATGGTGACGGGCGCTGTCTCGCTGCCCCAGGACATTTCCGGCAAGGGGCTCGGGGCCATCACGTCGGAAACGCTCGGCGCAGCGATGACGTCGCGCGCGGCCGCTGCCGTTTGAGGCTCGCCAAATGGGGCGGGCATGCCTTCGGTCTTGGTACCCTCGGCGGGGAAGGCTCCGCCAGCGGCCGGGCCATCCTTGCTCACGCTTGTAACAGGCGGCAAGCCGTCCGCCCCGCATCCCGCAAGCGGAAGTGCAATTGCCAGGAGTGCGGCGCGGAGGATCTTTTTCGACATCAAGCCTGCCGGTTGAACGACGACACCACGGTTACTTCAAAAGCGGCTCGATGACCTTGTCGAAGGCCTCGATTGTCGGCGTTTCCTGAAGTCGCTTGCCGTTGATGAAGAAGGTCGGTGTCGAGCTGATGCCGAAAGTTTCGCTGGCGTGCTTGCGGTCGGCCTCGAGATTGTCGAGCAGCTTCTGATCCTTGAGACAGGCGTCAAACGATTCCTGGGTGAAGCCTGCCTGCTTGGCGAGGTCGAACAGCTTGGGCACCGGGTTGCCGCTGGTGGCTGCCCAGTCGGCCTGCTTGGCAAAGAAGACTTCGATCATGCTCAGGCGCTTTTCACCGCCCAGGCACTGCACGAGCATCTGCGCGGCCTGATCGAGCGGGTTGAGCGCGAAGCCGCGGAAGATGTAGTGAACCTTGCCGGTGTCGATATACTTCTTGCGGAAGTCGGGGAACACCTGATTGGTGAAGTGCGCGCAATGGGGGCAGGTGAGCGAGGCATATTCCACGACCGTGACCTTCGCATCGGCCGGTCCTAGGGAAACATCCGCCAGCACGCCAGGCTTCATCAATTCCTCGACGGGCACCTCGGCGGGGCCCTTCTGGCGCTGGGCGATCGCGCTGCCCGGCAGCATGGACACCAGCAAGCCGGCCACGGCGGCGCTGGCGGCAAGATTGAGTACCGCACGGCGCGAGAACGCGACTGCTGAAAGCTTGAGGTCGAACACGTTTGCTGCTCCTTTTCGGTAAGGCATGTGACGCGCTTTGGTGCGCTTATGTGTGTACGGGCTGGTCGAAAGCTGAGCCGCCGCGCTGGCCCGCCTAGCACGGAACGGCCACCCGATTAAGGCAATTCCCCACTGAATGGCAACTGAATGGGAGGTAAGGTTCGCCCCGCTTCAAGGTTTTCCGGAAACCGAGGTCCAAAGGCGGGTTAAAGCGGCCTTCAGGCCATCCTCGGCAAGTGCGGCAAGTTCGGGGGGCGGCTCGCCCGCAGTCCGGGGCTTTGCGCTACCAGCATGGAAATTCTGGCTCGCCCCGGCGGGGGTGAACCCTGCGCTGGCGTCCGCCGTGCGGGCCAGCGCGCTAAGCGGCGCCTGAATAAGCTTCAGCGTCTCGACCGCGCGATAGCCGAAATAGCGGTTGACCCGCTCGATGATCTCAGCCGAGCGGTATTCGATGTCGAGAGCGCGGGCGGGCTCAACGCGCAGAACCAGGGTTCCGCCGGGCCGGTCCTGCGCCTCGTCGTCCGCGAGCCTGCCGCCGACGCCCGCCGGGATGCGAGGCCAGCGAATGCGCTCGGGCGTTGTCCACTGGGCGATCTCGGCACCCGCGATGCGCGGCCATTGCGTCATGATCTCGGCGGTATGAAAGCCGAATTTTTCGAACGCCTTACCCGCCACCTTGGGCACGAAACTGCCGACCGCGCGGGCAAAGCTGCCGCCCTTGGTGCGCCGGTCGGGCGGAAGAGGCCGTTTGGCCAGCGGATCATTTCCTGTCAGCATCCCTACGCGACCTCATGATCGTACATTGTGGTCATGGCGAACTGGCTTAGCATCGCTGGAACGATTCGGAAGTCCCGTGCCGAAAATTGATGGGGGCAGCCCGTGGGCTTGCAGGCAAGTGCGAAGCTGAAGACGGGCAAGGACGGCGGGTTGGCCCGCCAGCGCCAGTTGCCGCTGCGCCCGGCTGGTCCTGACACGGTGGGCGCGCTGCTCTCCTGGTATGATGCGGAGCGGCGCGATCTGCCCTGGCGTTACGGCCGGCGCAAGAAGCCCGATCCCTACCGCGTCTGGCTGTCCGAGATCATGCTCCAGCAGACGACCGTCAAGGCCGTCATTCCCTATTTCGAGCGCTTCACGCTGCGCTGGCCTACGGTGAGCGATCTTGCCGCCGCGCCACTGGAAGAAGTGCTGCAGGTGTGGGCGGGCCTCGGCTATTACTCGCGCGCCCGTAACTTGAAAAAGTGTGCCGACGTAGTCGCGGCGCAGTACGGCGGGCAATTCCCTTCGAAAGAGGAAGAGTTACGTGCGTTGCCGGGTATCGGCCCGTACACGGCGGCCGCCATTGCGGCGATTGCATTCGGCGAAAAGGCCACGCCCGTCGACGGTAACGTCGAGCGGGTAGTCTCGCGGCTGTTCGCCGTGCGACAGCCGTTGCCCGGCTCCAAGCACGAGATCAAGCGGCTCGCCGCCTCGCTCACGCCGGCGCGCCGCGCGGGCGATTTCGCGCAAGGCATGATGGATCTTGGCGCGCAGATCTGCACGCCCAAGCGGCCCTCATGCCTCATGTGTCCCCTGCAACAGGATTGCGCGGCTCATGCGCAAGGGCTGGAAGAGGTTTTGCCCTACAAGGCCGGCAAGGCAGAACGGCCGGTGCGCCATGGCCTGGCCTTCCTCGTGCTGCGCGAGGACGGCTCGGTTTTGTTGCGTCAGCGCCCGGAGGCCGGGCTGCTGGGCGGGATGCTCGAGGTTCCTTCGACGCCGTGGGGCGACGAGCCGCCGCCAGTGAAAGAAGCCCTGCGCGCTGCCCCGCTTGCTGCAGACTGGTGGCAGATGCCTGGAATGGTGGTGCATGTCTTTACGCACTTCAGGCTGGAAATGATGGTCGTGCGGGCGCTCGTGCCTGAGGACACCGGTTTGACATTCTGGGCCGAACCAGACCGCTGCCGCTGGGTGAAGCGGCGCGACCTCCACACCCAGGCGCTGCCGAGCGTCATGCGCAAGATCATCGCCCACGGTCTCAAGGAGAGTTGAGCACAAGGGGTTGCCTTATGCCGCCTCGTGAGGCCGCTGGGTTTTATTGTTCTGGCGGCAACCCGATCTTTCGTTATGCCTGACCAGTCCTGAGCGCGCCGGTTGCGTCCTTGCCCGAGGCGCGGCAGGGTTGGCGCACGCGCGCGAGCCGCTGCCAGCGCAAGCCCGTGCAAGCGATGAACGAACGGAAAGAACGATGGAAGAGAAAAAGAAGGACATCCTGCAGCCTGTCGACGATGTGGCCCGCCGGCTTGGCAGAACGCTCATCCGCAGCGCGCGGTTCGGGGCGCTGGGAACGATCGAGCCGAAGGACGGCGCCCCCGCCGTCAGCCGCATCAACGTTGCTAGCGACATGGACGGCGCGCCTGTATTTCTCATCTCCCGGCTGTCGGGGCACTTCACCAATCTGGAGGCCGATGCACGCTGCTCTGTGCTGCTTGGCGAACCGGGCAAGGGCGATCCGCTCGCGCATCCACGCATCACGCTGATTGGCTCAGCGCACATCATAGCGCCGGGTGTCGCGCGCGATGCCGTCAAGAGCCGCTATCTCATGCGCCATCCCAAGAGTGCGCTCTACGCCGATTTTCCGGATTTCGCTTTCTGGCGCTTCGAGGTCGCGCGCGCCTCGCTCAACGGCGGATTCGGCAAAGCCTATGCATTCGCCCGCGAGGATGTGCTGCTCACCGGAAGAGATTTGGCAGCACTTAGGTCCATGGAGCAGGGCGCCGTGGCCCACATGAATGCCGATCACGCCGATGCCGTCCAGCACTACGCGGCGCAAGTGGGTGCCGAAGGCAAAGGCTGGCGGCTGGCGTGCATCGACCCTGAAGGCCTGGATCTTGCGCGCCGCGACGACGTCGCGCGGCTGTGGTTTGATGCGCCGCTTGCCGGGCCACAGGATTTGCGGCCCACGCTCGTGGCGCTTGCCAAACGCTAGGGTGCTTTGCAGGCGTCCGGTTTATTCGGCGGCTTCCACGAACGGACGCTTGACTAGGCCAAGTTGACGCTTGGCCTCTTCGCGCAGCGCGTCGATGGGCTTAAGCTTGCCCTCCGCCTCGTAGTGCCAGAAGGTCCATCCGTTGCACGCTGCCTTGCCCTGCACCAAGGCGCCCAGACGATGAATGGAAGCCTGGTTGCCTGCGTGGGTCAGCGAGCCATCGGCTTTCACCTCGGCGCGGATCTGGCGGCGCGGGTCAAACAGCTTTTGACCGGGCTCCAGGATGCCCAGTTCGATGATGGTGCCGAATGGAATCCGTGGTTCTGTGCGCTTTGAGGGCACGGTTTCAAGCGCCGTGGGCGCCAGGGGCGTCACGCGTGCGATGCGCTCCCCGGCGGCCCGAGCATAGTCTGGATCGCGCTCGATGCCGATGAACTTGCGTCCGAGCCGCTTGGCAACCGCGCCCGTCGTGCCGGTTCCGAAAAACGGATCGAGCACTACGTCGCCTTCGCGCGTACATCCGAGCAGGATGCGTTGAATGAGCGCTTCGGGCTTCTGGGTCGGGTGGGCTTTGCGGCCGCCATCGTCCTTGAGCCGCTCCGCTCCCGAGCAGATGGGGAACAGCCAGTCGGAGCGCATCTGCAAGTCGTCGTTGCCGGTCTTCAGGCTTTCGTAATTAAAGGTCACGCGCGACTTGGGATTGTGCCCAGCCCAGATCAACGTCTCATGCGCGTTCGTAAACCGTTTGCCGCGGAAGTTCGGCATCGGATTGACCTTGCGCCAGATCACGTCGTTCTGAATCCAGAAGCCGAGATCCTGCAAGACGACACCCAGACGGAAAATGTTGTGATACGACCCGATCACCCAGATCGCGCCATCCGGCTTCAGGATGCGGCGGCATTGCGTCAGCCATTCGCGGCAGAAGGCATCGTACTTGGCGAAGCTGGAGAACTTGTCCCAATCATCGTCCACGCCATCGACGCGCGTGTTGTTGGGGCGAAGCAACTCGCCGGCGAGCTGAAGATTGTAAGGGGGGTCGGCGAAGACCAGATCGACACAGGCATCGGGCAGTTTCTTCAGCTCGGCAATGCAGTCCCCGTTATGGATGGTGTTAAGGGGGAGAGTGCCAGTACGCCGGCGCGAACCCATGAACGCTTACCTTTTTGAACTAACGAACGCTACGCAACATCTCAAGGCCAACCGGCCTTGGAACGCCGTCACCATACGCGATGGGCGCTGCCTGCGGCTAGGCGGGGAACGAAGAAATATTTGTGGCCGCTGGATTCGATCAGCAACTCGTCGCAATTTTTTTCGTGGCAGCGGCTGCTGGCATCCAGCTGTGCCTAAGTCGGACAAATTGTCGAAAGTTTTAAATAATGAGCTAAGGCGGTCTTCAGAGGTCGTGCGGTAGTGTGCCCTCACAAGAATTGCGCCAGCCGGGGGCTGGAGCTGTGAAGACAATGTTGTGGGCCGCGTATCATGGCAACGATCAATGGAACTTCTAGCGGCGATGTCATCGCTGGAAGTTCAGGTAACGACAAAATCTCGGCGGGTGCAGGCGACGATTTTATCTATTCCGGCAACGGCAACGACACGGTCTCTGCCGGTGACGGAAACGACTACGTCGACGCTGGCAATGGCAATGATAATGTCGACGGAGGAGCGGGCAATGACACGTTGCTTGGCGGCGCCGGCAACGACACGCTGAACGGCGGCGACGGCGATGACATTCTCGATGGCGAGGACGGTAACGATACTGTCTCCGGCGGATCGGGAAATGACCGCATCTTTGCGTCCAGCGGCCACGATACGATCGATGGCGGACGCGGCATCGATTGGTTTGACGCCTCGAGACTGAACGCGGGCATTACGCTCAATCTGGCCTCCGGATACGTTTATGCATCCGACAAATCGACAATCTCGGGAATCGAGAATGTCCTCGGCACGAAATCGACCGACGTTCTGACGGGTGACAGATACGATAACGTCATCAACGGCAACGGCGGCAACGATCGCATCTATGGTGGCGCGGGCAATGACACGCTGATCGCTGGAGACGGGAACTCCCAGCTTTACGGGGAATGCGGCAACGACACGCTCTCGTATACCGTCGGCACCAAGGGCTCGCAGGTCTTTGACGGCGGCTGGGGTCACGATACGCTTCAGGTTGCCTTGAGCTCCGCCCAGCTTACGTCTTCGGTCATCGCAGAGCTGGCGAGCTTCAGCTCCTACACCTCCAGTGCTCTATCCTGGGTTCTGCCGTTTCAGTTCCATGCGATGGGCGATCTGAAAGTTACTGGCACGGAGAGCATCAAGGTTATCCTCGATGGCGTCGAGACGACGCTGGATTCGCTCTTCAACAGACCTCCGGTCATTGACCCCGCGTCCGACAGCTCTCTCTCGGTTGCCCACAACCACACTGTCAGCGGCGCAGTCGTGGCTTCAGATCCAAACGGCGACCATCTCACATACGGCATTGTGTCAAATGCAGCCCACGGGGCTGTGAGCCTCGACGCGGCGACCGGCCAATATGTCTATCAAGCTGGTGACTACGTCGGTTCCGACAGCTTCACGATCCGCGTCCAGGATAGCCGCGGCGCTTACGTCGATCACAAGGTCACAGTGGGTCTGACGAACGAAGCTCCCCAGTTTGCCAATGCGCCCGGCGAGACTTTGAGCGTGGTGCATGGACACTCCGTATCCGGCTCGGTGGCCGCGGTTGACGCGGACGGCGACAACTATGCCTTCTCGATCGCGACCGGCCCCGAGCACGGCACGCTTATCTTCACCGACAGCAGCGGCAGCTATATTTATACTGCCGACGACTATGTCGGTTTCGACAGCTTCATGGTGCGCGTCTCCGATGGGCATGGAGGCTTTACCGATCATACCGTTCAGGTCGAGTCGACCAACACCGGGCCCCAGATCGACACGGCCGCATCGAGCGGCTTCTTCTCCGTGTACTATGACAACGATACAAGCGGCCGTGTCGTTGCCAGTGATGCTGATGGAGACCACGTCACCTTCGCGCTTAAGTCTGGTCCTGCGCATGGCATGGTGCATATCGACGCCGACGGCAAATTCACCTTCTCCGCGCAGGATTATGCCGGCACCGACAGCTTTGTCGTGACAGCCTCCGATGGACACGGCGCAAGCGTGGATCACACGGTGCAGTTTGGCGTCATCGGGACGCTCGACGCGAGCGCCGCGACTGCGGCTATCAACGTCAATCTCGGCACCGGTGCGGGAACCAACGTGGATCCCGATAAGCTCCCTTGGGCCGTCAACGTCACTGGATCGGCATTCGGCGACGTGATCTTCGGCGACGCGCGCGACAACGTGCTGCAGGGTGGCGAAGGCAAGGACGAACTCCACGGCGCCGGCGGCAACGATCTGACTTACGGCGGAAACGGGGACGACAAGCTGTTCGGCGAGGATGGCAACGACCGCATGTTCGGCGGCGAGGGCAAGGATTCTCTGAACGGCGGCGCCGGCAATGACGAGATGCGGGGCGGCGCGGGTAACGACGGCTTCTTCGGCGGTGGCGGCAACGACGTGATCTTTGGTGACGATGGCGACGATCGCATCTACGGGGATGGCGGCGACGACATCATTCATGGTGGACGCGGTGCGGACATCATGACGGGCGCCGGGTTCAACAACGGCGGTGCGCGGGGAGCCAACACCTACGTCTGGCACACCGAGGACGTCGGCACAGGTCTTGACCATGTTACGGACTTCGGAGCCGGCGATAAGCTCGACTTCAGCGATCTCCACTTGTCCAATAACGTATCGCTCGCCGACGTCGTCCGCGTGACCGATACGAGCGCCGGCCTCATGGTCTCTGTCGACATGGGCGGCGGTTCGGGCTTCGTCGACGTGGTCGTTCTCGACAACGTCCACGGTCTGAGCGTGGATGATCTCGATCATAACGGAGCAATCACCGTTTAGGGGTAAGGATTTTCACCCTGAAGACGGATCTTGTTGATCTGTTGACTGATCGAATGCGCAATTAATTTATCGGCACTGCCTATAATTCGCCCAAGATAAAGAGACGAAGGCAGCGGGTATGCGAATGCGGACTTCACCCATACGTGTGTTCTTGACCGATCGACAGGGTGGCGTTGCGATCATCTTCGCGCTGTCGATCGTGGCGCTGGGAATGGCTTCGGGACTGGCGATCGATTATTCGCGCAGCCTGAGCGCGTACGCGGCGCTGCAGCAGGATCTTGATTCCACGTTGCTCTATCTGGGCCGCGCGAAACTGCAGAGCACTGAAGCGGAATTTGATGCCCAGCAAGCCGGGTCGGAATACATCCAAGGCCTCCGCCGCCAGAAGCATGACAGCGGCGATCTCGAGCTGAACGTAAGCACGCCCTCGCCTGGAAAGCTTGTCGCCCGGGCGTCGCTATCGGTTCCGACGAGCTTTTCGAAGCTGTTTGGCATCAGGTCGATGTCTCTGGATGTAGGCGCTGAAGTCGCATTGGGCGATCAGCCGGTTGAGGTCTCGCTGGTTCTTGATAATACCGGCTCAATGGCCGGTTCCAAGCTTGCCGCGCTGAAGTCGGCCGCGAAGTCCCTGATTGAGATCGCCTACGAGCCGGAGCGCGCGGCGCAGAACGTCAAGATCGGCATCGTGCCGTTCGCGCAATACGTCAACGTGGGGCAATCGAACCGCAACAAGTCCTGGATGAGCGTGCCCTTGGATACGACGCAGACGGAGGCGGAGGTCTGCTACATGGATACGCCCGTCGTCGGACAATCCAATTGCCGGACGCAGACCGCCACGGCAACCAATGATGGTGTTCCTTACACGTACACCTATCAAGATTGCGACTACCAGTACGGGCCGCCGGTAGAGACGTGCTACACGCCCACAACCACGAACACCTGGAGCGGCTGCGCCGGTTCACGAAATTATCCGCTTGAGACGCTCGACGAGCAATACGATGTCCCGGTTCCCGGCGTCATGAATGCATCTTGCCCAAGCGAGATCGCCCCGTTGACGAATGACCGTTCGACGCTTGATGATCAAATCGACGCCATGGTCGCGACAGGCGACACCTATATTCCTGGTGGTTTGATCTGGGGTTGGCGGCTGTTGTCCAAGGAAGCGCCGTACTCGGAAGCCAAAGGCTACGACGAGCGTGTCCAGGGCCAGAACGTGCGCAAGCTCCTCGTTCTGATGAGCGACGGCAAGAATACGCTTTCGCCCGTGTATCCGGCTCATACCGGCAATGATGCGGCGCTGGCCGATGAGCTGACGCTGGAGGCCTGTTCCAACATCAAAGCCAAGGGCATCCTTATCTACAGTGTGGCCTTTCAGGTGGACGATGAGAGCGCCAGGACGGTTCTTCAAAAGTGTGCCTCGGGGCCATCCAAGTATTTCGATGCCGACGACGAGCATCAACTGAACATATCCTTCCAGGAAATTGCCCGGGATTTCAGTCCGCTGCGGTTGACGCGTTAAGGTCGAGACGGGGAATTTCAAAAGCGATATGGTTCGTGTTCCGCGAATGTCGATCTTGGTTCTGGTCGATGGTGCCCATGATGCAGCCCGGTATCTGCTTGCGTGCGGCTTCTACGCGGCCGTCATCGGCGCGGCGGGATTTCTGGTCGTAAAAGGCACGCAAGGGCTTGCCGCAGCCGGTCTTCCCGCACTCAGCGCCAGCGTGCTCGAGGCAAGTGCGTCATCACCCGCGGCGCCGGGAAATTTTGTACCTGTGAAGAGCGCCGCGCCGGCCGGCGGCAGCAAGAGCGCGGGCGCTGGCCGATTGGCGGACATGAAGAGCGCGCGCGCGGACGGCGCGGCAAACCAGATTGCCAGAGTGCGCAGATGAATAGGAAGAAGCCGGGCGGGACGGCCCGCCTAACCTGAGATCTTGGAGAAGTCCGCAACCGTCTGAGTGGCGGCGCGGATCTCCGACAGCATCTTGAGGCGGTTCTCGCGGATCTTGGCGTCTTCGGAGTTGACCAGGATCTTGTCGAAAAAGGCATCAACGGCGGGGCGCATCTCGGCGAGCGCCCGCATGGCGCCCGCGAAATTCTCCACATTGATGGCAGCGACCGTGTCCTGCTTGACGCCTTCAATGGCAGCGGCGAGCGCGGTTTCCTCTTTCTCGTTGAGAAGGGCGAGATCGTAAGTGCCGGCGTAAGAGCGCTTGTCCTTCTTCTCCTCGATGGCAAGGATATTGGCGGCGCGCTTCACGCCTGCAAGCAGGTTTGCGCCGTCGTCGGTCTTCAGGAATGCATCCAGGGCTTCCACGCGCTTGACGATAAGCGCGAGGTCGTCCTGGCCACCCAACGAGAAAACAGCGTCGATGAGATCGTGGCGCTTGCCCTGATCCTTGAGGAAGACCTTGAGGCGGTCGGCGAAGAACTCAATCAGGCCCCGGCGAGCTTGATAAGTTCCCCTCAGATGATCATCGAGGTCCTCATTCGGTTCTGCTTGAACCGTGGGTAGCCGCCCTTGGCGCCGATACTCAGCCTCAGCTTTCTGGATCGCTTCTTCAAGAGGCAGGCGCAGATCGTTCTCGATTACAATCCGGATCACGCCCAACGCGGCGCGGCGCAGCTGATAGGGATCGCCTGAGCCTGTCGGCTTTTCGCCGATGGTCCAGAAGCCCACCAGCGTGTCGAGCTTGTCGGCGAGCGCCACCGCAATGGCGACGCTGTCGCCCTGATCCTCGCGCGGGACCGTATCGGCCAGGCCCTTGGGCTTGTAGTGCAGCTCGATGGCGCGCGCGATTTCAGGTTTCGTGCCCGCCTTCTCCGCATAGTAGCGGCCCATCAAACCTTGGAGCTCAGGGAACTCGCCGACCATTCCGGAGACGAGATCGGCCTTGCAAAGCTGCGCTGCGCGGCGCGCATCCTCCGGGTTGGCATCGACCGAGCCCGCGATCTGATAGCTGAGCTCCGCGATGCGCTCCACCCGATCCTTCTGGCTGCCAAGCTTCTCGTGGAAGGTGATGCCTGAGAGCTGGCTCGCCATTTCGTCGAGGGGGCGCTTGAGGTCCTGATCCCAGAAAAACTTCGCGTCGGACAGGCGTGCGCGGATGACCTTCTCGTTACCCGCGATGATCTGTGCGCCACCATCCTCGGCGACAAGGTTGGAAACCAGCAGGAATCTGTTGGCGAGCTGTTTGCTCTTGGGGTCGCGCAGCGAGAAGCATTTTTGATGCGTCTTCATGGACGTCGTCAGGCATTCTCCTGGAACTGCGAGGAACTCCGCGTCGAAGGTTCCCATCAGGACGACGGGCCATTCGGTCAAGCCCGCATTCTCCGCCAACAGCGCATCATCCCCGACGAGTTCGAGTTTTGCCGCCTTGGCAAGCGCCTTGGCCTGTTCTGCGATCAGGCCGGCGCGGCGCGCTGGATCAAGCACAACCTTGTTCTTGTCGAGTTTGCCCTCATAGTCGGCGAAATTCTTCACGGTGAAGGCGGCGGGGGCAAGGAACCTGTGCCCGCGCGTTTCATCGCCCGCAGACAGTCCGGCAGCCTCGATCGGTACCACCTTGCCGCCCAGAAGACACAGGATGGATTGCAGCGGGCGCACCCACTGGAACGTGCCCGCTCCCCATCGCATCGATTTGGGCCAGGGAAATTTGTTCAGCGTTTCGACGACCGTTTCCGCGATGATCTCTTTTGCGTCACGGCCCGGCTTCTCGATCCTGGCGACATAATAGTCGCCCTTCTTCTCGTCCTTGACGACCTCGGCGTCCTCAAGCTTGGTAAGGGCTGCGGATTTCAAGAAGCCCTGCACGGCCTGCTCGGGCGCGCCGACGCGCGGACCCTTCTTTTCC
>JAEUME010000011.1 GCA_016793445.1 Hyphomicrobium sp. | reverse complement strand
CTTGCTGGCCACGCGTTTGGCGATGGTCCTGGCCGTCTGGATTTCTGTCTCATGTCCACTCCTAAGGTGGCTACGATGAGCTCAAAACCCTCCGTTCCTCAAGCCGCCCGTTTTGACTCACATGCGTTGATGTCGGACACGTCAGACCTTCGGGCGTTCATGACCGGCAGCCTTCCAGCATTGCTTTTCCGGCACATTAATACAGCTGACCGGGTCACGGCCGAACTGATCTTGCACTCCCGTTTTGTCGAGGCTTGATCGCCGCCACCAAAAAAAGAACCCGCCTGAATAGTGGCGGGTTCTTTTCTATTTGCGGCGTTCGAACGGATCAGAAGTTGATCAGACCGCCAAAGGTGATGAAGTCCGCGCTGTCGAAATCAACCAGTCTCGGATCCAAAGCGGCGCCGGAAACATCCAGATCGTAGTGCTGATATTTGAGGTAGATCGTCATAGCAGCCGCATCGATCTCCTGGGCGATACCACCGCCATACCTGCGCAGCGTGCTATCTGTGACGCCCAAACCAAGTGCCACAGGGCCGATCTGATCGAGATACTCCGCATAGTCGCCGTAAACGATGGTGGCGCCGAGCGTGTTCCATTTTCTGCGGACGCCTCCCTTCAGATACCAGTGCTCGCCATTCTCCGGCTGCAGCTGTGCGACGCCGATGCGCGTGTCCGAGTTGTCCTCATGCCCATAGGCGGCGTGCAGGAACAGACCGGTTTCGATGTGTTGAATGTAGCCGCCGGCCTGGAAGAAATCCGAGTGTTTAACTGATCCAACAGGAAGGGGGCCAGCCACATTTTCGTCGGTGAATTCGGAGTATCCAGCTCCAAACAGGACCTTGAACCCCGAGAATTCACCGCTATAGCGCAGCGCGACTTCCCAGAAATCGTCTTCGCCCCAGCTCGCCGATGCCGTAAACCCTGCAATCGCCGGCGTGTCGTAACGCACACCATTCATGACGATGCCGTTGCAGTCTCCGCCGAGCGGTACGCCTTGCTGGTAACAGAACGCGAACTGTCCCCATGTAACAGCCGGAACGAGATCGCCACCTGAGCGAACAAGGAACTGCGGAAAGCCGGCGAGGAAGGTGTAATTGTCAATAATCTGAGTGCCGGACTGGTCGGTAAACATCGCAGCGCTCTTAGCTGCATTGGCCTGCCGTCCCATGCTGAGCTTGCCCAGTGTCTCGCTCTGGATGAACCAGTAGGACATCTGGGTGTTCAGCCCCGTGCTGAAATTATCGTTGAACTGGTTCATCGCATCGCCCGTCGTGGCGTTGCGCCCGAACGGGTTATCCTCGAGATTTTGTATGCGAAGGGTGTATCCGGCAGTCCATCCGGGAGAAATCTTGGCTTGGCCGGTGAATTTGACATGCGTCGCCTGAGTCGGGCCCAGACCGTGCAGATAAACGTTGCTCTCCTCGCCGTCATCCCACCATGTGACTTCCTGTGCCACATAGCCGGAAATCGTGAGCGAGACTTTCCGATTGCCCTTGCGCGCAGTCGTTGCTTCAAGCTCAGCGATTCGCTCTTCAAGATCTGCGCAGCAGTTGCCGCCCAAGTCAGCGGCGCTTGCCGGCTGAGACACGATAATAGCCGCAGCCAACAGAGCGGCGCGTGCGGTGTATGACATTAGAATCCCCCGACCCCATTTTTCCCGAGCGCGACTCGGTAACGAAATGAACTATACTTGTGCGTTGAGTGTCCTTGGTTGTTAACTGCGAAGCTAAGATCTGATTTTGGTCAAAAAGGCAATTCGATCTCTCAGGTGTGGCCGGAGTGCAGCAAATTTGTCAGAAGGTAGCATTAGCAACCTTGGAACTTCTCATCCGCTGACATGTGCGTGAGGTCGACAAGCCGCTTGGTATCCGAGATCAGGATCGAGTCCCGATCCACTGTCACACCAAACCCGCGCAGCCTTGCCAGCGCACGGGAAAAACTTGCTGGCTTCATCCCTAGCCATTCCGCAATGACAGCCTTTTCGTAGGGAAGCGAAATGGAGCAGGCGCCGGTCTGTTCCGGACATAAATCGAGGAGGAAGCGTGCGGTTCTCTGCGGAGCATCGAAGAGCTTGATATTCTCAACGTGCTTCGTCAAATGCTGGACCTGGGCTGATAAGGACGCGGCCATCCGCAAGCCCAGCACGGGGTCACGCCGCATTTGCGAAGCGAGCTTCTGACCATCGAGAGTGAGAACGCGGGCCTGGGTAATGGTCTCTGCGCACGTCTGGCGCCCCTCGCCAAGAAGCAGGTCAGCCTCCCCCAGCACATCACCTGCGCCAGCTATGCGTATGATTGTTTCGGTCCCGGTCTCTCCCGTTCTGAACAATTTAATCCAGCCACCTAGGACCACGTGGACGTCGGTCTCAGTCTGTCCTTGCTGGAACAGTACGGTCCCCTTTTCCAGCCTCAGAGGCACCTGTTCTTTCGCAAGGCGGCTGACAAGCGTATCCGGCAAGCCGCAAACAAGCGGAATGGACTCCAGCAGGGCCCACTCCTCAGCTTCCAATTGTATTGTTTTCCGACCCAGCATTCTCCGCGCGTCCGATGACAAACGTGATCACCGGAAAGACACCACGAAATCTGCAAAACAGATTTGACTCCTGTTAAGTCGTTGGGCGGGAAGCACCTCGACATCCGGCCCTCTCGAGGGAGCAAAAGCCTGCGTAAAACCCTGCTGCCATGGCGCTTCGCAGACACTCAAAAAAGACAGAAAGTTTAAGCCCGTAGTCCGAGATTGTGAACGGTTTTCAAATGCTCCGTTTTATTGCGCGGCCGCCGCAAGGTGACGTCCAAAGAGGTATTTGCAGCACCTGTTTATAACGAGCATGATCCCCTGATCGCCCGGGTCTGTGGCACGGGCGGAGAGACGAAGAGCGAAAGGAATAGCTGTGAATTCCCAGACGCCAGAGCATCGCAGAAGGCCGGGGTAACGCGAATGTTGCGAAACTCGGCCTGGCTTTTGATTGGATTGTCGGCAACGGCGGCCGGAATTGCCGGTATCATTCTGCCCCTCGTGCCAACCACGCCGTTCCTGCTTCTCGCCGCCTACTGCTTTGCCCGCTCCTCACCCCTGCTTCACAATTGGCTGGTGACCCATCCAACCCTGGGACGGCCGATCGACGACTGGCAGAGACACAGGGCGATAAGCCGCCGGACAAAAGTGGTCTCGATCGCGGTCATGGTCCTTGCATATGTGGCCAGCGTTGCGGTTGGATTTCCGCCATGGGTTCTGGCTGTGCAAGCGGTGTTCCTGGTGGGGGCGGCCGCGTTCATCCTGAGCCGCGCCGATCGGCCTGAAGATACAACTTGAGGAACGCAACCGATGGATGGCACTTCAATCGCGCGCGCCGCTCACGTCCTCGCGGTCGTGTTCTGGATAGGAGGTGTCGCATTTGTGACGCTGGTGCTTCTTCCCGCGTTGCGCGGGGTGGAGCCTCACGTACGGCTGGCGACGTTTGAACGTCTGGAGCGCCGCTTTGGAGGCCAGGCGAAGCTCGCCATCCTGGTTGCGGGGGCGAGCGGCTTCTACATGACATGGCAACTGGCGGCATGGGACCGGTTTCTCGATATGAGGTTCTGGTGGATGCACGCGATGTTAGGCGTGTGGCTTCTCTTTGCGTTCGTGCTCTTCGTCGCCGAACCACTGTTTTTGCATGCTTGGTTTCACCGCTATGCGGCCAAGGAGCCTGAAAGAAGCTTCAAGCTCGTTCAGTTCATGCATTATGGACTTCTGACCGCAAGTGTTGTGACCACGGCGGCGGCGGTACTCGGGGCTCACGGCGCTCTCCCTTGAGCGCACGGAAGGGCGGATTTCCAAGGATCAGTGGCTCGTTCCCTCAGAGAACGTGATCTTATTGAAGACGTTGTACTTGCCGGACGGCTTGCGCATCGGAATGCGCTTGATTTCCTCCAGAGTCTTGGCGTCGTAAACGATCAACGCCCCTTGATCCTCCCAAACGGAAACCAGCGCATAGCGGCCATATCGGTCAAATTCCACATGGGCGACCGTGGCGCCGGGAGCAGGACGCAGCGTCTTCACGATCGATAGGCTTTGCTTGTCAATGATATGAACCGCATTTTTATCGCGGCCGAAAAAGGCATCCGCCCAGACGTAAGGCGAAGTCTCATGCGATCGTAGGAAGAATCCTGGCCCTTCGGTCTTGATGGTCGACACCAGCTTCCAACTCTCGACGTCGATGACGCTGATCACGCCTTCCTTCAGGTGCGGAGTCGCCATGACACGGCGGCCATCGCGCATCCAACTGATACCAGATCCCAGATGTGGCATTCCCGGCAATGCAAGTTCGGCAATCTCCCGTCCGACGATGAGGTTCACCACGACGGCCTTGCCACCATCGCGCGCCGCACCGATCAAATGCTTGTATTCCGGGTCGAAGAAGAAGTCATCGAGGGGCTGTGAGACGGGGATGCGCCGTCGCGTGAAGAGCCCGGAGGAGGAGGCGAGTGCCTCCTGCATCCCCTTTTCATGGCTATGAACGAATCCTTCAAAGACAGGTTCTGCATTCGGATTGGTTGCGACCTCCCAGATCTCCGGCACATCTTTCAGCGCCAGAATGAAGCTATCGCGCGTGGGTGCCTGGTACACAGCGGAGACGCGCGAGGTCGTGCCCTTCGCATCGGCGACGTCGAAAATCTTCTGCACCGTCAGATCTTCGGTCGAGAGGATCGTCAGGGTATGGGGAAGGTAGTTGGCGACTGCGAGCCACTTGCCGTCCTTAGACATCGCGATATTGCGCGCATTCAGTCCAGCCCGGACTCTGCCAACTTCCTGTAATCCCCAAAGATCGTATTTCTGGACCCAGCCATCGCGCGACATGACGAAAACGAAGCGCCCGTCGGGAGAAAATTTCGGTCCGCCATGCACGGCAAACGGTGTCGCAAACCTGTCCAGGCGATCGAACGTGTCGCCGTCGAGGACAGAAATGTGATGATCTCCAGTCTCGACGACGACGAATAGATTGAGCGGATCAGCGGTGAAAATGGGTTTTAGGGGCGCCTTGTAATCCGCCGACATCACCCGGCTCTTTGCAATGTCCTGCTCGGTCCAGGTGGGGACTGTGTCGAGGGGGCGATTGATGTACTCGGCGACGGCCGCGATTTCATCCTTGCTCAGGACATCGGAAAAAGCTGGCATCTGGGTCTGCGCACGGCCTTCCAGAATCGTCTTGGTCAGGGCGTCTCCGCGCAGACGCGACAGCGTCTCAGGGATAAGCGCCGGCCCGGACAAGCCCATACGGCTGGCGCCATGGCAGCTTGCACATTTCTCTGCGTAGATGCGTTCGCCAACGGTCTGGGCCTGCGCAATGCTGCACGATGCGGCTAAGAAGCTAACTGTAACGAGGTGCCGGATCATGTCGCGAGCCTCTGAACGGTGAAACATCTTTCGGGAGAGGGTGTGCAGCATCCTCGGCCAGGCCTATCTCCGCGTTGGAGAGGTAGCAGGCAGGATCTGCCTCCCAAGGGTCTCCGGTAAGCTGCAAAGCGCGAATGCGCGTGTTTCCTCCGCAAACAGACCGGTAAGCGCATGCTCCGCAACGCCCCTTCAGCGGTCTTGGCTTCTGTCGAAGCCCGGCGAGAACGGGATCGGATAAGTCTTCCCAGATCTCACTGAACGGCCTGTTGCGAACGCTATCCAAAGAGTAGCCCGACCAGTACGTATCGGGATGCACGACGCCTTGCGTATCAATGTTGGCCACGCCGCAGCCGGACGAATTGCCGCCCCAGGCTTCCAGGTGCGTGCGCAGGTGCGCTGCCGCACCAGGGCCGAAGCGCCGCTGCGCCCAGTGCAGGAAATAGACGGCGTCAGCGTCGTTGTTACCAGTCACGATCTCGAGCGGCCGGCCCTCGCGTATTGCCGTCCAGGCGCGTTCAAGGAGCAGATCCAGTCCCGCGCGCGTCACGGCACGGTTCGTGTCGTCCATGCGATTTTTGTTGCCACGGCCGGCGTAGACGAGATGGGAAAGGTAGAATTTCTCGACGCCCTCTGCCTCGGCAAGATCGAGCAGCTCTGGGAGTTGCTGAGCGTTCTCGGAGGTCATCGTGTAGCGTAGGCCAACTTTGATGCCCCGTGCGAGACAAGCCCGCACGCCGCTTAAGGCCGCCTCGAATGCACCATCCTGACCGCGGAACCAGTCGTTGGTTCGTCCGATGCCATCCAGGCTGATCCCGACGTAGTCGAACCCGATCTTGGCGATCTCATCGGCGGTGGCGCTGTCAATCGGCGTGCCGTTGCTGGATAATGCCGTATACAAGCCATAAGCTTTCGAGCGGCGTGCGATGTCCAGCGTGTCGGCGCGCGACAGCGGCTCTCCACCTGAGAGGATGAGTGCGGGAATTCGGTACTGTGCCAGATCGTCGAGCACCGCGAAGGCTTCTTCGCTCGTCAGTTCGCCAGGAAAATGATGATCGGCCGCGACCGCATAGCAGTGGCGGCATTTGAGATTGCAGCGGCGCGTCAGGTTCCAGATTACGACCGGACGCATCGGACCGGTCCTCCCTCGCAGGGGTGCCGGATCGACCAACTGCTTCATGTAGTGGGTGAGGCGGAACACGTCTCAATCTCCCCGTTTGGACAAACGCACACCTGTCTTTTTCAGGATGCGCTTGGAATATAGAATATCGCTTGCCCGGCAAGCAGAACCCAGGATTTGGGCCACCTGGGTCCGCTTATCCTCGACTTCGGCGCGGCTCGTTCCGTGCAGCATGGCGAAAAGATTGTAGGGCCAGAGCGGCAGGGCACGAGGCCGGCGATAGCAATGGCTGACGAAATCCAGCTCTCCGATGATCTGACCAAGCTTGTCGACGGCAGCGTCGTCCACATCCCACACCGACATGCCGTTCGCGATCATGCCAAGCTTGTAGTGATTAGGGGCGGCGGCGATGCGCCGGATGACACCAGAGCCTATCAGGGTCTGGAAACGTGACAGCACATCCTGCTCGCTCGTGCCCATCGTCATGGCCACAGCCGCAAACGGCTCGGCGCAGAGAGGCAGCCCGGCTTGCGTCGCCAGGATAAGGTCCCGGTCCTGTGCGGATAAAGCGTTCATGCCGCCACCTTGAATCCGATGAAGTATTCGCGCTCTTTGGGGAACAAAAGCACCTCACAGCCCGTCGCATCTTCGATGCGCTGGGCGACGCGCGCAATCGTCCCTGGATCATCCGTCGCCAGGACGAACCACATGTTCAGCGCATGATCGCGTTCGTAATTGTGCGCGACCTCTTCAAAGCCGTTGACGATCTCCACAACGGCATCGAAGCGCTCAGCAGGGACGGCCATCGCACACAGGCAGAAGGCGCCGCCCAGGGCTTCGGCGTCGATAAAGGGTCCAAAGCGGGTCAACGCCGCGGTCTCAAGCAGGGTCTTGGTGCGTGCTATCAGCTCGGCCTCGCTGCATCCCAATTCCAAACCAACTGCTGCAAAAGGGCGCGGCTCGATAGGCAGCGGCAGTTGGAGGCGGTTGATGATCGCACGATCGAGATCATCCAAGACCTCAATTGCAGTTGAAGGCTTTGCGGTCATGCGGCCTCCTTGGGGGCGACGATGAGGGCGCCGGTCTGCTTATAGCAGCGAGACGAAAACAGGACTTGCCTCGGATACCCATCAAGGCCCGCACTGCGGCTGGCCTGCTCAAGCGTTTGCAGGGCGCTCTCGCGCGACTTCGCGTGGATCATGCAATAGAGATTGTAGGGCCAGAGATCTTGATACCGCCTTCTACGATAGCAAAGATTGATACCGCGATGTGTCGCGAGAATGCGCGCTTTGTCTTCGAGCTTGCCGGGTTCCACGTCCCAGACGACCATGGCGTTCGAACTCCATCCGAGTGCCCGATGGCGGATAATGAGGCCAAGCCGTGTGACGATGCCAGATTTGAGCAAGTGATCGATACGGCCGATCACTTCATCTTCGGAACGTCCAATGTCGTTGGCAATCCGCTGGAATGGACGCGGGCTGAGCGGCAAGCCGGACGTGAGAACTTGGACCAGATCACGGTCCCACGGTTCGGGGCAGTATTCGGCCAGAGGTTCGGTGCGCAGGCCATGTGCCGTTGCGGTGCCCTTCAAAGGAAAGCCCAGATCGATGTAGAAGGAATGCTCAAGACGAAGATCGAGAACGGGCTGTCCCGACAATCGCTCCACGGCTTGCAGAGTTTTATCGACGAACGCTCGATCAGGACCTGTCGCCACGAACCAGATGTTGATCGCGTTTTCCCGCAGGTAGACGTGATTGACACCATCGAGCTTCGAGATTTTTTCCGCGACACTATCGGTCGCCAATCCTGGAACGCCGACAGCCGCGAGAGTGCTTGCTGCAATGGTATTGGGGCGAACCACGCCGCCGATCCGGGCAACGATGCCGCTGCCCACGAGCACTTCACATACGGCGCGCACCTCTCGTTCACTCACGCCAATCCGATTGCCGATCTCCGCAAAAGGTTCGCGCACAAGTGGGAAGTCGCGCTGGAACGACTGTAACAACAGATCGGACGTGGATGTTTGCGTGGAATGGGACATCGTCAGAATCCTGTCCGGTGAGCGCGTGCAGACATGAAGATGCCGCTAGGGCTCTTGGCGTCTAACTCGGCCTTCTTCTCGAATGTATGCGCGTCATAGATCTGGACCTTGTTGAGATCTCTGACGGAGACCCATGCTTCGTTGCCGCGCGGCGTAAATTCGATATGCAGAACGGCAGGGCCCGCTTTCCATTCTTTGACAACCTGAAGCGTTTGGCTGTCGACGACCTGGAGAACGTCGTTGTCAGGATGGGCGAAATTCACCCACACCTGCCGGCCATCGGGCCGCGCAACGGCAAACACCGGCTGGCTATGGACTGGCGTGCGGCCAATCTCGGCAAAAGTGCCGACCTCGGCCCACAGCAGCTCGTGGCTTCCGACCGCCGGCAGGACAATTCTGCTGCCAGCGACCGCCCACCCTTCCAGATGAGGCATCTTGTAGACCGGCAGCTCTTTCGCGCCGCGACGGTATCCTTCGAGGATCGGTTTGGGTACAGGTGAGGCTTGCCACAGGTCTATCGCGGCGAGGCGATCCTCACCGAACAGTCCTGCGATATAGTATCGGCCATCGGGCGTAACGAGAGCGTCATAGGGCCGATCTCCAGACTGCATCTTGGTGATGACGGGCACATTGCCTGCGCTGAAGTCGGCGATCCACGTTTCGCCGGTCTCCCATAACGAGAACACGAACTTGCGTCCGGGCACATCTTCAAGTCCAAGCGCCTTCGATCCTTTGCCTTCTGGTGCGGCCGGGATGTTGGCGACTTCATCAAGAGAGCGCGCATCGAATACACGGATGCCGCCGGGCTCATAGTTTGCAACGGCGACGAGGGCGCCATCGTCGGATATTGCGCCGCCAATTGAGTTTCCGGCCTGGACGATCCGCTTCTCGATCTTAGCTTCCAGCATGTCGACCTTTGTCAGGCCGCCGTCGCGGCCGAAGACATATCCGAACCGTTGGTCGGGCGAGAAGACCACCGAGGCATGGGAAAGATCGCCCAGTCCCTCGACTCGGTTGAGAACACGGCGCTCTTGAGAGCTGAAGATGAGAACCGAGCCGGTTTCGCGCTCGATAATGAGTCCCAGATCACCCGTGCCACGGGTCGTATCGGCCACGGCCAGGGCCGCGAGATTCAAGCTGGTGGCGAGAAAAAGCAAAAGTGCAAGGCGCAACAGAGGCATCATTTGGTGCGCTCCGTCTTGAGATAATCAGCGATCCAAAGGGCATCCTGTTCACTCAGAAGCCCCCGCCAGGGTGGCATCGGCGTTCCAGGGACGCCGTCAAGGATGATGCCCGCGAGCGTGTCTGAAGGGATGCCGGCCAGGCGCGCAGCGAGAAGATCTGGTCCAAGCCCGCCTTTCAGCGTCATGCCATGACATGAACCACAATCCTGCCGGACCAGCCTTTCGAGCGATTTTGCCCGGTCATCACTCCAACAGGGGGTAATCGCGTACATTGCGGTCACCACGGCAGCCACGCTCCGATAGGTTCGCCCGCTAAGCATGCACATGGACCAGCTCCGCTGGCAGTTGGATGCCCAGTTTCTCGACGCTGGCGGGTTTCAATGGGCTCGCTTCGTACAGGGAAACGACGCGGCCAATGATGAACAAAATTGGCCCCTTGAATTCTGCTTCGGCCGCAGCCGCGGCAATCGATCCAAGATCGCTCTGCAAACGACGTTCGCGCGGTGTCGTTCCGTTATTTACGGCCAGCACCGGCGTCGTCTCCGGTAGGCCAAATTCAATCAGGCGCTCGCTGATCTCGTGAATATTGGCGGCGCCCATGTAGACAACAAGTGTTGTCTGGCTGTCAGCCAATCCCTGCCAGTCAAGATCCAGTTGCAAGTCCTGCCTGCAGTGCCCAGTGACATAACGGACCCCCGTGGCTAGTCCGCGGTGGGTGAGGGGGATGCCGATGCGGGCGGAACAACCTTGAGCCGCCGTTATTCCAGGAACGATCTCGCAGTCAAAGCCTGCTTGCCGGAGCGCAAGAGCCTCCTCCGATCCGCGGCCAAAAATGAATGGATCACCGCCCTTGAGCCTGACCGTAAGCCGGCCGGTGCGAGCAAAATCGATCAAAAGCTCGTTGATTTTGTGTTGCGGTACCGGATGTCGCTTCGACTCCTTGCCAACAGCCACGCGCGTTGCATGGGGACTGACAAGCTTCATGATTTCTGGAGCGACAAGGCGATCATAGATTACGACCTCTGCCTCGCGGATCAGCCGCGAAGCCTTGACCGTGAGCAAATCCGGATCGCCGGGCCCTGCTCCGACAAGGAAGACTCGAGTTGCCGCATGCATGAGATTTGCTCGTATTTCGAGACAATGCAGGAGGTGGTGTCCGGGCCACCTCCTGCACGTCCTGGCCTCAGTAGACGTCGTTACGAGTATTAAAGACGTTGAATTTTCCGGTCGGCGTAATCAATTTAGGGTCCTTGATCACGCTTTTCAGTTTCAGCGTCTTATCATCGACGACCACGATGGCCGAAGGCTTGTCTTTGGCATTCCAAACCGAGAACCAGACTTCATCTCCGGCCTCATTGTACTCACCTTGAACAACTCGGGGCTGCCCATCTGCGATAGCGGCCCATTCGGCGATGGGCAGGGTCGTGAAGGTGGGCGTCTCGTTGGCGAGATCCGCAATCTTGAACACGGCAACCGAACCCGAGATCGCAGCTTCTGGATTGAGCGTCGCGTCCACATACAGATGTTCTGACTTGGGATGCGACTTGACGAACAGCGAGCCGCCGCCGAGGGCATCGAACTTCTGCACAACCTTCCAAGCCTTGTCCGGGTGCCCTTCAGGATCGGTTCCAATCAGCGATACTTTCTCATCGCCAAGGTGCGAGGTTACCCATACCGGACCGTGAACGGGGTGATTGATGTTCGCACCACGTCCAGGGTGGGGCGTTTGTCCGCCGGTTTCGATAAGGGCCGTCAGCACACCTTTCTTGGTGTCGATCACGGCGACCTTGCCGCGCGCATTTGCGGCGACGAGGAAGTAACGCTTGGTTGAATCCAGTCCGCCATCGTGCAGGAAGCGTTCGGCTTCGATTTCCGTCGTCTTCAGATTCTTGATGTCGGAGTAGTCCACGAGAAGGATCTTGCCGGTTTCCTTCACATTGACGATGAACTCTGGCTTGTAGTGCGACGCAAGAATTGAAGCAACGCGCGGTTCAGGGTGATATTCCTGCGTATCGTAGATCATGCCGCGTGTTGACGTGATCTTGAGCGGTTCTAGTGTGTTGCCGTCCATGATGACGTATTGTGGTGGCCAGTAGGCCCCGGCAATGGCGTACTTGTCCTCGTAGCCCTTGAACTTGGACGTTTCGATGGAGCGGGCCTCGGCGCCGATTTTGATCTCAGCAACCGTAGAAGGCTCTTCCATCCAAAGGTCGATCATGTTGACCTTGGCATCGCGGCCGATCACGAACAGATAGCGTCCAGAAGCCGACATGCGCGAGATGTGCACGGCGTATCCGGTATCCAGGATTCGCACGATCTTCTTGCTCTCGCCGTCGATCAGCGCAACCTGGCCAGAGTCGCGCAAGGTGACGGAGAACAGGTTGTCGAGTCGCAGGTTATTCATCTGCTTGGTGGGCCGCTGGTCGACTGGAACAACCACTCTCCAGGTCTTACGCATCTCCTCCATGCCGAATTCCGGCGGCTGAGGCGGCTCCAGCAACAAGTACCGGGCCATTAGCCCCACATCATCCTCGCTGAGCTGCCCCGACGAGCCCCAGTTCGGCATGCCTGCCGGAGACCCGTAGGTGATGAAGGCCTTTAAGGACTCGTATCCCCTCTCACGGGTAATGTCGGTGGTGAGCGCTTTGCCTGTTGCACCTTTGCGCAACACGCCGTGACAACCCGCGCACCGTTCGAAATAGATTGTTTTCGCCTTATCGAATTCTTCAAGGGTGATAAGCGGGTCGTCGGCCTTGCGTCCCGGCATTTCAACCTTGGCCTGACCAAGAGTCGTCATGCTGGGCTCATACTTCGCTGCTGGCGTATCACCGTGCCCCTTTGGCTTTTCCTCAGCCAACGCTGGCGCGGCCGCGATAGCAATTGGGATGCTCACGCCCGCGAGCAGCGCGAGCATCCTTGATTTCCTCGAAAACGTCTTCATAACTCATCTTCCTCCGTGGCAGCCGGTGTAGATGACATTGGTCTGGACCGTAGCAGCTCTCCTTGACTTATGTGAAGGCTGTCCTGCGATGCACAGTCCATGAGTTTGCAATCGAGCGCGACGAATTGGCACGAGAGCGTACGGGATGGTACGTGAATTGATCAAGTTATTGTCCAGGCCGCTCTTGCGGGTCTTTTTCGTTGGGATCGTGGGTTTGCTGGCGCTACCGGTTTGCGCAGGTATTACCGCGTTACACGCCCAGACCGAGCTGGAAACACCCGACGCAACAGAGCCTGCCGTCAGGATTCTTGAACCGTCTCAGATCGAACGGCTTTTTCCCGGAAATGAAGGTGCGACTGCCGAGAGGCAGGGCGGCGAGCATGGGGCTTTCTGGACAGTCAAATCAGCAGGTGCCGTGATCGGCTATGTCGCGTCCACATATGAGATGACGAAATCAGTAGGATACTCCGGTCAACCCATCGATGTCTTAATTGGAATTACGACCGGAGCCCGGATTAGCGGCGCGCTATTGCTACGTCATAATGAGCCAGTACTGACATTGGGAATATCATCGGACGATATTCAGAAATACCTCGATGGTTTCACAGGCTATGACCTTAAAGCGCCAAGAATAGACGCCTTTACGGACAGCAGTGGCGTTCCTTCAATTATCGCGCGCGCGACAGTTACAACCGGGGTCATGCGCGATGCCGTGTTGAGAACGGCTCGCGCGACCGTAATGCGACTGGGTTTGATCCCTACAGCCGGCGCATCGGTAGATCGCTTGAAATTCGAGCCGCGCTCCTGGAAGGAGCTTATTGGCGAGAGTGCCCTTCTGCAGAAGGTGGTGACATTCGAAGAAGCCTCGCGGCTGTTCGGCAAGATCGCCGCACCTCTTCCAGCGGATCAGGGTATCTTTCTCGACGCGTGGGTGGCGCTTCTCGACCCTCCAACGATCGGCCAGAACCTTCTGGGACGCAAGCCGTTCGAGCGGATATTTGCAGGTATTGCAAGCGGTGACTCGGCCTTGTTCATCGGAAGCTCTGGCCTGCATTCCCATCGGGGAACGGCTTATGTCGGCAGCGGATATTTCGAACGCCTTGAGGTCATCCAGGGCGAACGTACCTTCAAGCTGAAGAAGAACGATTATCTGCGTATAGATACGCTGGCTCTGCCCGATGCGCCGCAACTCAACGAGATGAGCGTCTTTCGGATTTCAGCGCAGTCGGGCTTCAACGCGACACAGCCTTTCCGCGTCGAGATCGTTGCTGAGCGTCCAAGGGACGACGGCACGATCTCCTCCATCAGAATGCCGCTGACCTACCAACTGCCGAAGGCGTTCGTAAGCCCTGCGCCACCCCCTAAACACGACGCGCCGATGTGGGTTTCTGCATGGCAACGCAAGCCCTTAACGATCGCCGGCGTCGGGCTGTTGATCGTCCTGGTCGCTGCTGCTCTCTTCGCCCAGGAATGGTTCGTCCGGCGCCCCTCTCTATGGCTGTGGAGCCGTATGGGATTTTTGACTGTGACGTTGGTCTTCCTCGGATGGGGGGCGAACGGCCAGCTTTCGGTGGTGCAGGTTGTCGCTTTCTTCCATTCACTGCTCAACGGCTTCAGGTGGGAGACCTTCCTCATCGAGCCGGTGATCTTCGTGCTGTGGTCCTTCGTTGCGCTTGGTCTGTTGTTCTGGGGGCGCGGTGTCTACTGTGGATGGCTTTGCCCCTTCGGTGCCCTACAGGAGCTTTTGAACGAAGGCGCCAAGCGATTGGGCATCAAGCAGATTGAGGTGCCTTTCCATATCCAGGAGCGGCTCTGGGCTATCAAGTACACCCTGTTCATGCTCATTCTGGGCCTGTCCTTCTATTCAATGGATTATGCACTGCGACTTGCGGAGGTTGAGCCGTTCAAAACTGCGATTTCCATGCGCTTCCAGCGTGCATGGCCGTTCGTGGCGTTCGTCGTCGCTCTTCTGGCTGCGGGTCTTTTCATCGAACGCTTCTTTTGCCGCTATCTCTGCCCGCTCGGGGCGGCGTTGGCCATTCCCGCCAAAATGAAGCTCTTCGACTGGCTCCATCGGCGGCCTCAATGCGGGCGCGAATGCCGGTTCTGCGAGACCCAGTGCACGGTTGGTGCGATTGACACGCTCGGCCGGATCAATCCGAACGAATGCGTATTGTGCCTCAGGTGCCAGGTGATCCTGAACGACGCCACGCAATGCATCGTCCTCAAGCGCAGAGCCGGCCGTTCGGAAGGGCAGCCATCCCCATTGCCCAATGCCAAGTCCCCAACAACCTTGGAATTGAAGGGAGGGGCATGAAATGCACCTTTCACGCCGTAAGTTTCTCGTCTTTGCCGCCGCCGGAGGCGCGATCGGAGGTTTAGGAACCTTTATTTCCCTTGGGGACGCTGCGCCGTCATTTGTTTGGCGCGGTTCGGCGTTGGGTGGAGAGGCGCGCGTCGCTCTCTATGGCGCCGACGAAACGCAAGCAAAGGAAGCCCTTGGCGAGGTTGTGCGTGAGATCGAGCGGCTGGAGAATATTTTCTCGCTCTATCGGGAGGATTCTGAGCTTTCACGTCTCAACGCCCAAGGCTATCTGCAAGGGGCCTCGAACGATCTCATCGAAGTGTTGAGATCTGCATCGGACTGGCGCTCGCGGACGCAGGGCGCCTTCAATCCTCTCGTTCAGCCATTGTGGCAGGCAGCGGCAAAAGGCTCGGCGGTTACCCAACCAATGCTGGAAGCTGTCAAGGGCGAGATTACGGTTGCAGACCGTATTGCGCTTCCGCCCCATTCAACCGCCACGCTCAATGGCATCGCACAGGGCCGGATAGCTGACAGAGTTACGGAACTTTTACAGCGTTACGGCTTCGACAACGTCGTCATTGACGCTGGTGAGTTGCGCATTCCAGGCCGGGAGCGCCGCGCGGTCGGCATACCGGCGCTCAAGTCCGCCATTTCCGTCTGCGAAGTGGCCATCGCGACAAGCGAACCCAAGGCGCTCGTCTTTGACCCGAAGACTTTCCGGCACCATCTGATCGATCCAAAAACGGGTGAGAGCCCCCGTTACTGGGAAAGCATCTCCGTTCTGGCACCAACGGCCGAAACGGCGGATGCTCTCTCGACGGCATTTGCCATCTTGCCGCACGAGATGGTTGGCGATCTTGTCGCGGCGCTCGCCGATGTCGCCGTCATTGGCGCTGACGCAAAGGGCAGAGTCAGAACCTTTGGAAGCCGCAAACTGCTGGGTTGAAGCCTCCCGTCTCGCGAAACCTGCGCCTTTCGGCAGGATCAAGGACGTCCCCCTGCGATGCCTGCGGGCTTGGTTCTGGTGACCGGCGCGGCCGCCGGTTTCACCTCCATGCTGGTAATCCAAAGTCTAAGCGCTTCCGTATCTTACCTGCCGCCGGACGCGACGGGTTTGTTTGCCGCCGCGGACGAAGGCAATTGGCTGACCGGCAATGCCGAACGCCGCACAGTGCGACACTCTAAACTCTGGCGAAGATTCGGTTTGCTGCTTGCTTTTTGTTAAGCCGCCTCTCCCGTCAACGAGCCAAGGTGCGCCCATGACGTGCAAAAAGGAGGCGAGCAAATTATGCGCGAAGTCATGACTACGACTATGGCCCGCAACATATTCTACGGGGGGTCGATATTTTTTATCGTTATATTTCTGGGGCTCACCCTTCATAGCGCCCACTACATCGTGAACACCTCGACGGCTGCGATGCCACTTACGGACTCGGTGGCGCGCGGTAAGCGCGTCTGGGAAGAGAACGCCTGCATCAACTGTCACACGTTGTACGGCGAGGGAGCATATTTCGCGCCCGAACTTGGCAACGTCATGACCCGCTGGGGGGTGATCGACCAGCCGGACGACGCCTTCTCGACACTTAAAAACTGGATCGAAGCGATGCCCACCAAGGTCGAGGGCCGCCGGCAAATGCCGCGCTTCTACTTAACGGATGATCAGATCCGCGATCTCGCCAATTTCCTCATCTGGGCGGGCAAGGCCAACACGCAAGGCTGGCCCCCGAAGGATTCGGGCTGACGCGGCGGCAGGAGATACAGAATATGAAATATGAAAGTCAGAAGATAGCCTTCGCCTATTTTGTCGTCGCGATGGTCTTGTTCCTCGTTCAGGTGTCAGGCGGGTTGCTGGCGGGATGGATCTATGTGTCTCCGAACACGCTTTCGGAAGTGCTTCCGTTCAACGTTGTGCGCATGCTCCACACGAACGCACTTATCGTGTGGCTCTTGCTTGGATTTTTCGGTGCGGCCTACTTCATCGTTCCAGAAGAGGCAGAGCGCGAAATCCATTCGCCAAAACTCGCCTACCTTCAATTGGCAATCCTGGTGCTCGGAACCGCCGGCGTTGTTGTCACGTACGTCTTCGATTTGTTTCATGGGAACTTCCTTCTGGGCAAGGAAGGACGGGAGTTTCTGGAACAACCGTTGTGGGTCAAGGTGGGCATCGTCGTTGCCGCGCTGATCTTCCTCTACAACATCTCCATGACGGTGCTCGCTGGCCGTAAGACGGCAATCACCAACGTGTTGTTGATCGGCCTGTGGGGCATCGCGCTGCTCTTCCTGTTTGCGTTCTACAACCCCGCAAACCTCGGCCTCGACAAGTTGTTCTGGTGGTACGTCGTGCACCTGTGGGTCGAAGGTGTTTGGGAACTCGTTATGGCGTCGATCCTCGCCTACCTCATGCTCAAGCTGACCGGCGTAGACCGCGAGGTGGTCGAGAAGTGGATGTACGTCATCGTCGGCACGGCCCTCTTCAGCGGCATCCTCGGCACCGGCCACCATTACTACTGGATCAGCGCGCCGGGGTATTGGCAGTGGATCGGCTCGATCTTCTCAAGCCTGGAAATCGTTCCCTTCTTCCTGATGATGGTGTTCTCCTTCGTCATGGTGTGGAAGGGGCGCCGCGAACACCCCAACAAGGCTGCTCTGCTTTGGTCACTCGGCACGACGACGCTCGCATTCTTCGGCGCTGGTGTATGGGGCTTTCTCCACACGCTGCACGGCGTGAACTACTACACGCACGGCACGCAGATCACGGCTGCGCATGGACACCTGGCATTCTTCGGGGCCTATGTCTCGCTGAACCTTGCGATCTTCACCTATGCGTTCCCGATCCTGCGTAACCGCGATCCCTACAACCAGGTGCTGAACATGGTGAGCTTCTGGCTGATGTCGGGCGGCATGGCGTTCATGACGTTCGTGCTCACGTTCGCCGGCACGGTCCAAACGCACCTTCAGCGTGTTCTCGGTCAGAGCTACATGGAAGTGCAGGACCAGCTCGCGCTGTTCTACTACATGCGTTTCGGCGCTGGCGTAGCGGTCGTCCTCGGCGCGCTCCTGTTTGTTTACTCGATACTCGTGCCCCGGCGTGAAGTTATCGAGCCAGGCCGGGCAGAATTGGCACCGGCGGAGTAGGGCCCATGCACGCGATACAAGTAAAGGAGGGGGCAGCCGCCCCCTTCTATCTCCCGCAGGGAGACGAATGCGAAATATTCAGTACCGCGTTCCGCAACCAGATGCCCTTGCTTCTCAAGGGGCCGACCGGTTGCGGCAAGACACGGTTCGTAGCGCACATGGCGGCCAAACTCGGTCGTCCGCTTTACACCGTTTCATGCCACGACGACCTGTCGGCTTCTGACCTTATCGGCCGCTATCTTCTCAAAGGCGGCGAAACGGAATGGGTTGACGGGCCGCTGACGCGCGCGGTGCGCGAAGGCGCGATCTGCTATCTCGACGAGGTAGTTGAGGCGCGCAAGGATGTGACGGTCGTTCTGCATCCTCTGACGGATGACCGCCGGATCCTCCCCATCGAGCGTACGGGCGAGACGATTTCTGCCGGGCCCAACTTCATGCTGGTGGCCTCCTATAATCCTGGCTACCAGAACATCATGAAGACGCTGAAGCCATCCACGCGGCAGCGGTTCCTCGCTATCGAGTTCGATTTTCCTGCCGCTGATCGCGAAGTCGAGATCGTCTCGTCGGAAAGCGGATTATCGAAGGAGAAAACAGCGACGCTCGTCCGGCTTGCGGGCAAGATACGCGCGCTGAAGGGGCAGGATCTGGAGGAAGGCGTCTCGACGCGTCTGCTTGTCTATTGCGCCAGTCTCATCAGCGGAGGAATGCCCGTCGAACGCGCAATCCGCGCCGCCATGATCGAACCATTGAGTGATGATGTCGATGTGAAGCAAGGTCTCATCGATCTGACGGCTACGATCTACGGCTGAGGAGATCGCGATGAGCCACATCGAGTTCGAGCCTTGGGAGCCCGAGGAGAGCGTCGGCAAGCTGTGGCATGCGTTGGTCAACAAGCTCGATGCTCCCCAAGACTTCCCCGAGGCGGCGGCATCTCTGGACGAGATGCGCCGCCGTCTCGGCGTCCTCTTCAGGGGACTAGGCGGCGCCCACGATGTGGAGATCAAGCCGGCCGCGCGTACCGAAACAACGCACCGGCTGTCCTGGCGGCGCGCGTTGGGGCAGGGCAAGGAGATCGTCGAAAGCCCGAGCTTTGATGGTGAAGTTCTGCGTTTGCCCGCCACGATAGCCGCTTTTCCGGATCGTGAGGCCAACATTGCTCTTTACCTGTGGCTTGCGGCATTTGCCGTCCACGGGTTGCGTACGGTTGGCGAGGGCGACAGCCTGCGGGCGGATATTCGGATGTTGCAGGCCGCGCACGCCTCGGCACGGGCGACGCTGTCGGCTTGCCCAGGGCTGCGGCGCGTGCATGGATTGCTCCAGATGCGCACACGACAAATGCGTTCACCGCGCCGCCTGCCACGGCATGAGGCGGCCGTGGAAGCGGCAATCCAACATCTGCTGGGAGGGCCCCCTCCGAACGATCCGCTCGCAACGGCAATTGCGGCGGCAATCCGTGGGGGATCGGACGAACTGGAATGTTTCGATGCGCCGCGGAGCTACAAGACGTTTGCACCGGTCCTCATGTGGCCGCGGATTGCAGGTGCCCAAGGGCGCGTGCGCCTGGGTGAACTCGACGAGGCAGAGCAATCCGGCCAACCAGCCGATGGCAGTGAAACCAAGACGATCAAGGCTTCGCGCAAGAATGCCGATCAGGCCGAGCGAAACGACAGTCTCGTTCTGCACAAGTTCGAGACCATTCTGTCATGGACCGAGTTCCTCAACATCAATCGCCGCGTAGATGATGATGATGCGGACAACGCCAAGAAGGCGGCCGACGATCAAAACGAGATCGGCCTTGTCAACGTGTCCCAGAAAGCGCGCGCGCGTCTCAGGCTTCACCTCGATCTCTCGCCGGCCGAGGCAGATTTCGAACGCCTTTCAGGCAAGCATATCTATCCTGAGTGGGACCATCGCACGAAGAGCTATCTTCCAGACTATTGCCGCGTGCTGGCAGGCTACCCTGCTCATGGTGAGGCTGCTCCCGCCGCGGTGATGGACGCCGCAAGCCGGCGCCGGATCGCCAAAGTGCGCCGCCAGTTCGAGGCGTTGCGCCCCAAGCGTATTCACCTCAGCCGGCAGATCGATGGCGACGACATAGACCTGGAGGCCGCGCTTGAGGCTCATGTCGATCTTGTGGCGAGCGGCGCGCATTCCGATCGCGTCTATCGCGCGAGCCGCTCTCAAGAGCGCGATCTTGCCGTATCCATCCTGCTTGATGCCTCTCGTTCGACGGAAAGCATCGTAGCGGGCCGCCAGGTGCTTGATATAGCAAGGGAAGCTCTCGTGGCGCTCGCCTGGGGACTGGATGCCTGCGGTGACGACGTCGCGATAAGTGCATTCTCCTCGCTGAGGCGTAACCGGATTTTCATGCACGACTGCAAAAGGTTCGGCGAAGCCATGGGTCCCGCTGTCGAAGCGCGAATTGCAGACCTCAGGCCAGGACACTACACGCGGCTCGGAGCCGCGATCCGGCATATGTCACAGCACCTTTCGGAACGGGAACGTCACCGCCGGCTTCTGCTTGTCATCACCGATGGTAAACCCAACGATCTCGATCATTATGAAGGCCGGCACGGCGTGGAAGATACGCATATGGCCGTGCGGGAGGCCCGACGCCGGGGACAAACCGTGTTCGGCGTCACGATCGACACAAAGTCTCAGGCGACCTTCGCTCGTATCTTTGGCAACAACGGCTTCGCCGTCATTTCACATCCCGATAAACTCACGGCGTCATTGCCCCAGCTCTACAGACACCTCATAAGCCAATGACCGCGCACGATAGATCTGCAAAGGCTCACGCTGGTCAAAGTGTTCTCGCCGAATTGCCCGGCGACTTCATGATGTGGGTCCTTATTATCAGCGAGCTGCTGGTGTTCGGCGCAGCACTGCTTGCATTTCTTGCCGTGCGCGCAACCAAGGCGGAGATTTTCGCAGCCGGGCAGGCATCTCTCAATGCCACTGCTGGAGCGCTCAACACCGTTGTCCTCGTGACGAGTGGCATGCTGGCGGCACGCGCCCTTGCGCTCAGGCGGCAAGAAGAGCGCCGCAAGGCCAGGCTCTCGCTGGCGGCTGCCGGAGGGCTCGGCATCGTGTTCTTGCTCGTCAAATGGGCCGAATACAGTTCCGAATTTGCCAAGGGCATCGGAATTGAGACGAGCCCGTTCTTCACCTTCTATTTTCTGATCACCGGATTCCACGCCCTCCATGTCGTGGCAGGTCTCGTCATCCTTGCGCTTGTGGCGCGATGGGACAGCGTTCGCAATATCGAGACAGGCATTGCCTTCTGGCACATGGTCGATCTCGTATGGGTTCTTCTGTTCCCAATCATCTACCTGCTTAAATGAGCCTGAAAATGAGCGTTTCTGAAGTCTACAAAGCCTGGGCAACCCTGCTGGCATTGAGCTTGGCCACGGTGGCGCTGACGCTGGTGAGCGGTGCATCCGCTACCGTCGTTGGCGGTGTGCTCCTGTCGCTTTCGGGTTTGAAGGCGAGGACCATTCTGTCGCAGTATCTCGAACTTCGCCATTCGGCGTTCTGGATGCGGCTTTTCGACATGATTATCGGGATTTTCCTGCTGATCGCATTCGTGCTGTATGCCGCGCCGTGGAGGGCATGATGACAAGCCACGGCACAATGAAGACCAATACCGCGCCACCGCTATCGTTGCGGCTGTTCTGTCTTGCGTTGATGGTTCCCGCTTGCGCCATCAACGGCGCCTTCGTCGCGCTCGCTATTCCTGCCCTGGCGCCCTATGGCATTCCAGCCCTCCTGGTGAGCAGCCTTATCGGAGGCATGATCGGCGTGCTGCCCGCCAGGTGGCTTGCACTGAAAATCCATGAAGGATTGCGAGACGAACGTTAGCCTTCGCTCAGCCGGCGCCGGCGATGGCTTCGGCCACATGCGGCGGCAGACCCAAAGCAAGTGCGGCTGCGCGGCCTTTGGCGGACATCTTCCGGGCCGTCTTGCTCACGACGGGCAAGACCCGCTCGGCGTACTTGTCGCTGAACGCATCCGCATACCATCGGAAGAAAACCAGACATGCGACGTCTTCCAGTGTCTGGGACTCGTGATCTGTCTTCAGGTTCTTCTTGAGCATGAGATCAGAGACGCGATCGCAGGCGGAGCCGTCATAGCCGGCCTCCTGCATGAGAGCCGACACGCGCGCCGCATGGTACTGGGCGGCGTCCTTGCGCCAATTGAGGTAGCCGATTCGGCCTTCGGGATAGTCGGCGCGAGGCCGCTTCCAGCGCTCGATATGCTGACCGCGCGCCGCGATCTTGAGTTCGTCGGATGCCGAGGGCTCGAAATCCTGCAAGACTTGCGTCATGCGGCGGCCATACAAAAAGGCGGCCGGGACGGGCCCATCGGTCGTTGTTTCGAGATTGGGATCCCGTTCATTCGCCGCGTCGATACGGGCAAGAATGGCAGCGATGCGATCCATTATAATTCGCCCTTGCGCCAAGGTGCGCTGCGATCCTCCAGCATATACTCCCGCAGCTTCGCGACATCGGCGATCTCAGCTTGGTTCTGAGCTATGCGGACTCCGACTTCCTCGAGCTTGTTGAATGCTCTGGACAGACTTGGCGGCTGCATCCCAAGGCGCCCGGCGATGAGCGATTTATCATAGGGGAGTGTGATGGTGCAGCCGCCCTTCGAGGTGTTACAAAGTTCAAGCAAAAACTCGGCAACCCGCTGTGCGCCGGTATGGGCCTTGAGCTGTTCGACCTGTGCGACGAGGGCGTGGAGATGGCGGAACGTGGACGATACGATCGCCATGGCGATCTCAGGCCGCTCCCGCATCATTGACGATAATACTGAGGTACGAACGAGCAGCAGCCGCGTCTCGGTTACGGCTTCCGCGGTCACCGGATAGGGCACGTCCTCGAACGCGATCGCCTCGCCGAAGCTGCGGCCCTTGGTAAAGACGCCGACAATGGCCTCGGCCCCCGTCGGCGTAATGCGAAACAGCTTTACCCAGCCGTCGAGCACCACAAAAATGTGCTCTGAAACATCGCCCTGACAGAAGATGGTTTCGCCGCGCCCGTAAGACCGCACGACGGCACGCTGAAGGATCCCTGCTGAGACCTCCGGCGGCAATGTCGAAAGCAGAACGGCGGCGCTCGCTGTGGCTAAGTCGGCTTTTTCTAGCATGAGAATGTTTCAATGAAATTCCATGCTCGAACACCTACACGATTGCGCACGTCTGGGAAATGCTGGAATTCATAGGCCCGTCGCGGCAAGTCAACCCGCAAGCAATCCCAGGCGCGGAATGCCCACCGGCGGACCCGCGCCTGAGGCGTTTACCCTGCAGCCTTGACATAGGACTCCATCGGCGGACACACGCACATGACATGGCGGTCTCCATAGACGTTGTCCACGCGGTTGACTGGCGGCCAGTACTTGTCGACACGGAATGCGCCGGTCGGGAAGCAGGCTTCCTCGCGTGAGTAAGGGCGATCCCACGCTCCGATAAGATCCTCGACCGTATGGGGTGCATTCTTCAACGCATTGTTGTCCCGGTCGGCGCGGCCTTCCTCGATGGCGCGCGCCTCCTCGCGGATGGCGAGCATGGCGTCGCAGAAGCGGTCGAGCTCGGCTTTCGTCTCCGATTCGGTCGGCTCGATCATCAGCGTGCCCGCCACCGGCCAACTCATTGTCGGAGGATGGAAGCCGCAGTCGATCAGCCGTTTGGCGATGTCATCGACGGTGATGCCGGCCTTCTCGAGCAATGGGCGCGTGTCAACGATGCATTCGTGCGCGACGCGGCCGTTCTTCCCGGTGTAGAGCACGTCATAGGCCTTCGAGAGCCTTTTTGCCACGTAGTTGGCATTGAGGATTGCGACGCGCGTGGCTTGTGTCAGCCCGGCGCCGCCCATCATCAGGCAGTAGCTCAAGGAAATCGGCAGGATGGACGCCGAACTGAATGGAGCTGCTGCGACCGTCATGGCATTGCCGCCCTTGTCGGCATCGCTGGGCAGGAAGGGTACAAGATGCGCCTTGACGCCGATGGGTCCCATGCCGGGGCCGCCGCCACCATGCGGGATGCAGAACGTCTTGTGCAGATTGATATGGCCGACGTCCGCGCCGATGTCGCCGGGCCGGGCGAGACCGACAAGC
Source organism: Hyphomicrobium sp. (assembly GCA_016793445.1). Classification (GTDB taxonomy): domain Bacteria; phylum Pseudomonadota; class Alphaproteobacteria; order Rhizobiales; family Hyphomicrobiaceae; genus Hyphomicrobium_B. The sequence goes on along the minus strand of JAEUME010000011.1, from coordinate 182,214 downwards.
GCATTGAGGTTGGCGCCGTCGAGATACACCTGGCCGCCGTTCGTATGCGTGATGGCGCAGATTTCTTTCACGCTCTCCTCGAAAACGCCGTGGGTGGAGGGATAAGTGATCATCGCCGCGGCAAGGTTAGCGGCATGCGTTTGGGCGGCGGTGCGGAAAGCCGCGACGTCGATATTGCCCTTTGCATCGGTGGGAACGACGATGACCTTCATGCCGCACATCTGCGCCGAGGCCGGGTTGGTGCCGTGCGCGGAGGCGGGAATGAGGCAAATGTTGCGGTGGGCTTCGCCGCGGCTCTTGTGATAGGCGCGGATGGTCAGGAGGCCTGCGAATTCGCCTTGGGCGCCCGAGTTCGGCTGCATCGAGAAGGCGTCGTAGCCGGTGATCCGGCACAACTTCTCGGAAAGATCGCCGATGACTTCGGCGTAGCCAAGCGCCTGATCGGCTGGCGCGAAGGGATGCAGTTCGCAGAATTCGGGCCACGTTATGGGAAGCATTTCGGCGGTCGCGTTGAGCTTCATGGTGCACGAGCCGAGCGGGATCATCGCGCGGTCGAGCGCCAGATCGCGGTCTGCAAGCCGGCGCATATACCGTGTCATCTCGCTTTCCGCCCTGTTCATATGGAAAACGGGGTGCGTGAGATAGGCTGAGGTTCTTATCAGCCCCCGGGGAAGACGATAGGCGGGATAAGCGTCGCGATAGACAAGATCATAGCCTCCGAATGCTCGCCAGACAGCTTCCAGTGTCGAGGGCCGGGTACGCTCGTCCACGGTGATGCCAATGCTGTCGTGACCGACCTTGCGCAGGTTGACGCCGTTATCGACGGCGTTCTTCATGATGAGCCCTTGATAGGGTCCGACGTTCACGGTGATCGTGTCGAAGAATTCCTCCGGCGCTATTTTGAAGCCCAGCGATGCGAGGCCGTCGGCGAGGCGCGCGGCCTTGCGATGCACGCGCTCCGCGATGGCCTTGAGCCCCTTGGGCCCGTGGAATACCGCGTACATCGCCGCGATCACGGCAGGCAGCACCTGTGCCGTGCAGATGTTGGAGGTCGCATTTTCGCGGCGGATGTGCTGCTCGCGGGTCTGCAGCGCGAGCCGATAGGCGCGATTCTTGCGCGCATCGAGAGAGACGCCGACGAGCCGCCCCGGCAGCGCGCGCTTGTAGGCGTCCTTGACCGCAATATAGCCTGCGTGCGGGCCGCCATAACCCATCGGCATGCCAAAGCGCTGCATGGATCCGACGGCAATATCGGCGCCCATTTCCCCGGGCGGCTTCAACAGCGTCAGCGCGAGCGGATCGGCGGCGACGGCGGCGAGCGCGTTGGCGGAATGGAGCTTGGCGATCGCCTCAGTGAAGTCGTGGAAAGAACCGCAAACACCCGGATACTGGAAGAGGGCGCCGAAAACCGTGCCGGGATCGAGATCCTTGAAGGGATCGCCGACGACGATCTCCCAGCCCAGCGGCTCGGCACGCGTTTTCACCACCGCGATGGTCTGGGGGAGGCACTCCGCATCAACGAAGAACGCGTTGGCCTTCGATTTGGAGACGCGGCGCGCGAGAGCCATGGCCTCGGCCGCTGCGGTCGCCTCATCGAGAAGCGAGGCATTGGCGACATCAAGCGCGGTCAGATCGGTGACGAGCGTCTGGAAGTTGAGAAGCGCCTCAAGCCGTCCCTGGCTGATCTCGGGTTGGTAGGGCGTGTAGGCTGTATACCAGGCCGGGTTCTCCAGAATGTTGCGCTGGATGGCAGGCGGCATGATTGTGCCATGGTAACCCTGGCCGATCAGCGATGTCAGAACGCGGTTCTTCTTGGCGATCTCACGCATACGATCGAGGGCGCCGCGTTCCGACAGGGGTTTGCCCAAGTCCAGATCTTCGGTTTGGCGGATGCTCTCAGGGACCGTCTCGCTGATCAACGCTTCGAGGCTGACGGCGTCCACGACGTCGAGCATCGTGGCCATCTCCTCTGGTGAGGGTCCGATATGCCGGCGGTTTGCGAAGTCGTAGGGCTCATACCTTTCGGCAGCAGTCATGGCCTCTCCTATGCGCCGATGAGTTTGTTGTAGGCAGCTTCGTCCATGAGGGCATCGAAGGCCTTCGGGTCCGCAAGCTTCAGTTTGAAGAACCATCCGGCATTCTGCGGATCGGCGTTTACGATCGAAGGATCGTTGACGATCGCGTCATTGACCTCGGCAACCTCGCCTGCGATCGGCGCATAGACGTCGGAAGCCGCCTTGACGGATTCGACGACGGCCGCGCCGTCACCCTTTGCGAGCTTGGAGCCGATGTCGGGGAGTTGCACGAAAACGAGATCCCCGAGCTGTTGTGCCGCATGAGCCGTGATGCCGATCGTTGCGATGTCGCCATCGAGCCGCAACCACTCATGGTCTTCAGTGAAACGCAGCAATGTGTCCTCCTGAGGTAAGTTATGTGCTAGTCGCGTTTGTAGCGATGCGCGACGAAAGGCAGTGTGACGGCCTCTACCGGAATATACTTGCCGCGAACTTCAGCAAATAGCCTGGTCCCGGGTGCCGCAAAGCGTGTTGCGAGATAACCCATGGAAACCGGTGCTTGAATGCTCGGTCCGAAACCGCCTGACGTAACAGCTCCGGCTTGCTCACCGCCTTCTGCGTCGGCAAAGAGTTGGACCCCTTCGCGCACAGGCTGACGTCCTTCCGGACGAAGGCCTGCGCGCCGCCGGAGCACGCCATTTGCTATTTGGCCAAGGATGATATCGGAGCCAGGAAAGCCACCAGAACGCAGGCCTCCCGTGCGCCGTACTTTGGAAATCGCCCATGAAAGGTCCGCTTCGACAGGCGTTGTCGCCTCGTCAAGGTCGGAGCCGTAAAGCGGAAGACCTGCTTCGAGGCGCAAGGAGTCGCGAGCGCCGAGACCGACCGGTGCCACATCGGCGTGAGACAGCAGGGCTTCGGCAACGCGGGTTGCGGCCTCTTCAGGAACCGAAATTTCAAAGCCGTCTTCACCGGTATAGCCCGAGCGTGCGACGATGCACGCAGCGCCGGCAATTACCATTTCGCGCACGTCCATGAAGCGCATAGAGGCACACGCGGGCGCCAGTGATGCGAGAACCGCTTCTGCCTTTGGGCCTTGCAGGGCGAGCAAGGCGCGATCCGATCGTTGAACCTCGCAGATAGGCGCCAAGTGCGTTCTAAGATGCGCCTCGTCAGCGTCCTTGCGGGCGGCGTTGACGATGAGCAGGTAATGATCGGCACGGTTTGAGATCATGAGGTCATCGAGAATGCCGCCAGCCGCATTCGTGAACAGCCCATACCTCTGGCGTGCCGGTGCGAGACCGAGGATGTCGGCGGGAACGAGTTGCTCAAGGGCGTGCCCCGCGTCTGCAAGCACACCGGATCTGGGCCGCACTATGATTTGACCCATGTGCGAGACATCGAAGAGACCCGCCGACGCGCGCGTATGCAGATGCTCCTTCAAAATGCCGGCCGTGTACTGCAGCGGCATCTCGTAACCCGCGAAGGGCACCATGCGCGCGCCTAGCTTCAAGTGGAGATCGTAAAGAGGTGTTCTCTTGAGAGGATGCGCCATTGTGTTGGCGTCCGTTTGGCTCATGCAGAGGCTCCCGCGGCTCGTGTTTCGCCGCTTCGATGCGGCTGTGGCGAGCCCCCTCTGTCCTGAGACCTGAAAGTTTGGATGTCTTCCTCCTGCAGCGCCGGACGAAGTCACCTTTCCTCTTCGGTGGGCCGGATTATCCGGCCGCTTTCCAGAGCGTCAGAAGTCCTACGGTCCTTGGGCCTGAGAGTTTCCGGGGCGGTTGCTCCTTCGGCGCCGGGTGAAACCCGGGCTCTCCCGTGGGACGAATGTGACGACTCGGGAAGCATGTCGGGTGAGACGCTCGTGGTCAATCCCACCTCTAGGACAATCCCGTCCAATGAGGAGAATCGCTTTGTTTATATTGACGCTCTTTGCAACGTTCCGCCGCGCTCTCTTGGCCGTCGTGGTCCCGGCCAAAGTTCGCCACAGGAAAAAATATTTCTCCCAGATTGACGTCTCTCGCTGCGCCCTCTACTGAAACTTGAGAGCGGTGCCCGCAACGCGCTGCGCTTGCCGTACGAGGCAGCCATTGCGAGGCGGGATGGCTTGCGAACTCAAGTCAGAGCTGAAGAGCCGGATGCAATCAGGGCCCGGACAATCCGGGCGATAGATGAAAGGGCAGGATAAGATGAGCGGAAAGTTCGGAATTCGCGTTGGAGAAGCATTGGTAGCCGGTGGTCCGCCAGGTACGGCCGCTGAGCCTGAAGTGGCGATCGGAGAAATGGATGGTCCGTTCGGCACCGCATTCGCAAACCTGCTTGGCAACCAGGTTGCCGGTCACTCGCGCGTGCTCGCGCTGCTCAACACCGATGTGATGGTTCGTCCTGCGACGCTGTGCGTGAGCAAGGTCACGGTGACGGATGAGAAGTACACCAACATCCTCATGGGAACGGTTCAATACGCCACCGCAATGGGTGTTCTCGACGCGGTGCGCGTTGGCGATATTCCCATGAACAAGGTCAACGATCTTGGTGTCATCGTTTCGGTCTGGTTGAACCCGTCGATCGTGACGGTCAAGGATCTCGACCACAAGGTGCTCTTCAACATTCATCGCGACGCGACGGCGAAGGCGATCAAGAAGGCGATGAACAACGAGCCGTCGATCGAGTGGCTCCTGGAGAACCAGGACAAGGTCATTCACAAATATTTTGAGAAAGGCCTTAAGGGCGAAATCTGAGATATTGCCGAGGGCCGTGACGGGGCCCAGACCGGCGCTGGCAACTCGTACTATCTGGAACACCGGCCGGGAGTCACTCCCGGCCGGTTTTTGTTTGACCAGAAGGATGCCGGCGAACGGAGCGGAAACCTCATCATCGAACCAGGAGACCATTTGAGTTTAGTCTTATGCCCGGGCGCCGCTGCCGCTTATCGCGCGGCTGGAAACGGGCGTAACTAGGTGCCGGCGCTTTCCCCGCCCTTAAGCGGGCCGGCGGCGAAACATTGATATCCGCGACCGGTTTCGGGTCGCCGGCCGTGGGATCGCCTTGCATTGCACAGTGCCGCTCTTGATATCTTCAAGCCGAGGTGCGATGTCCCAAATGCCGCACAGGACGCAAGAAATGACCAGCCGCACCAGCAAACCTTCTCTCATGTCAGCGCTTTCGCTTGCGCTTCCGCCTACTGTGATCAACACGGGGCGTACACTGAAAGTTGGGTTTCTTGGACCGCTGTCAGGCAAACTCAAGAGCTGGGCAGAACCCGGCTACCATGGTTGCCTCATCTGGAAGGATTGGGTGAACGAGAAGGGCGGCATCCGGGTCGGCAATCGCCGGTATAAGATCGATATCGTCGTGTACGATACCGAATTCAAAAGCGATAAGGCCCTGGCGGGCGCGCGTGAATTGCTCATCGGCCATGGCGTCGAAATGCTCTTGATGCTGGGCGGCAACGACTTCTCCCGTCCGTTGCGTGACTTCATCAACCAGCGCAAAGCCCTTGTCACGACGCTTCTGCCCAGCGACCTGACACCTGATGCCCGCACGCTGATCGCACCTTCGGAAGTTCATCCGATTTACAACGTCACCGGCGTCGAGTGGCTCGTTCGCGATGATCCAAGCCTGAAAACCGTCGCCATGTGCACGCAGAACGACGAGCATGGCTTGCCCTCGATAGCGACGTATCGCGCGGCGTTCGAAGCCGCCGGCCTGAAGCTGGTCGACGAGCACCTGTTTCCGATCGAAACCAGCGACTTCTCCCAGATCATCGGACGGCTGCTTGAGAAAGATCCCGACGTCTTGTGCTGGGATACGGCCTACGAACCATTCGTCCATGCCATGACTGTGGAAGCCTATAAGCGCGGCTTCAAGGGACGGCTGCTTTCCTGCACATGCGACAATTACCGGTCCTTGATCGAGAAGACGAGCCCGCAATTCATGGAGAACTTCGTCTTCCAGTTCCCCGACTTCGATGATCCGCGTCTTGATGATCCGCGGATCAATTTCGACAACCCCAAGCGGTTCTTTGACGAGTTCTGCAGGCGGTATCCCGGTGAATGGAGCGCTGTGTCGTGGGAATATGCGGCCATTCTGGAAATGTGGAAGACGGCCGTTGAACGCGCGCGGACCGTCGACCCGCTTTCGGTTCTTGCGATGATGAAGATGGGCGGGAAGGGGCACCACGTGTTCGGATGGGCGACCTGGTGGGGACGGGAACTGTTTGGCGTCGACAACGCGCTCGTCGGCGAATGGCCCGTGGTGACCATCCGTGACGGACGCGCCCGCATTGTCGATTTCCTCGACCCGCGCGACTGGTGGGCTGCAAACAGTCACATTCTGATAAAGCACATGCGCGTGCTCGATCTCATGTGGGATCAGCGCGAAGAAGTTATCGCGAGTTCAGCAGGTCATCCTGATTTCCTGCGATAACGAGTTTCATGAACTCCACCGCGCTTTCCGTGTCGCGGTTCTCAAGCGCAGTATAGAGCGAGCGCAGGCGCGCCTGATTGTCGGCGATCCGTTCAGGAGAGAGCGATTTTACGCGCGTCGCGCACCAGCGGGGCTGGCGGCGAACTTCGTGGATGATGGTGTAGATTGTCATCAGGAGACGGTTGTGGGTGCCCTCTGCGATGCCCAACAGGAATTTCTTCTCCAGATGTGCAAACAGTTCCGCGTTGGTAACAATGCGCTCGATCTCTTCGAGGGTCTTCTTCAGGTTTGCAAGATCGCGGACAGACATATAGAGCGCAGCCAGCCGCACCATATCCGGCTCGATGATCGAGCATAGAACGTTCATTTCGAAAGGCGACGCCGTTTCCGCAATCGCGGAGATGTTGAGCATTTGCGCACCGGACTGATCCGACGATGATACGCGGCCTTCTTTCTTGGCGGTGTAGGCGACGAAGGCGCCGCTGTTGGCCCGTCTGGTCACGACGCCGTAGGTTTCGAGAAATTCGATGACCTGCCGGATCGCTGCGCGACTGAGATCGAATTCCTCAGCCAGATCGCGTTCGGAGGGAAGGCGAGTTCCGTAGGAATAGCGTCCGGAACTGATTTGATGGAAGAGAGCGGCGGCGACGGATTTCACGCGCTCCTTGATCAACGGATGATTGGCCGTGCTTGTTTCCCACGGTGGACGCGCCTCATCCCCTGCGCTCTCCAGTTTTGGCATTCCATCAGACGGCCTCAGAAGTTCGTTCATTGGATCCCTCTTTTGCCCTTTCTGGCGCCGACAGGCGGAATCGCCTTCCGGCAGTGTGTGAGATGTTTGCCGCCGATTTTTCGGCTGCGACGCATCCAGGATCGAGCGCGGCTCGTCCTATTTGCGCGCCGCGTATTGGTTTGATCTGGTCTTACCAAGTTGCTTCGCTGCGATATAAACATGCAGATAGACCATTTTGGACCAATGGTCAAAGCTTGATTTAACTCGATTATTCAAGCTGAAATGTCGCAGGACTAGGCAACATACCCTTATTTTGCACTGCACACGGTTTCTTACAAATAAAAAAAATTGCGGGCGTCCTGCGCTTTTTTGTTGCGTTGAGGTTTTTTCTGGTTCTAATTTACGGACAAAATGGTCCACAAATGGTCTAGAATGGATCATTTTGGTCAAGACAATAAAAAAGCAGGAGAGGAATGGGTATGGCTAGGAATCCCAAACACGACATCTTGTTCGAACCGATCAAGATCGGTCCCAAGACCATGAAGAACAGGTTCTATCAGGTGCCCCATTGCATCGGCGCCGGATCGGAGAAACCTGGCACCCAGGCGGGCCATCGCGGCATGAAGGCCGAGGGCGGGTGGGGCGCATGCTGCACCGAATATTGCTCGATCTCTCCGGAAGCGGACGACTGCCATCGCGTTTCGGCGCGCATCTGGGATCAGGGCGACGTCATCAACCTGCGTCACCTCAACGACAGCCTGCACAAGCACGGCGCGCTCGGCGGCGTTGAGCTGTGGTACGGCGGTTCACATGCGCCGTGCATGGAATCACGTGCGATCCCTTACGGACCGACATCGCAGGCCTCCGAGTTTGAATACCTCACCTACTGCCACGAAGCCGATCTCGACGACATCGCGCATCTGCAGAACCTCTACGTCGAAGCCGCCAAGCGCTCCGTTCAGGCCGGCTTTGATATCGTCTATGTCTACGGCGCGCACAGCTACCTGCCGCTGCAGTTCCTTTCCAAGTATTACAACCGCCGCACCGACGGTTACGGTGGTTCTTTCGAGAACCGGGCGCGCTTCTGGGTCGAGACGCTCGAGAAGGTGAAGGCCGCCGTCGGTCACGAGGCCGCCATCGCCACACGTTTCGCCGTCGACACGCTCTATGGCGCGGATGGCGTCGAGGCGCTCGACGAGGGTCTGAAGTTCATCGAACTCGTCGACAGCAAGGGTGTGCTCGATCTTTGGGATCTGAGCATCGGCGACATCGCCGAATGGGGCGAGGATGCCGGCCCCTCGCGTTTCTATAAAGCTGGCCACCAGCGCAACTGGACGGACAACTGCAAACGCGCTGCCAAGGTTCCTGTGCTTGGCGTCAGCCGCGAGACGAGCCCCGATGACATGGCCGCACGCCTTCACGAGGGCCGGCTCGACATCCTCGGCTTCGCTCGCCCCTCCATCGCCGACCCGTTCATCCCCAAGAAGATCGAGGAAGGCCGTTACGAGGACATTCGCGAGTGCATCGGCTGCAACGTCTGCATCTCGCGCTGGGAAATCGGCGGCCCGCCCATGATCTGCACGCAGAATGCGACCGCGAACGAAGAGTATCGCCGCGGCTGGCATCCTGAGAAGTTCGCCAAGACGAAGTCGTCCTGCTCGGTTCTGGTCGTGGGCGCCGGTCCCGCCGGCATGGAATGCGCCCGCGTCCTTGGCGAGCGCGGCTATGACGTCCACTTGCGCGAAGCTGACGCCGAGATCGGCGGCCGTATCCGCAAGGTCGTGAAGTATCCGGGCCTGGCCGAATGGGGTCGCGTCGCGATCTATCGTCAGCTCCAGCTCCAGAAGTTGAAGAACGTCGAGGTTCACACCGGCATTGGTAAGATGTCGGCTGAGGACATCTTGAGCTATGGCGCAGACAAGGTCGTGCTGGCGACCGGCTCGCACTGGGCTGGCGATGGCCTGAACTTCGTCACGCACTCACCGGTCGAAGGCGTCGACTCCTCTCTGCCGTACATCTGCACGCCAGAGCAGATCCTCATGGAGAACAAGCCGGTTGGCGATAACGTTCTCGTTGTGGATTGCGACGGCTACTTCACCGGCGTGTCGATTGCCGAGTACCTCGCGGATCGCGGCAAGCACGTCAAGATCCTGACGCCTCTGAAGGGCATTGCACCCTATACGCACTTCACGCTCGAGGCGCCGAACCTCCATCGCATGATGTACGAGAAGAAGATCCACGAGCTGACGAGCCACTACTTGCTCAAAGTCGAGCCGGGTAAGGCCACCGCCTACTACCTCTTCCGGGATGGCTACAAGCGCAACGCGGCTCCCAAGACGGGCGTGTTGCCACGTAATGCGAGCTCGGATGTCGTCGAGGTTCCATTCGACACGATCGTCATGTGCTCGGCGCGCGTGCCCAACGACAGCCTGTGGCGTGAATTGTCTCGCCGCAAGGACGAGTGGGAGAAGCGCGAGATCCAGGCGATCTACCAGGCAGGCGACTGCTTCGCGCCCGGTCTCATTGCTCAGGCGGTCTTCGAGGGCCACCGCATCGCCCGGGAGTTCGAGTCCCCCAACCCGCAACGTGCGCAACCGTGGATTCGCGAGCGTCAGGTATGGGGTCACGAGACCTTCCCCAAGCTGTCGGACCGCGACGTGATTGGTTGATCTTCAGCCCTGCAACCCGAGCCGGATGCACTCCGGCTCGGGTTTTCAATTGATATGGAATGCCGCCCACGGCGGGGCGGCGTATTTTCAGCTCTGCAGGCCCACGAGCCTCTGGCAAGACAGGGATAGTGTTCCGTGGAATCGCGCGTCATATTCTGGGGCATCAACACGCACCAGCTGATCATGTTCTACATGATCGGCACTGCGTCGATGCTGATCTTCCTTTACGGCGCCTATACGCATATCGCGAAGTATGCGCGCGGGAAGTCCCTCGTCGGACCCGTGGAATTCACCGATCGTCTGACGCGCGCGCTGCGTGATATCTTCTCGCATCGCACACTGCGCCGGCGCGATAACGCCGCTGGATTCGCCCACAAGGGGATCTTCTACGGTTATCTGTTCGGCGCGATCGCAACCACGCTCTATTTCATCGAAATCGACATCTTGAAGCCGCTGACGGGCATCACCTTCGTCAAGGGCAAATTCTATCTGATCATGAGCCTGCTGCTCGATCTGGGGCACCTCGCGCTCATCACGGGCATTATTTACATGATGGTCCGGCGCGGTTTGCTGCGCCCCAAGAAGCTGGAATACGTGCGCAACTACCGCGGCGAAACGGAGCTGCGCCCAGACGCCAAGACATGGAAGATCGAAGATTGGGTCTTTCTCACGACGTTGTTGCTCGTCGGCTTGGGTGGCTTCCTGCAGGAGGCTTGCGGCCTGATCGTCGACCAACCCGCGTGGGCCGCGTGGTCGCCTGTCGGTTATCTCCTGGCCAAGACATTCACCGGCCTTGGCATGTCGGTGGAAACGGCTGCCTCCATTCGCGCCGCGAACTGGTGGATGCACGGTATCCTGGCGCTGGCCTTTACGGCGGCCATTCCCTGGTACAAAGCCAAGCACGTCATTTCAGCGGTGGGTTCGCTATTTATGCGCGATTCCAGGCCGCTCGCCCTGCTTCCTCCTGAGCCCAAGGACGCCGAGAAGGCTGGCATCTCCTCCATCGCGGATTTCACCTGGAAGGACATGCTTCATCTGGACGCTTGCACCAAGTGCGGGCGCTGCCACGAAGCGTGCCCGGCGCGGACCGCCGGCTATCCGCTGAGCCCGCGCGATTTCATCCTCGACTTGCGTGAATACAATGATGACGCTCAAGGCTGCCCGACGTCAGGGCCGCCACTGGTCGGCGGCATAATTGCACCCGAAACCCTGTGGGCCTGCAGAACCTGTGGCGCTTGCCAGGAAATCTGCCCCGTTGGCATCGAGCATCCTTCCTTGATCGTGCGCATGCGCCGCCATCTGGTCGAGCAGGGCACGATGGATCCGCTGCTGCGCAACACGATCACGGTTATCGGCGACACCGGCAATAGCTTCGGCGAGAATTCGCGTAAGCGTTCGCAATGGACGAAGGCGCTTGAATTCCGCGTCAAGGACATTCGCGAGGAACCCGCCGAAACGCTGTGGTTCGTCGGCGATTACGCGTCGTTCGATCCACGCAACCAGAAAGTCAGCCAGACGGTTGCGCGCCTTCTCAAGGCGGCGCGCGAAGATTTCGCTCTGCTGCATGAAGGCGAAAAGACGGCCGGCAACGATGTGCGCCGCGTGGGCGAGGAAGGCCTCTACGAAGAGCTTGTTTCCCACAACATCGAGCAGATGGACGGAGCCAAGCCGTTCAAGCGCATCATCACCACCGACCCGCACAGCTACAACACGATAAAGAACGAATATCCCTCGTTCGGCAAGGTGGCGCCTATCGAGCACTATTCGAGTGTGCTTGCGGATCTTCTGGGTCAAGGGCGCCTCAAGGTGAAGAAGCCGCTCAACAAGCGCGTCACCTTCCATGACCCCTGCCACCTTGGCCGTTTGAACGGCGGCTATGACGCGCCGCGCAAGGTTCTCGAGTTGATCGGTTGCCAGTTGATCGAGATGCCACGCAATCGCGACAACTCCTTCTGCTGCGGCGCAGGTGGCGGCCGCATCTGGATCCCCGATACGCCTGGCACGCAAAAACCTTCTGAAAATCGCGTGCACGAGGCGGCCGCACTTGGCGGCATCGATATCTTCGTAACCTGCTGTCCAAAGGACCTCACCATGTTTGAAGACGCACGCAAGACGGGCGGACACGAGAAGGATTTCGTCGTCCAAGATCTGGCGGAGCTTGTTGCCGAGGCCATTGAGCTGAAGTCGATCAAGCTGCAAGATCTGCCGCCGCTCGCAGACCGCATTGTCAAATCGGTCGCCACGCAGATCGCCGATACAGTTGCCGCGAAACTCGATGCGGTATTGGCAAATCGCCTTGCCAGCATCCCCGCCGCCTCCCTCGCGGCGCCCGTTGCGCAACTGGCCGCCGCGCCGGCTGCGGCAGCTCTGGCGCCAGCCGCGCCCGGCTCAGCTTCCCAAGCTCCGCCGGTGCAAGAAGCACCCAAGAAGGAAGAGGCGGCGCCAAGCGCCGCTCCGGCCGCGAAGGCCAACGGTGCGGATGCCGCTGTCACTCTACCTGATACGCCGTTCAAGCCCGTATCATGGGATGCGATCTCGCCCGTCACCCCGGCCTCGTTTGCCGGATACCAAGCGCCCGCCAAGAACGGCCCGCGCATTCTGGTGACGATCAAGCATGTGGCTAAGCTCGGTGATGAGTACGGCTTCACATCGGACGGCCGCGACGTGCGCCGCGAGTTTATGGAGTTCTCTCTCAACGAATGGGACGACGCCGCGCTCGAGGAGGCTCTGCGCTGCATCGAGAAGCTGGGGTCTGGTGAAGTGGTTGCCGTGACCGTCGGTGACGCCGATGCGGATGCTTCGCTCTACAAGGTGCTTGCCAAGGGTGCTCATCGCGCCGTGCGCATCTGGGATGACTCGCTCACCAACGCCGACCCCATCACCATTGCGCGCGCACTTGCTGGCGTCGCCGCCGCCGAAGCGCCCGACCTCATCTTCTCGGGCGTGCAATCCGGCGACCAGGCCCATGGCGCAACCGGCACCGCGCTGGCGCGTATTCTCGGCCTCCCGCACGCCGCGGTCGTTGTCGGCTTCGATTGGGACGGCAAGGACGCCATGCATCTGGTGCGCGAGCTCGAGGGCGGGCTGCGTCACAGCTTCGACCTTCAGGCGCCTGCGGTCGTCGCCATTCAGACTGGCATCAACACGCCGCGTTTCGCCACCATGAAGATGGTCAAACAAGCCAAGCAGAAGCCGCTGGTTGTCGTCGATGGCAAGGATGTCCAGGACGGCAGCGGGGGCTATCAGGTGCGCCGCATGTACGTGCCACAGCAGACCAAAGCCGAGATGTTGACCGGCACGCCGTCTGAAATCGCAAAATTCATCGCAAACCTCATTCGTGAAAAGAAGGGAGCCTGATATGGCCGGCATTCTCTTACTCGCCGAACATCTCAACGGCGCAGTCCGCGACATCACCAAAGAGGCGATCGGCGCGGCGTTATCGGTGAAGGAACAGTTGGGAGGTCCGCTGGTTGTCGCCGTCATCGGTGAAAACGCGGACGCCATTGCCAACGCGGTCGATCTGTCAGGTGTCGATGAGATCGTCACGGTGAAGATGCAGGGCGATCATTTTGATCCCCACATCTACGAGGAATGCGCCCTTCAGCTGGGGATGAAATACAAGCCGAAGCTAGTCCTTGTAGGGCATACCGTGAACGGCATGGCGTGCGCATCGGCCGTTGCGGCGCGCGTGGGCGCAGGCTTTGCAAGCGACGTTCTGGCGCTCTCCGCCGATGCCGGCACGGTCGTCGCGACGCGCGGTGCATATGGCAACAAGGTCAATCTGGAGGTTGCCTTCCCGGGTCGCGAGATCGTTGTGCTGGCTCTGCGCGGTGCGACTTATCCCATCCCGGAAGGCGCCGGCAGCGCGAAGCGCTCCACTTTCGAGGTCGATCTGGGTGAAGCGAGCAAAGCCATGCTTCACACCGGCTATATCGAAGCCCCGCCCTCCAACATCGATATTTCGAAAGCCGAGTACATCCTGTCGGTCGGCCGCGGCATCCAGGAGAAGGATCATCTGCCACGCTTTGAAAAGCTCGCAGATCGGCTGGGCTTCACGTTCGGGTGTTCGCGCCCGATTGTGGACTCAGGCTGGCTTCCAAAACCTCATCAGGTGGGCCAATCGGGCAAGGTTGCCAGTGTCTGTAAGGTTTACATCGCGCTCGGCATCTCGGGCGCCGTGCAACACCTCTACGGCATGAAGCATGTCGATACGATCATTGCGGTGAACACCGACCCCGAGGCGCCGATTTTCAACGTCGCGACCTACGGTGTCTGCATGGATTTGTTTGAACTGACGAAAGAGTTGGAGACGCAGTTCAACTGAACGGAAGTGGGCTGAGGGGCCGCAAGGTTCGTCTCAGCCAACCCAAGGGCCGGTAAGAGCCTGCGTAAGAAAAATGCCTAAGAGGAAATCGGGAAAAGTCACGAACAACAAAAATGCGGAAGTGACCCTTTTTGAGGAGGAGTGTGCAGATGACTTCCATACGGAGCGGAACGATAAATGATCCAGCATCAACTCACACGGAGTTGGTGCGTGGTATTGACTGGAGAGGTGCGTTTTGGGTTGCCAGCGGTGTGCCCGCGCTGGTCCTGTTTTCAATCGGTGGTATCGCGGGCACGGTAGGTAAGGTAGCGTTCCTGGTTTGGACGGTGTCCATGATCATGGGCTTTATCCAATCCTTTACGTATGCCGAGATCGCAGGCTTGTTTCCCAACAAGTCGGGCGGTGCGTCTGTCTATGGCGCGGCCGCCTGGGTGCGCTACGCCAAGTGGCTCGCTCCCATGTCGGTATGGTGCAACTGGTTTGCCTGGACGCCCGTGCTGTCTCTAGGCTGTTCGATCGCAGCGGCCTACATCTTGAATGCGCTGGCGCCTATTCCTCCCGCCGACGCTCCAGGTGTTCTCGAGTGGGTCAAGGCGAACGCGGGCTCGATTGCTGCTGACAGTCCGCGCGTTGCGGAATGGCTGGCGGCCAACGCAGGCAAGACGGCTCAAGACGCAATAGCTGCGCTTCTCAGCGCCGACGGCGTCGCAGCACTTACGCCAGCGATCCGTAACTGGACGCTAGCTGCCGGCACGCTGGGCCCGGTGCACTTCTCGTTCAACGCCGCCTTCTGGATTGGTGCGGCCCTCATGCTGCTCACGTTCGCCATTCAGCATCGCGGCATTTCGGGCACCGCCAGCGTCCAGAAGTGGATTGGACTTCTCGTTATTATCCCGATGCTCATCGTTGGCGTCGTACCCATTTTGACGGGGCAGATCGATTGGTCGAACTACACGCCTCTCGTTCCGCTCAAGAATGCCTACATGCCGGAACCCGGCCAGTGGGATATTCCGGGTTGGACGCTCGTCCTGGGAGGCATGTTCATTGCCGCATGGTCCACGTACGGTTTTGAGACAGCCGTATGCTACACGGCTGAGTTCCGCAATCCGGGATCGGATACGTTCAAAGCCATCTTCTACTCGGGCCTTCTGTGCCTTCTCCTGTTCACACTGGTTCCTTTCACGTTCCAGGGTGTGCTCGGCCTTGAAGGCATGCTCGCAACACCAATTGTCGATGGTTCGGGCGTCGCCGAAGCCATGGGCAGGATGGTCGGCGGTGGTGGTTTCATGACGAACGTTCTCGTCATGATGATGATCCTTGCGCTCATGCTGTCGATCATGACGGCGATGGCCGGCTCTTCGCGGACGCTCTATCAGGCTTCCGTAGACGGCTGGCTGCCCCGCTACCTGAGCCACACGAATGAACACGGCGCGCCGACGAGTGCCATGTGGACGGATTTGGCCGTCAACATGTGTCTTCTCGCCATCGCCTGTGCGGACGCGACGAGCTTCTTCTTCATCCTCGCCGTGTCCAACTGTGGGTACATCATCTTCAACTTCCTCAACCTGAACTCAGGCTGGATCCATCGCATCGACAATGGGCATATCCATCGTCCGTGGAAGGCACCCACCATCCTGCTCGCGCTTGGCGCCATCTTCGCCTTCGTCAACGCGGTCTTCATGGGGGCGGGCGCCAAGGTGTGGAATCCCAACGCCCTGTGGGCTGGCTTGTTCACGGCGTCCTTGATCCTGCCCGTGTTCTGGTTCCGCCATATCGTTCAGGATAAGGGTCGTTTCCCTGATCATATGTACGAGGATTTGAACATCAGCCCAGGCGAGATGGTCGAGCGCAAGGCGGGTATCCTTCCCTACTTGGTCCTCGCCGCTGGTTTGGCCACGGTACTCATCGCAAACTGGTATTTCACGCTGCCAGCTTGAGGTAGATGCCGTTAAGCAGCCCGGCCGGTCTTTGGCCAGACCGGCCGGGCACTCTCCCAGGGTGGCGAAAAGCCTCCATTGCCACCCTGGTCTAATGTCCGGCCGTCGAGCTGCTGCTCGTTCGTGATCACTTCTCGCGCCGTTTCGGCGCCTTTATGGGCGTGCGGATCGATGCCGAGGCGCCAGGTGAACCCGTTCAGCCGTTGGGAGAATTCAAATGATCAGAGCCCAGCAGAACGTGCGCGTTGCGCGCATCGACACCGTCGCAGAGAATATCAAGCGGTTCGAACTCGTCAGCATGAACGATGAGCCGCTGCCGGTATTTTCCGCAGGATCACACATTGTCGTCACGATGCGCGAAGGCGAGCACGTCTGGCGCAATCCCTATTCGATCATGGGTGCCACGAACGAGAACCGCGGGTACATCATCAGCGTGCAGCGCTCGTCGGAGTCGCGCGGCGGCTCGGAATACATGCACACCAAGGTTGATATTGGCAGCCATCTGGAAATCAGCGAACCCGTCAATTTGTTCGCGCTCGCGCATAAAGCCCGCAAGCACATCTTTCTCGCCGGCGGCATCGGTATTACGCCGATGCTGGCCATGCTTGATTTTTGCAAGAAGGCAAAGGCGAGTTGTGAGCTCCACTACGCCGTTCGCTCCGACGATGCCGGCGCGTTCTGCCGCGAATTAGCGGATGAGGCGAACCACGGTGTGCACGTCTATAGGTCCAACCGTGGAGAGCGCATCCCGCTGGCGGCGATCCTTGGCAACCAGCCGTTGGGCACACACGTCTACATCTGCGGTCCCCAGCGTATGATCGACTGGGCGCTCGATGTCGCCAAGCACGAGGGTTGGCCCGAAGAGAACGTTCACTACGAGCGCTTCAGCACACCGCCCCCGGGCAAGCCTTTCGAGATCGAGGTGAAGAGCACCGGAGAGCGGATAACGGCCGGAGATCACCAAAGCGCGCTCGAGGCGCTCGAACAGGCGGGAGTGGATGCGCCCTACCTGTGCTGCGGCGGAGCGCGCGGACAATGCATCACGGGCGTCATCGATAGCACCGGAGCGCTCGTTTATGACGACCAATCACGCGGTATCACCAGACAACGGTCGACTGGCTATCCCAATACGATGACGGCAAGCCGACCCCACAAGGATTCCTGATCAAATAAGCAGCGAGCGAAGGCCCGGCCGCTCATGCCGGCGCCGACAGAAAAAACATCAACATCAACTGGAGAGTAGCGCCCATGCACGGAACGACAAAAGAACGCAACTCGGCTCTCAATAGCCGCCACAGGGCCTTGGGCTCTGACCTGTCATCGTCCTGGAACGACATGCCGATCCCGCAGAATTATAACGCATGTCCTTACGCCGAGACCGAAACCGTCCGTAACCAAGCCGGTCTGTTCGACGTTTCGGCCCTGAAAATGGTCAATGTCAGCGGCCCGGATGCATTGAAGTTCCTCAACCATATTCTTACGACGGAGGTCTCCAAGGCCCAGCCCGGCGACTCGCATATCAGCAACATCGTCAACAGCGAAGGTGCGCTGATCGACGACGTGCTGGTTTATGTCGATGGTGGCGGCAAGTACCGTGTTTCGCACGGCGGCGGCGCTTTCGAGGAAGCCGCAGCCGAGGCGAAGAAGGGCTTTAATGTCGATGTCGCACGCGACGATGACGTGCACATCATTTCGCTGCAGGGCCCGTTGGCGCTGGAGACGCTTGCGCCTCACACGCCGATGAAGCTCGCAGACCTGCCTTACTTCAAGCACGCGAAGACGACGATTTTCGGCAAGCAGGTTTCCATTGCCCGCGGCGGCTATTCGGCCGAACGCGGCTATGAGGTCTTCTGCAGTGCAGAGGATGCCCCGTTCATCTGGGATTCGATCGTCGCAGCCGGCAAAGACAAGGGTATAAAGCCGGTGTCCTGGTCATGTCTCGACATCATCCGCGTCGAAGGTGGCCTGTTGTTCTTCCCGTTCGACATGATCCACGGCGACACGACTCCATGGGAAGTGCGCGCCGGTTGGACGATCGATATGTCCAAGCCCGACTTCATCGGCAAGAAAGCACTGGCGGAAAAGAAGGGCAAGGAGCGCTCGTTCATCACCGGTCTTGAGGTCTGGCACAGTGAGGCCGTCTCCCCGCTCGCCCGCGTCTACGCCGACGGTAAGGAAGTAGGCACGGTGACCAGCACGACCTTCAGCCAGCATCTGATGAAGTCGCTGGCCATGGCGCAGATCGCGCCTGAGTACACGAAGCTCGGCACACAACTGACGGTCGTCGATAACGGCAAGGAGTACGCGGCTACCGTCGTGCAGATGCCGTTCTACGATCCCATGCGGCTGAGAACACACCCGGCCGGCTGACACCATAGAACAACAGCTCCGGTCGAAGTCCCATCGGCGGTTCAAACGCCCATCAAGCACGGCACGCGCACATTCTTCCCCGTGCGCAACTTGGCCGGGAGCATTAGCTCCCGGCTCCTTTATCCAGGCTCCTTAGGGCGAGCAGAGTGAAGGCGAGCAGACCTTGAGCAAAGTGACCTCCATTCAAACGGACCAAAGCGCGGCGCTTGCCGATGCGCTTTATCGGCATGCCGCGCGCTCGAAGCGCTGGGGTTTCATATTTGCTTTGTGGACGGCGGTTCTGTGGGGCGCGTGGTACGTGCCTGGCACCGCGCTTTGGTACGAGTTCCCGTATTCCGCCATCCCCGCCGACGACAGGGCGCTGCGTCTGACGGCGGTCGCCGTCATGACTTTTGTCCACGCGGTTGCGGTATTCCTATTCCTGCTCGTGTGGAACGGCGTACTTGGCAAAGTCTCGGATTTTGGGCGTACGTTCGTCCGCTTCCGCAGGATATCCAAATGGTACGCTCTGGCCTCGATCTGCGGCGGACCGATCGCGATCTTCGGCTCCTATATGGCCATGGGTTTTGTAGGCCCCGTAT
Organism: Hyphomicrobium sp.; assembly: GCA_016793445.1. Classification (GTDB taxonomy): domain Bacteria; phylum Pseudomonadota; class Alphaproteobacteria; order Rhizobiales; family Hyphomicrobiaceae; genus Hyphomicrobium_B. The sequence continues at coordinate 163,160 of JAEUME010000011.1, read as the reverse complement.
TCGCCGCGGTCACATCGTTGTTCTATCCAGTGTTCGGCGCCGTGATCGCGCGCCTCTGGTACCACGAGAAGATTACGACCTATGCCGCGATCGGCATGTCGCTGATCATCCTGGGCGGCGTGGCGATCTATGGTCCTGAGCTGTTCGGTCAGGATACGGGTGTCAAGGAGCACGCCTGGCTGGGCTATCTCGGCGGATTGATGTCCGCGGTCGGCTGGGGCGCGGAGGGTGCCGTTGCCGCGCGCGCCATGGACGTGTCGGATCCCGATACGGGAATTCAGTGCCGCTTCACCTTCGAGATCATGTTCTGGGGCCTGCTGATCCTGCCGGTGCTCTCATTCACGGGATTGCCGGTCTTCCGCCTGATTTCCGATACCCTCGCGGACGGCAGGGCTATGCTGTGGATCGTGCTGGCCTCCGTGTGCCATGCTTTCTGCTATACCAGCTTCTATAAGAGTTTCGGGTTGATTGGCGTGGGGCGGGGTGAAGCCATCGGCAATCTTTATGCCGTGTTCGCGCTGTTGTTTATCGCAGCTTTCACGCTCGAATTCCCGCCGGTGTACTTCATCATAGGCTTGGTGCTGGCAGTGGGCGGCAGCTTCGTGATGTTCCGCGAGCCTGCCGATGCGATCACCACCCTGCGCGACGCGCAATCCGAGGGAGGCGCCGCATGAAGATCCACCAGAAAGGCTTTCTGCTTCAGCAACTGAGCAATTCGGACCGCATCTGGGACGTGGAACTTGTCAAGCGCCTCCTGGGTTACTACGGCCTGACGGGCCTGTATTGGGAAAACAACACCAGGGTCACTCTGGATGAGTTGACCGCGGCTGGGTTGATCAAATCCGTCGATCGGAAGCTTGTGGATTTAGGTGGCCGAACGCAGCTCATCTTTGAATATCAGCTTACGCCGTTCGGGCGAGAGCGCATGATTGATACAGGACTCCTCCAAGAGGTATCGCCATGACAGATACGTTCTGGGGCTATCCAGGCGCGGATATTCTCGCAATCATCATCATCTCGGCTGCCAGCCTTGCCTGCCTCATCAGCGCAAGGTCATTCGTCAGGAACTACGGCAACTGACGCTGAAACGGAGCAACGCATTAATAGAGACGCAATGCGTCCGTGATGATGTCACGGTGATCGAAGGCAAGGTTCGCGCTTTTCCAATCAGCGACCCAGGCCGCATCGCGCGCGTCGTCACCGCCCTTCACCGTGCCCGCGCGCACCGAGGCGAAGAAGGCGACGGAGCATGTCGGGCCACGAGGATCCCGGCCCGGGTCGGAGTAGACCCCGACCAGCCTGAGGCGGTTTAGCGTCAGTCCGGTCTCCTCCTTGACCTCGCGGCGGCAGGCATCCTCCACGCTTTCATCGCGGTTGACGAAGCCGCCCGGCAGCGCCAGCCGGCCGCGAAACGGAGAGTTGGCGCGCGTCACCAGCAAAATGCGCCCGCGGGCATCGCGCACGACGCAATCTACGGTCAGAAGCGGGGTCTTCGGCATGACCATGGAACACCGGTTGGCTCAGGGCAATCAGGCGATGTCGAGCGCGATGCCCATGCGCACGAGTTCCGCCAGCGTCCGTGCGGCCATCTTGTTCATCACCCATGTCCGATGGATCTCGACAGTACGTGGGCTGATGCCAAGCCGCGTCGCGATCTCCTTGTTGGCGAAGCCCTGGACAAGCAAGACCATTGTTTCACGCTGGCGGTCGGTCAATGAGTCATAGCGCTCCTGCCACTGTGCGGTTTCTCCCTGGATCACCTTCTTTTCGTCCGCCTTGTTGATCGCGCTGCCGATCGTTGCAATGAGACGTGTCGGGTCAAATGGCTTCTCGATGAAATCGAAAGCCCCGCCCTTGATGGCATTGACGGCCATTTCAATGTCGCCGTGCCCCGTCAGGAGAATGACCGGGCGGACATCCTTGCGTGTCCGAAGCTCGCGCATCATGTCGACGCCGTTCATGCCGGGCATTCGCACGTCCGAAAGAATGCAGTCGGAGTCGGGGGGCGCTGCGAGCAGGGAGGCTGCATCCGGGTGACACTCGGTCTTGAAGCCCTGCGATTGCAGAAGAAGCTGTATTGAATCGATGACGGCAGGGTCGTCATCAACTATGGAAATACGCTTCGTCATATCCTGCCTCCTTGAACGGAAGAATAATTCTCACGCAAGCCCCGGTTGCCGCCGATGAAATTGTCAGGCGTCCACCGTGCGCCTCAGCGACCGTGCGCGCGATGCTCAATCCTATACCGGTGCCCTCCGACTTGGTGGATATGAACGGCACGGGGCGCTCGATGTTGACGCTGGGTGGAAATCCGGGTCCTTCGTCGATTACCGATATTGCGAATTCCGGACGCGTCTTCGCGGCGACCCAACTGACGACAATAAAGATGACACCATGCTGTCCGATGCCCGTCATGGCATCGGCAGCGTTATTGACAAGGTTGTGCAGCGCCTGGGCGATCTGCACGCGATCAATCCGGACCAACGGAAAACCCGCCGGGACCGTTATCCTCAGCGTGATGCTCCGGGACGCGAGGTCAGCCGCCATGAGCTCGGAGAAGTCGCGCAACAAATCGTCGAGGCTGACGGGCGTGATGTCAATGGTTCCCTGGTGCAGAAGATCGCGAATGCTTTTCAGGACATTTGCAACACGGTCGCTTTGTGTATTGAGCTTGGCGAGACTTTCAAGAGCAAGTTCGGTCTGTCCGTTTTCCAGTGCAGAGCGCGCCACTGTCGCATAATTACGCACTGCGGTGAGCGGCTGATTGATCTCGTGAGTGATGCCGGCGGCCACCTCGCCCGCGGCGCGCGTACGCAGCGCCCGGTCCAGCGCGCTCTGCTGCTCACGGATGCGTGTCGCTGCATTTTCACGCTCAATGAATATGGCCCCGACCAGCAGTCCGGTCAGCGCGAGCGCGAACATGAGCACTTGAAGAACTGTGAGACCAGGGTCCGTTCCAAAGCGGAAATCAGCACCAATGAGGAGACCGGCTTGAATGATGAGGATCGCAATCGCCGCGCCGGCGGTGCCGTAACTGAGCGCGATCCAAAGCAGCGGCAGGAACAACAGGTAGAAGAGCTGGAAAGCGGTGGCTTGCTGATAGCCGAAGACGATGAAAAGCGCGGCGATGAGTGCAACGATCTGAAAGAGGGCATCCAAACGGGGCGTGGGCCAAGGGCGCTGGGTTGCTGCAATCAGGAGAAGCGGCGTGATAGTCAAACATCCAATCACATCACCGATAAAAAGCCTGCGGGCCACGTGACCGAAGTCGCCTCTGGCCAATTCGCCCGCCAGAGCGAGTATGCTGGTGAAGAGTATGGCATCGACTACGGCAGCGGCGAGGATGACCAGAAGGAGATTGAATACGTCGCGGATGGAATGGAGCCTCGGGTCGATCAGGTTCATCCGGCGCAAAGCGATGCTGGCCGACAGGAATACGGCCCCCGAGAGGAGCGAGGTCGAAAGCTCCAGCCAGAAGCCCATCGGTCCAGACCTGAGCGCGTAATTCGCTACGAACTGCGCCATCAGAAAGAACGGAGGAGCGACGAGGCTGCTCAAGTAGGCGAGCGCCATGCTCAACCCGACTTGAGGATTCCAAGGGGTAACGCCAAACGAGCCATAGGGTTTCACATAGCTTACGAGATCGAGCAGCACGTAGGCAGCCAGAAAGGCGCTTCCCGCGGTCAAGGTACGCTTGAGCTGCTCTGCCTTCATCGACTGGCTGTTCTCCCAAGACCGCGCCTGCCACGCAAATTTACTTAACCGGGCGCCCGTTGGAGACAAGGGACGCCGCTTGTGGAAACTGATCAGCGCTGTGGTGCGTTTGGTTTTGCGATCCTGGTCGTTGGCGCGACGCGCCACGCCAGAATACGTAATTATACCTAAGTTTGACCCGCTAGGTAGCTGGCTCGAATTGTGCCCTGATAGACCCTGCGAGTATCTTGGCATTACAGCATACCGGGGCGGGCGTTTCGGAAACAGGGAATAATCGCCATGATCAAAGAAAACTGCGACGCCAGTGCTGATGTCGAAGTCATTTTACCCTCGGCGTATTCCTACGGCGGGTTTGTTCAGATGCGTGTGGCCAAGCCAATGGAACGTGATGCTCCCATGGCTATGAGCGATGAGATGGAAATCCCGAAGTTGGCTGATGAAGAGGAGGCGCTGACGGATGTTGCGCGGAGCCTGCCTGCATGCCTCCGTGAGAGAGATTGATGAAGCACGCAACACTTTTCTACCGTTTGTTGGTCGTCTACGTCTTCGCCTTCCTGGCAACCATCATCTTTCCCTTCGATGGTGCTTGGGACGTCACGACAGCTCAGGCACCGGCAAAGGTGAGGCTGGCCTCGCCACAGGACGCGGTTCTTGAGGAGGCTGTTCTCGTGAAGGCGTCCGTGGCGACGCCAGCCCTGTCCGATCGGGTGAGCCCTGCTCAGTCCGTTACCATGAGCCACTAGCGCGCGCCGAATCTGTGCGACTGCAGGTCGCCGGCTTGGCGCCCCGGCATCCGCCATGAGGCGCTCACAGCGTCACAGCCAACTTACAGCGGCGGTCGGGAATTCGCACCGCGCAATTCCGTCGGGCGAATCGCCTGCGAGGGACGCCCGTCACGCTGGTGCGGTCGGGCTGCCAGCCCAGGAATTTTTATCTATAAAGGCGTTCGGTTGAGCGTGACTTTGACCTGCGCGGCGCCTCGGCCTATAGGTGCGGCGCTTGCGGTCCTGGCGACGGCCGGCATACTCCATTTCAATCCTTGGTTTGGTCGTTTGGCGCATGGGGCACACAGGAACGCTGCGGAGAGCTTTGGGGAGGTGGCAATCCAAGCTTCGTCCCGTTGGCGGACTTCCGGCCGGAAAAGCCGGATGGTGGAACCGTGAATCGATCCGCCGCAGCGCGGCCATCGGTTGCCTGATCGTTGGGGGCGCCGCAGCTTGCTTGGCGGACGAGGGGCTTACCCGCGCAATCGGCAAGGCGCTGTTTGATCGCCAATGGGTCCCTGCACCCTCGTCAACAAAAGCCAACGACGGGCTTGGACCGCTCTTCAATGCTCGTTCCTGCGCCCAGTGTCATGGTGCGGCAACCGCCGGACGCATCGAGCTCATGCCGGATAAGCGACTGCTGTCGCGTGGTGCGGTTGTCCGTCTTTCTGGTCCCGATGGCGCGGGCGATCCGCATTTTGGCGCGCAGATCCAGACTCATGCCATTCCGGGTTTTGGTTCGGAGGCCGAGGTACAACTCGCCTGGCGCACCAGCACGCTCACGCTGGCCGACGGCACGGCGGTGGAACTGCGCCAACCCGATGCCACACTCGAAGGTCTCGAAACGCCATTGTCGGAAGGCATGTCGAAGACCTTGCTCCTTGCCCCCAGTCTGCGGGCGGCGGCAAGGGCGGATAAGATCGACATCAAGGCCCTAGGGGAGCGGGCCGCAAATGTGCAGGCGGGTGGGCGTCTTTCACGGGACAAGGACGGCAACGTTCTTGTGTTCGGCCACAAAGCCTCAGAACGGACGCTGGAAGACATTGTCGCGACGGCCTTCAGCCGCGATCTGGGACTCTCCACGTCTCAGCGTAGCGAGCCAGCTGGCGACTGCACGGTTCAACAGGCGGCTTGCAGGAACGCCATCAACGGCACCGATCCTTCTGGAGGCGAGATCAGCAAGGAAATCGTCGGCGCCATTGCGGTTTATGTCCGCAGCCTGGACAAAGTCGCTGCGCCATCCCCCCAGAATGAAGCAGAAGGGGCGCGCGTTTTCGAGGCGGCCGGATGCGGAGCGTGCCATACGCCGTTGATGCCGGCCAAGCACGGTGGCGAGGTTGCGCTGTATTCGGATTTGCGCCTGCATGATATGGGCGAGGGGTTGGCCGGACTGGTGGAGACCGCCGGTCAGTCATCAAAAGAATGGCGCACCGCAGCGCTTGTTGGCCTTGGCGAGCGATTGCGGGCGGGCGCGACTCTCATGCATGACGGGCGTGCCCGCAATATCGCCGAAGCGGTTCTGTGGCACGCTGGCGAGGCCGAGAACGCGCGCGATGCGTATAAGGGTCTGCCGCGGGATCAACGCGAGGCGCTGGAGCGCTTTCTTCTAGGTGAATGATATGATGAAGCCGCTTTTGACCAGCGCCATTTCAGCGGGCTTAGCGCTGGGGGTGTGGCTGGCGTTGGACGCAGCGGCTGCAGACAAACGCGCTGTGCAGGAGATGCCCGCCGCGATTGCCGAAACCGTGACAGGGCCGCGCCTTGCCGAACTGGAAAGCGCGTTCGCCAAGCAGGCCGCGGCCTGGGAGCGGTCTTGTCAGTCTCTCGATGGACTGCGCGAGGCCTTCAATGCGGCAAGTGATGCCTGGGCGCGCATGGAGCCGTTCGCGTCCGGGCCGCTGTCGCGCAAGAGCCGGCGGGAACGCATCTCCTATTGGCCCGATCCGCGCAATGCGGTCACCCGTGGTCTGAACGCGTTGCTCGATGGCGAGGGCGAAAGTGGTCTCACGCCTCAGAACGTGGCAGATGCAAGTGTCGCGGCGCAGGGATTGCCGGCGCTGGAGCGGTTGCTTTTTTCGCAAGATGGCTCCAGCAGTGCGCCGGACGCGCTATCGGCGCGCGAATGCGCCGTCGGGCAAGCAATCTCGCTGAACCTGCGCACCATTGCCGCCGATGCGCTTGCCGAGTGGAGCGAACCTGAGGTCGGCGACTTCGCCAAGATCAGGGCGACGCTTGCGATGCCCGACAAGGCAGTTGAGGCCGCATCCGCTGTTCTGGGCGATGTCGCGACCGGTTTGCGCGTGATGGAAGATCGCAAGATCCCGCCGCTGTTTGGCGGCAAAGGCGTGATCCCCGACGAGAAGAAAGCGGAGAGCTGGCGCTCTCATCGCAGCGCGCGCGATCTGCTGTTGAACGTTGAGGCGCTGCAAGCGGCGCTCGAGGCTATCGCACCATTTGCACCTGAGGCTGCAGCGGCCGCCAATGAAAAGCTCGCAGACGCCGCCGCGGCGCTTGCGGATCCCAATGATCCAAACCGTGGCGTGAATGTTATCGCCGCCATTAACAACGCCAAGTATTACGTCGTTGACGTGCTACCCGGCGAGCTTGGCGTCGCGCTCGGTTTCAATAGTTTGGACGGCGATTGACTTGTGTCAAATGCAGTGCGTCACGGTTGCGCTTGATTGTCTACGATTTCAGTCATATTCGTAGCTGATCTGCGTGGGCTGGATTTTGCATCCAATCGGATAGCGGGCCTTGCAAATGTATACGGACATGATCGCAGCCTTGATGCACATGCGCGAACGCATACGGGCACGAGCGCGCGCGCTGCGAGCCGAACTCCCGCTTGTGATTGTCGTCTTTGCCGGCGTCCTCGCGGCAGGCCTTCTGACTGACGCGGGCGCGCGCCAGTCACCACCTCCCGCGCAGATCGACAGTATGGAAAAGCTCGGCGAAGCGCTGTTCTTCGATACTAACCTGTCGATGAACCGCACGCAGGCCTGCGCAACCTGTCATTCGCCTGATCATGCCTTTACCGATCCTCGGGATTCAGGTGACGCGGGCCGTGCCGTCTCGATCGGTGATGACGGACATTCGATGGGCGACCGCAATACGCCGAGCGCAGCCTACGCAATGTTGACGCCCGACTTCCATATCAACGCGCAAGGCAAGCCGGTGGGCGGATTGTTCTGGGACGGGCGCGCCAAGACGCTTGCTGATCAGGCGATGGGCCCGCCGCTCAACCCCATCGAGATGGGAATGCCCGACAAGCGCACGGCGGTTGCACGCTTGAAGGAAAACGCAGCCTATGTCTCCGCGTTTGATAGCCTTTTCGGCAAGGACATACTCAGGGACAATGATAAAGCCTATGCCGCCCTGGGTACGGCAATTGCAGCTTTTGAGCGCACCAAGCAGTTCTCTGCCTTTGATTCCAAGTACGATCGGTATCTGCGCGGCGAGGTGCAGCTGACCGAAAAAGAAGAACTCGGTCGCGTCCTCTTCTTTTCCACGCAGTTCACCAATTGCAGCCGCTGTCACAAACTGAAGGAGTTTGGCGGCGCTGAAGGTGAGACATTTACAAATTATCAGTATCGCAACATCGGAACGCCTGTGAACACATCGGTGCGCGCTCTGAATGGATCAAAGCCGGGTTACGTAGATACCGGACTTGCGCAGAATCCTAGCGCGGCGCATCTGGCCAATGCCGGCATGTTCAAGGTTCCAACGTTGCGCAACGTGGCGGTAACCGCGCCGTATATGCACAATGGCGTCTTTAAGGATCTTCGCACCGTCGTAAAGTTCTACAACAAGTTCAACTCGAAAAATCCTCGTCATCAGATAAACCCGGAGACGGGACAGAAGTGGGGGCCGCCGGAGATCGCGGACATGCTGGCGAAGGAGGAGTTGGAGTCGGGCTCTGCGCTCGATTCCAAGCGGATCGATGGCATCGTCGCATTTCTCAAGACGCTGACAGACCAGCGCTACGAGCATCTGTTGGAGAAATAGGCAACGCACGATCCTGCCGTGCTGCCAACCTGAAGCCCGCTCCGGTCAAGGCGGCAGAGCCATTGGTTCTGAAGCTTTGCGATTCTATAGGAGCTACTTTTCTTCTCCGAGGATGTCGCAAGCGACAGGTGAGAGACCTCCACATGCACCGCTGAGTGCGTCATCCGCCCTTTCGGCGGTCTTCACTTCCGGGGAGAAGGAAGTGAGTTCATGGACATCGCAACCGCCCGTCGTGGAATTACACGAGAACCTTTAGACTGCATCGCGGAGCATGAGCGGCACGCAAACGGCGGCTACGAACATCGTGATTGCGCAGCCGGCACTGGCAAGTGCTAGAGGTGTAAAGGCGCGACCCAAAAGGCTTCCAGCCAGAGAGATCATCCCGACCCAGATAAGCCCCGAAAAGACAGAAGCGAATGCCACTCCGGCAATCCTTGACGCAATCTGCGCCTTCGGAGATGCGAGGGTTCGGGGCTGTGCAACGGTCTGACTTGCTGAATTCATTCAGGTTGTCTCCACGCTCGTTGGCGGCGCTCCTCAAGCGTTAGGGCCTACATTAGGTGCTACAGTTTCAACAGATCCCTAATTGAATTGTTCCTATAGATTGAGGCTATTTGAAATCGTAAATAGTGTCCTACCCACTGTTTCGGCTATTGCGCCGCAACCGATGCGCGCATCATAAGAGAAACTGTTCAGCCTCAAGACTCTTATGAATTGCGTAGCCGGGGCAACTTTCGAGCATTGTTTAACTGGAAAGAATTGGATGACGGACACCTATGATGTTGTGATTCTGGGTGGCGGTCATAATGGTTTGACGACCGCCGCTTATCTCGCAGGTGCGGGATGCAAGGTGGTTGTGCTCGAGAAAAATGCAACGGTGGGGGGCGCGGCATCGACTGAGGAGTTCGCGCCGGGTTTTCGCAATTCGGTCGCGTCCTACACCGTGAGCCTTCTCAATCCGCAGGTAATACAGGACCTCGATCTGCCTCGTCACGGCTTGCGGATTGTCGAGCGGCCAGCGGGCAATTTCTGGCCCATCGATGAAAAGCGATCCATGCATCTGCCTTATGGATCGCGGGTCCTGCGCCAGAAGGCAATGGCTGAGTTTTCGGTCAGGGATGCAGAGCGCTACGCCGCCTACGATGACGCCTTGGACCGCGCCGCCGGCATTCTGCGCGATCTCGTCGTACGAACGCCACCCAATGCGGGGGGGGGATTGCTGGAGCTCATCAAGGGCGGCGCAGTTGGCCGGCGGGTCTTGAAGTTGTCGCTCGAAGATCAACGGCTACTCGTCGAACTGTTCACCGCGAGTGCGGAAGCTTTTCTCGATCGATGGTTCGAGAATGCGCACATCAAGGCAGCCTATGCGTTCGACGGCATCGTTGGCGCCTACTTGCCACCCTCGGCGCCCGGTACGGCCTACGTGCTTTTGCATCACTGCTTCGGCGAAGTGAACGGGAAGAAAGGCGTGTGGGGTCACGCCATCGGCGGCATGGGTGCAATCTCGGCCGCGATGGCGGACGCTGCCCGTTCGCGGGGTGCGCAGATCAGAACCGGCGTGCCGGTCGCCACTCTGCGGATGGAGAATGGCCGCGCGACCGGCGTCGTGCTCGCTTCGGGAGAGGAGATCCGCGCGCGCAGCGTCGCTTCCAACATCCCGCCGAAGCTCTTGTTCCGCGATATCGTGCCGGCGGATGCCATATCGCCGGCCGTGCGCTCAGCCTTCACCGGCATGACCACCGGTTCGGGGGTCTTTCGCATGAACGTTGCACTTGAGGAACTTCCCGACTTCACGGCCAAGCCAGGCAAAGACATCCAATCCCACCACGCCTCAGGCATCCTGTTCGCGCCGACGATGGCTTACATGGAGCAGGCTTACTGGGATGCCCGTCAGTTTGGCGCCTCGCGTGCGCCGGTCGTGGAAATGCTCATCCCGACGACGCTGGATGACAGTCTCGCCCCGCAGGGAAAACACGTCGCCAGTCTGTTCGTGCAATACGTTGCGCCTCACCTTCCGGCTCCTCGGACGTGGGAAGATGGGGCCGAGAAAGAAGCCTTCGCCGACACGGTCATCGACACCGTTGCACAGCACGCGCCCAACTTCAGGAGAGCGATCATCGCACGTCAGATTTTGTCGCCGTTGGACCTGGAACGGCGCTTCGGGCTTATTGACGGAGACATCTTCCACGGCCAGCTTGGGCTCGGGCAGCTTTTCTCTGCCCGTCCGGTGTTGGGCTATGCCAATTATCGAATGCCCGTTCCCGGACTGTATCTTTGCGGCTCGGGTGCACATCCCGGCGGCGGGGTCACCGGCGTTCCAGGTATGAACGCGGCGCGTGAGATCGCCAAGGATTTGCGCTTGCGCCGTGTTTGAGCAAAGGCCGCCGCATGAGCTTTGCCTGCCCGATTCCCGTTCTGCGCATCTTCGACGAGAACTCGGCGAGAGCCTTTTATCTCGATTATTTGGGTTTTGCATTGCATTGGGAGCACCGCTTCGAGCCTGATATGCCGGCTTACATGCAGGTGTCCCGCGGCGCCTGCCTTCTGCATCTATCGGGACACCATGGAGATGGCTCTCCCGGCGCCAAGCTGCGGATACCTTGCGAAGACGTGCATGCGCTGCTTGCGGAATTACGCGCCAAGCCGTACCCAAAACTGCGCCCTGGGATCGAGAACCCTCCCTGGGGCGGAGAGGAAATCACGCTGACCGATCCTTTTTCCAACCGGCTGACCTTTTTCAAGGAAATAACCGCCAGTTGAAACGGAATGCAGGTTGCGCACCGTATCACACACACGCAAGCCATCTCATGCGCATCAACCAGACACTCGACATCGACGAAAAGGAGATCGAGGAACGTTTTGTGCGTGCCTCGGGACCCGGCGGGCAGAACGTGAACAAGGTCTCTACGGCAGTCGAACTGCGCTTCGATCTGGCTGCGAATGAGACCATCCCGCCGCCGGCCAAGGCCAGACTCGTGAAACTTGCCGGACGCCGTCTGACGGACGAGGGTGTGCTCGTCATCCAGGCGGACCGCTTCCGGACTCAGGACATGAACCGCTCTGATGCGAGAAAGCGTCTGGCGGAGATGATTGCGCAGTCGCTCATTGCGCCCAAGCCGCGCATCAAAACCAAACCAACACGCGCATCAAAGGAACGCCGTCTCAAGGCAAAGACCGAACGTTCCGGCGTGAAGAAGCTTCGGCGCGTTCGTCCGGATCATGATTGACGCACTCGTCTGCGCACCTTCCGGCCGGCTCCGCGCCAGCGGAGTCGGAAGGTGCAACCTAAACTTCCCGCGCCTTCCGGCCGGCTCCGCGCCAGCGGAGTCGGAAGGCGCAACCTAAACTTCCCGCGCCTTCCGGCCGGCTCCGCGCCAGCGGAGTCGGAAGGCGCAACCTAAAGAGAGACAACATGATGCCCCGCTTTGCCGCTAACCTGAGCTTTCTGTTCAACGAGGTACCGTTTCCGGATCGCTTTGCGGCGGCGGCTGAGCAGGGGTTCACGGCCTGCGAGTTCATGTTTCCCTATGACTATGAGGCGGCCAGTCTCCACCAGCGCCTCGAGACCAACGGCCTGAGGCTCGTTCTGTTCAATGCCGCGCAGGGCAACTGGGAGGCGGGGGAGCGCGGCATCGCGGCTGTGCCGGGACGGGAAGCTGAGTTTGACGCGGCGATCTCGCGGGCTGCCGGTTATGCGCGTGTGCTCGGAAACAAACTGGTTCACGTCATGGCGGGTCTGGAAACCCAAGGGGCCAGCCGCAGTACATTTATTGCGAACCTGCGACGCGGGGCCGACCGCGTGGCGGGTGACGGGCTGACGCTCATTATAGAGCCGATCAACACGCGCGATATGCCCGGATACTTTCTCAACCGCACCACCCAGGCGCTCGACATCCTTGCCGATGTGGGCCGCGCCAACGTCGGGCTGCAGTTCGACCTCTATCATCGCCACATCATGGATGGCGATGTGGAGGCCGGGTTGCGGGAGGCCAAGACTGTCATCCGGCACATGCAGATCGCTTCGCCACCCGATCGCGGGGAGCCCGGCAAGGGCGAACTTGATTTCAAGCGCCTGTTCGACGTGATCGACCGCAGCGGGTATGAGGGCTACATTGGCTTGGAATACAAGCCACGCGCGGGGACGGTGCCAGGGCTTGCTTGGGCCAAGGCTCTGGGCGTGCGTTTTTCTTGATGGAAAACCGGCGCCTTCCGGCCGGCTCCGCGCAAGCGGAGTCGGAAGGCGCAAACAAAAATGGCGCGCGCCGAGGGACTCGAACCCCCAACCCTCGGACTCGAATTCCGATGCTCTATCCAGTTGAGCTAGGCACGCGTGCGGCTGTGATAGCCTGAACCGCCTCCATCGCCAAGCCTCGCCGGTATCCGGGTGCCAAAGTCGTCTTGGCTGCCTGATCCCCAAAGGTCATGGTAGGAGGGTGATGATCGCTTAATCCGGACCTGCGCGCTGAAAGGTGCAATCCAAGTGAACGAATGTCCTTGCGGCTCCGGCCGCCCCTACGAAACGTGCTGCGAACCTTATATCGCGGGCGCCGCGTGGCCGCCGACCGCGCAGTCGCTCATGCGCGCGCGATACACCGCTTATTCGCTGGGAAATATCGGCTACCTCGGCAGTACGTTCGCGCCGTCTTCTGGGGCTGCAGCACATGCCAAAACGGCCGGCGAGTGGGCGGCAAAGGCCAAGTTCAACAAACTTAAGGTAGTCGGCGCCTCCAAGGGCGGGTCGGACGATAATACGGGCACAGTAGAGTTCTTGGCGACCTACGAGCAGGACGGCCAGACGTGGGAGCACCACGAGGTTTCGGAATTCGCACGCGATAGCCAAGGGCATTGGCGCTACATCGCCGGTGATAGCCACAGGCATGCCGCTGGTGAAGGACACGGGCATCACCACACGCACCATCACCACGATCATGGCGGGCATACGCTGCGGCGCGCGGCTCCCAAAGTCGGGCGGAATGATCCTTGTCCCTGCGGCAGCGGGAAGAAGTACAAAAAGTGCTGCGGGGCGAGCTCGTAGCTTTCCTTTATCCTTCACCCACCGCTTGGCCGTCGGCAGCCTTCTGTGGGCCAGCAGCCAACTTCAATATGCGCGGCAAACCTCGGATGAGTTCCAGATCCCAAGCAAGGTGAACGAAACCCGGTGACGAAGAGGTGCGGAACCGATGGTAGCGGGAGGCGGACTTGAACCGCCGACCTAAGGATTATGAGACCTTCGCTCTAACCACCTGAGCTATCCCGCCACGCCGACGCCAAGAGCGCCGGAGGCCCGTCTATAGGGAGGACAGGGTTCCACTGTCAAGACAACAGTCTTTTGCAAGCCCTTCGACCATCGCGAGCCAGATCTTGAATGTGCCGATTATTCAGCTGCAAGCGGGTGGTGCACGACGTCCGCCTGTTTCCGGAAGCGCATCATCGTAAAGATACCCCAGGGACGCAGCGATTTGCGCTCGACGAGCTTGAGATTGTCGCACCCCATGACGCGCGACATCTCGAACACGGAATGCCAGCCCACCAGATCGGCGAACGGCGCCATCTTGCGCTCGACCCAGCCGCGGACGCCTTCCTCCTGGCTGAAATGGTTGACGAGCATAACTTGGCCGCCGGGTTTGCAGACGCGGGCGAGCTCGCGCATCACCTTCTCGGGCTCTGGCACGACGGTGATGACATACATCGCGACAACCGTATCAAACGAGGCGTCCGGAAACTGCAGATCGCCCGCATCCATTTCATGAAGGCCGGCGATGTTGGTGAGGCGCTCCGACCTGATGCGCTCGTGCGCCTTCTGGAGCATCTCGGGAGCCAGATCGATGCCGGTGATTTCCAGATGTGATTTGTACTCGGGCAGAGAAAGGCCGGTGCCGACGCCAACCTCCAGCACCTTGCCGTTGGAGGAGTTGATCAGTTCGACCGCATGACGGCGGCCTGCGGTCGAAACCTTGCCGAAGGTGAAGTCGTAGACGGGCGCCCAGCGGCGGTAGGCGTCGCGCACGTCGTCGTGGTCCATTTGATGGGCCAAGGCTGCAGATTGGCTTTGCGGTCTGCGAACCATGCTCAGCGACTCCTTCTCACTCACGTCGAACCTCCCTCAAATGGGCTTGAGCCCGTCACGACGCCGATTGGCGTTCGATCCCGCCCAGCTCGGACCTGACCGCCCCGTCACTTGGCACAGCCGGCCCAGACTTCAATGCTTTGGCAATCCATCCACCCCCCAGCACCCGGGCAGCCTGTCCGCCATCATCGTAAAATACACAAGCTTGGCCCGTTGCAACACCTTCTTCGCCGTCGCACAGCACAACGCGGACCGTGCCGTCCTCATCGTAAAACAGCATGGCCGGGCGTGGGGTCTGAGCGGACCTGTTGCGAACATATACCGGCAGGCCGTCATGGGCGATGTCTGCCAGCGGCTTGTCCCCGAGCCAGTTTACACCCCGCAGGACAAGGCTCTTGGTCTGCAAGGCCGACCGGGGGCCGACGATGACCGTGTTGTGGTCAGCATCGAGCCGAACCACGTAAATGGGCTCAGGACCAGGAATTTTCAGGCCCCGGCGCTGCCCCACCGTGTAATGAATGATGCCCTGGTGGCGGCCAAGGACGCGGCCGTCGAGGTGGACGATATCGCCAGGCTCGCTGGCGCCGGGCTTCAGCTTGGCAATGATATCGCTGTAGCGGCCGGCGGGAACGAAGCAGATGTCCTGGCTGTCGGGCTTCTCGGCGATGGGCAGCTGGAAGCGGCGGGCAATGTCGCGCACGTCCGGTTTCAGCAGGCCGCCGATGGGGAAGCGCAGAATGTCGAGCTGGTCGCGGGTTATGCCAAAAAGGAAATAGCTCTGATCGCGGTCGGGGTCAGCGGCACGCGCGAGGATGGGTCCTTCGAGCCCATCCAGGCGCTGCACGTAGTGCCCGGTGACAAGCATATCGGCTCCGAGATCCCGTGCCGTATCGAGCAAGTCGCGGAACTTGATCTCGTTATTGCAGGTCACGCAGGGGATCGGCGTCTCGCCGAGCACATAGCTTTCCGCGAAGCTGTCGATCACCTTGGCGGCGAAACGGGCCTCGTAATCGAGAACGTAATGGGGGATCCCAAGCGTTTCGGCGACCCGGCGGGCATCATGGATGTCCTGGCCCGCGCAGCAACTCCCCTTGCGGCCGGTGGCCTCGCCATGGTCATAGAGTTGTAGCGTGATGCCGATAACGTCGTGACCTTCCTCCGTCATGAGGGCGGCCGCAACCGAGGAATCGACACCGCCGGACATGGCGACGACGACACGCTTCTTGGGGCCCTTAGGGCGGTTGTTTGGCTCGGGGTTCAAGGGCGTCTGCTCGAAATTCCAGTGTCAGCGACCGGCCAGTCTCATAACTGCGGCCTATTTCAACGGCCAGCATTGGGAGACCAAATATGGTGTATCCCGGCAAAAAGCCAGCCGGCCCGGTGGGAACCAGCTCCACATCGTTCTCATTATTTATTCCAGGAAATAGGCCGGTTGCAAGGCAGGTTATGGCCAAAAAGCCGGTTGTCTGCCGTCTCATTAATGAAACTGGCCCGGTTTTCGCTACGTAGGAGGATAAGGCCCGGCTATTGCCCCGAAACGGGATGGGCCTTGGTGCAGCCTTAAGCCGGAAGCTGGATTAGCACACCCGTTTATCGCATGTTCACTCAATGGGTTAGGGCTAATTTAATCGCAAACGGTTACAACAAACCACTGGTCAAGAGTGTGTATTGAGTATCATGACCGAACAACAGATGAGAGCGCGCGGGCGCTACGTGATCGGCCCTGACGGGTCCCCGCTTACAGTTGCAGATCTTCCCCCGCGCGATACCAAGCGTTGGGTGATCCGGCGAAAAGCCGAGGTGGTCGCCGCCGTGCGCGGTGGTCTCCTCAGCATGGAAGAGGCGTGCGAGCGCTACAAACTGACGGTCGACGAGTTCCTGTCCTGGCAGCGCTCAATCGACAAGCATGGCTTGCCCGGGCTGCGCGCCACGCGCATTCAGGACTACCGCGACTAGGGTTAAAGCCAATCTGGAAATTTTAACGAGCGGCCTTACCATGAGCGCCGCTCGTTCATCATTTGGTAAGCCGGTTGAAAACGGTGCAGCGGCTTAGGGCTGCGGTTTAGCCGCGGGCCTGGGGGCGGCCTTTTGCGCGGACTTGGTCTTGGACTTTGATGGGCCAGATGCCGGTTGTTGGGCGGGCGGTGCGTTGGCCGACCATCCGGCCGTCGTGGAAGCGCCTTCACAGCCCTGGTCGCCTCGGGACCAACGTGCAACGTCGGCGGCCATCGCAGCGGCGACCGCCTCGGGCATCTTCAGGTTCTCCGTCGTAATGGTCGCGCTCAATTCGTCCTTGGGATCGATCTTGATGCGGTAGGCCTTTGCGCCGCGAGGGTTGGGTTGGCTGGGGTCGCGCACATGCACGACGATCTCAGCCTTCCCCCCACGGGAAGGCGCGTCCGCCTCCGCATGATAAATGTAATCCTTCTTCAAAGGCCCTGCGCCCCCGAACCAGCACCCGACCGCGCCGCGCGCGATGAGGGTGTACAACTCGGTCGCGGACCCTTCGGGTTCGCGCTCCGCCGGTGTGGTGATCGCGGTAACCGCAGGAAGGTCCGTGAGCTTGGGCAAGCTCAAGGCGGAAGATTGCGCGCCGGTGACATCAGGAGCGCCGCCCCCCAGTCCGCTCCCGCAACCCCCAAGCAGCAGGCTCGTGGCAAGTAGGGCCGCGCGATTTCTACTGCGCCGTGCCCATTTTATGCATCCGTATGATTTGCCGGCGGTGGCCGCCATGGCTTCTTTCCCCTTTGGCCCGTGCAGGGCCCGCGCCAGCTCCGGTTTAGACCCGTTTGCCCCGCTCGCGAGTCGAACTCAAGGGGCTATCCACCGTCTCAAATGCGGCTTTCAGGGGACAAGATGGCGCAAAGGCGGCGCCTTGTGGCACCGCCTCAACATAATTCATCAGCCTTTTTGACGACCGAGCTTTTTCTAGTGCCCGAATAACAGGTGCCTAGCGCAGAATAACGCCAGTCAGCCGCTCGGAGCGGCGCCGCGCGCCGGCGCGCATTTCTTCCCGGGCCTCGTTTTGGGCTGCAAACCGGGCGTACTGCTCGGCGGCCTCATCGCGCTCGCGAATCGCATCGGCGAGTTGCTCGCGCATGGCGTCATTGGAGGTGCGCAGATTGTCCCGGCGCTGAGCGGCCGATTTGGCGAATGTCGAATACGAGAAATGCCCCCGGTCGCGAATACCCGTACGGTCCTCTTCCGCCTGGATCTGGCGGTCGAGATCAGCCGCCATGGCGTCGAACTCACGGATCATCCGTTCAAGGTCTTCGACCTTGCGGTTCTTCTCATCCACTACGTGCCGGCGAATGCGCAAAGCGTTTTCGCGTGCTTTCATCGTTCGATACCCCAAACAAATTCGAACCCACGACGCATGGATACCAAGAACCATGCCAACGCGGTTAAATGGATGCCGGCTTTCAGCTGGCGCCGAAGCCGGTGTATACCCTTAGCCGTCTTAAGATGCCAACAGTGCCCGCAGAAAACGACTTTGAGATTTGATATAACACTCTGCCATTAAGTTGCGGTAAAGCAACGCTATCTTTTTTGTCATCCCGACTTTCAGCAGACGCCTGAATTTTGCCATCCGACCTCTAGGGCCAAACGGCGAATTCTGTTAGCTCTTGATTCGTATCAAACTTCGGCCAGTGCGCAGACAAGCGCTGGCCGGCCAGGGTGGGCGCCCTGGCCGGTGAGTGCGTTATGGGCGGGCCGAGGGGTGTCGAGGGGGCGCAAAGTCTAAATTATCGTGTTTTTGCAGCGGGCTATTTTGGCACGAACGGGCAAGTTACGCCTAAATTTGTGTCAAAGTGGGGCGGCGTGTGTGGAGGGTCATTTCAAGGATCGGACAATAATCCTTGAGAGAGACTTTCGAGCCGCCAAAATGCAAAGACAAAATTAGGCTTTATTAACCTCTCGGCGCTAGATTCCCTAACGATGGCTTAGCTCGAAGCAGTTCATGCGTTCTCTTTAGGGCGGAGAGCAAACGGAACGCGGAAGAGGCACGAGAGGATCGGCTCATGCGGGTACTATTAATCGAGGATGACAGCGCCACTGCTCAAAGCATCGAGCTGATGCTGCAGTCGGAAGGCTTTAACGTCTACACCACGGATCTTGGCGAGGAGGGGGTCGACCTCGGCAAGCTGTATGATTACGACATCATTCTGCTCGACTTGAACCTACCCGACATGAGCGGATACGAGGTCTTGAAGACGCTCCGCGTATCAAAGGTCTCTACACCTATTCTCATTCTGTCGGGCCTGGCGGGCATCGACGACAAGGTCCGGGGCCTGGGCTTCGGGGCCGACGATTATATGACCAAGCCCTTCCACAAGGACGAGCTGGTCGCGCGCATCCAGGCGATCGTACGCCGCTCCAAGGGTCACGCCCAGTCGGTTATCGAGACGGGCGATCTTCGCGTCAATCTCGACACCAAGACGGTCGACGTCAACGGCCAGCGCGTGCATCTGACCGGCAAGGAATACCAGATGCTGGAGCTGCTCAGCCTGCGCAAGGGCACGACGCTGACCAAGGAGATGTTCCTCAATCATCTTTATGGCGGCATGGACGAGCCGGAGCTCAAGATCATCGACGTGTTCATCTGCAAGCTGCGCAAGAAGCTGCAGGCGGCTACTGGCGGCAAGCACTACATCGAAACGGTGTGGGGTCGCGGCTACGTGTTGCGCGATCCGGGCGATGAGGGCATCGAGGCAGCCTGACGCGGCCGTATTGGAGAATTGATCCCGCAGGGGCCTGCGTAGAGCGCCACGGCAATTAAGGTTTGCGTCTTGTTGTCCCCAAACGGGACTACGGCAGCAAGGCGCGGTTGGATAAAAAAGGGCCCGGGAAACTCGGGCCCTTTTTTTGTGCGGCAAAAGTTGCCCTCCCAGCGGAGCGATAGTCTCTCCCACCCGTCCCTGCCGGGTATTTACGCCTTTCCTATCATTCCTGCTGAGCGCCTTTTCTCTCCCTGTCATCCCGGCCGAGCGGTAGCCAGCGCCGGGACCCAGAGGGCTTGGCACGGTTCTGCCGCGGGTTATTTCGCGCTTCGCACATATGCGCTGGGTCCCGGGTCGGCGCTCTGCCGGATTGCATCCGGCCTCGCTTGCCCGGGATGACAACGTGATGGTGTCATCCAGGCCCAGCACTTTCTCTATCTTGTCATCTTGGCCGAGCGTTTTTTCTCTCTTTGTCATCCCGGCCGAGCGCAGCGAGCGCCGGGACCTAGGAGACTGGGCGTGAAGAGCGGCTGTCAGTGAGCGCTCGCCGCGTTCCGGCCCCGGGGTTGAGGCTCCAGAACCGAGAACTCGATGCGGCGGTTGCGGGCGTTGGCTGTTTCGGTCGTTCCCTGCTCAAGCGGGCGAGAAGAGCCGTACCCCTGCGCCGTGATGTGATCCATATCGACGCCGCGGTCGATCAGCGCCCAGCGGACGGCGTCGGCCCGCTTCTGTGAAAGCGTTTGATTGTGTGTCTTGCCTCCGCTCAGGTCCGTATGGCCCTCGACGACGAGACGAAAGCGGCTGCACCGCTTGGCGATCTGCGCCAGGGTGTCGAGCAGCGGGCGGCTCTTCTTTTCGATCACGGCCGAGTTCGACCCGAACTCGATGGCCGACTGGCTCAACGCGTCCGCGAATTCAGCTTTGCAGTCGGTGGTCGCGTCGAGACTCGTCTTGGCGGCGGCAGAGACCGCAGCCGGCGCGTCGCGCGTGGTTGGTTCGGATGAATTAACCGCCGCGGTTTCGATCCGCGCCGGCGGAGGGGAGGCAGGCTCTGCCTCGGCCGTGGTGACCGCATGTGTGGGGGCGGGGGAAACCCCCGCACTGGAAGCCGGTGAGGCTGGAATATCGCTGACGGAGGTGGCGGAGGCTTCCACGAGGCTGGAAGCCATGGCGACCTGATGAGAAGACGAATGCGACGGCGAACTCAGGCCGCCGGCCGAAGCGGCATCTTGCGTGACGGAGCCGGGCTGGTCGGTTGCCACCGCGCTCGCGCCAGGCTCATCGGAGGCTTCGATCGCCACGGAGGAGCGCCTTGCCTGGGTGTCGATGTGCGCGGAGGTGGTCCAAGCGCTGGCCTCGTCCTTCGACACGGAGGTTGCGTCTTGTGGGGACTCAGGCGCGGCGGGGTCCGCAGTGCCGCTATCGGCCTCCAGCACAGCGACGTCCTGGCCGGAGTCTGGCTCAAGAGCCGCCGACGTGGCCATCTCGCCGCTAGGGCCCTTATTGCCGGAGACGGCACGCGGCGCAGGATAGGGCAGGTTGGAGTCGGCGCTCAAATAGTAGTCAGATCCGTGGGCATCGCGCCCGGTATTGGCTTGCGCCAGTGCGGCGGCGGCCGCCTGCGAAAGCTGCAAATGCGAGGACACGCCTTCGATGATGTGTGCTTTGCCCGTGTATGGCCGCAGAGAGCGGCGCACCATGTCATAAGCAATGACGCGCTCGCTTTCGCCCGGCGCCTCACCCTCAATGGTCGCAATTCCGTTCTCGATGGAGACGCGCGCCCAGCCGTAGCCGATGTGCGCAAGGTCTTGGCTGGCCTGCTGCTCGATCTCGGCGAAGCTCAGTTTCGGGTTGCGTGCGTGATTGTAAAGAACCGTGAGAGCCGCAGCAGAGGCAAACGTTGCCACAAGTGCCAACGCGACCGGCGGCTTGGAGCGAAGTTGATCGTATTTGCTCGAGCGCGGCATGTGACAAATCCTTGTGGCCGGCGAAGGAGCGTGCTGCCCTCGATGGCCTCGGGCAAAGCGATAGGAAGCGACAGAACATCCTGCGAAGGCAAGAAGCGTCCCTTCAAGAACTCGCGCCGCGCCACACACGAGATGCTGAGGGGATTCTGGTTATTTTGCAATCTGAAGTCTGCAGGAGTTCGCCATTTTGCTCGCATATTCGCATGGCTGCGCCTGCCGGGGGGCGGCAATCACGTTGGCCGCCATGCAAAGGTTTGCGCCCGCGCGCGCGCTGTTCTACATCCTCCCTCAAATTGCGCTCGCCACAAGAACTCGAGGACGTATGACCCAATCCGGAAAACCGGCTTCCCCGCTTAAGGCCGCCATCGTCCAGGTTACACCGTTCCAGCAGAACTGCACTTTGCTTTGGGATGACGTGACCAAGGCTGGCGCGGTCGTGGATCCCGGCGGGGACCTCGACGTCATCGAGCGGGCGATCGCCGAGACCGGCATGAAGGTTGAGAAGATCCTGCTGACGCATGGTCATATCGACCATGCCGGCGGCGCCGATGAGCTTCGTGAGCGCCTGGGCGTCAAGATCGAGGGTCCGCACAAGGCGGATATCATTCTCCTGGAGGCGTTGGAGAAGCAAGCCAAGCTCTACCAGATACCCGACGTGCGCAATGTGACGCCGGACCGCTGGTTGGAGGAGGGCGACACTGTTAATCTCGCCGGGCACACGTTCGAAATTTTCCACTGCCCGGGACATTCCCCCGGCTCTGTCGTGTTTTTCAACCGTGCGCAGCGGTTCGCGCTCGTCGGCGACGTGCTGTTTCAGGGATCGATCGGGCGCACGGATTTTCCATACGGCGATCACGCCGCGCTCATCAACGCCATCAAGACGAAGCTATTTCCGCTGGGCGACGACGTGGCCTTCATTTGCGGCCACGGCCGTCCCAGTCAGATCGGCATCGAGCGCAAGAGCAATCCGTTCCTCGTTTGAGGCGCGCCGCCTTTTCAGTCGCGATTAACGCCGGCGGCCGAATCCGATGTCGAGGCAGCCGAAGATCCCGCACTCGTTGGCAAGGCCACCGGCACCGCGCCACGGTCCGTTGTTCACGTTGAAGTCGATGCTTTCGACGCGCAGCGTCTCCGAGCAACTCCTGCGGCAGTAAACCCATCGTCCGGTAGGAAGCTGAACCTGGGGTCCAAGGGACGTATTGCGCACTGCGCCCGTCACGGAACCGTTGCCGAAGCGGCTTTCCGCAACGACAGTGTCGACGTCAATCGTACGGCGGGCGCGGGCTTCGGCGGGCGCGCACGCCAAGCCGGACAGGAACAGGGCAGGCAAAGCGGCCAAGAGCGCTAGTCGCATGGGATCTCCAGTTCAGACGTTCGAAGGGCGCGCAAATTCACGCGTCCCCGTGATGCTCTCCGCTTCAGCGGGTCATCGAGATATTGATACCCTTGAGCGTCGAACCGCCCGTCGAGACGGCGACCGAGTGGTGCCGTCCGGAAAGGGACAGCGAGAGAGAGCCCGTAATGCCACCAGAGATGGCGAGGCTGAGCTTGTTGTCGCTCGCCCGGCCCGAAACGGTTCCCGACTGATTGTACGTGCGCTCTTCCCAGCTCCCCGACACCGCGCCGTTGGCGTAGTTGAGGTTGGCGCGCAGCTCCACCTTGGCGGATGCGTTGGCGCACCGGATCGACAGACCGAGCGCAGAGCCGCCGCCGCCGTTCGTGTAGTAGCCCTTGCAACGCAGGGTCTCCGTCTTGCCGCCCTCCAGCGTCGCGGTGCCCGAACCGTTCCATGTGCCGGCGAGCGCGGGGAACGGGTTCTCCGCCGCGCGCGCCAAATGAGAGAGCGCGCTCGTGGCGAGTAGCAAAGCAACGGCAAGAGCCGGTAATCGGAAAAAAGTATGCGTCGTGCGCAGCACAGCGAATTCCTCCGGGGCAATTTTTAGAAGGCGGCGGATTATGGTCTGAGTTGACGCGTTTGGCGAGAGTAGGATGATGGAATTGTGTGGCTAAACTGCAACCAACTGATCGCGAGGTTCCCAGACCCCCATCTGCGTCGCGCATTGCTTGGCCTGAAATAAGGCGGCCCGCCCGGCAGCATTTCCCCATTTGCGACAGCAAAAAGACGCGATCTCGGAAGAACAATGCAGCTGCTGCCTCTGGACGGGCTGAGGCATCGGGAAAAGCATAAAAAAGTATCGATGATTGGCCGTACCGGCCAGGCCAGGCCAGGACGCATGAAGCGAGGGTGCGGGGCCCCAAGAGCCATTGGGAATCTGGCTGGAGCGGCGACGAGGGAGTTGAAGCGATGCGTATGGGAAATCTGAAGGCTATCGGCCTTTCTTTCGTTGCGGTGCTGGGCGGCGTCACGGCGAGCACTTTGATGGCAGCGACGCCAGCGGATCCTTTGGCCCATCTCATGGGACGCTGGGTCGGCGATGCGATCCTCACGACCTCGTCGGGCCCATCAAACTTCAAGTGCGTCGTGACCTACCTGCCGCGCAAGGATGGTCCCGGCATGCGCCAGAACATGCGTTGTGACAATGGCGCGAACTTCAAGCTGCACGCAGCAACCGATCTCAATGTTGACGGTAAGAAGGTCACCGGCGTGTGGAAGGATCCCATCAACGAGATCGAGGGCACGGTCGCCGGGACAGTGACGGCGAAGGGATTCGAGGTCAATCTTTCCGGAGAGTACTTCCAGGCGAAGATGGCTGTCTCAGGTCAGGGTTGCGATCAGTCCGTGAAGGTGATGCCCGTGCGTGCCGACCTGTTTCGCGAGCTTGCCGCCAATCTGAAGAAGTGTTGAGCGGCCTGCGCCGTCAATTGGCTCCTGGTAAGCTGATGAACCGATAAGGAGTTCGATTTTCCGAGGCCCGTACCGGAACTGGTGCGGGCCCGGGCTTGCTTGCGTGGATCTTGGGTGAAAGAAAGCCGCAACAGGTTTGCCGTATAGTCTCCTCTGATCAATCTCAATCGCAAAGCAGCCCTTTCGCAGAACAATGCATACCAACAACCCCCGTCAGATCGAGGCCGAGGTCTTGAACCGGCTGCGCCAGCTTCCCGAGGTTGGCTTGAGCGGCTTTTCTGCGCGTGCAGGCCTGACGGGCAGTGGCATCACGGTCCTCAACGGCCGCAGTTTCTTCGGGAGCTGGTGGATTACGGCCGGAACGTTGGTTTGGACACACGCTCATTCTGGCGGAAGCAATTACTTTGCCCAGTCGGTGGACGACGCGGTCCGCCACACCATGCTGCTGATCCTGCGCTCGCTTGAGGCGCAACGCATGATGAACGTTGCCTGATCGTCTTGTTTGGGCCCCGGCAAAGAGAGCGCAAGCTGCAGACCGTTTGAACGGCGCATATGCGGCCAAACCGCCTCGGCATCATGGAAACGTTTTGATCTGCCTTTTTAGAGCGGCAACGAGATGATCGCCCGCAGTCCGCCCATGGAGCTCTGTCCCAGGGCGATCTCCCCTCCATGGCTCTTGGCGATATCGCGCGCGATGGCGAGGCCCAGGCCGGAATTACCCTCATCCACGTTGCGGGCGTGGTCGATGCGATAGAACGGTCTGAAGACGTTCTCGCGCTCGGAGGGTGGAATTCCCGGGCCGTTGTCGTCGACCTCGATGCGGACCCACTGGCCTTCGGTCGCCGCACGGATGACGATCTGGTCGCCGAAGCGCGCGGCATTGCTGACGAGGTTCGTAATGGCCCGCTTCAAGGCCTGGCGTTTCAAGGGCAGCACGAGATCCTTGCGCTTCTTGCGCAGCTTCAGTTCGATGTTGTGTCCGTAGATCTGAGCCTCGGCATGGATCTCCAGGAGCAGTTCCTTGAGGTTGGTCGGCTTGGCCTCCTCGCCGCCGTCACCTTTCGTGAACGCGAGATAGTCCTCCAGCATGTGCTGCATCTCGTTGACGTCGGAGGAGAGCGCGCGGGTTTCCGGTGTGTCGCCAAGCAAGGCCAGTTCCAGCTTGAAGCGCGTGAGCACGGTTCGCAAGTCATGGCTGACCCCGGCAAGCATGGTGGTGCGCTGTTCGACGTGGGTCGTAATGCGGTCGCGCATTTCCAGGAACGCCTCGGCCGCCTGACGCACTTCACGCGCGCCGCGCGGGCGGAAGTCCTCTGGAATCGTGCGGCCTTTGCCGAACGCGTCAGCCGCTTCGGCCAGTCTCAGGATGGGCCGGATCTGATTGCGCAAAAACAGAATGGCGACCGTCAAGAGAATGATCGACGTACCGACCATCCACAGCAGGAAGATGTGCGAGTTGGAGGCA
Source organism: Hyphomicrobium sp. (assembly GCA_016793445.1). Lineage (GTDB taxonomy): Bacteria > Pseudomonadota > Alphaproteobacteria > Rhizobiales > Hyphomicrobiaceae > Hyphomicrobium_B. Next base: position 137,651 of record JAEUME010000011.1, on the reverse strand, counting down.
TACGTCTGGCCTCGCGTGGCAATGAAGCGCAAAATTGCGTCGTCGTGTTTGACGCGGATGTCGACGTAGCGCGCCTCTCCCACCGTATCGATCCAGAAGGGGCGATTGACGTGCCGGCGGATCTCATCAGACAGGGCGCGGTCGAGTAGTGTGAAGAGGGGTTTGGGGCCAGGCGGAGGCAACTCGCCGGCGGGCAGGAACTGAAGCTCAAGGTTGAGCCGCTTGCTGGCCAGCTCCACGAGGTCCTGAATGTTCCTTTTGTCGGGCAGTTCGTCGTACATGTCCACGATGGCGGCAATGTCGCGTGCCGTCGCCTCCGACAGACGGCGCGTGACCGCCTGCCAATGCCGCTCCATGAACGCGAACGCGATGACGCCTTCGAGCACGACAATGGGTGTGATGATGATCAGCAACGCACGGGCATAGAGGCCCTTGGGCAAGAGCTCGGCCACTAAAGAGAAGAAGCGCCGCGTCAGTGGATGGGTCCGCAGCCGCATCCGCCAACCCGTGGGCGGTTCGAATTCAACGCCATGTTCCCGGGCAGCAACCATGTCAGCCGATCTCGCTCGTTTTGCAAGGGCGGGCAGCACGCATCAATCCGTGTAAAGGACGTAGCCCTTGCCGCGCGCCGTCTGCAAGTACACCGGATTCGACGGATCGCACTCGATCTTACGCCGCAGGCGGTTGATCTGCACGTCGATGGCGCGCTCGCTGCCGGTCGACTCGTCGCTCGATAGCTCGTGGCGCGCCACAGGCACGCCGATGCGGTTGGCGAACAACCGCAACAGGTCGCGCTCGCGCTCCGTCAGCTTGATGCTCTCCTCGTCGCGCCGCAGCTCTCCGCGTGAAATATTGAATACGCAGGGTCCCATGCGAATCTCATCGCTCTGGACCGGGGAACCCTGGCTGCGCCGCAGGATAATCTTGACCCGCAACAGCAGTTCGCGGGGCTCGAAGGGCTTGGCCAGGTAATCGTCGACGCCGGTCTCCAGACCCGCGATCCGGTCCTCCGGATTGGCGAGTGCGGTCAGCATCAAAATTGGAACGGGCCGCGTCGCCTTGAGGTCGCGTGCCAGGCTCAAGCCCGATTCGCCCGGCATCATGACGTCGAGCAGCACGAGATCGAAGGATAGTCCGCGCATGAAGGAGCGTGCGCAGGCGGCGTCGGCGGCCTGGGTGACGCGAAACCCGCTGGACAGCAGAAAGCGGCACAAGAGATCCCGGATCTTCTGGTCGTCGTCGACGACAAGAATATGGGGAGCATTGTCTGGGAGTGGCTCGCAACGCGCGCGTTGCGCCGGCGCCGTCTCGTTGAGGTGCGATGTGATTGGAGAAGAGGCTTGTCCCCCGGTGCCTTTCATCAGTCAGCTCCGTTGCGTAACTTGCCCGACGCGCCGCCAGCATTGATCAGCGCTTCCACGTATGGACGATCTTTCTCCGCAATCATGCCGAAAAGAAAGCGCCGCATGAGGCTTTCTGCCCCGGGTCCCGCATTGGCGAGGGCCGCCTCAACCCGTTTCGTCTGTATTTCCGTGAGCTTGTCGGTTAATCTTCCACCTTTGGTCGAGACATAGAGCCGGCGCTCGCGGCGGTCTTCGTCTCCCGCGCGCTGGATGATGAAGCCCTCGTCGACCAGCTGCTTGAGCACACGCGCCAGCGCTTGCTTGGTTATTTTCAGAATTTCCAGCAACTCCGCGACCTTGAGGCCGGGGTTACGATGCACGAAGTGGAGAACCCGGTGGTGCGCGCGGCCGAAGCCATAGTGCGCCAAAATGGTATCCGGGTCGCACGTGAAATCGCGGTACGCGAAATAAAACAGCTCGACACATGCTACCAGATCGAGCGGCGCGGTGTCCGCGCGCGCGTCGCTTGACCCAACGGACTTCGTGCTGTTGCCCACGGCCCCGTTACGGCGGCCTGACGAGGCATCGGACGTTATGTCAGTCATGTTGACTTATTTGACCTTGAATGTTTCCCGTTTCAAGTCAAATTGTTGGGCAATATTTGGGAAAAGGATGCATCTCTCGCTCTTGCCCTAGGGGGGCGATGGGGGGTAAGGCTTTCCGGGTAGTTTCCTTCCCTTTTTCAGACCCTGGGGCGCGCCTTCCTGCCCGCCAAAGGGTTCAACTTGCGACATCGGGACTAAATCTTCATGGCTGACATCGCTCCTTACCATGACCGCGACGGATTCATCTGGCTTGACGGGCAACTCGTTCCCTGGCGCGATGCCAAGGTCCACATCCTGACGCATGCGCTTCATTACGGCAGCGCCGTATTCGAGGGTGAGCGGGCCTACGACGGCGAAATCTTTAAGCTTCGCGAGCATACCGATCGCCTCATCGAGGGCGCCGGCATTCTCGATTTCAACGTGCCTTACAACGCAGACCAGATCGACGCGGCCTGCCGTGAAGTTATACGCGCCAACAATCTTTCGGATTGCTATGTCCGTCCCATTACGTGGCGCGGCAGCGAGATGATGGGCATTTCCGCCCAGTCCAACACCATTCATCTGGCCATTGCGGCCTGGAACTGGGGATCGTACTTCCCCATGGAGCAGCGGCTGAAGGGCATCAGGATCTGCATGGCAACCTACCGCCGTCCCGCGCCCGACAGCGCCCCTTACCGGGCCAAGGCGGCCGGCCTCTACATGATCTGCACCATCGAGAAGCACCGCGCAGAGCGCAGCGGCTATTCTGACGCGCTGATGCTCGACTACCGCGGACAGATTGCCGAATGCACCGGCGCCAACATCTTCTTCATCAAGGATGGCGTCATTCACACCCCCAAGCCCGACTGCTTCCTGGACGGCATTACGCGCCGCACTGTTATCGATTTGGCTAAAGCGCGCGGCATGACGGTGAACGAGCGCGCGATCATGCCGGAGGAGCTGGGCTCGTTTACCGAATGCTTTATCACCGGCACCGCCGCGGAAGTCACGCCGGTCTCCGAGATTGGCGAGCAGCGCTTCAAGCCGGGCCAGATCACCGAGACCCTGCTCAACGACTATATGGCGCTCGTGCGGCCCAAGAAACAGGCCGCCGCCGAGTAAGTGCGGCACGGATCATGAAGGACGATTTCCGCGAGGTGCGGGCGATCCGTCTTGCTCCCGCCGCTTAAGGCTGACATCGCCGTTCGAGAAACAGCGCATTTCTGCCCGCTGTGCAAGCACGCGCGAACTCACAACGTCCCAGGCGCCGCCGAGGCGTTGGAGACAAGCCTGCGCAACAGGATTTGCGAGCGCACGAAGCGCTCGCGATCCTGCTGGAGATTAGTTGCTAGAGGGCGGCTGCACGTTGCTGCCGAGCTTCATCGGCACATACTCGGGGACTTCGCGGCGGCATGCGCCAAGCGCGAGCGAGACAAGGCAAAGAGCAAGGATTGTAAGTTTCATTAGACTTCCCCGTAAAAAACGCGCGATCGAAAAGTGATCGCATCACGATAACGCGCGGTAGGTCTCAGTGTTCCGTTCATCTGCCGGCCCAATGTAGCGGCACAAGCCGGCTGCGGCCACCTTGGAAATTCCTTTACCCACATCGCGCCCACATATTTCCGCACCCAGTATAAGCGCACGAAGTGTGCTCAACGATCGTATCCGCAATCCTCAAAAGCATGAACCACCTCGCGGCGGTGCGCGACTGACCGATGCACGCGCCGTTCGGCGCTAAATACCGCTGAGGAGTTCAATCCATGAAAAAATTCATTGTGCCGGCAATTGCCGTTGCTGGCATTGCAATGCTCGCTGTGCCTGTCGCGGCGGGTCCGGCAACGATGGCATCTCGTCTCAATCCGCAAATTTCCAACGATATGATCCAGCAGACTGCAAGCCACACCAAGAAGCCCTCCCGCCATCAGGCGCACGCGCGATTGAAGGGGAACGGCAGGGTCGTGAAGGACACCTGTCCCGGAGGCGACAAGAAATGCATCAAGGATCTCATCGCCGCGTGTGACAAGGCCGGTGGTGGACTGTCGACCCAGCCCGACGGCGGCGTCGATTGCTATGTCGTTGGGATCCACGACCAGCCGTAAGTTCGCTCGTGTATGCGCAGCCTGGGGTGAACTACCCTGGCTGCGCGACATTTTCGGGCGGACACGTTGCCTGCCATTTTTTCGCCAGGAGGATTGGCTGCTAATACAACTGCGGGCGCCTATTCTAAGAAACGATGTTGAGGACTATCTCATGTCGCCCCGCTTCCTGTCTTCCTACAGCAGCGATGACGGTTTTGCGTTCGCTTCGAGCACGCAGGACGGATTGGACGAGTTCTTTACCGGCGAGCGGGTCTGCCCGCCCCATCTTGTGCCACGCGGCAGCTCGTGGCGGCGCTCCTGGCTTGTCATCTTGACGCTCGGTGGTGCGGGGTGGGGTTGGATGCAGCTGTCTGAAACGATGAAAGCGCCTATTCATGAAGCTGTCGGGTCGGCGCTCTCCACACTGGCTGCGCAATTGACGAGGGCGCACGCATCGCAACCCGCGCCGGTGCCGGAGATGGCCCAGACGCAGACATCACCGCAAATGCCGGCGCCACTGGATGGGCAAGAGATTGCTCCGGCGCCAGGCGCGCAAGCCGGTACGCAAATCTCGCAAGAGCCGGCGGCGGCAACTGTTGGCGAAGGAGGAGATGCCGCAGCGCCCTCGAGCGAGGAAGCGGCAGGAGACGACGAGAGCAAGACGGCGGTGGCCGAGCGGTTGCCTCCACCCACGGTTGACCCCGCCGACCGCGATGCGGCGCGCGCGCTCGCCGTGGGGCTGCATCCCGACCTCTCGCGCGTATTGCTCAAGAGGCTGACCGCGGCCGACTATGCCAACGCGCGCAAGGCCATCACATCTGCCTTGGCTGAGACGCCCGATGACGGTACATATATCTGGCCCCGCGAGGCGGACCGCAAACGCGCGCAATTCGAGGTGCGCTTCGTCGCGGGAGCCCCGAAGGATTGCCGGCGCTACGTCGTGACCATCATCAAGGACCGCTGGTCGACGACGGCGCGCGCAATGGAGAAATGTGCGTCCGGTGTGCGAGGGTAAGCCGGAACCGACGTGACGCGGCTGCGTTGTCAAACTATTCGTCGGTCGCAACAATGCGCAGGTGATATGATGGGCGTACGGAATACGTTGCTGTTTGCTTTGCTCGCCGTAGTATTGAGCGTGATGTGCGCCGTGCAGGCGCAGGCCGTGAGTGATGAGGTTCGAACGGCCTGCGAGAGCGACTATATGGCGTATTGCGGGCATCATCAGATAGGCTCGCCGTCCCTGCGAAGCTGCATGCGGGAAAATCGCGCGCGCTTGTCGCCGGACTGCCGGCATGCCCTGGTGGATTCCGGCGAGGCAAGCCCGGCGGACGTGCGTCGCTATAAGCGCGAAATGGCCAAGGGCTCCCACTGAAGCATGCTACCCGCCAAGGCATATCCCGTGCGGGATGACACCATCTCCCGTGCGCAATGAGGCCATCAAATTTATCATTCCGGCCGATCATCTTTCACCCCTTGCCATCCGGCGGGGCGAAGCTTGCGCCGGGACCGATCGGATCGCGTCTTTCCGTCGCTCCGCGAGGCGCGTGGCCGCATCACGATGCCCGCCCTTGCGCGGATAGGTCCTTGGTATTAGCTACGGCGGGAAACGCCCCTTCAAGGAGTTCCCCATGGCGGACACAAACAAGGCTATCGAAGACCTTCGGCGCGAGAACATCGAGCTATCAGGAATGATGCTCGCCACGGGCGTGATCCTCACGCAACTCCTGCAATCGATCTGCAAGCGCGAACTCAATCCTCAGGCTGCGGCCGGGCGCATCATGCAGACCGCGCGCGAGGGCATCGAGAGTTTCGCCAGCGAGACGAAGGCCGATCCGCATATGAAGGAGCGCGCGCTCCAAGCGGTCCAGCAGTACGAAGACCAGATCCGCTCGGTGCTTGCGGTGTAGGCTTGCCCGGGGCGTGTCCCGCTTGCGGGGCGGCCAAGCGTATGCGTGACCTCATGGCAATCGGCATCCCCGCGTCAGGCGGGGATCTGCTCAAGTCGCGATTGAGCTTCGCGGCGAGCATGGCGTGTTGCAATCAACCACGTCACTCGTAGATGTAGGTCACGATGAACACGAGATCGGCGTCGTTGGCATTGTAAGGCGGTAGCGGAAAGCTCGTCTGCTTCGTCGCAAACACGACGCTTTGATCCAATCCAGCTACGTTTGAGGGCATCTCGACCCGCGTGCTGACCAGGTTGCCATTGCGGTTCAGCGTTATGCGGACCCGTACGCGGCCCCGCGTCTCGCGCAACTGCGGCATGGTACCCTGCAACGCGCGGATCACGCGGCGCGCAAAGTCGTCATTCTCCCCAGATCGTGTGATCCCAGCCGGCCGTTCAAAGCCTGCGCCGCGACTGCCGGGAGGCGCCTGGAACGCCTTCGGCATACTCAGATCGAGCTTTGCCATTTGCGTCTTTTTGGGTTTTGCAGGCGCCGCCTTGGCATCCGGCGGTTTGGGCTTTGCCTTATGCGCGGTGTCGGGCACCGGTTTTTTCTGCTCTGGCGTATCCGCCGGCTCGTGCTTATCGGCGGACGTTTCCGCGGGTTTCGCGCTCTTGTCCTCTTGAGGGGGCGGCGCGGGCAGTGCGCTATCGCGCAGCGTGGGCGCGGCTTCTGGAGCAGCTTCTGGGTTTGGAGCTGGTTCAGGCGGAGGAGGCGTTGCGGCGGCTTGTGTATCGGGCGGCGGCTGCACGGGCGCTTCGTCCGGTGGTTCTGGCGGCGGGGTTTCCTGTGGCTCGGGCACCGCCTGGCGCAGTTGCGGTGGAGGCATGGGTTCTCCGGCGGCTCTGTCGGCCACGGTGGCGTTGCCTCTCAATTCCGATTCCGTCACCAGCGACACGCTGATGGCGTCATCCATGCCGCTCGCGTCGCCGAGCTGGCGCGGGCCGGTGGAAATGAGTCCGGTCAGCAAAGCTGCGTGAAACAACAGCGCGGCGATCAACCAGCGATGAAATCGTTTTAGATCGGCGGCGGTGGACGCCAGTCCTCCGGCAAAGCCATCATCCGGCTTTGCCAGTTCGAACTCGGAGGATGTGGCGGTCGCGCTCATTGCGCCGCAGCATACGACTTTTTGCCGTTCAGGATAATGGTGGATAGCGGGATGTTCACACCCGGCCTGTTCAGGTGGGTTACGTGCAGGTGCTATCGAGGCGATACAGTTCGGCGATCTCGTTGCGGCCCTGATTGTCTGCGACTTGATTTAGCGTGATCACACCGACCGTCAGCCCTGGCTTGGGCTCGGCCTGAATATATGTGGTCGTGCCAGGCGCAAGGTCCAGATCCCACTTGTCAGTGCCACCGCCGAGGTTGACGTTCAAAGCCAGATTGCCGACCGAGACGTTATGACGGCCTGGCGGCAGCTCACAGATGACAAATCCATTGGGTGTGGCCTGGCCGACCTTCTTATTGTCGATCATGTAGTCGGGCTGGATGGCAAAGCCCATCGCGTTGGTGCGGTAGATGACGAGCCGCGCCTTGTCGGGCTCAATGCTGCCCGTCAAAACTTCGCGCCCAGTCGGCCCTGATGCAGCACATCCCGCAAGTCCCAGTGCAGCGCCTACGATAATGCATGCTGCTCTCATTGATTCCCCCTTGGTAGTGTCCCCGCGTCCGGCTTATCAACCGGCAGGGGTACCAGCAATACAACGACCACAGAAAGTTGTGGACGTGTGTATGGCTGCTTCATCGTCCTGGTTCGCGCCAGATTGGCGCCGCGCAGGGGACGGCGCCGCACCTCAAACGTGCGACGTTGTTGCAGGCTGGATGCCAGGCACAAGGACTAGGACGCGAGGCAACGCAAGACCGTCCTTCTGGCGAAGACCGTGCTGCGTGAAGATCTTTGTAAGCAATTGCCCTCGTGCAATCCGCTTCCTGCGTCTTGCGTTCACGCACCTGAAGGTTATCGGATCACAAGCCTACTCTGCCGCCTGCTTCTTGCCGCCGTTGCCCGTCTTGGCGGATCTGCGGGCGAGCAGATCGCGCAGGTATTTGCCTGTGTAGCTCTCCTTCACTCTGGCGACATCCTCAGGCGTGCCCGCGGCGACGATGCGTCCGCCCCCGTCGCCGCCTTCGGGGCCTAGATCGATGATCCAGTCGGCGGTCTTGATGACCTCCAGATTGTGCTCAATGACGACGACCGTATTGCCCGCGTCCGCCAGCTCATGCAGCACTTCAAGCAGCTTTGCAACGTCGTGGAAGTGCAGCCCCGTGGTCGGCTCGTCGAGAATGTAGAGCGTGCGCCCCGTGGCGCGCCGCGACAGCTCCTTTGACAGCTTTATGCGTTGCGCCTCGCCGCCCGATAGCGTGGTGGCCTGCTGGCCGATGTGGATGTAGCCTAGACCGACTCTGCTGAGCGTTTCGAGCTTGTCGCGGATCGAGGGCACCGCCTTGAAGAACTCCGCGCCTTCCTCCACCGTCATGTCGAGCACGTCGGCGATGGACTTCTCCTTGAAGGTGACTGCCAGCGTCTCGCGATTGTAGCGCTTGCCCTTGCATTCCTCGCAGGTGACGTAGACGTCGGGCAGGAAGTGCATCTCGATCTTGATCACGCCGTCGCCCTGGCATGCCTCGCAGCGCCCGCCCTTCACGTTGAAGGAGAAACGCCCCGGCTCGTAGCCGCGCGTCTTGGCTTCCGGCAGCCCCGCGAACCATTCGCGGATGGGCGTGAACGCCCCGGTGTAGGTCGCAGGGTTCGAGCGCGGCGTGCGCCCGATGGGCGACTGGTCGATGTCGATCACCTTGTCGAAGTTCTCGATCCCGGTGATGCGGTCGTGCTCGCCGGGATGATCCTTGGCGTTGTTGAGCTTGCGCGCCACCGCCTTGAAGATCGTGTCGATGAGCAGCGAGGACTTGCCGCCGCCGGAAACGCCGGTAATGCAGGTGAACAGCCCGACGGGAATGGACGCGGTGACGTTCTGCAGGTTGTTGGAGCGCGCGCCTGTCACCGTGAGCTGGCGCTCGGGGTCGGGCGCGCGGCGGTTGCGTGGCACGGCGACCTGGCGGCGGCCGGCGAGATAATCGCCCGTGAGGCTCTTGGGATCGGCCATGATGTGGGCCGGCGCGCCTTGGCTGACGATTTCGCCGCCGTGTATACCCGCCCCCGGTCCGATATCGACCACGTAATCGGCCGAGAGGATCGCATCCTCGTCGTGCTCGACAACGATCACCGTGTTGCCGATGTCGCGCAGGTGTTTGAGGGTTTCGAGCAGGCGGTCGTTATCGCGCTGGTGCAGGCCAATGGAGGGTTCGTCCAGGACGTAAAGAACGCCGGTCAGACCCGAACCGATCTGCGAGGCGAGGCGGATGCGTTGCGATTCGCCTCCCGACAGCGTGCCCGAGGACCGTGACAGCGTGAGATATTCCAGCCCCACGTCGTTGAGAAATTTCAGCCGGTCCCGGATTTCCTTCAGGATGCGCGTTGCAATTTCCGTCTGCTGCTTGGTGAAGGTTTTCGGGATCTCCTGGAACCAGTGGTTGGCGGCCTTGATGGAGAGATCGCAAACCTCGCCAATATGTTTGCTGCCAATCTTGACTGCGAGCGCCTGGGGCTTGAGGCGGTAGCCGCCGCACGCATCGCAGGGATGGGCGGCCTGGAAGCGCGACAGCTCCTCGCGCACCCAGTCGCTGTCGGTCTCGCGCCAGCGCCGCTCGATGTTGCCGATGACGCCCTCGAACGGCTTCACGGTCTTGTAGTTGCGCGTGCCGTCCCAGTAGGTGAATTCGACATCCTCATCGCCTGAGCCGAACAGGATCGCGAGCTGCACGTGCTTAGGGAGCCGCTCCCACGGCGTCTTCATCGACACCTTGTAGAACTTGGCGAGGCTTTCCAGCGTCTGCTCGTAGTAGGGAGAGGTGACGCCGGTTTTGGCCCACGGATAGATCGCGCCTTCCGCCAGCGACAGCTCGGGCTGGGGTACGACGAGATCGGGCTCGAAGCGCAGCTCGGTTCCAAGGCCGTCGCAGGCCGGGCAGGCGCCGGCGGGGGCGTTGAACGAAAACAGCCGCGGCTCGATTTCGTCGATGGTGAAGCCGGAGACCGGACAGGCAAAGCGCGCGGAGAACGTGATGCGCTCGTGCGTCTCGTTTTTGTTGCGCAGCACGTCCTTGTCCGCGCCGGGCGGCCGGCTCCCCGCAGGGGAGTCGCCCGGCGCCGCGGAAAGAGGCTTGTCGACGAACTCGGCGATGGCGAGGCCGTCGGAGAGCTTCAAAGCCTGTTCGAATGAATCAGCCAGCCGCGTGCCAAGATCCTTCTTGACCACGATGCGGTCGACCACGACGTCGATGTCGTGCTTGAATTTCTTGTCGAGCTTGGGCGCGTCGGCGATCTCGTAGACCGTGCCGTTGATCTTGACGCGCTGGTAGCCCTTCTTCTGCCACTCCGCGATTTCCTTTTTGTATTCGCCTTTGCGTCCGCGTACGACCGGCGCGAGAATGAGAAGGCGCGTTCCTTCGGGCAATGCCAGAACGCGATCGACCATCTGGCTGACGGTCTGGCTCTCGATGGGAAGGCCGGTTGCCGGCGAATAGGGCACGCCGACACGAGCGAACAGCAGGCGCAGATAGTCGTAAATTTCCGTTACCGTGCCCACAGTGGAACGCGGGTTCTTGCTCGTCGTTTTCTGCTCGATGGAGATGGCAGGCGAGAGACCGTCGATGTGATCGACATCCGGCTTCTGCATCATCTCCAGGAACTGGCGGGCGTAGGCGCTCAAGCTCTCCACGTAGCGGCGCTGGCCTTCGGCGTAGATGGTGTCGAAGGCGAGTGACGATTTGCCCGAACCCGACAATCCCGTGAACACCACGAGCGCATCGCGCGGGATTTCGAGGTCGACGTTCTTCAGGTTGTGCTCGCGCGCGCCGCGCACGTGGATGGTCTTCATCAGGTCCGACGTGGGGAGGGCGGAAGTCTTGGGGGAGGCCGGTTTTTTCATGATGGAAGGGTTTAGCCGAGCGGCGGACCGCGGGCAACGCGCCTGGCCGGGTTGGGAAGGGCGGAAAGGGGGCGGCACGCTGCCACGGCCGATAAATATCTATGGGAACCCCTCAATTCGATAAAATTTTTGGCACGCCGTTCACGGCTCCTTATGAGGCGCCCTTCAATGTCAAGCTGGAGAGACCCGGCCCACTCGAGCGACCTCGCATGACCATAGCCCGCGCGACCAACGCACAGGTTTTGCAGACCTACGCCAACGGCACGGCCCTGTCGCCGGCCGGTTTCGATAATGCGCGTATCGCCCGCCTGGACGATGGCCGAATGGCCATCTCCTGGGGGACGGTCACGAACGGATCGACCGAAGTTCTCAATATCGGCACGCTGGATGCGCTCGGACGTTCGCTGTCTTCGATCGTGGCCGCCGATAGCGTGGCCAGCGACCGGTATCTGGAGCAGCCCAAATTCGCCGCCATGACGAATGGCGGCTTCCTCACTGTTTGGAATACCGACAAGGATACGGTGACCTCGCCGGTGACGGGAGACAACTTCGCCCGGGCATTTTCGAAGACCGGCGCTGCGTCCGCAGCAGACTACAATCTGTCGACGGCCTCCGGGGGTGGCGAACAGACGCCCTCGGTCGTGCGCCTTGGGAACGGCAACTTTCTGACCTTATGGTCGGACACGCTCGCCACCTCCGGCTTGAGCACCTCCACCGACATCGTGGGGCGCATCATCGGTGCCACAGGCGCCCCAGCGGGCGGAGAGTTCATCGTCAACTCGGACCGGACGGGGCTGCAGTTCGGCACGGATGCGGCCGCGCTGGGAGACGGGCGCGCCGTTGCGATCTGGGCGACCGGATCGGCATCTCTGTCTGGCATCACCATGTCCGGGCTCAAGGGCCGCTTCTTCAGTTCCACGGGCGCGGTGTCGGGTGTCGAGTTCGCCATCGACACGATAGCAGCGGGACGCAGCTACGAGACCAAGACGCTCGATGTGCTGGCGCTTGGCAACGGCGGCTTTGTCGCAATCTGGGAAGAAGACAGCGGCTCTGCCGAGGAAATTCACTTCCAGCGCTTCACGGCGACGGGGGCGAAGTCCGGCGGCGAGACGGTGGTTGAAACGGTGACGGGCGCGCGCCACATCCTGCACTTCTTCACGACCGAGCTTGCCCACGGCGGATTTGCCATCGGCTGGCGGCAGACCGGCGGCGGATTGCCGGAGAAGAACCTAGTCCGGCAGTTTGCCATGAACGGCGCGGAAATCGGCAGCGAGGCCTCTCTCGACACGCTGGGTGGCGCGCAGGGCGTATCGCGGCCTTACGACATGGAGCTGATGTCAGATGGCCGCGTCATGACGTTCGGGTTCCATGGCAACAACGCGATTGCCACCCAGGTCTTCGACTTCGGATCCAAGACGATCTCAGGCACCTCCGGCAATGACACTCTCTTTGGCCATAGTGGCGTCAACGACGTCCTCTCGGGAGGCAATGGGGCGGACAAGCTTTACGGACTGTCGGGCAACGACATCCTGAATGGCGGCGCGGGCAACGATGTTCTGAACGGTGGCGCCGGATACGACACCTTTTTATTCAACACCGCGCTCAGCGCGTCGGCCAATCGTGACACGATCACCAACTATTCGACGGCGAACCACGCGATCAAGCTGGAGAACTCCATCTTCACCGCACTGGGGTCGTCTACCGGCGCATTGTCCGGCGAGATGTTCTATGCCTCGGCATCGGGAACGGCACACGACGCCAGCGACCGCATTCTCTACAATACCAGCACGGGTATCTTGAGCTATGACCGCGACGGCAACGGCCCGGCAGCGGCGGTCGCGTTTGCGGTTTTGAGCAACAAGCCCGCAATGTCGGCGGCCGAGTTCTTCATCGTCTGAGTCCTCGGCCGGTTGTGAATGCTGCATCGCAAACAGCTTAGACTGTTGGCGGCTGGCTTCCCGTGCGCAGTTCCCCTAGCATCGCGATGCGCCTGATTACGGGCGATACCCAGCGAGGGAGCATGCCGGTCAGCATTAACTGCGACATGGGTGAGGGATTCTCGCTTTACCGGATGGGCGATGACGCAGCGCTGATGCCCTTTATTTCGCTCGCCAATGTGGCTTGCGGCTTTCACGCCTCCGACTTCAACCACATGCGCGCCACGGTGCGCCTTGCCAAGCGCCACGGCGTCAAGGTCGGCGCGCATCCCTCGCTGCCGGATCTTCAGGGCTTCGGCCGGCGCGAGATGAAGATCTGGCGTGAGGAACTGGCCAACTGCATCATCTATCAGACCGGAGCCTTGAAGGGCTTTGCCGAAGCCGAAGGCATTGCGCTCCATCACTTGAAGCCTCATGGGGCTCTTTACGGCATGGCGGCGCGTTCAGAGGATATGGCGCATGCGGTGGCGGACGTGGCGGAGATCTTCAAGCTGCCGGTTCTGGGCATGAGCGCAACCTGCCAGGAGCGTGTCTGCAAGCAGCGGGGCGTCGCTTTCATCGCCGAGTTTTTCGCTGATCTCGATTATAATGACGACGGCGGGCTCATCATCACGCGCGAACATGAGGCGAAAGATCCAGCCGCCGCAGCAGCCAAGTGCGTGCGCGCGATCAAGGAGGGCGTGGTGCGTTCGACCGGCGGAAAGGATGTTCCCGTTCGCGCCGAGACGATCTGTGTGCATTCCGATACGCCCGGCGCTGCGGCCATTGCCAAGGCTGTGCATGAGGCCGTGCAACCCTATTTCTGACCCGGACTATTAAACGAGGATGGCCCTCGCAAGGGCGGCCGTGAGGGAGATGCGATCATGGCAGGCATTGAGGTTCTTTCCCCTCTTCCTGGGATTTTCTATCACCGGCCCTCTCCCGAGGAGCCCGCTTTCAAGAATCCGGGCGATGCGGTCAATGCCGGCGACGTGGTGGGTCTCATAGAGATCATGAAGTCGTTCAACGAGGTGAAAACCGAGCACGCCGGCACCTTCACGCGCTATCTGGTTAGCCATGGCGAGGAAATAGCGCCAGGTCAGCCGCTCGCTCTGATCGACGGGTGAGCGCTTCATGCAATCGAGGTACACATTCGGCGGTGACGAGCATCTGTTTGTGGAAGTCTCCGAGGAGATGTCTCTTGAGGCCTTCTTCAAGAGCCTATCGGTCACCAAAGCCGTCCGCGAGAGCAAGATTTCCGGTGTGACCGAGATCTGCCCGGCGAACGCATCGTTTCAGATCAAGTTCGATCCCGACCGGATCGCGCCGGATGATCTAGCAACGGAGGTCAAGCGCCTGGAAGCGGCTGCCGAGCGTGCCGAGGCGGTCATCAAGACGCGGATCATCGAGATTCCCGTTTTTTACAACGATCCCTGGACTCATGAGACGCTCATGCGGTTTCGCGAACGCCACCAGGAGCCCGGGAGCACGGACATCGCGTATGCCGCCCGCGTGAATAACCTGGACGGCGCGGACGCGTTCATCAAAGCCCATTCGAGCGCGCCCTGGTTCGTTTCAATGGTTGGCTTTGTGGCGGGACTGCCGTTCCTCTATCAAATGGTGGAGCGCGCCAGGCAGCTTCAGGTGCCCAAGTATCTGCGCCCGCGCACGGACACGCCAAAACTCACCGTCGGACATGGCGGCTGCTTTGGCTGCATCTATTCGGTGCGCGGTGCGGGCGGCTATCAGATGTTCGGCATCACGCCCATGCCGATCTACGATCCCAATCAGCAGATCAGCTACCTGAGGGACTTCATGTGTCTGTTCAGGCCAGGCGACATCGTCAAATGGAAACCGATCGATCGGGAAGCTTACGATGCAGCCCTTGGCGACGTCGAGGCTGGTCGCTTCGTGCCATTGATGCGTGAGGTAACGTTCTCGCTCGATGCCTTCAATCGTGACATTGATGCCTACAACCAAAAGCTCGACGAGGTGCTCCATGGCGCTTGAGATCATCCAGCCGGGCCTTGCGACCACCGTGCAGGATCTCGGCAGACCGGGCTACTATCATATCGGCATACCGCTTTCGGGCGGCATGGATCGCGCCGCGCTGCGCTGTGCCAACATTCTGGTCGGCAACGAGGAAGGTGCAGCGGTCCTGGAGGCGGTCTTCACGGGGCCGCAAATTCGCTTTGGCGAGGACAAGCTTGTCGCAGTCACAGGCGCGGAACTTCCCCCCAAGGTCGATGGCTCGCCACGGTCGACCTGGACGAGCTTTCTTGTCCGCAAGGGCGAAACGCTGAGCTTTGATTTCTTGAGAAAGGGCGCGCGCGCCTATATCGCGGTCGCAGGCGGGATCGATGTGCCTGTCGTACTTGGCAGCCGTTCGACGTATGGGCTGGGTGCACTTGGCGGTTTCAAGGGGCGCAAGTTGGAAGCCGGTGACGTGCTCAATGCCGGACAAGCCCAAGCAGCAGGAGCAGAGGGGCGCAGCGTAGGAGAAGCGCTGCGCCGCGCCCCCGGCGATCCCGCCGAGCTGCGCGTGCTGCCCGGACTCTACATCCATCGCGTCAAGGCGGACTCCCGCCGCCAGTTCTTCGCTGATACCTGGAAGGTTGCGCCGGAGGCCGATCGCATCGGCTACCGCTTCCGCGGCGGTACGGCGCTGCAGTTCAAACCGCGCGAGCCGCCGTTCGGCGCCGGCTCCGACCCTTCCAACATTGTTGATTCCTGCTACCCGTATGGTTCCATTCAGGTCCCGGGTGGGACCGAGCCCATCGTGCTTCATCGCGATGCTGTTTCAGGCGGCGGCTATTTCATGCTCGGCACGGTCATCTCCGCGGACATGGACCTCATCGGCCAGTTGCAGCCCAACACGCGGGCCCGCTTCGTTGAGGTCGACATGCTGACGGCGCTTCGGGCGCGCAAGGAGCGCCATGCCTGGCTCCATCAGGTGCGCGCCGCAGCCGGCGGGTGTGCGACCCCTTCTGTCTGAGGCCCGGCCGCCCCTCCAGGCCAAAAAGCGCGCGCAAGAAATAGCCTTTGAGCAGTCTTGGTAAGACTTCGTTCACGCAATTTATAACTTAAAACCGCGCAAATACGGGGCTTTCGCCGGAGTATGAGGTTGTTGAAATGAATTTTAGCGCTCGCGCAAAGGATCTGTTGAAGGCACTCGGTTAGTTTGTCCCACATGCACGTGAGGGAGTTGGTGAGGGCCGCGATTGGGAGCGCACCTCACCAACCTCGCGTTCGAGACCTGCATTGAGGTGGGCCGGTGCCGTCTATTTCCTACACGTACGAACAGGCGGCCAATCAGATGGCCACCTCGGGCTGGGCGAATGCGTGGGAGACGCCCGTAACCTACGCCTTCCGGTATAGTTCGAGTTCCAGCGGCTTTACCCGCTTCAACAGCGCTCAGATGGCTGCTGCCGAGGAGGCTCTCAAGCTCTGGTCGGACGTTGCACTGATCAAGTTTTCCCGCGTCAACAGCGATTCTGCGACGATCCTGTTTTCCGGCGAAACTTCCCAAGACGGATATGCCTGGGCCTACTTTCCTGGCAGCCGTACAGCATCGAGTGCAGCCGGCGACGTCTTCATCAATCCCTCGAACGGCTGGTTCAAATCACCCGTCAAGGGATCCTACGATTTTATGGCCATCATTCATGAGATCGGCCATGCGATCGGGCTCGACCATCCGGGCAATTACGATGGCGGCGATCCGGCTTACGCGAAAGACGCGCTCTACATTCAAGACAGCCTGCAATACACGGTGATGAGCTACTTTGCGGCTTCCAACACCGGCGCTTCGCATGGCTACACCTATGCCGCAACGCCACTGCTGCACGACATCGCCGCCGCGCAGAAGATGTATGGCGCCAACTGGTCAACGCGTGCGGGCAACACGACGTACGGGTTCAACGCGAACGCGGACCGGGCGGAATTCCACATCGGTTCTTCATCTCAGAAAGCCGTCTTCGCTATCTGGGACGGCGGGGGCAACGATACGCTCGATTTCTCCGGCTACGCGCAGAGCGCGCACATCGATCTCAACCAGACGGCGTTCTCCAGCGTCGGCGGTCTGAAGAAGAACGTCGCGATCGCCAAGGGTGCGATCATCGAGAACGCAATCGGTGGATCAGGCAACGATTTCCTCGGCGGGTCGATCTATGACAACAAGATTCAGGGCGGGGCGGGCAACGACCTGATCAATGGCCGTGGCGGCCGCGACATTCTAACTGGTGGCAGCGGCGCGGACACGTTCATCTTCGAC
The DNA here is from genome assembly GCA_016793445.1 of Hyphomicrobium sp. Lineage (GTDB taxonomy): Bacteria > Pseudomonadota > Alphaproteobacteria > Rhizobiales > Hyphomicrobiaceae > Hyphomicrobium_B. The sequence continues at coordinate 120,526 of JAEUME010000011.1, read as the reverse complement.
AAAACGATCGCGAAGGGGCCAGCGAGCCTGCCGGATTTCAATCCCGCCGCTGAAAGCATCCAGCTCGATAACGCCATCTTCAAAGGGCTTGGAGCGACGACCGGCTGGCTCAAGGCAGCGTGCTTCTATACCGGCGCGAAGGCACACGATTCCAACGACTGCATCATTTACAACAGATCGACGGGGGAGCTGTTTTATGATGCCGACGGCACGGGCAGCGCCGCGCAGATCAAGTTCGCCATGCTGACGGCAGCCAACAAGCCGGCTCTCGCCGCAGCCGATTTCCTGATCATCTGATACCGGCTTGCCAACGCCAGCCCCGTTTGGTCACGCCTCCGCGCGCTGGAAAAGCGGCGTTATCCCGTAAACAAATAGTGCCAAGTCTTTCAGACTCTTTGAGTCTCTGCGGCGCGTGAACGGCTCATGAACGGTGCGCTCAAGCCGTGTTCAAACGCGGGCGTGTATTGCCACCGCCACATCACAGCTATAGTCAGCGGATAAGCACATGCTGAGTGCCGTCATGCGTTCGAGCGCAACGTTTCAAGAGGCCACGATGTTCGATCAACCCCAAGGATCCAAGATGTCCGCCCTCGCTTCCCATGGAGGCGTCGCCGTCAACCGCGCCATGCAGATTGCCAAGATCGGCGTGCTTGCCGTATCGGTGGCCGCCGCCGTCCCGACCGCGCGGAACCTCTATTATTCGTGGAAGACGGGCGTGCCCTTCAATCAGGTGCAGCATCGCCTGACGCAGGCTTCGCTTTGGGAGAAAAACTTCGACTGCCGTATCGATTACCGGGCGCTGACGACCGCTGCAAAGAGCAAGGTCGAGGTCGGCTCGTGTGTGAAGACGGGAGACATCTCAATTCGCGTATCGAGCAATGGTCAGACCAACTACGAATGGATTGCCTTTGAGCAGTTACCCAAGCCCGCCAGCCAATCCGCAGGGTTGCTCGATGTCTTTATCGCGTCGGCCTATGCGGGTGAACTGCAAGCTGATGCGCGGGGCCAGCAAAGCCGGCCGGTGCGCATGGCGCAGGCGGATATGGAAGTGGTCTGCCAGTCCAAGACCAAGGACATGATCATTCGCATCGTGAAGGACGGCGGCAAGTGCTTCCGCGAAACGGTCTCGTTGTTCAAGGGATCGGTCGAAAAACGCGAAGAAGTTGCGTGCAACACGCCGTGCGGCGCAGGCTGATCGCGCCTAAGCATGCACGACGGAATGCATGAGAGCGGAGCAGTCGTCCGATGACATCAAGAGGAGCGCAATCTCTGCGCGGCCTTTCATGTCGATGCGCTGGATGCGGGGCGACAACCGATTTGGTATATCAGCCCAATGATTGTATTCGACAACTGGTCATCAACTTCTCTGAACATGTACAACTCTTACTTGACGTCATCAGACAGCGGGTGTTGACTTACCTACGTGGAGCCGTCGCTGCGGAACTGGGACGTGAGCAAGAGCTTGGCCGCAAGGGCTATAGGCGCTCCGTCGATCCGCAGTACCGTGTTAGAGGTTGTGAGGTCGCGCGCGTCACGAGAGGTGAAACACTAATGGAGGGAGGATGACCCCACCGGGTAGTTGCTTTCTGACCTCGTATCGGTGCGAGGTAGCGGCTTGATTGGCGCACTCGAGAATTTGGCCACGCTGGTTCCTGCCGCATCATTTACAATTTGGATCGCCAAGCGAGGGCGGCTTCCCGCAAGGGTACGCCAGGGCCTCGAATATACAGTCCGGTTCTAGTCCGGGCAGACCATCGAAGGTAGCAACGCTGCGATCACAGCGTTGAACTTGAAACACTGATCGAGACCCCGCGCATGTCCGAGGACATGGCGGGGTCTTTCAGTTTGGATGTTCCGTTAAGCGCGAACGGCTCCAGGTCAGAAAGGAATTTCGTCGTCGAGGGCTTTGTCGAAGCCGCCGCCCTTTGCGCTGCCGCCTGAGGCGCGCGAGGCCCCGCCACTGCGCTTGCCGCCCGAAGACGATGGCTCCGCGTAACCGCCGCCGCCGCCAAAGTTGGAGCCGGCATCGTAGCCGTAGTCGGGGCCGCTCTCTTGCATGCCCGCAGCTGCGCCGCGCCCGCCCCCGGCGCCGTCAAGCATCGTAAGCGAGCCGTTGTAGCCCTGGATCACGACTTCCGTGGAATACTTCTCCGCGCCGGACTGGTCCGTCCACTTGCGCGTCTGCAGGGCGCCTTCGATGTAGAGCTTGGAGCCCTTCTTGACGTACTGCTCCACGACCTTGCACAGCGGCTCGCTGAAGATGACGACGCGATGCCACTCGGTCTTCTCCTTGCGCTCGCCCGTGTTCTTGTCGCGCCAAGTCTCGCTGGTGGCCAGCGAGAGGTTTGCAATCGGGCGGCCATCCTGTGTACGGCGGATCTCGGGATCCTTGCCGACGTTGCCGACCAGGATCACTTTGTTAACCGAACCTGCCATCCTAACTCTCCTTCGATCTAGATCCCGTTCGATTTTGATAGCTGCGGCTTGAACTCGGTTTGTGGGTCCGGGGTCTTCGAACCCATACCTGAATGACGGCCGCGCGATTAGAGACGCGCGCACCCGAGCGCTCTCAATCGATTCCTGTCCGCACACTAACGGCGAACGGGCCGCGCGCGGGGTGGGGTGAATAGTTGTCCACGCAAATCGCGGACGCCTGATGACGGAGCGCGAGGAAACACCTTGGCTCCGGTCAACGATGTTCGAGTTTTGTTCTACTTCACATAACCCGCAGATGCAAGAGGCATGATCAGCGCGCAGGTGCGCAATCCACGCGAGCTAAGCGCGGGTGGAGGTTCCACTGCCTCTCGAACGTCAACGTGCATGCCGACCCCGACTCTGGGTGACGGCGCCACCCGGTCTGACATTTCGTCCTCGCGTCCTTTCAGTCATCACGAGGTTGCCCATCGTCTGCCCAACGCTCCACGGCCTGGTCAAAACTTGACGTACTCGTTTAAAGCGTTATGGCCATTGATCAGCCGATTAACCATTTTCCTTTCGCAACCGGAGCAACGAACCGCGCCGATGCCGCAATACAATTGCCTGAAATGCCCCGGCTACTGCTGTTCTTACCCTGTCATCGCACTGACCAAGCGTGACGTTGAGCGTTTGGCTCGTCATTTCGGCATCAGTTTCGAGGACGCGCGCGCGCTCTACACGCGCGAGGATCACGGTCACAAGTTCATCATGCGCCGCAAGCCCGATCCGCACTTCGGGCGTATCTGTCAGTTCTTCGATACGACACTGAGGCGCTGCACGATTTACGATGCGCGCCCTTATGCCTGCCGTGACTATCCCGGCGAGGGCCGATGTGGCTATTACGACTTCTTGATGCACGAGCGGCGTTGTCAAAAAGATGAGGACTTCGTCGCGGTGACGAATCACAAGGACTGAAAGCGGCGCGGTCAAACGCAGCGGTTGGAAATGCTTGCATGCATTTCGCGTGTGGTTCGCGTCGCGAGCGCGTCAACCCGTCGAAAGCGACCGCCCGATTCTGCGCGCACGCTGTGTTCGTCACGCAACGGCGCTTTGCAGCAGCGCCAATAAAATCCCAGAGCAGGCGCGTGCCGTCGCGTGCGCCCCCAATAAAAAGAGCCAAACAACGCGGTCAACTGTTGCAGCGCAAAGCCTAGCTGTTGAATATGCCCTCAACACCAGGGGCCGTAGCGGGGAATTCCCTTCGCGGAGGGTTTAAGCCGAATAGATCGAATAAGGCTTCTCGGCCCCTGGTCTTTCACACGTGTGGTCGGGGGGACCTCGCGTGATGGCTCGACGGCGCTGCGGGGCGCCTTCGAGCCGTTTGGTCTCGCCCGCTTACGCTTATGAACCTTTCAGAAAATCGATGATGGCCTTGCGCGTTGCCGCGTCGTCGATGCCTGCGTAGGGCTTCATCGCGTTGCCGGGCACGGCCTTTTCCGGATTGGCGATGAAGCCGTCTAGCTTTGCCTCATCCCAACTGAAGCTGCCATCCATCACCGGGGAGTAGGCGAAGCCTTCCGCAGCGCCTGCCTTCCTTCCGACGATGCCATGCAGGTTGGGGCCAAGCCTGTTGTCGCCCTCTTTCACGGAATGGCACGTGCGGCACGCGTTGTTGAAGGCCGTCTCGCCATCGATCTTATCTGCGGCCTGCGCAACGGCGAAGGGTGCGATCAAAACCGCCAGGATCAGCGCCGCGGCGTTGCGCCTGTCGAAGACCCTGATGTTAGCAGCTCGACGTGCATCCATGATGCTCATCCTCCGGCGGTCGACGCGGTCCGGCGCTTCTTCGCATTCGGCACGCAAAGATTATTGATGCGGCCCAGCTTGCTCACAGGGCTTGCCGCAAAGGTGCAGAGAATAGAACGTGAAAAGGTCCAGACGGTTCCCCGCCCGGACCTTTCTCAATGTTGAGCAACAGGTTTGATCTATGGCCGTGGCTTACGGCTTGGGTGCCTCGCCTGCGGGTGCGGTGCTCTCAGGTGCGGGCGTTTCAGGTGCCGGCGTTGTGCTCTCACCGTGCTCGCCGGCGGGCTGAGCGGCTTCCTTCGCCTTCTCGACTGCATCCTGAGCAGCACTCTTGGCTTTCTCAATCGCTTCCTTTGCGGCTTCCTTGGCCTTCTCGAAGGCGGGTCCGGCCTTCTCCTTGGCGTTCTCGTAGGCGTCCTTGGCGGACACGCCCGTCTTGTCGCGCAGCTCCTGGCCCTTTTCGAGGGCGCGTTCGAACAACGACCTCTTCGGGCTGTTGCGTTTGAAGGCGGGCGCGGCCTGGATCACGTCATGCGTGGCCGATGGCAGCGTCGCGCTGATATGGCCTTCGGTAACCTCGAACTTGATGGCGCCGATCTCGACACCGACTTTCTTTTCAAACGTGCCGAGGAACCCGCCCGTGCCCATGACGATGCCGACGACCTGATGGTCGCCGGACAGAATGATGTCCTCGATGTCGCCGATGATCTTGCCATCGGGACCTTTGACCTTGACCCCGATAAGCCGATCCTTGGCCAGATATTGCACCGGCGCTTCTTCGGCGATGAACGTGTTTGCGGGAAGCTCCGTTTCGGCTCTGGCGGGGAGCGCGCCAGCCACGAGCACGAATGCAAGCGAGAGAAGTGTCTTCTTCATGTGTTGTTGTCCTCTCTGGAACCGCGCTTTTGCAAGGCGGCAGGAGCCGGAAAACACGGCGAACCGGGTGCCGCTTCAGCTCGTGCGCCATGTAGGCGCAGAGTTTGACGAGAGCAAGTCAGAAACGTTGCCCAATTCCGTAAGCGACGCAATCTATCAGCCGGTTGAAATATAACAGATTTAACGTGGGGAGAAGGCGCCGTGACATGGCGACGCGCAGTTGCCCCTGGCGTTGCTGATCGGGTATGCTGTAGCTCAATTGATTTGGGAGCGCCCATAGAGGCTGAACATGCCTGCCCGCGTCCCTGATCCCACCATCCCGTCAATAGCGAATATTGTGAGCGCTTAGCTTGGCAGACAACAGCGACGACGGCCACTCGGGCGGCAAAGAGCCAAACGACATCCGGCCGATTTTGATCTCCGAGGAGATGAAGCGCTCGTATCTCGATTACGCGATGAGCGTGATCATCTCGCGTGCGCTGCCCGATGTGCGTGATGGCCTCAAGCCCGTGCACCGGCGCATCCTGTATGCGATGGACCGCTTGAACCTCGAGTGGAACCGCAAGCACATGAAGTCGTCGAAGATCGTCGGCGACACCATGGGCGACTTCCATCCCCACGGCGACATGGCGATCTACGATGCGCTCGTGCGTCTGGCGCAGGAATTCTCAATGCGCGTGCCGCTTGTCGACGGGCAGGGGAACTTCGGCTCCATCGACGGCGATCCCCCGGCAGCCGCGCGCTACACCGAGTCCCGGCTTGCAAAGGTTTCGCAATATCTGCTCGACGATCTTGGAAACGACACCGTCGATTTCCGCGATAACTACGACGGCCGCTTGCAGGAGCCGTCGGTTCTGCCGGCGAAGTTTCCCAACCTGCTCGTCAACGGCGCGGGCGGCATCGCGGTCGGCATGGCGACGAACATCCCCCCGCACAACCTTGGCGAGGTCATCGACGCGTGTCTCGCCGAGCTTGATAACCCCGAGATCACGATCGAGGAGCTGTGCCAGATCGTTCAGGGTCCCGATTTCCCGACCGGCGGCATCATTCTCGGCCGTGGCGGCATTCTCTCCGCCTATCATAAGAGCCGCGGCTCCATCATCATGCGCGCGCGTGTGAAGGTCGAGAACATCCGCAAGGATCGTGAAGCGCTCATCGTGACGGAAATTCCCTATCAGGTGAATAAGCGTGTCCTGATCGAGAAGATCGCCGATCTCGTGCGCGACAAGAAGATCGAGGGCATCTCGGATCTCTGGGACGAAAGCAATCGCGAAGGCATTCGTATCGTCATCGAGTTGAAGCGCGATGCGGTCGCCGATGTCGTGCTCAACAACCTCTACAAGTATTCCGATCTGCAGACGACGTTCGGCGCCAACATGCTCGCCATCAACGGCGGCCGGCCTGAAAGCCTCAATCTGCACGACATGGTCCACGCCTTCACGTCCTTCCGTCAGGAGGTCGTGACGCGGCGTATCAAGCATCTGCTTGCGAAATCGCGCGAGCGTGCGCACGTCTTGGTCGGCTTGGCGATTGCTGTCGCCAACATTGACGAGGTCATCAAGCTGATCCGGCACGCGGCGTCCCCCGCCGCCGCGAAGGATGAGTTGATGGCGCGCGATTGGCCCGCCAAGGATATGGCGCCGCTGATAGAGCTCATAGCAGATCCACGCCACAAGCTTGCGGAGAACGGCACTTACAAGCTCTCCGAAGAACAGGCCAAGGCCATCCTGGAGTTGCGCCTGTCGCGTCTTACAGCGTTGGGCCGCGATGAAATTTCCGACGAGTTGAACAAGATCGCGGTCGAGATCAAGGACTATCTCGACATTCTGTCATCGCGCGCCCGCGTGGTCGAGATCGTCAAGAACGAGATGATTGCGATCCGCGATGAGTTCGCTACGTCGCGCAAGACCGAGATCCTCGACGTCGAGGGCGAGGTCGAGGATGAGGACCTCATCCAGCGTGAGGATTGCGTCGTCACCGTCTCGCACAGGGGCTACATCAAGCGCGTGCCCCTCGCGGCCTATCGCGCGCAGCGGCGCGGCGGCAAGGGCCGCTCCGGCATGGCGACGCGGGATGAGGATTTCGTCACGCAGCTCTTCGTCACGTCAACGCACACGCCCGTGCTGTTCTTCTCCTCGCGCGGTATGTGCTACCGCATGAAGGTGTGGCGGCTGCCGCCCGCCTCGCCGCAGTCGCCGGGCAAGGCGCTCGTCAACTTGCTGCCGCTCAGCGACGGCGAAACGATCACCTCCATTCTGCCCCTGCCGGAGGATTCTTCCTCATGGGGCGAATTGGAACTGATGTTCGCCACCCGATCAGGCAACATCCGCCGCAACGCGCTGGCCGACTTTGAGAACATCAACCGCAACGGCAAGATCGCGATGAAGCTCGACGAGGGCGACACCATCGTGAAGGTTGCGATCGCGCATCCTGAGGATGACGTGTTGCTCACCACCGCCAACGGTCAGGCAATCCGCTTCCTGATTTCCGACGAGGTGCGTCTGTTCAAGGGGCGCGATTCGACAGGGGTGCGCGGCATCCGCCTGGCGGAGGGGGATGAAGTCATCGCCATGGCGATTCTCACTCACGTGGAGGCAACGCCGGCTGAGCGCGCGGCCTATCTCAAACAGGCTTCGGTGCTGCGGCGCGCGGAAGGCGCCGAGGAAGCCGACATCGAGATCGAGCCGGATGACGAAGAAGCCGGCGGCGAGGTCACACTCACCACCGAGAAGTTCGAGGCCATGCAGGCGAAAGAGCAATTCGTGCTGACCGTCTCGGACAAGGGCTTTGGCAAACGCTCCTCGTCCTACGAGTTCCGCACGTCGGGCCGCGGCGGCAAGGGCATCGTCGCCATGGTCGTCAACGAGCGCAACGGCCGCCTCGTCGGCTCGTTCCCCATCGAGGAGAACGACCAGATCATGCTTGTGACCGACGGTGGCCAGCTGATTCGGTGCCCGGTGCACGATATCCGTATCGCCGGCCGCAATACGCAAGGCGTGCGCATATTCAAAACGGATGGATCGGAAAAGGTGGTTTCCGTCGAGCGCATCACCGAAGATGAGAACGGCGAAGAAGCCAGCGGCGAATAGAGTGCCTGGCGGAAAAGTGGAAACCGGTTTTCCGGTAAGAAGCGCAACAAAACAAGGGCCTAGAGCCGTTCTGCGATTTCATCAGAACCGGAACGGCTCTCGCGCAAGGCAATAAGAAAAGGCCCCCGGAGATCTCCGGGGCCTTTCGGTTTCACGTAACCGATTGTTTTAGGTGCGCTGGGGCTCAGTGTGCATGCAGCGCGGTTACCGCATTGGCCATTGCGCAGTGAGCCAGAAGTCCTTCCCAGTCGCAGACAGTCATTTGCGCGCGGCCCGTCCGCTCGATGAGTTTCGAGTGGGTCAGGCGCGACATGATCCGCGAGAGCGTATCGGCGTTGAGAGCGAGATACTCAGCAACCTCTGTCCGCGACAGGGGCATATCGAAGTTGATGCCCCGGCTGTCGCGGGTGCCGAGCCGGCACGCAGCTTCGATCAACAACGCGACGACGCGCTGTTCACTTGCCAAGCCCGCCAGCACCGCGACATGCAACTGAATGCGAGCCCGTTGGGCGTTGAGCTTGTGGAAGACGAGATCGGCCAGTGCGTTGTCACGATGCATCTCTTGCATAAACGTGTGCGCCGACAGCCGCCACAGCTCGGCCGACGTCGTCGCGGTCAGCCCGAGATCGGCAATGGGTGCTTGCAGCCCCGGCACCACGATGTCGCCTGGATAGAGCAGCTCAAGGATGGAGCGTGTATTGGCAACCGGCGCACCTTCTACGGCCATGAGGCCAGAGCGAACGATGTAGACGTTGTCCGGCGCAAAAAGAGCGATGCGCTGGCGGCGGCGCAGCCTTTGAACCTGTGCCAAGCTGCGCAGCTTGGAAAGCCCCGCAAGGTCGAGATCGAATCCCGGCAGGGCCTCTGAGAGAGGCCGCCGGTCGGCCAATGTCAGCTTCGAGGATGGCATATGGCCTCAAGTTCCTTCGCGCGCCGGGTTGCCTAGAATTGCCAATCACTTTGCCACACGGCGCCGTCCCGCAGTTTGATCGGGATCACGCCGGTCGCTGATCTGAAAACAGGGGCACAGAGCTCGAGGAGCCCATTGGGATGTGGCGGGATGACTGGGTGGGGCGACCTGCATCAGGTGTATCGTTGCATCAACGCAACGGTGCTCCGGAACTCAGTCGCCGGACTGATCTGAATCAGCTAATTAGGTTTCACAGATCTAGTCCCGCCCCCCCGGAAACTGAGAAAAGGTTTGTCATCACCGAGTCGTCCACCGGGGGGCGGCGTTTCACGACAGGGGAATAGGGGACTCATTATGTTCAACTTTGGGAAAATGACGCTGGCGGCGGCTGCATTGGGGGCGATGCTCGCTTCGGCGCCGGCCTCGGCAGGTAGCAACACCGGCGACTTCATGGTGCGCGTGCAGGGCACCTACGTAGACTTCAACGACGATGCTTCCGGTCTGCCGATCGAGCTCGACAACGAGTTTATCCCGACCGCGACGCTGACCTATTTCTTCAACAACAACCTCGCCGTCGAGCTGTTCTGCTGCTTCGCCAAGCTCGATGCCGAGCTTGGTGGTGCAAATGTCGCCGACTTCTGGGTGTTCCCGCCGGCCCTCACGCTGCAGTACCACTTCGACTCGATGGGTGGCCTGAAGCCCTACGTCGGCGCCGGCATCCAGTACATCGCCCCCTTCAGCGAAAAGGGTAAGGGCCCGCTGACGGGCGTCGATGTCGAAGTCGACGATGCTCTCGGCTTCACGCTGCAGGCGGGTGTCGACATCGAAATGGGCCAGGGCTGGTACCTGAACGCCGACGTCAAGAAGACCTGGATCGAGCACACTGTCTCGGTCGGTGGTGCGGAAGTTGCCGATCTCGGCATCGATCCGTGGATCTTCTCGGTGGGCCTCGGCTACCGCTTCAACCTGTCGGACGTCTTCGGGTCTCGCGAGGCCGCGGTCCCGCTGAAATAACGCGGCGTTCGTAGCCATTGAATTCCATGCAAGGCCCGGTGTTCGCCGGGCCTTGTCATTTTTCGTCAGCGCCTTGGCGCCGTTCAGGCTACGCACGGCCAGCGCTGGGCAATGCTGGGGAGGCAGGTTATTGTTGCGCCCCGTGTCCGGTTTACCAAGGCCGGCAGCGCATTCTTTCACAAGGCCGCCGATGCCCGCAAAATCCAAATCCAAGACCCGCACGGGCTTCTACTCGGGCTCCTTCGATCCGGTGACGCTCGGCCACACGGACGTGATCCGGCGCGCCGCGGCCCTGCTCGACAGGCTTGTGATCGGCATTGGCGTCAATCCTGGCAAAGCGCCGATGTTCACGGAGGCCGAGCGCGTCGCGATGCTGAAGCATGAGGCCGGACCGATCGTCGCGGTGACGGGGACCAGTATCGAGATCGTCACGTTTTCCGGCTTGGCCGTGGATGCGGCGCGCGCGCACGGCGCAAGCGTCATCGTGCGCGGCCTGCGCGATGGGACGGACTTCGATTATGAGATGCAGATGGCGGGCATGAATGGCGAAATGGCCCCGGAGATCCAGACCATCTACGTGTCGGCGTCTCCGGCCGTGCGCCATATCGCGGCCAATCTGGTACGCGCCATCGCGGCCATGGGGGGAGACGCGACGCCGTTCGTTTCGCCCGCCGTCGCGGACGCCTTGCGCGCCAAAACTATGATCAAAAAGCCAGTCTAGCGGATCGGTGATACGGCGCGAAGCTGCCTCATGCAACACGCCGGGACAAGAGCATGAGAACGCGTGCGAGTAGGCAGGGCGGAGCGAGTGGGCCGGGTGGCGGCGATTGGCAGCGCGGGCCGTTGCGCGGCCGCCTGCTGGCGTTGCTTGCGGCTATTCCTGCTGGCCGGGTGACCACGCCGGAGGCGATCGCGGCCCAACTTGATGCTGCACCGGCCTGGGTAAGGACCGCAATCGGCGGGTTGAGCGAGGATGAGCTTCAGATGGTGCCTTGGCACCGGGTGGTCGCCGTCGGCGGTGCCATCGGGCGTGGCCCCTGGCGAGAGACCCAGTTTGCCCGGCTGGTGCGGGAAGGCATTGCCGTCTCGCCCGCTGGAGTCGTGCAGGACATGGGCCGGGTGCTGTTGGCCGATCTGGCAAATCTACCCCGGCATCAGGACGGTAGGGCACAATCTTCACACCCCTCCCCCGCGATACCGGATGGGGCACCTCGCGCGGCTTCAAGCAGATCGCGCGGCATGAAAGACCGCCCGGGCGGCTAGCCGCAGGCGCGCCGGAAGGGGTTGCCCGTGGGCCGTCAAATCGCCATAAGGACGGCGACACTGCCCGCCTGCCGCTGTCTGATGTATTTCAGGCCGGCCGGCACGACCAGAACTGTGAGCGCCTGCGGCGTATGCCGACGATGGCGCCGATGCTTCTTCAAAATAACCAAAGAGGACCCCATGCGTTTTGTAAAAAGCCTTGCCGCTGCGCTCGTGGCGGTATCGTTCGGCGTCATGGCCGCGAGCCACCCGGCTTCTGCCGCCGGGGATACGCTGGTCATTGACCTCAAGACCGGCAAGGTCGTCATCAAGTTGCGTCCCGACCTCGCGCCCAAGCATGTGGAGCGCGTGAAGGCGCTGGCAGCCAAGGGGTTCTATAACGGCGTCAAGTGGCACCGCGTCATCGACGGCTTCATGGCGCAGACGGGCGATCCCACGGGCACCGGAACGGGCGGCTCGGATCTGCCCGACCTGCCGGCGGAGTTTTCCAACGAGCCCTATAAGCGTGGCACTGTGGGAGCGGCGCGCACGCAGGATCCCAACTCCGCCAACAGCCAGTTTTTCATCTGCTTCAACGACAGCGGATGCGCGGGTCTGCGCGGCCAGTACACCGTCTGGGGACAGGTCGTCTCCGGCATGGAGTTCGTCGACAAGCTCAAGCGCGGCACCGATGGCAGCGGCGTGGTCGACAGTCCGGACGTGATGGTGAAGGTCACCGTGCAGTAGTTGCATACCGCCACCGCGCGCGCTTTCTGCGCGCGGTGGTGTCCGGTCAAAGGCGTTCGCCCATAAGAACGCTCTCGTCATTGAACAGACTTTGGAGGAATAACCTAAAATGGCGGCGTACAAGGATCCCGAGAACACGCTCATCATCGAGACGACCAAGGGCGCGGTGGTGATTGAATTGCGGCCCGATCTCGCGCCCAAGCACGTCGAGCGCATCAAGCAGCTCGCACGCGAGAAGTTTTATGATGGCATCGTGTTTCATCGCGTCATCGAAGGCTTCATGGCGCAGACGGGTTGCCCACAGGGCCGCGGCACGGGTTCCTCCAGCCATCCCAATCTGCCGGCGGAGTTCAACAAGGAGCCGCACGTGCGGGGCGTTTGCTCCATGGCGCGGTCGTCCAACCCGAATTCGGCCAACAGCCAGTTTTTCATCTGCTTCGACGATGCGACTTTTCTCGACGGCCAGTATACGGTTTGGGGTAAGGTCATCGAGGGCATGGAGAACGTGGACAAGATCAACCGCGGCGAGCCTCCGCGCTCGCCCGACAAGATGATCTCGGTGCGCGTGGCGGGGGATCAGGCTTGATGCCCGCGGCTTCGGCCCCAGGGGCAATTTTCACGAAGGGATGTCTTGCGCTCGTTGCGGGCGCGGGACTGGCCGGAGCGGCAGGCGTTGCGCTTGCTGCCGTCGCGGCCCACAAAATCGACAGCCCGTCGCTTGCAACGGCGGCGTTCATGCTGATGATCCATGCTGCCGCCCTTGTTGCCATCGCCGCCCTTGCCGCGCTCCTTCCCAATCGCGGCTTTGTTCCTGTGGGCACCTTGATGCTTGCTGCCGTTTGTCTGTTCTCGGGCGACGTGGCGCTTCATGCCACGACGGGCCAGCACATCTTCCCCTTTGCGGCGCCGACCGGCGGTAGCCTGACAATCATCAGTTGGATCTTGGTGGCGGGCTGTGCGGCGGCGGCGATTTTGCGGTTCCCGCGCTAGCGCCTTTCATGTCTTAGTGGAATTAGGCAACGGCCTTTGAATTTGTCCGTGCTTCTCATTGGAAAACCGGTTCCCGCGTTTCCGTAATACCCTCTGGCATTCTCAGCGCACGCGGCGCACGATTAACTTTAGATTGGCGTCCGGATCGGTCACACTTGCTGCGGGCAAGCGAACACGCTTCACCTGATGCGGCTGCAGGGATTTTCATGCGCACCGAGCTTTTCGATTTTGAGTTGGACGATGACAGAATTGCACTGCGCCCTATCTCGCCGCGCGATAGCGCCCGGCTGCTGGTGGTGACGCCAAGCGCAACGGATCGCATGCGGGATTTTAGCGTGCGCGACCTGCCGGATCTGCTGTCGCCCGGCGATGCGCTCGTCTTCAACAAGACGCGCGTTATTCCTGCCGCTCTTCGTGGCGTGCGCATCCGCGATGGCGTCAGCGCCAAGATCTCGCTCAACCTTATCCAGCGCCTTGATGATCATGCCTGGCGAGTCCTGGCGCGCCCAGCTAAACGGCTCGAACCCGGAGACCGGGTTCAGCTGGGGCACTCCAACACGATGTGTCACATGGGAGCGCTGGATGGGACCGTGATTGGGAAGGCCCCGGGCGGCGAAGTCGATCTCGCGTTTGATCTGTCGGGGCCCGATCTTGACGCTGCGTTCCTGGCGGTTGGCGAGATGCCGCTTCCGCCCTACATCGCCAACCGCCGTTCGCCCGATGATGCAGACCGCATTACCTATCAGACGGTGTATGCGACCGAGCCGGGTGCTGTTGCCGCGCCCACGGCGGGGTTGCATTTTACCGATGCGCTTTTGGACACGCTCCGGGCCAAGGGCATCGAGGAGCACTTTGTGACGTTGCACGTGGGCGCGGGCACATTTCTCCCGGTCAAATCCGAGGACACGGAAGGCCACACGATGCATCCCGAGTGGGGGGAGGTGACGGCTCAGACTGCGGCCGCGCTTAATGCCGTGCGTGCGCGCGGGGGACGCATCATTGCGGTCGGCACCACGTCCTTGCGTCTTTTGGAGAGCGCCTCGAACGATGCCGGGGAGATACGGCCCTTCAGCGGCGAGACGTCGATCTTCATCACGCCGGGTTATCGCTTCAAGGCGGTGGATGCGCTGATGACCAACTTCCACCTGCCACGCTCCACGCTGTTCATGCTGGTCTCGGCCTTCAGCGGAGTGGAGGCGATGAAGGAAGCCTATGCGCATGCCATCGCGCACGGCTATCGCTTCTATTCCTATGGCGATGCGAGCCTGCTTTTTCCCGCGCACGGCGCGGCCAAGTGTTAAACGTCCCGCGATGGAACAGACCCTGCCCCGTTTCGGCTATACGCCGCTGACCCAGGATGGGCTTGCGCGCCTCGGCGAGATCGTGACTCCGCGCGGGACTATCCGCACGCCGGCCTTCATGCCGGTTGGAACCGTGGCGACCGTGAAGGCCCTCTATCCCGAGCAGGTCCGCCAGGCGGGCGCCGACATCCTGCTCGCCAACACCTATCATCTGATGCTGCGGCCGGGTGCTGAACGCGTGGCGCGCCTTGGCGGTCTGCACAAATTCATGCGCTGGGACGGGCCGATCCTGACGGACTCCGGCGGGTTCCAGGTGATGAGTCTTTCGAAGATCCGCAAGATCACCGAGGAAGGCGTCGCGTTCCAGTCCCATATCGACGGTTCGCGCCACATGCTCTCGCCAGAGCGTTCCATCGAGATTCAGTCGTTGCTTGGCGCCGACATCCAGATGCAGTTCGACGAGTGCATCGAGCTTCCAGCCGAGACAAAAGAAGTGGCGCGTGCGATGGAGCTGTCGCTGCGCTGGGCGGAACGTTCCAAGCGCGCCTTCGAGAGGTTTGCTTCACCGGGACAAGCGCTGTTCGGCATCGTGCAGGGGGGCATCGATCCAAGCCTGCGGCGGCGCTCGGCTGAGGAACTCGTCGGACTCGATCTGCCGGGCTACGCGATCGGCGGCCTTGCGGTCGGCGAAGGCCACGAGGCGATGATCGCCACCCTCGAGTCAACTCTTCCTTTCCTGCCCAGCGGCAAGCCGCGCTATCTCATGGGCGTCGGCACACCGCTCGATCTCATCGAGAGCGTGGCGCGCGGCGTCGATATGTTCGACTGCGTCATGCCGACCCGCAACGGACGCCACGGCTACGCCTTCACCTGGGGCGGCGTGCTCAATCTTAAGAACGCCAAGCACGCGGAGGACCTGACGCCCATCGATGTGTTAGGCGGATGTCCTGCCGCGCGGGACTATTCACGCGCCTACGTGCATCACCTCATCCGGTCCGGCGAGTATCTGGGGGCGATGATCCTCTCGTGGATCAACACGACATTCTATCAGGAGCTGATGGCGGGGATGCGCGAGGCGATCGCGCAGGGGCGCTTTTCGACCTGGGCGCAAGAGACCAAGGCGCGCATTATGGTGCGCGGCTGAGCGCAGCGTTCTTCTCCTCCAGCGCCGTCGCGCGCTCGCGATGCACCAGATAGATGCCGGCCGCGATCACCACGCTTGACCCCAGCATCGACCAGTGGTCGGGCACATCGCCGAAGACCAGATAGCCAAGAGTGACCATCGAGAGGATCTGGAAGTAGAGGAACGGCGTGACGCTGGAGGCCGGTGCGAGGCGATAGGCGAGGATAAGCAGATAATGGCCTGCGCCGCCGAGCGCACCAAGGCTCAGCAGACGTGCCCATTGCCATAGATCCGCGGGCCAGACCCAGACGGAAAACGCCGCCGGCGCGGCGGCGACGGTGCCCACGAGCAAGGCGTAAAACAGCGTGACGAGCGGCGGATCGAACGGCGACAGCTTGCGCGTCAGCAACATGAAGAGCGCATACGCGATCATCGCCAGAAACGCGATGCCGAACGCCCAATGGACCTGCGCGAAACCAGGGCGCACCACGATGAGGATGCCAAGGAATCCTATCAAAATCGCCACCATGCGCCGCCACCCGACCCATTCGCCCAGAAACGGCCCGGCAAGTGCTGCCACGACGAGGGGCGCGAGAAAGGCGATCGACACGGTCTGATCGAGGCGGAGGTACTTCACCGCGATGAAATTGAAGGTCGTTGTTGCGGCCATCAGAACGGAACGCGTGATCTGCAACCCGAGCTTCTGGGTCTGGAGAAGGCCGGGCACCGCGTTGGGGCCGAGAATCACAATCATCAGCAGCATCTGTCCGACGAAGCGCAGCCAGACGATTTCGGCCGTAGGCAGGCCCACTTTGGTCACGAGATATTTGGCCGAGGCGTCGAGGCAGGAAAACAGTGTGACCGCCGTGCACATCAGCGCAATCGCCTTCAGGCGGTCGCTGACAAGGGCCAGGCGGCCGGTGGCGGGCTGTTGTCCAGTCATTGATCGATGGCCTCGCACGGGATGCGCACGCAGAAAGTCGCGCCGTGCGCCAATGTCAGCGAGGCGAGGCGCTGTCATACAGCATTTGCCTTGAGTTTGTGCACTCAAGGCAGCCATGTCCTGGCTGCATGAAGAGGGTGGAACGCCTTGAGGCGAATCCTGAGTCTTGTGCCGCGACAGGGGACATGAGTGTCAAAGGGCCGGCAGGAACTTGCGTACGCCTCACCGCCATGGGACGGCTGGTCAGGTCCTTTTGAAAACGCCCGCAAATTTGGCCGTGACCATCGGCTCCATGGGGTTGGGAGCATGCCGCTTGCCAGCGGACCAAAAGGCGGGTAATCGCAGCCCCTTGTGGGCCCGTAGCTCAGCGGTAGAGCATCTGACTTTTAATCAGAGGGTCGTTGGTTCGATCCCAACCGGGCTCACCAGTGTTTTCAAGGCGTTATGCGCATTCCGTGGGCTGATGTTTAACACATGCAGCAGATGATTTAACACTCAGCGCGTTCGGCCCTTGTTCTTGAGACGCCGCTTTTGGCCGGTTTCGAGCCGGGCAATAGCCTGCGCGGCGAGCTGTTCCTGGCGCGCGCGCTTCGTGTACCTCTTCACCATCGAGGGGCTTTGGTGGCCCGTCACGGCCGCGATCTCAGCCTCGCTGCCGCCAGCCTCGGCGATATCCGTTGCCTGCGCGTGGCGCAGGCCATGAAAGTGCAAGTGTTTGAGGCCCGCGTCGTCAAGGGCGCTGCGATTTGGGTTTCGAAGCGGTTCCACCAATGTTTATGGCGTGAGAAACGCGCTGATGACATGCGGCTGTGTCGGCGGCGAATACACCGGTGAAAAATCGGCCTTGTGGTCTGAGGTGCGTTAAGGGCGATGATCGCTTCGACTTTGACACAGCCCGCGTACTCAATAGCGACTGGTGCGAGGCCACGGCAAGTCCTTCTGCAAATCCATCATGAAGTACGACGAGAAGAAGTAAGTGCGACGGGCGGTGGAAGGATCGCAGGGTAGTTGATCAGTTTGAAAAACTGATCCGCAGGGCGATCTGTGCCATCGCACTGGCTGCTGCTCAGAGTGCAGCGGGAGGCGCTGCCCGTGGCGATTTAGGTGAAGAGGAGCGTTTCACCTATTTCTGGATTTATGTGAGAAATTCAGAGAGGAAAGCTCCATTGAAACAGAACTTTCCTCTTTAGCATTGAAACGCGCTCAAAATTTTCCTTGCCAGATAGCCTTGTCTCCATATTCGACGAGGGTGCTGTAGCCGCCAGTTTTGTCGTCATAACCTCCGGAAATTTTCATTCCTGCGACGGTGAAGTTGAACGCTTCCTTGTGCGCGCCGCCTGACACCGCCTCGAGTTCATCGGCCGACAGTGCGCGGATTTCGTTCGTTCCAGTTTTGAGCTTCGAGTCCATGTGAGAAATATCCTTGAGTTGAAAGACCTGAGTTCAGAATTGCATTTGGCTTATGAGCGTCGAATGCTCACTCAGACTTTTCCTTCATGAACCACGAACTTTCCGTCATAATTGACACCGACGGTGTACTCGCCACTTGCGTCATCATATTTTCCGCTGAAGTGCATGCCTGCGACGCTGAAGCGGAACAGCTGCTTTTCCGCGCCGCCCGATACAGCCTCGAGTTCATCGGCCGACAGTGCGCGGATTTCGTTCATTCCAGTTTTGAGTTTCGAATGCATGTCATATGTTCCTTCGGTTGACGGACGTCAGTCCGGGATGGCATCGGCCCGATGCATGGGCCAAGGACAGCGTTGGAGCAGTCCAGCCGCCGGCGCAGTATCCTGGGAAACAGGACAAGGTGGGGCAGGCCTTTCAGGCCGGCGGCGTCATCCATATAAGGGAGCGTTATGTGTAACCTGTATTCAATGACGCGAGCGCCGGAAGCCGTCCGGCGCCTGTTCCGCATCGGCGGAAAACGCGCGGCGGCCTTCGAGCCCACTGACGCGATTTTTCCGGGCTACGAGGCACCGGTGGTGCGCACCGCCGGGGACGGCGAGCGCGAGCTCGTCGTCATGGTCAGGGGCTGTAAACAAAGGTCATCACCGGCGCATAGCTGGCAAGTATTTGATCCAGCCTAGGAACTCGCCAAAAATGTCGCCAGTCGGATCGCCATGTTTGATGGACGTGTAGAAAAAACTTATTGTTTTATAATAATTTTTTGCCTAGGCTAAGGAGCCAATAATCTAGCCAATAACGTCGCCAAAATGGTCGCCAAAATGGTCGCCAAAAAGAAGCAATCGAAGTCTGCCCCGCCCAAGAAATCTGTGGCCAAAAAATCCTCCGCCAAGGACGTGCCGAAGGTAGTCGACAAAGGCGAGACGGTGGATCTTATGGACCCGTTGGTAATTGCGGAGGACTCTCGTTTTCGAAGTGAAATGAGCGATTTGGCCTTAGATCTAACCTACAAGGCAGCGGAATTTCAGAGCAGCTTGCCAGAAGGTGTGAGGGCAGCACTCGCCGATCTCGTTAGGAACATGAATTGCTACTATAGCAACCTGATCGAGGGGCATGACACGCATCCGATCCAAATCGAACTTGCTCTGAACAATGTCTATGATGCTGACCCCAAGAAGCGTGATTTGCAGTTAGAGGCGCGCGCACACATTGCAGTTCAACGTTGGATCGACGAGGGGAATCTGCGGGGCAAATGTACGACAGAAGCTAGCATCAGAGAAATTCACCGGAGATTTGTAGAGTGTCTTCCCGAAGAGCTTCGCTGGGTTGTGCGGCCGGACACAGGCGAGAAACTGCCGGTCGTTCCAGGAGAGTATCGACTCGACTTCGTTGAAGTTGGCCGCCTGGTTCCTGTAAGTCCGGGCGCTATTCCACGGTTCATGCAGCGCTACGAAAAAGGATACTCGTCTTTCAACAGGGCGCAGACCATAATTGCGTGCGCCGCTGCTCACCACCGCTTAACATGGATCCATCCCTTTCTAGACGGCAATGGCCGAGTAGCCCGCTTGGTTTCTCACGCGATGCTGCTAGATGCGCTTGCAACCGGCGGCATCTGGTCTATCGCGCGTGGGCTCTCCCGAAATGTGGTTGAATACAAGAAACACTTGTCGTCTTGCGATCTCGGACGCCGGAATGATCTGGACGGGCGAGGGGCGTTAAGTGAAGAAACGCTCGTCGACTTCACACGCTTCTTTTTGCGTACCTGCATCGACCAAGTCGATTTCATGCGAAATCTGATGCAGCCAGAGGCGCTTCGTGCGCGAATACTAACTTGGGCAGAAGAAGAAGTTCGTCTCGGGTCTTTCGCTAAACCCGCTGTCGCCATCATGGAGGCAGTGTTGTTTCGGGGAGAACTTCCCCGGGCTGATGTAGCGCCGCTAATTCAAGGTTCCGACCGCACAGCGAGCCGCTTAACCGCTCAACTAAATGGATTCGGGGTTATAACGTCTTCCTCATCTAAAGCACCTTGGCGTCTAGCTCTTCCGGCGACGCTCGCGCAGCGGTGGTTTCCGGGCTTATATCCTGCTGGTGCTTTGCCATCCTGAAAGCGCGGACCGAAGCTACATAGCTTGTATTCGTTAACCCCTGTACGACCCCCAAAGAAAATTTGCGCTGCCTTAAGCTTAATGGTGCCGGCTGTAGGATTTGAACCTACGACCCCCTGATTACAAATCTATTTTTGCGCGTGGCGCCGTGCCATGTCGCGTCTAACATCCAGGCTCCCTGCGGGCACTGTGCTCGAAACATTGCACTTCAGCGAGGTGGCACTCAATCGCAAGCCCTGGCTGCCGGCATAAAGTAAACTGGCGGATTCGGCCGAGATCGACCGCCTGCGCCGGTTGTGGGATGTGCTCGAGCCGCCGATCTGGAACCGGCCAGCTTGTGTGTAGCACTGACACAATGACCGATTGACGTTTCAATGCCTTAGCCTGCGCGCATTGCCCCGTCGAAACTGTTAAACAGCGCTGAAATCACGAAGGATCGCCGCGCCTGTTAATCAGAGGGTCGTTGGTTCGATCCCAACCGGGCTCACCAGTGTTTTCAAGGCGTTATGCGACGAGATGGAGTCATTCGGGCTCTCTTGTGGTCCGTGGTAGCGCCTGAAAGCTTCCGACGGCAACTCTCCGAACATCACCTTGTAGTCCCGCGCAAAGCGCCCGAAATGCCAGAAGCCCCAAAGCGTGGCGGCCTCCGCAACGGAGTTGACATGCTTCATGGAACGGCGGGCCCCATTCATCCGCACAGCACGCAGATAGGCCGTGGGCTTGAATCCGAGCGTTTCCTGAAACGACTGCTGCAGAGCGCGGCGGCTGATGCACAGCGCCCGGCAGAGTTCCTCTACGCTTACGTAGAGGTCTGGAGAGTCCATGACCAACTCGCGTGCCTGCCGCACGACACGCGCCCGCCGCGCTGGCGAGATCTCGGACTTTTCGCCTTCGGTGCTGGAAAGGGCCGTGACCACCGCATCGGTGACTTCACGCAACATCAACGACGATCGCAAGGGATCCTCGCCACACTCCGGGCTCTCTGTAATGACTTCGCACATGTCCGCAAAAATGCGGCGCATGCGCCAAGAGGCACGCGGCTCAACCGGACGCAAATGGGGGGCCAGAAGGGTGGGCAGCACTGTCTCTAACTGATCGGGCGTGAAAGCGCCGTGCAGGTCGCTTTCAGCCAGCACGAAGCCTGCGATGTCCAATCCGCGCGGGGAGAAAAACTCGAAAGCGTCGTTTCCGGAAAAGACATGCAGTTGCGTGCCGTCGCATGGCTGACCGCAGAACGTGGCATTGCCGCGCAAGGCGAGCGGCACGCCCACCGCGATCGTGCCTGCCGGCAGAGCACCCGTCTGGTGCAAGGCGTTGCTGGTCACCTCCCGAAACAACAGCACCGGTCCCAGCTGAGCTTCAAGAAACCCTCCCCGGAACGATCCGGTGGAAATCTGATCATAAGTCTGGTTCCATCCGCGCAGCAGCGCAGCCTGCTCGTCGATGTCGCGCGTGCTGGCGGCGTGAAGGGTCGCCGCCTTGCCGCCGGGCGAGACCTCTTGTGGAGCGTGGCGATTAGATAAGGCCATGCGCTGCGTCCGCTTAAGCTAGCCAAACTTATCTTGCGCAGGCCCGTGAGACTTTAGTCCGAAGACGGACGCGCGTGCCGATATTGGATAGACGACATATTAGCGCAGGACTACCGTCAGCCAAGTGCCGGCACGAACCTGCGCTGAACGATCGATGCTGCACTGCAAAGCCGAACAGGCAAATCGATAACATTTCGGGAGGACGCTTATGGAGTCCACAGGACACGGCGGTGTGGAATACGACAAGGTTGGCCAGGATTATTTTGAAAAGAGACAGCTCAAACGAGGCGCCGCGGGATGGCTGCTACTCGTAGGCCTGGGCGTCGCTTACGTGATCTCGGGCGATTTTGCGGGCTGGAACTTCGGGCTTGCACAGGGCGGTTGGGGCGGCCTGTTCGTTGCCTCGCTGCTGATGGCGACGATGTACACCTGCATGTGCTTCGCCCTGGCGGAACTGGCCACCATCGCTCCGACCGCCGGCGGCGGATACGGTTTTGCGCGCCGCGCCTTCGGCCCTTGGGGCGGGTTTCTTTGCGGCATTGCGATCTTGATCGAATACGCCATTGCCCCGGCCGCGATCGCCGTCTTCATTGGCTCTTACTGCAACTCCTTGTTCGGTATCGACGGCTGGGTCGTCTATCTGGGCTTCTACGCCGTCTTTCTCGGTATCCATCTTTACGGCGCCGGCGAGGCGCTGCGGCTCATCTTTGCAATCACCGCGCTGGCCGTTGTGGCATTGGTCGTGTTTGTGGTTGTAATGATCCCCTATTTCGACGTGAACAACCTGTTCGATATCGCCCCCACGGACGCGGCAGGAGCAAGTGCATTCCTGCCCTTTGGCTACCTCGGCATCTGGGCTGCGATCCCGTATGCCATCTGGTTCTTCCTTGCCGTCGAAGGCGTCCCCCTCGCTGCCGAGGAGACAACGGATCCCAAACGCGATCTTCCGCGTGGCCTGATTGGCGGCATTCTGGTGCTGGTCGCATTCTGCGCGCTGATCCTGACGTTCGGGCCGGGTGCGGCCGGGGCCGATGCGCTCAAGGCTTCGGGCAATCCGCTGGTGGCCGCCCTTGAATCGCCGAAGGTTTTCGGCGGACCGACGCTGGTGAGCCGGTTTGTCAATTTCGTCGGCCTAGCCGGCCTGATCGCGAGCTTCTTCTCGATCATCTACGGCTATTCGCGGCTGGTGTTCGCCATGTCGCGTGCGGGCTATCTGCCGCGTGCTCTCTCGCTGACGAGTTCGCGCAAGACGCCGTATGTCGCGCTGATCGTGCCCGGCATCATCGGCTTCCTGCTATCTCTGAGCGGGCAGGGCGATCTCCTGATCCTGATTGCCGTGTTCGGCGCGACGATCTCGTATGTCATGATGATGGCCTCGCATATCGCGCTGCGTATCCGTGAGCCCAATCTCGAGCGGCCCTACAGGACTCCGGGCGGCATTGTGACCTCCGGAATCGCCCTCGCCCTCGCATGCGTCGCGGTCGTAGCCGGTTTCCTTGTCGATCCGCGCGTCGTCATCGGCGCCGCGGTGGTCTACGCGATCTTCATCGCCTATTTTGCCTTCTACAGCCGCCATCACCTCGTTGCGGCGGCGCCGGGTGAAGAAGAGATATTCTGAACGCAAACCTAGTGTAGCGCATCTGACGTTTGGTCCCCCCGTGCGGCTTGTCTGACAACCAAACGTCAGATGCAAAAGCTACACTAGGATCCTAGAATTGCTTAGTGTTCCTTGTGGCTCCGACATTTGCTCTGACGGCCGCTGCAAGGGGAAGCAAATGTCGGAGCCGGAACACTAGCCAACAACATCGGCGAGCATTCATCATGAGCTATTCATATTCAATCGGCGGCCATCGGTATGTCTTCGGGAGCCTTAGAGAGCTGATGGCAAAGGCCACTCCAGCGCGATCGGGCGACTATCTCGCGGGTGTTGCGGCAGCAGACGATGAGGAACGGGTGGCTGCACAGATGGCGCTCGCCGATGTCCCTCTCAAGGTGTTCCTGGTGGAGCACCTTGTTCCCTACGAGACGGACGAGGTCACGCGCCTCATCATCGATGATCACGATGTGAAGGCGTTCGCGCCAGTTGCCCATCTGACGGTCGGTGGGTTTCGCGACTGGCTGCTCTCGGATGAGGCCTCGGAGCGCTCGCTTGCCGCGCTCGCCCCGGGCCTCACGCCGGAGATGGTGGCGGGGGTATCCAAGATCTGCCGCGTTCAGGACATGGTGCTGATCGCGCAGAAATGCCGGGTCGTCACCAAGTTCCGCAATACGATCGGGCTCAAGGGGCGTTTGTCGACGCGCCTGCAGCCCAACCACCCGACAGACGACCCCACGGGGATCGCCGCCAGCATCGTCGACGGCCTCATGTACGGTAATGGCGACGCAGTGATTGGCATCAATCCCGCAACCGACAGCATCGCAGCTGTTACGACGCTCATCGAGATGCTGCACGAGATCATCCAGCGCTACAACATTCCCACCCAGTCGTGCGTGTTGACGCACGTGACGACGAGCATCGAAGCCATCAACCGGCGGGCGCCTGTCGATCTGGTATTCCAGTCGATTGCCGGCACCGAGGCGGCAAACAAGAGCTTCGGCATCAATCTGTCCGTCCTCAAGGAGGGTTACGAGGCCGCCAAAAGTCTCCAACGCGGCACAGTGGGCGATAATGCCATGTACTTCGAGACCGGCCAGGGCAGCGCGCTGTCAGCCAACGCCCATCACGGCGTTGACCAGCAGACGCTCGAGGCGCGGGCTTATGCGGTTGCGCGCAAATACAAGCCGCTGCTCGTCAATACGGTGGTGGGCTTCATCGGCCCGGAATATCTCTATGACGGGCGGCAGATCATTCGCGCCGGGCTGGAGGACCACTTCTGCGGAAAATTGCTCGGCGTGCCGATGGGCTGCGACATTTGCTATACGAACCATGCCGAGGCCGATCAGAACGACATGGATACCCTGCTGACGTTGCTCGCTGTTGCAGGCATCACGTTCATCATGGGCATCCCCGGTTCGGACGACATCATGCTCAATTACCAGACGACGTCGTTCCACGATGCGCTCTACGCCCGAAAGGCACTCGGGCTGAAGCCCTCGCCGGAGTTTGAGGACTGGCTGCTGAACGTGGGCATTTTCGAAAAGAGCGATGCCTTGAGGTTGGCCGCAACGTTGCCGACGCCGTTCCAGCGCGCGCTTTCGCATCTGCACTGACAGGGGATGGCAGCCATGACAGAGAACAGCAAGAACATCGTCGTTCCCAATCCGTGGGACAAGCTGAGGCAATTTACACCGGCGCGTATCGCTCTGGGCCGCGCTGGCACCAGCCTGCCGACCAAGCCGCACCTGGAGTTTCAGCTCGCGCATGCAAGGGCTCGCAATGCCGTGCATCACGAACTCGATGTGGCGGCGCTTGAAGCTACCCTTAAAGCGCGCGGGCACGAACCTATCGTCCTCCATAGCGCGGCTGAAAACCGCCCCATGTACCTTCAAAGACCCGACAAGGGCAGGCGCCTCGACGAGGCCTCGCGCCAGAGGCTCGCGCAAGTGTCCCGCCCCAAGGACGGATACGATGTCGCGGTTGTGATCGGGGATGGCCTCTCTTCGTTTGCCATCGAGGAGAATGCCGGGCCGTTTCTCGACATCGTTCTGCCTGCGCTCATGGATCAGAAGTGGCGCATCGCGCCTCTCGTGATCGTGCGCGAAGCACGTGTCGCGGTTGGCGATGAGGTCGGAGAGCTTTTGGGCGCAAGCATGGTCGTGGTGCTGATCGGCGAGCGTCCGGGGCTCAGCTCTCCCGACAGCATGGGCCTCTACATGACGTTAAATCCGCGGGTCGGTTTGACGGACGAAGCCCGCAACTGCATCTCGAACGTGCGCCGCGAAGGGCTAAGCTATGAACTGGCGGCACATAAGCTGCTCTATCTCATGACCGAGGCGCGCAAACGGGGACATTCCGGCGTGTTGCTCAAGGACGAAGCGGAGACGCTGTCGAGCGCTGTAACGACAGGACAGAAGAGCTTCCTGACCGATTGACTTGGATGTTCGTTGAGCCGCGCGCCAAGTTGCGATCCCGGCGCTCATTAAACGCCGGGATCCAACCTCACGCCGCCCTTTCGAGGCGCGCGGAGTCGACCCAGGATTTGATCTTTTCAAGATCGGGCGGGTGGCCATCGCGCAGGACGCGTTTGCCCGCATCGCTTGTCGCAAACTTCAGAACGTCGGCGGCGAAGCCCACGGGGTCGGATGCGGCCACGTCCTTCGCGCTTCTGTAGCCTGCGCCCGTCAGGAGCTGCGCGTGCGTGCCCCGCAGCCCCGGGATCTCCATCACGAGCTGAGCCTGGTGCTGCCACTCTTCGAGCACGGCAGCGGGCATGCGCCGGTCGTCGATCATCTTGGCGAGATCCCCTGGAGAGCGGGCGAGGAAGTCGGCAACGGTCTTGATGCCGAGCGCCGCGAAGCGTTCTGCCATCTTGGGACCGATGGAAGGCGCCTTTTCCAGATCATCCACGGCGGTCAGGTACGCGCGGCGGCGCTCTATTTCGCCTTGGTCTGCCGGGGCGAAGGCGCCGCGTGGCGGCAGTTCGAGCGCAGCCTCGTGTAGGTTGGGTGCGACGGTCCGCGGCGCGGGATCGGGCAAGGCTTCAGGTGCAAGCTCGGCCTCGATTTCGATCCGGCGCGGCGCCTTCCTGGGTGCGGGAGCCGTGGCCTTGCCGTCAAAGGCGGGCGCGGCCGGCGCGAGACTTTGGCCCTGACGGGCGGCTTGCGCGCGTTGCGCCGCGGCCGGATCGCCTTCCGGTACACGCACGGCACGCTTGTCGCTTTGTTTTGCGCGCGCGGCGTCGAGCACTTCACGCTTGTGCAGATCGCGAATGATGCGGTCATCCTCGGGGAGTGAGTGCTCAACGCGGCCTGTCGCCTGCAGCTCGTCGTACATGGCTTGCACGATGCGGCGGTCCTCGGCATTGGTGAGCTTCTTTTCGATCCACTTTGCGGGGATCTTGAGGGTCGCCAGCACCGTGTCGAGCGAGAGATTGACGTCGGGCGCCGCCACGCCCGATTCAGCCACAGCCCGGTCCAGGATGTGGCCGAAACCGTCCGCGGCGTACATGAGAAGCTCGGCAACGACGGTGCGCCCAATCTCGTCGAACCCTTCTTGCGGATGCACTACGCCCCGCTTGAAGTCGTATTGAGCGATGAGCTTCTCGTAATAGCGATGCGAGAATTCCGCGCCGTCGCAGGTCATTTCCTTAAGCCAATGGGCACCCTGGGGTACTGCGACGTCGAGCGTACCATAGCGCGCCGCACCGATGGCGCGCAGTGCATCATAGGAACGGTTGATGCTCCATTCGACGGCGCGGTGAATGGAGTTCTCCGCTTCCGTCTGGCCAGTGTGGAAGGGATGTATCGGATCCGTGTAGTAGTGCGAGAGCACGCCCGCCGCGTAGGCCGCATCGGCCCAACGCGCCTCACGCAGTGCGCTGACCGTGTGCCCGTACCACGCCTCGACCTTCTCGGGCGCGCCGCCCCAGTAAGATTCGCTGACGTGCAGAACGTGGTTCTTGAAATCCTTGAAGCTCGTGTCCGGCGCTTTGGAGCCTTCCAGATAGAGATTGACGTATTTCAGGAACACGCGCCGCCAGCGCTCCGCGTCGGGCCGCTCCATGTGCTGAAGCGCATCGAGGGCCAATTTGTGATGGGTGCCGTTGGCATGAGCGGCGTAGACGATGCGAAAGAGCAGCGACATGATCCTAAAACCTCGCGCGCCAGGCTCCTGGTGAGCCGGGTCGCGATGCGACTCTTAGGCGAGTCGCCGGCAGCTTGCGCCTTGACGGGAACGTGCTGCTTGATTCGTCAACGGCTTTCGTTGGGCGGGCCGGCTGGGCGCAGGCGCTGGAAGCTGATGACGTCGCCGCCGAGCCCTCGGTCTTCGGCCATCCGCCGGGCAAACTCGGCACGCTGTTGAAAGCGGAAGATGTTCTCCGCTTCGGGCGCATCATTGAAGATCCGGTTCAACGACGACGATTTGATGCCGAGCTGCGCGCCCACGCTGATCGCCTCGGACCGGGCGGCGAAGTGGGCGGCTTCCACATAGCCCATGAGCGCGGCGGCGGTCTGGGCACTGCCCAACGGTCCGGTGCGCTCGACGGTGCCGAGTTCGCAGAGGATCGGCATGACGGCATCGACCGCGTCGGGAAAACCGCCCGCGAGTACCTTGGCCGAGCCTCGGCCCAGGGCGTCCGCGCTTCCCAGCACGGCGGCGTCAATGACACCGATGCCACGCATGCCGACGAGACCCAGGATGGACTGAACCTCCCGGGGCGGCCGCATGCCAAAATCGATGAGGTTAGAGCCCGAGGGCAGCTCGGAGGCGAGTCCGGCGCGGTCTTCATCGCCCAGCAGGATGAAGCGCAGCACGGCCATGTCGTCGACGGCGATCGCAACGACGTCACATTCGCGCGCAATGTCGGCGACGTTGGACGCGGACTCCAGGAACGCGCTGGTTGATGCAGGACGCGCAGCAGGCGTCAGCGCCAGACAGATGACGCGGTGGCCTGTTGCGGCGAGGCGTTTGGCAATCTGCACAGCGGCAGGGTCATTAGTGATAAGGCCCAGCGGCCGTTTGGAGCCGGGGCGGCTCAGGCTCGTCCCCTCGTTCATGCATATTCTCCCTGGCCGCCGCTAGTCTTACGGCGCGGCCTAGTTCTTTTGTAGGAGAATAGCTGGCGCTGCGGCGCGTGTCATCGCTTTTGGGTGCCGGAAAAGCCATGGCAGCATGAGTACAACTGCGTAGGGAACGGGGCTGCGTGCAGATGGAACCTCAGCGGCCTTCGCGCCACCACGCTATCGCGAGCAGGAACAGCAGGGCCGAAAGCGCCATGAAGCCGGTGAACAATGGCGTCAGTTTCACACCCTTGGTCAGGTAGGCGTCGCGATCCTTAAGACCCATCCAGCCGGAGCCCGCGAGCAGCTTGGCGTTGGAAAGCATCGTCACGCGCGGCACGTCAACGCTCGTGCCCGTGGCACTGGCCAGCAGACCGCTGGCATGTGTCCAGAACACACCAGCGCCCGTGGCGTCGGCAATGGGCTTCATCTTGTCGGCGGTGGCCGTGACTTCATTCATCTCGCGCGGATCTTCAATGCCAGCATTGACGACGGCGGTGAGCGGACCCGAGGGGCCTGGCGTTTCGGCTTTGTAGAGACCCGGAACCTTCACGTCGAGATTGGCGCGCCACACGCCCTTACCCGCAGGCTCCAACGTCACATCGGTCGCTTCGCCGCCAGGCCCGAGCAGCTTCACGGGCTTGACGCTTTCTTCCATGGAGCGCCGCTCCAGCGAGATCTTGAAACCCTTCGAGGTCGCGATGATGCGCTCTTCTTCCAGATCCGGCTCCTTCATGAGCCAGTGAGACAGCCGCCGAAGCAGGTCGGTGTGCGGGCCGCCGCCTTCGTAGCCGCGGGCCCACAGCCAAGCCTGATCGGAGGTGAGCAATGCCACCCGGCCCTTGCCCTTGCGATCGAGCACGAGGAGGGGCTTGTCCTGCGCGCCCGACATCAGAATATGGCCCTTGTCGGCACGAACCTCTGCGAGACGGAACCAGCGGCCCCAGGTTGGGACATCCCCAGCAGAGCCCGGAAGATCCTTGGTCACCGGATGGCGCATGCCGGTCTCGGTGATCTTGGCCTTGAAGGGAACCTCGACCACGCGCCCCGTCGGAGGCGCCGGCAGCACAGGGGCGAGCGGCGTCTTGAACAAAGTATAGCGCGAGGCATACGCGTCACCGGCC
This sequence comes from Hyphomicrobium sp., assembly GCA_016793445.1. Classification (GTDB taxonomy): domain Bacteria; phylum Pseudomonadota; class Alphaproteobacteria; order Rhizobiales; family Hyphomicrobiaceae; genus Hyphomicrobium_B. The sequence goes on along the minus strand of JAEUME010000011.1, from coordinate 91,245 downwards.
GTGACCAGCAATGCGCCGCCGTGCTGGCTCACGTAGCGCGAGATGTTGTCGTAGTAGAGCAGCTGCAGGATGCCGCGGTGCTCATAGCTGTCGAAGATGATGAGATCGAAATCCTTTATCTTCTCCGAGAACAGCTCGCGCGTCGGAAAGGCGATGAGAGAGAGCTGATTGATGGGCGTGCCATCCTGCTTCTCGGGGGGACGCAGAATGGTGAAGTGAACGAGGTCCACGGCCGCATCGGACTTCAGAAGGTTGCGCCAGGTGCGTTCGCCTGCGTGCGGCTCGCCCGAGACAAGCAGCACGCGCAGATTTTCGCGCACGCCTTCCGCGGCGATGACCGAGCGGTTGTTGGCAGGCGTCAACTCTCCCTCGGCGGTATCGAGTTCGACCTCGACGATATTGGTGCCCGTGTGGGGGAAGGGCATGTCGACCTTCACCGGGCTGTTGATCGTCGTCCTGATGGTCTCGTCGGGGCGTCCTTCGCGGCGGACCTTGAGGGTCACCTCGGCAGGGCGCTGGCCGGTCTTGCCTGTCTCGCGCACCGCAAGCTGGATGGGGCGTGTCTGACCCACGAGACCATAACGTGGCGCTTCGATGATCTCGATGCGCCGGTCGAACTCATCAGGTGCGCCCGTCAGCAGAGTATGCACGGGCGCATCGAATCCGAGTCCGTGCGCTGATTTGGGTACATCATGCACCTGTCCGTCAGTCACGAAAATCACGCCCGCGATGCGATCGGGCGGCGTGTCATTGAGGGCGGCGTTGAGATCGGCGAACAGGTTGGTGCCGGCAGCCGTCTGCTCGCTGGCTTTGCCGCCGTCAACCCATTTGATGGTGAGCTGGGGAATCTTGCCGAGCTTTGCCTCCAGATCGGCCTTGATGGCCGCCGTTTCCTCGGGCCGGCTGGCGAGCCGCTGGCTGGTCGATTCATCAAGCACGACGATGGCAACGTTGGCGAGGCGCTCACGCTCCTCCTCGCGCAACGTGGGATTGAGCAGCGCCAGGACCAGTGCCGCCAGCGCTGCCAGACGCAGCAGCGCGCCGCGTGTGCCACGCACGAACAACAGGACGACGAGTGCAAGCGCGATAAGGGCGAGCAGCCACAATAGCGGATCGGGAAGCAGAGGCGCGAAATCTATGGACCAGTTCATCGTGTCCTCATTGCCCCAGCCGTTCGAGCATGGCGGGGACGTGCACCTGATCGGATTTGTAGTTGCCCGTCAGTGCATGCATGACGATGTTGACGCCCGCGCGGAATGCCATCTCGCGCTGGTTCTCTCCACCCGGCACGACCGGGTAGACCGGGCGTCCGCGATTGTCGAGCGCCCACGCGGCAGCAAAATCGTTCGACGTGATCATGATCGAGGTCACGCCGTCGGCAACGCGCGCCTGCCGCTCGCCGTTGTCGTGGTTGATTGCTTCGACCCAAAGATTGCCGCCGTCCCAGCGGCCAGGGAATGAATGCAGAAGGTAGAACGACTTCGTGACGACGTGGTTCTCGGGTACGGGTTCGAGACGTGGCACGTCGAGCTTGCCGAGCAAGCGCTGCAAGGCATTTCCGCTCTTGCCACCAATGGGCAACGCGTTGACGCCGCCTTGTCCATAGTCGCGGGTGTCGAAAATAATGAGCCCGCCTTCCTTCATGTAGGCGTCGATCTTGGCGATGACCGCGTCAGGAAGGGCCTGCGCGTCATCGAGCACCGGCCAATAGAGAATGGGATAGAAAGCGATCTCATCCTTGGTAATGTCGACGGCCTGCGGAAGGCCGGGATTAACGGCCGTGCGCGTAACGAGAACCTTGCCAAGCCCCGTAAGGCCCTCGCGGCTGATCTCATCGGCCTGCGCGTCACCACTCAGCACGTAGCCGAAAGTTACCTTCCTGGTGGCTTCGACAGCAGCCTGGTCGGCTGGCGAAAGCGGCGGTCCTGCAACTGTCGGCGCCGCCATTTCGTCATCGGCGTCCTGGGCTATTGCGGGTGCCGGCGCGAAAACGTGTGCCGCAGCAAATATCGCCAAGGCGATCGCCGCCGCAGAGGCCGCCGCCCGCCTCTGGAAGATGTACTTCAAGCCGCCCGCCTGCAGGACCAGGACAGCGATGATGTCCGCAAACAGGAGCGCCAGGGCCAGGGCGAGCATCCAGGATTTCAGCGGCATGCTCGCCGCGTTGTCGTAGGTGAGGCGCTGTACGCCGCGGGGAAGTGAGGTAATAGCCTTCAACTCGGTCTTCGGCGTCACGACGTTGAGCGAGTGAGGCGCACTCGAATTTCCGTAATAGCCGGGCGGATGTTCGAGACTCGGAACCATCTTATCGATCTCGGACGACTTGATAGGCTCGGCGGTCGGCGGCGGCGGCTTCAGCGCGCCAAAGCCGTCGAGCGTCTTGAGCGGCGGCAACACGTTCATGGCATCGGAGGTGGAGGCTTCCGCGCCGCCTTCGGCTCCCGTTTCCGCCGACGTGGCCGAGCCGGCGCGCCCCATAACCGAAATCCGCCGCAGCATATCGACGAACAGTCCCGAGATCGGCAGGTTGGACCAGTCGGTGTTGGCGGTGATGTGGAAGAGCACGAGGCGGCCTTCTCCGCGCCGCGTGGAAGTGACAAGCGGTGTTCCGTCCGCCAAACGTGCCCAGATGCCGACGTCACTCCCGAGCTTGGCAGGGTCCGCAAGAACCTGACGATTGATGAGCACGTCGGCGGGCGGTATCAAGCCGGAGAAGGGGCTCGCATCATCGAAGTTGGCGAGTTTCTGGGGCGTGGACCACGACAACGCGCCGCCGAGCGAGCGCCCGCCCGAACGTAGCGGCACAGGTAGCAGATCATCACCGCCTTTTTCGAGTCGCGGTCCGGCAAAGCGCACCAGCACGCCGCCCTTCTTGACGAAGGTGTCGACCTGCTTGGCGCTTTCCTCAGGAATCGTGCCGATGTCCGCCAATATCAGCACGGACACGTTTTGCTTGAGGATCGAGTCGATGCTCGCCGCGAGGTTGGCGTCTTTTGCCGACACAAGCTCGGCGTAGGGCTGAAGTGCCTTCTGGATGTAGTAGAGGGGTGCAAGCAGCGGTTGGGCCTGCTCCTGGCTTGCGCCGGAAATGAGGCCCACGCGATGCCACTGCGTCGCCGCGTCGATCAGGTTGACGGCGCCCGCCGAACGCTCGCCGGGCATCTCGATGCGCGCCACCTGATTGCGCAGTTCAAGCGGAAGTTCGAACGGCACCACGGTACGAGTTTCGCCGGCCTTGATGGAGAAATTTACTTCCCCGAGCCGCTCGCCGCGCGCGGAAAAGGCGTGGACGGGGCCTGCGCGCGCGGTGCCGGAGGGTGAGTTGACAACAGCTTCCAGTTTACCCTTCTCGCCCAGTTGCGCTGCAAGACCCAACGCTTCCTCGCCCTTCGTCTCGTCGATAACGGCAAACGAGCCCGTCTGCGCGATGTCCGCCAACTGTTGAGCGACTTCGGAGGCGTCGCCCGCATGATCGATACCATCATGCAGCCACACGATGCTCGCGCCTGAAGCATTTGCGTCGGTTAGCGTTTTGCGGATGGTCTCGACGGCGCGCTTGCGATCTGGCGCAAAGGGCATGGGCTCGATGGCGGCGGCTGACGTACGCGCATCGGCGGGAGGTTCGATTCTGGGTGTGTTGCCCTTGGCCTTGAGTGCGGTCGCCACCAGCATGACCGGGCGGTTCTTGCTTTCGGCTTCCGAAATCAGCCGGTCGATCATCCGCGCGCGTAGCGGCCAACGGGAAGCGGCCCCCCAGCCATTATCCGCTACGATGACAACCGGTCCTTCGCCTTTAAGCGCGGCGTCCTTGGTCGGATTGAGCACAGGTTCGGCAAGCGCGAAGATGACGAATGCAGCCGCAAGCAAGCGGATCAGAGTCAGCCACCAGGGCGTTTTCTCGGCCGTTTTCTCCTGGTTCTCCAACCCGACGAGAATGCGGGTCGGAGGGAACTCGACGCGCGCGGGGCTCGGCGGCACGGCGCGCAGCAGCCAGTAGATGATCGGCAGGCTCGCGAGCGCCGCAAGCAACCATGGGTTCAAGAACGCAAGGGCTCCAAACGTCATCTGCCGGGATCTCCCACGTCCGTGCCCTTCCAGCGCAACGCGGCGCCAGAGCCGCTCAAGTGTGCCACAAGCGCGAGCAGCGGCTCGGAGGCGGAACGATCGGTATGGTGCACGAGGAACGACCAGCCGATGCGGTGCGCGACCTCCTGAAGTGCGGCGCGGTGCGCCTGGAAGCGGCTGACATAGCGCTCGCGCAAGCCTTCCACACGGTCGGCCACCCAACGCTCGCTGCCGTCGGGCGAAAGAAATTCCGTGCGCCCCGCGTAAGGCAATGTCTCTTCCGCCGGGTCCAGCACTTGAATGAGATGGCCATTGGCGCCGGCGGCACCGAGAGTTTCGATGGTTTCGCGGACCTCGTCGATCGGATCAAGGAAATCAGAAATCAGGATGACACTCGAGAAGCGGGCAAGCCGTGTTGCGGCCACGGGCAGAGATTTCTCGAAGGTGTCCCCAACTTCCGCGACGATGGTGTGGGCAAGTCTTTGAGTTACACGCCGGTTGGCGGTAGGTTGCGTCAGCCCTAGCAGCGCGACGCGTTCGCCCCCGCGCACCAGGATTTCGGCAGCCGCCAGCGTAAGCACCAGCGCACGCTGCTGCTTGGAAACCTTCGAAAGATGGCTCTTGAAGCGCATGGAGGCCGACAGGTTCGGCCACAGATAGACGGTGTGGGCGGCCTCCCACTCCCGCTCGCGGACAAAAAGCGTGTCGGACCCCGCCGAGCGCCGCCAGTCGATGAGGTGCGCGCCTTCGCCCGGCTGATACTGCCGGAACTGCCAAAACGTCTCGCCAGGGCCAGAGCGGCGGCGGCCGTGAATGCCGTGCACCACCGACGCGGCGATGCGGTCTGCTTCCATAAGCAGATCGGGCATCAGATCAACGAGACCAACCGCCTCGCGCTCGAGCGCGAGGATCCGGCGGCCGTCATCGGACGCGGTCGGCTTACGGCCGCTGGCGCCTGCCATATGGGCTACTCCACCGCTTCCGCAAGGCGGGCGATGATCTGGGAGAGATCCTGACCCTCCGCACGGGCTGCGAACGAGAGCGCCATCCTATGCTTGAGGATGGGCTCGGCAAGACCGATCACGTCGTCGACGGAGGGCGCAAGACGTCCGTCGATAAGCGCCTTGGCGCGGACCGCGAGCATGAGCGCCTGGCTTGCGCGCGGGCCTGGGCCCCAGGCGACATACTTGTCGGTCTCGATGCTGGCGCCGGTGCCCGGACGGCACGAGCGGACGAGTTTGAGGATCGCCTCGACAACCTTGTCGGGTACGGGAATCTGGCGCACGAGACGTTGAATCGCCATCAACTCGGGGGCCGAAAGGACGGGCTCGACCTTGGCGCTGTCGGTGCCGGTGGTGGCATAAAGCATCCGCCGTTCCGCGACGAGGTCGGGATAATCGACGTCGATCTGCAATAGGAAGCGGTCGAGCTGGGCTTCGGGCAGCGGATAGGTACCTTCCTGCTCCAGAGGGTTCTGGGTGGCGAGCACATGAAAGGGAGCAGGCGTATCGTGGCGGTGACCCGCGACCGTCACATGATGTTCTTGCATGGCTTGCAGCAAGGCCGACTGCGTCTTGGGCGAGGCGCGGTTGATTTCGTCAGCCATCAGAAGCTGGGTGAAAATGGGGCCCTTGATGAAGCGGAAGGAGCGAGCGCGGCCCGGCTCGTCTTCCAAGACTTCCGAACCGATGATGTCTGACGGCATCAAGTCCGGCGTGAACTGGATACGTTTGGCGTCAAGGCCGAGAACCTTGCCGAGTGTATCGACCAGCAACGTTTTGGCGAGGCCGGGAACGCCGATGAGCAGGGCGTGGCCGCCGGAAAGAATGGTAAGGATGGTGCGCTCGATCACGACATCCTGACCGAAGATTACGGTCGCCGCTGTCTTGTGGGCACGCTGCACGCGTTCCGACGCCGCCTCCAGGCGCGGAACGATGTCGGCGTTGGTTTCAATGACTGTGCTCATGCGAACCGCTTCCCTTGGCTATTTCGCGTTTGTGACCGCGCCGGCGAAACTGCGCAGGTCCGGCCATTGTTGTTCGATTGATAGGGTTCGAGAGCCACATCCGTGGGCCGTACAGACCCCACGTGAGCGTTAACGCGAAACACTATCCTCAGCTTGAACGTTCAGTCTGAGGTCCCCTAGCGTCAAGTGAATGTTCCGTTAGAAATGCTCTTCTAAGCCCGTGGACTGCGACCAATGGGGGAGCTTGGCGGGCACGGCCCGCGTGGACCGACCGCGATGCATGAAAATAAGCAGATGAACGCTGGACTTGAGGCCTTGATGGCGGCGGCGGGGCCCGGTGCGGGGGTGCGTCCCGTAGAGGCCTGGGATCCGCCCTACTGTGGTGACATCGGTATGACCATCCGGGCCGACGGCACCTGGATGTTTCGCGGAAGCCCGATCGGCCGTCCCGCGCTCGTCAAGCTGTTTGCGTCGCTCCTGCGCAAGGATGAGGATGGGCGCACATATCTTGTCACCCCCGTGGAGAAGGTCGACTGCGATGTCGCCGATGCGCCGTTCCTTGCCGTCGAGATGGCGGTGACCGGGTATGGCAGCGGGCAGACCCTCACCTTTCGAACGAACATGGACGATGTGCTGGCGGCCGGGCCTGAGCATCCCATGCGATTTACCATCCAGCAGCCGGCCGGCGGACTGAAGCCCTACGTCCATGTGCGCGGGCGCTTGGAAGCGTTGTTGACGCGCGCGCTTTATGCCGATCTCGTGGAGCTGGCTGTCGAGCACGGTGGCAGAGCCGGCGTGTGGAGCGGCGGCGTGTTCTGGCCCTTCGAGGCGACCAATCAGGTTTGAGCCAGGGGGAACACTTGCCCCCACCTTTTGGGGCTGCCGGTGAACCGCTCTTTGTGCGATCCAAGCCAGCGTGAAAGCCATCGGATGCCGGCCGTGAAGGCGCTCAGTTCAGCTTGAACTCTGCGTCGAGAAGGCGAAGCTCGGCTGGCCTTATAAGCTTGGCGTGAGCGACCGTCACTTTATAGAGCTTGCCGTCGAGCTTCGCGGTCCAGAACTCTAGAAACCTTTTGAGCTTGGGAAAGCGGGGAGCGAGATCGTACTCCTGCCAGATGTAGCTTTGCACGAGCGCGGGGTAATCCGGCAGCCGGTAAATGATCTCGGCCGTCGTCAGACTGAAGCCCTGCAATTGCGCGCGAAAATCTTCGTCGGTCTTTGGTCTTGAAATGCTGTTTCCGGACACGCGAGCTCTCCCTTTCAGTTGGTCGAACACGGACACCGTTACTGTGCAATGTGTGGCGAGAATCGCCCGGCTTCAAGAAATAAGATCTATAAAAACACAACAAAAACATATGATTAGCAGCATTTCCGCATGAGTGCTGATAGCGATTTGATGCCTAATTGCACAGCCATTTGCACAATCGTGCGGCGGCAGTTACGTAACTCACATTCCCATCGAGGAGTTTCGCGTGCTCGAGACGGCGCTCAAAAGCTTCACGACGTTTCTTGCGACCGTTGGCCCGGTGGAGGCGGCGGTTCTGTTTGCGACGCTGACGCCGCGGATGGATCGCGCCGAGCGCCGCGAGATTGCAATTCGCGCCAGCTTAATAGCCACCATCATTCTGCTGACTTTCACGTTGCTTGGCGGTCCCGTCCTTTCCAAACTGGGGGTTTCAATCGCCGCCCTGCAGACCGCAGGCGGCGTAATTCTGCTGATGCTGTCGATCGACATGATCTTCGCGCGCCCCGGCAGCGCGTTGAAGCTTACGCCGACCGAAGGCGAGGAAGCGCACACGCGCGAGGACATGGCGGTGTTTCCGCTGGCGACGCCGTTGCTCGCCGGACCAGGCGCCATGAGTGCAGGCATCTTGCTTGCAGCAAACGCCACGCATGAACCCTTTGGCCTTGCGGTGGTTACGGCGGCGCTTCTCGCCGTCATGGCTCTCACGCTCGCGCTGCTCATCGCTGCGCATGAATTCAATTCGATGATCAGCCTGACCGCGCAGCGCGTGCTTGTGCGGGTTTTTGGCATTCTGCTTGCGGCGATCGCCGTGCAGGCCGTCTTCAACGGCATTGCGGCCTCGGGCCTGCTGCGCGCGTAGGAGGACGGCCGTTAGGGGCTTCTTAAGGCCTCGATGTTTCAATCCGGGACAGGTTTTGCGTTCGCGTTTGTTGCGTCGCTGTTGCGTTCCAAGAGGCGTTCTCCATGTTTGTTTCGCGTTCCGGTTCTCTGCCGGTGCTGTCGTGCTGCGCACTTGCCGTGCTCCTGAGTGTTGGCGGATGCGCTTCCACGCAAGCTCCCCGCTACAGCTCTGAGAGTGTGGTCCCAACGCGCGCCGTGGCCCAAGCCACACCCGCCGTCGAGGACGACGGCCTGCCGGCCCAGACGCCGCCGCCGGCCTATATCCGCCAGCTTCCCGACGACCCGTCCGAGCCGTTCAGTCCCAATTACGGGGGTGGCAATCCCGCCGCGCTGGACAATGCGGCATCCGGCAAGGCCACGCCCTCGCCGCCCGCCGTGCGTGTTCCAGTGCCGGACGATCTTCCTGCTGCGTTCCGTCACAAGCTCGTGACGGCGCTTCGCCAAGATGAATAATCATTCAGCGCAAAGTCACACCGCAAGCATGTTTTCTCCTTAGTCGTTGATGCAACGAATGACGGCGAACCTTCCGTCGTCTTGTTCGTTCAATTCGCAATGACGCGCGCACAGCCGCGCCGGCAAGGAGAGACATAATGAAGAATATCAAGTTCGGTATGCTCGCGTTGGCCGCGGGCTTTCTGTTCCAGGGTGTCGCGCCGCAAAGCGCTGAGGCGGCGCCCCTGTCCAATGCCGCCCGCTCGATCGACAAGAGCGCGGACAGCGGACTTCTCCAGGTTCGCCACCGTGGAGGCCACTTTGGCCACGGACCGAGGTTCCATGGCCCGCGGTTCCACGGTCCCAGATTCCACGGCCCGCGGTTCGGACATCGGGGGCATTTCCGTCACCGCCATTGGCGCGGGGGCTTCTTCTGGGGTCCCAGCATCGGGATCTACGGCGGATATCGCGGCTGCTACTGGTTGAAGCGCCGGGCCATTGTCACCGGCAGCCCCTATTGGTGGCGCCGTTATGACGACTGCCGCTTCGGCTGGTAGGCGATTGCCCGGTTTTGGTGCCGGATCAGGGGGCGCTCATGCGCCCCCTTTGCTTTTGGTGCGCGTTGAAGGCATGTCTCATGCCGTTCATCGTTCCAAGGATGCTGGCGTGCCCGAGGTTGTCCCATACATCGAGGTGCTGGCCCGCACGGGCAGCGGCAAAATCGGCGAACGGCAATTGATCGCCGGGCTTGACGAGATTTTTTTCGAGGCAAGCAGCGTCAAGAGTTTTTCAGGTGATGTTGAACGCGCGGCCTTTCGCGAGCGCTGGCTCGGCCGGTATCTCAGCCGCGATCCTCAGCTTGCGTTCATTGCACTTGACGGCGGCAAGGAGGTCGCGGGCTACATCGTGGGATCGTTGGAAGATCCCGCAGCCAGCGCCGGCTTTTCCGGCATCTGGTACTTCAGACAGTTTGCGGCTTTGACGCAGCGCTATCCCGCGCATTTGCACATCAACCTGGCGCCGCGCTATCGAAATAGGGGGTTGGGCGGCGCGCTCATCGCGCGTTTCGTGGCTGAGGTGCGCGCTGCCGGCGCGCCGGGCGTGCATGTCGTCACAGGCGAGGGCGCGCGCAACATTGGGTTCTACGGGCGCAACGGATTTCATCAGGCAGGACGGGCACAGCAGGGTGCTGCACGTGTCGTCTTTCTTGCTCGTGATTTGCTGGGGAATTGATTTTCCCCCTAGGGATGGGGCTTTTTCCACATGGATTTTTGCCGCTTGATGCTGGCGCTTGAGTTCGGCGGCACCGCCGTGGTCATGTGATCCCATGGCCTTCCGATTCATTCATACCGCCGACTGGCAGATCGCCAAGCCGTTCGCGCGCTTCCCGGCTCAACTCGCAGGCGAGCTGGCGGCTGCGCGCGTGTCTGCCATCAAAAGGATCGCGGGTATTGCGCGCGGGAGCGGAGCCGCGCACGTCCTTGTTGCTGGCGATGTGTTCGATAACGACCGGCTCGATGCGCTGACGCTTCGCCGTGCGCTGGAGCATATGCGCGCCGAGAGCGACATCACATTTCTTCTGCTGCCGGGCAACCACGATCCGGCCAAGGCCGGCGGGATCTGGGAACGCCTTGTGCGGCTGGGGCTGCCCGGCAATATCACGGTACTCGATGCCGCCCGCGCGCATGCCGTGTCCGCAGAGTGCACCGTTCTTCCCGCACCCCTGACGAGCAAGTCCCCGGGTCGTGACCCCACCGAATGGATGGCGGATGCGCAAAGCGCGCCTGGACAAATTCGCGTCGGTCTGGCGCACGGGTCGATCCAGGGGTTCTCTTCTGACGGCGAGAGCACCGCGCCGATTGCTCCTGACCGTGCGGCACGCGCCGGGCTCGACTATCTTGCGCTGGGTGACTGGCACGGTACGACGCGCATCGATGCGCGCACTTGGTATTCGGGAACTCCTGAGCCCGACCGCTTTCCCGACAATGATCCCGGCAATGTCTTGGCGGTCGCCATAGAAGGCGCCGGCGCGCCGCCGTCTGTGACGGTGGTACGGTCGGCGCAGTTCACTTGGATCAAGCGTGAGGTGATGCTGGCTGATGCAGCCGACATCACCGCGCTTGACGCCAGGCTGTCCGGACTTTCGCCCGCGCTCGCGTCCGTGCTCCTGCGCCTGCGGGTCAGCGGAAGCCTGACGCTCGCGGATGCGGCGGCGTTGCGCCAGTGGCAGGAAAGCTTCGAAGGACGCGTGCGTCATCTGGAGTTGGATGATGCCTCTCTTTCCGTCCGCGCCAGTGCGCAAGATCTGGCGATAGCAGGTGAGGACGGAGCGTTGCGCGACGCAGCCCTGGCTCTCGCCGAGATCAGCAATGACGTGGCGCACTCTGACAGTGCGGCGGCGACGCGCGCTCTTCAGATGCTTTATGCGTTCGCCGCCAAGGTGCGCCAGGAGGCCTCATGAGGCTCGTTGCGTTGCGCGCCGCTCAGTTCCGCAGGTTCAGCGATGGCGTTGCGATCGATCACATCTCGCCGGGCGTCAATCTGCTCGCCGGTCCAAACGAGCTTGGCAAGTCGACGTTGTTTGAGGCGCTGGAAGCCGCTTTTCTTGTCCCTCATGGCACGGGCGGCGCGCGGCTGGAGGGATTTCGTCCGCGTGGCGGCGGGGAGCCGCTCGTCGAGGTCGATTTCGAAGCAGGCGGCGCGCGCTGGCGCATCCGCAAGCAGTTCGGCCGGGGCAAGACCGCGATACTGACCAACCTCGATACGGGCCGCGTGGAGGCGCGGGCGGGGGAGGCTGAGGCGCAGTTGTCGCGATTGACGGGAACCGGAGAGGGGCCCGGGCGCATCGGCCTTGCGTGGGTCCGCCAGCAACGTGCCCTGCAGGCGCCCGACCTCGACGTTGATCCAGTCACAGGCAAAGCCAAGACACGCGGCGAAGCCAATGCCTTGACAGGTCTGCTGGCGCAGGAGGTCGTCGAGGCGGCTGGCTCGGGGCTTGCGGAGGATATCCTTGCGCATGCTCGTGCCGAACTTGGCCAGTACATGACCTCGGGCCGGGATGTTCCTAAACGCAATGGGCCTTATGACACTGCGTTGAAGGCCCGCGAAGCCGCGCGCAGCGATCTCATGCGGGCGCGGGAGGTTGCGGCAGCCAGCGAGGCCCGGCTTGTCCAGATTGCAGACTTGACCGCGCGCCTGCGTGACTTGGAGGACCCGCTCTCCGCGGCAGACCTCGCCCGCCGCATCGAGCATCTCTCCAAGGTTATCGCGGCTGCGCAGGCCAATCGCGATCACTGTGCGCGGGCTGCGTCGGATCTCAAGAGCCGCCGGTTGGAGGCGCAGGCCGCGCGCGATGCTCTTGACAAGGCCAAGGCAGCGCAAGGCCGTGAAGCCGAGCTCAAGCAAGCGCTCAGTGCCGCTCAGGCCCTCGGCGCAGAGATCGCGGAACTGGCCAAAGCCTTCAACGCAAACGGTGCAACGCCGCAGCGCGCCGCTCAGCTCGAAAATGCCCGAGCCCTGTTCACACGCGAGCAACAGGCGCTCGAAGGCATGAGCACTTTCGTCGACATCGCACCGGCCGAAGGTGCGCAGGGAAAGATCGAGGCGGATGGCGCGCCGGTGATGCACGCCGCGCGCCTGCCGGTGCGAGAGCGCTTGACACTCCAGATCGCAGGCATCGGCTCCATCCGCGTTATTTCGTCGGATGCCGAGCAGGCAGCTCAGATCGCGCGGCGGCGCGATGAAAGTCACAAGATCATTGCGCGGCTGCTCGAAGAAATGGGCGTGGCGGACGATGCGCAAGCTTGCGCCAAAGCCGCTCAACGCGTTGACACGGGCGTGCGGCTCGATGCGCTGCGCCTGAGGTTTGTGGAGGTAGCGCCCAGGGGAATTGCGGTGCTCGAGACAGAGCTTTCCGACCTCGCCGCCGTACATGCCCAATGCGATGAAGCAAGGCTTGCCGCCGCGCTCGAAGACGGGAACGCCGCAGTACGCGCTGCCCAGCAGGCTTACGAGAGCATGGTTTCCGAGGGCGTCAATGAAGACCGCTTTCGCGTCATGACGGGTGAGCTTGACGGGGCACGGCGCGAGTTCGCGCGCCGGCAGGAGGAAGCACGCCGCACGAGCGAACTGCTGGAGCGCCTGCGCGGCGAGCAGGCTGGCGTCGATGAAGAGGGACGCGCGGGCGAAGTCGAAAGATTGTTGGGGCTGCTCGAACAGGCAGAGGAGGCCGTGCGCCGCTACGAGACCGACATCGCAGCTCTGAAGCTTCTGATCGCGACGCTGGCGCGCGCCATCGAGGATGTGCGCACGCGCTATCTGGAACCGGTAACGAATGCCCTGCTGCCTTATCTCAAACAGGTTTTTCCCGGCGCGGGCGTTGCGTTTCGCGACAGTTTCTCTTTGCAAGCCTTGACGCGCGCGGGCGAGCGCGAAGACTTCGCAAGCCTCTCGGATGGCACGCGTGAGCAACTTGCGGTGCTGGTGCGCATGGGGTTTGCCGGGCTGTTCGCGGCGCGCCGTGCTCCGGTGCCTCTCGTGCTCGACGATCCACTGGTTTATTCGGATGACGAGCGTCTTAATGCCATGTGTGCCGCGCTCAACGAGGCGGGCCGCAGCTATCAGATCGTCGTGCTGACGTGCCGGCAGACCGCATTCACCGCGCTTGATGCGCACCGGCTCACTCTCGCACCATGGACCGGCTCATGAAGCCGGCGCAATCTCCCGGCATCCCGGTTCAGGGTCTTGCATAAAAAATGTCTCCGCACGCCAATACGTGAGCGGAGACATTTTCCAAGGAGGAGACTAGGGACGGGCAGTGTCGTTATAGAACCGTATGAAATTTTAACGTGTGCCTGGCAGCCGGGGCGGCACAATGGTGACGGAAGCCTCCGTGTCGTCCTCGTGCGCAGCAGACATCGCTGCAAACGATGGCGCAGGGCTTGAAGGGACGGCGGACAGGAGGGGTGCTGAGGGAGCTGCATGCGAGGTTCGCGGCAGCTCACTGACGGTCGCGCCCTCGCGTGGATCTTGCGCGGTGCGCCGCGACTTGCCTTCGAACATCGCACCCTGCTCGATCGACAGTGCGTTGTGAAAGATATCGCCCTCGACTTGGCTCGACGCCTGAAGCATGACGCGCTTTCCGCGTACCGTGCCGTTCACGCGTCCGCGGATCACGACCTCTTCGGCGACGATACCGCCGGTGATATTCGCGTTGGGACCGACGATGACATGGCTGCCGTGAATATCGCCTTCCACGATGCCGTCGACCTGCACTTCACCTCTGGACTCCAGATTGCCCGTAATGATGAGATCGGGACCAATGACGGAGAGACTGGCGCGCTCGTTGGAACGCTGGACGGCCATAAACGGACGGGCCGGAAATGCGCTCGGCTGATCGTTGGCTGCAAGACTGTGTTGGGTCCGATCGGGCTCGGGCTCAGACTTGCGGAAATTCGGCAGCATTCGGTAATCCCCTCTGACACAACTTAAGCAACGTAGAGCAACGTGTTACATCCCGCACCCGATCGTAGCCTACGCGCACCACTCCCCGTTCCGTCGAGCACGACCGAATCGCTAACACCGATCTGCGGACCGGTCAGCCCGCCGGGCCAAGATATCCACGTATAATGCCCTGATGAAAAGGCGAATAGCGGCTTGTTGTGCCAGGAGTGTGGCAGCGGATCCACGCAAAGCCCCCACAAGCTCCATCCGCAGGGATCACCCCTTGAGCGCCTTGACGGCCTCCAATACCTCTTCTGCGTGGCCGGGAACCTTCACCTTGCGCCAGATGCGGGCAAGCTTGCCCGACTTATCGACGAGAAAAGTGGAACGCTCTACGCCCATGTATTTGCGTCCATACATGGATTTTTCCACCCACACGCCGTAGGCCTGCGCGACGGCCTTGTCCTCATCGGCGGCAAGACGCACACCCAGGTCATGCTTTGCCTTGAACTTGGCGTGGCTTGCCGGGCTGTCGGGCGAAATGCCGATGACTTCGGCACCTGCGGCAGCAAAATCGCCGGCCAGGCAAGAAAAGTCTTTTGCTTCTGCCGTACAGCCCGATGTGTCGTCTTTGGGGTAGAAATAGATCACCACGGGACGGCCTTTGAGTCTCGCCAGTTGGAGCGTTTTGCCGCTGTCGTCCGGGAGTTTGAAGTCTGGCGCTTTGCGGCCTTCCGAGAGCATGGGCCTGCCTTTCTTTTGTCGTTATTCACCGGGTAGTTGCAGTACGGTTGTCGCGTATCGAAAGTTGGGTCCCGCGCCGCCGGGGCAGTTGTGCATTTCAAGCACGTTTTCCAGGTGTCGGCATGTGCCTTGACCGCCTGAACGTGCCTGGAGACCGAGGAGCGACGTTGACGACTTACCCGACAGGACGGCGCACGCAAGGGGGGCCCCCGGGATCACAGCCGGCAGCGACGCCTCCCCCGCTGCCGAAGGACTGGCCGGCGTCAGCGCAGAACGGCGCGCGAGGAGCCGGGGCGACAGAGGGGCGGTCTGCGGCACGCAAGACACGTGCAACGGCCGAGCCGTTCTTGCGCCGGAAGTTCTCTGCATTGCTGCAGGCTCGCCGCCTTCAATCCCGCCGCCGTCGAAAGGGCGCCGGCCCCAGCATGGGCGCGAGCGTGGGGCGCGGCGTCGGCAAGGCGTTGCTCTACACGTTCATTCCGCTCGTGCTCCTGGGGCTGATTGCCACCGGTGTTGTCATGGTGCGCTTGCGGCACGGCCCGATCTCGTTCGACGTGCTGGTGCCGCCCATCGAGCGCGGCATTAACGCGGAGCTGGTCAGCAACCAGGTTGATATCGAGGGTGCCGAACTACGGCTTGGCAATGACGGGGGCCTCGAGTTCCGTCTGAAGAATCTGAGCGTGCTCGACAAGGAAGGCTCCGTGGTAGCCACCGCGCCCCTGTCGGCGGTGAACATTTCCGTTTCCGCGCTCTGGCGGGCACGCATCGTGCCCGAGCGCGTGATCCTGATTGATCCTGAAATCCATCTGAGCTTCTCCGAAGAGACGGGGCTGGCCTTATCGGTGTCAAAGTTGCCCGCGCACGAAGATGAGGCTGTGCAGCGCGACGACAAAGCGCAAGACCCGGGAACACAACAGCCAAAGCCAGCCTCGCAGACGCCGCAGCCCACTCAACCGCTCAATATCGCCAAGATGCTCAGCGACGCCTCCGCACGCGCGCGCCGTCAGCTTGATGCCACGTCCTACTTGACCGAATTTGGAATGCAGAATGTCTCGGTCATTCTCGACTACGCTGGTCAGCGCAGCTCCTGGCGCATCAACGAACTGAGCGTGGACTTCAACCACCACCGCAAGCGTAGCGTCATCTCAGGGCGTGCCACCATCGCCTCGCCACGCGGTCCCTGGGCGCTGACGTTCTTGACGGACGAAAGCGAAAAGAGCGATCGCATCGCCGTCAAAACGACGATCCGTGATCTGGTGCCCTCCACGTTGTCGGCGGCCGCGCCCCCGCTGGCGCTGCTCAACATGTTCGACATGAATGTCTCGGGCGATGCAACCGTGGAGGTCTCGACGGGTGGCGACATCGCCAAAGCGGAGATCGCCCTGCAGGCCGGAAACGGACAGCTTGTGCTGCCGGGCATTTCGGCTGACCCGTTTCGTTTGACGGCGGGGTTGTTCCGCCTGTTCTACGACGGGGAGAAGCGCAACTGGGAACTTGCGCCAAGCCCCGTGAAATGGGCCGACGGCAACATCATGTTCTCCGGCAACGCCAAGGATATCTCAGGCGAGAAGGGGCCGCCCGTGTGGCGCTTCACGCTTGAGGGCAAGAACGGCACGTTGGAGGCCAGCGAGTTCGGCGTGCCGCCCGTCACGCTCGAACAGTGGAGCGTGCTGGGTTCGATCATTCCGCGGCGCGGTGTAGTGGAAGTTGGCGATTTCCAACTGAAAGGCGGTGGCGGCGAAGTCTCCATGAAAGGCATGACGGTCGCAGGTCCGCAGGGGCAAAGCTCGCGAGCAGAAGTCACCCTCACGCCCATGCCCCTTGCAACGCTCAAGGCCATGTGGCCGCGTGCTCTGGCGCCCGGCGCCCGCATCTGGGTCGGCGAACGCGTCACGCAGGCCACGTTCAACGGCGGCAGCGTGCGCTTTGCATCCGGTGAGTTCATGGAAGGCGAAGCGCCTGCCGCCAGCGCCAGCGGCGAGCGCATGTCGGCATCTTTCGAAGTCGCTGACGTGATCGCCATTCCTTTGGATGGCATGTTGCCGGTCTCCGCTCCGCGTGGCCTTATCCGGTTGGAGAACAACGCGCTCGAAGTCTCTGTTCCCGAGGCCTACGCGAACCTCTCGGGCGACCGCAAGGTCGCAATGAAGACCGTAAAACTGGTTTCTCCGGATGTCATTGGTCCGCAGCCTGATGGCGAGTTGACCTTCAATGTCCAGTCGGCACTGGGGCCTTTCCTGGAGATGATCGCAAGCTTGCCTCTTACACGCGTGCGTGAAGTTGGTGCTCTGCCCAAGGATGCGGAAGGCAAAGTGGACGCGGCAATCACCTTGAAGCTGCCACTGATCGCCGGCCTCGACGCGGATCAAGTGCTGGTTGAAGGCAAGGCCAAGATATCCGACGGCCGCTTCGGCAAAGTTGCCGGGCAGTTTGACGTGCAGGGTTTTACGCTGGCGCTGGAGCTGTCCAGCAATGCGCTTGATGCCAAGGGCGACCTGCTGATCAACGGAGTGCCCGCCAAGATCGCCGGCCAGCGCCTCCTGACCGGATCTCCCGCTGAGCAGCCGCCGATAAAGATCACCGCAAAGCTCGATGACGCGGATCGCACGCAGCTTGGCCTCGACATAAATGACTTGGTGCGCGGGACCGTTCCAATCGACATCACGCTGTCGAAGAACGCGCAGCAGGAGCCGGTCATCAAGCTCAAAGCGAACCTGACCGATGCGGAACTGATGATCGAGCCTATCGCCTGGAAGAAGGCGCAAGGGCGTCCAGCCGTTCTTGAGGCCGATATCGCAAGTGGGCGTACGCACAAAACGGAACTGCAGAACTTCAAGCTCGCCGGCGACGACATTGCGGTCGAGGGATGGATCGGCGTCGGCGCCGATAACAAGATGAAGGAGTTCTATTTCCCCGAGGTCACGCTTAACGTCGTCTCGCGGCTTGAGTTGCAGGGTACGCGCGGCAATGATGGCATCTGGAACGTGAAGGCCCACGGAAAGACGTTCGACGGCCGGGACTTCTTTAGATCGCTCTTCTCGCTCAACGACTCCCAGAAGGGCAGATCGCAAAAGCCGGATGCCGGCGTCGATCTCGTTGCAGATGTGGATACCGTCCTTGGTGCGTCCGATGTTGCACTCAAGGGCCTGAAGCTGAAGCTGTCGTCGCGCGCGGAAAAGCTCGTGGCGCTTGATGCGCGCGGAACCCTTGAAGGCGGTGCGCCGCTTGCTGCTGTTCTCGACAAGACTGGGGGATCGCGCCGGCTCCTTGCCGATTCCAGCGATGCGGGCACGACGCTCAAGCTTGTCGGCTTTTATCCCAACATCCAGGGTGGCCGGCTGCGGCTCGAAGTCAACCTCGACGGCAAGGGTGCGGCCGAGAAAACCGGCATTCTATGGGTTGAAAACTTCAAGGTCTTGGGCGACCCGATCGTAAGCGAGGTCGTCGGCAGCGCCGACCAGAGCCGGCCCGCCATAGGTGGCCGGCAGGTCACGCGCGAGGTCTTCATCTTCGACCGCATGCGCGCCCCGTTCTCCATCGGCTATGGCCAGTTCGTGCTCGAGGATGCCTATGTGCGCGGGCCTCTGATGGGCGCGAACCTCACCGGCAAGGTCGATTTCAAAACGCGGCGCATCAATCTTGGCGGCACGTATATTCCCTTGCAAGGTCTCAACAATGCGTTGGGCGGAATTCCGGTGCTGGGCCAGCTTATCTCCGGCACGCGCGGCGAAGGCATTTTCGGCATCACGTTCGGCATTCAGGGCGATCTCAACAACCCGCAGGTTCTCGTCAACCCGCTGTCTTTGGTGGCGCCCGGCATCTTCCGTGAAATCTTCCAGATGACGAACCCGAACCCGAAGGTGCAGGCACGCGGCGACACTTCGCAATTGCCGCCGGTGGAGCAACGCGTGCGTGCGTCCGCGCCCCCTGTGACGGCCGACAAACAGCGCGCACCGAAATCGGCCGGCACGTCATCGGGACCTGTCGATGGCTGGTCATCGACCACGCAGCCCGGGCGCAACTGATCTGGTGCGTTTTGAGGAGATCAGGCTGGAGCCGTTCCGGGTTTAATGGAACAGCGGAACGGCTCTAGGCTTTTTTTGTCGTGCTTCTTATCGGAAAACCGGTTCCCACTTTTCCGCAAAGCACTCTAGGGCAGGCGTTCCAAGCCTTCCGACACCTCCTCGGCGATGGCTTCCAGCACTTTGCGCATGTTACCCGGCTGCCGGCGATGAACCATCCATGCATCCAGACAAAGAGAAAAGTCAGTTACGTCGACGGTGGCAATGTCACGACGAACGGCGCTGGTTTTGAGCGCGCCGAGCGGTACAAGGCCCAGACCAGCTCCGGCAGCCACCATGCGTAGCTGCACTTCTGTGCCATAAGTATCGATCGCGATACGCAACACCCCGTCACGCTCGCCCATGGCGTCTTCAAGCGCCGCCCGATAGCCACAACCAGACGGGTTGAGTATCCACGGTTCGTTTGCCAAATGGAGCAGCCGAACCGGCCGACGAAACCGTGCTGATTTTCTCGCCTGGATGATGTGGGTTCGCACGGACCCAAGGCAGCGCCCTTGCATCCTTACGGGAGGACGCGAGGAGGCCGGTAGGAGGATGAGCGCAGCGTCGAGTTCGCCTTCGGCGACTTGCTGGCTAAGGCCACGGCTCCAGTCCGTGCGCAAGCGCAGGTCGAGTTGCGGGAACGCGCTCTGCAGCCTTTTGACGACGTCGGTGAGTACCAGGTCGCCGATACCCTGGGCAACTCCGAGCTTCATGATGCCGACCGGGCCAGTCTTTTCCTTGGCCATGGCGACCAAGTCCTCAACGGCTCGAAGAATTGGCACGGCGTGCTCGTAGATCCGTACACCCAAGGCAGTCGGCGACGAGGGGCGCTGCGTGCGATCAAACAGGCTGGCGCCAAGCACATCCTCGAGGTGCTGCAACCGGCGTGATACCGCCGACTGGGTCACGTTGAGCCGAGCCGACGCCTTGGTGAGCGAGCGCGCCTCGACGGCAGCCACTAGCGCCTGTAAGTCCTCAATCATGATGCAAAACCCTCATGCAAATCATGAAATGTATGCGTTTGCTTCATTCTCATGTCCAGCCTATTGCTGACCCCAGCTGGATTGGCCAGCAGGGGGTGCCCCAGGCAGTGCTCCAGGCACGAGAAGGAAGAAAAGCCATGCCGCTTGTTAGAATTGATCTCAGCAAGGACGCGCCCGCAGAGCGTATTCGCGTGGTCAGCCAGGCAGTTTATGGCGCAATGACCGACATCGCGAACGTTCCAATCCACGACAAATTTCAGATTGTTACACGGCATAGCACGGACGAGATCATTTATCCCGACGAGGGCTATCTCGGCGTTACGTACTCGCCCGATCTGATCTTCATACAGATCACGTGGGTGGCGGGACGTTCAATCGACGTCAAGAAGCGCTTCTACAGGCGCATCGCCGATGAAATTCACGAAAAGGCCGGCGTGCGCAAAGAGGACGTCTGGATCAGCCTCGTAGACGCCAGCCGTGAGGACTGGTCGTTCGGCAACGGCGACATGCAGTACGCTCCTAAATAGCAACGAAGCGGGCTGCGTTCCCGATGGCGAAAGACAATACGACATTCATGTGCGGAGCAGACCCGCTAATGCTGCGGACGCTCGGCAAGTTCGTCTTAGACCGGCTTTAGAAGGACGTGGCGCTTCTTGCCAAGCGAGAGCTTGATGACGCCGCTGTCGGCATCCGACGAGGTCAGGACCGCCTTGTCGTCAACGACCGGGCGGTCGTTGATCTTTACGGCGCCGCCCTGCACCTGACGGCGCGCCTCGCTGTTGGACGCGACGAGGCCCGCCTTGACGAAGGCGGCAAGGACGCCCAGTCCCTTGTCGAGATCGGCGCGTGACACCTCGACTGTCGGCAGACCTGCGGAAAGCTGGCCTTGCTCGAACGTCGTCTTGGCGGTCGCCGCAGCCGTCTCGGCTTTCTCACGGCCGTGGATCAGCGCGGTCGC
Source organism: Hyphomicrobium sp. (assembly GCA_016793445.1). GTDB lineage: Bacteria > Pseudomonadota > Alphaproteobacteria > Rhizobiales > Hyphomicrobiaceae > Hyphomicrobium_B. Next base: position 70,445 of record JAEUME010000011.1, on the reverse strand, counting down.
CTCCGTGGCCAGGATCTTCTTGGCCTCGTTAATTTCAGAGCCATGCAACGCCGACAGCCGCTCGATTTCGTCCATTGGCAACAGCGTGAAAAGCTTCAGGAAGCGCTCGACGTCGGCATCTTCCGTGTTGCGCCAGTATTGCCAGTAGTCATAAGGCGAAAGCTGCGCTTCGTTCAGCCACACTGCCCCGCTCGCCGTCTTGCCCATCTTGGCGCCGGAGGACGTGGTGAGGAGCGGACACGTCAATGCGAACAGGTGATGCTTGATGCCCATGCGGCGGCCAAGATCGATTCCGGTGACGATGTTGCCCCACTGGTCGGAGCCGCCCATTTGCAGATTGCAGCCATAGCGCCGCGCCAGTTCGACGTAGTCGTAGGCCTGCAGCAGCATGTAGTTGAACTCGATGAACGAGAGTTCCTGCTCGCGATCGAGGCGCAGCTTGGCGCTGTCCATCGTCAACATGCGGTTGACCGAGAAGTGGCGGCCGACGTCGCGCAGAAACTCAATGTAGTTGAGGGGCGCAAGCCAGTCGGCATTGTCGAGCATGATGGCGTCGCGGGCGCCATCGCCGAAGGTCAACAGCCGGGCGAACACACCCTTGAGCGCCTGCTTGTTGGCCTCGATCTCCTCGATGGAGCGCAACTGGCGCGTCTCGTCCTTGCCGGAAGGGTCTCCGACCCGCGTCGTGCCACCGCCCATCAGCGTGATCGGCCGGCCCGATTGGGTTGCTTGCAGCCAATGCAGCATCATGATCGAGAGCAGGTGGCCGACATGCAGTGACGGCGCGGTGCAGTCATAGCCCACATAGGCGACGAGTTTGTGCGCCGCAGCCTCCTTATCGAGATGCTCAATGTCGGAGCACTGATGGATGAATCCGCGCTGAGTGAAGATATTGAGCAGATCGGATTTGTGCTTGGTCATATGCTAAAGCTTCGCAAGGATGGGTACCCGCCGGACAGAGCCTCAAGACAGAACCTCAAGTCAGCGCCCCGAGCGAGGGGCCGGTTCGGGCAACCACCAGTTGGGAGTTGGAGACGAGGCGCTACATGAGCACGGGAAGGGGCAAATGGGCAAGCTGATGCGGGCGCTGGGCCTGATGAGCGGCACATCCTTGGATGGAATTGACGTGGCGCTTATCGTCACGGATGGTGAATCCCGCATCGAGCGGGGCCCTTCTCAGACGTTCCCATACAACGCGGAAATGCGGACTCTGCTGGCGCAGGCCATTGCGGATGCCGAGGATCTCACGGACCGTGATGCGCGCCCGGGCGCTTTGCCGCATGCGGAGCGCGCATTGACGCAACAGCATGCTGCGGCGGTTTCAGACTTTCTGCACACGCATGGGATCGCACGCGAGACGATCGATGTGATCGGTTTTCACGGACAGACGGTGCTGCATGTCCCGTGGAGGTATGGGCGCGTCGCTCGATCCTGTCCGCGGGCAATCCTTGACGGTGTTGAAGCCAGGCCGTTTGCCGTGGACGGCATGATGACGGTGCAGCTTGGGCTTGGCGAGTTGCTGGCAGAGCTAACGTGCATTCCCGTTGTCTTCGACATGCGCGCGGCCGATGTCGAGGCCGGGGGACAGGGTGCGCCTTTGGTGCCTGCTTATCACCGCGCGCTTGTCGCCACGTTGCCGCAACGGCCTGTGGCCATCGTCAATATCGGCGGCGTCGCGAACGTCACATTCGTCGGGCGCACGGACGATATGCTCGCCTTCGATATGGGCCCGGGCAATGCGCTGATCGACGATGCCGTGCAAGCGGCGACGGGAGCGGCGTGCGACGCCGGCGGCGCACTTGCCGCCAAAGGTCGCGTGCAGCCCGACATTCTCACCGCGTACATGAGCAATTCGTATTTCGCTCAAGTTCCGCCCAAGTCGCTTGATCGCAACGCCTTCGATCCATCCCTGGTGGCGGCGCTGCGCCTTGAAGACGCCGTCGCGACCTTGACGGCTTTCACCGCCGAAGCAATCGCGCGCTCGCGCGCATACATGCCCATGGAGCCACAGCTGTGGATCGTGTGCGGCGGCGGGCGCAAGAACAAGACCCTTATGCGCATGCTTGCGGAGCGCGTGGAGAACGCTGTGGTGCCTGCCGAAGCCGTGGGGCTCGGCGGCGACAGTATCGAGGCGGAGGCGTGGGGGTATCTCGCGGTACGCTCGTTGCGTGGCTTGCCGTTGACGTATCCACGTACGACGGGCGTGCCGGAGCCGATCTGCGGCGGACGGCTGTCGAAACCGCGCAAGAGCTGATCTTGAAGCCATTTAGCATGAGGAACAAGCCGATGACGATGCTGCGCGCGGCGATGGCGGTTGGCATGATCATCTTTGGAATGGTGGCCGCCTTCCTGGGCGCTGTGGTGCTTTTCAGTGCGCTGAGAACGGGCGGGATCACGGTGAGGCATGGCGCAGGCGCCGAGGCGGTGACCCAAGTGCTGACATACGCGGCCGAGCCAACCCGCTTTCTGCAGTTTACCGGGCTGCTCGGACTTGCGCCTTTCCTCGCCGGCCTCGGCATGGCGCGCTGGGGATTTCGCGCCATTGGGCGCAAGTGAGCGATCAGCAGCGCGCACAGGCGAGGCAACGCGTCATCGCGCACAGCCCGCAGACAATGCGCGCGAGGCTTTCATAGTCGACGGTGTCGGGTGTGTCCCAAACCTGATGGTAGAAGGGATTACGGTAAGGCGCGGTGTCCGTGATCATGATCGCGGGCACCCCTATTTGATGATAGGCCCAATGATCGGAATGATCCGCGCCTTCAATCCATGCTGGCGCAATCGTGCCGGTCGAGGGGAATACGTGCGCGGCCCTGAAATTCCGCAAAGCCCCGGTGAGAAATGCGCGCGAACCCGGAAGCCCGATAAAGGCAACGAAGTTTCCGCGGTCTGGATAGAGCCACTTGAAGGGCGCAGGCAGCCTCTGGCTGCCTGGCTTGTTTGAAAAGTAGCCGAGTGTCTCCAGCGCGATCATGCCCGCCACGCGCTCGCCGCTGGCGTGCAAATGGCGTGCGTGCCTGAGAGACCCCATGTCATCGGTTTTGCCGAAGGGCTGTTCCTCGTTGACGAAGAAAACGAGCCGCACGCGGCGGGTGAAGACCTCAGAAGACCGGCACAGATCGCGCGCCACTTCAAGGAGCGCTGCCACACCTGTGCCGTTATCGTGAGCGCCCGGGCTGTCGTCGGCGGAATCGTAATGCGCGCCCACGACGAGCGTTCCGAAGTCTTCTGCTTTTGATCCGCGCGCTTCGGGTTCGAAGATCACTTCGATATTACGCACGCTTTCTCCACCGACGTCGTAAACCGTGCTGATGGGATGTGCGCCAACACCGCGTAGCGTGGCCTCGATATAGCGCGCGGTGTCTTCGAGCGCGTCGAGGTGTTCCATATTGTGCGGCAGGCTTGCGACCCCCCGAATGTGGGCTTCCAGCCTCAGGGCGCAGGCGCGCTGATCGTCATCCAAGGGCTCAAGTGGCGTCGTCAGGGGCTGGAGCGGCAGAATGACGAACGAGCGCAGCGCGAGGCCGCCGATGGCGAGGAAAGCAACAAGGACTGAAAAGCTGTACATCCCGTTCGTCTTTTCGGAAAGACGCGAGACCAGCATGTGTTCGCGCGTTGCCCAAGTGATCCGCAAAAGAACAGTACAATGAATTTAATGTCGGAACATTGCTGTCACGTCTCGGTTTTTAGGCGATCCGGTAACGCGCGCTTAAGCATGACGCCAGCAGTACCGGCCGGAGGTTCAGCAATGGGCTGATCTTCCCGACTGCGGGTAACTCCGGGCTCGGCCAAGGCCATTTATTCGTCGCCGTCATCATCTCCGGAGGCCGCCGGCGCGCTCGTCGCTTCCATGCGTTCCAGCTCGCGCTGACGGGCGCGCTCACGCTCGCGTTCACGCTCACGTTCCTTCTCGCGGGCGCGATCCTTCTCGAACTGAACCATGCGCTCGTCGACGTAGGAGCCGACGATCTGATCGAGTTCCTCGGTCTTGTCCTCGAAGAAGTGGTTTGCGCCAGGCACAACCTCGTGGGTGATCTTGATGCCTTTCTGGGTCTTAAGCTTGGCCGACATATCGGCGACCGCAGCCGTCGGGACGACCCGGTCCTTGTCGCCGTTGATCATCAGTCCTGAGGACGGACATGGCGCCAGGAACGAGAAGTCGTAAAGGTTGGAGGGCGGGGCCACGCAAATGAACCCGTCAATCTCGGGACGGCGCATCAGCAGCTGCATCGCGATCCAGGTGCCGAACGAGACGCCTGCGATCCAGCAGGTCTTGGCGTCCGGCTTGACGAGTTGCAGCCAGTCCAGCGCGCTTGCGGCATCCGCTAGTTCGCCAGGACCGCCATCCCAAACGCCTTGGCTGCGTCCGACACCCCGGAAATTGAAGCGGAGCACAGAGAACCCTCGGGCCGCGAACGTGTGATAAAGCGTGTAGACCACCTGGTTGTTCATTGTGCCCCCGAACTGAGGATGGGGGTGCAGAATGAGTGCAATCGGGCTGTCGCTTTTGCTCTCGTGATGGTAGCGGGCCTCAATCCGGCCTGCCGGGCCATTGATGATCAGTTCGGGCATCGGGCACTTTCTCGAATTAGAAAATCTTTTCAGCGACTTATCTGGCCACCTCGGCACTTGATCCGCTGCTGTGCGGCAAATCGGCGTTCACGACCTCGTGGTGCGCGCTTTTCGAACCTTGACTCGTCTGATCGGGATTTACATATTACGGGTCAAGTTTAGAACCGTTCGAAAATACCAGCGCCCCGGATGGTATTAGTCATTAGCTTCAGGGCGCGTCTCTTAGCACGAGACAGGGTAGCGAATGCAAGTGTTTGGATTTCGTCACCGCTTGGGGTGGCGTTAAGTCCAGGAGCAGCGTCACGTGGAACTGACCACACGAGGCCGTTATGCGGTCATGGCGATGGCCGATCTTGCCCGATTGGACGGCACGCGCGCCTATCCGCTGTCGCAGATCGCCGACAATCAGAAGCTGCCGCTGTCTTATCTGGAGCAGTTGTTTCTCAATTTGCGCCGCGCCGGCCTCGTTGAGAGTGTGCGAGGGCGCAGTGGCGGATATCGCCTGGCGCATCCTGCCGGCGAGATCTCCGTCGCCGACATCATGGCTGCGGTGGAGGAAGAGACGCACTTCACCCGCTGCAAGAATGAAGAGGCCGCAGGTTGCCTTGCGGGTGAGCGCTGCGTAACGCACGAGCTTTGGAAGGGACTGAGCGAGGTTACAGTCAGCTATCTGAAGTCTGTATCATTAGGCGATCTGATCGCTGGCCGGACGGCGCGTGGCGCGGTGAGCCCGGCGACGGCCTCCTCCCAGCCACCGCGCCGGTATCTCGACTACAATGCGACGGCGCCGCTGTTGCCCGAGGCGCGCAAGGCGATGATGGCCGCGCTCGAGTATGCGGGCAATCCCTCGTCGGTCCACGCGGAAGGGCGCCGAGTTCGTGGCATCGTCGAGACGGCGCGAGAGCAGGTAGCAGCGCTCATCAAGGCCAAGCCCTCGGAGATCGTATTCACGAGCGGCGCAACGGAAGCGAACGCCTGGGTGATGGCGCAGGGCTTTGACAGCATTTTTGCTGCCGGCATCGAACACGATTCCATCCTGGCGCCTGTGCGCGCCAGCGGGGCGCGCGTGATCGATATCCCCGTCGGTGGCGACGGCATCGCGCGCATTGAGTCTGTGGCGCGCGATATCCTCACGCGCGGCGATTTGGGTCGTGCTGCCGTAACGCTGCAGATGGCCAATAACGAGACCGGTGTCATCCAGCCCGTGGCGGAGATGGCGGATTTTGCCTACGAGCATGGGATGTTCATGCACACAGATGCCGTGCAGGCGGGTGCCCGGCTCGATATCGACTTTTCCACGCTGCCCGTGACCACGCTGGCGCTTTCGGCCCACAAGATGGGCGGCCCTAAGGGGATCGGCGCTCTCGTCATCCGCGATCGCGTCGATCTCCATCCGTTCATTTGTGGCGGCGGCCAGGAGCGCCGGCGGCGTGCTGGAACAGAAAATGTCGCGGCGATTGCGGGTTTTGGTGCGGCTGCCATTGCCGCGCGCGCGGCGCTCGATGACGTCGTGCGCCTGGCGCGTCTGCGCGACCGTCTTGAAGACGCCATCTCGGCTATCGTGCCCGAGACGCTCATTATCGGAGCGGACGCACCGCGACTTGCCAATACGAGCTGCATCGCGCTGCCCGGCAAGGCGGCGGAGTCACTTGTCATCAAGCTCGATCTGGCCGGCATCGCGGTGAGCGCGGGCTCGGCCTGCTCGTCGGGCAAAGTCGGTGCGAGCCATGTGCTCGCGGCAATGGGGTTTGGGCCTGACATCGCGGGAAGCGCGGTGCGCGTGAGCATCGGCCCTGAGACGACGGAACACGACCTGGCTGCTTTCGTGGGGGCCTGGAAGACCATTGCGGCCAAGTCAGCTGCCGCTGCCTGAACCAGGAATTTGAATGCCAATGCCGCGCTGAGCGGCGCCTAAAGGAGTGAATAGAAAGATGGCCGCAGTCAAAGAGACCATCGATCAGGTCAAAACCATCGACGTCGACCAGTACAAGTACGGCTTCGAGACCAATATCGAGAGCGTGAAGGCGCCCAAGGGGCTGGATGAGTCCACCGTGCGCTACATCTCCGCCAAGAAGGGCGAGCCGGAATGGATGCTGAATTGGCGCCTGGAGGCGTTTGCGCGCTGGAAGGCGATGACCGAGCCCACCTGGGCGAAAGTGCATTACCCCAAGATCGACTTCCAGGATCTTTATTACTACGCCGCACCCAAATCGACCGAGGGCCCCAAGAGCCTCGATGAAGTCGATCCTGAACTGCTGCGCATGTACGAGAAGCTCGGCGTGCCGTTGAAGGAGCGCGAGATCCTTGCCGGTGTGCAGTCCACCAAAGTGGCCGTGGACGCGGTGTTCGACAGTGTTTCGGTCGTAACCACCTTCAAGGAGGAGTTGAAGAAGGCGGGTGTCATCTTTTGCTCGATCTCGGAAGCAATTCGCGAATATCCCGAACTGGTGAAGAAGTATCTGGGCTCCGTCGTACCCCAGTCCGACAACTTCTATGCCGCGCTCAACTCGGCGGTGTTCTCCGACGGTTCGTTTGTCTACGTGCCTGAAGGCGTGCGCTGCCCGATGGAGCTTTCCACATACTTCCGCATCAACGAAAAGCAGACTGGCCAGTTCGAGCGCACGCTCATCATTGCCGATCGCGGCGCGCATGTAAGCTACCTTGAGGGCTGCACCGCGCCGACGCGCGATGAGAACCAGCTTCATGCGGCGGTGGTCGAACTCGTCGCGCTGGATGATGCGGAAATCAAATACTCGACGGTGCAGAACTGGTACCCGGGCGACAAGGACGGCAAGGGCGGCATTTATAACTTCGTGACCAAGCGCGGCGACTGCCGCGGCCATAACTCCAAGATTTCCTGGACGCAGGTTGAGACGGGATCGGCCATCACCTGGAAATATCCCAGCTGCATCCTGCGCGGCGATTACTCGCGCGGGGAGTTCTATTCGATTGCCGTATCGAACGGCTATCAGCAGGTCGACAGCGGCACCAAGATGATCCATCTCGGCAAGAATTCGTCGAGCCGCATCATCTCCAAGGGTATCGCAGCGGGCCATTCGCAGAACACCTATCGCGGTCTCGTCTCCGCGCATCGCAAGGCAACCGGCGTGCGCAACTTCACCAACTGCGACTCGCTTCTCATCGGCGACAAGTGCGGTGCGCATACGGTGCCCTACATCGAGGCGAAGAATTCCAGCGCGCATTTCGAGCACGAGGCGACGACCTCGAAAATCTCCGACGACATGCTGTTCTACTGCATGCAGCGGGGACTTTCGGAGGAGGAGGCGGTGGCGCTGGTCGTGAACGGATTCGTGCGCGATGTGCTTCAGCACCTGCCCATGGAGTTCATGGCCGAGACGCAGAAGCTCATCGGCATCAGTCTTGAGGGATCGGTTGGTTGATCATTTCGCGTCCCTGACGTCATTTTTTTCGATAGTTCCAAGGAAGATTACAAATGCTTGAAATCAAGAACCTGCATGTGAAGCTCGCGGACGAGGATCGCGTCATCCTCAAAGGCGTAGACCTTGTCGTGCCCAAGGGCGAGGTACATGCCATCATGGGGCCGAATGGCTCGGGGAAATCGACGCTCTCTTATGTCATCGCGGGCCGCGATGGCTACGAAGTGACCGAGGGCGATATCCTCTGGAACGGAGAATCTGTCCTGGGCATGGAGCCCGACGAGCGGGCTGCCAAGGGTGTTTTCCTTGCGTTCCAATACCCGATGGAAATCCCCGGCGTTGCGGGTCTCACCTTCCTGCGGACCGCGCTCAACGCGCTTCGTAAAAAGCGCGGCGAAGACGAGATGAACACGGCGGCCTTCATGAAGCTCGTCAAGGAGAAGGGCGCAAAGCTCAACATCGACGTCGAGATGCTGAAGCGTCCGGTCAACGTCGGCTTTTCGGGTGGCGAGAAGAAGCGGTCCGAGATCCTCCAGATGGCGATGCTCGAGCCGACGCTATGCGTGCTCGACGAGACGGACAGCGGTCTTGATATCGACGCGCTGCGCGTCGTGTCTGAGGGCGTCAATGCGCTGCGCAGCAAAGACCGCGCCTTCCTGGTTATTACGCACTACCAGAGGCTATTGAACCATATCGTGCCGGACAAGGTTCATGTCTTGGCGAACGGCCGCATCCAGAAGACGGGCGGCAAGGAGCTGGCGCTCGAACTCGAAAAATTGGGATACGCCGGGTTCACCGGCAAGGCGGCCTGAGATGACGATTGCAGTGATGAAGACCAAGGCAGAACAGGCGCTCACCGAAGCGTTCGAGGTCAATGCCGCCAAGCTTCCGGGCAGTACGGCCGTGAGCGAGGCGCGGCGGGATGCCATCGGCAAGTTCAGCGCGTCCGGCTTGCCGCATCGGCGCATCGAGGAATGGAAGTACACCGACCTGCGCAACGCGATGAAGGACACGCTCGCTGTTAGCGTCGATGATGCCGTCAAGGTCACGATTGCCGATGTAATCGTCGCCCTGGGCGCGCTCGCGCATGTGGATGCGCATCGCATCACGTTCGTCAACGGCCGCTATCGCGCGGACCTGTCTGACCTTGCTGGCGCCGAAGGCATCGAGGTGACGCCGCTTGCCGCGGCTCTGCGCACAGCGCCCCCCAAGGTCGCCGCGGGATTGACCGCGGTTGGCGCGGCTGAGGACGCCGTCATTACTCTCAACACGGCCTTCATGACGGACGGGGCGATCGTGCGTATCGCACCGGAGGCAAGCCTGGCCAAGCCCGTGCTCATGGTGTTCTTGCGTGCCGGAGCCGAAGGCCGGTTCACGGCGGTGCGCAATGTCATCTCGGCAGGCGAGGCGAGTACGTCGACGCTGATCGAGGCGCACGTCGCGTTGCCGGGGGCAAGCCTTGAAGGCCAGATGAACGCTCTGACGGGGCTGACGGCGGCGAAAGGCGCGCATGTCACCCACATCAAGATCGCGGCCGACTTCGGCAAGGCGGTACATCTTTCCAACTGGGACGTTACGCTTGAAGCTCACGCGGTCTATCGCGGATTTCAGTACACATCCGGGCAGAGCCTGGCGCGCAATCAGATTGCGGTGCGCTACGACGGGGAAGGTGGCAAGCTCGATCTGTCAGGCGCCTTCCTGGTGCGTGGCACCGAGCACGTCGATACAACACTGGTTGTCGATCACGCCGTACCGCGCTGTGAGAGCCGCGAACTGTTCAAGGGCGTGCTGGACAACAACGGGCGCGGCATCTTCCAGGGCAAGATCATCGTGCGTCCCCACGCGCAGAAGACCGACGGCAAGCAGATGGCGCAGGCCTTGATGCTGTCGCCCGATGCTGAATTCGACAGCAAGCCCGAACTTGAGATCTACGCCGATGATGTGATCTGTGGTCATGGCTCGACGTCCGCTGAACTCGAAGAGGACATGCTGTTCTATTGCAAGTCGCGCGGCATCCCGGACAATGAGGCCCGAGCCTTGCTGATCGAGTCGTTCATCGGGGAGGCGCTCGACAAGGTCGAGCATGAAGGCGTACGGGAAGCCCTGAGCACGATGGCGCGGGATTGGCTGAGCGCTGCGGAAAAGCATAAGTAAGGGAGAGCCCGATGGGGCGTGAAGCACTGGCGAAGGACCAACGTGGCGTGGGCGCGCCGAGTTACGACGTGGAGCGCATCCGCGCCGACTTCCCGATCCTGTTTCGCGAGGTGCTGGGCAAGCCGCTCGTCTACCTCGACAGCGCCGCGAGCGCCCAGAAGCCGCGGTCGGTGCTGGAAGCGATGGACCATGCCTATCGCTTCGAGTACGCCAACGTGCATCGCGGGCTGCATCATCTCTCCAACGTGGCGACCGATAATTTCGAAGCCGCCCGCGAGACGGTGCGCCGCTTCCTCAACGCAGGCAGTGCGGAGGAAATCATCTTCACCCGCAATGCGACCTCCGCGATCAACCTCGTCGCCAACACGGTGGGTCAGAAGGACATCGGCGAGGGTGACGAGATCATCCTGTCTTTGATGGAGCATCACGCCAACATCGTGCCATGGCACTTCCTGCGCGAGCGCAAAGGCGCGGTGCTGAAGTGGCTCCCAATCAACGACGCGGGAGAACTGCTGATCGACGAACTCGACCGCATGATCACGCCCAAGACGCGCATGATCGCGATTACGCATATGTCGAACGTGTTGGGCACCATCAATCCGGTGAAGGATATCATCCGCATCGCGCACGCCAAGGGCGTGGCTGTGCTGGTCGATGGCAGCCAGGCTGCCGTGCACACGAGCGTGGACGTCCGCGATCTCGACGCCGATTTCTATGTCTTCACCGGCCACAAGACCTACGGGCCGACAGGTATTGGCGTGCTCTATGCCAAACGCAAGCATCTCGATGCCCTGCCGCCCTACGAAGGCGGCGGAGATATGATCGAGACTGTTTCCGTCGATCGCATTACCTACAACAAGCCGCCCCACAAGTTTGAAGCCGGGACGCCCGCTATCGTGGAAGCGATCGGCTTGGCGGCGGGGCTCAACTACATGATGCAAGTGGGACGCGACCGCATCGCCGCGCACGAGGCTGACTTGGCGCACTATGCCACCGAGGCTCTTGGCTCGCTGCCGTGGCTCAAGATCTACGGTACGGCGCCCGGCAAGGGGGCGATCTTCTCCTTCACGGTCGATGGCCTGCATCCGCACGATGTTTCAACGATCATTGATCGGTCGGGCGTTGCCGTTCGCGCAGGTCACCACTGTGCTCAGCCGTTGATGGAGCGGCTTGGCGTGACAGCGACCTGCCGTGCGTCGTTTGCCATGTATTCGACCCGCGCCGAGGTCGATGCGCTTGTTGCTGCACTGACCAAGGCACACGATCTCTTCGCGTAGAGGATTTTGTTATGGAAGACACGATTTCTGAACTGCGCGCGCCGGAAGCCGGGGTTCTCACGGATGCCGCCGTCGCGCCTGACGCGCCCCAAGGGGGGAAGGATGGTAGGAGCGCCGAAAGTGCGGGTACCAGCGCGCTGCCGCCGGAAGAGCTTGACCGGCTTGCGGCCGACATCGTGGCAGCGTTGAAGACGGTGTATGATCCTGAGATTCCCGCCGACATCTATGAGCTTGGCCTCATTTACAAGGTGGACATTGACGATAACCGGGACATCACGGTCGAGATGACGCTGACCGCGCCCGGCTGTCCGGTGGCCGGAGAAATGCCGGGATGGGTGGAGGCAGCCGTCTCGACCGTGCAAGGTGTCAACAGCGTGACCGTCAACATGACATTCGATCCGCCATGGGATCAAAGCCGTATGTCCGACGAAGCGCGTCTGGCGCTCAACATGTTCTGAAAGCGTTGAAATCGGAAGCTGCGTCGCGCAGCCTCTATAAATGCCGGTCGCGGCCACCCATATGACGTGGCGAAGAATGAAGTGAGAGCAAGATGCCCACACTGCGCGTGACACCGAAAGTTCTGACGCTGAGCGATGCGGCCGCAAGCCGCGTCAAGGCATTGATGTCCAATAGGCCGGGCGTCAAAGGCCTGAAGATCGGCGTGAAGAAGGGGGGCTGCGCAGGCATGGAATACACCATGAGCTGGGCCGAGGAGATCGGGAAGTTCGATGAGGTGATCGAGGAAAACGGCGCCGTCGTCATTGTCGATCCGGGCGCCATTCTCTATCTGATCGGCACCGAGATGGACTACAAAACCGACAAACTGTCCTCTCAGTTCGTCTTCAACAATCCCAATCAGAAGGGTGCCTGCGGCTGCGGAGAAAGCGTAGACCTGCAGCCCGTGATGCCTCAGCAGGAAGAGGTTTAGGACCTTGGCGGCTGTGCAAGGGCCAAGTCTTCACCCCGACTGGTGGCGGCCGCTCATTGCCTACTGGTTCCACGAGCTGACGAGAGCCGACTGGTTCGTCAAGAACGATGCCGTGGATGAGGCCCTGCGAAGCCGCTTCCTGTCCCTCTACGAGCAGCTATCGGCCTGTGACCTCGATGCCGCTACCCTGTCTGCGGATGCGACCTTGGCGGCCGTCCTTGCACTCGATCAAATTCCGCGCAACCTCTTTCGCGGCACGCCGCGTGCGTTCGCGACCGATCCGGCAGCGCGCAAACTGACTGTTGATGCGGTCGCGCTGGGGCACGATCTGGCGCTGGGACTGCATGAGCGCTTGTTCCTTTATCTGCCGCTCGAGCACTCCGAGAATTTGGCCGACCAGGATCACGCAGTCGATTTGATTTCCAGGCTCGGCGATGCCGAGTACACACGCTTTGCTGTTGCCCATCGCGACGTCATTCTCCGTTTCGGCCGCTTTCCCCATCGCAATGCCATTCTCGGTCGCCGATCGACGCCCGAAGAAAGCATCTTCCTTGCCGAACCTGGAAGTTCGTTCTGATCGCGCGAGCAGGTTGAAGCATCAATGAGCGCAAGCGAAAGCGTTATTGAACTGCTGGCTGAAATTTGCGCGCCGATCGGGGCGTTCAAGGCGCGCCGAATGTTCGGTGGCCACGGCCTTTATCTCGACGGCGTGTTCTTCGCGATCCTCGATGACGGGATTCTCTACTTCAAGACGAACGAGAGCACGCGAGGCCGCTTTGCGGCGGAAGGTATGACGGCCTTCACATACGAAAGCAAATCGGGAACGCATGCGCTCGTGTCGTATTGGCGCGTGCCTGAGCGGCTGTTTGACGAGGCCGATGAACTCACCGAGTGGATCGCACAAGCCGTGCAGGCGGCGCGCGGCGCTCAGAACGCAAAGAAAACGGCCATCGGCAGAACAAAACCGCGCGTTCGCAGCGCGCGGACAAGGATCCGCGAGGACTGATGCGAACGTGGAAACTTGGTCCAGCTACCGGCCGCCCGGTGGTTGTTTCAGGGGGCGCGGCGGCTTGCGCAGAAAAGCTGGAATGTTCTCCGCAAAGCCGACTTTGCTGCCGCTCTGAGGCTGAGCCGCGGGCTTGGCTTGAGGCGCACGGGGAGTATCCAGCGGCTTCTTGCCCTCAGGTCTAGCCGGAGCGTCCGCCCAACTGTCGGGACGGCGCTCACGCTGCGGCTTCGCGTTGACTTCGGCGTTGCGCTCGCGACCTTGGCGTGAGCCACCCCGATCGGCTTTCTCGACAGAATGCTCGGCGTGCCGATGCGACGTGCGCGCGTGCGTAGCATTGCGGGGTTGCTCGCGGACTTCAGGCTTGTGGTTCTGCTCGACGGGTTGCGAACGGTCGCGGCTGCGTGCGTTTCGGTCCGCCGCTTCCTCCGCGCGCTGCGGGCTATGGCCCTCTTTGTGGCCGTGCCGCGCTTCCCTAGCGCCCTCGCGACCACCCTCGCGACGGCCCCCGCGTGCGGAGGCACGGTCGTTTCCGCGTCCGCTGCGCCCCCGCCGCCGCTTGCCGCCTTGCGCATAGTCTTCCTCAGTCGGAGCCTCTCCGAGCCAGATTGCGCTCTCCCCGGTGATCTTCTCGATGTCCTTTAGAAGCTTCAGATCCTCCGCCGAGACGAGCGAGGCGGAATAGCCCTCGCGGCCGGCGCGGCCCGTCCGCCCGATGCGATGAACATAGTCGTCGGCGGCCCAAGGGAGGTCGAAGTTGAACACATGGGAGACATCGGGAATATCGAGCCCGCGGGCCGCGACGTCAGAGGCAGCAAGCAACATGATCTCGCCGGAGCGGAACCTGTCCAGCGTCTCCATGCGCGCACTCTGGTCCATGTCGCCATGCAAAGCGCCGGCGTTGAAGCCGTGCTTGCTGAGCGACTTATAGAGGACAGCGACGTCGCGTTTGCGGTTGCAGAAGATGATGGCGTTTTTCACGTTGCCGTTGCGGATCAGCTCACGCAACACTTCCCGCTTGGCGTAGTCCTCGCCGTCCGGACAGAACTTGAAGCGTTGCGTTATGGTCTTGGCGGTTGTCGCGGGTTTGGCGACCTCGATGCGAACCGGATCTTTCAGGAACTGCGACACGAGCCGCGTGATCTCGGGCGGCATGGTGGCGGAGAAGAACAGCGTCTGGCGGCGCGGCGGCAATAATCTGCAGATCTTTTCGATATCCGGGATGAAGCCCATGTCGAGCATGCGGTCGGCTTCATCGATGACCAAGATCTCCACTCCCATCAGCATGATGCGCCCGCGCTGGAAGTGGTCGAGCAACCGGCCGGGTGTTGCAATGAGCACGTCGACGCCGCGGTCGAGCTTCTTGACCTGTTCGTCCATCGAGACGCCGCCGATGAGCAAGGCAACGTCGAGCTTGTGGTTTATGCCGTACTTTTCGAAGCTCTGTTCGACCTGCGCGGCAAGCTCGCGCGTGGGGGCCAAAATCAGCGAGCGGGGCATCCGGGCGCGGGCCCGTCCGGCTTCGAGCCGGGTAATCATGGGCAGAACGAAGGAGGCAGTCTTGCCTGTGCCCGTCTGGGCGATGCCCAGGACATCCCTGCCGGTCACGGCAACGGGAATGGCGGCAGCCTGTATGGGGGTCGGGCTTGGATAGCCCGCAGCCGTAATGGCCGCCTGCACCTTGGGCGACAGCCCCAGGTCAGCGAACGTCTTGGTATCCAAAGAGAATCATCTCCATCTGCAAACTCTCCCCGCCCGGCGCGAGCATCGCACCAGGTGGCATCGAACGAGAGCGCAGGGGGGAAACTGTGCCGTAAAGGACCTAAGCCAAATGGGGGGATGGATCAAAAATGCAAAAAAGCTGAATCGATCCCCTGCGCTCCGGCACGCCCGGGTGCTCGCATACATTGTGTGCAGACGCAAGCAAAACAATGGCGCAGGTCGCAGCCCGCCGTGAAAAGCTTAAGAAATGGCCGGGAGCGTGACTTTTCACACTCTCGGCCATTTCAGACAGGGTCAAAATAAAGACGAGGCTCGATTGGCGCGAACGAGGAGGGGCCATGACGATGCTTGTCAGGCGCGCTCAGCGGCGAGCGAGACAAGGGTCTCATGCAGGCTGCCCCAGAAAATGTGCTAGAAGGAGCATTGGCCGGCTGGTCCGGCGGCGAGGAACCGGTACCGGCGCTGGTGCCCTTGCAGCGCATAGGCTTTGATAAGCGTTTTGCGCTGCGCGTTCTGGAAAATCAGGAGCAGGATGGCGTGAAAGCAGCAGCGCCGGAGCATGATGCTAAGATGCCGCCATCGGTGCGCGCGAGCAGCGAGCGAGAGGGTTGCGGCGGCGATGAGACGCTGCGGCTCAAGGCGCGCGACAACACCACCAACTGGTGGCATCTGGCGCGCGTGTGGTTCATTATTGCGCTGACGCTTGCTGCCGTGGTCTGGCTTGAGGATGTTCTTGCCTCGCATGGTCTTTCATTGTGGTGGGGCACGCCGGAATGGGTCTTGGCAATCCTCATCATCGGTGCGTCCCAACATCAGCTTGGCGGGGCGATCCACGAGGGGACGCATTCGCTTTTATTCGCCAACAAGCGTCTCAATGAGCTGGCGTCGGATTGGCTGGCGGCCTTTCCGATCTATACCTCGACGTACCAGTATCGCGTGCATCACCTGGCGCACCATCAGTTCGTCAACGATCCCAATCGCGATCCCGACATCTCGCAACTGAAGGACAGCGATCACTGGCTCGATTTCCCCGTCACGCACATCGATATATTGCGCAAACTCGCCAAGCAGCTCTGGCTGCCAAACTTGTTCCGCTTCACGTTGGTGCGCGCGCGCTATAGCGCGCTGGGACACGAAGACAACCCTTACATCGACAAGAGCTTGCGCCCGAACAAATGGCCGGTGCGCGCCGGCATCTACTTCGCCGTGGCTGTGCCCTTTATCGTCAACTACCTGATCGTGTTTCAAAGCGCGGCGTGGGCCTGGGGCGCGCTCGTCGCGAGCTATGGGGGCGTGATGGTTTATAGCGCCCTGTTGCCCGAGCGCGATTTTCCGCAGTCGCGGCTCCGCCCGGTCATTTCCCATCGCACGACGTCGATGAGCCGCATGACGTTTCTTTTCCTGCTCTATGCCGCTTTGACCGAATACGACGCGGGCAGCGGCACGACTTGGGCCTGGGATCAGTTCGGCAGGTTCTGGGCGCTGCCGTTGTTCACGAGCTTCCCGCTCTTCATGATGATGCGCCAGTGGATGCAGCACGGCAATGCGGATCGCGGGCGCTACACCAATACGCGCGTATTCCTCGCAGGCCCAGTGATGCGCTACGCCGTCCTGCCATGGGGCATGGATTACCATCTGCCGCATCACGTCATGGCGTCGGTTCCCCACTACAGGCTCAAAGAGCTGCACGATGTCTTGATGCGAGTTCCTGAGTACAGGGAGAAGGCCACGCTGGTGGAAGGCTGCTTGGGCGGTGATGACCCCCATACAGGCCGCCCAACGATCCTTTCTGTGCTGGGTCCCGCACATGCGCCGCGCGCCAAAAACGCCGCCTTCGTCGATGAGGCGACACTGGAGTACGTCGAGGTCGATAATGCTGCAGCGATCGAGGGGGAGGCGCGCCGCTCGACAGATCAAGGCGGTTCACGCTGATCCGTCCCGTGTTATGATCTCAAGCATACGCATTTCGCGCCGAACCCTCTAGGAGGCCGGAAAATGAAGTATGCCGTTGGTCTTAAACTCAATGAGCGCTCCGGGCACGTCGTTATCGATGCCGAGGATGCGCTGATCGCAGCCCTCAAGGCCAAGCACCAGCAGCCGGATGCGGCCATCACTTATGTGCGCCGCCAGAACCGCCGCGGTGACGCCCGTCACCCGCCGCACGGATGAGAACAACCGGCGCAAGCCGAGCATATCATCGCGCCACGCGATTGAGGGCGGTGCAAACATCGTTCGCAGGCCCGGTAGCCATGAGCCTTTCGAAAAGGTGCGAACCCGTTTTCCGATGGCCAGGACGGCCCTAGATATCCAGGTCCTGCGCGAACGCCGCGCGATCCTGGATAAAGCGGAAGCGCGCCTCGGGCTTGGAGCCCATCAGCGCGTTGACCGTTTCGGACAACACAGAGCGCTCGCCCTCCCCAATCTCCACGCGCAGCAGCGCGCGCTTCTTGGGGTCCATGGTGGTTTCTTTGAGTTCGCTGGCGTTCATCTCGCCCAGGCCCTTGAAGCGCCCAATCTTTACGGGCGGATTGGCCTTGAACTCTTTGGCGAGAAGCTCTTCGCGATGTTTCTCGTCGCGCGCATAGAGCGACTTGGCGCCCTGGGTCAGCTTATAGAGCGGCGGCACCGCCAGAAAGAGATGGCCGTTCTCGATGAGCTCCGGCATTTCCTGATAGAAGAACGTGATGAGCAGCGCCGCAATGTGCGCGCCGTCAACGTCGGCATCGGTCATCAGGATCACACGCTCGTAGCGAAGGTCCTCGTCACGGTATTTGGTGCCGGTGCCGGCACCGAGCGCCTGGATGAGATCGCTGAGCAACTGGTTCTGCGATAACTTCGCGGACGAGGCGTTGGCGACGTTCAGGATCTTTCCGCGCAACGGCAGGATGGCCTGCGTCTCACGATCACGCGCGCTCTTTGCCGAACCACCCGCCGAGTCGCCTTCGACGATAAAAATCTCGGTGCCGGCTGCCTGTTGGATCGTGCAGTCGGCGAGTTTGCCGGGCAGGCGCAGCTTGCGCGTGGCGGACTGCCGCCCGACCTCCTTTTCCCGCCGCCGCTTCAAGCGCTCTTCCGACTGGTCGATCGTCCATTCGAGAAGCTTGTTGGCCTGCTGCGGGCTGTCGGCCAGCCAGTGGTCAAAGGCATCGCGTACGGCCGTCTCGACGATCCTGGTGGCCTCTGCGGTCGCCAGCTTATCCTTGGTCTGGCCCTGGAACTCGGGCTCGCGGATGAAGATCGACAGCATGGAGGCCGCCGTGCCCATGACATCCTCGGACGTGATCTGAGCAGCCTTCTTGTTGCCGACCAGCTCACCATAGGCGCGCAAGCCCTTGTAGAGTGCTTGGCGCAGGCCATTTTCGTGCGTGCCGCCTTCGGCAGTGGGAATGGTGTTGCAGTAGGAGGATGAGAAGCCGTCCTCATCCGAAATCCAGGCCACCGCCCATTCGACGGACCCGTGTCCGCCGTCCTTCTCGATGCGGCCGGAGAAGATGTCCTTCGTGACCTGCGTGCGGCCCTCGATCGACGAGATCAAGAAATCGGAAAGGCCGCCGGGGAAATGGAAAGTCGCCTCCGGGGGCGTTTCGTCCTTGATGAGCGAGGGGTCGCACTTCCAGCGGATCTCGACGCCGCCGAACAGATAAGCCTTGGAGCGCGCCATTTTCATCAGGCGCGCGGGCTTGAAGGCGCAGCCCTTGCCAAAGATCTTCTCGTCCGGCTTGAAGCGCACCTTCGTGCCGCGCCGGTTCATGATGCTGCCGAGCTTTTCGAGCTTCGTCTGCGGCTCGCCGCGCGAAAACACCATGCGATAGAGCTGCTGGTCGCGCGCGACCTGGACCTCAAGGGTTTCCGACAGCGCGTTGACCACCGACACGCCGACGCCGTGCAGGCCGCCGGACGTGCTGTAAGCTTTGCTATCGAACTTGCCGCCCGCGTGCAGCACGGTCATGACGACTTCAAGCGCGCTCTTGTTCTTGAACTTGGGATGGGGGCCGACAGGAATGCCGCGGCCGTTGTCGGTGACGGAGAGGAACCCGTCAGCCGAAAGCTCCACCTCGATCCAGCTCGCATAACCCGCGACGGCCTCGTCCATGGAGTTGTCGATCACCTCGGCGAAGAGGTGATGCATGGCTTTCTCGTCGGTGCCCCCGATGTACATGCCTGGGCGGCGGCGCACCGGTTCGAGACCCTCCAGAACTTCGATATGGCTTTCCGAATAGCCGGACGTCGGCTCGGGCGCCTTGCGCGCACGGGAGGAGGTCTTTTCGCTCATCTCGCTCTCGATTTGAGAAAACAGGTCGGATTGATCTGCCATAGCGGGGCCGGTCCTGTGCAGCGTTGAGGCGGAAAGCCGAAGGTTACTGAAGAAAAGCCAGCAAACGGCGAACCGGCACGCGCAACGGGGCCAAGCAGCGGCCGCAGAGGCGAATCTGATTGAGCTCTTTATAGCGCGCTTGCCGGCCCTTCCACCACGCCTTGTGCCGCTGTTGCCTGGAAGTCACGGGATATCTTGAAGAATTTCGACCGGTGTCCTCCGCTTGCCGCGCATTTCTGCAATTGCGCAGAAGCGGTTAACCGCGTCTCAACCATGTTCCCACGCGCCCCCTGGGTTAACGGGCGGTAGCCATTTATCGTCAATCTGCGTTGCTGCATTTACCGATTGGAAGCTGTGGCTGGCCGCGGCGTCCCATCGGGTGGATGCGGGATACAGAAGCGCTTTGCCAAAGCGCATTCTTTGGATTTTGGGCGAGATGCGGGCTCGTCCAGGCAGCAGGAGACCGGGCTTGGTCTTCCATGTCTGGAGAGTTGGGATGGTTGCGTATTGGTTTGCCCGCGATAGCGGGCCCATTGCTGGCGCGTCGGCCTTGCTTGCACGTTTGGTGCAACGGGTCGCGGCGAGCGTATCGAACATGGCGGCGGCTGTGCGCTTCGATCCGGCGGCCGCCGTGAGTCACCTCGACCTCTTTCATGGCGACCAGATCAGCGGAATGTCGTCGGCGGCAATGTTCCGGTTTTCTCCATGCGCACACACAGATCGGGCGAAGATGCAGGATGGTGCGGCCGTGGTCGATCCTTCACGCGTTCCAACCGGTACGCAGCCCATGGGCGCTGAGGCACACGCTGCGCGGATGCCTCTGGGCGCCGCGGTCGCGCGCTGGCAGGACCTCGATGGCCAGATCGCGAGGGTCCCCCTGACATACGAGGCGGGCATCGTCGTCGCACTCGCCGTTGCCGCGCTATTGGCGCTGCGCATGGGCGATACGCCGGCACGCGGTGCCTCGCGAAACGCCGCAGCCGAAACCATTGCGGAGCAATTTGCCTCCGCTTCGGATGAAACGGATATCATTGAGGAACGCTTCGCTTTCGCCAGGCGGTTCCGCGTCATCGCCGCGCCGTCCCGCTGGTTCAGCGATACTGAACATGCTGGGTTGGGCCAACCCGATGAGTCAAATGAGGATGCCGCTCCGGTTGGGCTCCCATTCGATTCACTTGGGGCGATCGTGATCCGGGGGCTGCCGGCTGGAACGCAGCTGACGGCAGGCCGCCGGATTGGCACCGCGTGGATTCTCGCGCCCGGCGATTTGGCGGGTATGGACGTCATTGTACCGGCAGGCGGCGTGTCCGCGCTCGCCCGGGCCCGCATCGAAGTCTTCGATCAGGCGGGGGTGTATATGGGGGCTCTTGCCATTGGCCTGAGGGAGGCGGAAGGCCCCGGCATCGCGCTCGGAGCATTGCGCGGCAAGGAGGGCCTCGATTGGATCGGTGCGGCGGCAGGGCGGTTCTCAGCCCCCAATGGCGACATTCGTACCGGGGCCCTCAACCTGCCGCGCCAGGCGACCGCCGCAGATGCCGAGACGGCAGAGCCGTCCAAGTCTCAAGTCCACCCCAAGCGTGCACAGCGCCGCGCGCATAGCGCACTGCGGCCGGCGCAAGCGCGCCGCCCCAAGGCGCGCGGCACCAGCACCGCGACTGCGGTCAGCCCGGCTGCAACCGGCAATACCGGCATTGCCAAGGGGGGCGTGCCCGCCAAGCCCGCGCCGCTACCTCCGCTGTTCCAATTGAAGCCGGACGCCCCTCTTCCCATCCTGCTTTTCAAGCCTGCAGGCAGCCAGCCAGGCGCAGACGCCGCCCCGGCAATCGTCACGCCGTTCTCGTCGCTGATTCAGCTCGGTGTCTTTCCCAGAAGTCCGATGGAAGAGGAAGCCGCCCGGCGCGAATAGGGGATGCGAGCACTCCGTTTGCCTGCCAAAACGCTCAAGCTGAGCACGGTACGCCAAGGTTTGGTCGAAAAGTCAGCCACAAATGGCCTTGTATCGAGGCTTTAAGACCTTTCGCCGGATCGCTGCGCATTGCGATGTAAGGGACGAATGCAAGGGGTTGAGGTCGCAATTGTTTCGCGCTTGGGGAGAAGCGCGGGCGAACTCCGGCACTAGCGGGAAGAACGCAGGCTCGTCGATGAAGGCCGGGTGCAGTGTGTCCAGCATCCGCCCCATCGCACAAGGTTGGAAAGGCCGCTTGTTATGCCGGATATGTCCAACGAGACGCTTCTGGGGGATCTCGAAATTGCATTGCCGCTGTTCTTGAGCCGGCCTGATGCAACCCTGCCCGCCGCGTTGCGTCCCCCGCCGCTGCCGATCGGCTACCGGATGCGCAGTGCGGGCTTTCGCGTGCTGCTGTCCGGGCGAGGGGCGCTGGGATTGAGTGCCATCGCGGCGGCAGCCGGCTTGGCCTATCTTGCGCTTCCTGGGGTCCCGCGCATCGCTCAATACGTGGATGCAAAGCCCGCACTTGTCGAGGCGCCACGCCCGATGCGCAGCCGGCTGTCGCAAGCGCTCGCCATTGTGGCGGAGCTTGAAGCGCGGCTGGCATTCGGCGCGAGCTTCGGCGACCATCTCGACGCTGCCGACGCCATCAGGCCTGTTCCTGAGAGCGCCGCCTCCGCGCTGGCGGCGGCAATGGCGAGCGGCGGCGAGGGCGCCGCTTCGTCAGATGAGCCCCAAGTCACCGCCGGAGACCAGGAAGACGTCGTTGCCTTGATGGTGCTTCACAACCTTCCCGCCAACGCCACTCTGCGGGAGGGGGCTGGGGCGGGTGATGGGGCGTGGGCCGTTCCGGTGGCCGGAATGGATGCGCTCACCGCAGCACTGGGAGAGGGTTTCGATAGTCCCGTTGCCGTCGATATCGAGATGGTCTCGCAGGCCGGCGTGACGCTGAGGACAATGCACGTCACCCTGCAGAAGGATACGGCCGCGGCCGCCGCCGAAGCGGCCCCGGGGGAAGCGATGCTTTCCACCGGCTCGATTACGTCAGACGCGACGGACACGTCCGCGCAGAGCCAGGAGGTTCAGGACGAGAAACCGGCCAAGCGCCGCCACCAGGTCCGCAGGCGGGCGATGCCCAAGAGCGACGTTGCGTCGGATGAAAAACGGCTCCGGCGCGGCGCGCGCAGCGCTGAAGGCTGGAATGCGAGCACAACGCGCGACAACTCACGCGCCCAGGTTGCCCGGGCCCGCGCCATGGCGGTGGGGGCGCAAAACGGCGACGAGGAAGCCAAGCCCGGCCTCATCGCCAAGTTCGTGGGATGGTTTAAGGGCAGTTCGTCGAGCGCGGCCGAGCCAGCCGAGAGTGCGAGCACGCCCGCCCCGGCCACCCCGCAGCAAACGCTGTCCGGCACCGACGACAGCAGCTTCAGCCAGTTCGGCATGTTCCAATCCGAGTGAGATTGGCGAACGGGGTTAAAGTGCTTGCCGGAAACGTGGGAACGACAAGCAATCGTCCGCTGCGCGTTCGCGGGCGCATGAGGCCTCTTTCTCTTTGGAGCTGCCCCTCACCCTGACCCTCTCCCCGTGAGGACGGGGAGAGGGTTCTTCGCCGCGCTGATCGAGAACCACATGCAGGTTCCTCTCCCCGCGTGCGGGGAGAGGGTGCCCCGAAGGGGCGGGTGAGGGGCGGTCGCTTGCATCGACGCGTGGAGCAAGACAAAACAATGGCCCCTTGTGCCGTTCCGCGGTTCCATCAAAATCGGAACGGCTCTACACCGCAATGTTATCGATGAGCCGTGTCTTGCCGAGCCACGCGGCGGCGAGCACGCGCAACGGGCGTTCGCCCAAGGTCTCCGCCGGCTTCAGCGTTTCGGCGTCGGCAACGGCGATGTAATCGATCTTTGTGAAGCCTGCATTGCGGACTTTGCGATTTGCGGCCTCGATGGCGCTCTTGATGTCGACGCCGTTCGCTACCTCGCTGGCAAGCTCCGCGATGGCCGCCTGAAGAGCGGGCGCGATGGCGCGCTCATTTGCCGACAGATAGGCGTTGCGCGAGGACAGCGCCAATCCATCCTTCTCACGCATGGTCGGTGCGCCGATCAGCTTCAAGGGGAGGTTGAGATCGCGCACCATCTGGCGAAGAACGGCGAGTTGCTGGAAATCCTTTTCGCCGAAAATCGCAACGTCGGGCGTCACCTGGCTGAACAGCTTGCAGCACACGGTGGCGACGCCGGCGAAGTGGTGCGGGCGGAATTCGCCTTCCAAGGGTGCCGCCGCGCTTCCGGGCTTCACCGACGTCGAGAAGCCCTCCGGGTACATCTCCTCCACGGCGGGCGCCCAGACAAGGTCGCAACCGGCATCGTGCAGTTTGGCGACGTCTCCGGCCTCGTCGCGCGGATAGCGCGCCAGATCTTCATGGGGCGCAAACTGAGTCGGATTGACGAAGATGGAGACGACAACCCGGTCGGCCTTCTTGGCGGCCAGCTTGACGAGGGATAAGTGGCCCGGGTGGAGTGCCCCCATCGTCGGCACCAGGGCGATGCTTGCGCCGTCCTTGCGCCATTTGCCCACAAACTTGCGCAGATCCTTCACAGTACGCGCGATTTTGGTTTTTCCGCCCACCGCATCCATCCTTCGGCCAGGGACCCTACGAGCCGGACAAGTGGGCAATCCGCCCGCGTCTCGTCAAGAGGGAGAAGCGGGGACAAGCCTCAATGACGGGAGCTCGCACGGCTCGGCATGGCCGAGGGCACGAGAGCGCCGGAACGGGCGATGCGGTTCGCTCTGTCCTGCGCATGGCCCTTCAATCTGCTAAGTTTGCGCCAATATTCGAATCGTGCGTTCTCGCATTGGCAGTCTTGCGCGCCGCGTTTGAGCGGCGTTTCTGACCCAGGAGCTGGCATGGTTGCGGCCGTAAAGCGCGAATCGACGAACCGTGACCGGGACTTGCCCGCTCGCGACGAGATTGCCGCGCATCATTTGATGGAAGAGCATCGCCTCGTCGGCGCGCTGATCGAGCGGGCCGTGTTCACGCAGGATGAGCGCCGGCGCGCGGGCGAGATCGCCCGCCATCTGGTCCACGCGACCCGCGCCAACACCGCCAGCCACGCCAGCATCGACGCCTTCATGCACGAGTACGGCCTGGCGAGCGAAGAGGGCGTCATCCTCATGTGCCTCGCGGAAGCACTCCTGCGCATTCCCGATGCCGAGACGGCGGACGACTTCATTGCCGACAAGATTTCAGGCGGGGCTTGGGAGAAGCACCTTGGCGCATCCGACAGCCTGTTCGTCAACGCTTCGACCTGGGGCTTGATGCTCACCGGGCGCATCATGAAGTTGCGTGAGGCCCAGGGCGCCAATCCGATCCAGTCGATCAAGCGGCTTGTCGCGCGTTCCGGCGAACCGGTGATCCGTCAGGCCGTGCGCCAGGCGGTCAAGCTGCTGGGCGATCAGTTCGTGCTCGGCACCACCATTCAAAGCGCGCTGTTGCGCGCCAAGCCGCTGGAAGCCAGGGGCTGGCGCTTCTCCTTCGACATGCTGGGCGAGGCGGCGCGCACGGAGCGTGACGCGGAGCGCTATTTCCAGCGCTACATGGAAGCCATCGACGCCGTTGGCCAAGCGGCGGGTGCGATGACGGGCACGAGCCGTGATGCGATCTTCGCGCGACCCTCCATCTCCATCAAGCTGTCGGCGCTCCACGCGCGCTTCGAGCCGGGCAAGGAGGCAAGGCTGGCGCGCGAGCTCAATCCGCGTCTGCTTACACTGGTGCGCGCCGCCCGCGCCAAAGGCATCGGTCTCACCATCGACGCGGAGGAACAGGATCGTCTGGATCTCACCGCGCACGCTTTCGGCGACATCTTCCTCGATCCTCAGCTTGATGGCTGGCACGGGCTGGGCTTGGCCGTGCAAGCCTACGGCAAGCGCGCCATTCCGCTGCTGCGCTGGCTGCGCCGGCTGGCGAGCGAGACGGGCCGGCGCATTCCGGTTCGCCTCGTCAAGGGCGCGTACTGGGACAGCGAAATCAAATGGGCGCAGGAGCGCGGTCTTGCCGACTATCCTGTGTTCTCGCGCAAGATGTACACGGACGTGTCGTATCTCGCGGCAATGCGCTATCTGCTGGCCGATCCGCAAGCCTTCTATCCGCAGTTTGCGACCCACAATGCCCATGCCATCGCGTCGGCGCGCGTGGCGGCTGGAACGTCCGACTTCGAGTTCCAGCGCCTGCATGGCATGGGCGAAGCGCTCTATGAGGCGCTCATGTCGGATGAACGCAGCGCCCCGGCATGTCGAATCTACGCGCCGGTCGGCGGGCATGAGGATTTGTTGGGCTATCTGGTGCGCCGGCTGCTGGAAAATGGCGCCAATACCTCCTTCGTCAACCGGCTGGCGGATGACGAGACGCCGGTTTCGGACATTGTTGCCGACCCCGTGGAAGCTGCCGAGCGCGAACGCAGCTCGGGCAAGCCCCATGTCTTGATGCCACGGCCGCGTGAGATTTTCCTGCCCGAGCGCAAAGCGAGCGCTGGACTGGCCCTCACCGAACCCAAAGTCCGCGGACCTTTGCTCGAAGATATGGCCCGCATCCTCAAGACGCCGTTCTCGGCCGGTCCGATCGTGAATGGCTCGGCCACCACCGGCGGTGAAGCGGCGCAGCTCATGCTTTCACCGCACGATAAGCGCGAACGCGCCGGTACGGTGCGTCTTGCCACGCCGGGGCAACTGGAAGAGGCGCTTGCCGGCGCCTCGCGGGCGGCGCAGCGCTGGG
Organism: Hyphomicrobium sp.; assembly: GCA_016793445.1. Taxonomy (GTDB): domain Bacteria; phylum Pseudomonadota; class Alphaproteobacteria; order Rhizobiales; family Hyphomicrobiaceae; genus Hyphomicrobium_B. The sequence continues at coordinate 44,363 of JAEUME010000011.1, read as the reverse complement.
ACACGACACCGGCCCACGAGCGCGCGCGCATCCTGGAATTGGCAGCCGACCTTTATGAACGCGAGCGCGCTACGTTGCTGGCCGCCCTGGTGCGTGAGGCGGGCAAGACGCTGGAGGCGGCGCAAGCGGAACTGCGGGAGGCCGTCGACTATCTGCGCTACTATGCCGTCCAGGCGCGCCGCCTTTTCGCCGAGCCGGTTGCGCTCAAGGGACCAACGGGCGAAGAGAACATTCTCTATCTGCGTGCGCGCGGCGTGTTCGCCTGCATTTCGCCCTGGAACTTTCCCCTCGCGATCTTCACCGGCCAGATAGCGGCGGCGCTGGCTGCCGGCAATGCGGTTGTGGCGAAACCGGCCGAGCAGACCCCGGTTACCGCGTTCCTTGCCGTCCGCCTGTTGCAGGAGGCGGGCATTCCCAAGGATGTGCTGCACCTTGTGACCGGTGCGGGTAAGCTGGGCGAAGCGCTGGTAAAAGATACGCGCGTTGCAGGCGTGGTCTTCACGGGATCAAACGAAACGGCCTGGGCGATCCAGCGCACGCTGGTCGGCCGCCAGGGCCCTATCGTCCCGTTCATCGCTGAGACGGGCGGGATGAATGCCATGATCGCGGACAGCTCGGCGCTCGCAGAGCAGGTCACGCGCGATGCGGTGCGCTCCGCCTTCGACAGTGCCGGGCAGCGCTGCTCGGCGGCCCGTATCCTGTTCGTGCAGGACGATGCCGCCCCGCGCATCAAGGCTATGCTGGCTGGCGCCATCGAGGCGCTCGACGTCGGCGATCCGCTCGACTACGCGACCGACATCGGCCCCGTGATTGATGAAGCGGCCCAGGACGCCCTCGAAGGCCACAAGGTGCGCATGGAGCGCGAAGGCCGCGAAATCATCGACCTCCCGATTCCGGAGGCCTGCCGCGCGGGTACGTATGTGACGCCCGCGCTTTATGAACTCGACCGTCTATCACGGCTGGAGAAGGAAGTATTCGGTCCTGTTTTGCATCTCATCCGTTTTGAGCGCGGGCATCTCGACAAGGTGATCGCCGCCCTGAATGCCACTGGATATGGGCTGACGCTGGGGCTGCATTCGCGCATCGAAAGCGTGGCGGACTACGTCACCGAGCACGCCCGCGTCGGCAACATCTACGTCAACCGCAACCAGATCGGTGCGGTCGTCGGCGTGCAGCCGTTCGGCGGGGAGGGGCTGTCGGGCACCGGACCCAAGGCGGGTGGACCCAACTACCTGTTGCGGTTCGCCACAGAGCGCACCCGCTCCACGGACATCACGGCGACAGGCGGAAACTATATGCTGCTGTCGAGCGGCGACTGACCGTCAGGAGTGGATGCTGCCCTTCACCGGGTTGATAAATCGCCGTCGTCACTCCGGGTGCTTGGCTTGGGGGCAGATCAACGCACGCCTGCTTGGCGCTGGAGGAGTTCGCGGCTATGGGACTGGTCAAGCGCATCAGGAAAATGACAGGTTGCATGTGTGCGGCGTGGTTGGCGTTCGTGCCTCAGGCCGCTTTGGCGCAGGACGATGTCGACGGCGATGACCGCGCGCTCACCGAGTATGAGATTTCATGCACGGACTGCCATGGGCCCGATGGCCATGGCGATGGACCGATGGCACCGCGCCTCTCCAAACGGCCGGCCGATCTCACCAAGATTGCCAAGTCCAATGGCGGCGTCTTTCCCGAGAAGCGCATCATGGAGATGATCGACGGCCGAGCGGCAATTGCCGCGCACGGGATGCGCGAGATGCCGGCGTGGGGCGCACGCTATCGCGTTTCGGCCGATCCCGACGATAAGGCCTCCGACGTCGACAAGCGGGCGCGTATTCTGATCAATCAGTTGGTGGGCTATCTTAAGTCGATACAGGAAAAGTGAGCGGCCGGCGCGTTGCACCGGGACAAGCGCGGAAAGACGCTCAATAGGCCGTCATCACGAAGCAGTCGAATGACTGCTTGCGCAGCGCCACGCACGTGTTGGCGGCAGAGTTTGCGTCGAAGCCGCGGAACCGTGCGCGATAGATCGTGCGCCCGCCCTTGTCGACAGGCTGTGTGACCGAGGCATAGCTCGCCACCACGCCGCCCGCGCGGGCTTGTACGGCGCCGAGGGCGCGCTGTGCGTCGTTCATCGACGCATAGGCGCCGATCTGGATTTCAAAGCGCCCATTGCCTGGATCCGCGGTCGCCATGCGCGCGGGCCGCCCATCCGAAATAGCGTCGGCTTGGGCCTGAAGCGTCGAGGGTCTCATCCCGCGTTGAATCGGAGCGGCGGCGCGGGGACGCGGCGGCTCCACCTTACGCTCCGGCGTGGAAGGTGCAGAGGAGGGCGGGGTGAAGCTTGCTGTCATCACCTTGGGCGGCATGCGCGTCTCCGCCGGTGCCGGAGCATGGGCCAGGGATGGTGGATTCGACGGCGTTTGCAGTGCGGCCACTTGCGGCGCCTGCGCATCATTGCGCGTCGCCTCGGCCTGTTCAACCGCCGGTGGCACGTCGCTGGCACCGAGGGACGCACGCGAGTCGATCGCGGAGGCCAAAGCCAGGTGTCCGGGCGTCGTCTTGGGCACGATGGTTTCGGTCACGTTCGGAGCGTCGCTGAAGCTCGTTGATGCAAAAACAGGCGGCGCCGGCGCGTCGGTTTGCGCAGCGGTCACAGGAGCGTTCGCGGTCTTGACGCCGGTGCTGTTAGCGCGCTCGTCGTCTTGATCGCTGGCCTCCATGTCCGTTGTCTGGCTCGGGTTGGGTTGCGTCGCTTTTGCGGCGCGGCGCGGTGCCACCATGATGCGCCGGACCTTGCTGACGACTTGAACCGGCGGCGGTGCGCTCTCTGGTGGGGTCTCGGTGAGGGCCACTTCAGATTGAGCGGGGATGTCGGGCGCGGAGGGAGGCTCGCCGCGCTCAATGGCGATTTGTGCTCCAACGGCAGGCTTGATGACATCGGGCACCTGCTCAGTTCCCGCTGCCGGCGTTTGTTGCGCAATCGCCTTTGGCTGAGGGGCCGGTCTATCGGGTTTGGGCGTGGCCTGGGCAAGGACTGTGGGTTTTGGCGGGACCGGGCGCTCGGCGCGCTTGGGCGGGGCCTTCAGCTGAGCAACGAGCGGCGGGGCGGGCTTGCGCGTCTTCACGCGCGATGCGCGGTTGAAGGCGCGCGTCAGCAGAACGCGCATTTCGCCGTTGCGGGCTGCAGCGCTCCCGCCGCCGAAGACGGCGCCCACGAGGTGGCGGCCGTTGCGACGGACGGAGGTGACAAGGTTGAAGCCTGAATCGCGCGTGTAGCCGGTCTTGATGCCGTCGATCCCGCCGAAGTTGTTCATCAAGGTGTTGTGATTTCGGTACGAGCGGCCGCGGAAGCTGAACGAGCGCGTGGCGAACATTCCGTAATATTGCGGGTAGTCGTCCTGCAGGTGCAAGCCGAGCGTGATCATGTCGCGGGCGCTTGTCACCTGATCGCCGTCGGGAAGACCCGATGCGTTCTCGAAGTTCGTGCGCGTCATGCCGAGTTCCCGGGCCTTCGCATTCATCAGGCGGACGAAATTGCGCTCCGATCCGCCGATCTTCTCGGCGAGCGCCACCGCGACGTCGTTAGCGGATTTGGTGATGAGCGCGAAAATGGCCTCCCGAACGGTGATTTCCTCACCTGGGTCAAGATCGAGCTTGGAGGGCGCGACGGAGGCCGCCTCCTGGCTGATCGTGACCTTGGATGACATCGACATCCGCCCTTGCTCGATGATCTCGAACGTGAGGTAGAGCGTCATCATTTTGGTTAGCGAGGCAGGATGGCGACGTTCGTCTGCGTTGTCGTTATGCAGGACGGCGCCCGTGTTCGCATCGAGGATCATTGCGGCGTGGCGGGCCGGCCGGGCGTGGGCGGGCGCGGCGGACTGCAGGAGGGCAGCAAAACCGACAAACGCAACCGCAAACTGAGCGAAAAAACGCAACAAGACGCCAACTATCCCTCTTTCCGCTCGCTTGCGGCATCAAAAATTGTGCCGGTGCGAGGGCCTTATTATTCCCTAAGGGTATGCGGCGTTCCATCCTCCGCAACCCTGGTGTGCCCACCCCTTGAGGGGAAGGTAATCATTGTTTTGGGGCACTTTTTTGGCGCGCAAGCGACGCGTCAGGCTGTGCACTCTCAAGATCGGAGCCTAAACGGTTGCGGCTGATTTAACGTTAAGCAGCATGGTTAAATGCCCGTTTGGGTGCGTCGCAATGTGAGGCGATTGCATCTATGGTTAAGACGCGCAATGCTTAGGCCCGGGGCTGCAAGACGCAAGCGGGGCACGGGATAGATCAAACCAGGGGTAAAGGTGATGATCAACGCCTTCCAGGACGTTCAGAAGATCAGCCAGGGCAACCTGAATAGCGCCATACGCATGTGGGACGAGGTGGGCCGTAACTGGCAGGCCATCGCGATCGAAATGGGCGCATATTCCAAGCGGTCCTTCGAGGACGGGGCCGAGGCGGTCCAGAAGTTGCTTGGCGCCAAGAGCCTGGAGCAGGCTTTTGAGATTCAGTCGAATTACGCGCGGCGCGCCTATCAGCACTATCTTCAGGAACTGAGTACGCTGGGCGGCATGTACACGGGCCTCGCAAAACAAGCGATCAAGCCCTTTGACGAAGCCGTGGAGTCTTCTTCACGCCGCCAATAGAGGTTGGGGGTGCGGGGCGGGTGAGCCCGGTAAGAGGGCCGCAGCAGCGGGCAAGGCTTAATCCGTCCTTTGCATCCATTTCCCGGCGGGTATGATTCTTGCGTTTGATCTGGCGCGCCTAATCCCCGTGCGTCTGGGTCAATCGGGAGAGAATTTGTCTTTATCTTGCGCGATGGCCCGGCTGTGGCAGGCTTGCCTATTTTTTGCGCCGCAAGCCTTCCTATATAGCTGGATGCCGGCCCACTGGGTGAGGGCGGCAACATCCCCGAGGATTTCGTTCCCGGCCACGCCGAACTCCTGGCAATATGCGTTATGATCAAAACAAGTGCGTCGCCGCGCGCATAGGCGACGGCGCCGGATGGAATGCTAGGATACTGTAGGATATCAACACCGCGGATCTTCGAATGGAACTGGAGACTGTGTTAACGCTTTCTCTACCCGCGTAAGGCGACGATCGACCAGGAATGACACCACGTAAAGAAACCATTGCCGTGACCCAACCTATGCCTGCCCGGGCAGCCAAGGAGCCTGCGCGCCGCGATGGTGGCGGCAACGGTGGCAACGGTGACGAAGGGCGCACGGGCATTGTTACGAAGACGCGGCCCAAGACCAAGAAGCCGAGCCTCTATAAAGTTCTTCTGCTGAACGACGATTACACGCCTATGGAGTTCGTCGTACTCGTGCTGCAGCGCTTTTTCGGCAAGGGCCAGGAGGAGGCAACCCGCATCATGCTGCACGTCCACCACAAAGGCGTCGGGATTTGCGGGGTATACACGTTTGAAGTCGCTGAAACCAAGGTGACATTGGTCATGGATTTTTCACGCCAACATGGCCATCCTTTACAATGCACCATGGAGAAAGAGTAGGACAACTTTGACGTCTCTTTCGAAAAACCTGGAAGCTACTCTCCACCGCGCACTCGAATACGCAAACGTGCGCCGCCACGAGTTTGCGACGCTCGAGCATTTGTTGCTCGCGCTCGTCGATGATCGCGATGCGGCGGCTGTGCTGAGGGCGAGCAACGTCGACATCGACCAATTGCGCAATCGTCTGGTGGAGTACCTCGACAACGAGTTGGCACCTATCGTCTCCAAAGTCGCGCGCGACGCGCAGCCGACCAACTCTTTCCAGCGCGTGGTGCAGCGGGCCATCGTCCATGTACAGACTTCGGGCCGGGAGGAAGTGACGGGCGCGAACGTGCTCGTCGGTATTTTCTCGGAACGTGAGAGCCATGCGGCTTACTTCCTGCACGAGCAGGACATGACGCGCTTCGACGCCGTGCAGTACATAGCGCACGGCATCGCCAAGCGCCCCGGTATGTCGGAGGCACGTCAGGTGCGTGGCGCGGATGAAGAGGCCGCCAGTGATGGCGAGGAGAAGAAGCCCGGCGATGCGCTGACGGCTTACTGCGTCAATCTCAACAAGAAGGCGCGTGAGGGCAAGATCGACCCGCTCATCGGGCGCGAGCAGGAGGTGCTGCGCACGATTCAGGTGCTGTGCCGCCGCCAGAAGAACAATCCGCTCTTCGTCGGCGATCCCGGTGTCGGCAAGACCGCGATCGCGGAAGGCTTGGCGCGCAAGATCATCAAGGGTGAAGTGCCCGACGTGCTGAAAGAGTCAACCATCTTTGCGCTCGACATGGGTGCTCTGCTGGCGGGCACGCGCTATCGCGGCGATTTCGAAGAGCGCCTCAAGGCCGTCATGAAGGAGATCGAGGCCTACGACGGCGCGATTCTCTTCATCGACGAAATCCACACCGTGATCGGTGCGGGCGCCACGTCGGGTGGCGCGATGGACGCCTCCAACCTTCTGAAGCCCGCGCTCCAGTCGGGAACGTTGAAGTGCATCGGTTCGACCACCTACAAGGAATACCGCCAGCACTTCGAGAAGGATCGCGCTCTGGTTCGGCGTTTTCAGAAGATCGACGTCAAGGAGCCGACCGTTGAGGATACGATCGAGATCCTCAAGGGCCTGAAGAGCGTCTTCGAGGACTATCATCGCATCAAGTACACCAACGAGGCGATCAAGGCCGCAGTCGAACTCTCGGCGAAGTACATCCACGACCGCAAGCTGCCCGACAAGGCGATTGATGTCATCGACGAAACGGGCGCCTCGCAGATGCTTGTTCCGGAAGGCAAGCGCAAGAGGAAGATCACCGTGAAGGAGATCGAGGCGACGGTCGCGACCATGGCGCGAATCCCGCCCAAGACGGTGACGAAGAGTGACGCGGAGGTGCTGGCCAACCTGGAGCGCGATTTGAAGCGCCTGGTGTTCGGCCAGGACAAGGCGATCGATGCGCTGACCAGCGCCATCAAGCTGGCGCGCGCGGGGTTACGCGAGCCTGAGAAGCCGATCGGCTGCTATCTGTTCTCCGGCCCCACGGGTGTCGGCAAGACGGAAGTTGCCAAGCAGCTCGCGAACCTGATGGGCGTGGAACTGTTGCGTTTCGACATGTCCGAGTACATGGAAAAGCACACGGTCTCGCGGCTCATCGGCGCTCCCCCGGGCTATGTCGGTTTCGACCAGGGCGGTCTGTTGACCGATGGCGTCGATCAGCACCCGCACTCGGTTCTGTTGCTCGATGAAATCGAGAAGGCTCATCCGGATCTGTTCAACATCCTGTTGCAGGTCATGGATCATGGCAAGCTGACGGACCATAATGGCAAGTCGGTCGACTTCCGCAATGTCGTGCTGATCATGACGACGAATGCGGGCGCGTCCGACATGGCCAAGCCCCCCATGGGCTTCAACCGCTCCAAGCGCGAGGGTGAGGATTCTGAGGCTGTGAACCGTATGTTCACGCCGGAGTTCCGCAACCGTCTCGACGCGGTGGTGGCCTTTTCCGGCCTGCCGCCCGAGATCATCGCCAAGGTGGTCGAGAAGTTCGTCTTCCAGCTCGAAGCGCAACTTGCCGACCGTGGCGTCTCGATCGAGTTGTCGGACGAGGCCGTCAGGTGGCTGGCCGAAAAGGGTTACGACGAGAAGTTCGGCGCACGGCCTCTGGCGCGCGTCATTCAGGAGCACATCAAGAAGCCGCTGGCGGAAGAGTTGCTGTTTGGCAAACTTGAGCATGGCGGCACCGTGAAGGTTCTCGTCGCCGGCAAGGGTGAGGACCGGACGCTCACCTTTGATTTCATTCCGGGCGATCCCTCCAAGAAGGCCAAGAGCGAGGACGACGAGGACGATGGTCCTCAGCCGGTGCTCGTTGACGCCACAGCAAAGAAGGCGCTTCCCGGCCCCAAGGACAAAGGCGACAAGCCGGCAAAGTCGGGCGCGGTTCCAACAGTGCCCAGGAAGAAGAAGGACGACTGAGGTCTTCTTTCCATGACGCAGACAATCGAAACGCCGGACAGCAATGTCCGGCGTTTCTTGTCTTATAGGGAGCGGGCTTTTGTCGACGCCGTGTCTGCAAGAGGAGGCAAATCTTTCCTCCTCCCCGCGCGGGGGAACGCGCCCTTTTCCAGCGCTACCACCTCAAGGTCGTGCGCCTATCGCTACGCGTGGGGATAGGTGAATAGCTGATGCAACCATTGACGATTGCTCTTGCCACACCGCGCAAATCACGACACCTTCAATCCATCGCTGAATGCAGCCCATGTATCTCGTCGCGCTGTTATCCGCTCTTCCCCCCAGAGCGTCGGCGACGAACAGAATGGGCAAGTCGTCCTTCCTCATTCTGTCAAAAAAGGCGTGAGCCTGGAACGGAGTGGTCTCCCCGACCACTCCGTTTTGCGTTGCGCGGGCCTCACGTTACCCAGAACCGGAACGGCGCTAGACGGCTGCCGGTCACCCCAATGCCGCTTTCAGTTTCGCCGCGTTGGCTTTGAGCACTTCTGCATCTTCCATTTTGCCGGCATGCGCGCGCAGAGGCTGCCCCTCATAGCGCGGAATGACATGGTAATGCAGATGAAAGACCGTCTGTCCGCCGGCCGGCTCGTTGAACTGCCACAAGGTGATGCCGTCGGCGTTGAAAGCAGCCTTGGCGGCGATGGCGATTTTCTGAACCAGCGGAACCATTTTGGCGAGCACCGCAGGATCGGCATCTAAAAGGTTGCGCGACGGTGCCTTGGGGACCACCAGCGTGTGACCCGGGGATTGCGGCATCACATCCATGAACACGAGCGCGGCGTCGTCCTCGTAGACCTTGTGGCAGGGAATGTCGCCACGCAGGATCTTGGCGAAGATGTTGTCGGGGTCGTAGGTCGTCATGGGGCGATCTCCCTTGCCTTCATTGTTCGTCCCTTAAAGCCGATGACGCTTAGCGCGTAAAGCGGGGGCGGACTTTTTGGGATCAGGCTTTGCGGTAGGGGCCGAGTTCGGCCAAATCCTCGTTGGCTTCCCTCACCGCTTCGCGCTCGCGTTCCAGATAGCGCGCGATGGCCCGGCGCAGATGGGGATCGGCGATCCAATGCGCCGAGTACGTCTCGACCGGCATATAGCCCCGCGCGAGCTTGTGCTCGCCCTGGGCGCCCGCCTCGACGCGCGCCAATCCGTGCGCGATGGCGTACGCGATGGCCTGATAATAGCAAACCTCGAAGTGCAGGAACGGGTGATGCTCGATAGCGCCCCAGTAGCGTCCGAACAGGCAATCGCCACCGATCACGTTGAGAGCGCCCGCGATATAGCGGCCCGCGCGCTTGGCCATCACCAGCAGGCAGTGCCGGGGCATGGTCTCGCCCAGGAGCAAGAAGAAGGTGCGGTTGAGGTACGGCCGGCCCCATTTGCGGTTGCCCGTATCCATGTAGAACCTGAAGAACGCATCCCAATGAGCTTCGGTGATGTCGCGGCCCTGGATGTGTTCGATCTCGATTCCAGCGCTTACGGCCTGCTCGCGCTCCTTGCGCACGGTCTTGCGTTTGCGCGAGGCGAACGTCGCCAGGAAATCGTCGAATGTCGCGTAGCCTTGGTTTGTCCAATGAAACTGCTGGCCTGAGCGCTTCAGAAAGCCGAGCGCGCCAAGACCGTCCTGCAGCGCTCCGTCGATGAAGGTCAGGTGGACCGACGAAAGCCCGGCTTGGCTTGCAAGTTCAATGGCGGCTGCCGCGAGTACCTGCTCGTTGGCCGCAGCCTCGGCGCCGGGGCGCACGAGCAGACGGGGACCGGGAACGGGCGTGAAGGGCACGGCGATCTGCAGCTTGGGATAGTAGCGGCCGCCAGCCTGCAGATAGGCGTCGGCCCATGCATGATCGAAGACGTATTCGCCTTGGCTGTGGGTCTTCGCATAGCACGGTGCGGCGGCTTCTATGCGGCCGTCTTCGCTTTCCACGATGAGATGGCGCGGTGTCCATCCCGTACCCTGGCCGACGCACTTTGCTTTCTCCAGTGCGGACAAGAAGGCGTGCGACACAAACGGATTGTAATGGGCGAGATCGGGATTGGCCACGTCATCCCATGCAGCAGCCTCGATAGCGGCGAGAGCCGGAACGACTTTTACTTCCACGCCTTTGGGTTCGGGCAACTCAGGCACCTTCGTCAAACTGGCAGCGCCTGCGTTTTTTTCCGCATTGCTGCCCGATGCGATACTCTAGCAGAAATACGCGCACGCGGAGCCGTTCGATCACGGTAGCGGGCTGCAACCGGGAGTTTCAGGGCTCATATCCCTCGAAGATCGCAGCATCCGCCCAGCGGGCGGCGCGCGCGCGATCCTTGGCCGTGCGGACGGTCCAGGTGAACAGGGCGCGGCCGCACACCTCGCGCACATAGCGCGTTACGGGCGTCGGCAGGGCGCCAACCTGATAGGCGTAAAACTGCGGATCGGCCGGCGCCGACAAAAGCAGGTCACGCAAGTCCTGCGCGCGCGCCTTGGATAGCTTCTTGCCCCACCAGCCATGACCTGAGTAACTGCCCGAGACGATCCCGCGCGGCACCTTGGGTGCAAGCTCGCGCACGACCGCCATCACATCAGGGTCGAAGGACATCAGCGCAATCGGCCCCTTGTAACCCTGCGCGAGCTTGGCCACGCGCGAAAGGAAGGATCGATCGGGTGGGTCCCATTCGCTCTTGATCTCGACGAGCAGCGGCACCTTTCCAGCGACCAGATCGAGCAGGTCGGAGAATGTGAGGATGCGCTCTCGCCCGTTCTTATAGGTCAGCGTCTTCAGATCCCGCACCTCGAGATTGCGGACATGGCCCTTGCCGGCCACGAGGCGGTTGACCGTCTCGTCGTGAAAGACGATGGGCAGTCCGCCGGCGGCGGGACGCACGTCGCATTCGATCCCATAGCCCTTGGCGATGGCGCCTTCAAATGCAGGACGCGTGTTTTCGATGATCCCCTTCTTGGCGTTGTGCAGCCCGCGGTGGGCGATCGGGCGAAAGAAGGCATCACGGTCCAGCATCTAGGAGCGCACCTTGAGGATGGCCTCGATCTCCACGGCGGCGCCAGCGGGCAGGCTCGCCGCGCCGACAGCGGCGCGTGTATGGCGTCCCCTGTCGCCCAGTACCGCAACGAACAGATCGGACGCACCGTTGATGACCTGGGGCTGCTCGCGAAATTCAGGCGTGCTGGCGACGAAGCCTGTAAGCTTCACGACTTGTTCGATCTTCTCCAGGCTGCCGAGTGCGGTTTTCGCCTGGGCGAGGATGGCGAGCGCACACGCCTTGGCGGCAGACTGGCCTTCGCTTACGGTCAAACCCTCCCCGAGCGTGCCGGCAATGACCGCGCCATTGGCCTGCCGGGAAATCTGGCCCGAAATGAAAAGCAGATCGCCGCTTAGTATGGCCGGAACGTAGTTGGCGAGCGGGCTTGGTGCATCGGGCAGCGTCAGGCCCAGGGTCCGCAGGCGGTCTTCGGCGTCATGAGGCATGGGCGGTTTCTTCCCGTCTAGGCGCCGGTTTTGGGCCGGGGTTGACGTTTAGGGAGGATCCAGGCTTCCACCTTTAAGGCGCGTCGTGGGCCCTTTGCAATGCCCCCGTTGCACCTTAAGGTCGGCCCGGAAACCCTCATCTGAGTGCAGGAAAGACTGCCAGGAGTTCGTGATTTGGTTGAGCACCTTCGCCACACGGTTCGCACGTCGATCGTTTTTGTGCTGGCCCTCGCAGGACCGGCGTTTCCGGCCCATGCAGGGGTCACGTTCGTGCCGCATCGGGCGATCTACGACATTTCGCTGATGCGTTCGACGTCGGGCTCGGGCGTCTCGGAGATGACGGGCCGGATGGTCTACGAGTTGACGGGGTCGCAGTGCGAGGGCTTCACGCAAAATATGCGGTTCGTGACGCGCTCCTCCAACCAGGAAGGTTCAGAGACGACCAACGATTTGCGTACATCCTCCTGGGAGGAGGCGGACGGCAAGCGCCTGCGATTCTCGTCCACGCAGTACCAGAACGATGCCATCGTGGAAGCAAGCCAGGGCGACGCGGCCCGCGAGAAAGGCACCCAAGGCGAGGAGACGCGTGTCGATCTGGCTCGACCCGCAAAGAAACGTGTGAGTCTGCCGAAAGACATCTACTTTCCGATGCAGCATGCCACAGCTCTCATCGAGGCGGCACGCGCCGGCAAGACGCTCGTGACGGCCAACATCTACGACGGATCCGAGAAGGGCGAGCGCTACTACGTCACGACGGCCGTCATCGGCAAGAAGCTTGAACGCGCGACCATTCCAGACGTCATTTCGCACAAGATCCCCGCTGATCTGGCAGGCGTGGCAGCATGGCCCATGTCGATCAGCTACTTCGAAACCGGCAAGGAAAAAGAGGACGCGCCACCCGCCTATGAGTTGTCGTTCAGCTACTTCGAGAACGGCATCACCAACGATCTCACGATCGACTACGGCCAGTTCGCGATCAAGGGTGAGCTGAAGCAACTCGATCTATTGCCCGCCAGCAAATGCCCGCGCTGAAAAGCTAGAGCGCGCTACAGCCGCTTGCGAGCCTATAGGGCCAGTCTTTTCCTCTCCCGAGACGGGAGAGGATGTCGCGAAGCGACAGGTGAGGGACTTAGGCACGTGCCGCTGATTGCGGCAGTCCCCTCATCCGCCCCTTCGGGGCACCTTCTCCCGGGGGAGAAGGAAGTGAGCCCATGAGATCGTAAGCGCTCTAGGCAACCGCTAGCCATGCAGCGCCGCGCACGCCGGACGCATCACCCCATTTGGGCGGGCGAATATCCACCGCTGGCGCATCGGCGAAGATGAAAGGAAACATCAGCGCCGGAAGCTCGGCATAAAGGTGCGTGAGTTTGGAGAGGCCTCCTCCCAGGACGATCACGTCGGGGTCGAACACGTTGACGACGTGGGCAAGGCCGCGCGCAAGCCGCGAGGTATGACGCTTGATGGCGGCCTGCGCCTGTCGATCGCCCGCACTGGCTGTAGCCACGATCTGCTCCGGGGTCGATGCTGTGCCCGTCAGGCGCGCAAAATCAGCCGCCAGTGCCGGGCCGGAAACCCACGTCTCCATGCAGCCGCGTCGTCCGCACCAGCATTCGGCCCCTGGAAATTCGTCCGGCTCTGCCCACGGCAGGGGATTGTGCCCCCATTCGCCGGCGATGCCGAGCGGTCCATCGATGAGTCCACCCTTGTGGATCAGCGCGCCGCCGCAGCCGGTACCGAGAATGACACCGAAGACGCTTTGGCTGCCTTGGCCCGCGCCATCGGTCGCTTCCGAGAGGGCAAAGCAATTGGCGTCATTGGCGATGGCGACGTTCCGGTTCAAGCGCTGGGACAGATCGCGATCGAGCGGGCGTCCGTTGAGCCAGGTGGAGTTGGCGTTGTGGACAAGGCCGGTGCGCCGCGAAAGTGAGCCTGGGATCGCGAGCCCGAGAGGCGTCGATGTGCATTGCCCGGCCTGTTCAAGTGCCTCGAGCAGTTGAGCTATGGCCTCGATGGTCTTGCCATAGTCGCCCTGCGGGGAGGCGATGCGCCGGCGGGCGCGTTCGCGGCCATCCGGACCGAGCAAAACGCCCTCGATCTTCGTGCCGCCCAGGTCAATGCCGGCACGCGCGCCGCTCGTGCGGATCGCACCTGGATCCGTCATGCGCTGTGCCAGTCCCGGCCGTGCCCGCCGCTCAGGAGCGCATGTGCGGGCGCGACGGTTTCAGGACGAATGCCCTTTTCGGCCGTGAAGACCAACAGAAGGCTTTCGTCGGCCAGCAGATACTCCAGCACCGCCACGGCAAGCGTAGGATCTTGGCCCCATTTCTTAAGATCCTGCGGGGTAAGGCCGGTCAAGGAGAGGAACCGTACCAGCCTCTGCGGGTCGGCCGCGATGAAAGTGAGCCCCTGCAACGCAAGCGTATCCGCGTCCTCCTTGTTCGCAGGTGGACTTTTGCGAGGTTTCATGAGCTTCCGGCCTCCAACACGTGCCCTATCGGCAACTGCTTTAACCGTTGGTTACGGCTTCTTATGCAAACTGCAAAGATCATAAGGCGAGAATCGGTGCACATGGTACCGGCCGGGGCAAATTGGTCTGAGCGCATGACCTATCAGGAAACGAGGAACACGGTTGAGCGCCGGGGGACGGACCCCCGGACCGCGCAACGTTCCGTTCTTATCGTGGAAGACAACGAGCTCAACATGAAGCTCTTCCATGATCTTCTTGCTGCCCACGGCTACCGCACGATCCAGACCCGCAATGGTCTGGAAGCACTGGGGCTCGCCCGCACGCACCGTCCGGACTTGATCTTGATGGACATCCAGCTTCCCGAGGTCTCGGGGCTTGAGGTGACCAAGTGGATCAAGGAGGACGACGATTTGCGCGACATCCCAGTCGTTGCCGTCACCGCGTTCGCCATGAAAGGCGACGAAGAGCGGATTCGCTCGGGCGGCTGCGAAGCCTACATCTCCAAACCGATATCGGTGATGGCGTTCCTCGAAACCGTGAAACGCTTCACCGGGCAAGGCAAGTCGTAATCAAACGTCCGGTAATAGACAGTAAGTAACAGTAGAAGATGACCGCGCGCGTTCTCGTCGTCGATGACATCCTGGCTAACGTGAAGCTGCTCGAAGCGCGGCTTGCGGCGGAGTATTTCGAGGTGCTCTCGGCGTTCAGCGGCCGCGAGGCGCTCGATATCCTGTCGCGCGAGCGCGTGGACGTCGTTCTGCTCGACGTGATGATGCCCGGCATGGATGGTTTTGAGGTTTGCCGCCGCATCAAGACCAACGCCAAGACCCATCATATTCCGGTGGTCATGGTGACCGCGCTCGATCAGCCCGCCGACAAGGTGCAGGGGCTGGAGAGTGGCGCCGACGATTTTCTGACCAAGCCGGTCGACGATATCGCGCTTGTCACCCGCGTGAAGAACCTCGCGCGCCTCAAGATGCTCAACGACGAAATGATCATGCGTGCCTCGACAGGGCAGCAGATGGGCATTCCCGACGATGGTGCGCTGGCTAAGGCTCTTTCGGGACGGTCAGGCCGCGTTCTGGTCGTCGACGATCATCCCCGCTCGGCCGCGCGTCTGCTGGAGGTGCTGTCGAAGACCAACGACGCTTTCGCCGAGCGCGATCCTCAGAGCGCGCTCGTTAAGCTCACCGAGCACAACTTTGATCTGCTTGTTGTCAGCCTGTCGCTTCAGAACGCAGACGGCTTGAGGCTTTGCTCGCAGGTACGTTCGCTCGACCGGACGCGCCACTTGCCAATCATCATCCTGGTCGAGCCGGGCGACGAGGCGCGTCTGCTTCGCGGCCTCGACATGGGCGTCAATGATTACCTGATGCGTCCGATCGACCGGCACGAGCTGCTGGCCCGCGTCAAGACGCAGATCAAGCGCAAGCGCCATTCGGACTTCCTGCGCCATCGTCTGGAGGAAACCGTCGAGCAGTCAATCACCGATGCCCTGACGGGGCTGCATAATCGGCGCTACATGGAGAGCCACCTCAAGACACTGGTGACGGACTCTCTGCGGACCGGTCGCGCGCTGTCGATGCTGATTGCCGACATAGATCATTTCAAGCAGGTCAATGACACGTACGGCCATGACTCCGGCGACGTCGTGCTGCGCGAGTTCGCCGTCAGGCTGAAGCGCAACACACGCGGCATGGATCTCGCCTGCCGCCTGGGCGGCGAGGAATTCGTGATCATTATGCCGGACACG
This sequence comes from Hyphomicrobium sp., assembly GCA_016793445.1. Classification (GTDB taxonomy): domain Bacteria; phylum Pseudomonadota; class Alphaproteobacteria; order Rhizobiales; family Hyphomicrobiaceae; genus Hyphomicrobium_B. Next base: position 28,697 of record JAEUME010000011.1, on the reverse strand, counting down.
GATATTGCCCGCGCATATCAAGTCGGCGAGCGCCTGCGGGCGTACGTGGCCGCGGAGAACTTCACCATCGCACCCGGCCGGACGATCCGTGTGACGGCGAGTGTCGGTATCGCCACCCTTGAAAGGGGCGACGACACGCCCGAGACGATCTACAAGCGGGCCGACAACGCACTCTATGCCGCCAAGCGGCGGGGCCGTAATCGCGTCGCGGCCGATGCCGCCTAGAGTGTTTTTAGGAAAAGCGGAAACCGGTTTTTCCGATAAGACGCGCGACAAAACAAAAGCCTGGAGCCGTTCCGCGATTCCATGAAAAACCGGAACGGCTCTAGAGACCTGCCGGCGGCGGCTCACGCCCATGCGGCGCGCGAAAAAGGAAGTCCGCCGCCCGTCCCCGTCATTGCGAGCATCTTAAGGCACGCGAATAATTACTAAACATATCAGCATGTTGAGATTTATTGCGATCAGGGCTTAAAAAAGCCGCACATCGCATTGATTCGTTGCGCAGTAACAACAGTCAAAGGCGTTGTTGCAAATTGACCTTGAGTCTGCCACGAATGCCACCACGAAATTAGGAACACTGCCTATCGAACTGGGATCGCTGCTGAATCGCAGTTTGATGAATGAGGAAGGGTTTGCGTTCTCAAACGAGAGATCCCTCGCCTTTCGGGTCCGCCGCATAGCCTGATTGGATTGAGGGTTGATCAGCCGCGGCAACCTGAAGAGTGGCCTCCTCGAAAGGTTGCAGTAGACTGATCGGTTAGCTGAGTGAGGGACAACGCCCTCTTTGAAACTCACTCGGTGAAGGACCAGGGTCGCGAGGCGAACTCGGAACGATTACCCCGCTGCCGAGACAGTTTCGGACCCTGGTCACATTCCCGGCAACCAGAGCCCAATCAAATCCAAAATTCTCAGAACGTCTTGCTGCGAAGATCCTATTTGATCTTCGTTTCCTTGAACTCGACGTGCTTGCGCACGACCGGATCGTATTTCTTGAACACCAGCTTTTCAGTCGACGTGCGGGGGTTCTTCTTCGTCACATAGAAGAAGCCCGTGCCGGCGGTCGACAGCAGCTTGATCTTTTGCACTACGGGCTTGGCCATGGCGAGGAGCCTTTGAAAATCCAGAAAGGTTGGGATGTTCGGAAGCTGCGCACCATAGCCATGGAATGGGCGCTGTCAAGCTTTAGCGCGGGTCAAAGCCGCGGCCAATGAGATCCCGGCGGAAGCTTTCCCCCTCCTGATAATAATATGGTACCGGGCCAAGACTTAGCGCACCGGGCTGAGCAAGAACTGTCTCCAGGTCCGCCAATACGCGCCGCGTGATGTTCGGCAAGTCGAGGCGGCGTGCGTCCTCGAACGTGAACCAGCCCAGATCGGTAAATTCACCATCGCCCGCCGCCGCCCCCTCGATAACGCTAGCCCGCTCGGCGATGAAAAAGCGGGTGTCGTAGCGCCGGGAGCGTCCCGGTGGCGTGATGGCGCGGGCGATAAACCGCAAGGGAGCGAGAGCCGGGCGAAGGCCGAGTGCGTGGAACGCACGCCAGACTCTGTCTTCCGCTGCGAACTGGGGCGTCCCGCAAGCGTCGCGTACGCCCATGGCATGACCGGTTTCCTCAAACAGCTCGCGCACGGCAGCCAGCGCCAGTGCTCCGGCGAAGGCGGCGTCCGCAGGCACGGCAAGGGCAGACAGCAGCGCAGCCTTGTCAGCGGGATGCAAGGGGGAGGCGGTTGCGATGCATCGATCCTCCGCCTCCAGGCGTCCTCCGGGGAAAACCCACTTGTTGGGAAGAAACACGTTGTCCGCACGCCGCAACCCCATCAGCAGCCGCGGTGAAGGCGTGCTGCGATCCACCAACAGGATCGAAGCGGCGTCGCGAATGGGCAGCTCGGCAGGAGCGGGCGCGCTGGCGTTCTCGCGTTCGCTCGTCATGACATGAGCCAGCCGCGTATCAAGCCGAGCCGGCGGGACGGGGCTCGGCAGGAGGAATGTCGGCGCCTTCGACCTCCAACGTGCCGAAACCGTGCATCCTGTTGGCCCACTGATAGGCGATGAGCGCTCCCTTGATGCGCGGCAGTAGCCACAGGCTCATGACCACCAGAATCGGAAGCCATATGATCAGATGCACCCAGGTCGGCGGTGCAAAGGACTGCTCCATCGCAAGAATTCCGCCCACGACGACGTGCCCGGTGATAAACATCGTGAAATAGGGGGGCGCATCATCGGCGCGCTGATGATGCAATTCCTCGCCGCACGCCGGGCAAGCATCGTTCACCTTCAAATAGCGCCAGTACATAGCGCACTTGCCGCATGCCGGACACTTCTGTCGCCAGCCACGCTTCAACGCCGTCCAGGCATCACGCTCCGGATGGTCGCTGTCCTTGCCGCCGATGTGCTTGATCACTGTCATGGATCAGAAATTGGACCGCCAGCGCGCGCTTTGCAAGCAGCCGGGAAGCCGCAGCCCCAGAGCCGTCCCGGTTTTGATGCAATCGCGGAATGGCTCTGAGCCCTTGTTTTGCCGGCTTCACGCTTCGATGTCGAGCGGCCGCCCCTCACCCGGCCCTCCGGGGCACCCTCTCCCCGCGCGCGGGGAGAGGAAGATGGTCTGAGATTGCCGCCCAAGCGCAGCGAACGAGCGGGCTGAGAGCGTTCTCGCGCGCACTTTTCCCTCTCTCCGTTCTTACGGGGAGAGGGTCAGGGTGAGGGGCGGCTCCAAAAGAAAGAGGAGCCGCGCCGCCAACGAGATGGGAAGAAAGCTTGCCGGAAAATCGGTTCCCACTTTGCCGCAAGGCACCCTGGGATTACCGGCCCCTCCGGCGGAAGCCGCCACCCTTGGGTTTGCCCCCGCGAGGCGCGCGCGGGAGTTTGCCGCCGCCGGATTTGAAGCTCGTGAAGTGTCCGCGCTGGCCCGGCGTGAGCATCTCAAAGCGCATGGCGCCCGCCGAGGGAATGACCTCCAGCAGGCGCACCTCGACCTCATCGCCGAGCCGGTAACCCTCTCCCGAGCGCGCGCCGATCAGCGCGTGCGCCGCCTCGACATGGTGATAGTAGTCGTTGCCCAGTGACGAGATCGGGATGTAACCGTCCGCGCCGGTGTCCTTCAGTTTTACAAACAGTCCGGAGCGCGTCACGCCGGCAATGCGCGCAGCGAACGTCGCGCCGACGCGATCTGCAAGATGCGCCGCAATGAGGCGGTCCGCGGTCTCCCGCTCGGCCGCCATGGCGCGGCGCTCGGTGTCGGAAATCTGCTTGGCGATCGCGGTGAGGCGCGGGATCTCCTCGTCCGTCAGCCCGCCTTCGCCAAGCTTCAAGGCGCGCACCAGCGCACGATGCACGAGCAGGTCGGCATACCGGCGGATGGGCGAGGTGAAGTGCGCATAGCGCGCCAGATTCAGTCCGAAGTGGCCGATGTTCTTGGGCGCATACTCGGCCTGCGATTGCGAGCGCAGGATCACCTCGTTGATAAGGTCGGGCACCGGCAGATCCTTGGCCTGCGCAAGAACCTTGTTGAAGGCATCGGGCTTCAAGGCGCCCGCGTGCGGGATCTTCATGTCGAGGGTTTCAAGGAAGTCGCGCAAGCCCTTGAGCTTCTCCTGGCTCGGCGCGTCGTGCACGCGGTAGACAAGCGGAGACTTCTTTTCTTCCAGCGTCTCGGCGGCAGCGACGTTCGCCTGGATCATCATTTCTTCAATGAGCCGGTGTGCATCGAGGCGCTCGGGCGTAATGACCTGCTCGACCCGCCCTTGCGCGTCGAGCTTGATCTTGCGCTCGGGCAGATCGAGGTCGAGCGGACCTCGCTTGTCGCGCGCCTTGGCCAACGCTCCATAGGCGTCCCACAGGGGCCTCAGCGCTCCTTCCATCAAAGGCGCGCACTTCTCCGACACGCGCCCGTCGATCGCGGCCTGCGCCTCCTGATAGGAGAGCTTGGCAGCCGACTTCATCATGGCGCGCAGGAACGTGTGGTTTTTCTTCTCGCCCCATTTGTCGAACACCATGCGGGCGGCGAGGCAGGGCCGCTCCTCGCCTTCACGCAGCGAGCACAGATCGTTCGAAATCTTCTCCGGCAGCATCGGTACGACGCGGTCTGGAAAGTAGACGGAGTTGCCGCGCAGTTGCGCTTCCTGGTCGAGCTTGGTGTGCGGCCGGATGTAGTGGGCGACATCGGCAATAGCCACGATGACGATCCATCCGCCTTCGTTCCTTGGATCGGAATCGGGTTCTGCATAGACGGCATCATCGTGATCGCGCGCGTCCACCGGGTCGATGGTGAGAAGCGGCACGTTCCGTAAATCTGTACGGCCCTCCATGGTGGGCGGATCGAGGTTCTCGGCTTGCGTGATGACGCTTTCGGGGAAGTCCTCCGGGATGCCGTGGGCGTGGATTGCGATGAGCGAGATCTGGCGTTGGTCGGAGGGATTGCCGAGGCACTCCAAGACCTGCGCGCGCGGCGTTGCAAAGCGGCCCTTGCGCACCAGATCGAAGCGCACCAGATCGCCGTCCTCCGCCTCGCCCTCGTCCCCCGGAGCGATGGACCAGCTCTTCAGCTCCTTGCGGTCGATGGGCTCGACGGTGCCACCGCCGCGCTTGGCCTCGCGATAGATGCCGAGCAGACGGCGCTTCTCGCGCGGCAGCTTCTTGATGGGCGTCGCCTCGTAGTCGGCATCGCCGCCGCGTGGCAATCTGGCGAGCCGGGCCAGCACGCGATCCCCCGCACCGATTTCGGCATCGCCCTCGCGCGTACCGATAAGAAGACGCACCACGGGGCGCGGGCCTTCCTCCTCCCAGATCACGGGCTTGCCGATCAGGTCGCCATCGCGGTCGCGCCCGGTGATTTCAATTTGCGTCACCGGGGGCAAGCGGCCGGTTTCGCGCAGGTCTTTCTTGTCGCCGGAAAGGAGTCCTTCTTCCGCCATCTCGGCCAGCACGCGCTTGAGCGCAATGCGCGCACCGCCCTTGACGTTGAAGGCGCGCGCGATCTCACGCTTGCCCGCCTTGGCCTGCGCGGAGTTCAGAAACTCCAGGATCTGCTCCCTGCTCGGCAGGCCACCATCGGCGGGGGCGCGCGGATCTTTGGGTTTGCGGGCCACCGCGTCTCCTTGGGAAGTCTTAAGCTTCAGGCCTTGGCCGATTTCTTGGGAGCAACCTTTTTCACCGCCGCTGGCTGCGCGGCGGGCCTTGCGGGCGTCTTTTTGGCTGGGCTCTTCGCAGGCGCCGCCGCGGCCTTCTTGGCGGGCTTGTCGCCGTCGCCGGCGGCTTTGGCGGGTGCCTTCTTGGCGGCGGCCTTTGCCTTCTTCGCCGGTTTTTTGCCGCCGCCCTTGGCGATGCGCTCGTTGATGAGCTCGATGGCCTCTTGCTGCGTCAGATCCTCCGGCTTCTTGGACTTGGGCACTGTGGCGTTGACCTTGTTATGGGTCACGTAAGGCCCATAGCGGCCCGAAAGCACCTGGATCTTGCCGCCCTCGACAGGATGCTCACCCAAATCCTTGAGGACCGTTGGCGCAGCGCGCTGGAAGCGGCTCTTGCCGCCGCCCGCGCGCTTTTCGGCAAGCAGCGTGACGGCGCGGTTGAGGCCGATGGTGAAAACGTCTTCCATGGACTCCAGATTGGCATACGTGCCGTCGTGGAGAATGAAGGGCCCGTAGCGGCCGAGCCCCGCGGTGACCGGCGTGCCGGTTTCGGGATGAATGCCGACCTCACGCGGCAGCGACAGGAACTGCATGGCGCGCTCGAAGTCGAGCGTCGCCGCGTCCACGCCCTTGGGCAGGCTCGCGCGCTTGGGCTTCTCCTCGCCTTCCGCCTCGCCCAATTGCACGTAGGGACCGAAGCGTCCGTTGCGCAGCGTGACGGCGACGCCGTCGTCGTCATAACCCAGCACCTTGCCGTCCAGCGCGGCATCCGCGCCGTCCGTCTGCGTGAGCTGGCGCGTGTAATTGCAGTCGGGATAGTTGCCGCACCCGATGAACGGTCCAAAGCGCGACGGCTTCAGGCTCAACCGGCCGCTGCCGCACTTGGGGCACAGGCGCGGATCAGAGCCATCCTCCTTGGGCGGGAAGATGTGCGGCGCAAGCATCTCGTTCAACGCTTCCATCACGTCGCCGACGCGCAGATCCTTGATGTCCTCGATGGCGGCGGTGAAGTCCTTCCAGAAGTCGCGCAACACGGCCTTCCAATCGAGATCGCCGTTGGAGATGAGGTCGAGCTTGTCTTCCAGACCGGCTGTGAAGTCGTACTCGACGTAGCGCATGAAGAAGTTTTCCAGGAAGCCGACGACGAGACGGCCCTTGTCTTCCGGGATCAGACGCTTCTTCTCGATCTTGACGTAGCCGCGGTCGACGAGGGTGGCCATGATGGAGGTGTAGGTGGACGGACGCCCGATCCCGAGCTCTTCCATGCGCTTAGTCAGGGACGCTTCGGTGAAGCGCGGCGGCGGCTGCGTGAAGTGCTGATCGGCGTCGATTTGCTTGTCCTTGACCTGGTCGCCCGCTGACAGCGGCGGCAGGCGGCGGTTATCATCGTCCTCGCCCTCGGCAGGATCGTCCTTGCCCTTTTGCACGTAGCGGAATTTGTCGTCCCGGCCTTCCTCGTACACCCTCAGGAAGCCATCGAACATTAGGACAGAGCCGTTCGCGCGAAGGCCATAGTCCTTGCCGTCACGGCCCTTGACCGCGATCTCCGCCGTGGTCTGTTCCAGATCGGCGGATGCCATCTGTGATGCAATCGCACGCTTCCAGATGAGGTCGTAAAGCGCGAACTGATCCTTGTCGAGATAGCGGCGGATTTGCTCAGGCTTGCGGCGCGGATCGGTCGGCCGGATCGCCTCGTGGGCCTCTTGTGCGTTCTTGGCCTTGGTTTTGTACTCGCGCGCAAAGGGCGTGTAGTTCTTGCCGTACTCGGCTGCGATCACGTCGCGGATCTGCGAGACGGCTTCGGGGACGATCTGCACGCCATCGGTTCGCATGTAGGTGATGAGGCCGACCGCTTCGCCGCCCAGGTCGATGCCTTCGTAAAGCTTCTGGGCGACCTGCATGGTCTGCTTGGCCGAGAAATTGAGCTTGCGCGAGGCATCCATCTGCAGCGTGGAGGTGGTGAAGGGTGGATAAGGATTGCGCTTGGCGGCCTTCTTCTCCACGCTTGTGACGCGGAACACCTGGTTCTCGATGGCAGCCTTGATGGCGGACGCGCTGGCCTCATCCTTGATGTCGAGCTTCTTGAGCGCCGTGCCGGCGATGGTGGTAAGGCGGGCGCGGAAGTCCTCGCTCTTCGCCGTCGAAAGCAGCGCTTCGATGGTCCAGTATTCTTCGGTGTTGAACGCCTCGATCTCGGCTTCGCGATCGCAGACGAGCCGCAGCGCAACCGACTGCACGCGGCCCGCCGAGCGCGAGCCCGGCAGTTTGCGCCACAGCACGGGCGAAAGGGTAAATCCCACCAGATAATCCAGCGCCCGGCGCGCGAGGTAGGCATCCACCAGCGGCGCATCGATCTTGCGCGGCTCCTTCAGCGCGGCCAGGATCGACTGCTTGGTGATGGCGTTGAAAGCGACGCGCTCGATGTCGAGGTCCTTTTTCAGGGCCTTCTTATGAGTAAGAATTTCCAGGATGTGCCAGGAGATCGCTTCGCCCTCGCGGTCAGGGTCGGTGGCGAGGATCAGCTTGTCGGCATTTTTGACTGCTTCGGCGATCTCGCGCACGATCTTCTGAGATTTGCCGTCGACGTCCCAGTGCATCGCAAAATCGTTGTCGGGCTCGACCGAGCCGTCTTTCGCGGGCAGGTCGCGAACGTGTCCGTAGGACGCGAGAACCTTATAGCTCGGGCCAAGATACTTATTGATTGTCTTGGCCTTGGCAGGCGATTCAACAATGAGGACGTTCATCTGTCGCTTTCTGGGGGAGGCGAGCTGCCCGGGCTTGGGTCTCTTGGTTAAGGCTGCAAGGCCCTTTCGCATTCATGGCGCGGGAAGATGGGTGATCCCCGCCGGACTGTCAAACGACCCCACGTCGCGCCTGTGGGTTGCGGCAGAAATGTTATTGCAACCTTTAATAGAATGAATTAAGGTTTACACGTAATGAGCGATCTGTTCGGGCAGGACAACCTTAGAATGCCAATATCCTCTGATGTGCCTGAATCCAAGCCCGTAAAGTCCAACTTGCCGCAACCCGAACGTGTGCGGGAGGCGGATCGGCTGGAATATGTGGCCGACCTTCTGCTGGAGCTTCAGGCCATTGCCGTCACCTGCAGATGCGACACGCTGGCAGGCCTGCTCGCCCTGTCCCATGCGGAAGCCCTGCGCCAAGCCCGCCAATTATAGAGCGCCATAAAGCGGCTGGGAATTTCAGCGGACGGCTGGGCCAACGTCAATCGGGAAGCGCGGCCACCAGTCCCGGGCCCGGACGCGTAAGGCGGCCGGCAAGCTCCAGTTCCATAAGCGCGATCTGCACCACGCGAACGGGCAGGCCCGTGGCCTCGATGACGGCCCCTACGTCGACGGGGGCGGGCCCGAGCGCTTGCCACACGCGGTCGCGGTCTTGATCGCCGAACTCCGGCGGCGGCAGCGGGGGTGGCAAGACGGGCTGTGGGAACGGGTCCGGGCCAGGCGGGGCTTCTCTCAGACCTGTCAGCGGCGCCAGGATCGACAGGACGTCCCCCACCTCGGTGACCAGTGTTGCGCCGTTCTTGATCAGCCGGTTGGTGCCCTCCGCGCGCGGGTCGAGGGGATGGCCCGGCACTGCGAACACCTCGCGGCCCTGCTCGGCGGCATAACGTGCGGTGACGAGCGTGCCCGAGCGCGCGGCCGCCTCGACGATAATGACGCCACTGGCGATGCCGGAAATGATGCGGTTTCGCTTGGGGAAGTCCTTGCCGCGCGGGGTGAAGCCAGGCCGCTGCTCGCTCACCAGACATCCCTCGACGGCGATGCGGTCCTGAAGCGTGCGATGCTCGGGCGGATAGACGATGTCGAGACCGCCAGCCAGGACTGCAACCGTGCCGCTGGCCAGCGCCGTCTCATGCGCCGCTCCGTCGATCCCGCGCGCCAGCCCGGATACGACCACGTAGCCGGCGTCTCCCAGGCCTTTTGCAAAATGCCGCGCGAGTTTGACGCCCGCTGCGGAACTTTCGCGCGAGCCGACGATGGCGACGCTCGGCGCATTGAGAAGGATGGCTCGTCCCTTCACATAGAGAAGGGGCGGAGGCGCATCGAGCATGGCTAGTCGCGCTGGGTAATTGGGCTCGATGGTGAAGATGGGCTGCGCCCCGCACGCATGCGCCGTTTCCAGCTCCGCCTCAGCCTGATGGAGAGGGCAGATGCGGATCGGCTTGCCGCGGCCCGCGCGCCGCGCGATTTCGGGCAAAACTTCCAGCGCCTTGGCCGCGCCGCCGTAGGTGTTGATCAACTCGCGGAAGGTGACGGGGCCTACATTGTCGGAGCGGATCAGCCGCAGGCACGCAAGCTGCTCGTCCGGCCCCAATGTGGCGACCGGCAGCGGCGCGGGCCGGAACAGGTTCGGCGGCTCACGTCTTGGCGCCAATTTTCGGCTCCGTGCCGGCCATCAGCCGGGCAATATTGGCGCGGTGCTTCCACAGCAGCAGCGCCGTCATGAGGCTGGCAACGGCCGCGAGCGCCGTCTCGCCCGTCCACCACAGAACAAGCGGTGCGGCCAAGCTTGCCACGAGCGCGGACAGCGAGGAGTACTTGAGCGTGAACGCGATCGCGAGCCAGATCGCGCAGAAGGTGAGTGCGGTGGGCCAATGGAGCCCGGCCAGCACGCCGATGTACGTTGCTACGCCCTTGCCGCCTCTGAACCTCAGCCACACCGGATAGATGTGGCCCAGAAATGCGGAAAGGCCGGCCAGCACGGCAGGCGCCTCGCCCCAGAAGTAGCGCGCCAGAAGCACCGCGACGGTTCCCTTCAGGCCATCGAGCAGGAGCGTCGCGGCGGCGAGCTTCTTGGAGCCTGTGCGCAGCACGTTGGTCGCGCCGATGTTGCCCGAGCCGATCGCGCGCACATCGCCAAGTCCGGCCGCCCGCGTCAGCAGCAGCCCGAACGGAATGGATCCCAGCAGGTAGCCGAGCACGCCCGCCTCGATGAACCACGGCCAAAACCCGTCGATCATGAGAATCGGAAAGGGGGCTTGCGGGCTCATGCGATGCTGGTGCTTTCCGGTGGCTAGGCAAACGGCGACAGGGTTCAAAAAGCTCTAGGCAGCCACGTGCAGCGGGTCAATGCCGATTGCGCGCAAAGGGCCGTGTCAGGACGAGAGGCAAGCTCTCGCGCGCGGGGAGAGGGTGCAATCCTTGTGATCGGGTCATCCAAGGGTGTCTTCCTCTCCCCGCGTGCGGGGAGAGGGTGCCCCGAAGGGGCGGGTGAGGGGGCGGCCCGCGGCGCCGCTTGCACCTCAGCGCGTGCTGTCGCGCTCTCGCCGTTGGCAGCGCATGAAGCCACTTTTCTCTTTGGAGCCGCCCCTCACCCTGACCCTCTCCCCGTTAAGGATGGGGAGAGGGAAAGAGTACGTGGCAAGCGTGCATGTCCAGCCGCCGATATCCGTATCGCGGCCGCGAGATCCGCAGTCTCAGTGCACCTGCCAGTATCTCCCGGGCGGATTTGCAAGGGTTGCCATTGATTAAGCTTGGAGAGAAGGCGTCCGTTGCGAGGCTGCCAAAAAACGGCGGCACGACCATTGTGCGCAAGGGTCGCCATCGTCAGACGATAGAACAACCGTCATAAGGGAGAAGACGCTATGACCAAAAAATGGGTCGCTTTCGTTACGGTGTTACTGCTTTCGGGAACGGCCGCTGTCGCCGCCGGCTGGGCCGACCATTTCAAATCCCTCGACACCGATGGCAACGGCCGGATCAGCCGCACGGAGTGGGAGGCGAATGTGTCGAAACTCAAGCTCGACCCGGCGCCGACCTTTACGGCTATGGACTCAGACGTGAACAACGGCGTCGATGAGGACGAATGGGCTGCGGCGGAAAAAATGGCGAAGGCCTTTCCCGTGTCATGCAAGTCGGCCACGTCTTCCTGGTGTGAAAAGCAGTACTGACGAGCGGACACTATGATCGAGCTCGAAACCCGGCGGGAAACTTCCGGGTTTCGAGTCCCGGCTGCGCCTGAATGCCAAGGACCTATCGGTACCCGGTAAAGAGCAGGCTGCACACATTCCTTGCGTGAGACGGCTGAAGACGCCGCATCAAGTTAGCTGTGCTGGATTTCCCACGTCCAGTCCAGCTTGGGCTGGCTGTGAAGCGTCCAGAAATGCTCGGCAACCGCCTTGGCGTCCTCGGAGCCGGGATCGACGAACTTGCAAACGGTGACGGTTGCGATGTGAACTCCCTTGGACTTGAGGTCTTCGAAGAGGCCGTTGGCGAGTGCGCGAATGCCGGCCTTGCCGATGCCGAGCGAGAGGAAATCCGGCGGCGGGCAAAAACCGAACCCTCCCCCGGTTAGCAGGATGCTGCCGTTGGCCTGCCTGGTCATTGGCGGCAATACCGTCTGGATGGATGCCAAAGCACCGCCGATGTTGACAGCAAGGTCCGTGTTGAATGTCTCGATCGGCTGAGACAGCACGGTGTCCTTGTGCAAGGCAGCCGCGTTGTAGTGCAGAACGTCGATATTGCCGTGATCTTTCAGCACGTCTTGGACGAGGCTCGCGACGCTAGCCGAATTTCCAGAGAGGGCCTGCTTACGGAAATCCTGCCCGGTTGGAGTGCGGGCGAACAAGGTGGTGTTTATGTCGTGATGCCCCCTGGCAAGCTGGTCCCAGCCAAGACCAGAGCCATTGTCGATTTCATTTCGGACCAGTTCAGCTCGATTGGCGATTGGAGCGGGGATTTCGGCCATCCGCGACGCTCCACCCGATTAAAACGGTAATGACGCCTGCCCTCCGCCGCGAGGACGGCGGCATCGCTGCTAAGCTGCTTCTTACTTCGCGTCCTTGACGACGTTGGTCACTTTGAGGTCGGAGAAAGTCCACCCATCCGCAGACGAAGCCGGAGAGAATCCCATAAAACCAATGGGCGTCGGCTGCGACGGCTTCTGGGCTCGAAATTGAGTGACTTTCTGATCATTGATCTCCACGGTGATCAGTTGCCCATCCAAACGGAGCCTTACCTTATTCGCCATGTTTGGACCCTGCTTCAAGGCGTCTGTCTTGGTCCATCCGATGGGATCGGCAGCCCATTGATTTGATATTCTGCGCGATACCTTGAAAAAGCCGTTGGATGACGTTGCCAGAGAAAAGAAGGTTTGAATATCCGTCATCCAGAAAACAAGACCACCATACGACGCTGTCGGATCAGAACTCGTATCTGAAAGCGTTATCGTATAGCAGATGTCCGCACTATCGAATACGAACGCTTTGTTCACCACCCACGTGCCCGCGTTCTGCGGGGCTCGAAGCAAAAGCTTTCCGTTCTCGATCTTGAACTGGTCGCCCGTGGTTCCCCAGCCGGGATCGGCGAACTCGAATTTGTCTTCAAAAAGAATTTGGTCGCCGTTGCATGCCTGCGCGCCTTGAGCCAACGCAAAGCACGCGGCCGAAGCCGCGATTAAGCGGATGATCGAGTACCGCATGGAATACGCCACCTTCTTCAATAGAAGCCACGGTGTGCGCAATTATAGAGAGTTTATTCAAGGCGTAGAAGGGGCAATTAGGATGCTTGCCCTCCGATCTAGGGCGCAAAGCACAAACGGGATTGTCCGTTATTAGCCGAAAGGACGTCCTTCGGCATCATCATTTCCAGGGCGTATGGCCCGCAATCATCCGCAATGCAGCTTCTCGTACGGCCGTGTCGGAGTCGTCTGACGCCATGCGCAACGCCGCAACGGCATCGGGATGATCACGCGTGATATAAAGCGCGTGAATCGCGAGCAGCCGTGTCAGCGGATTAGGGTCGGCGGCAATGAGTTCGGCGAGCGCCGGAATCATGTCGTCAACGGCCCCGAACTTGGCGACTGCTTCGGCTGCCCGCAGGCGAACGTTTGGACTTTTGTCGCGCAGCAGGGGCTCCAGGGTCTCGAGCGCTTCCGGATTGCCGGCATACCCCAGCACCCAAGCCGCATTCGCGCGCACGCTGTCGGATTCAGACTCCAGCAGAACAGCGAGCGCGGCAAACGCCGCAGGATCGTCGACGTCATTGACGGCTATGGTGCAGCCGGACGGCCAGAGGCCCGTTGCATCGGGCGATGCGCTGCGGAGCATGTCCAGCAGCATCTGCGCTTGAGACTGAGTCATGTTCGAAACGCGAACGCCCGCGCCGGCTAGAATTTGTAAGGGTTGCCTTTTATGACACGGCCGGAACCCAAGACCGTTCCCTCCTGCTCCCAAACGATGCTGCCGTGTTGAAGCGACCGGACATCAAAGCAGCTCGTTTTCGTTCCCTGATAGCTGGTGCAGAATTGGTTCTCCTTGAGCCACCACGCGCCCGAATGCGACTTCATGCGGATATCCCCGCCACGCGCATAGTATTCCCGGTAGATGCCGCCCGCGATCATTGTTCCGTCGGACGTGTTGCCGTTGAACAGGTTGAAAACCTCGTCGGCTGACAAGATGCGCCCATTGCGATCATCGGAAGGTGTACGGTCCGCGGTTTGCAGCTGAGCATCAGACGGCCTACTGGTAGCTTCGGCTGTTGGAGGTTGCGTGGCGGGCTGCGCCGCCGCGTGCGCGTCTTCACGCTCCGCAGATCTCCCCGCACTGTCACTGCTTGCGCCTGATGGTGTCTTGCAAGATCGTGCAAAAAATTCTCCCTGAAGCATATCTTCCTTTTCGGGCAAAGGCCCGATTACCTCGATGCCAGCCGCATCGAGATTGCAGAAGGATGTGCGGCCAGGAGGGCCGTGTTGCGCGTCTGCGACGAGGTTCGCCATCTTGAGGCCAATGACATCGCGGACGTTGCTGCGAAGTTTCTTTGCCGCCTCCAGGTCCGTGCGGGCATCCTCGCTCCTGCCCATCTTCTCCTTGAGAATTCCGCGGGCGGCCAGAGCAACAAAAAATTCTGGGTCGGAGGAAACCGCTTCGTCGTAAGCCTGAAGGGCCTCGTCGTTATGACCGAGCTTTTCGTTGATGTAGCCGCGATTGTAGTGCGCGTACTTATACGCCCCGCCTTCAATCTCGAGCGCCGCTTCGAAGTCGGACATTGCGGCTGCGAAGTTGCCGCGCCGGGCGAGCACGACACCGCGCGCATTGAGCGGATGAGGATCGGACAGTGCGATGCCGCTCGCAACGGTGAGGTCAGCTATGGCCGCATCGGAATCGCCCTTCGCGGCATGCAGTTCCGCGCGGACCTCCCGTGTGAAGGAATCGTTGGGCGCCAGCCCGACCGCCGTGTTCGCCGCCTGGAAGGCCTTGTCCAATTGACTTTCGCCCGTGCGTTGTCCCTTTTCCAATAGCTCCTTCGCAAAGATTGCGTAGGTCCTTGCGGTACACGGACTCATGCCCGCAAGACGGCAATTGTTTTCCAGTTCAGGCTCGCGGGAGATCGCCGCCGTCTTCTCAGCCGCTTGCGGCGTCGGAGCTTGCCCTGCGACAGATAATGTCTTTGCATCATCTCGGACTCCCGGTCCGGGTCCTTGACCGCCCGGTGCAGGAGAGTTGGCGGTCCCGCTTGCGCTCGTGCCGGTTGCCGAAGCCGCCAAACTCGTCGTTGCGGCCACGTCTGCGTCTTTCCGATCCGCATCACGCACGTCCGTTTCGCCGGGTAGAGGACCGACAAGTGAGATCCCGGTCCAATAGAGGTTCTTGACGGTGTACCGGTTAGAGGACCCGCGCTGATGCTGGAGCTGCGCCATAGCGTCCGCGACGGCATTGAGCGCCATTCGGGTCACATCAGCATGCAGCCGGGCGAACTCCGTCGTTTGCTCCGGTCCATATCTTTCGGCTGTACGTAGATCCGTGAGTGCCTCGTCCTTGTGGCCGAGCTTCAGTTTGAGCAATCCACGCGCGGCGTGCACGACAGCAAAATCAGGGTCAAGCTCAAGCGCCGCGTCATAATCTTTGAGCGCCAGTGAGGTCTTGCCCGCTTTTTCAAGGATAAAGCCCCGATTATAAAGCGCGGCTGAATCTGCCTTACGCTCAATCGCCGCTGTAAAATCCGCCAAAGCATCCTCTACGGCGCCGGCCCGTGCCCGGACAACACCGCGCGAATTGTAGTAATCGGTCTCCGCCGGATTGGCTTCAATCAATGTCGTCAGATCCGCGATCGCCTTATCGGTCTCACGGTTCATCGCATACAATTCCGCCCGCCTTTCAAGGAAGATCTCGTTCTTCCCTTCAAGAGCGATGGCGCGATCGATATCGATCAACGCGTCTCGAATCTGCCCAAGTCTTTGATAAGCCAATGAGCGGGCGTTGTATGCAAGAGCGACAGCAGGGTCCAACTCGATCGCCGTGTTGGCAGCCGCGAGAGCCTCAGCGGTCTTGCCCATTTTCAAATGGACGATCGCTCGATTGTTGAACGGCAAGGCGCTCGCCGGGTTCAGCCGGGTCGCTTGATCGAGCTGGAGAAGCGCATCGCCGTCTCGCCCCATCCGGATGAGTTCCGCGGAGCGATTAATCATCGCGGTAAAGTTCTCCGGCTCGATCTTCAGAGCCGCCTCATAGTCGGCCAACGCCCTTTGGTATTGGCCGAGCGTGCTGTAGGCATTTCCGCGCTGGATATGGCCTTGCACGCGGACACTATCGGTTTTGGCCGAGTTCAAAACGCGTTCGCAAGCGGAAATGGCAACATCGGGCTTACCGTTGTCGCACTCCTCCCATCCGTCGAGGTCTTGTGCGGAAGCGGAGAACGAAAACGAGAGAACCAACAAGAGGCTGGCAAGACCGCGCTTCATGGCAATACCAAGAAGACTGGTTGGTGACCAAACAGGCTAGAGCCGGGTCTTGGAAATCGGGCCTGTTAACGTCGCAATTCTCCGGCCTCCAGTTGCGCGGAATTTTAGTTGGCAACAAAACGACTGTCTAGGCGCAAGAATAGACCGAGACGACGATCGGTAAACATTGAAAGCCCGCTGCTGTGCCCAATACGACGGCGCCGCCCGGCATTTGCGGCGTCTGAGGCCACCGTGCCCGCGCCATTGCCTTGACCTATCGAGCCGGGACTTTCCAGGCAGGCTGCGCACTCCGCAAAATCTTATCCCCCTCCCGTGCAATCGCTTGCATACTTGGCCCACCTCGCCTCGAAGAACGGCGGACAGTCTCGAGACCGTTGCGGGATTGGGGGTGGGGGCACAGAGGCTCGCTTGCGCACAAGGGGTAAACGGCCCGAGGCGCTCGCGTGGAATCGTCTGCGGTGCTCGGAGTATGCAGCCCACCTGCTGGCGGAGTAATGAACCGCCCATGCCGCGGCGAATTTAGGATGTGCTTATCTGTGGCGGAGCGCGGGAACGCGCACAGCTTCTAGCTAGACTGAAATAGGCGCTGCCCCGCGCTCCGTGTCCGTTCTGATAGCGCACGGGCGGCTTCCATCGCGGGAAGCCGGCCGCCGCGGCGCTTGCCTCCCCGCGCGGCGCGGTGAGATGGTGTGATCCTTATCGACCGTATTCGAACACCGTCTCGCCTGCCACAACGGTGCGCAGGACGCGGCCTTGCATTTTAGCTTCGTCGAAAGGTGAGTTCTTGGAGCGCGAGCGCAGCAGGTCCTTGTTGACGACCCAGGGCTCGCCCATGTCGAACAGCACCAGATCGGCGATCGCGCCTTTCACGATGCGGCCCGAGTGAAGCCCCAACAGCCGGGCGGGATTGATCGTCATTGCGCGGAGCACTACGCTCAACGGCACATCGCCCGAATGCACCAGACGCAGCGCGGCGACGAGCAACGTCTCCAACCCCACCGCGCCGTCGGCGGCTTCCGAGAATGGGCGGCGCTTGGTGTCCGCGTCCTGGGGATCGTGGCTCGAGACGATTACGTCGATGTCCCCGGAGGCCACCGCGCGCACCATGGCGACGCGATCCTCCTCGCGGCGCAGCGGCGGGCGCACCTTCAAGAACGTGCGGTAGGAGCCGATGTCGTTCTCGTTCAACGTGAGGTGATTGATCGATACGCCGCAGGTGACGGGCAGCTTGCGCGCCTTTGCGCCGCGTACGACCTCGAGGCTCTCCTCGCAACTGATGGTCGCCGCGTGGTAGCTCCCGCCCGTCAACGCGACGAGGCGCACATCGCGTTCCAGCACAATGGTCTCGGCAAGTTTGGAAGCCCCCGACAAGCCCAGGCGCGAGGCGACCTCGCCGGAGTTCATGGTGGCCGAGCCGGTCAGATACGGGTCCTCGGTGTGGTGCACGACGAGCGCGCCGAAGTCCTTGGCGTAGTTCAGAACGTTGCGCATGACGCGCGTGTTGGCGATGGAGGACTTGCCGTTGGAAAACGCGATGGCGCCGGCGCGTTTGAGCAGGCCGATCTCGGTCATTTCCTCGCCGGCCAGGCCCTTCGTCATCGCAGCCATGGTGTGAACGTGAACCAGCGCATTGTCGCGCGCGCGCCGCTGGATGAAATCGACGAGCGCCACCTGATCGATGACGGGGTTGGTCTCCGGCATCACGACCATGGTGGTGACGCCACCGGCGGCGGCGGCGTGGCTCGCCGTCTTCAAGGTTTCGCGGTGCTCGAAGCCCGGTTCGCCGGTGAACACCTGCATGTCGATGAGGCCGGGCGCGAGCACGTGCCCCTTGCAGTCCACCACCTCGACGCCGGCGGGCGCGTTGCGGCGCAGGTGGGAACCAAGGTCGGCGATAAGGCCGTCCTTGACGAGGACACCGCCGGGCTCATCGCGGTTGGTCGAAGGATCGACGACGCGCGCGTTGATGAACACCACCGACTTGCCGGCCGGAAGGCTTTTTTCAGGTGCCTTGGAGGCGGATTTGGATTGCTGGCTCATGACGTCTCGCCCTCCTGCGCGGGAAGGTGGGCGGAAAGGGCTTCGAGCACCGCCATGCGCACAGCGACGCCCATCTCGACCTGCTCGCGGATGACGCTGCGGCTATCGTCGGCCACGGTCGAGGCGATCTCGACGCCGCGGTTCATGGGGCCGGGATGCATGATCAGCGCGTCGGGCTTGGCGTGCGACAGCTTCTCGTGGTCGAGGCCGAAGAAGTGGAAGAACTCGCGGCTGGAGGGCACGTAGGAGCCGTCCATGCGCTCGCGCTGGAGACGCAGCATCATGACGACGTCGGCGCCCTCGAGGCCTTTCCACATATCGGTGTAAACCTCGGTGCCGAGCCGCTCGGGCGAAGACGGCAACAGGGTCGAGGGCGCGATGATGCGGACGTTTGCGCCCAGCGTGTTCAGCACGTTGATGTTGGAGCGTGCGACGCGCGAATGCAGGATGTCGCCGCAGATGGCGACCGTCAGCCCTGCGATGCGGCCCTTGGCGCGGCGGATGGTGAGCGCGTCAAGCAGCGCCTGCGTCGGGTGCTGGTGGGCGCCGTCGCCCGCGTTGATGACCGAGCAGTCCACCTTCTGCGACAGAAGCTCGACCGCACCCGCCGCATGATGGCGCACGACAATGAGATCCGGGCGCATGGCGTTGAGCGTCACCGCCGTGTCGATGAGCGTCTCGCCTTTGGTGACCGAGGAGGTCGCGACGTTCATGTTCATCACGTCGGCGCCCAGCCGCCGGCCCGCCATCTCGAAGGAGGCCTGGGTGCGGGTCGAGGATTCAAAGAAGAGATTGATGAGCGTGCGGTCCGAAAGCACCGAGCGCTTGCGCGCACCGCGCTGGATGGCGTCGGCGTTGGCGTCAGCGAGTTTTAAAAGGAACTCGATCTCCGCCGCGCTGAGCCCTTCGCACGTAAGAAGGTGGCGGCGCGGAAAACGCGTCAGTTCGGAACCGGTCGAAGACTTTGCCATTAAAGCGGTCTCTATACGGGGAGTCTGGATGGCCCGCAAGCAGGACAGCGCGTCGCGCGCCAAGGCGGTATACATTGTGGAGTTGAGCGGGTGGCGGCGGCCCCGCAGGCCATGAACGAAAGCAGCACGGGGCGGCTCTTCGGCCGCCGGGAGGCGATTGATGACCGAGCCGTTTGCGACGCACGACGTGTTCAACCAAACGCCCCCGTTCGAGGATGTGAACCTTTTTGCCATCGACACCGCCCTGCGGGCTGGCGTGGCGCGGGAAAGTGCCGAAACAACCCAGGACGCCTTCACTGTACTTTCGAGCCTTGGGCAAGTGGCGGGCAGTGCGCAGGCTGCCGATTGGGGGCGGCAGGCCAATGCCATGACCCCGGTGCTCGAAACCCACGATGCGCGCGGGTTCCGCTGCGATAAGGTGACATTCCACCCCGCCTATCATGAGTTGATGCGTGCCAGCTTCGCGCACGGCGTTCATCGGTTGGAGGAAGACACCGGCACGCCCCACGTGATGCGCGCAGCCAAGCTTTACCTCGCCGCGCAGATGGAGGCGGGCCATTGCTGTCCGCTGACCATGACGAACGCCGCCATCCCGGTGCTGGCGCGTGCGCCGGAACTTGCCGCGCTGTGGGGCATCAAGGCGGCGGCCACCGTCTACGATCCTTCCTTCCGGCCAGTGCAAGACAAAGACTCCGTGACGTTCGGAATGGGCATGACGGAAAAGCAGGGCGGCAGCGACGTGCGTGCGAACACGACGCGCGCCGAGCCCGACGGGGCGCGCGGCGCAGGCCAGTCCTATCGCATAACCGGGCACAAATGGTTCATGTCGGCGCCGATGTCGGATGCCTTTCTGGTGCTGGCACAGGCCAAGGGCGGCTTGACGTGCTTTCTGATGCCGCGCTTCACGCCCGCCGGCGCGATCAACGCGATCCGCTTCCAGCGCCTCAAGTCCAAGCTCGGCAACCGCTCGAACGCCTCCAGCGAAGTCGAGTTTCACGGCGCGTATGCGGTTGCGCTGGGAGAGGAAGGCGAAGGAACGCGGGTCATCATCGATATGGTGACGCTGACACGGCTCGATTGCGCGGTCTCCTCCGCCGCGCTCATGCGTCAGGCGCTTGCTCACGCGATCCATCATGCGGTGCATCGCACGGCGTTTCAGAAGAAGCTCGCCGATCAGCCTTTGATGGCGCAAGTTCTGGCAGGCTTGGCAATCGACGTCGAGGCGGCCGTGGCGCTCGTCTTCCGGCTGGCGCGTGCATTTGATACGCCAGGCGATCCGCTTTCCCATGCGTGGCGGCGGCTGATGACGCCGGTCGTCAAATACTGGGTGTGCAAGACCGCACCGCCCTTCGTGGCGGAAGCGATGGAGTGCCTGGGTGGCAATGGCTACGTGGAAGCCGGACCGCTGGCGCGCATCTATCGCGAGGCGCCCGTCAACTCGATTTGGGAGGGCTCGGGCAACATCATGGCGCTCGATATGGTGCGCGTGTTACGCCGTGAGCCGGCCCTGGTCCGCAGTCTGCTTGACGATCAAAGCGTGGCAATCGGAAGCTCGGCGCTCAAGGGGCAGCGCGACCGGGTTGGCGCTTTGCTGCGAGATGAAGCCCATATCGAGGCCAACGCGCGGGCCATCTGCGAGGGGCTGGCGGTGTTTGCGGCGGGCGCGCTGCTGGAGCGCGACGCGCCGCCGGAAGTCGCGCAGGGCTTCATCGCGATGCGTTGTTCGGGGCAACCGCCCGGCACCTACGGCGCGACGCGGATTTCCGAAGTGCGCGCCATTATCGGCCGCGCCCTGCCTGTGGCGTGAGCGCGCGGGGCGGCGTGAGCGGCGGGGTGGCGGCATCTTACCCGCGCGGCATCTGCTACAAGGCAGCAACGTGAACTGCCAAGGTCATTTGCCAAGTCAGCAGTTCGGCCGCGCGAGAAGGCACATGCAGGCGTATTGGACGCATAGCCCGAAAGAGCTTTTCGCATTGCTCGCGACGGCGCAAGGCGGGCTGACGCAGTCCGAGGCGGAGCGGCGGCTCGCCGTCACAGGCGCCAACTCCGTCGCCAAAGCCCAGGGGGCTGGCGTGCTGCGCCTGCTGGCCCGGCAATATGAAAGTCCGCTGGTCCTCATCCTGATCTTCGCGGCGGTCGTGTCGATCATCGTCCAGGAGTGGACGGATGCGATTATCATCCTACTCATCGTGATCGGCAGCACGATCCTGGGGTTCACGCAAGAATATCGTGCCTCCGAAGCGGTACGAAAGTTGCGCGAGCGGCTGTCCCTGCAAGCGCTGGTGACGCGCGACGGGGCGATGCGGCCGGTCGACGCCAGCCTTCTTGTGCCGGGTGACATCATTTCGCTGTCGGCAGGCAACCTTGTTCCGGCCGACGGTGTCGTGATCGAGGCGCGCGATTTTCTGGTGTCGCAGGCGGCGCTGACAGGGGAATCGTTCCCGGCCGAGAAATCAACCGAGCCGTCGCCCGAGGCCGCCGCCCTGCCGCAACGCCGCAACGTCGTCTATCTCGGCACCTCGGTCCGCAGCGGAACCGCCAAGGTGCTCGTGGTCAAGACCGGGGCCGAAACGGAGATCGCGGGGCTCGCCTCGCACATCTCGCAGGCGAGTTCCGAAACGGACTTCGAGCGCGGCATCCGCAGGTTCGGCTACCTGCTGACGCGCATCATGGTCGTGATCGTACTTGGCGTGCTGACGGTCAATCTGATGCTTCACCGTCCTCCGATCGACTCATTGCTGTTCGCGGTGGCGCTTGCCGTCGGTCTTTCCCCCGAGCTGCTGCCTGCGATCATGAGCGTCACGTTGTCGGCTGGCGCTCGCCGCATGGCTGAGCGGGGCGTCATCGTGCGCAGGCTCGACGCCATCGAGAACCTGGGCAGCGCCGATGTGCTCTGCACGGACAAGACGGGCACGCTGACGAAAGGCGTGGTGGAATTGAGCGGCGCCATGAATCCCGCGGGAGAGGAGTCCGGGGATGTCTTCTGCCTGGCCTTCATCAACGCGACGCT
The DNA here is from genome assembly GCA_016793445.1 of Hyphomicrobium sp. GTDB lineage: Bacteria > Pseudomonadota > Alphaproteobacteria > Rhizobiales > Hyphomicrobiaceae > Hyphomicrobium_B. Next base: position 6,849 of record JAEUME010000011.1, on the reverse strand, counting down.
GGAGACGGGCATCGAGAATCCGCTCGATGCCGCCATCATCGCGCACGCCGGGACGCAGCAGCTTGCCGTGGCCCTTCCGGCAAAAATCGACGAGATCCCGTATGACTTCCTGCGCAAGCGCCTGACCATCGTCGTTGAAAGCGTGGAGGGTCCCGCCCGCCATACGATTCTGACCAAGGGGGCCTTCGACAACGTCATCGCCTGCTGCACGCAGATCGCCGCCAAGGATGGCAGCCGCCCTCTCGATGACGAAAGCCTTCAGAGGGTCCGCGCATTCTACGAGCAACGCGGAGAGGCGGGCTTTCGGGTGCTGGGCCTTGCAAGCCGCACCGTGCCGGCAAAGGACCACTACGACAAGGCCGACGAGACGGAAATGGTCTTTGAGGGTTTCCTGCTGTTCTTTGATCCCCTGAAGGAGGGGATCGAGGCGACGGTGCAGTCCTTGTCGGCGCTGGGTATTGCAACGAAAATCATCACGGGCGACAATCGGTATGTCGCAGCGCACGTCGGGGCGGCCATCGGACTCGATCCCGCCCGCCTGCTCACCGGAGAGCAGCTCAATGAAATGCGCGATGAAGCGCTCTGGCACCAGTCTGCGAAGACGCATCTGTTCGCCGAAGTCGATCCTCAGCAGAAAGAGCGGATCGTGCGCGCCCTTCAGCGCAGCGGGCATGTCGTCGCCTATATGGGGGACGGCATCAACGATGGGCCGGCGCTGAATATTGCCGACGTCGGCATCTCGGTCGATCAGGCAGTCGATGTGGCGCGCGAGACGGCCGATATCGTTCTGCTTCAGCGCGATCTGGATGTTCTGCGACAGGGCGTCATCGATGGCCGCCACACCTTCGCGAACACGATCAAATATATCGAGATCACCACGAGCGCCAATTTCGGCAACATGATCAGCATGGCGGTGGCGACGGTGTTCGTGCCGTTCCTGCCGTTGCTCGCCAAGCAGATCCTGCTCAATAATTTCCTGTCGGACCTGCCCTCCATCGCCATCTCGACCGATAACGTGGATCATGAGGCGACAGCGCTGCCTCAGCGCTGGGATATCAGCCGCATCCAGTCGTTCATGCTGGTATTCGGGCTCATCAGCACGGTATTCGACCTCGTAACCTTCGCGGTACTGCTAGGCGTATTTCGTGCGCATGAGGCGTTATTTCAGAGCACTTGGTTCGTCGTGTCGCTGATGACGGAGCTTGTCGTCGTTCTCGTTCTAAGAACGCATCGGCCGGCATGGAAGAGTACACCGAGCCGGACGCTTTTGTATGCGACCGCCGCCGTCTTCGTCATGGCGCTTTATCTGACATACAATAGCTTCATCGCTTCGATGTTCGGGTTCGTGCCGATCCCATGGCACCTCATGGCGATAGGGCTGTTCATCGTGGCCGCGTACGTCGCGGCGACCGAGGTGGCGAAGACGATGTATTTCGCCCGGCGCGCGGGGAGGGCAGGCCGCTCCGTCAGGTGAACAGCCAGCTTGACACGCCGCCTCGGCGGGCGAGGTCGGTCAGATCCGCATCGAGGCCCGCAAACACCAGATGGGACGCGGTCGGGTCAAACCAGGGTGCGCCCGCGTGCGCGTTGCGATAGGGCGCAAGCAGAGACCACCAGGCGAGCTGATCCCAGGTGCTTTCGGGCATGGTAAGCGGTGGCAGGCGGCGCAGCGCCGGCTGCGTTGCCATCCAGGCGTGAGCCGCCTGCCAGACCTCGCTCGATACGGCCATGTTGTGGCGCGCCTTGAGCTGGTTGATGGCCAGCACGCCGCCTTCGCGCGCGTGCTGGCCAATTTCCAGCGTCGCCACGCGCAGGCCGTTGCGCCTCACCGAGAACAGCCGGCAGCGGTCGCGGACCAGACGCTCGGCATATTGGTCGGCGCAGTTGTGCATCGCCGCGGCTTCCTTGAGCAGGCTGGGCGCATCGAGCAGCGGTTCGAAGCTGAAGCCGAGCGCCGTGCCGGGCTTGAGCCAGCTATCCTTCAAGGCGCCTTCGGGCAGTTGCAGCACGAGGCGCACGCGGTTGAACCAGCTCTTGGCGGCGCACAGCGCCGTATCGAGCGCAATCTCGCTGCGCCAGGGCACGACGATCAATTTGAAGGCCTCCGTGTCGGGGCGGCCGGAGTGCCAGGCGTAGGCCGCCAGAACAGCCAACGCTCTGCGCGGTTCGAGATCATCGGAGAAGAGAGGCTGCCCGGCGAGCCAGATGGCGAAGTCCTCGCCGCAGGCTTCGTAGGCAAAAAGCACGGCCTGGAGCCAGGAGCGGCTTTCGCGCGCCGACCGCGGCAGGCGGTTCACGATCTGGCGCGTGAACGCCGGGCTTTGCGGCAAGGGACCGGAGATGTCGCCAAAGGCTTCCGGCGGGAGCCGGCGCAGCCACATGGGTAATCCCAAAGTGCGCGCGACGACCTTCAATGGCGCACCGGCCTCGACCGCCGAAAGCGCACCGATGCGGGCTTGCGCGGGGCCAGAGCGGGCCGCCAAGGCGTAGAGCAGGCCAGGGAAAGTGTCGCACAGGTCGCCCGCACGCGGGCAGCTGCGGATCAGCCTGCGGATTTCGCGGCGAACCGTTGGCGCGAAGCGGATAATTTTGCGTTCACTCAGCGCACCGTCCAGGTAAGCGAGGGAACCCGGCGTGGGTGTCGTATGCAGGGGCGATAGATAAAGTTCTTCGGTCATTCCCGGAAATTCCTGGCAAATGATCTACGCGCGCGCCCCGCGGCCTAGACTCTTCGATTAATGCGGCAGTCCTGCGACGCACGCGCGAAGAATGCGTGAAGCGCAATGTGCCCACACATGAAACAAACCTGCGCCGGAAAAGGTTCAGGCGGTGCATCCGGAAAACCCGTGTCCTTAGGCATACATGGGTGCCGGCGTACCTGGCTTGCGGTCTTGCTACCTCAGCTGCATGCGGTCGAGCGCGCTTTGCAGGATGAGGGTCGCGGCGAGCTTGTCGATCACCTCGGCCCGGCGTTTGCGGCTCTGGTCGGCATCAATCAACATGCGCTCGGCGAGTTGCGTCGTGAGACGCTCGTCCCACAACAGGATCGGCGTCAGCGTCAACTTGTTGAGGTTGCGGGTGAACGCGCGTGTTCCTTGCGCGCGGGGGCCCTCCGTGCCGTCGAGATTTGCAGGCAGGCCCACGACATAGCCGCCGACGTGATGGTCCTGCGTCAATGCCAGCAGGCGTGCGGCGTCGAGGGCGAACTTCTTGCGCTGGATGGTCTCCAGCGGCGAGGCGATCATGCGCGTGATGTCGCTCAAGGCCAGGCCTAAAGTCTTGGTGCCCGCATCGATGCCGATGAGGCGCCCTTGCGGGGGCAGCAAGGCGAGAAAGGCCGCGACGTCTTGCGTGGTGGTGCCGGTGGCTGGCGTGGCGTTCTCGTTCATGATCTCCATCAGGCCGCAGGAGGGTCGGTCATCATCACGCTTGTTATTACCAGGCGGGCGCATTGGGTTGGCACATTGGGCTGCCGTTCTACCCTGGCGGGCGGGCGAAGTCCTGCGGCAAACGGCGAAAGGCGGGCTGTCGGGTTGCGCACAGGCGCGAACTCCCGGTATGAGAGCACCAGCCAACGCGGATTTTCCCGCTTATTCCCGTAAGGACTTGAGATCATGCAGGTCGATGAAAAGACCGTCCGGCGTATCGCGCGTCTCGCCCGCATCAAGATCACCGATGCGGAGGCCAAGGGCCTCGAAAAGGAGCTGACGCAGATTCTGGAGTGGGTTGAGCAACTCGATGAGGTGGATACCACCAACGTCGAGCCCATGACGCGCGTGGTGGCCCAGAAGCTCAAGACGCGCGAAGACAAGGTCACGGACGGGGAGATGGCCGATGCGGTGACGGCCAACGCGCCGATGACCGAAGATCATTTCTACGTCGTGCCCAAGGTTGTGGAGTGATCCCATGCGCCCGGTTCTGATCGCAGGTCTGGTCGCGGCGAGTTGCGCCCTCGCGTGGACGGCCATCGCGCAGATGAAGGGCAACTTCATCGGCCCGGGCACCTATGCGACCGTGGAGGGCTGCAAGAAGGTTGCGGCACTCGCCGCCGGCGCGGCGCGCAACATCGAGACGGTGCCTGAGACGTTGACGGAAGATGGCTTCGAGGGGTGGGAGGGCTCGTGTACGTTCCGCTCGATCACCGAAGTCGAGAAGGGCAAGAAATGGAAGGCCGCGCTGGATTGCCAGGAAGGCGCCGAGGAGGGACCCGAAAGTGACCTTTTCGAACGGCTCCCTGACGGGTCCTTGAAAGTGACGGTGATGGGGAACGACACGATTTTCGTGCGCTGCGATGCTGAGAAGGGGAAGTAAAGGCCGTGACCGATCTGACCAAGCTGACGTTGGCGCAGGCGCGCGATGGCCTTGCCCGGAAGGAATTCACCGCGCTCGAACTTACGGACGCGCACTTGCGTGCGATCGAGGCGGCTAACGGTGCGCTTAATGCCTATGTGCTGGTGACGCCCGACCATGCGCGCGCGCAAGCCAAAGAGAGCGACAAGCGTCTGGCTGCCGGCAAGGGCGGGGCACTCGAAGGTTTGCCGCTCGGCAACAAGGACTTGTTCTGCACGAAAGGCATCCGTACGACGGCGTGTTCCAAGATCCTCGACGACTTCAAACCCCCTTATGAGTCGACGGTCGGTCAGAACCTGTGGGATGCAGGCGCGGTCATGCTCGGCAAGCTCAACAACGACGAGTTCGCCATGGGGTCTTCCAACGAGACGAGTGCGTTCGGCAATGTCGTCTCGCCCTGGCGGCGCAAAGGCAAAGACGGCAAGCTCTCGGCCGACAAGCTCGTTCCGGGCGGTTCGTCAGGCGGTTCCTCCGCCGCTGTCGCGGCCGATCTGTGCCTTGCCGCCACCGCCACCGACACGGGGGGCTCTATCCGCCAGCCCGCAGCTCTGACGGGTACGGTCGGCATCAAGCCGACCTATGGCCGCTGCTCGCGCTGGGGCATCGTGGCCTTCGCCTCTTCGCTCGATCAGGCAGGCCCCCTCGCCAAGACGGTGCGCGATGCCGCCATCATGCTGAAAGTCATGGCGAGCCACGATCCCAAGGATACGACAAGCGTCGATGCGCCCGTGCCCGACTACGAGGCGGCGCTGACCAAAGGCCTCAAGGGCCTGAAGGTTGGCGTGCCGAAGGAGTATCGCGTTGAGGGCATGTCAAAGGAGATCGAGACGCTCTGGGACGACGGCATCGCGTGGCTGAAGGCCGCGGGCGCCACGATCCACGACATCTCCCTGCCGCATACCAAGTACGCGCTGCCGGCTTATTACATCGTCGCGCCGGCGGAGGCCTCCTCCAATCTCGCCCGCTATGACGGCATGCGGTACGGCTTGCGCGTTCCGGGCAAGGATCTCATCGACACCTACGAGAACACGCGCGCAGCCGGTTTCGGCAAGGAAGTGCGCCGCCGTATTCTGATCGGCACATACGTGCTCTCGGCGGGCTATTACGATGCCTATTATCTCAAGGCGCAGAAGGTACGCACGTTGATAAAGCGCGACTTCGATGAGGCCTTCAAGACGGTGGATGTCGTCTTTACGCCGACGACGCCCTCGCCCGCGTTCGCGCTCGGCGAGAAGACGGGTGATCCGCTGGCAATGTATCTTGAAGACATCTTCACAGTCACGGTGAACATGGCCGGCCTTCCGGGCATGTCGGTCCCCGCGGGATTGTCCTCGCAGGGCACGCCGCTGGGTCTTCAGCTCATCGGCAAACCGTTCGACGAGGAAACGCTGTTTCGCACCGCGCAGGCGATCGAAGATGCGGCCGGACGCTTCACCGTGCCTGAGAAGTGGTGGACGAAGGGGTAAAGCGAGATGGATCCAAAACGGCCCTGGGAATGCGCGGACATGGCCCAAGTCCGCAGCGAAATCGACCGGATTGACGAAGCGCTCGTCAATCTCATCGCCGAGCGCTTCGGCTACGTCGACCGTGCCTGGCAGCTTAAGATGAACACGCCCGAAGGCGCCGTCGTGCCCTGGCGCATCCAGCAGGTCATCGACAAGGTCCGCGTGCAAGCCAAGGACAAGGGCGTCTCGCCCGATCTGTGCGAAGCCTTGTGGCGGCAGATGATCGGCTGGTTCATCCAGTACGAGGAAGAGCACCTGCGCCAGTCCCAGGCCGCCAGGTTGGACGCCGACACCGGCGCCGACAACGACGGCGGCTGAGCGATGACGCCGGATCCTGAAAGCATCGTGCCGCTTTTCGAGGTGGTGCTCTACGCGCTGCTCAATCCTGCCTTGATCGGCGTGGCCTTTTTCACGGGCCGCAAGGCGGATGAGCCCGCCAAACTGATGATCGCCGCGTTTGCAGGCGCCGTTGCGGGGTTCGTCCTTCTCTACATCGCCGCGTGGATCGGCGTTCTGGACGCCCCGCGTGTGGCGCGCGCCGCCGCGGGCGTGTTTGTCCTGTCGCTGTTGACGGGCCTCGCCTACGCCTGGATCGGGTTTCGCACGCGGAGAGGAAGAGAGTGATCTCAGCGGGAAGAGACGCCCACTTTTTTCCCTCTCCCCGTCCTCACAGAGAGGGTTAGGGGCGGCGCGTTGAGGTGCACAGTGGCGGCTTCCATGCAGGCGGCCCCCCGCCACCCCCCCCCTGGGGGCCCCCCCACCCCGCCCCGGGGGGGTAATGGGTTTTGTATTCCCTTTCACCGTAGTGGCCGGCGCTTTCCTCCCCCCGGGTGCGGGTTGCGGGGGCCCCGCTGGGGGGGGTGGGGGGCGGCCGCCTGCATGGAAGCCGCCACAGTGCACCTCAACGCGCCTCCAATATCGCCAACAGGCCGTCGAGTACGCCGTCGAGATTGTCATACACGTCGGGGTTCGTGACGCGTACGATCCGATAGCC
>JAEUME010000008.1 GCA_016793445.1 Hyphomicrobium sp. | reverse complement strand
GTTGTTCTATCACTTCAACGAACTGCGCGTTGCCATGGAACACAAGCTGCCCATCGTGTGCATCGTGTTCACCAACGGCGCGTACGGCGCGAACCACCAGCTGATGGGCTACCGTTACCAGAGCCCGTCGTGGTGCGACTTCACCAACCCCAAGTGGGTCGACATCTTCAAGGCGTTCGGCGCCAACGGCGAAACGATCGGCGCGTGTTCCGACATGGCGGGGGCCTTGCAGCGCGCCATCAACGCGAAGACGCCCTACGTCATCGAAGTCCCGGTTACGAAGTCGGAAGGTCTTGCCAGCGACGACGTCGGGGGCGTGGGTCCGAAGCTTCTGATCAAGGGCCGCGAGATCCCGGTTGATGTCGAAGGCAGTCTGCTGCCGGGTGAGAACCTCATCAAGACGGCGTGAGCGGCAACTGTCGCCCGCGAGCTGCTGCCAACTTGCGACTGAGGCCGGTATCGCCGATACCGGCCTCAGTCACCTGATCCAGCGCCAAACCGTTAAGGACAGCGGGCGTCCGCTACCGGTGTGCTGAAAGTAATAAAACGTCGATCACGTTGCAGAGAATAGGATTTGGCCGATGGGCGGCGCGCTTTCACACTTGAAGATTCTGGATCTGTCGCGAATCCTTGCGGGACCGTGGGCCACGCAGCAACTGGCAGACCTCGGCGCCGATGTCATCAAGGTGGAGCGCCCCGAGGTTGGTGACGATACGCGCCTGTGGGGTCCTCCCTTTCTCAAGGACAAAGACGGACAAGACACCAAGGATTCTGGTTACTATCTTTGCTGCAATCGCAATAAGCGATCGGTGACGATCGACTTCACAAAGCCCGAGGGGCAGGAACTCGTTCGCGAACTCGCAACCAAGTCCGATGTGCTGATTGAAAATTTCAAAGTTGGCGGCTTGCGCCAATACGGCCTCGATTACGAAACCATACACAAATTGAATCCGCGTCTTGTCTATTGCTCCATCACGGGCTTTGGCCAGACGGGTCCCTACGCGCCTCGCGCAGGCTACGACTTCCTTATTCAGGGAATGGGCGGCTTGATGAGTGTGACAGGGCACCGCGACGGTGAAGAAGGCGCAGGTCCCATGAAGGTCGGCGTCGCGCTCACTGACATTCTCACGGGGCTGTTCGCGTCGACGGCGATTCTCGCCGCTGTGGCGCAGCGCGACGTAAGCGGCAAGGGGCAACAGATCGATCTGTCGCTGCTTGACGTGCAGATAGCCTGCCTTGCCAATCAAGCCATGAACTATCTCTATACAGGCGTATCTCCGGAAAGAATGGGCAACGCCCATCCTAACGTCGTTCCCTACCAGGACTTCCCAACATCTGACGGGCACATGGTTTTAGCGATCGGGAACGATGGGCAGTTTGTCAAATTCTGCATAACCGCGGGGCATCCTGAATGGGCAACCGATCCGCGTTATGCGACGAGCGCGGCACGCGTGGTCAATCGCAACACGCTTATTCCCGCTATGCGGCAAGTCACCGTCACGCGCCCAACCGCCGACTGGGTCAGGAGCTTCGAAGCGATCGGGGTTCCGTGCGGTCCCATCAATACTATCGCGCAAGTGTTTGAAGATCCCCATGTCAAAGCACACGGTACGGCTATCAGCATGGCCCATCCCCTTGGTGGACAGATACCGCTGGTCGCAAATCCGATCCGTTTGTCAGAGACACCAATCGAATACAGGATGGCGCCGCCCATGCTGGGCGAGCACACACGGGAAGTTTTGCGTGACGTTCTCGGGCTTGACGAGCAGCGCATTGCAGATCTGAGCGGCCGCAAGGTCGTGTAAGACGATGAAGCCCTTCGAACTCGCTCGTAGACCCTGTGCACGCGGGCTCGATCGAAGCGCACTTATGCGGCCCAGCTATCAAATCGCCGCAGAACGAATTTAACGGCGTGCCCGGAAGAATGTACGTTTGGCGCGGGTCAGGAGATGACAAGTAGTCCCCCAAGACAAACTTGACGGCGATTCCCGTCGCGCTCTCCTGGCCCCGTCTTTTTCCAAGACTGATGACTATGCCGCGGCATGACGGATGAGGCCGCATCTTCCCGCGTGGGCGCCGTCCCTCTCAGCACGACGTCGACGCCATCGCTGATTCACGAGTCCTGCGTCGCGCATGGCGATAGATAGCGGACAAGACTGCATCACCGTTTCGAAGTGCGAAACAGTTTGTGCCTCATCGGCAACGTTCACCGCGCATTCGCTCGAGGACATTTCTTCGAGGTCTCGCAGAGCAAAACTTCCGTCGGGAAGCGAATAAGCGCGCTCCCGCTCGACTAGTCCGTATGCATGCCATTGTTATCTTTTTAGAAAATTCAGACGATCAGGGCGTGTTGGCTCGAAGATTTTGCAGCCTCGCCTCAGCGCGCGGCCCCATTCATGCGCGGCGCTGATGAGTTCCACCGAGAAGGAATTTAACGGTGCCCGCCTGCGCGCCTAGCTTCGCATCACGTTTGTGACAGTCGCGCTAGGCAGCCGGAACCGGCGGCGATCCGACAAACGCAAACTGGGCTCCCCGGGGGGAGGCAGCTGGTGAAACTGATGACGACTTGAATGGGGGAATGCAGATGAAAGCAAAGTTGCTAGCTGCGGCGATAGGCGCTGCTGCGATAATGTCGGGGGGCAATTCCTTTGCCGCCGATCTCGGCGGTAATTGCTGTGCCGACCTTGAGGAGCGTATTGCGGAGCTTGAAGCCACCACCGCCCGCAAGGGCAATCGCAAGGTCAGCCTGACAGTCACAGGCTGGGTGTCGAGCCAGCTCTACTGGTTCGATGACGGAATCGAGCAGAATCTCTACGTGGTCGACAACAACAACGATCTGTCGTCGAACGTGAAGTTCACCGGCTCGGCTCAGATTTCGCCGGGCTGGAAGGCAGGCTACGTGATGCTGATCAACACGCAGGGTCCTTCCTCGCTCAACGCCTTCGAGGACTGGGACGCCACCAAAACCAACCCTATCGGCTTCGGCGGCGACTGGAGCCTGGCGGTCGAGAACTCGTACTGGTTCATCCAGTCCGATACACTGGGCAAGATCTCCGTCGGCAAGCAGAGCATGGCGATGGATAATTTGACGATCTTTGCCGACCTGTCGCCAATCGCGTCGATATTTGCGAGCAACACGGTCGCAACCTTCGACGGCTTTGCCGCCCGGATCGCTGTGAATGGCGTGGACAGCGGTACCCGTTGGGGCGCCGGGGCCTTCTACTGCGGCACGATCGGCGCCGGCATCGCCAACGACTGCAACGGCACGCGCTTGAACGGCGTGCGGTACGATACGCCGGCCTTCGCGGGTTTCTCGGCTTCCGCGAGTTGGGGTGAGGACGATTACTGGGACGTCGCGCTGCGCTATGCTGGTGAAGGCGGTGGCTTCAAGTATACCTTCGCTGGCGGTTACGCAGAAATCACTGACAATGCCATCGTTGGCCTTCCGGTCAATGACAACAATCGCTGGCAGATTGGCGGCTCGATCAAGCATCTGGGCACCGGGCTGTGGGTGCACGCCACCTATGACCAGACGCATATCGATGACGTTGGACCGAACCCGCCTCACCCGGATCTCAAAGGCTGGTTCGTCAAGGCTGGTTGGACCGGCAGGGTCTGGTCGATCGGCGACACCACCTTTTGGGGCGAGTACGGCGGGAACACGGATGCATTCAGCGATTTGAATACCGGCAGCTCGTTCTTTGACGGCAAGATCTTCGGTTCGCAGATCGTGAGCAATGATGCGACCCGTCTGGGACTTGGTGCTATTCAGGAAATCGATGCTGCCGCCATGTCGCTGTGGACCAAGTATACGGTGCGCGACCTCGACTTCACTCTGGCGAATGGCACGTCGGGAGAGGCCGATACCCTGCACATGTGGCTCGCAGGCGCCGTGATCTTCTACTAAGCGAAACCCGAGTTCTCCAGACTGAGGTCCCCCTCGGGGAGAACGGATAAGGGCCGGCATCCGCCGGCCCTTATTTTTTGTGGCGTGAAGACGCAAGGCTTTCGCGGACGCCGGCCAGATCTTGAACCAGATTGCTACCGCTCCGTCGAAGAGCCGTGATCATGCTGGAGTTCATCAGTGGCGCGCGACTGGAGGATCGAGCGGATACCCCAATCCGGCGATGATTGACGGGAGCCGCCAGAATTCTCAACAGCCTGCATTGCGAAGAACGAACGCATCAGGCAGCGGCTCGTCGTATTCCAAATGATTGGCGACCGCTTCCGCAAGAACCGGCGCCAATAAGAAACCGTGCCGATAGGCTCCATTCACGATGAGGCGGCGGCCGCGCTTTATGATCTTTGGAATGTTATCGGGAAATGCTGGCCGCACGCCGGCCGAAAATTCGATGATCCGCGCCTGGGCAAAGCCGGGATGGAGGGCGCAAGCCGTCCCAAGAAGATCGAGGCTTGAGCGCAGCGTGACGGGGCCTGCGTATTCGCTTTCGATCGACGTGGCCCCGATCATGTAGATGTCATCTCCCCAAGGGACGACATAGATCGCAGACCTTGGATGCAGGAGGCGGATGGGACGCGAAAGTCCGAGGCCTTCCGCCTGCACGACCGCCATTTCGCCGCGCACGCCTCTCAGTCCTTTCAACTCCTCGCGAGCCGCAATGCCTCGGCAATCGATCACGATTTCTCCTGCCCCCGCCGCCATCCAGACAGGCTCGGGCACCGGATCTGAGAAGTTGACTTGACTTCCAATGCTGCGCAGACGGCCGGTCATGGCAGAAAGCGCGCGCCGCGGGGCCATATGGCCTTCGTCTGGAAAAAAAAGGCCCCAGCGGAAGCGCCCCCCAAGCTCCGGTTCGAGGCGAGCAATCTCGTCTTCGTGCACAACACGATGGCCGAGGGTCTTTTGTCCGAAACGCACCAGATCGGCTTCGTCACGTGGCCTGGCGAGAACGAGCGTGCCGCGCCATTGGGCGCCCAGTCCTGCATCATGCCAGAGCTTGAGGCCCCGAACGCCAAGGTCCTGCACGACGCGGCCGGCAAGCTCCGCCTCGCAGTAGGGTGCAAGCATGGCGCCGGCCATTCGGCTTGCCGCGCCTGTTGCCTCCTCGCAGGCCGCTTCCCTCACGGTTACGGAGTGCCCGCGTTGGGCCAGCATGAGCGCTTGCCAAGCTCCCGTGACCCCAGCTCCGATAATGCTGACCGTGAGGGTGGGCTTCTCGGTCATGCTCTGTGCGCTATCAGGACACGAGGGCCGGATAGTCCACATAGCCCTCCGGCCCCGGCGTATAGAACGTCGCCTCGTCCGCGATGTTGAGCGCCACCCCTCGCTTGATGCGCTCCACAAGATCAGGGTTTGCGATGTAGGCTTTGCCGAACGCCACGGCGTCGGCGCCCGCCTCTGCGATGAGTTTTTCAGCATCCGCAGGCGTATAATTCCCAGCCGCGATGAGCGAACCGGAGAACATGCCACGCGCCATCGTCACCGGATCTATCGCATGCTCGTGCAGAGGGCGCATGACGTGTAGGTAGGCGAGACCAAACTTATCGAGCGCTGAAATATATGCACCATATAACTTTGCGATGTCGTGTTCTTCGATGTCATTGAATTTATGGCCTGGGCTGATGCGGACGCCGGTCTTGCCGGCACCGACGGCCGAGACCACCGCTTGCACGACTTCGAGCGGCATACGAATTCTATTTTCTATGCTGCCGCCGTACCGGTCGGTGCGCAGGTTCACGTTCGAAGACAGGAATTGGTGCATCAGATAGCCGTTGGCTGAATGGATCTCGACGCCGTCGAAGCCGGCTCCGATCGCCGACTTCGCTGCCTGCGCAAAATCGGAGGCGACGCGTTTGATGTCCTCGGTTTCAAGCGCGCGCGGCTCGTCGTGATCAAGGGCGCCCTTGGCATCCGTCCACATCTGGCCTGGAGCCTTGACCGCGCTTGGCGCAACGACATCGGCGTCCATCGGCCGATTGAGGCGGCTGGCGATACGGCCACCGTGAAACAACTGCATGAAGATGCGCCCGCCGGCGGCGTGGACCGCCTTCACGATCATGCGCCATCCTTCGATTTGGTCCGGCGTGTGAATGCCTGGCGTGCGCGGATACCCCCAACCCTCATAAGAAATCTGGGTTGCTTCCGTGACAATCAAACCGGCTGAGGCTCGATCCGCATAGTATTGCGCCATGATAGGCTGCGGCACGCCCGCGGCTGTCGCCCGTGACCGGGTCATTGGGGCGACGACGATGCGATTGGGCAGGGCCATGGAGCCGAGACGAAGCGGAGCGAAAAGTGCGTTGGCCATTGCGTGATTGTTCTCCGTTGTAGGCGCGAACTAAGGCAGCGGGAGCGATCAGCCTAACTAAGCCAAAACGGCAACCACAGCCAATGCACGCCGCGAAGCCTAGACCGGCATCCGCAGCATAGCGCGTTCATAATAGCCGCAGTGCGGAATTCGGGACGATCGGTATTTCCCTGCAAGTACGCTCGCACGCGAGGCTTCAGGGTGAGATTGAGAAAGGGCGCTCCTGCAAGCGCCCTTTCCAATTGTCCCGAAGTTTATGCATGACCAGGATTTCTGTTCAGCATCTTTGAAAATCGGCGACGCGGTGCAAGCCCTACTGCAGCTTCACAGCGTAGAGTTCGCCCTTCAGCATTTGCGGGATGTACAAGGTCTTCGAGGCAGGGTCGTAGCCGAGATCCGCCGCGCCCTGTCCGATTTCGAGGAGGGTGTCGACCTTTCCATCCTTGCTGTATTTCAGGACCTTGCCTGCCATCCAGTCGGTGAGAACGTAGGCGCCGTCACCGAGCGCTATCATGCCATCGAGATTGCCGAAGGGCTTGCCGTCACCCATTGCGGTGATGCTCTTGTCGGCGAGCGAAACCTTGAACATTCCGCCAGGTGTCTTGGTGGCCCAGCCCTCGCCCGTCAAAACGCCCCAGGTATTGACGATCAGGTTGTCACCTTCAGCGAGAATGCCGTTGGGGCCTGCGATACGGTCATCCTTCACGAAGACGTCGACCTTTCCGCCGGAGAGCCGGTAGACGGAGTTGGTCAAGGTATCCGTTGAGTAGACGTTGCCATTGTTATCGGCGGCTGTGTCGTTGAGGCGTTTGGCCCCGGCCGCTGGATATTTGGCGACGACTTTGCCGTCGGCGAGATTGATCTCCACGAACTCGTCGATGTCGGCCACGAACAGCTTGCCTCCCGAGATCGCAAGACCCATCGGAGCGTTGAGCCCGGTCACGAAGTCCTTGGTGATGGTCTTTCCGTCGAGGGAAACCTTGGCAATCCAGCCCTTGCCGTCCTTGCCCAGGGGTTCGCCATCGACGTTGGATACGTAGATGACACCTGCGTTGGGGTCATACAGTGCACTTTCGGGCCCCGCCAGGCCGGTCGCCTCCCAGACCTTTTCAGCGCCCTCCGCGCGGACGCCGCTGGCGCCCGCAAGCGCGAGCGTCATGCCTGCGGCAAGAGCAAAGCAGGGTTTTTTGAATCTCATTTTGTTTCTCCAGGTGGCTGTGCGTTAAGAGGACTTGCAGGGTGCACACCCCTCCAAAAGTCGAAGGGCCAGCGCTGCAAATTGGATATCAGATCAAGGCTGGGGGTCGAAAGTCACTCCTGTTGCCCTGAAGATATAGTGCGGGTTGTCACCACGGCAATTCAGCGAAAGTTGCGTCGAAGCCCAGCATTTCAAGGCGTATGACGCATGGCCTATAGATCTCGATTAACGGGAAACAGTTCAAGAGGATTGAACTATCTCTAGACTGGCGTTCTGCATCGCAGAAGACCTGAATGCCGACGTCAGTTATGCACTTTTGGCATGTATAACTGCGACGCATCTCGAGTAGCGCATTTTCCAGATGAATCCGCGACGCGCGCGTTGACGGGCGCGTTCATGCGGCCCGCTCCCAGTGATCCCTGAGATTCAGAAGCAGTGGATCGCGCGAGGGGAAAATCTGGTGCTGCCGGAGGGGATTGAACTCTATTCCTCTCTAACAATTTTAACCATCGGAAAAGCCTAATTTTATTGGAGTTTACGGTGCTCAGATTTTATCTGTCAACCCGATCTGTCAACCCGATTCGCTGCCTGCTGCGGAGGGGTTGGTACTGCGTTACCTATACGCCTGCGTCCGCCTGAGGGTCGCGCCGGTTTTCAATCTCCACTCTTCATAAAGTTTCCGTGCGGCTTCTCCGGCCCCTTACGCCGCCACATCCACCCGCACATCTTCAAATGCGCCACGATCTTCTTAGCCAGCCATTCTTTGTCCGCGCTGTTGCGCAGCGGCGCGTTGTGCAGCGCCATTCGTACGTCAAAGATCAGGTCGGCTTCTGTCTCGCGTTGGTCTTGCATTTGGGACGCGTAGCACGTATGGAACGGAAAGGGAACGCTCAGGAGGGGCACATGGGTTTCGTGAAGCATAAATGCCCACATTGTTTAACCGAAGATATGTCCTTTTCGGTGGTCAAGGCTTACGACCTTCCCGATCTGACAGGGGTTGGCGCTCTTCTTGTGTGCGGACGATGTCAATTACCGGCCTGTATGCATGTCGTGGGAGGTCGGTCCGGTGGACTACACGCTGCGGTGTTTGAAAAAACGCCTGATCCCTGCTCCCAGGGTTGGCCAGTTATGGGATTCTGGCCTGAAGCGTCACGAGTCCAAATTCCAGAATATCTTCCTGCTGACGTAGAGCGTGCGTTCAAGCAGGCGGAAGACAACTATGCGCGAGTGGGTAATGAAGAAGCCGCCGGGATGATGTACCGAAAGGCTTTGGACGTTGCTGTGAAGAAGATCGACCCCAGCCTTAGCGGTACGCTTGGTCCAAAGTTGAAAGCCCTTCATAAACAGGGAAAGTTGACAACGGATATCGCCGAATGGGCGGATCATGTGCGTGCGCTTGGCAATGAGGCTGCTCATGACGACACGCCAATCGAGCGCGATGATCTTACAGACCTGCGAGGGCTGACCGATATGGTGCTGCGATATCTCTTCAGCCTGCCGAACCTGATTAGAAAAAGGCGCGGAGAGCCGCTGCTAGGCGACTAGCAGACTATCGGAACTGCTGCCGCAACACTTCGTCTCCCATTTCAGCCCGCGCCTTCTCAAAATACACGCGCATCGCCTCGTGTACCTTCAACGCAGTCGCCGGGCGCAATAAGCCGGTGGCGTGAGCTTCTTCTGCGGCTGAGAGCAACGCTTCGACAAGCGCGGTATGCGCGTCGTAGAAGGCGCGCGATACGGTCGGGAAGTTGATGACGTTAGACATGGGTCGGACTCCTACGCGTTCAAATCTGCGCAAAGAGTCTCACACGCCGTCGCCCCATGCGAGCCCAATCCCCAATCGCAGTAAATAAATCAGTACACTGGCATTTATTGTGACAGCACGTCATCGTCGGTGACAAGTGTCACTCAGCGCGGCGCGGTTTCCAAGGGCATCCGGCCGATAGAGACACGTTTTTACGCGGCGGTTCAGCATCGCGCGCCTCATCGTAGTTCTCAGGCCTTGGCGTCACCGCGCCTGAAGCGTCGCGCCATGCGCCCATCATCCAAGTGCAATCGATGTATGGAATGTTCAATATCTGCGACGCTTGCCATACACGTTGAACGAAGGGCCCTTCAGCTAAATCGTATTCGCGCTTTAGCTCGATGTAGGGTTTAGTGCGGCGCCTCCTCTCGTTCCAAATTTCCAAGTCGGTCTTCATTTCACTCCCCGCGCTCCGCTTTCTTTCGCGCGCGCCACTCGCGCGCTTTCGCGGCGGCTTTCAAATCCTTCGGGCGCTCGCCGTATTTAGCGATGCGCCCCGCGTCGGAAGCAAGTAATCGAGCTTCGGAAACCGAGACGCCAAGATCAGCGGCACGCTTGGCCATTGGCGAACTAGGTCCATCGTTCTGCATGTCAGGGCGCGGCTGTCCGCGACGGGCGAAGCCGCCAGGATTTGTGATTGCCTCGTGCAACGGCGCCGGGCTTTCACCGTTTGCGAGTTTCTGATCGTATTCCGCGATGATCGCAGCGCGGGCCTGAGAGACAAGGGAAGCGCTGACGCGCAGCTTTGCGATGATGTCACACTGCCTCATGCCGATCATCAGGAGCGCAGCGGCTCTTGTGCGCTTCGAACTAGCGATCGGCAGTTTTGCAAGCGCGGCGTCGGCGGGGTCTTTAGGTTCGCTGCGCACCACGCCTGCAATGTTGCCGGGCGCCTCAGGCGGCGGCAGCTTCAAAATCCAACGATTGCAGCCGCGCGCGTCTTGCAGGATTTCGCCGGTTGCGGGGTCGCGCGTATACTCGAGAAAGCCGTGTTCAAGACAGACTTCCTCAAGCGCGTGACACGCCTCAACGTCTTCCGGCTCGCTGCCAAAGCAGTCGTGCGGGATGATGTCTCCAAATTTGTCGCGCGTCGGGGTCATATTTAGTTCAATCCAACTGCCGCCCCGCAACTCGGCATTGCGGGGCGGCTTACACGCGGCGGGGGAAGGAGTAACCCGCCGCGCGATTCCGATTACTTCGCCTTTGCCGCCTGCTCGCGCCGGAACTGTGCGATGCGTTCAGCGGGCGTAAGCGGGCGTTCTGCAGGCGGAGGGGCCGACGCCTGCTTAGGCGTGCCTTCTGTATCGATCTTTTGCATCGCGCTGCGATACTCACGTACCTTCGACGCAGGCAACGAATGCAGCGTACCGGGCACCATGCCGAACGCGCGCTCAATGCGGCTGTCTAGGTCGTTAGCAGCGCCGACCACGGGCGTAGTGTTTTGTGCCGCGACGGGCGCGGTAGTGAATTCCATCGGTACGGCTTCGACAAGTTCGTCGGCGCTCATCAATTGTGCCTTACGAAGCGCGCTCATGCGCGTTTCGGCGTCGGTGCCGAGCCCTTTGTCGGCGCGCTGCTTTTCGATGAAGGTGACATAGTCCTTGGCGCTTGGCGTTGCGCGTGTGAATTCCGCGCCCTTGACCTTGGCGACGCTCTCGACGTTGTCACGCGCCGTTGCGTCATCGGTTCCGCCGCGCCAGAGCAGGCGGGCATGATCGATAATACCATCGCGAATACATGGCGCGCGGTTGGGATAGATTTGATCGACAAAACGTCCAATACGTTCGATTTCTTTCGCGTCGATGCCAAGGGCCTCGTCAACGATCTCGCGAGCGGTTTTACTCATTACTAAAAGTGCCTTTCGAGGTTTAGGCGCGGCTTGCGCCCGAGGTTGCGGGGTAACAAAAGAGTGCGGGCGCGTCTTCAGTGCGCGGCAAAACGCTTGACGCTTTTGGCAGCGTGTTCGTGAACCAGCGCCGCCGTGTCTCGTCAGCGCCCAGCGTCTGCACGATTTTCTTCGCCACTTCGGCGTCATGTTCGTAAAATTCTTCGATGTCGCTGAGTGTCGGCGCGTAGCGTGCCAACGGTTCGGAGTTTTCCAAGATGTTTGCGGCGATGATCGGTGACGGGCGGGCGCTGTAGAGGGTTGTCAAAAGCAAGGGGCGACGCTCGATTGCCCAACCCAGAAGATCGCACGCGTGGATAAATTCGATCTTCAAGCCAAGCTCGCGCGCAACGATGACAATCGCGCGCGCCCATTCTTCGACGGCATCACCAAGGCGGTACACGGCGCGGTCTGCGATACTGACGCCGCCAGGATCGTTGAGGTTACCCTTGAGCGCACGCGACTTGCGGCGCTTGCTGCCGTTGACGGCGAGACGGTCGCGGCGTTCGGCGTCGGTTTCGTCCTCATGGCGCTGTTTGATGATGGCGCTCATTAATTCGCCCTCACCAGTTCGACGCCCGCGTCTAGCTGACCGCCGCCGACGCGAAGTTTGCAGCTTAGAAATAGGGGCGAGGCGGTCGGAATAATACGCAAGTTGTCGGCGCTCACGATGCCGAACACTTCACCGGCGGAATTTTCGGGGAGCATAACGGACGCGACGCAAGCGTCCGGCACATTCGGTCCGTTAGCGGCCCAAATTTCGACCGCAAAAGGTCCGGCGCCTTGGGCGTCGAAGGTGATGCGGAAGCGCCAATCGAAATCGCCTTTGGTCTCCCAAAAAGGAGTGCCACGGCGCGGGACTTGAATGCCGGGTTCGTGATGGTCAACCGCCTCATACAGACCACGTTCACGTAGGACGACGGTTCCGGCGAAATCGGTCACAGAGGTAATAGGGCTCGCACGCACAGACATTTATTCTTGGCTCCCCACGGCGGCGCGTGCAATCGAGCCGCCATCGATCAAGCCGCCGTCGCGGGTGCGGTTGGGTGCGATAGACGCCGCGCGCTCGCCGCGCGCTGCGATCAAATGGCGATGGCGATACGCTTCCTTGAAGCGGCGTTCGTCCGGAATGTCGCAAAAGTTTTTCCACAACATGGCACGCGTCTGGTCAGACACGGGGCCGTCATAGGCGGCAATAGCGAGCCTCAACGCTTCTTCACGCGTCACAGGCGCTTTAGCAAACAACGGCGCGTCACTGGTCTCTAAAGCCGCGACAGCACTGGCGAGTAAATCGATAGCCTCGCCGCCGCGCCCGTTCGCGCACAACGTTGCGATCTGGATTGCGAGGCCTAGATTGGCTGTCTCTAAGTGCGCGGCGATAGTCTCGCGTTGATAGATCGGGCAGGCGAGCACTTCGGGGAGGATGCGAACCACGGTAGCCAATGCGTCGGCATAGGCCTGCGTTACGGATTTCAATTCTATGATCGTCGGCATGGGTTAGTCCTCGAAGTTGGCTTTAGTGTTTTGCGCGCGCGGCATACGGTTAGTCCTTCAAAGTTTTCAGCTGAGAGGCTTTCGGGCGGCGCGGAGTGTAGTCGGCGGCGCTTAGCGGCAGTTCGATGCCCTCGGCTTTGGCAAGCGCGACAATGGCGCGCCGGACGAAATGGAAAATGGATTCATCGCGCGCGGCGAGTGCCGTCATCAAGCGCATCTGGTCAGAGATCGGCAGGCGAGTGCCGAGGTTGCGGACAGCCGAGCGGGCATTGCGCGACTTCCTAGGGTAGCCGGGCGAGCCTTTGCCAAGGCCCTTGCGAGGCGCTGTTACGTCAACGCAAGGGCGTGGTGAGGCCGCAACGCTAGGGTCCGCACCTTGGGCTGGCTGCCGGGCGTAGTCATCGGCAAAGGCGCCCTCAGGGGCGGTGGGGAGGGTATGACAGGTCAAGACGCATTACTCTCATGACATAAAGATATGTACATATGTACATGTCTATAAGTTAACCGTCAAGAAGAGAATGCACCAAAACGAGACGGAAATGGTAAATATTTTCTGGTAGGTGGCTTTACAGAGATTCGTTTTTGTGATTCTATCTCCGGTAGTCCACCTTTTCGCCTGCACGGCAAGGGGCGGACCACGCCTTGGCGAGCGGCAATCGCCAGCGCCTTTATTCCCTCGAAGGGGAATACCTGTTTTTCGCCCATGGGGGCGGAATGCGAACTCATGCGCGGGGCGTGTGGGAGCGTAGGGCGTTCGCGGGTCGCGGGGCGATCTCAGAGCAATCGACAAAATTCGTGCACGTCGCTTTTGGCGCGCGTTTCTCTATTCGTCCGTATTGCGCCTATTGGCGTTGACGGCTCGGAAAAGAGAACGCCGCCCGCACGCGAAATGCGAAGCGGCGTGATTGTCTTTGGTCTGCGTACTCTAGCAAAGAGTGCGCCGGGAGTAAATTGTAATGCGTAACAACAATGGCGCTGCGGCGCAGAATTCTAACGACACTACAGACGAGCACGCTAGCGCAACGAACGATGCGCCGAATTCACCGAACGAAACGACAATGGCGCACCCCGACACGGTTGCAGAGCTTGAGGCGAAGGTCGCGGAGTGTGACGGCATTGAGGAAGCGGCAGCCGACGCGGAGTGGCGCCATCGCAAGTTTAAACTCGCGCACGCGGATCGGAAGAACGCACCGACATGGTATCCCAGCCGCGTCCCCTACACGTGGGAAACGTTGAAGGAGCGCCACCGGAAGCTGGGCGCGTATCCCGTTTCCGCAAAAAAGGACCGCAGCGGGACAACGACGGGCACCTTCTATGACCCGAAAGGGGAAGGCGTCGCGCGCAAGGCTGGGAACGTCGAATCCGTTCCGCTTCTGGTGTTCGATGTCGAGAACGGTTTTTCGATTCAACGCGCTGAAGAGGTTCTGACGTGTGCTGGCTTGGAGTTCATGATTGAGCCAAGCATCAATCACAAGACCACCAAAAGCCCCGTCACCGAAAAGAAGATTTTAGAGTTCGCAGAACAGAATTTCGGCAGTGCACCGGAAGACTTTGCGGCGGTCTCCGATGAGAAGAAGTTGGAAGTCCTTCGCGCGTACTTTGGTAAAACGAAGTCCTATGAGGCGCGGTTGCTCGATTCCTTCCACACCGTGAGTGTCGATTTCACAGATGGAAAGAACTACGTCGCGCACCATCATCCGATGCACCGCTTCCACATCGTATTGCCGTTGAGTGAAGAGTTCATTTTTATGACCGCTGACGCCATTCAGAGCGCGCGTCAGGAAGAATATACCGAGCGTTATTTTGGATTTGCCGCAAAGCACGGCCTGCCCGTTGACCCGGCCTGCGGCGATTGCTGCCGCATGATGTACAATCCGGGTCGTTGGCCAGACAGTGACGAGACCGAATTTTATACGCGCATTTCAGAGGCGGGTCGGCCTGTCTTCTTCGACGATCGGGATGCGCCGCGCCTGAAATCTGAGAAGAAGGCGCGCGCCGCTAAGAAGTCCAAGACTGCATCTGAGGAAATTCCCCCGCACCTCAAACACTGGATGAACTGCGGCGGTTCTACAATGGAATACGCGGTGTTCCGCGAGCGTGAGCTGGGTGTTGAGACAATCAGGGGCGGTGTCGGCGGTAAGTACATTCAGGCCTGCCCTAACGAGGGGGAACACACACCCACTGAAGGACCTGACACGGGTTTCATGAGCATGAATGCCAGCGAGAGTGAACGCGGGCGCCCTATCGCGTTTTGCAATCACACATGCAAGGAAAAGTCGGGCGGTGATTTCCTTTGGTACTTAAAGAAGGATTTTGAAGCGCTTGGCATCCTTGACGACAAGGAAGAGTTGGCGCGTATCGGTCGTGAGTACTGCAACGACTTTGACGAAGAAAAGTGGATGTCATCTCGTGCGGGTGGCGCAGATAGTCATCTCGATGAAGATGAGCGCGAGGCGCGCGCGGCAGCGCAGGCAGCATTTGATAAACTCCGCGCCCAGCTTCTCAAAAAGGAAGAAGAACACGCGACAGAGGCCCGCAAGAAGATTGAGAGCTTGATCGCAGCGGCCAAGGTGCCGAGCGATCTTGACGGCATCGTCACGGCGTTGGCGTGTCTTACTGAAGATGAAGTCAGCTTCCATCTCAATACGCTGACACAGCCGCGCGCCAGTAATCCGTTTCGCGGTCAGAAGAAAATCATTACCAAGCGCGTTGACGCAAAGCGTGACGAACGCCAGCGCTCAACTCGCGCCACTTTAAACGATGAGCGCAAGCGCTTGGCGCCTACGTCAAAGCACTTCAACAGTGCGGGGCGTATTATCTATGGCGATGAGCGCGATGAGCACGGGCGTTTGCAACTTTCGGCGGCTGACAAGGGTGAAAACTTCACCAATGAGATTGTCGGGGCATTCTCAAGCGCGAACAAACAGCGCGGGGAACCCATGGTCTATACCTCACTCGACACGCTCGCGATGGTGTCACCGCGCGGGAAAGTTATGACGCTTGATACGGCAGGCCTCCAAGGGGCTGCCGACAAACTCGTCACCTTTACCGATAAGGGCGGGTATGTCATCCACGCGCCCTCCGACACGATGGGCATCATCGTCAAAGACGTACATCGCGACCGTGACGCGTTCCCTGAACTTCTACACGTGGTGAATGGGCCTCGCTACGGCGCAGACTTTGAGTTGATCAACAAGCCCGGCTTCTATCCAAACTCAAAGACGCTGTACTGGGGTCCCGCCCTTGAGATGCCACCCATTGAGGTGACGGACAAGAATGTCGCACGCGCCCGCGAAACCCTCGAAGACGTTATTGTCGATATTCCCATTCGCGACCTGTGCGACGCGGAAGATCAATCTCTCGCGGGGCTCGCGGGGCTGGACTTGCGGCGCGCACAGGGCAAGTCTTCAAAGGCTGCCGTCCATAGTTTGATGCTGACAGCGTTGGTGAAGCCTGCGTTGGGCGATGCCGGTGTTCCTGCGTTCTTAGGCTTGAAGGCACAGGAGCGTGTTGGTGCATCGCTATTGATGACCGCTGTCATGTACGCAGTTTCGGGCGAAAAGATCAGCGCGACGGCGATGCCGGTATCCGAAGAAGAATGGCCTAAAGCCCTCCTCACGGCGGCTCGTGAGAAAAAAAACGTGCTGTTCTTCGACAACACTAAAAAGAAGATCGACAACGGCATCTTCGCCGCGAGCCTGACACAGGGGCGGGTTTCTGGCCGCCAGCTTGGCGTCAACGCCGACATCGTCTCAGATGTGACGTGGGTTACCCTTATCACCGGCATCAACCCAGAGATGTCGGGTGAACTGGCAAAGCGCACTGTCTACATTCGGCTTGAAGCGGAAACCGCTGATCCTGAGAAGCGCACCGGTTTTATTCATGCGGACCTTCTCGCGTGGGTGCTCGAACACCGCGCCGAAATCGTCTGGGCGCTTTGCATCCTTGTCGAGAACTGGAAGGCGCGCGGGCGTCCGTTGTCGAAGACGCCATTCGGTGGGTTTGAGAAGTGGGTCGGTGTCGTGGGCGGTATTCTGGAGTGCGCCGGTATCGAGGGACTGCTGGACAATCGGGACGTTCAGTTGGAGGGGGTCAACGCGGAAAGCGACGAAGACATTCCCGTCTACGAGGCGTGGGCGGTGTACTACGGCGAGGCGTGGGTGGGTGCAGGCGATGCGCTTTGCAGCGGTCCGTTGGGGCTTACCCCAGAGCGCTCGGGTGTCCTTGGCTTGGTGGCCACGGAGCGGCTTTCACTGACACACGATGGACAGGAGTTGGACACGGACACTTGGAAGGAACGCACGCAGGAGAGTTTTGTGGGCAAGTGGCTAGGGCCGCGCTGCGGCGCCAAGCGCAGCATCGTCGTCAAAGGTAAGGTGATGCAGGCCGAGATTTCGGAGCGGAAGCATTCGACGACGCGGCGGAAGGAGTGGCGTTTGATCTTGAAGGAAAGGGAGGCGTAGGGCGGTGTGAGCCGTTTTTCGCCCTAGGCGAAGGCGCGGAGTTGGCACCCTAGCGGTTTTGATAGCGAAGACCGACCGAAGACCGACCGAAGACCAAAACGAAGACCGCAACCCATTGATTTTAAAGGATTCGAAGACACCGAAGACCGAAATTGCTTATCTAAAGTATTGGTAATATTCAGACACGCGCGTTGCTCTGCATGCTGCACATCGCGCTGCGCGTGTGTGCTGCTGCTGCGGCGGGGCTGATTTCAGTCTTCGCAGTCTTCGTGTCTTCGAAATATAGCAATATCAATGAGTTAATATTGCTTTCAGTCTTCGGTTTGGTCTTCGGTCAGTCTTCGGAAATACCGCCCAACGCCGCGTGCCTAATTATCGTGCACGTAATGGCTGTCGAGAACCTGAAAGACAACCAAAAGTAGTAATCAGCACAACCGCCCCGGTGAGTCGATACAACCCATCACCACCGGCAAAAAACCACACCGCCCCGACGCGAAAGGGGCGCCGGCCCCCCGCCGCCGCGCCAACGTGTACACACCGCGCCGGGCGCGCACCCACACCCGCGCCAACCGCCCCACAGTCACGCAAGGACACCGCACCAAACGAGAAGCCCCACACACAGCCTCGACAAGATACCCGCCGCACCGCGCGCACACAGCCTCGACAAGACACCGCGCCGCAGACGCGCGGTATCCTAGCCCCCGACGCGGTGTCGCCCTGGGACGCCTAGCCGGTGTCGCGGTGCCGCCGGACGAACGCCTAGCCGGTGTCAGCCCGCGCGGCACACCGGTGTCAGCCTTTGCGGTGTCCAGCCCCACACCCGCGCACCTACGCGGTGTCACAACACGCCGGTGTCCGTCTCGCGCCGGTGTCAGCCCCGCGCCAGCGCAGCTTCGCGGTGTCACAACACGCCGGTGTCCGTCTCGCGCGGCACACGCAGCGCGCGCCGGTGTCGCCTTGGGACGCCTTGCCGGTGTCGCCCATGGGCGCGCCTAGACGGTGTTACAGCGCGCCGGTGTCAGCCCCGCGCCAGCGCAGCTTCGCGGTGTCATCTCTCGACACGCATGCAGAGAACCGGTGTCGCGCCAGTCATTCAATCAGCGTAACCCTTTTCTAACCATGCTCGCCAATCACCATCGAAAATCACATTTCCGATGATGGAATTTCAGTGTTTGCGGCCCATCTTGAGAGCATCAACCCCGCGCGCTGACTCCCGCGCCAGCTATGCAAGCCCGGTGTACCTCAATGAGCCAAAAACAGCCCTTCACGCCCGCCGATATCGCGATCATCCGCGCGGCTCTCACGCGTCGCGCTAGCGACCGTGACACGGCCTTATTCGAGGTCGCCATATCGTCAGGGCTTCGCGCCTCGGACCTCGTGACGTTGCGTGTTGCCGACGTTGTCGGCGGACAGGATCGCATCAGAATGACCGGCACCAAGCGTCAGCAGAAGACGGGCAAGGTGGTCAGCTTCAATCTCTCAGACGCGGCACGCGTGGCGTTGTCGCCCGTTGTCGATGGCAAGGCGTCAGACGCCTACGTTTTCGAGGGCAAGCAGTCAGGCGAGCACGTCAGCGACCAGACATTTCGTGCATTGTGCAAGTGGATGGCTGACGATGTACTTGGCAAAGATCGCAATGACTACGCTGCGCACAGCACGCGCCGCACACTCGGAACGCACATCTACAAGCAGACGGGCGACGTGGCGACGGTCGCTCGCTTGCTAGGACATACGAACACAGGCGCGACGCTCGCTTACTTGGGCGTGACGACAGACGACGCGCTGGCCACGGCGCGCAAGCTCGCTCTCTAGTCGCAAACACAAAGCAGACAATCGAGCCGCTGCACCCGCGCGCGGGCTCATTGCATTCATGATCGATCAAAAGCATTTTCGTTCGCGTCTTTTTCGACTTCATCGCCTGATGAAACATCGCGCTCGATCACCAGCCCGTGCACCTGGAGGTGTGACGCACGTCGCCGCTATCCCAGGACGCGCGATCAAAGACGCCGCCAGCGGCGAAGCGCGGGGCGTCTAGCAGTATTGATAGATTCGAAGGGGGCCGATGGGACCCAAGCCAGGAGTAGGCTGAAGCGGCACGAAAACCGCCACTTAGTGGGGCTGAGAAGTGATATAGGTCGTTCCGACGCGTTCTGAGGACGCGCCACGTCGCTAAGGAGGTCCCTCCGATGCTGCCTTTTGCGTGGCTATCGCGTCTAGTTCTTGGCGACGCCGCTGCCGCCACACGCGCCGTCTTTCAACGCGGCGCGCTATCACCTCAATGATGAGGTGAATAGCGCCCCAAATCCCCAAAAAAAGAGCATAGTTCAACACCAGCCGCGAAATCGGAATATCACGACTTTCTGAGCTTACGGCCACAATAAGGCCGAACATCATGAGCCCGATGCAGATGTGATAGTAGAAGTGATACGAACCAAAGTTGGACCGGTCATCATCTTGTTGCCTATGAAAATGATCCATGGGCGGGTCGGCTTGCGGAGTAAGGAACTGGAATATAAACCATACTATAACGGCGGCAGGCGCAAGCAATATGGTTCCCGAGAGCAACAACTTCATTTGCTCATGGTATTCTTGCGTCGAAAGCCAAACCAGGATTGCTGTTAGACCAACGACCGCGACAACAATGAGCGGCACAGCGACGGAAAGCACAACGAGAACGATTTCGCGCAGAAACATTAGAACAAAAACGGCTAAAACGATGCCAAGCGCGATTTGCAAAATCAAAAACATCTATTGACTCCGCTCTTCGCCATCCAAGGGCGCCCGCCAATTCGGACACTCGTCGCCGATTCTCTCATCTAAGCATTTGCATTTTGCGCTCATCGTTTCGACGGATACAGGCTTGAGTCCACCGCGTCGAAGGTTGCCAGTTTGAACGCTGTCATCAAAGTATTCAACGTCACACTTATCGCATTTTCGGAGATCGCCTTCTGATGTCATCGGTTTTCCGCCCTGTGAAGAGGCTTTGATACTCCGTCGACCCTGTGATTCGATCAACGTCAGTGACTGCGTATACAGTGGATAGCCCATGGCGCGCCCCAAAACGAAACGCCAATTCCCTCATCGAAACGCGTTTTAACAATGTCCTTTTTTCCCCTTTAACAATGTCCGCGAAACGTCTCGCCGCGCGCCATCTTTGACTCAGTCTGACTCACAAGCTCTTGGCACGTTGGGTGCGATCTCCATTGCACACAGCACGCACGGTGCGTGCGCAAATTTTAGGAGTTCAAGTACATGGAGTCAGTTCGTAAATTCCCTACCACTCTCGACGGACGTCATGTCCATCTTCTTTTTCACGAGGCCCTTCCCGCCGCGATTTCTAGCGTAGGGGTGGCTTGGTATGATTTAAAGAAAGCACTTACGGTAGCGTTGGACGATCCGAACTTACCCGACGCAGATCGCATCAGCCTTAAAAAGCACTTTGAAGACTGTTCCGAAGCAGGCTACGAGGCCCGCGAGTTTCATCTCCAGGGACTCGCCGACGACCTCACACAGATGAAGAAGCCTACCGAACTTGTAGACGGGCGGCTGTTCGTCCCTACCCCAACTGCGTTTCTCCGCCTGACGCCCGGCACCGTCGAAAAGATCGGGCCGTATAACGACGCAATGTGGCGCGCGGTGCGCATCTGCGACGCATTGTGGGAAGTGCACGAGGATTGGACGCATGGGTATCAGGCAACTGCGGAGTAAAAACGGGGGCGAGGACGCGTCGTGCGCCCTCGCCTGCCTATCGGGTGAAGAAATTTTCACCGCGCCGATGTCTTGAAGTGCGACAAGGTCGGGCGCGTCGAGGTTCCAACCGTACTCGGCTTCTAGAAGGTTTCTCCAATGGGCGGACATGGCGACGATGGCACCAACCTCGCGCGGAGACCCGCCCTTCAATCCCAAGATAAACCGCTCAATGTCTGTCGTCTGGGACGACACTATTGCAATTTCGGCCTTGCGCTTGAGCCAGCCAAACATGCTTATCCCCTCGCGTAACGGCTATAACGCTCGACGTATTCGCGCCGGTGTCAACTGTATCCGCGCGCTTCCCAACACATTTTTTTCCCGATGCCGCCGTTGCCCGTCTATGCGAATAGCGCCATACACTTACGATGGCTCAGAAAAAATCGAACCCTCAGAACTGGGAACAGGGAACGCAAACGATACCGCGCGCGCCGCGATGAAAATTGGTGATCTCTTTCTTGGCCTCACTGAAGCCGTGTTCGCCAAGATCGGACGAGAGCGGGCTCGCGAAATTTCACAAGCTCAGAATGCTGCGCGCGACCTTGGCGTCGCCGCGTGGGCAAAATCAGAAGTGCCTCACCGCCGTTTTGGTTTCTCCGAAGAACTACGCGCGGAGATCAGGAAGCCAATCCTTCAAACATACCGAATGCCTGTTGATGAAATTGAAGAACGCGCCGCCCGCCGAATAGCGCGCATACTCAAGGACAAAGACGAAGAGCGCGCAAAGGTCCTGTTGCAGACCGAAATGACACGTCTGACTGGATATGCGTCGCTACACGATATGCGCCAAGCGGGATTCAAATACAAAATGTGGATGACGTGCCGTGACGGTTTCTCGCGCCCAAGTCACGCCGCACTGGAAGGCCGCGTCGTTGCTATAGATGCGCCGTTTATTACAGCCAGCGGTGCTCGTGCGCCGTATCCGGGCGGCTTTGGTGTAGCGGAAGAAGACGACGGTTGCCGCTGTGCAATTCGCGCCGTTCTGCCCGGAGAGGTCGACCCAAAGACGGGCAAGCGGTACTACTAAGACGGCAACGAACCGCTCACGGAACGCCACCTTGGTCGTCTTCCTCACAAGAAGGCGCAATCGCGGATTCTGTCTCACAAGGCGCCCTTCTGCAACTCCGCGAACTTCTCCGACGCCGCGAAAGGCATTCTCAAACTATCCTCAGTTCCTTTGCAACCGCCTCCACAACCGGCTGCAACTTTTTCAACTCCGGCCTCTTGCCGTACACTTCGTCATGCACGTCTTGCCCCTTGCCGTGGCCAAGGATGGCGCGGCTCAGGCTGCCGTCGATTTCGAGATCAAGCGCAACACCACGCCACGTGCGCCGGAGGCAGTGAAGCGTCAACCGGGTATCGGACGTAACCTTGGCGCGCAAGATTTTGCCCGCCTGAATTTGCAGCGCATGGGCAAGTCCGCCTTGAGCACCATCCGAAACACGTTCGAACAGCCAATCGTCGGGCTGCCCTTTTTTAGCTTTCGACAATAGCTCGCGCGCCAGTACAGAAGGGAGCGGCACCAACCGCACGCTTGTCATGTTCTTGACCGGCCGATTCTCATCATTGATATCGATGACCGCGACACCGCGCACAGATCGAACGTCCTTGCACCGCAGTCCCGCAATCTCGCCCGACCTAGCGCCCGTAGCTGTCAGCAACCTCATAATCAAGTCGAAGTCGCCACCTACCGCTTTGCTCGCGGTCAAAAACTTTTTCAGTTCAGCCGGGGTGAAGGCGCGCTTCTTTTCTGAGAGCTTCTTTGCAGTGCCGCGCGGTTTGACGCCAGCGAATGGATTTATGCCGCGATACAGGGCTTCGTCTATCGCCACACCGAACAGCGCCTTCAGCTTCCCTAGTTGCTGCGCTTGGTTCGCGATACTCTGGTCAGCAATAGCGTCACGGAATTTCACGGCATCTTGCGCCGTCACGTCTTGTGGTCGTTTGTTGCCAACCACCCCCACGAAACGCGCCACGTATAGTGTTGCCCGTTTGGTGGATTTCGCGGACTGCGGCTTCACCTTCCCGGCTAGCGTCACGAGGCTTTGCAGGCCTAGCTCGCCGTCAACGGTAGCGACAGGCAGCGCCGCTCGCGCCTTTTTCAACAACAGCGCTGTGATCTCGAACTCCGTTTCTAACTCGGGATAGTCTTCAAGTTTGTCGTTGAGGTTTTCACCCTCGAACAGTGGCCCGCCCCCACGCTCAGCCAAGGCATCCAAAAGCGTTGCGTCATTCGAAGCGTTCTTGAAGCCGCCCGCCGCCACGATCTTGGCTCGCTCGTCAGCAGGCAAGGCCCGCAAGTATCCGAACAGCGCACCATACTGCTTCGACAGTGCGGCGGCACTTACCGCAGCAAGCTTTGCCGACACGTTCGCAGGGAAAAATTTTGTCACCGCAGCGTTTCCGACAACGTCGCGAAGATCGCGCGGCACGGTCAGAAAAAACCGGTGTCCGCGCCCATGCCGAATGACGTGCGTCCCGCCTCGTGAACCGCGCTTCGTCTGTCCTGCCATCGGTCCCCGGCCCTTGCCTAGAGAGGATTGGTTTGGGGGACGGTGCGGTTGTTCGGGTCTTCTGTCAACCCGATCTGTCAACCCGATTTCGGGTCGGAAAAGCCACATTCGACAGGCATTTCAATGGGATGGTGCTGCCGGAGGGGATTGAACTCTCGACCTCTCCCTTACCAAGGGAGTGCTCTACCACTGAGCTACGGCAGCTAATCTGAATGTGGCGTCGAAAAACACAATAAACCGCGCTTCCGGAGCGTGACTGCCGGAGCATTGCGGTTGTGCCGGGCACACTCGAAAGCGGGCGGACACTGCCATAACCCGCCCCGGCGGGCAAGCGGTTAACGGTTGAGCATTTTTGCCCGGTTGCGGGCTGGTGGCCTCGCTCTTTGACGTGCCGCTGGGCTATCCTTGGGCGGCGGACGCAAAGGAGCGTTGTGGAATGGGCAAGGATCGCGAGGCAAAGGGCAGTGACGGGGAGGCCGCCTCAAGGCGGGGTGAGCGGCTTGCGGCCGAATTGCGGGCCAATCTGCGCAAACGGAAATCGGCCACCCGGGCGCGCAGCGGGGCGCAAAGCGGAAAAACCGGCGCGCACGATCCCCCTGGCGAGGAGGAAACGCACGAGTGATGGGCGCAACAGTGCGCTCTTTCGCTTGACCCCGGCAGGGCCAGGGCGCTTTGGCGCCGCTTGGCGCTGGCTGTTAGAGTGCTTTGCGGAAAAGTGGGAAACCGATTTTCCGATAAGAAGCACGACAAATCAAAAGCCTGGAGCCGTTTCGCGATTCCGTCGCAACCGGAACGGCTCCAGGTTGACGGCGGTCATCGTCACGCCCTCTTGCCGCGGCACAGCGCCTGCGACTAATCATGCGCGCAATTGCTGCAAACGAATCGGGGACGCGTGCCTCATGGGGCCGTTCTCGCGCAGCCGAGTCTCAATTCGGCGAGGATGCTTCAAGCTGCCTCGCCGCCCTCCTAGGACCCATCCATGGATCGCATCCAGATTACCGGCGGCAAGCAACTCAACGGCATCATCCCGATCTCGGGTGCAAAGAACGCTGCCTTGCCTTTGCTGATCGCCAGCTTGCTGACCGACGACCGGCTGACGCTGAAGAACGTGCCGAACCTGGCCGACGTCAATCTGCTGGTGCGCATCCTGCGCAATCATGGCGTCGATCTGGCCGTTGACGGTAAGCGCACGGGGCCCATCCAGCACCTCGGCGAGACCTTCCATCTGACGGCCCGCGATGTCGTTGATACGACCGCGCCCTATGAGATGGTCTCGCGCATGCGTGCCAGCTTCTGGGTGCTTGGGCCGCTGATTGCGCGCATGGGAATTGCAAAAGTCTCGCTGCCGGGTGGTTGTGCCATCGGCACACGGCCCGTCGATCTCCATCTCATGGGCCTCAAAGCGCTGGGCGCGGAGATCGAAATCGAGGGCGGCTACGTCATTGCCAAGGCGCCCAAGGGATTGCGCGGGGCACATATCGTCTTCCCCAAGGTTTCGGTTGGCGCGACCCACAACGTTCTCCTGGCGGCCGCGCTCGCACGCGGCGAAACCGTCATCGAGAATGCGGCGCGCGAGCCCGAGATCGGCGACGTGGCCGACTGTCTGGTGAAGATGGGCGCACGGATCGACGGCATCGGCACCTCGGTGTTGCGCATCCAGGGACGCGAACGGCTTGAGGGTGCGGTTCACACAGTGCTTCCTGATCGCATCGAGACGGGCACCTTCGCCTTCGCCGTGGCGGCGACAGGCGGCGACGTTCTGCTTGAAGGCGCCAAGGCCACGCATCTCAAGACGGCACTCGACGTGTTGGTTGAGACCGGCGCGCGCGTGGAGGAAACACCCAGGGGCATTCGCGTCGCGCGCACCGATGGCGGCATCGCTCCGGTGTCGGTCGAGACGCAACCCTTCCCTGGGTTCCCTACGGACCTGCAGGCCCAACTCATGGCGCTTGTGACGCGTGCCGGCGGCACCAGCGTGATCCGCGAGACAATCTTCGAGAACCGCTTCATGCACGTACAGGAACTGGCGCGGCTTGGCGCGGACATTCACCTGCACGGCGATACCGCGACGATCAAAGGCGTGAAAACGTTGACGGGCGCGCCGGTGATGGCGACGGACCTGCGCGCGTCGGTGTCTCTGGTCATCGCCGGTCTCATGGCCGAGGGCATGACGACCATCAATCGCGTCTACCATCTGGATCGCGGCTTCGAGCAGTTGGAACAGAAGCTGACGCGCTGCGGAGCGTTGGTCGAACGTATCGCCAGCGGCTGAATAATCCCACCCAACATCCTTAAATTCCTGGCCACCGGCCAAGTCTGCCGTTACGCGGTTACGGATCAACCACCGCCGTTGACCATTTCTTTACAATTTTCGGTCCGCGGGGCGTGACTGTGTAATTTACCACTCCGGGCACAGCATCCAGGGGCTGGAGAAGAGTATGTTGCGCCAAATTTTGCGCATGGGATTGGCCCTCGCCGCAGCCATGCTCGCGGGGGTAGGGGTGGGCTCTGCGCCGCTAATGTTCGTGGCCATGGTTGCTGTGGGCGGTCTCGTCTATTGGCTGTTGGATGGACGGCGCACCCGCGACCTCGCCGATGCGGCCGGATGGCTCCAGTACCCGCGCGATCGCGACGCCAAACAGGAACGCCGCCGGTGCGCATTGTGCGCGGCTGTATGGCTCCTGCTGGGATTGATCCCCCTTGGTCTGCTGGGTTGGCAGATGCTGCACAGGGGCGATGCGCCCCTGGCCGTTCGGCTCACGCAAAATGCCCAAGCAGATGCAGCGCATCTGTTGTCATTGGCGGGGCTGAATGGTGTCTCGCTGCGTGTGGACGATCACACGGGGCATGTGCTTGGCACGGTGCCTGACGCCTCCACCAAGGCAAAGACGTTCGATAACGCGAAAGCCGCGCTGGCGCCGATCATCGGTCTGCCGGGCATCGTGGCTGCCTTGCAGAATGATTTGCTGGCAATCGACGATACGACTCCTGTCGTTGCGCAAGAGGATGCCCGCATCGAAGCGGCTCAGGAAGCCACACGCAAGGCGGAGGAAGAAGAAGCCGCACGCAAGAAGGCCGAGGAAGAGCGTCTTGCGGCCGAGGCTGAAGCCAAGCGCAAGGCCGAAGAAGAAGCCGCACGCAAGAAGGCCGAGGAAGAACGTCTTGCCGCCGAGGCTGAAGCCAAGCGCAAGGCCGAAGAAGAATCTGCACGCAAGAAGGC
Organism: Hyphomicrobium sp.; assembly: GCA_016793445.1. GTDB lineage: Bacteria > Pseudomonadota > Alphaproteobacteria > Rhizobiales > Hyphomicrobiaceae > Hyphomicrobium_B. Next base: position 26,610 of record JAEUME010000008.1, on the reverse strand, counting down.
CGAGGAAGAACGTCTTGCCGCCGAGGCTGAAGCCAAGCGCAAGGCTGAGGAAGAAGCCGCGCGCAAGAAGGCCGAGGAAGAACGCCTTGCCGCCGAGGCCGAAGCCAAGCGCAAGGTCGAAGAAGAAGCTGCACGCAAGAAGGCCGAGGAAGAGCGTCTTGCGGCCGAGGCCGAAGCCAAGCGCAAGGCGGAAGAAGAAGCCGCGCGCAAGAAAGCCGAGGAGGAACGTCTTGCCGCCGAGGCTGAAGCCAAGCGAAAGGCTGAGGAAGAAGCTGCACGCAAGAAGGCCGAGGAAGAACGTCTTGCCGCCGAGGCTGAAGCCAAGCGCAAGGCCGAAGAAGAAGCCGCACGCAAGAAGGCCGAGGAAGAACGTCTTGCGGCCGAGGCTGAAGCCAAGCGCAAGGCGGAAGAAGAAGCCGCACGCAAGAAGGCTGAGGAAGAACGCCTTACTGCCGAGCGCGACGAACAGTTTCAGGCGTGCGCGGCCAGTCTGGCCGGTCTCACCGGCGAATATAACATTCTATTCCGAAGCGGCTCGCCCGATCTGCGGCCCAAGCACGCAAAGTTCCTGGATGCCATCGCCGAGCTCTCCAAGAGTTGTGAGATTATGACGATCGTCATTGGCGGACATTCCGACTATACAGGCGGTGAACACCTCAATCAGGTTCTGTCGGAGGACCGGGCGGAAGCTGTGCGTGCCGCGCTCGTCGAGCGCGGCGTGGATGCCAAGCAGCTGGAAACGCGCGCCTACTCGTATCGCCAGCCTAGCGACGGCATTTTGCGCCCCTATGCGCGCAAGATTGAGCGCCGTGCAGGATTGAAGGCTGAGCTGCGGCCGCCCCAGGCTACCCAATAGAGCGCCGGAGGACGATGATGTATCTCGTGCAGCAACTGTGGTGGTTCTTGCTCCTCGCGTTTCTGCTGGGAGCGCTGCTGGGCTACGTTCTGTGGCGCGTTTGTGGCCGCCGCCATGTGCAAGCCGGCTACGAGCGCCAGCACAAGGATGCGTCGGCGCGCATTGCGTTGCTCGAAAGGGAACGCGACCGCTTCTCCGGCTCCGCGCTTGACGCTGAACGCGAGATTGCGCGTCTCCAGTCCGAATTGAACAAGGCACGGGGGTCTACGGGCCCGTGATTTAATCCCGCCCGGCTGTTTCGCGCCCAGAAAGCACGGGCCGGGCGGCCTTTACTTAAGCAAATCGTCCCATGCGGCGAGGCGTGGTTGCACCGGGGTTCCGGCAAGGTTATCACTCGACCGACGGCCTGCAATTGGGGGCAGCGGCAACGCAGATTCGATGTCTGATCTCAAGTTAATCGCTCTCGACTCCGACGACCTGAACGTCATTTCGGCGCACCTTCAGGATGCGGTTTTGCGCGTCGGCGATATGGCCTTTCTACCCCGTGAACGCCGCTTCGCCGTCATCGTCAACCGGTTCGATTGGGAAACGGCGGCCGGCAAGGTGAAATCAGGCGCGAAAGCGAGCCTGGAGCGGCGCCGGTCCGGCCTGCGCTTTGAGCGTGTTCTGGGCGCCAAGGTCCACGACATCGACCTTAAGGACAGGAGCGCGGCGTTGGCGCTGCTTGCCATCGTGTTTGAACCTTCGGCCGAGCCGGAGAGCGCTGCAGGCGATGTCACGTTGACATTTTCCGGCGGGGCCGCCATCCGGCTGACTGTCGAATGCGTGGAGGCGGAGCTGAAAGACCTGGGCGCCGTCTGGAAGGCGCGGCGGGCTCCGAACCACGGCGGCGACGAGAGCTGAGGATGAGACCTTAAAGAGGAGGACGGCTCAAGGCCGAGCCGAAGCATTTTACGATGCCGATGCATCTCAAGAGCGCCGCCGCCAATTTCGAGACGGACTTCAGGGCGCTGCTGGCACAGAAGCGCGAAGTTTCCGAGGATGTCGAGCAAGCGGTGCGCGCCATCATCGATGACGTGCGTGCGCGCGGCGATGCGGCCCTCATCGATTTTTCGAAAAAGTTCGATGCTGTGGATCTGGGCGCCGCCGGCATCAAAATAAGCGCTCACGAAATAGAGGCGGCGGTCGCGCAGTGCGCATCGGAGACCCTCGAGGCGCTGAAACTCGCGCGGGACCGCATTCGCGATCACCATTCGCGTCAGCTTCCCCAGGATGACCGCTATCGCGACGCAGCGGGCGTGGAGCTTGGCCATCGCTGGACGGCGGTCGAGAGTGTCGGACTGTACGTGCCGGGCGGTCTTGCGTCCTATCCAAGCTCCGTTCTGATGAACGCGGTGCCTGCCAAAGTTGCCGGCGTGCCGCGCATCGTCATGGTCGTGCCCGCGCCGCGTGGCGAACTCAATCCGCTGGTGCTGGCCGCAGCCCAGCTTTCAGGCGTGGAAGAGATCTATCGCGTCGGTGGCGCGCAGGCCGTTGCCGCCCTTGCTTACGGCACTAAGACCATTGCCCCTGTCGTAAAGATCGTAGGCCCGGGCAACGCCTACGTGGCAGCCGCCAAGCGGCAGGTGTTCGGCACTGTCGGCATCGACTCCATCGCGGGACCGTCGGAAGTTTTGGTGATCGCCGATAAGAATAACGATCCCGAATGGATTGCCGCCGACCTGCTCGCCCAGGCCGAACATGACACCGCGGCCCAGTCGATCCTCATGACGGACGATGCGGGCTTTGCGGCCGACGTCACCAAAGCTGTCGAGCGCCAGCTCAATACGCTGACGCGTGGCAACATCGCCGGCGAGAGCTGGAACGTCTTTGGTGCGACAATCGTACTATCCTCTATGGATGAAGCTCCGCCCCTTGCCGACCGCATTGCGGCCGAACATCTGGAAATTGCCACCGCCGATTGCGAGGGGCTCGCCCGGCGCATCCGCAACGCAGGCGCCATCTTTCTTGGATCCATGACGCCGGAAGTGATCGGCGATTACGTTTCGGGTTCCAATCATGTGCTGCCGACGGCGCGCAGTGCGCGGTTCTCGTCGGGACTTGGCGTACTCGACTATATGAAGCGGACGTCGCTCTTGAAGCTCGACGGCGCGGCGTTGAAGGCGCTGGGCCCGGCAGCCATGATGCTCGCGCGCGCCGAGGGGCTTGAGGCTCACCGCCGTTCCGTCGAAGTGCGGTTGGAAAGCTGAGAGGCAGTGGCGGGATCATGACGAGTGAAGCGAACAAAAGCCGCGATCGACTCGTCGAGATTACGCTCGACCAGCGTTCGCTGGGCCCCGCCAGCGCCAACATCGAACATGAGCGCGAAGTCGCCATTTTCGACATTCTCGACGGCAATGCGTTCGCCATCGATGGCATGGATGTGGGCCCCTACCGCCTCAATCTTGCGATCGCGGATGATCGCCTGCAACTGACCGTGCGCGACGAGGACTCCGAGCCTGTCGCCTCTCATCAGGTGCCGTTGACGCCGCTGAAGCGCGTCATGAAGGATTATTTTCTTGTTTGCGACGATTACTACGACGCGGTGCGCACGGCGCCGCCTGCGCGGATCCAGGCCATCGACCTCAACCGGCGCACGCTGCACGACGAAGGCAGCAAGATCCTGGCAGAAAAGCTCTCGGGCAAGGTGACGGTCGACGCCGACACGGCGCGGCGCCTGTTCACGCTGCTGTGCGCTTTGCACTGGAAGGGCTGACGCAGAGTTCTGCGGAATATGCTCCGATTATCGGCGCGCGTTGAGATACCAGGTCTCCTGTGCGCCGACGCCTTTGATCTCGATGGCGCCGTGCTGTTCGAGCACGAAATCGTTCTCGAGCGCCGCCTTGCAGTTCGGGCATAGCAGGATGCGGCCCGGTGTGCTCGCCTGTTCCAGGCGGCTGGCAAGATTGACCGGATCGCCCCACACGTCGTAGCTGAACTTCCGCTTTCCTATGATGCCCGCCATCATTGGACCCGACGCCATCCCTGCACGCACGTTGATGGGCAGATCAAGTTCGCGTGCGATATCCTGAACAGCCTGCAACATCTCGAGTGCCATGTCGGCGAGGGCAACGGCGTGATCGGCGCGCGGCTCGGGCACGCCTGAGGCAACCATGTAAGCGTCACCGATGGTCTTGATCTTCTCCACCCTATGCTTCGCTGCCAACTCGTCGAAACGGCTGACGAGCCTGTTCAACATTGCAACCGTACGTTCCGGCCCTAAGCCCCGCGCGATGGCGACGAAGCCGGAGATGTCCGCGAACAGCACAGAGGCTTCCGTGAAGCCGTCGGCGATGGCGGTGTCGGGCTGAGCCTTCAGGCGTTCGACGACTTTATCCGGCAGCACGTTGCGCAGCACATTTTCCGTTTCGGCTTTTGCGCGTTCGGCAAGGCTGAAGGCATAGTAGACGGAGGCAGCGATGAGGCCGAACGTCGTCACCGCGCCCTGCAGATAGTTGGCGTTGAGGAACGCATTATCCATTGCCAGTAATGCGACGGACCGGGGGAAGGAAAACCATGCGTACAAGTGCAGGGCGAGTGCGGTGAACACGGTGGCAAGAACGAGCCGGATGCGTCCCAATCCGAAGACGACGAAGGGGGCTGCGGAGAACGCAACATACATCAGCGGTGTGCCGGCCGAGCGGCCGAAATAGGCGGTAAAGAACAACAGTGCGAATAATTCGGCCACCGCGATCAGCAGCGCGCCGGCGATATCGTTGATCCGGTGCGCCAGCGGCACGAGCATCGCGATGCCCGCAAGTAGCAGGTTCATCAAGATGACGGGGCGCATCTTTGCGTAGTCCGCCATCGCCTGCTGGTACGCAAAAACCAGCGTGGAGATCACAATGATCACCGAGATCATGTTGATGATCTTCAACCGGCGCTGGGTGTCTGGCGGGTAGCCCGCCGTGCCGAGTGTGGCGAGCCACGACAGAAGGCGTCCAGCCGGCGAGAGCAGCGTGCGCAGCAATCCGCGGAAGCCGCGCCAGACACGCTCGATCGTTGCCACGCGAGAGCTTGCGTGCACAGACAGGGAGCGTGGGTTCGCGTTCACCGGCGGTGTAATTGGCGCGCACGCCTCTGCGCGCGTCGAGGATGCATGACCGCGCGCATGTTCATCCAACGGCGGCCGCACATCCCCAATCCTCGTTGGCCCGGCTCCCATTCGGCGCTTTCCCAATCGGCTGTGCCGGCGCCGACGCCAGAGCGCCGCCTCCCGGCTTCCCTGTATCGTTCTAGCATGGTGCGGGGGGCTCGACGCCTTCCAAAAGACCTAGTCGACTGCGCCCAGTCCCGTCAGCGCCACGATATCGCAAACGACGATGGCGCCCTTTCGCTCGATGGCCCCTTCGGCTTCCAGCAGAGCGAGCGCGGCGTTGACCTTGGGACGGCTGGCGCCGACGAGCAGGGCCAGCTCGCTTTGTGAAATCGGCAGGGACACACTGACCCGCTCGGACTTGCCATTGGGATCCTTCTGGCGGGCCGCAGCGAGAAAGAAGCGTGCCAAACGCGCTTCAATGGGATGCAGCGCGATGGCTTCCAGTTGTTCGTCCGCGTCGCGCAGGCGCGCTGAGAGGAATCGCACGGCCGCCTCGGCAACTTGCGGCCTCTCGCCCAAAAGACGCGAGAAGGCGGCCTTCGAGAGCGTCAGCGTCTGCACCTTGTTGACGGCGGTTGCGTCCGCCGAGCGCGGCCGCCCGTCGAATACGGCAAGCTCGCCAAAAATCGATGGCGGCTCCACATGCGCAAAGGACAGCTCGCGCCCGTCGGACGTGAGCACGGACAGACGCACGCGGCCTTTGATGACGATATGCAATTCGGTCCCGGGATCTCCCCGCGAGAAAATATTCTGCCCCGAATCGAAGCTTGCCTCGCGCAGTTCCTGCGCAACGGCCGCCCGCCCGGTCTCATCCAGAGTTCCGAACAATGGCGCCTTGGCCAAGGCGTCCAGAGCTTCGTTTCGCGCCACCATGACAGCCTTCAAATTTCCAGATTTTGGATCCTAAGAGGATGCCCTGTTTCCCTGGGGTCTGCAACGAGGGACCCCCTTGCTTTCCGCGTTAAGGCTGAGCATTGTCGGGCGCTCTTGCCCGTCAGCGGGCGCGGCGGATTAAAAAACCTATGATCTCTTCGTTGAAAGCAGCCCTTCTTCCGGCTTTTGGCAAATCTTTAACGCCCGCCCGCGAGAGCCTGCGCAAGGTTTTGGCGCGCGAACGGGCCGCCGACAAGGAGAACACGGAGCGTCCGCGCCTCGTTCTGGCCAGCGCAAGCCCCCGCCGGATGACGCTGCTCGCCCAGGTCGGGATCACGCCCGATGCACTGCGTCCGACGTCCATAGACGAAAGCGCCAAGCGCGGTGAGATGCCTCGCCGCCTGGCCTCTCGCCTGGCCCGCACCAAGGCCGAAGCCGCGCGCGACCAGATCGCCAACGACCGGGATCTCGCCGACGCTTACGTCCTGGCCGCCGATACGGTGGTTGCGGTGGGCCGCAAGATCCTCATGAAGCCCAACCACGTGGAGGAGGCCATGGCCTCGCTCCAGTTGTTGTCCGGGCGCACGCATCGCGTGTTGACGTCGGTCTGTCTCATCACACCCGATGACCACGTGCGCACCAAGATCGTAGATACGCGTGTGCGCTTTCGCTATCTCCAGCGGGCGGAAATGGAGGCCTACATCGCCTCTCGCGAGTGGCGCGGCAAAGCCGGCGGATATGCCATTCAGGGTCTCGCGGGCGCCTTCGTGCAACGGATCGTGGGCTCCTACACCAACGTCGTCGGCCTGCCGGTGACCGAGGTGGTCGGTATGCTCACGGCCGAAGGATTCCCCATTCACTACAACTGGCTGAAATTTGCGGAAGTCGACCGCGGCTAGAGCTGTTCCGGTTTTGATGGAATCGCGGAACGGCTCTATACTTTCGCATCGCCGTGCTTCCTGCCGGAAAACCGGTTGCCACTTTTTCGCAAACTACACCAGGCCACGATTCGCGTCGGCCGCTCGCGTTGAAGGAACGAGCATCAGTGGCTCAGCCCAAAACAGGCAAATGCCCCATCTGCCAACAGCCGACTGTATCACAGTACAGGCCGTTCTGCTCCAAGCGGTGCGCGGATGTCGATCTGGGCCGCTGGCTCATGGGCGGCTATGTCATCGCCGGCGGCAACGCGGACGCCGACGAAGACGGAGATGAGCCGCAGGACCCTGTCAAAACGGAAACGAAGCCTTCCGGCACGTAATTCGCGCGGATTACCCGCTGATGTGAAGTGCCGCTTGCCAGGGCGCGGATCGCCCCCTATAAGGGCCCGTCTTCGCCCGCCCAGCACGGCGCAGGAAGACAATGCCCAGGTAGCTCAGTTGGTAGAGCATGCGACTGAAAATCGCAGTGTCGCTGGTTCAATTCCGGCCCTGGGCACCATCCATCGATCTTTCAGGGCATGTGCCGACGAAACGGACACTAGTTCGTCGCCACCTTTTCCCATCCGCCTTGTGCCGAAGCGTAGGGGCCGGAGGAATCCCAATGGCCAGCATTCAGGAATTCCCCTCCTAACCTCGCTAAGGGCGAGGAACACGCGCTTGCGAGGCCAAGTGCACCTGTCTGATCGGAAAATGCGCTGCCGCGCCGGCATCGACGCACGCCGGGTACCTGTGGCGCACGTTGACGAGACGGCTTTGGCGCGCCAATTTCCTTGCCGTCATGACGAAAACCGCAGATCTCGCCGTCATTGCCGCGCGTGGCGCTGCCTTGCGCCGCCTGGAGGCGGGCGAGCCTTTGTTCTTCGAGCACCGCTCAGGCACGGAGATGTACGCCGTCGTCTCAGGCCGCATTGATGTGCTGACCTATGGCAAGGTGCTCGAAGAGGTCGGGCCCGGCGGTATCGTCGGCGAGATGGCATTGATCGACGATGGTCCGCGCAGCGCTGCCGCACTCGCGGCCGAGCCAAGCGAAGTGCTCGTCATTTCACGCGATCTGTTCTTGACGCTGGTGCGCGAAGATCCCGCCTTCGCGCTGTACGTCATGAGCGTGCTGGCCGGGCGCCTGCGCAAACGATGATGGACGGGAGGATGCCGCCTACTCGGGCTTGCCGGAGGCGCGCATTTCCATGGCGCGGCCAAAGCCCGCCAGCAGCGAGCCGACGGCGAACAGGCCGATCACGATGATCTGCAGGTAGTTTTCCACCTGCTCCTTGTCGATCAGGTAATCGGAGATGTTGGCATTTGCCGTACGAAACCGCGCAAGCGTGGCATCGCGCTCTGTTTCTGCCGCTGTGATGCCGGCTTGCGGCGCGTTCAGTGCCTTCAGCGTGGCGATATGCGTGCCGTAGGTCGCTTCGATCTGCACCTGGGCGTTCTGCTGCATGGCGAAGGCGGCAAGCCGCCATTCGATCTCGCGCCTCAAGGGCTCGACATAGAAGATTTGCGCCGCGGTGGACGCGAGCAGGAACAGGATGCCGAGGAGTTCGCCCCACTGGTAGGCTTTGAACTTCATTGCGCGCTCCTCGTGGTGGACCGGTTAGCGCCAGCGATCAGTCGGGCGGCGCGGAGAAGGTGAGATTGCCTGCCGCTCACCGCATCTGGAAGAACTCCTGATGGAACTCACGAGGCGATAATCCGGCCGCGACGAGGTCATCGTGCAGGTTCTTTCCGAATCCCTGCGGTCCACAGAACCAGAAGTCCGCGTCTTTCCAGTTCGCAACGGCGGCCATAATGTTCTTGGCGCGCAAGAACCCTTTTTGCGGTGACTGAAGGACATGAAGGGTGACGCCTGCGGCGTCGGCTAGTTGCTGGAGGCGTGGCAGGAAGTCTGCGATATTTTCTGCTGCCGTGGAAAAGAAGAGATCAACGGGGGCTTGGATTTCCTGTCCGGGGGGTGCGTGCTCGGCGAGGCGCTGCATGCGTGCAATGAAAGGCGTTATGCCTATGCCGCCGGCGATCCACACCTGGCGCGGCTTATCCGTACTGAAGTCGAAACGGCCGAACGGACCTTCGACCTTCACGTGCTGACCGGTCTTGAGCGTGTCCGGCAGCGAGCTCGTGTAATCGCCGAGTTCCTTGATGAAGAACGTCAACAGTCCATCATTCTGCCACGCCGACGCAATCGTGAAGGGATGCGCACCTTCCGCGTCATCGAACGTGAGAAATGCGAACTGTCCGGCGTCGTGACCGGGCCACCGGCCATCGAGCTTGACGTCGATTTCCAAGACGCGGTTTGGCGCGTGGTGCTCCACCTTTTTGACCACACCCGTGACGGGCCGCGAGAGGCCGGCGCTTTTTACTAGAAGCAGGATTGCTGAAACCGTGCCCGCTGCGAGCAGAAGACCCACCACCGGGCCGATCGCTTCACCCCAATAGCTGAACCTCATGAGCACGACAGCGTGGAACACGAGGACGAGATAGACGACGGCCAGCCAGATGTGCGTCTTGTAGAAGAAGCGGTAGGGGATGCGCTTGATGAGCGCCAGAACGATGAGCACGACGGCGGCATAGAACGCCCACTCGCCCAAGCCTTCCGCAAGTCCGCGCTGCTCGCGAAAGAACTGCGCTATCGGGTACGTGAGTTCGGGCCGCGGACCGCGTGCGCGCGGCTCCATCAGCCCCAGGTCCACGAGCCAATGCGGCGCATTAGCCGCGATCCAATGCAAAACGGCAAAAATCAGTCCGCCGATTCCGAGCCACTTGTGCAGCCGGTACATCTTGTCGAGGCCGCCGAACCATGTCTCGGCGAGTACCGGGCGCGTTGCGAGCACCAAGGCAATGCTCATGGCGGCGATGCCGATAATGCCGGTGTAGTTGAGCAGCGCCGCACGCACGGGCCCGAACTCCGCCGGAATATTCAAGATTGGATCGGCGAGAAGCCACAGGACGGAGAGGATGGCCAGCCCCGCCCAGGGCATGATTTTTATCCGCGTCATGCTCGTGCATCCTTAGGTTCTGCGAAGACGCGCATCTCGCCGATTGATGCCGATCCATGCAGCAGCGAAACGCCAGACGAGAGAGGAATCCGCCGCATCCGAATTGACGCAGGCAAATACGTGGCCGATCAAGGCACCCCTTCGAACGGGGGAAAGGCACCTCAATCTTGGTTCAGAAGCCTTGCCGCGCGCGGTGCAAAGTAGGTGAGGATGCCCGATGCGCCGGCGCGTTTGAACGCCATGAGTGCTTCCATCATCGCCTTGTCGCAGTCGAAACATCCCGCTTGGGCCGCACGTACGATCATCGCGTACTCGCCCGAGACCTGATAGGCGAAGGTCGGCACCTTGAACGTCTCCGACACGCGGCGCACGATGTCGAGGTAAGGCATGCCGGGCTTGACCATGACCATGTCCGCGCCCTCCGCGATGTCGAGGGCAACCTCGCGGATCGCCTCGTCGGTGTTTGCCGGATCCATCTGGTAGGTGCGCTTATCGCCTTTGAGAAAGCCGGAAGAACCGACTGCATCACGGAATGGGCCGTAGAATGCGCTCGCATACTTGGCGGCGTACGACATGATTTGCGTATTGTGGTAACCCGCGCTCTCCAAGGCCGTGCGGATCGCTCCGATGCGGCCGTCCATCATGTCGGATGGTGCGAGGACGTCGGCGCCGGCTTCGGCCTGCACGAGGCTTTGCCTGACGAGCGCGGCGATCGTCTCGTCGTTGGCGATTTCATCGCCAATCAGCAGGCCGTCATGTCCGTGGCTGGTGTAGGGATCGAGCGCCACGTCGAGAACGACGCCGATGTCAAGACCGGTTTGTTTGATGGCGCGCGTTGCGCGGCACACGAGGTTTTCAGGATTGAATGCTTCGCGGCCGTCGTCGGTCCTCAACTCAGGATCGGTATAGGGAAAGAGCGCAAGAGCCGGAATGCCGAGTTGCGCGGCCTCGCGCGCGCTCTCGACGGCCTGGTCGATGCTTAGTCTTTCCACTCCGGGCATGGACGCGACCGGTTCGCGCTTGGCGACGCCTTCAAGCACGAAAATCGGCCAGATGAGATCAGCCGGAGTGATGACATTCTCCGCCACCATGCGGCGCGCCCAGTTTGCCTTACGGTTGCGGCGCGGACGGATGGCCGGATAGTCACCCCTTGTCAGTCGCGAAGAGTCACGGGATGAGGTTGAACTGACAGGCGGCGCCGGCTTGGGCGCGCGTGGCTTGCGGTCTGACATGGAAATGAGGGTCCGGTTGGCTTTGCTCCGCACCTTGGGCCAGCCGGGGCGGGTTTGACAAGTCCGCTTCGCGCTGCGCGCCCTTGTGGCGAAGATCAGTCGCAGATCTTGGTGTGTTTGCGCGGCGCCATATCGACGTGCAAATGGTTACGATGCGCGGCGTTTGCTTCGGGCCCGAGCGTGGTGCCGAAAAGACCGCAGCCTGCCGCGTGGACGGCATGTAGGAATGCTTCCTTACGCTCTGCCTCGCTCAGAGCGGCCTCTTTCGAAGCAGCAGTCTCACCCTTTGGTGGCGTGGTCCCCTTTGCCTCGCTGCCCTTCGCCGCCTGGGCTTGCGTTGGCTCGCTGTTGCGCTTGGCCGTCTTGCGGTTCTCCTCCTTGGGGCCGCCGAGGCGGCTGGGCGCAAGGGAAAAGCCGCTATCGACGTCCGATCCGCCTGATGAGGCGCCGGGCAGCGTCACGGTGAGTTTCGGCGTGCCTTCGACGATCGTGGAACGGGCAATGCCGCCGGCCGGCTCGCCCGCCGTTGATGCTGTGGAAGAAGGCGGCGTCTCTTTTGAAGGCTTGCCCGCTGCTTGCATGGTCTGGGCCGCTTTCTCAGCGGCCTGTGCCGCAGCCTGTGCCTTTGCGGCCTTTGCTTTCTCAGCGGCGATGCGCGCCAGTATTTCCCGCTGCGGAGTGCCCCAGTCCTCCAGCACGTAAGCCTGACGGCCGCTGGCGGTGACGAAGCCGCGAATGTCGAGCGCATTGGCAAGCCCGTGTTCGCTCAGCCTGCTTGCTGTACGGCCATAGGCGTTGCGGCAAGAGTAGGAGCTCATCACCTCGATCTTGATGACCTTGTTGGAGAAGTATTTCTGAGCCAGCGGCTGCACGTCGTTCTGCATCCAGGTCTGCAGGGCTTCCGCGAAATCGCAATTCACGATCGCCGGCGGGGACAAGGCAACTTCCGGATTGTGCCCGATGCTGATGAGCTGGATGGGAGCAGGCGTCCCGCAATTACCTTCCTTCAAAGGCTCCTGAGGGATTGCGATGGCGTCGATGCGGCCCAGAATGGCTGTGCAACGCGCCTTGGCGGTGGCAATCTCTTCGGGAGACCATTTCGCGGGCGGGGCATCTTGAGCGTTCTTTTCCGCCTCTGCTTCCGGAACGGTCTTAGGCCACGATTTGCTGCCGGACTTGGAGCCTGTGAGGCCTGGAATCTGGGGAACTTTCAGCTCAATCCGTACGCCCTTGCGGGTTTTTCCGGCGCCATTCGCGCTATCGGCTGTTCCGTCCGGCTTGGCGCCGGCCTGCTTGCCGGCATCCGTCTTGTTATCATCTGTCTTGGGAGGATCTGCCTTGGCGGCATCCCGTGCCCCTGCCTCTGGCGCCACCGTGATGGCCAGGACAATTGCGAGAGCGCCAAGCGACGCGATACCGATAGCCGAACAGGCTTTGAACATCTGCTCCAACATCCCCCCGGATGATTGTGTGGATCAGCATGGAAAACGCCTTGACACCACCCCGCGTTCCGCTTGAGCGAATCAATGCTTTGTAGAGTGTGGCGAGAACTAGGGCGAGTATAGTACTAAATTGTGGCGTGGCCTGTCTTTTGCCCATGTTACGGGCCGGGCGTGGGATAAAGACTTTCGCGGATATGGGAATGAGCGACATCGACACTGCCACAGAGGGCGCCGTTGCAGCGCCGCCGAAGATCTGCGTCGTGCGCCGTGGCGCTGTCATGAATTTCGTACTCAACCGGCCGCGTGCGCTCAATGCATTTGATGATGACATGCGCGCGGTGCTGGCGGCCGAGATCCCCCGCACCGCCCGTGATCCTGACATCTATATCGGCGCGTTCACCTCCGCGAGCGACCGCGCTTTCTGTGCTGGAGGCGACGTGCGCGCGCTCGTCGCCGTGGCCAAGACCGACATGGGCCGCGCGAGGGGGATGTTCGCCGCCGAGTATCAGCTCGATTGGCTGTTGGATTGCTTCTCCAAGCCCACCGTCTCTTTGATCAACGGCCTATGCATGGGCTCGGGGGCGGGCCTTACCTGCTTCAATACCCATCGCGTTGCAGGTGAGAAATATTCCTTCGCGATGCCTGAAACGGCGATAGGGCTGTTTCCCGATGTTGGCGTCTCCCACAAGCTGGCCGCTATGCCGTGGCCTGTCGGGCTCTATCTGGGATTGACGGGCCGCAGCATCACCCGGGCGGACGCCTATTGGCTGGGTCTTGCGACCCATTGCATTCCCGCAACCCGGTTTGAGGGTATTCTGGAGGCCCTTTCGCAGGCCGAGCCCGTCGATCCCTTGCTCGATGGCCTTCACGAAGACCCCGGCCGCGGCGAGGTGGAGGAGAGCCTCACCTTGATCCGCGATCACTTCTCGGGCGAGACACTCAAGGAGATCATCAACGCACTTGCATCCGCGACAGGCGCAGCCAAGCCCTGGGCAGAAAAGGTGCGGCAGGAATTGGCGGCTCGTTCGCCTATGTCTCTGGCGATCACCGACCGCCATATTCGCTCCTGCCGTGCCCTCGACCTGCGCGAAACGCTTTTTCAGGATTATCGTCTGGCATGGCGCTGCCTGGAGGGGCACGACTTTCTTGAAGGCGTACGTGCCGCACTTATCGATAAGGATCACGCGCCGCGCTGGGTGCCGGCGGAAATCGATGCGATCGAAGAGACCGAGGTTGCGCGCTATTTCGAGCCGCTTGGAGCTGATGATCTTGCGCTGCCCACGCGCGAGCAGATGCAGGCCGCGCGCGTGTGAGGGCTGAACATCCGTATTGCATCTAATTTTATGCAATACATTTTCCAACAATTCGCTTTAAATGGGCTCGATGTGCGTTGATCATTAAAATTGCGTGGTTTTGATGGGCTATTACTATTCTTTTACTATATCTATTTAGTCGCTCTTTATTCATCTGCGTTACCGTCATCGCAACCCGAGAATAATCGGGAAGCGGTAATGGTAAAGAGGCAGGGTTATGAGTATTGCGTTCGATATGGCGCGTAAGGCGCCGGTTCAGGACGAGGCGTTCCGCTCGGAGTATCTGCAGGCGCTGCGCCTGATTGAGCGTCTCCATCGTCTCCTTCTCGATGTCATCAAGGATGAGTTCGACCGTCAGGGCGGCGCCGAGCTCAATAGCGTCCAGGCTCTGCTGCTTTACAACATCGGCGAGAGCGAGCTGACCGCAGGGGAGTTGAAAACCCGCGGCTACTATCTGGGCTCCAACGTCTCCTACAACCTCAAGAAGCTCGTCGACATGGGCTACATCCACTACAAGCGCTCCGACACAGACCGGCGCTCGGTACGCGTCAGCCTCACTGACAAGGGCCTGGATGCCTGTGACGTCGTGAGCAAGCTCTACCACCGTCAGCTCGGCTCCGTGCAGAGCGTCGGCGAGGTCAACACCGACGACATCAGGGGCCTTAACAAGGCTCTGGTGCGTTTGGAGCGCTTCTGGTCGGATCAGATCCGCTACCGCCTGTAACCGGGCGAACTGGGTTGCAGCCGGCGGGGCCGGGGGGCTTCAAAGGGACGGTTGCACTTCGATGAGCTGCCCGGCGCAAACGCCGGGCGGCTCTTCGCTTTTTGGAGTGACCAGGCTCTTGGGGCCACGGGCTCTGCGCCCCTGGTTTTGCTGGCGCGCGCTCAAAGCGGTGACGCAGCGGTGTGGCGCGAAGGGCGCGGCGGCCCAAAATGAGCATATTGCGCGGCAAAACTCTCCCCGCTGCGGCTTTCTCACCTTACACTTCGTGCTGGCGTTGATCCTGGGGCGAGCGGCAACCTTTGCTTAAGCCAAATGAGCGAGGTGTTAGGTATGATGCCTTCGGGCACGACTGCGCCATCGAAGATCGCAGAAGGCGCGCCAGCTTTGCAGTAGGGGCCAAGCCAAGATGACCGTGCAACGCGTAAGTCCGACCATCAGGGCAACACGAACCCCCGCGCACCGGCTGGCAGCGGTGCTAGTTGCGCTCTTGGGCGTGCTTTTGCCGATGGCGGCGGCGCAGCCCGCCAACGCGCAAGGCATGGCCTATTTCCAGCAGACGTATGCCAACAGCGGCGGGGATGTTTCAGCCCCGAGCACGGACCGCAGCTTCATTCGCGAGTGGGAGGCAAATCCGCCAAAGGGCTTTGCCACCCTCTCCAAATCCAACATCGAGCCGACCAAGGCAGCCATCAAGCTCTATTCCGAGATCGTGGCTCGCGGGGGCTGGGCGCCCGTTCCCGAGCAGCCGTTGCAGGCGGGCTCGCACGACGCGGGCGTCGCGTTCCTGCGCTCGCGGCTGGCGGCCTCGGGCGATTTCAAGGGTGAGAATGACGGCTCGACCGTCTTCGATTACGAGCTGGAGAAAGCCTTGAAGCGCTTTCAGGCGGCCAATGGCCTGACGCCTACCGGCGTTCTGGACAAGCGCACCATCGCCGCCTTGAACGTACCTGCGGACGTGCGCTTGAAGCAGCTCAAGGTGAACCTCACACGGCTGCAAGCCTCCGTGGGGCAGGCCGGCAAGCGCTATGTCCTCGTCAACATCCCTGCTGCTCAGATCGAGGCAGTGGAGAACGGGCAGATCGTGGCGCGCTACGCCGCTGTCGTCGGTAAACCCGACCGGGCAACGCCGCTGCTGCGCTCTTCGATCACCGATCTCAACTTCAACCCCATCTGGCGTATGCCCCCGACCGTGGAATCGGAAGATCTCATTCCCCGCGGCCGGGAGATGCAGAAGAAGGGCCAGAGCGTCCTAGAGAAGTTCCATATCGACGCCTATGACGGGGCGGGCAAGAAAGTCGACCCGGGCAAGATCGACTGGAACAAGGTACGGCCGGGAACGTACACCTACAGCCAACAGCCGGGAAAAGAAAATCCGTTGGGATTTCTGAAGATAAATTTCGCCAGCGCCCATTCGGTCTATATGCACGATACGCCGTCGGACACGATCTTCGGGCGTAACTTCCGATCCGCCAGCTCGGGCTGCATTCGCGTACGCAACATCGCCCATCTGGCAGAGTGGCTCCTGCGCGGTCAGGATGGCTGGGGTGAAGAGGCGATCGCGGCCATGAAGGACAGGGGGACGCGGCGCGACGTGCGCCTGAAGAAGCCCGTCGATCTCCATTTTGTCTACATTACAGCGTGGGCGACTGCCGATGGTGTCGTGCAGTTCCGCCGCGATCTCTACCAGCGCGACAGCGTGGGCGAAGTGGCGGCGAACTATTGAGCTGCCAGAGCCAGATGCGCATTTCAGGCGCTGATCCAACGCAGAGTTAACTTGGGCGCTGGCCCTGCTTTGTGCTAGATGATGGCTGCAGTGCTGGTGGCCGTCATCAAGTTTATGAAATCGCTCAGGATAATTCGGGTTTTTGTGGGCAGCGGGACGGTGGCTTGACTTCGGTCCCATTATGGCCGCCCAGGTGCGCTAAAGTGTCGAATGTTGACCTAGAGCAATGTTTCGCCGCTTGCATAGGGTGAACATCGCCCGTGACTTTCTCCCGCAAGGAGCGGGGAAGATAAGCAAGGTTGCCAGACATATTTCGCTACGAGAAAAAAACAAACGCGCGACGAAAGAACGCTTTGATTGCAGGGTGACCCACCGGCATACTTATTAAAAAAGAACCCTTGGGGAGTGAAGAGGAGCTTCATGGACTACGAGCAGAAGCTATGCGCGGCCCTCGAGGCAGTGAAGCGCGAAGGCCGTTATAGAGTTTTCGCAGACCTGAAGCGTCATCGCGGCGACTTCCCCAAAGCTGACTTCATTAAGGCGGAGGCGACACGCCCCATCACGGTTTGGTGCTCAAACGATTACCTCGGCATGGGACAGAACCCCAAGGTGATCGCGGCCATGCACGAGGCGCTCGACCGCGTCGGCGCAGGCTCGGGCGGCACCCGTAATATTTCCGGCACTTCGCACTACCACGTTGAACTTGAGCATGAAATCGCTGACTTGCATGGCAAGGAAGCGGCCCTGCTGTTCACCTCCGCGTTCGTAGCTAACGAAGCCGCGCTGTCGACGCTCGTTCAATTGCTTCCTGGCTGCATTGTCTTCTCCGATGAGAAGAACCACGCGTCCATGATTGCCGGCATCCGCAACGGCCGCGGACCAAAGCAGATCTTCCTGCATAATGACCTTGCCGACCTCGAGGCCAAGCTGAAGCGCGTGCCGCTGGACGTGCCCAAGATCATCGCCTTCGAGAGCGTCTACTCGATGGATGGTCACGTCTCGAACATTGCGGCCGTCTGTGATCTCGCCAAGAAATACAACGCGCTGACCTATCTCGATGAAGTTCATGCGGTTGGCATGTACGGGCCACGCGGCGGCGGCATCGCCGAGCGCGACGGCGTCATGGACCGCGTCGACGTCATCAACGGCACGTTGGCCAAGGGTTTTGGCGTGATGGGTGGCTACATTGCGGCTTCCAAGACGCTCTGCGACGCGGTTCGTTCTTATGCGCCCGGTTTCATCTTCACCACATCGTTGGCCCCGGTCATCGCGGCTGGCGCGCTGGCCTCTATCCGCCACCTCAAGTCATCGAACGTGGAGCGCGAGCGCCACCAGGAGCGTGCGCGCACATTGAAGCGCCGCCTCGCCGCCGCCGAACTGCCCGTGATCTCCGGCCCCAGCCATATCGTGCCGGTTCTGGTGGCCGACCCCGTGCGTTGCAAGCAGCTCTCCGACATCCTGCTCAACGAGTATGGGATCTACGTTCAGCCGATAAACTATCCGACGGTGCCGCGCGGCACGGAGCGTCTGCGTCTCACGCCGACGCCGCTGCACACGGATAAGGACATGGACCACCTGGTGGCCGCCATGACCGAGTTGTGGGCCAAGTGCCCGCTGCAGGTCGAGATGGGCAAGCAGCAGGCCGCAGAGTGAACTTATAGGGCGGACGGTTCGAGCCGTCCGCGACGTCGCTACCCATTGGTGTGGGCCGGTGCAATCCCGCGCCCATTTTACACGGGGGGCGGCGGCTTTTTGTGTGTTGAGCCCTCTTTTCAGCCCTCCTACTATGGTCGCAATGGATCGCGCCAACGGAGCAAGTCTCCCTTGGTGCCCGCGCCTGTTACCATCACATTAGCCAGCCAAAAAAATAGGGAACGCCCATGTCGAACGCTCCTGCCCAAGCGGCCAACGCGCAGACCTCGCGCTTTTTCAAGTCGCATCTTTCTGAGACCGACCCGGAGGTCTTCAGCGCCATCCAAAAGGAATTCGGCCGTCAGCAGCACGAGATCGAGCTGATTGCCTCGGAGAACATTGTCTCCCAGGCCGTGCTCGACGCCGCCGGCTCGGTGCTCACCAACAAGTACGCGGAAGGCTATCCCGGCAAGCGCTACTACGGCGGCTGCCAGTATGTGGACATCGCCGAAGAACTCGCCATCGAGCGCGCCAAGAAGCTGTTTGGCTGCTCGTTCGCCAACGTACAGCCCAATTCCGGCTCGCAGGCCAACCAGGGCGTGTTCAACGCGCTCGCCAAGCCCGGCGACACCATCCTGGGTCTGTCGCTCGCGGCCGGCGGTCACTTGACCCACGGCGCGCCCGTCAACCAGTCGGGCAAGTGGTTCAAGGCCGTGCACTACATGGTCAAGCCCGACACGCACCTCATCGACATGGACGAGGTGAAGAAGCTGGCTCACGAACACAAGCCGCGCATCATCATCGCGGGCGGCTCGGCCTATCCCCGCAAGATCGACTTTGCTGGTTTCCGCAAGATCGCCGATGAGGTTGGCGCGCACTTCCTGGTCGATATGGCCCACTTCGCCGGCCTGGTCGCCGCCGGGCTTTATCCGAGCCCCTTCCCGCACGCCCACGTCGTCACCACCACGACGCATAAGACATTGCGCGGTCCGCGTGGCGGCATGATCCTCACCAACGACGAGGACATCGCCAAGAAGGTCAACTCTGCGATCTTCCCCGGCATCCAAGGCGGCCCGCTCATGCACGTGATCGCCGCCAAGGCGGTTGCTTTCGGCGAGGCGCTGCGCCCTGAGTACAAGGTCTACATCAAGAACGTCATGGACAACGCCCGCGCGATGGGCGAGGTCCTCGTCCAGAACGGCTTCGCGCTGGTCTCGGGCGGCACCGACAGCCACCTGATCCTGGTCGATCTGCGGCCCAAGAAGATCACCGGCAACATCGCCGAGAAGGCGCTGGGTCGCGCCAACATCACCTGCAACAAGAACGGCATTCCGTTCGATCCCGAAAAGCCGATGGTCACCTCGGGCATCCGCCTGGGCTCGCCCGCCGGGACGACACGCGGCTTCGGCGTCGCCGAGTTCCAGGAGATCGGCCGCCTGATCGCGGAAGTTCTCGACGGGTTGGCCAAGAACGGCGAGGGCGGAAACGCGACCGTCGAGGCGGCCGTGCGCGCCAAGGCCATGGCGCTGTGCGCCAAGTTCCCGATCTACTCGTAAGACGCTCTCCGCGTCGAAACGAACAGGTCACGTTGAAGCTCCCGGCGTCCGCGCCGGGAGCTTTTTTTGTCGGGTGCAGGCCTGCTAGAGCCGTTCCGGTTTTGATGGAATCGCGGAACGGCTCTTGGCCTTTGTTTTATCGTGCTTCTTATCGGAAAACCGCTTCCCACTTTTCCGTAAAGCACTCTAAGGGCCAAATGCGGAACCTTGAGGCTTTGGCGTTTGACCGGGATGTTCGACTGCGGCGGCGGCCGTTCTCGGAACAATCGGGATCGCCAAGAGCGTACGTTGGAACGCCATGTGTTGTTGCCGGCACTTCCTGTAGTGCAATACAGTCGGGTCGCCGCGCCAATGGAAACCGGCCAACGCGACCAAGGCGGGGCCGAAATACGGACTGAGCATCGCCGGGCGCAAGGACTGCCCGTGCCCATCTTGTGAGGCTTCATGCTGCCCATCCCCGCCGACATCTTTACGGAGCCCGAGGTCTCTCCGAACGACCTCGAAAACCTGGGGCCGCTGCGGCGGTTAGCTGGCGTCTGGGAGGCCAACAAGGGCGTAGACATCAATCCCAAGGCAAAGGGACCGGAGCGCCGCGTTTTTCGTGAGCACATCCGTATGGACCCCATCGACCCGCAGACCAACGGCCCTCAGCTCTTCTACGGCCTGCGCTATCACATCCATATCAACACGCCGGATGAGAAAATTACCTTCCATGACCAGGTTGGATACTGGTTGTGGGAGCCTGCAACCGGACTCATCATGCAAAGCGTAACGATTCCACGCGGTCAGGTTGTTCTGGCATCGGGGCTTGCGAAGCCCGGTGACAAGACGATTTCCGTCACGGCAAAGCGGGGTGACACGCGCTACGGTATTTGCTCAACCGAATTCCTGGATGAAGCGTTCCGCACGACCAGCTATCGCTGCGACATCACGTTCAACGATGACAGCAGTTGGACGTACGAAATTCAGACTGAGCTTCAAGTCAAAGGCCAGCCGTTCGATCATCACGACACCAACACATTGCAGCTGATAGAGCCGCCGAGACTCAATCCGCTTGCCGTCATATTGAAGGCCGGCACGGACAAGAAGTGACCAAGCTCCCGCACCGGCTGCGGCCGGTGCTTTGGCTTCGGTTGCGCCCAAAGCACGACAAACAAAAGCCTAGAGCCGTTTCCGCGATTCCATCAACACCGGAACGGCTCTAGGGGCCAGATGCTGGCTAGGCGATGGCGAAAAGCGCGTGGTCGAAATCGAACGTCATTCGGCCAAGCCGAAGACAACAATTGCGCCGCCTTGCCGGAAGCCCCAGATTTGGCTGCCGCCCGCCGCCACGGCAACGTACTGCTTGCCGTCGATTTCGTAGCTCATTGGCGGAGCGTTGACACCCGCACCACAGTTAAAATTCCATGCAATCGCTCCGGTCGCTGCATCGAAAGCGGAAAAATCGCCACTCCCCTGGCCGGTGAATACGAGGCCGCCAGCTGTTGCCAAAACGCCGCCGATCATCGGCTGGTCCATCCTGGTCTGCCATGCGATGCGCCCCTTGTTCTTGAGATCAAGGGCCGTCAAGGTTCCCCAGTTCGCTTCGTTGGAGGGCTCGATAATGAAATAGGGAATCGCGGGTTTGTCACCCTGCGCCGGGAGTTCGTCGGTGCGGTAGATCATAGGGATATGGGAGCCAGCGACATAGACCACGCCGCGCGCCGCATCGAGTGACGCTGGTGACCAGTTCGACCCGCCCGCCGGACCTGGCGTGATCCGGACACCCTGCGGTGTCGGTGGCGTGAACAGGTTGTCTTGCGGCACGAAGGCTTCAGACTTGAACAGCAGCGCGCCGGTGCGTCTATCGTGGACGTAATACCAGCCGAGTTTGCTGGCCTCTCCCACGGCCGGCACCTTCTTGCCGTCGATTTCGACGTCGAACAAAGTCGGCGGGCTAGCCACGTCATAGCCCCACATGTCGTGCGGCACCTGCTGGAAGTGCCAGACGAGTTTGCCCGTTGCAGCCTCCAGAGCCACGAGCGCGACGGTATAAAGATTGTCGCCTGGACGCGTGCCATCTGCGGCTTGGGGCGAAGGGTTGCCCACGCCGAAATACAGAATGCCGGTTTTCGTATCCACGGTGGGCGTGTGCCAGATCGAACCGCCGCCAAATTGCCAAGCGTCGGGATACTTCTCGAGATTTGACTTCTCCGCGCCGATGTGCCGCTGGAGTGGCACTCCGTCAGGAGTATGCGTGCGGAATTCACCCTCCCAGCCCTTCTGTGTTGTCTCGAATTTCCAGACCTCCTTTCCCGTTTCTGCGTCATAGGCAGCAAGAAAGCCGGGGCGGCCATATCGCCCTGAGACCCCGACGACGGCGCCCAATGGCGCACCGGGCCGGGGGCTATCGAGATGCAATCCGTAACCGACGCCGGTGATGCCCACGAACACTTTGCCGTCGTAGACAAGGGGAGCGATGACAGCACCCGCACCGGTAGATCCCGTTACATTCCTGGCATGCAACGGATCGTCGGCCGCCATGACGTGTTTGTCCTCGGTACCGTCCATCATCTTGTCTGCGAGGGCAATGTCCCAGACCGGCTTACCGGTCTGGCGATCGAGTGCCACGAGACGTGCGTCGACGGTGGCGACGTAGACCTTACCGTAGCCGAGCGCGGCCCCACGGTTGGCAGGTCCGCAACAAATCTTATCGGATGAGCGTTTGTGTTCGTAACGCCAAATCTGGCGCCCGGTCTTAGCGTCCAACGCAACAACGTGAGAAAAGGGCGCAGTGATATACATAACGCCGTCGGCAACCAGAGGGGATGTGGAGAAGGTGGACGCGGTCCCCGTCTGATAGATCCACTTCGGCACAAGACGCTGCACAGTTTTTGTATTGATCTGATCGAGCGGGGAGAAGCGTTGCTGACCATAGTCGCGGCCGTAAGTAGGCCACTCGTTGTCTGCCGGATTCGAAGAAGCGGACTCAACGGCTGCGGCCGGCCAGACGCCGGGGGCCAATACGGCGAGGCTCGTGAAAGCAACCCGATACAGTGTCAAAAGCTTTCCCATATAGATCCCCAACTGCGAATTGATCCACCGGTCGTCCGCATCGTGCCAACGTTTGGCATCTTGCGATGAAAAGATGGACCTCGTTCACGACGCAAATCAATTGGACGTCAGAACAGGTTTGGCAAAAGCTGCATACGCGTCGGTTGGGGGTCATCGGCGGCAAGCCAGCATCGGCATCTTGGCTTAAAATTTCTGCTTAAGATCACTCGCGGTCGTGGCTGCCGCGCACAAAAAAGCACCCGCAGCTCCCGCCGCTGCGCCGGGACCTTTTGTTAGAATGGCGGCAATCTTGTTGCGAGAACGGATTTGGTCTGCTTAGGCCAATTCGTGACAGAGATGCCGTTGCAGCCGGTCGCAAAGCCAAACTGATCTGCAAATCAGGAGATACTCACGGACACATTGATGCTGTGCACTGCGCAACTGTCGGCGAGGTCGGATTTCCTTCCTGCATTTAAGGCGTTGATATTGAATGGGGAGCCAGGTTCGGACCAGTGGCCCTTGTAGACGAGCACGACTCCAGCCGGGACGTCGTTGGCGATACCGATCTCCAGCTTTATCTCGTCCACATCGTTAGCAAGGCGAGCAACAGTACCGTTTCTTAAACCAAGCCGGTCCGCGTCTACGGTGTTGATATAGGCTTTGTTGCAGCCAAGCTGTTTAAGTATCTTGGGGTCGTTACCGTAGCTGCTGTTCAAGAGCCATTGCGATGCCGGCGAGAGCAGCCGCAATTCGCCATTTGCCGGCCGTGCTTCGGCCGATGGGTATGGCGCGAGTGGAAGTCCGGCGTCGACGAAGGATTGTCCGGCGAGTTCGATTTTGCCACTCGGCGTCAAGTAGTCATGACGCTCGAATTGCACGGCCGGACTCGCGGGATGGAAAACGGTGCCTGCGCGTGCGAGCGTTTCGAAGGTCAATCCCGGCTTGGCTTGCTCAAGCACTGTGCCAATGATCTCAGCGTCGCTCTCGAACAGCTCGCGATCATTCAGACCCATTGTCTCAGCAAGGCGGCGGAAAATTTCCTGGTTCGGCAGTGCTTCACCAATAGCCGGAAGGGCAGCCACCTGTGCGGAAATCGTGTGGCTGAAGTACGACATGACGACGTCGTCGAACTCGAGAAAGCTGGCCGCCGGCAGAACGTAGTCAGCGAATTGTGTCGTATCAGTTTTGAAGAGATCAATCGCCACATGGAACAGATCTTCACGCTCTAGTGCACGGCGCAGGCGGCGCTGCTCCGGGCTTGATGCGGCGATGTTGTTGTTCCAGGTTACGAGTGCTTTCGTGTCGTTCCTCTCTAGATGGCCAGCGAGATCCATGTGGCTGATGGACGGAGCAGGATTCTGACTGAGTGCCGCCCCTGCAAGGTAGGCGGCGTCAACGCCGCGCGTGTCCCAGCCGTTGAGATACAGGAAGCCGGAACCGTACTTGCCGACGTTGCCGGTGGCCGCGGGCAACAGACCCACCGCGCGCATGGCGTTACCGCCAAGTGTCTGGCGCTGGAAGCCCTGTCCCATCCAAAGGAGCGATGGGCCTCTCGCATAGGTCAAAGCCGCTTCTTCAATCAGGCGTGCCGGTACCCCAGTCACCTGCTCGCCCCAAGCGGGCGTGCAGCTTGCCAGTTGGCTTTCGATTTCGCCCCAACCTATGACGTGCGCGTCGAGAAACGCCTGATTGACGAGACCGGCGCCGGCTATCGCGTGCAGCATGGCGAATGCCAGGGCGCCATCGGTTCCGGGATAAAGTTGAAGATGAAGGTCTGCTGCGGCGGCCGTCTCATGACGGATTGGATCGACTACGATCTTTGGCACGCTCGACTTCGAGAACCAATGCTGATGAATGTGCGGCGCGGACGCCGAAGGGTTAGCGCCCCAGACGAGCAGACACTTCGTGCGATCAATGGTTCGCGGGTCAAATCCGCGAGTGGACTCACCGTACATCAATTGCAGAGCGCGATGCCCTGCCTTGTTGCAAACCGTGTCAGGATCAACTTCGGTCGCGCCAATTCGGTTGAAAAATCGCAACGGGAATATCCCTGCGATCAAGGAACACGTACCGGTGTAGTGAGTTTGGAGAATTGCCTGTCCGCCCAGAGTGCTGCGGATATCGTTCAACCGCTCTGCAATGTCACTCAGCGCCGTATCCCAGGTTACCGGCTCGAACAGCCCGAGGCCTTTCTTGCCACGACGCTTGAGTGGCCGCGTCAGGCGCACCTTCGGATCCCGCCACACCCCATTGTAGGCGATCGAACATTTCTTGCAGACCGCGCCTTGAGTAACCACATGCGCAGGATCGCCGACGACTCTGACCTCGCCATCGGCTGATGTTTTTACAAGCATGCCGCAGGCATCATAGCAGTCGCGCGGGCACGTGGTGCGAATGACTGAGTTGTTCATGAGCGCCAACCTCTTCTCTTCTTGAGCCTGACATCGTTACTCATGGCACCCGGGCGCGCGTGAGTAGTCAAAACTTTGCAGAAGGCATGCCACAGGCGGGAGAAGAAGGATGGGCACAGCCAAATCAGAGATTTAGCGCCGGGGTCGGGCATGCCATGGGCATCCCTTGCTAAATGTCACGGGCGAAGTATTGTTAAATTTCGCAAGCAATCACGATTTATCGCAAATGACAGCAATCGTCGGCTCCAGCCCTGCACTCCTTCAGTGCCTTCACCGGGTCGATGCGGTAGCCCCGACAGACGCGACGGTGTTGATTCTGGGAGAATCAGGCGTTGGGAAAGAACTCATCGCGAGACGGCTTCACGAAAGGAGCCGCCGGTCGGACGGACCGCTTGTCATCGTCAACTGTGCGGCCATTCCGCGAGACTTGTTTGAGAGCGAATTCTTCGGGCACGTGAAGGGGGCTTTCAGCGGTGCGACACGGGATCGTAAGGGCCGATTGGAAAATGCTCATCGCGGGACGTTGTTTCTCGACGAGGTCGGTGAAATTCCACCTGAGCTGCAAGGGAAACTTCTTCGGGCTCTCCAGCAGATGTCGTTTGAGCGGGTTGGAGATGACGAAGCTCGGCAGGTTGATGTCCGCGTAATCGGAGCAACCAATCGGCCTCTGTTAGATGATGTCTCGTTGGGCAGGTTCCGCCGCGATCTCTATTACCGCCTCAGCACGTTTCCGATCGAGATTCCCCCGCTCCGTGAACGTCCCGAGGACATAGCACCGCTGGCAGCCCATTTGCTTGCCGAAATAGCCGCTAAGTTGCGCCGCAAGGCGCCCCGCTTATCACATGGACAGATAAAGCGCCTCAAGGCGTATGATTGGCCAGGAAATGTGCGCGAACTGCGCAACGTTCTGGAGCGAACCCTCATCCTTGGACATGAGCTGGATTTTCCAGCCGGACCTACGGTGACCCCCGGTACTGCCGCAGCTTCGTTGCCGGGCCAAGCGACAGCCTCTGCGCACGATGGGTTCATGACGGCGGCCGAATTCTTGGCGTTCGAACGAAATAATCTAATCGCGGCATTGGAGGCGGCAAGTTGGAAGGTCGCAGGTTCCGGAGGTGCAGCGGAACTGCTGGGCATGAATTCATCGACACTTGCATCACGCTTGAAGGCACTTGATATCGTGCGGCCGGCCGCTGGATCTTTGTACCTGCGCATCGGCGGGCGTTCACGAATAGCTGCCATGTCTCGAGATCTCCTGGGGCGCATGCAGGCAGACCCCCAAGTTGGCCGCTTCTGGATAGACCGAAGCACAGCCGGCATACGGCAAGAGGAAAGGCTCCTTGTCGCCTATCTTTGCTCTTCATTGGGTGGGCCCACACGGTATGACGGCAGAGACATGATTGCGGCCCATGCCCAGCTCGATATCAAGGAGGGCGATTGGTCCGTTTTTTTGCATCATCTGAACCAGACGTTCGAGGCTCTCGCTATCGATACGGCCACGCGAGCGGAGCTGCGCGTTGCTGTCGACAGTCTGAAAGCTTCAATCGTCACAGATAAGAGCTGAATGAAAACACCTTAGAAATGTCGGCTCAGGGCCATTAGCGGACTGTCCGTCGTCGAATGCTTTGAGACAGTTTGCGGCGTGAACTAGCGTAGGCTTTGGCTCATCAGGTTTCGAGTTTAAGCGGCTTTCGATTGATGCTGCAATCGTCGTTTAGTGATGGTGTCGCGTTTAATCCTTTCTCG
>JAEUME010000020.1 GCA_016793445.1 Hyphomicrobium sp. | reverse complement strand
TCGTTGCGGATGATGATGTCGGGCGCGCGCAGCTCCATCAGCCGCTTCAGGCGGTTGTTGCGGTTGATGACGCGGCGGTAAAGATCGTTGAGATCGGAGGTCGCAAAGCGGCCGCCATCGAGCGGCACGAGCGGACGAAGCTCGGGTGGAATGACCGGCACCTGCGTGAGGATCATCCACTCGGGCCGGTTGCCCGATTCGATGAACGCTTCGATCACCTTCAGACGCTTGCCGAGCTTCTTGGGCTTCAGCTCAGTCGTCGCCTCGGCGATCTCCTGGCGCAAATCGACGGCGATCTTGGGCAGGTCCATGGCCGACATGATCTCGCGGATCGCCTCCGCGCCGATGCCGGCGGTGAAGCTGTCGGCGCCGTACTCGTCGATCGCCTGGTTGTACTGCTCTTCCGTGAGCAACTGCTTCTCGGAGAACGGCGTGACGCCCGGCTCGATCACGATGTAGTTCTCAAAGTAGAGAACGCGCTCGAGATCCTTGAGCGCCATATCGAGCAGCAGGCCGATGCGCGAGGGCAGCGACTTCAGGAACCAGATGTGCGCAACGGGCGCGGCCAGTTCGATATGGCCCATGCGCTCACGGCGCACCTTGGCGAGCGTCACTTCAACGCCGCACTTTTCGCAGATCAGGCCCTTGTACTTCATGCGCTTGTACTTGCCGCACAGGCACTCGTAGTCCTTGATGGGTCCGAAGATGCGCGCGCAGAACAGACCGTCACGCTCCGGCTTGAAGGTGCGGTAGTTGATCGTCTCGGGCTTCTTGATCTCGCCATACGACCACGACAGGATGTCGTCGGGCGAGGCGATGGATATCTTGATCTGGTCGAAGGTCGGGAGCGGCGCCTGCGCCTTGAAGATGTTGGTGATCTCGTTCATCAGCTCTTCTCCTCGTGAGACCGGCGGGGGCACCGGTCCCGGAAAAATCGAAAAATCTCGCAGCCTAAGCCGCAAGAGACGTCTGCGAGAGCCTTCCCGCACGAAAGCGGGATGGGCTCTCGCCTTGAACCGGCTTACTCGGCCGCCGGCGGCAACTGCGCCTGAGGCTCTTCGGGTTGCACCTCGCCTTCCGGCCCTGCCGGCAGGTCGGAGTTGAGCAGTTCCACGTTGAGACCCAGCGCACGCATTTCCTTGACGAGCACGTTGAAGCTTTCCGGAACGCCCGCTTCGAACGCATCGTCGCCACGCACAATTGCTTCGTAAACCTTCGTGCGGCCCGCCACGTCATCCGACTTGACGGTGAGCATCTCCTGCAGAGTGTAGGCCGCGCCGTACGCTTCGAGCGCCCACACCTCCATTTCGCCGAAGCGCTGGCCGCCGAACTGCGCCTTGCCGCCCAGCGGCTGCTGGGTGACGAGCGAGTAGGGACCAATCGAGCGGGCGTGGATCTTGTCGTCGACAAGGTGATGCAGCTTGAGCACGTACTTGTAGCCAACCGTCACCTTGCGGTCGAACGGCTCGCCCGTACGCCCGTCGAACAGCGTCACCTGGCCGGAGGAGTCGAAACCTGCCATCTGCAGCATCTCGACGATATCCTTCTCGCGCGCACCGTCGAACACGGGCGTTGCGATCGGCACGCCGCTCTTTAAGTTCTCAGCGAGCGAGGCAAGCTCCTCGTCCTTGACGGCCGGCTTGATGTCGTTGCCGTAGATCCTCGTCATCTCATCGCGCAGCGCCTTGCCCTGCCCGCTTTCGTGGAATTTCTGCAACGCATCGTCGATGGCACGCCCCAGACCGCGGCAGGCCCAGCCAAGATGCGTTTCGAGAATCTGTCCGACGTTCATGCGCGACGGCACGCCCAGCGGATTGAGCACGACGTCGACGGGCGTGCCATCCTCCAGGAACGGCATGTCCTCCGACGGCACGATCATCGACACGACGCCTTTGTTACCGTGGCGGCCGGCCATCTTGTCGCCAGGCTGGATCTTGCGCTTCACCGCGACGAAGACCTTGACCATCTTCATGACGCCCGGGGGCAGCTCGTCGCCGCGCTGGAGCTTGTCGACCTTGTCCACGAAGCGGCGCTCAAGGCCTTTCTTGGCCTCTTCGTACTGCTTCTGGATGGCCTCAAGCTCGCCTTGCGCCTTCTCGTTGGCCAGACCGATTTCCCACCACTGGCTGCGCGGAATGTCGTCGAGGATCGCATCGTCGATCATCGTACCCTTGCGCGCGCCGCGGGGGCCCTTGGCCACCTCCTTGCCCATCAGCGCATCCTTGAGGCGCGCATAGACGTTGCGGTCGAGGATCTGCATTTCGTCGTCGCGGTCCTTGGCGAGACGCTCGATCTCCTCGCGCTCGATGGCCATGGCGCGCTCGTCCTTCTCGACGCCGTGGCGGTTGAACACGCGCACCTCGACAATGGTGCCCGAGACGCCCGGCGGCAGACGCAGCGAGGTATCGCGCACGTCGGACGCCTTCTCGCCGAAGATGGCGCGAAGCAGCTTCTCTTCCGGGGTCATGGGGCTTTCGCCCTTGGGCGTAATCTTGCCGACGAGAATGTCGCCAGGATGCACTTCCGCGCCGATGTAGACGATGCCGGCTTCGTCGAGGTTCTTGAGCGCCTCTTCCGAAACGTTGGGAATGTCGCGCGTGATTTCCTCGGGCCCGAGCTTCGTATCGCGCGCCATCACCTCGAACTCCTCGATGTGGATCGAGGTGAACACGTCCTCGGAGACGACGCGCTCGTTCATGAGGATGGAGTCTTCGAAGTTGTAGCCCATCCACGGCATGAACGCGACGAGCACGTTCTTGCCGAGCGCCAGCTCACCGAACTCCGTGGAAGGACCATCCGCGATGATCTCGCCCGCCGTCACCTGATCGCCCACGTTCACCAGCGGCCGCTGGTTAATGCAGGTGTTCTGGTTGGAACGCTGGAATTTGCGCAGACGGTAGATGTCGACGCCGGGCTTGGAGGGATCGGTTTCCTCCGTAGCGCGGATGACGATACGGGTTGCATCGACCTGATCCACGGTGCCCGTACGGCGCGCCGCAATGGCGGCGCCTGAGTCGCGCGCAACGCGGTCTTCCATGCCCGTGCCGACGAGCGGCGCTTCCGCCTTGATGAGCGGAACGGCCTGGCGCTGCATGTTGGATCCCATGAGCGCGCGGTTGGCGTCATCGTTCTCCAGGAACGGAATGAGCGCGGCGGCAACCGAAACGAGCTGCTTGGGCGACACGTCGATGTAGTCGACCTTGTCGGGCGTGACGAGAAGCACGTCGCCCTGGTAGCGGCAGGTGATGAACTCACCCGTCAGCTTGCCCTTGGCATCGACCTCGGCGTTCGCCTGGGCAACGTGATGGCGCATCTCCTCCATGGCGGAGAGATACACGACCTCGTTCGTGACCTTGCTGTTCACGACCTTGCGATAGGGGCTCTCGATGAAGCCATACTTG
Organism: Hyphomicrobium sp.; assembly: GCA_016793445.1. GTDB lineage: Bacteria > Pseudomonadota > Alphaproteobacteria > Rhizobiales > Hyphomicrobiaceae > Hyphomicrobium_B. The sequence continues at coordinate 249,908 of JAEUME010000020.1, read as the reverse complement.
TTGACACGCGCGAACGTCGCCAGCGAGTTGATGAGGCCGATATTGGGACCTTCAGGCGTCTCGATGGGGCAGATGCGGCCGTAGTGCGTGGGATGCACGTCGCGGACCTCGAAGCCCGCACGCTCGCGTGTCAGACCGCCCGGGCCGAGCGCCGACAAGCGGCGCTTGTGGGTGATCTCGGAAAGCGGGTTCGTTTGGTCCATGAACTGCGAGAGCTGGGAGGAGCCGAAGAACTCGCGCACGGCGGCAGCCGCCGGCTTGGCGTTGATTAGATCCTGCGGCATGACCGTGTCGATATCGACAGAACTCATACGCTCCTTGATCGCGCGCTCCATGCGCAGCAGGCCGACGCGGTACTGGTTCTCCATCAACTCGCCGACCGAGCGCACGCGGCGGTTGCCCAAGTGGTCGATGTCGTCGATATCGCCCTTGCCGTCGCGCAGATCGACGAGCGTCTTGACGACTGCCAGGATGTCATCCCTGCGCAGCACGCGCATGGTGTCGGGCGCATCCAGCTCCAGACGCATGTTCATCTTCACGCGGCCGACGGCCGAAAGATCGTAACGCTCGGGGTCGAAGAACAGGCCCTGGAACAGCGCGGTCGCAGCCTCGATGGTCGGCGGTTCACCCGGGCGCATGACCCGGTAGATGTCCATCAGCGCTTCCTGCGTGTTGGCGTTCTTGTCGATGTGGAGCGTGTTGCGGATGAAGGCGCCGATGTTCACGTAGTCGATGTCGAGAACGTGGAATTCCTTGACCTTCTGCTCCTTGAGCTCGGCCAGCAGGTTTGCATCGAGTTCATCGCCTGCTTCCGCGAAGATCTTGCCGGTATCGAGATCGACGATGTCTTCCGCGATGAAGCGGCCCGAGAGATCCTCGGCCGAAACCAGGATCTCCTTTAAACCGTTCTCGGCTAGTTCACGTGCCTTGCGAGCGGTGATCTTCTCACCCGCACGCGCAACCACTTCGCCGGTCTTTGCGTCCGCGAAGTCGGATTGGGGCGTGAAGCCGCGGAACTTCTCGGGGATGTACGGCATCTTCCAGCCGCGCTTGGATTCCTTCACCGAGATGTGGTTGTAGAAGTGCGCCAGAATCTGCTCGTCATCGAGACCCAACGCATACAGCATGGTCGTCACCGGCAGCTTGCGGCGGCGGTCGATGCGCACATAAACGATGTCCTTGGCATCGAACTCGAAGTCGAGCCAGGATCCGCGATAGGGAATGATGCGGGCTGCGAACAACAGCTTGCCCGACGAGTGCGTCTTGCCGCGGTCGTGGTCGAAGAACACACCCGGCGAGCGGTGCATCTGCGAAACGATCACGCGCTCGGTGCCGTTGATGATGAAGGTGCCGTTTGATGTCATGAGCGGCATGTCGCCCATGTAGACGTCCTGCTCCTTGACGTCCTTAATCGATTTGGAGCCCGTCTCCTCGTTCACATCGAACACGATCAGACGCAGCTTGACCTTCAGCGGCGCGGAGTAGGTCATATCGCGCTGCATGCACTCATCGACGTCGAACTTGGGAGCTTCAAACTCGTAGCGCACGAACTCCAGCGTCGCCTTGCCTGCGAAGTCCGAGATCGGGAAAACGCCTTTGAAGACCGACTGCAGGCCGAAATCGTCAGGACGCCCGCGCGGGGGCTCCTTGACCATCAGGAAGTCGTCGTAGGACGCCTTTTGAACCTCGATGAGGTTCGGCATCTCAGCTACCTCGCCGATCGATCCGAATTGTTTCCTGATACGCTTGCGGCTGGGAAGGGTCTGAGCCATGTCCGCTCCTATGCTCGTGTTGGCGGGCGAAATCCCGCGATCAATTCGTGTCGTGCGATGCCGTCGGCCTGGTGGCCTCTTGAAACGGCTCACCGGAGGGTTCTTTTTGGGACTTTCGATCCCAAGAGAACCCTCCGGAAAGACGTTTTTGATGACGCCGGACGACTCCCGTTGCGGGAGCCGGCCGTCCGGCGCGAAAAGCGATCGGGTGCTCCAGCCGAACGCCGGAGCACCCGGCCGATTACTTCAGCTCGACCTTGGCGCCCTGGTCTTCAAGCTGCTTCTTCAGCTTGGCGGCCTCGTCCTTGGAAACGCCTTCCTTCACAGCCTTGTTGCCAGCCTCTACGAGGTCCTTGGCTTCCTTCAGGCCCAGGCCCGTGATGGCGCGGACTTCCTTGATGACGTTAATCTTCTTGTCACCGCCAGAAACGAGCAGCACGGTGAACTCCGTCTGCTCCTCGACGGGAGCCGCGCCTGCGCCGCCGGCGGCGGGAGCAGCAACGGCAACGGCGGCCGCAGCCGACACGCCCCACTTCTCTTCGAGAGCCTTGGCGAGTTCGGCGGCTTCCAGAACGGTCAAGCTGGAGAGATCTTCAACGATCTTTTCGATCTTCGACATAACTTACTTCCTTCGGTTTGAACCAGTTGGTTGTTGAGTGCAGCCAGCGGCTGCCAATCGTGCTTTTCATCGAGGCCCTGTTGGAGCCTCTCCCGAAATCAAGCGGCTTCTTCCCTGGATGCCTTGGCTTGAATGACGCGAGCCAGCTTCGCACCGGGCTCCTTGATCGTGCGGGCGATCTTGGTCGCCGGCGCGTTGAGAAGACCGATGAGCTTTGCGCGCAGTTCATCGAGCGAAGGCAGTTCGGCGAGCGCCTTCACGCCAGCTGCGTCCAGGACGTTGGTCCCCATCGAGCCACCCAGAACAATGAGCTTTTCGTTCTTCTTGGCGAATTCGACGGAGATCTTGGCGGCAGCGATCGGATCCTTCGAGTAGGCCAGGACCGTGGGTCCCGTGAGAAGGTCGGCGATGCCGTTGTAGTCGGTGTCCTTGAGCGCAATCTTGGCGAGCCGGTTCTTGGTCACCTTGACCTTGCCGCCGGCAGCTTTGAGCTGCTGACGGAATTGGGTCATCTGAGCGACCGTCAATCCGGTATAGTGGGAGACAACGACAACGCCCGTGTCCTTGAACACGCCGTTGAGGTTGTCGATGAGCTCACGTTTCGCGGCTCTATCCACGTCTCGTCTCCTGCTTGCGGATCTGATCTCTTGCGAGAGGATCCGCGGGGTTGCACCTTGCCGCGCTCTTTTTTCGAAGAGGGCGACGGCTGGTCTGTCCTAGTTACCGGCAACCTCGTTTGAACAAGGCGGCACGGTGCTGACCCAGAAGGTTCAAACCGGATAATCGGGTTGCCCCGGCCATCCAGCCGTCTTCTGTCTCATGCGGGCCCTCGGTCTTGAGAGACTTAAGTGCCGCGCGAAAGCTTTCGCTGAGCACACCCACAATCTCGGACAGTGAACCGGACCGGAGGCTTGCAAGAACCCCGGTCCGGGGCATTCCAGGTTGCCCTGGAAATTCGCGTTGCGCCTTAGACCACAGGGCCCGAGGCAACGGTCGTCGCGTCGACCTTGAGGCCGGGGCCCATGGTGGAGGACAGCGATACCTTCTTCAGGTACGTGCCCTTCGAGCCCTGCGGCTTGGCCTTGACCACGGCATCGACGAACGCCTTGATGTTCTCGACCAGGGCAGCTTCCGTGAAGGAGGCCTTGCCGACGCCGGCGTGCACGATGCCCGCCTTCTCGACGCGGAACTCCACCGAGCCACCCTTGGCGCCCTTTACGGCGCCCGTAACATCCATCGTCACCGTGCCGACGCGCGGGTTGGGCATCAGGCCGCGCGGACCCAGCACCTTGCCCAGACGGCCTACGAGACCCATCATGTCGGGCGTCGCGATGCAGCGATCGAAGTTGATCGTGCCCTTGGAGACGATCTCCACCAGATCCTCCGCACCCACGATGTCGGCGCCGGCGGCCTTGGCCTCATCAGCCTTGGCGCCTTTGGCGAACACCGCAACGCGCGCGGTGCGGCCCGAGCCGTTGGGCAGATTGCACACGCCGCGAACCATCTGGTCGGCGTGCTTGGGATCGACGCCCAGGTTCATGGCGATCTCGACTGTCTCGTCGAACTTCGCCTTGGCGCGGGCCTTGATGATCTTCACGGCCTCATCGACGGAATAAGCCTTGCCGGGAGGAAGACCCTCCTTGACGGTGAGCATGCGCTTGCCACCGGCAAGCCGCGTGGCCTTGATCTTTTCGGGCGAAAGTTTTGCTTTGTTATCGGCCATCGACTTACTCCGCCACCTTGAGACCCATCGAACGCGCACTGCCCGCAAGGGTCCGCGCCGCGGCATCGATATCGTCGGTGTTCATGTCCTTCATCTTGACCTTCGCGATGTCGCGAAGCTGTGCCATCGTCACCTGACCGGCAACCGCCCGGCCCGGCTCCTTGGAGCCCGTGCCGCCCTTGCCCGTGGGACGCAAGCCAGCAGCCTTCTTGATGAGGAAGCTCGCAGGCGGGGTGCGCATCTCAAAGGTGAACGAACGATCGGAGTAGACCGTAATCTTCACCGGGATGGGCGTTCCCTGTTCGAGATCCTTCGTCTTTGCGTTGAAGGATTTGCAGAACTCCATGATGTTGACGCCGCGCTGGCCAAGCGCGGGACCGATGGGCGGAGATGGGTTCGCTGCGCCCGCCGGCACCTGGAGGTTGATGTAGCCGTCAATTTTCTTCGCCATGGTCTCCCCTACTCATTGAGGACGCTGAAAGCGCCTCGGCGAAAGGCGCTTTTTGGTCCAGGGTTAGCGGTCCAACGGACAGACGCTTCTTCACGAAAACCACTGTCCTCCCGCACATCACTGCCGCGAATGCTCATCACCCCCGGCAGTTCCCGGCAAAACTGCCGGTAGTCTTTTTCGCGATTGCCACGCGCACCCTCCGCTTAGAAAAACCAAGCAGCAAAGCGCGCAGCGCGGCGATCAGCTTGCAATCTTCTCCACTTGGCCGAACTCGAGTTCGACCGGCGTTGGCCGCCCGAAGATCGAGACGGCCACCTTGAGGCGCGAACGCTCCTCATCCACTTCTTCGACGACGCCCGTGAACGATGCGAAGGGACCGTCGGCAACTTTGACGTTCTCGCCGATTTCAAAGGTGATGGTGGGCTTGGGACGCTCCACACCCTCTTTGACCTGATTGAGGATGCGCATCGCTTCATCCTCGGAAATCGGCATGGGCTTGTTGTCGGCGCCGAGGAAGCCCGTGACCTTCGGCGTATTCTTGATCATGACGAACGCGGCGTCCGTCATCTTCATCTTCACCAGCACGTAGCCGGGCAGAAACTTGCGCTCGGCCTGGATCTTGCGCCCGCGCTTGACCTCGACGACCTCTTCGGTCGGCACAACGACTTCCTCGAACAGATGCTCAAGGTTGCCCGCCTTTGCGCGCTCGCGAATAGCATCGGCGACCTTGCGCTCGAAGTTCGTGTAGGCATGGACGATATACCAGCGCGTGCCGGGCACCGTCTTTTTGTCTTCGCGTTGCTGCGCGAGCGTCATCTTTATCTTGCCCTCTGGCCTGCTAGTCCTAGGCGCCCAAGCCCAAGACGAGGCGCACAATCCAGCTCAAAGTCTGGTCGACCACCAAAAAGAATAGAGAGGCTAGCGCGACCATGATGAGCACCATCACAGTCGTGATCCAAACCTCTTTGCGCGTCGGCCAGGTAACTTTGGCAGTTTCTTGCCTGACTTCCTGAATAAACGCGATCGGGTTGAACTTCGCCATTAATCTGCAATCCTGATAGGGCATGCGACAACTCGCCGCAACGGCCGCGGAAATTCCGGGGCCGGCGCCGCGAGCTTGGCCGGAAGCAAGTGGCAGGGGCGGAGGGTCTCGAACCCCCGACCTTCGGTTTTGGAGACCGACGCTCTACCAATTGAGCTACACCCCTAGAAAGCGCCACAAATGCGGCGCTGACGTCGGGCCAAATTGTTCCAAGGCCCGTCTCCTTAGACTATGTTCACGCGTTTGTCACCCTTTGCCTTAGCCAATTTGCTGCGCTGCCAAGTTGGGACTTTGACGGCCCTAATTCAATCCATGGCCAACTGTCTTGAAGCTATCAACCCGCTGATATTTAACGGCGGAAAGCAGTAGGGGATTGCTGTTGACCCGAACGCATCCAGGTTTTGACCGTTGTCACAGTCTGGCCCAGCCTCCCGTAGCCGGGCACGGGATGCGCGGTGGTTCGCTTGCGCGGCCGCGCGGGTCAATTCATTCAGGGGAGCTCAGCCAATAGGTTCGATGACGACGGCCGAGCCGTAGGCGAGCACCTCCGTCACCGCCGCCGCGATCTCATTGGCGTCATAGCGCATGGCAAGCACGGCGTTGGCGCCCATCTCCTGCGCGTTTTTTACCAGAAGATCGAACGCCTCCTGACGGGTCTGTTCAGCGAGCTTTGTGTAGACCGTGATATTGCCGCCGAAAAAGATCTGAATGGCAGCCCCCAGGTTGCCCACCACGGAGCGCGAGCGCACGGTGAGGCCCTTGACCATCCCCAGATGGCGCACGACGCGATAGCCCTCGATTTCGTTGGTCGTCACAACGAGCATGGTGCCTCCTTGGCCAAGTCACTTGAGATGGCAGCGGCCCTTTGATAGCGCGTCATCTGATGCAAGGCGAGGCGAGCTGTGGGCTTTTGGAATGCGCGTTCCGTCTCGGACGTGCAGGCCGCTGGCGATTGGCAGCCCCCAACGGCGTCTGTCTTCTTGAAGTGCCATAACGAGGGCGCTGACATGGCGGCTTAGCGCAATGCCAAGGATGCGTCTGTGAGGCGTGCATTTGGAGCGGGTGATGGGAATCGAACCCACGTATTCAGCTTGGAAGGCTGCTGCTCTACCATTGAGCTACACCCGCGCAAGGCGCTGACTGACAGGGCAAAAAGGCGGCTTCGCGACGAAATTGCCGCTTGCGTCTTGCCTAATGCCAGTTCGGACCTGGGAGCCGCTTGATAGACGTTTCGGGCCACGATGTGAAGTCTCCCGTTCGGGCCCGCTAAACGGCCGATTTCAGCGGGCCTGGTTCAGAGTCTCCAGCGGCATATTCATATAAATGTCATCCCCGCGTACCAGGGACCTAATCGGCCAGCCGGGCCGCCAAGAATGCCGGCCGACGGGAAAACGAGTGACGGCTGCTTGCGGCACGCCGCTCTCATCCGGTTGCGGCGGGAGGTGCAGGATCCCCTTCAGGGTCTTGCTCCTTGCTGCGTCCCAACCAGTTTCCTTCGCGAAGGTGCTGGAACGTGACGTACAGCATCGGGATGATCAGAATGCCGGCCAGCGAGGCCGCAAGCATTCCGGCAATGACCGGCAGGCCGACGGCGAACATACTGTCGGCGCCGGGTCCATAGGCGATGAGCAGCGGTACGAGACCCGCGATGAATGCGATGCTCGTCATCATCACGGGCCGGAAACGCTGATGGGAGGCGTGGATTGCGGATTCCACGATGCCTTTGCCTTCCTCGCGAAGCTGAACCGCGACCTCGACGATTAAAATGGCATTCTTCGCCGCCAACGCGATGAGCACGACGGTTCCGATCTGCGCGTAAAGGTCGAAGTTGGCGCCCACAACCCAGACGCCGAAGATCGCTCCGAGTATCGCCGCCGATACCGACAAAAGCACCGGAATGGGAACGTTCCAGCTCTCATACAGCGCGACCAGGAACAGGTAGGCAAACAGCAATCCGAAGCCCAGTACGATGCCGGTCTGCCCGGCTGCCGCCTTGGTCTCCAGCGCTTGGCCGGTCCACTCGTAGCCGTACCCCTGCGGAAGCGTGGTGCGCGCCAGGTCTTCCATGGCCGCGATCGCATCGCCGTCGCCGCGGCCGGGAGCGGCGCTGCCAGTGATCGAGATGGCGCGATAATTATTGTAACGCGTAATTGCGCGCGGCGAAGCTTCCAGATCGGCAAGTACCAGCGCCGAAAGCGGAACCATATCGCCCGACGCGGTCTTCACTTGCAGATCGTAGATTTGCGAGATGGTCTTGCGGTAGTCCTTCTCGGCCTGGATCATTACCTGCCAGGTGCGGCCAAAGCTGTTGAAGTCGTTGATGTAGTAGCTGCCCAAAGACGCCTGCAGCACGGAGAAGAGATCCGACAGGTTGATCCCCAGCACGGCGACCTTGTCGCGATCGACCGTGAGACGAATCTGCGGCGTGGAGGCATCGAAGGTGGTGAATACGCCGGCCAGTTCCGGACGCTGGCTTGCAGCCTGGATGAGCCCGCGTGCCACCGCCGCCATCTCAGCGGTGTCCTGGCCTTGCAAAGCCTCCAGAATGAACTCGAACCCGCCGATGGTGCCCATGCCGGGAATTGAAGGTGGATTGAGCGCAAAAAACATACCTTCCGGCAGCACCGCAAGGGCGCGCGTCAGCCGCTGCGCGACGACCGTGGCGTGCGCGTCTCGCGTGGCGCGTGCGTCATAGTCCGTGAGGCGCGCGAACATCACGCCAGAATTGGAGGCGCTGCCACCACCTAAAAGATCGTATCCCGCAATGCCGACGATGTTGGCGACGGTGGGCTCGTTTCGAATGATCTCTTGCGCCTTGTCCATCGCCTCGATCGTGCGGTTCAAGGACGCGCCGGCCGGCAACGTCACGATCGTAATCAGGTATCCTTGATCCTCCGCCGGAAGAAACCCTGCCGGCGTTACGGTCATGAAATGGCGCGTCGCAAGACCAAGCGCGAGCACGACCGCGAGCGAGACCGCAGCCATGCGCACCAGCCGCGTGACGATCGATGCAAAGCCGTTTCCGGTGGCGTTGATAGCCCCCGTAATGGTTTTCATGATGCCCTTGGGATGGCCAGGTTTGAGGAGAACGGCGCAAAGGGCCGGTGCGAGCGTAAGCGCGACGATGGCCGAAATAACCATGGCCGCCGAGATGGTGATCGCAAACTGGCGGAACAGGACGCCGCTGCTGCCGGGAAGGAAGGCCACCGGCACAAACACCGACAGCAGCACCAGCGTAATGGCGATGATCGCGCCCGTAATCTCGCTCATGGCCTTGTGGGTTGCTTCCGGAACGCTGAGCTCCGGGTGCTCCTCCAGAATGCGTTCGACGTTCTCGACCACGACAATGGCATCGTCGACAACCAGACCAATGACCAGCACCATGGCGAGCAGTGAAATCATGTTGGCCGAAAAACCGACCGCCAGGAGGACCGCAAACGTTCCGATGACGGAAACCGGCACCGCCAGAAGCGGAATGAGCGTCGCACGCCAGCGTCCGAGAAACAAAAACACGACAAGCGCCACAAGCGCGAACGCCTCAACGAGCGTATGGAGCACCTTTTCGATCATCTGGCTCACGAAGTCGGCCGTGTTGTAGATGTAGGAGTAAGTGACGCCGTCCGGAAAACGGGGCTTGAGGGCTTCAAGCCGCTTGGCCACGGCGTTGGCGACCGCGACGGCATTCGCGCCAGGAGCAAGGTAGATGCCCATGGGGCTGCCCGGCTTGCCGTCGAACGTGCCGACCGCGTCGTACGACTCGCCGCCCAGCTCGATCCGCGCCACATCCTTGATGCGCACGAACGAGCCATCCGGCGCGCTACGCACGATGATGTTGCCGAACTCCTCCGGATCGACGAGGCGTCCTTTGGTGGTGATAGTGAGCTGAAGCTGCTGATCCTGTGAGAGCGGGGCCGCGCCAATGCGGCCGGCAGCGGCCTGGGTGTTCTGCGAGGCCACCGCCGCGATCACATCCTGCGTGGAAAGCTGCAGGTTGGCGAGCTTGGCGGGATCAATCCAGATGCGCATTGCGTAGTCGCGCGCACCGAAGTTCACCACGTCGCCCACCCCGGGCACGCGCTTCAGTTCGTCAATGATGTTGATGGTCACGAAGTTGGAGATGAAGAGCTGATCATGCTCCGGCTTTGAGGAGTGGAACGCAAAAACCTGCAGAAGGCTTGTCGAGACCTTTTTGATCGAAAGGCCGCTGCGCCGCACGACCTCGGGCAATTTGGTCTCCGCCTGCTTGGTGTTGTTTTGGACGTTCACCGTCGCGATGTCGGGATTGGCGGTGAGCGCAAAGCTGACACTGAGCGTGTAGCCGCCGTCATTTGACGAGGTGGACTTCATATAGCGCATGTCGCTCACGCCGTTGACCACACTTTCCAGTGGCTGGGCGACGCTTTCCTCGACGGTCTTGGCGTCCGCACCCGAATAGGTAGCGGTGACCTGAACCGTCGGCGGCGCGATGTCGGGGTACTGGGCGACGGGAATCGACAGGATCGAGATCAGGCCTGCGATGGTGATGACGATGGCGATGACGATCGCCAGTCTCGGCCTCTTGATGAAGACATCCGAGATCATGATTTCCTGCCTCGATCTTGCTGGAGTGGCGGGGCGCCTGCGGCGATAGTGTTTGGCGACGGCTCAGTTTGACTGCGCGACCGCCATGACCTTTTGACCCGGACGGGCCTTCTGGTGGGCGCTGACAACGACACGGTCGCCGGCCTTGAGCCCAGAATCCACGACAATCGCGGTGCCACGCTGTTTGCCGAGCTTCAGCCGGGCGATGCCCACTTTGCCCTCCTCGTCAACCGTCAGCGCGTAGCTTCCCTGCTGGTCGATCAGCAGGGCCGATTGCGGCATGACAAGCCTCCTTTCCGGCTCCTTGCTGACGACGTTGACCTCCACGATCTGCTGGTCGATGAGCAGTCCTTTGGGATTGGCGATCTTTGCGCGCACACTCACTGAGTCTGTCGAGAGCGATGCCGTCACGTCGGAAAATTCGATGCTGCCCTTCTCGGAGTAAACCGAGCCGTCAGCCAAGGTAAGTTGCACGAAGAAATGCGACTTGTCCTTGTCCTGCTGGCGCACCTCCAGCCGCACCGCCTGCGGCAAAGGAAAATTCACATAAACCGGGTCCTGGCGCACCAGCGAGATAAGCGGCTGGCTGGAGATATTGACATATTCGCCGGTCGAGTAGGTGGCACGCCCGACCCTGCCGTCGAAAGGTGCGGTGATCTTGGTGTAGCTCAGCATCAGCTTGGCGTTATCCAGATCCTGTTGGCGCGCCTTCACCGCGGCTTCCGCCTGCTTGAGACTGGCCGATGACTCGTCGATCTGCTGCTTTGAGATCGCGCTCGAGTTGCGAGCGGCCAACTCCGTTTGCCGGTCAAGGGTGATCTGGGCTAGGGTACGGGCAGCTTCCGCATTGGACAAATTCGCCTCGGCAAGCGACACATTGATCTGATAAGTGGCCGGGTCTATCTCGAACAGGACATCGTCTTTCTTGACGATAGCCCCCTCATCGAAGAGTCGCGGCATCAAGAACCCTTCCACGCGCGCACGCAGCCCGACTTTTTCCATGGCTTCTATGCGGCCGGTGAAGGAGCGCGATCCGGCAATGTCGATTTCCTTGACCGTCTCGACCAGAACGGAAGGTGCCGGCGGCGCTTCTGCTGCGGACTTGTCCTGCGCGACCGCATGGCCCAGCGCCGGACTCAACGCCAATAGAATGAGTATCAGCCGCCGGATCATCATCTAACCTCATCTAATAATATCGGAGGACTGATCTTCTCATGCCGACGGCATAACGCAAGATCGCACTTTTTTTTTGCGATCCTAGATTCAAAGCTTCATTGCGGCAACATTCCTCCGACCGGTCTGGGCAACCCCACACGAGGCGCCCCATACGCGATTGCGAAGGACCACAGCTGCGCGCGATCGCCGGGATTAATTTCGCATTGTGCAATAAAAGCATTGACTGAGATTGATGCTGAGGGAAAATGAGTAGAGTACCGGGACGCTCACCGCATCCCCGATCATCGGCGCGTCTGCCGCCTCAAGCGCTCGACAAACGCCGCGACTTCGGAATTACCCGGCTCAAGCTCAAGCAACCGTTCGGCATATTCGAGCGCCGTTGAGAATTGTGCGACCTCCATTTCGTAAGAGATCAGCGCCGTGAGAACCTCACGGTCATAGGGATGGCGCGCGAGCGTATTCTTCAAGACGTCCCGCGCCTCGCCGGCACGGCCCGTATCGTGCAGGGCGACCGCAAAAACGTAACTGAATCTCGGATCTTCCGGTGCGATCCGCGCGGCCTCGGCCAGCGGTGACATGGCGTCGGCGGCTCTTTTTTGACGAATAAGGCTCAGTCCCAGTGCATGTTGCGCAGGCCCCGAACTCGGGTTGGCCGTGACGGCCGCCCTCAGAACCTCTTCTGCGCCGCGCTCGTTGCCTTGCAGCCGTTCCAGATCGGCCAACGAGATGCTCGCTGCGACAAACGTGGGGTCGAGACCGATTGCCGTCCGGTACGCCGCGCGGGCCTCTTCGACTCGTCCCTGATCGCGGTAGAGGCCGGCTAGATTGGTCTGCTCCTCGGGTCGCTCCGCATTATACTTCTGCGCGTCGACGTACTCTGAAAGAGCTGCCTCGAACGCAGCCCGGCCATCGCCGGAAAGCATTGTCTCCGGCTGACCCGCCAGTGCGCGGGCTGCATCCATGCGCACCAGGCGCGAAGGGTCGCGTAACAGAGGAGCGAGCGCCTTCGCCCGCGTGGCCGCATCGGCCACAGCGATGATCGAGATCGCCGCGTTTCGCACCATCGGATCTTCGATCTTCAGCGACTGTATTGCCAGATCCAGAGCGTCCGCAGAGGGGGCGCGGCCAAGCCGCGCCAGCGCGCTCGCACGAGCGATCGCCGAACTCATGGGCGAAGAAGCAACTTTCAACAGAGCCGCGCTGCCTCCGGGCGCTCCGCGATCCGCCAGATCGAAGGCCTCCGCGAAGTCCTGCGCTCCTGGCTTGGGATTTGGATACCAGCCTTTGATCGCGTCGCGAGCCCACGTCGCCGTCTTGCCGGCATGGCACATCGTGCAGGCATTCGGCGTACCTAGCAAGATCGACCGGTCCGGTCGTGGAACGCGCATGGAATGGTCATGACGGGCATCCACACCCATGTAGGTCGTTGCCGGCATATGGCAGGCCGTGCATCGCGATCCGGCAGTGCCCTCGCCGTGATGATGATGAGCCCCGGAGTCGAACTTCTCAGGCGCGTGGCATTGCCCGCAGACGGCGTTCCCAGTCTGGCGCAGCTTGCCGGAATGCGGGTTATGGCAGTCGGAGCAGGTGACACCGGCCGCATGCATTTTGCTCTGAATGAACGAGCTGTAGTTGAACACTTCGTCCCGTTGCTGGCCGTCGGCATGATAGAGTCCCGCATCCAGCGTCGCCGGCCGGAAAGCATCCGTGAGCGAAGCAAGGCTCGCCGGATCCGAGGAAAATTGCTGACGCCGCGCGTGACACGTCGCACAGACCTCGATTTCCTTGGCCGTCGTTCGCGGCACGGACCGCGAGGCTTGGCCATTGCCCCCCATCTGCCAGGTGACACCGCGCCGTTCGTCGAACCGCACCAGAAGACCCTTGTCTTCGCGGGCCGGCTCTCCCAGCGTCGCCCACGCCACATGATCCGACGCCGGCCCATGGCACGATTCACAACCGGCGCCCAACTCGGACCAGGTTGTCTGGAACGTTCGCGACTTGGCATCGTAGTTCTTCTGCAGGTTCGTGGCGTGGCACCATGCACACTGGTAGTTCCAGTTCTGATCGATGCCCGTCCAGTGCAACGGATCTCCCGATTTGAGAGCCTGGTCGGGATAGAGGTGGTACCAGCGCTGCCCGCCATCCTCTTTTGGACGCGCATCCCAGGCAATGCCGAGCGCCTGATAGCGTCCGCCTGGCAGCGCGACCAAGTACTGTTGCAGCGGAGCGATTCCGAAGGTGTATCGGATCTCGAAATCCTCGAGCTTCCCGTCGGGGCCATCGGTGCGAACCCAGAACTTCCCATCCTTCTTGAAGAATGTGGTCTCGACGCCGTCCTTCGTGAAGCTCGCGTTCTCGAAATTGCCGAGAACCGTCTGTTCGGTCGCGACCTGCATCGCTGCATGATGTTGTGAAGTCTGCCAATCCGCATGCTCTTGAGCATGGCAGGCGGCGCATGTGGCCGATCCTACGAATTCAGGCGCGTGACGGCCATTTGATCCATTTGTCTGCGTCCCCGCCGCTGCTGCCTCCGCCCAACCGATCCGCTCACTCGCACACCAAGCGCTGAAGGCCATAAGGGATACCAGAAGAGCAAGGCGCCAGAACTTGGATGAAGCCGTGGGCGCTGCTGGCAATGTTCTGAAAGCATGCATCATGCGCAACGTCCAAATTCACGCGTGCTGTGAAACCGCGGGATTATTGAGAATTGGCTTATCAACGGCCATCAGGTCAGCTTGGCATACTTTGTCAAACTATCAAGGACGCCGCACGCAATCCTCCTGGTAAGGGCCGGTCCGCTATTGATGCTCCTGACCTGCCTGCCCCAAGCCATGGCGCTCCCCGAACAAGCTGAGCAGCTATCGTCCATGCCTCCTCCGCCATTCTGTCGGTGTCATGCCGGACCAACGCCGAAAGGCGCGTGAGAACGCGCTCGCTTCGGAGTAATTGAGCAGAGCGGCAATCTGGGCCAGCGGGATGCTGGTCTCGCTCATCATCTGCGAGGCGAGTTCGAACCTCGTTTCCTCAAGAAGGAGGTGAAAGGCTGTGCCTTGCTGTCTCAGCCGCCGGTTCAGTGTGCGGCGGTGGACCGAGAACAGTTGCGCGAGCTGTTCTGCAGAGCTTTGGTGATTGAGCACCAGCGTACGTAGTATACGACGCATCTGGTCGACGACGTCGGCGTCCGACGCGGCGTCGAGTTGCTGCACATAATTCAGGAGATGGCGGTGCAGATCTGCATCCGCGCCGGCGAGCGGCTGCTGGAGCACTTTCGCGGGGAATACCAGGGCAGCTTCTTTCTCGTCGAACTTGATGGGGGCGTGAAAAAACCGTTGCAGTGGCGCCGCATATGCCGGTTTTCGATGCGGCAGGCGGACCTCGCTCGGAACCCAGTCCGGTCCGCACAGACTGCGCATGATGTTCATGGTGACGGCCATGGCGGCGTCGGCAATGTGGTCGGCTCCTTCCAGACGGGGCTCGGAGATGGTGTAGGCGAGCGTCGCCATGCTGCCGCGGACAACGAACCGGGGTACGGCGCCCCGGTCATGCAAATGCAGATAGCGAACGAGGTCATCAAGGGCCGAACCGACGTCGCGAGCCTGCCTGATGAGCAATCCAACGGTACCCAGAGATGACACACCGCCGCGTTGCCCCACAAGAAGTCCGAAATGCCGGCACCTCGTTTTCGTCGCGCAAAAGTTGATCAGCCTACCCATCGTGGCGAACGGGATGACGTTGTCGGGGTCCTCGATAAGGCGGGGCTCGATACCCGCTTCAATGAGGACCTTCCCTGGATCGAGACCGTATTCCCTCAAGAGTCCGGGGATTGCCGTCGCGACGCTGACACGGATGAACCCGCCCTTGAGCGGCGATGGGCGGCGAGGACTGATTTTTCCAGGTGTGCCGTTACCGCCCAGCGTTTTCCGGATCCCGGGTTTCCGAGAATTTGCCATTCCTTCGCTCCCACCGTCCCGCGTGACGAGCCATACCCAGTACATGGCTGATTGTCCCAAACTGTCAAATCTGTGTCCCAAAATGTCAAGATCTTGGTCCGCGTTTTATGAGATGACTTCCGCATCGTAAGCAGTGCATGGGTCCTGCCAGGGGCGTTTTGCTCCGCCTGCGCGCGCTGCTGTAGTCAAGCGCGGGAGGCTTTCAATGATCGGTGTCGCATATTCAAGATGTAATAAGCTCGTTGCTTTCTGTTCGCTATTTCTCATGGCTGGATCGGGGACCGCGGTTTCTCAGCAAGTCACGGGCACTTTGGGTTCTCCCAGCGCCACGACCACCATCGACGGAAAACAGCTCCCGCCGCCGGACCCGAAGTTCGGTGGCGCAATTAAGGACGGCGCTCTCCAATCGACCCCGTGGTGGGGGCCGCGAGTCGTGCCGCCCAAAGGAGCCCCAAACATATTGCTGATCATTACCGATGATGCCGGCTTCGGCGTCCCGAGCACCTTCGGCGGCGTCATTCCAACGCCGACCATGGACCGCATCGCCAATGAGGGCCTGCGCTACAATCGTGTGTTCTCCACCGCGCTCTGCTCGCCGACCCGCGCCGCTCTGATCACGGGGCGCAATCACCACTCGGCCGGGTTCGGCGTAATTTCGGAACAGTCCACCGGCTTCCCCGGCTACAACAGCATCATCGACCGGGATAAGGCCACGATCGGACGGATCCTTCGCGACAACGGCTACAACACGTCGTGGTTCGGCAAGGACCACAACGTGCCCGCATTCCAGGCGAGCCAGACCGGCCCCTTCGACCAGTGGCCGACCGGACTGGGCTTCGAATACTTTTACGGCTTCGTCGGCGGCGACGCCAACCAGTGGCAGCCGAACCTGTTCCGAAATACGACGCAGATTTATCCGTTCGAGGGCAAGCCGGCCGGTACATGGAACTTGGTCACGGCGATGGCGGACGACGCCATCGACTACATGACCCGCATGCACCAAATCCAGCCGGACAAGCCGATCTTCATCAAATACGCGCCTGGTGCCACGCACGCCCCGCACCATCCCACCAAGGAGTGGGCGGAAAAGATACGCGCCATGAAGCTCTTCGACGATGGCTACGAGAAGCTGCGCGAACGCATCTTCGAGAACCAGAAGAGGCTTGGCGTAATCCCGAAGGACACCAAGCTGTCACCGTGGCCGAAGGACATCCTGAAGCCCTGGGACCAGCTCTCCGCGGATGAGAAGAAGCTATTCATTCGCCAAGTTGAAACTTTCGCCGCCTACGCGGCCTACACCGACTCTGAGATCGGCCGCGTTGTCCAGGCCTTCGAGGACCTCGGCAAGCTCGACAACACGCTGATCATCTACATCAACGGCGATAACGGAACCAGCGCCGAAGGCGGGCCAATGGGCACGCCCAACGAAGTCGCGTTCTTCAACGGCCTCAACGAACTGCCTATCGATGTGCAGATGAAGTTCTACGACGTCTGGGGCACCGAACAGACCTACAATCACATGTCGGCCGGCTGGTCCTGGGCCTTCGACACGCCGTTCTCGTGGTTCAAGCAGAATGCCTCGGCGCTCGGCGGCATCAACCAGAACATGGTCGTGTCATGGCCAGCGCACATCAAGGATAAGGGGGGCCTGCGCGAGCAGTTCGTCCACGTGATCGACGTGGTCCCGACGATCCTGGAGGCCACTGGTGTCCGCGCGCCCGAAATGGTCGATGGAATCGCGCAGAAGCCGATCGAGGGCACGAGCTTCCTCTACACCTTCGACGCAGCGAACGCGAAGGTTCCCTCGCGGCACACGACTCAGTACTTCGAGATGATGGGTCAGTGGGCGCTGTATGACGACGGTTGGTTCCTCAGCACGAAGGTCAACCGCGCGCCCTGGCAGGCCTTCGGTCCTGCCAATCCCGATCCTCTGAACAACCAAGTCCTCGAGCTCTATAACCTGAACGAGGACTTCAGCCAGTCCGAGAACATTGCGGCCAAGCATCCGGAGAAGGTCACGGAGCTGAAGGAGAAGTTCATCGCGGAGGCCAGGAAGTACGAGGTGTTTCCGCTGGATGCCTCCGTGGCCTCGCGTATCGTCGCTCCCCGTCCCAACATCACCGCCGGGCGCACCGAATTCGTCTATACGCGGCCGATGGTCGGTCTGCCGCAAGGCGACTCACCGCTGCTGCTGAACACCTCCTACACGATCACTGCGGACGTCGACGTCCCGCAGGGCGGTGCCGAGGGCATGATCCTGACCTCGGGCGGGCGGTTTGCCGGTTACGGTTTCTACCTGCTCAAGGGCAAGCCTGTGTTCCTCTGGAACATGGTCGATCTCGAGCGGCTCAAGTGGGAGGCTCCCGACGCGTTGCCGCCGGGC
The DNA here is from genome assembly GCA_016793445.1 of Hyphomicrobium sp. GTDB lineage: Bacteria > Pseudomonadota > Alphaproteobacteria > Rhizobiales > Hyphomicrobiaceae > Hyphomicrobium_B. Next base: position 232,211 of record JAEUME010000020.1, on the reverse strand, counting down.
CGGCACACGGTCGAGTTCGACTTCAAGTACGAAGGAAAAGGGCCGGGCACCCTCGCATTCAACAACTTCAGCGGTATCGGCCAACCGGGCACCGGGACATTGAAGGTGAATGGCAAGGACGTTGCCAGCAAGAAGATGGAAAAGACGCTGCCGATGATCCTGCAGTGGGATGAGAGCTTCGACATCGGCTCGGACACGCTCACCGGGGTGAACGATGCCGACTATCGGCCGCCGTTCGCTTTGACCGCCACGCTCCACAGCCTGAAGATCAAGGTCGACCGTCCGCAATTGTCGCCCGACGACATAAAGAAATTGCAGGCGGCCATGCACGAGAAGGCCAACGGCGACTGATCCGAGCTTGATGAACCGAGAAGCGTGAGGCCGGATGCGGGAGCCGAAATGGCACGCCGACATAGTGAGCCTCTGCTCTAGCGCTCATCCCGCCCTGCTACTAACCAGATTTTCTCCCATCGGAGTCTTCATATGCTGACGAAACGCGAACTACTGCAAACCGGCACATTGGCGGCAATCGCAGCTGCAGGAACGACACCGGGGACAGCACTGGCTCAAGTGCTCACGGGCGAGCCAGCCGACCCCACCATGAAGTTTTCCACCCCGATGCCGCCCGGGATCGCATCGCCGGACAAGGTGGAGACACGCCTTGGCACGCTGCAATTCTTCGACGGCTTCCCGGACAAGGCGACGGCCGAAAAGCTTCTCGATAATCTCGATTTTCAACGTGCCGTGCAGGCATATCTTCTCGCTATCCCGGCCGCCAGCCAGGTCGCCGACCGCAATGCGTGCCTGACCCTGGGGCCGGCCAACCAGACAATTCCGATCTGGGAGCAGTTGGTGGACTCCCGGACCATCGGTCTGACGTTCAACGACAATACCGTCTACAGCTGGGGATGGGTCAACCTCAAGGACGGCCCGCTCGTGCTCGAGGTTCCGCCCAATGTGCTGGGCGGCTTCAACGACATTTGGTTCCGCTGGGTCATCGACGTTGGTATCACCGGACCGGACAAGGGTGAAGGAGGCAAGTATCTGCTGCTCCCGCCCGGCTATAAGGGCGACGTTCCCGATGGGTATCATGTGGTTCGGTCCCCGACCTACAATCTTTGGATACCGTGGCGCAGCTTCCTGGTTGACGGCGACCCCAAGCCCGGCATCGATCTCGTCAAGAAGTTCACCAAGATTTACCCGCTGGCCGATAAGGACAAACCCGCGCCGGCGCTCAAATATGTCGATGTATCAGGCAAGCCATTCAACATCATCAATCCGGCCGGGTTCGAGTTCTGGCAGCTGCTTGATCAAGCTGTTCAAGAAGAACCGCCGGAGTCTCTCGACCAGATTCGCATGGGTTACTACGCATCGATCGGTATTGAACATGGCAAGCCGTTTGCGCCTGATGCGCGCATGACGAAGATCCTAACCGAAGCTGCCGGCGTCGGTGATGCAACGGCGCGCGCGCTTACATTCCATTGGCGCCACAAGGACGGCTACTACTACGAAGACAGCAATTGGCAGCTGCCATTCGTCGGTGGGTATCGGTTCCAAAGTCAACCCGGCGTCCTGAACCTCGACGCCTACGCTTTCTATTACTTCTTAGCCACGGGCGTTACGCCGGCCATGGAAGAGAAAATGGTCGGCCGCGGGTCGCAGTATGCTTGGACCTGTCGTGATGTAAAAGGAAACCCGCTAGATGGCGGCAAGAGTTATAGGCTGCACCTGCCGCCGAATATTCCGGTCAAGGATTTCTGGTCGGTGATCTTATACAGCAATCAGACGCGGTCGATGATCCAGACCGATCAGCGCTTCCCGAGCGTGAGCAGCCAGACCAAGGGTCTCCTCGTCAACTCCGACGGATCGGTGGACGTGTTTTTCGGCCCGAAGCCGCCGCCTGGGAAGGAAAAGAACTGGGTGCAAACAGTGCCCGGAAAAGGTTGGAACACGCTCCTGCGCCTCTACGGGCCTTTAGAACCGTGGTTCGACAAGACGTGGCGGCCGGGCGAGATCGAGCTGGTGGGTTAAGAGCGTTACGCGATCGGCGACCGCGGTTGCGCAGTCTGAGGTCGCATCATTTGCGCTAACCAGTCATTTGCGTGTGTCTAGTTTTTGCGTGTGTCTATTTTTGGGAGGAGCTCATGAGCTTGAAACATCTTCATTTGATGTTTGCCGCAGCTACGACCCTCATCGCCTGTGTTTGTCCTGCAGGAGCGCAGCAAACGGCGGGCGAGCCCGGATCTGCCGGCGCCACCACCACCATTGACGGCAAACAACTTCCGCCGCCCGCTCCGGCATTCGGTGGGATAATCAAAGAAAAGGCTTCGGAGTCGCAGCCCTGGTGGCCGCCCCGCATTGTGCCGCCCAAGGGCGCACCCAACGTGCTGCTTATCATGACCGATGACCAGGGTTTTGGTGCGCCGAGCACGTTCGGCGGCGTCATCCCAACCCCTGCGATGGATCGCATCGCACGGGACGGATTGCGATACACGAACTTCCATTCGACCTCGCTCTGCTCACCAACACGGGCGGCCCTGATCACGGGACGCAACCATCATTCGGTCGGTTTCGGGGTCGTCGGCGAAGTCGCAACCGGTTATCCGGGGTACGATTCAATCATTCCCATCGAGAAAGGTACCATCGGGACGATCCTCAAGGAGAACGGCTACGCAACGTCGTGGTTCGGCAAGAACCATAACACGCCCTCCTACCAGTCGAGCCAGGCCGGGCCATTCAATCAATGGCCAAACGGAATGGGCTTTGAATATTTCTACGGCTTCGTCGGTGGCGATGCCAGCCAGTGGCAACCGAACCTGTTCCGCAACACCACGGCGATTTACCCGTTCCAGAATAATCCCGGCTGGAATTTGCAGACTGCGATGGCGGATGAGGCCATCGGGTACATGAAGCAACTGAAGGAGATAGCGCCCGACAAGCCGTTCTTTGTCTATTACGTGCCAGGCGCCACTCATGCACCACATCATCCGACGCCCGAGTGGATCAAGAAGATCAGCGAAATGCATCTCTTCGATGAGGGATGGAACAAGGTCCGCGAAACGATCTTCGCCAACCAGAAACGTCTGGGCATAATGCCCGAGAACGCCCAACTGACGGCGTGGCCGAAGGGACTACCCGAATGGGACTCGCTCAGCTGGGAGGAGAAAAAGCTCTTCATCAGGCAAGCGGATGTCTATGGGGCTTACCTTGCCTACGCCGACCATGAGATCGGACGAGTCATCCAGGCCGTTGAGGATCTCGGCGAACTGAACAACACGCTCATCATCTATATCGGAGGCGACAACGGCGCAAGCGCCGAGGGTATGCTCAACGGCACACCGAACGAGTTCACGACCTTCAATGGCGTACCCGTGCCGGTCAAAGACCAGTTTCTTTGGTATCCGTTCTGGGGATCAGAACGCACGTTCCCGCATTTCGCAGCAGGTTGGGCGTGGGCGATGGACACGCCATTCAAGTGGGTGAAGCAGGTACCATCCCACTTCGGCGGAACAGCCCAGGGCGTGGCGATGTCCTGGCCCGGTCATATCAACGATGTGGGTGGCATCCGCCGTCAATTCCACCATGTCGTCGATATCGTGCCAACCATACTCGAAGCGACCGGCATCCCGGCGCCGGATGTAATCAACGGCATCAAGCAGCATCCCGTTGAAGGCGTTAGCATGCTCTATACGTGGGACAAGGCAAACGCCAACGCGCCCACCCGGCACAAGACGCAGTACTTCGAGATGCTCGGCAATCGCGCCATCTACCATGACGGATGGGTGGCAGCCACGACGCCCGCGACTCTCCCGTGGGAGCTCAGCACCAAGACGCCCCCGGATGTAATCACCGGGTACAACTGGGAACTCTATAACGTCCTGGAGGATCCGACCCAATTCAACGACCTTGCCGCAAAGATGCCGGACAAGCTCAAGCAGATGCAGGAACTCTTTTACGCTGAGGCGAAGAAGTACAATGTGCTGCCGCTCGACAATACAACGCTTGCACGTTGGAACACGCCGCGTCCGAGCCTGACGGCGGGGCGCACCGAATTCACGTATTCGGGGGACCTCAGCGGTGTGCCAAAGAGCGCGGCGCCGAACATTCTCAACAAAGCCTACACCATCACCGCCGAGGTCGAGATCCCCAAGGGAGGTGCGGAAGGGATGATCGTCACGGAGGGCGGCCGCTTTGGTGGATATGGCTTGTTCCTTAGCAAGGGCGAGTTTGGCATCGGTCGCGGCAAAGTGGTGTTCCTCTATAACTTGCTCGACCTTAAACGCACTGTGTGGGAAGGGCCGGAACTCGAAGCTGGAAAGCACACGATCGTTTTCGATTTCAAACCTGACGAGCCGGGTTTGGGCAAAGCCGGAACGGGCGTGCTCTACGTGAACGGTAAGATAGTGGCGAAAAACTCATTTGAACACGGAACTCCGGTTACATTCCCGGAGGATGAGACCTTCGATGTTGGCCAGGATACCCGCACCGGGGTCGCGCTGCTGGAGTATCGCTACGATGCGCCGTTCAAGTTCACCGGCAAAATCGATAAGCTGACGTTCAAATTGGAACCAGAGCCGACAGCGGATGCGAAGCCGTAGTCGTCCAGATTACCACGCTTCAAACGAAGGATGTGCTGAGCGATGCAAAAGGCGCTCATGTTCGCCGCTGTTGGCGAGGCCGCGACCGGATTGGCGCTGGTGCTATTTCCGCCGGTGGTTGGGAGGTTGCTGCTCGGGGAGGATCTGACGGGTGTTGCAGTCCCGGTTGCACGGGTGGCTGGCATTGCCCTCATTGGGCTTGGGATCGCCTGTTGGTCCGGCCAGCCGCGGATCGGAATGTTGGCCTACAGCGGCTTGGTCACACTCTATCTCGCTTTCCTCGGCTTTGTTGATGGGTTGACTGGCGTCTTACTGTGGCCGGCGGTCGTCCTGCATTTGATCCTGACGGTACTCTTGGCGCTGGCTCCAACACGTAACCGCGAAAAATGAAAACGTAGTGTTCCGTCCCAGATTTGTTCATTTTCCGGTCCTGACCGAAGTACCCGCGAGAGCAAGATCGTGATAAAAAATGCGGCATCGTGATACAATGCCGCAGGTCGTTTGATCTGTATCAGTTCGACAAGGGTCCTACGCCAAATTCTCGAGGACGCAAAAACAATAAGCAACCGGGCGCCGGCAACAGGCCTGCGAAATCCCGGGCGCATCAGAGGAAATGCACTTCACGCTGTGTCCGACGGCGAGGGAGGAATGTAATGCCGCTGATCATACCCGAGGAACTGCCGATTTGGGTTCCTGGCGAACTGACCGTGGATAGCGCATCTCAGAACTGGAAGGATGTGCGAGTTCGCGGCTACCACTATCAGTCGCTGGACGTGCCGATCCCTCCGATGCGGGATTACATGATCGTCGTGTATCGCGACGGCCTCACGCCTATGAATAGGAAGGTCTCTGGTCCATGGCGCCACGAGCAGGTGGGGCCAGGCACCGTTTCGCTTCTGACGCACTCAACAGACTCTCATTGGCATTGGTCCGTGCCGATCGAAGTGCAGCATCTATATATTTCGCCGGAGAAAGTGGCGGAGATTGCCAGCGACGTCTACGATCGCGACATCAAGGTTGTTCAAATACAGGATATCCTGCGTGCCGACGATCCGGTGTTGATCAACGTCATGACCACGCTTATCAATGAGCTGAACTCAGGCGGCCTTGGCGGCAGCTTGTTCGTCGAAGCGGTGACGAACCAGGTCTGCGTGCATCTCCTGCGGAACTATGCGGGTGAACTCCGCGAAGCCAAACAAGCAAAACGCGGATTGTCACCGCTGCAGGCAAAGCGCGTCAAGGATTTCATCGAAGAGAATCTAGACCGGAATTTGAGCCTCGCCGATATAGCAAAAGTCGCCAGCATCAGCATTTTTCATCTGATCCGCCAGTTCCACGAGACGTTCGGTTGCCCACCATACGTCTATCTTACGCTCCGCCGGCTTGAGCGGGCGCGACGCATGATCGAGATCGGCGATACGCCCTTGAAATGCGTCGCCGCAAGTTGCGGGTTTTCTGATCAGAGCCACATGACAAGGCTATTCCGGCGCGAGTTCAAAATTACGCCGGGCGAGTATCGCAAGAACGTCAGTATCTGAAAAATAATAGCGCTGCTGCTTAGCGCGCCAGCTTGCGGGCGCGAGACGCCGCGTGCGGCGCAGCAACGAGCGCGCGCAACATCGTTCCAAATCCAGACCACTAATGTTCTATCGCGGCTCGCGCGAACGCCCGAGACTGCCGGCCCGAAATAGCCGCATGGACGGCCAAAACACTCGGGAGGAAATCGTGATCGAGAACAAATTTTATTCGCAGGATGTGCATGGGCCTTACGAGCTTCACAACATCGGCGATCTCGTTCTGGAGGAGGGTGGCACGATCCGCAATTGCCAACTGGCAGTTGCGACTTACGGCAACCTTAATGCGGCCAAGGACAATGCCATCCTGATCCCGACCTGGTATTCCGGCACTTCCAAGATCATGGCCGATGTCTATACCGGAGCAGGCCGCGCGCTAGATCCCGCCAAGTACTTCATCATCATCGTCAATCAAATTGGCAACGGGCTCTCGACGTCGCCGCACAACACGCCGCTCCCCGGCGGAATGGGCAACTTTCCTAAAGTACGCATCAGCGACGACGTACGGGCGCAATACAAACTGCTCACCAAGGTATTCGGCATCCAGCGTCTTGCACTCGTGACCGGCGGTTCGATGGGCGCACAGCAGACTTACGAGTGGGCTGTGCGTTTCCCAAACATGGTGGCCCGCGCGGCACCGATCGCGGGAACAGCGCAAAATACGACGCATGACTTCCTGTTCGCCGAGACGCTAATCGAGGCCATCACTTCGGATCCGGCTTGGAACCGCGGTTTCTACAAGTGCTCGGACGAGGTACGCGAAGGCCTGTTGCGTCATGCAAAAATGTGGGGTGTCATGGGCTGGAGCACGGAATTCTTTGGTCAGAACCGGCACAAACAGCTGGGCTTTTCTTCTCTTGAGGACTTCGCAATCAACTTCATGGGCGGATATTTCGGCCCCATGGACCCCAACGACCTCCTCGCCATGGCCTGGAAGTGGCAGCGCGGCGACGTCGCACGAAATACCAATGGAGACTTGAGCGCCGCGCTACGCCGCATCAAGGCCAAGACGTTCGTCATGCCTATCAGCCATGACATGTTCTTCCCGCCGGCGGATTGCGAAAAAGAGTGCAGGATGATTGCCGGCGCCGAGTTCCGGCCGATAGATACGATCGATGGACATCTCGGTCTGTTCGGCACCGACGCCACCTTCGCTTCTCAAATCGACCGCCACCTCAACGACCTGTTGAGCATGCCAGCTTGAAGCAAGTCGAACAGGACGGAATTTCGGCCAAGTCCAGACGCGCCTGTGCAAACGGGGCAAGGAGGAGACAACAAATGATAAAGATCAGCGTGATGTATCCATTCACCGACGGCATGCGCTTCGATCACGACTACTATCGCGACAAGCATATGCCGTTGGTTAAAAGCAAGATGGGCGACCACTGCAAGTACTACACGGTCGACAAAGGATTGGCTGGCGGCGCGCCCGGCGCACCTGCGACGTATGTCGGGATGTGTCATATCTTCTGCGACTCGATCGAAGCCTTTCAGGCTGGATTCGGCCCACACGCCAGGGAGATCCTGGCAGATATCAAAAACTACACCGATGCAGCCCCAGTAATACAGATCAGCGAAGTCGTCGTAGGCTAGCGAGGGCCCTCCTGATTGATCACGACCTGTCTGCCTGATCGCGGCCTCGAGCAGCATCGCGATCTCGCTGGCCCGTTCAACATGGGCACCGTTTTGCAATGCGCACGTGCTCTCTTGCAAATTCGATTATCGGCGAGGGCATATCCGCGACCGTCACGTGCTCGTCCTCGCAAAACGAGATCGCCAAGCGAAGAACATTCCTCAATTCTCGGAAATTTCCGGGCCAAGGGTACTTGCACAGGACGTCCCGCGTCTGTGGGCAAAGGGTCATCGCCTTGTCCTGGTTTTTGGCCTCCACGGCAGCGATACGATCGATGATATCGCCGAGATCGCGTCTCATGCGCAAGGCAGGTAGTGTGATTTCGACTCCGCGAATTCGATAGTAGAGATCCTGGCGGAAGCGTCCGCTGGCAACAAGCCCCGGCAAGTCGCAATGCGTAGCGCTGACAAATCGGACGTCGACTGGCACTGCCCCATTGCTTCCGAGGGGATGCACAGACCGCTCTTCCAACACGCGCAGGAGATAGGCCTGCAAATCGAGCGGCATGTCTCCTATCTCGTCGAGAAAAAACGTCCCGCCATTACACGCGATGATCTTTCCAGCGTAGCCGTTCTTGGCTCCATCGGTGAATGTTCCTGGCGCGTAGCCGAACAACTCACTTGCAAGCAGGGATCCCGGGATAGCCGCGCAGTTTATGGCGATAAATGGCTTGTTCGAGCGCCTGCCCTCGGCGTGCAGAGCGCGAGCAAGTGAGTCTTTTCCAACGCCCGTTTCACCGAGGATGAGAAGCGGCAAATCTGAATTGGATATTTTTCGGCACAGATAGACCGCACGGGCCATGGTGGGGTCGTCGCCGGCCAGCTCGTCAAGAGTCTGGGTCATCAAGGGCTTCTTTGTTCGGACAAAGAAGCAGCCACCGAACCCGTCCCGCACGGAGTACGGCAGCTGCTTCAGCTATAGAGCCATTACTGAATATCGAACCCGCGGTACCCGCCTTGGGTGACCTCATCGCAACGCTGCTTGTACGGGCCAACACCGCCGATATATGACAACAGGCGGCGCGGCTTGCCCTCGACGTTGGAGCCCATGTACCAGGAGTTGGTTCTGACAACGAGCGTGGCGTTGGCGAGTTCGTCATGATGCGCGACCCACTCGTCTTGCCTCTCGACCGTCGGCTCAATGGTCTTGGCGCCCATCTTCCGGACGTTCTTGATGCAATCGGCAATCCAATCCGTCTGCTGCTGCAAACAGGTTGTCATGTTGCAGAGCGCGGCAGATGGAGCGAGCGGTGCACCGGTGGTGAAGAGGTTTGGGTAACCGTGCACCTGCATGCCGAGCGTGGTGCGGATGTCGCGGCCCCAGTCGTCCTTGAGCTGGCGTCCGCTGCGGCCGCGGATGTCTATGCGTGTCAGCGCCCCGGTGCCCGCGTCAAATCCTGTCGCCAGAATGATGATATCGAGTTCGTGGACCTGCCCGTTCGCGAGCTTGATGCCTTCCGGCGTGACGGCGACGATCGCATTGTTTTTGACGCTGACGATCTCGACGTTGGGGCGGTGGAAGACTTCGAGATAACCACTTTCCAGCGGCACGCGATGTGTTCCAAAGCCATAGTCTTTCGGAATAAGGAGTTCACACAGCACGGGATCTTTGAGGCGCTCACGCATTTTCTTGCGCACGAATTCCGAGACTCCTTCGCTCGCATCCTCGTCCGAGAACATTTCTGCGAATGAGGCAAGCCACAGCCGAAGCGAACCCTCATTCCAGATGCGTTCCATGACCTCTTCGCGTTGAGCGGGCGTCAACTCGCCCCAGGCGCCGTTGGTGAAGTCATATTCGAAGCCCGTGAACGTATTCGGGCAGTTTGCCTTGAGCTCGTCGAAGCGCCTCTTGTAGTTGGCGACGTCCGTGGCGCTGTATTTTGGGTTCACCATCGGGATGATATATTGCGGGGTGCGCACGAACACCTTCATATGTCCGACGTCCGGCGCAATCGTCTGAATCACTTGAATTCCCGTCGCCCCATTGCCGACGACGCCGACGCGCCTGCCCGCAAAGTTGACAGGCGTCTTCGGCCAGCGCGCGGTGTGATACAGCTGGCCCTTGAACGTTTCCTGACCCGGGAAGCGTTTGTCGAGCGGCGCCGAGAGCATGCCGCAGCAGGTAATAAGAAACTGCGTGTCGACCACGTGTCCCTTATCCGTCTTGACCGTCCACCGCCCCGTTGCGTCGTTGTATTGGGCGCTTTCGACCCTGGTATTGAACTCGAATTCCTTGCGCAGATCACAACGGTCGGCAACGAAGTTCAGCCATCTTTCGATCTCGGGCTGCGCGGGAAAGCGCTCGCTCCAGCTCCAGGCATTGTAGAGATCCTGCGAGAAGAAGTACTGATAGATGTAGGCTTCTGAGTCGAAGCGGCAGCCCGGATAGCGGTTCCAGTACCACGTGCCGCCGACGCCCGACCCGGCCTCGAAGCCGTGGACGTTGAGTCCCTGCTCGCGCAGGAGATGCACTTCGTGAAGACCGGCGACACCCGCACCGATGACCACGGCATCATAGGATTGAGTTGCGTTGGACGGCGAAGCGCTTGATGACGTTGAGAACATAATTCCTCCCGTTTCTTTGACCGAATAAGACTTCGGAATTTGAGAGGAAGTATTGAGCCGCACGGTTTGAAGGAGCTTGAACGATCACAAGCGTTCTTTGGAATGATTGTGGCATAGGCCGGATTTAGGCGGTGTCCCGAGTAAACGACTTTCCAGTGTGCCACTGCCGTTACGCTTGGAGCCTGGTCTTGCGGGATCAACCGAACCGCCGCCATCAAGTCTCGTTTTCATCCCGCTAGAATCTGTGTACACAATATATTTGTGACTAAACTGAGTGAGATGAATTGCGCCGTAAAATACTTCAATTTTCTCTGTCTATGCCCCCATTCCATGTCACATGGATGCAATCGATTCCCTAACTAGACGCGCCGATTCAACCGTCGTTCCTTCATTTGATTCTTTGATCAATATTTTTACGTTATCAGAGCCAACTCCCAAGTAAAACATGCGATAAATTCGAACAAGTTTAGTGAATTGCGTTATTGAAACTTTGCGACCGTCCAATTGATCTTCAGAGAGTAAAACGCGCTGAAAATTGTCAACTTCTAGCATTTCCTCAATTCTTTCTTTGTCTACACTTCTTGCTAAATTAGTTTTCTCAATTGCCCAAAATGGCCACTCCGCAACAGGCACGCGATATCCATCCGCAACTGCCAATTGCTTGCACAATTCAGATTTACAGAATTCTCTTGAACTAAAACCCATTGCCGCCAGAACCATAAAAATTAAGATAGATCCCAGAACAACCCATGCATTTGACTTAGGTGACAACAGCATCCATCCCCCAGCTTACTGTTAAAGATATCCCACGTCTTGTTCAGTTATTACACTAAAATTAATCCGTTCACGCAGTAAGACATATGCGCGGTGGAGCATTGTCATTGGCCGCGCACATGCACATGTCGCCAACGATTATCGTCGTCGCCGCGACAGCGGATCCGCCTATGGCCGATCCAATCGCTGAACCAATGGAACTTCCAAGCGAACCGCCGATGGTCTGGGCCGAGACGATCTTGGAGGCAAGATAGCTGCCCACGAACCCTGAAATGCCCTGGCCGACATTGAACGCTGCACCGCTCGCAAGCTGCGTGCCGTCCGAGAGGACCACAGGCAGACTGAAGGCGTCCACGCCAAACCCTGCGAACACATTCAGCCGATTGCCGGTGCTGACAGCATTGGCGACGGCACGGTTGATGAGCGCGTTGGCCACGTTCTGCACCAACGCGCCCTCGACCGTGTGGTCGATGCCCAACGCGTCCGCCAGCTCGGCGGTGAGGAAGTTCGAGATCGCGCCGAGGGACTGGACCTGCACCGCCTCAAAGACGTTGGTGCCGAATTGGCTGAAGCCCTGCTCGACGGCCGGAAATGAGGGGCGGAATTCGAGCAACCCGGAGCGGACAATTTGTATGCAAAATCAATGCGGTAGATGGTGGTGGGCGCAGTCTGGGGCGAACGGGTCTCACCAGAATCACCCGAATAACAGGGAATTTTCGCGATTTTCGGGCCTCGGAAACGCCTCAAAACGCCGAATACCGTCGTATCTACAGTGGGTTATGAGGATTTCGAGGCCAAAAATAACAGGGAATTCGTAGCAACTATCAGGGACTCGCTATCTCGGAACAGAGATATGTTAAGAAGTGAACAGGGAAGCTTAAGTGTCAAAGTCTAAGTATATATCATTCTTCTTGTACAACCAGAGCAAACAAAAGACAACTGGTTAACCACGCAGTTAAAAACAGCATAAATACCCTTCTATACTGTATCCAGCACACCCTTAGGTTGCTATATAGACCGGGCCTGGAATGAGGCGCAGGAGGGACCGGCTGGCGCCCATGTAGGCGAGCTTCGTCAAAGTCGGTGTCGCCGTCATTTTCACGGGGTGCAAGGCCCTGATTTCACCAGTGACAGTCTCGATCACTCGACGAACCGGAGGCTCGTCACCCTAGGCCCAGGCCATGATATGCGGTTTGAGCGTACATTTTTGAGTGGCTTATTGTGGCGACGCCGCACAACAGTCTGGGGCGCATCCACAAGGCCATGTGGCGGGCTCCGCGACTGCCGCGGTCGCTGGTAGGTTGACCCTTGCCGATAACTCAGCAGCGGACTCAATACGCTCGCTGTAGCGATCCGTGAGATAGGGGGCGACATCCCGCGTGAGCAGCGTGAACTTCATGAGTTCTTCCATGACGTCCACAACTCGGTCGTAATACGACGACGGTTTCATGCGGCCCGCTTCATCGAATTCTTGGAAGGCTTTCGCCACAGAGGACTGGTTCGGGATCGTGAGCATCCGCATCCAGCGGCCAAGAAGGCGCAACTGATTCACAGCGTTAAAGGACTGAGAGCCGCCGCTCACCTGCATCACTGCGAGGGTCTTGCCCTGGGTGGGCCGCACCGCTCCTGAGTTCAGCGGTATCCAGTCAATTTGCGCCTTCATAATCCCGGTCATCGACCCATGTCGCTCCGGCGAGCACCAAACTTGCCCCTCGGATCAAGCCACGAGATCACGTAGCTCCTGTACCTTGGGATGGGTTTCAGCCGCGTCATCGGGCAATGGCAGACCGCTCGGATCAAAAATGCGAGTCTCCGCTCCGAGATGTTCGAGAAGACGCGCCGCCTCGAAGGTCAGTAGTCGACTGTAAGAACGTGGACGAAGGGACCCATATAGAAGCAGGATGCGAGGCTTATGCGTCGAGCGTAGAACCGCGCTCAATGCGCGAGGATCTGGCAGGTGCAGAGCGTCGGCCTTCACGTTTGGAAGTGACAGATCGAGTTCAGACACGCCGAATTCCCTTCTCGTCGATGATGACCTCGCCGTCTTCTTTGATAAACGGACCGATGTTGGGGTTGGGCAGTATGTCGAGCACGGCCTCGGACGGACGGCACAGCCGTGCCCCCTTTGATGTCACCACGATTGGCCGGTTGATCAGAATCGGATGCGCAATCATGAAATCGATGATCTGGTCATCGCTCAACTTTGGATCATCGAGACCAAGTTCCTCGTAGGGTGTCCCTTTGCGTCGGAGGAGATCGCGCGGGCGGATGCTCATGAGCCGGATAAGCTGGGCCAAGCGCTCTCGTGAAGGCGGAGATTTGAGATATTCAACGACTTCTGGCTCCTCTCCGGATTGCCGGATCATGGCGAGTGTATTCCGCGACGTGCCGCACTTTGGATTGTGATAGATGACGATCGACATGCGCTAAACTTGAGCCTTCTGTGCTGCCACACGATCTCGCACGGCACCCCCAGCTTCATACCAACTCTGTGTGGCGTTCACGATCTTCACCACGGACAGAGCATTACGGGAACTTCGATCAAAACACCGACAACGGTGGCCAGCGCCGCGCCCGAGTTGAACCCGAACAAGCTGATAGCCGCCGCCACAGCCAATTCGAAGAAGTTGCTGGCGCCTATCAGCGCTGAGGGACAGCAACACTGTGTGTCTCGCCAGTCGATCGATTAAGCAGGTAGGCCAAACCAGAGTTGAAATAGACCTGGATGAGGATCGGTACAGCCAACATCGCGATGATGAGCGGCTGAGAAAGGATCTGCTCTCCCTGAAACCCAAACAGCAGAACGAGCGTGGATAGCAGGGCCATAAGGAAGACTACGGCCACTCGCGGATCCGCACCATGATATATGCCAACGACCATATTCGACACCAATCTGGTTGGCGCCTTCGAGTCAATTTCTACCGCAGTGATTCCCGCCCGTCACGACCGGTTCAAATTAGCTAGCGGAAATTCCTCGTGCGTTTTCGCCGTTCGGAAGCTTGACCTTCAACACCGGACTTAGAAAATCGAACGCCGTTAGTCCGCGTCGGCCCAGGACGAGACGAACCCGTCAGGTGCGTGTCACGTCGCGGCGGAAGCGGACATAGAGGGGCGTAGCTGAATCCGCATCTGCGTTTTCGATCATCCGACATCGCTAGCCAGCTAAATCGCGGCGGCGCTGTTCGAATTCCTCGTGACTCATTTCGCCTCGGGCATACCGCTCTTGAAGTATTTCCAGCGCTGACGATCGGGAACTCACATTGCGATTGTTGCCGCCTAATAGCCAGCAGAGGACAGTGACAAATCCGATGATGACGAACGCAAAAATGACCAGCCCGAACGGGCCACTCCATGGTGGCAATCCCCGGCCATAGGCCCGGTCATGCATGGGGCCAATTTGCGCCCTTGCTGGCGCGGCAGTGACCGCTACTAGCGATGCCCCTCCAACAAGCCAAAACATGTGACGCATTCCCGGCTGCCTTACAATAACGAGATCACTTTCTCCAGCTGCCCTCGAACGATGGCCGCCTTCTCCAGGAGCGCAGGGTTGTCGATGGCGGCCATCGACGCCACAGGATCAATTGCCGCCACCTCAATTCGTCCGGGCCCCAGCTCTTGCACGATGACGTTGCAGGGAAGCATGGTACCGACCTTGTCCTCGAGTTTGAGCGCCTCGTGGGCGAGTGTTGGGTTACACGCGCCCAGGATGCGGTACGGCCGGAAATCGACGCCAATCTTGGCTTTGAGCGTCTGAGTCACGTCGATCTCCGTGATCACGCCGAAGCCCTGACCTTTGAGCGTCTGGGTTACGCGATCGACGGCCTCGTCAAAGCTCAGAGACAGAACCTTGCTGAAATAATAACTCATCATTCCTCACATCATGCAGCAGCCCATGCCCAGCAGCACGTCGGCCTTCTTCTTCTGGTCGTCATTTAGAACCTTGTAGAGCGCTTCGGTCACTGGCTTGAGCGCGTTCATGCTGTCCATCATGCTCTGCATAGCCGTTGTATGGGCGTTCATACGGTCAATGGCCGTACCGCCCTGCATCGCCTTCATCATCGTCGCGTGCATGCTTTGCATGGCATCGCCGCGAGCCTTGACCGCGCTCACGTAGCCGTCCCAAGCCGCTGCCTGCGCATCTGAGATGCCGAGTTCAGCCTTGAGGTAGGCCAGACGACCTTCCATCATGGGACCCATGCCCATCATCATGCTGGGTCCCATTCCCTGACCCATCATCCCGGGACCCATCATTCCCTGCATGCCCGGCCCCATCATGCCCATGTTGCCACCCATCGTCGTACAGCCGCCCATCATTCCCATGCCCATCATGTTCTGTCCGCCCATTCCCATGCCTTGGCCCATCATCGGCATTTGCTGACCCGATTGTTGGCCCTGGGCCAGTGAAATGGTTGCCGTCATTGCCAGCAGGACTGCGGCTGTCGCCGCCTTTGTTGTGTTGATCATTGACCTATCCTCGTACTGGTACACGCCGAGGCGGAGACCATCTCCGTCTGGTTACCCAATGCCACGCGCCGCTCGACAAGCGCCTGGCGCAGAATCGTCGTCGCAGATTGTAAAAATAAGAATGCGAGGATCGTCGCCACGATCACGTCGGGCCAAGCGGTTCCGCTGCTCCTACATTGGCATCACCGTCCTTGTACTTGAGCAGGATCAAGACGCTTGTCATGTTGGCAGCGAGCGCTAGAAAGCCGATCAAACCCATGACCTCGGCGCGCGGCACGCCGAGCACGAGCGCGTGCCACACGGTTGAACCGAGCACCCACAAGCCCATCAGTCCCAGCGTGACACCCTTGAAAAAAGCCGCCGTCGCCCTCACGCGGAGCGACAGACCGATCACCGCAAGGCCACGTCTCGCGGGGCCGATTGAAGGGCCATGCCGCGAGCCGCGGACACCGGGTTGCAACAATGTGATCGATCCACAGGCTGCGCCAACGCCACTGCGGCGGCAGCGACATCAGGCAGCCTATCCAGCGGCCGGGTTTTACTCCGCCACGCAGCAGCACCATGCCGCCGCTCCAATGGCCTACTTTCTCACCGCCGCGTACACTACCGCCCGCGCGGCGCCGACCCTGCGCCCTGAGCGTCACACGCCCAACTCGATATCCACGCTCCGAACCGTGATCGCCGTTGCGCTGGCCAACGAACTGCCGCGATGTCCATGCTGCATGCGGAAGCGAGACGTAACGGCCTCATGCTTTTCGTGACATAGTAAGATTAGAGCTGTTCCGGTTTTGAGGGAATCGTGGAACGGTTCCAATCTTTAGTTTTGTCGTGCTTCTTATATCGAACGACGATCTCGCTTCGCTTGAGCGTCGGCGCGAGGAACTATTCGATATAGGGCGTAATAGTCGTGTTCGGAAGCCATGGCTTGCTGGCCGAAATTTCAGGGGATCCGCCGTCAAGTAATCAATGCAAGAGCCAGGCCGGCACGACTCCTGGAGCAATGTAGCCCAGCCGCCACACCAACGCTCCATCACACATCGGCGGTGTTTATTATATACTTTTATCGTATATAATTATCGTAAAAGTTGATTCTGAGACCTTGAATCTCGGCATATTATGAGGAGGAAGGCTATGGGACGCGTTGCTGCGCTGGTGCTCGCGGCGGCAGGTATCAGCTTGGTTGGCACGGAGGCCGCGCTTGCAGGGCAAGGCGCCAATTTCGTACTTTATAACCATCATATGGAAGAACAGGGCACCACGGAAGTCGAGGTCTACTCGGATTACGGCCGCGTAGGCAACGGAGAGCCCAATTACACGGCGCAAATGCTTGAGGTCGAGTATAGCGTTACCGACCTATTCGCCACTGCCCTATACCTCGAGGGCGCAAAGACGTTTGGAGACGATGAAAGCTACGAATTCGGCAGTTTTCGCTGGGAGAACCGCTTGCGGCTCTTTCGTGAGGACACGCTCCTCAATCCCGTGCTCTATGCCGAATACCTCTACAAAAAATCCGAGAGCAGATATATCCGGGACGTCGTAGGCCGCGTTGACGGCGAGGAGGAAGAAGAGGAAGAAGGCAGCGAGCACGAA
Organism: Hyphomicrobium sp.; assembly: GCA_016793445.1. Classification (GTDB taxonomy): domain Bacteria; phylum Pseudomonadota; class Alphaproteobacteria; order Rhizobiales; family Hyphomicrobiaceae; genus Hyphomicrobium_B. Next base: position 215,014 of record JAEUME010000020.1, on the reverse strand, counting down.
CTCGAAACCAAGCTGATCCTCGGCCATGACATCACGAACAACCTCAACGTCGCTTTCAACACGATACATGAGGTCAACCTGGAGAACGGGCATTGGGCCTTCGGGTACGTGACCGGCTTGAACTACACATTCTTCCGCGCCTCCGATTCTCGGCCTGGATTCGAAAACCTGGCCGACAGCCGAATCGAAAAACTCACGCTCGGACTTGAGATGTTTGGCGGCGCCGGCGATTCGATCAAAGGACTTACCCTGGCCGGCAGCAAGACAGAGCAGTACGTCGGGGTCAATTTGCGCGCCGACTTCAAGGACGAGTTTCACGTCGGCATCGGCGGAGCATTCGGCCTGACCGGCGACAGCGAAGACGCCATTTTCCGGCTAAAGGCGGGCGTCGAATTCGAATAACCGCCGCCGAAGGCGTGGTGGAGGGCAACTGCAAAATCGGGGGTTCCTCATGGCCCTTCGTTATGCGACCGACCTGACGGCTGATGCTGGTGGGCCGCCTTCGAGATCAACCTTACGAAGCCCGTTTGCGGTCGTCCGCTCTATTGATCGGCGGCTACCGGGTTGGTGTGGGCGGGTGCTTCGGCCGGCCCCTTCTCCAATGCTTCGGCGATTGCCTCGTCCACGCGTTCGAGCCAAATGAACTTCAAGCGATTTCGTGCATCCTCAGGAATGTCGTCGGAATCCCGGCGATTGCGCGCTGGAAGCATCACGCGAGTTATGCCAGCCGCCGCGGCCACGACAACCTTCTCCTTGATACCGCCTACGGGCAGCACAAGACCTCGCAGCGAGATCTCGCCGGTCATGGCAGTGTCGTTTCTGACCGTACGGCCGGTCAGGACAGAGACGAGCGCCGTGTACATGGCAACGCCTGCGCTCGGACCGTCTTTCGGCGTCGCTCCGGCTGGAACATGGACGTGGATGTCGCTTTTCTCGAACAGGGCCGGATCGATAGCCGCGAATGATGGCGATGAGAGCCTGATCGTCGATCTCGACCTGATCGGGCTTCAGCCCGTTGGCAGCGAGCTGCCGGCCGACAAGCTAGCGGCGAGCGATCTGGAGCTTCTCGCTTTCCGTATAGCCCGTCAGGCTGATGACCTCCCATTCGGTCGCGCAACGGGCCCGGAATCGTATCGAGCATATTGGCGGTGGCAATGAAGACGACGCGGCTTAAGTCAAAGGGTACACCCAGCAGTTGTCGCGAAACGTGCTGTTCTGTTCGGGATCGGGAACCTCAAGCATCGCTGCGGACGGATCGCCCTGGATGCTGCGGCCCATTTTTGTCGATCTCATCGAGCATCATCACGCAGTTTCGGGCGCCCGCTTTCTTGACGGCCTGAATGATGTTGCCCGGCAGCGCTCCGACATAAGTCCTGCGATGTCCTCGGATCTCGGCCTCATCATGCACACCGCCGAGACTGACCCAAACGAACGCCCGCTCCATCGCCCGGGCGATGGACTGCCCGAGCGAGGTTTTGCCAACCCCGGGCGGGCCGACGAAGCACAGTATCGGGGCCTTCCCATGCGGCGCCAGCTTTCGAACGGCGAGATACTCGATAATGCGGCTCTTGATCTTTTCCAGGCCGAAATGGTCCTCGTCCAGGATGCGGCGCGCTGAGCCGATGTCGATGGGCTTTTCCTCCGGCTAGCTCCATGGGAGCTCGATCAGCCAGTCGAGGTAGTTGCGGATCACACCGGACTCGCCAGCCGCCTCTGGCAGGCGCTGATAGCGGCTGAGCTCCTTCTTTGCCTGCGCCTCGACGTCCGCCGGCATCTTCGCCTTGGCGATGGCCTCGATGAGTTCCGCAACCTCCTGCGCCTTGCCCTCGCCCTCCCGAGCTGTCGCTGGATCGCAGCCATCTGCTCGCGCAGGACGGCCTCGCGCTGGCGCTCGTCGAGGGCGGCCTTGGTCTGGCGTCCTAACTCCTGGGTAAGACGCAACACCTCGATGCGTTCGGCGAGCAGACGGGAAATCCGATCTATCCGTGCGGCAAGATCGATCGTCTCGAGAATCGCCTGCTTGTCCTGAGCCGGGATGTCCATCGTGCCCGCAGCCAGATCCGCCAGCCCCCGGTCGACGTGGTCTGCTGCAGGGCCGTGATGAGTCCCGGTGGTGCCTGAGGGAGGAGCTGCGCAACCCGATGGCCTGATTTTGCAGATTGAGAAAACGCGCTTCGATTTCCGGCGAGCGTGCGTCGGGTTCGGATATATGGACGGCGCGAGCGGCAGGAAAGAGCGTTCCGGGATAGAAATCGAGGATGCGAATGCGCTGCACGCCCTGAACCACGATGTGATGTGTGCCGTCCGGGGTAGTCACGTAACGCAGGATATTCGCGAGTGTCCCGATCCGGTAGAGATCATCCGGTCCTGGATCGTTGATTTCCCCGTTTCGCTGCAGCAGGACTCCGATCTGCCGTTCTTCGCGTACCGCCTGCTGAACAGTCGCGATTGATTTCGGCCGTCCCACTGCCAGTGACAAGACGAGTCCGGGGAACAGAACGGTCCCGCAATTCGCCGCTCGAACCGCCCCTGCGGCAGTTCGAGGCGATGGATGTCCGCGTTGCGCAGCTCCGGCGGAAGCACCCGATGGCCGGCAATCTGCAACACGCTATCTTCAATCACGACTTCCACGTGATCCGGCGCGACGCCGGGCAAAGCGACGGTGATGAGCAGCTCCTCCTCCGTCTCCAGCACGTCAACGGGGCGGTTCCCATGTCGGTGTGCCCGCGCTGCCGTAGGGACGAAGCTGGAAAAACTGCCTCTGCATACGCTCCGCGCGCGATAAACTTTCGACGGCCTCCGAAAGCATCCATCCAATCGGGTTGTATTTTGTCGGCATCGAGCACTTCGCCTGCAAAAGGCGCACCGCTTCAACCTAATACCAATTTGAAGCGACGTCGAACCCGCACAATTGAGGCTTTGAAAAGCCTCTGCACTCGCGGACTGGGCTTGACGAAGCGTACATCGGCGAGGCGGGTGACGCGTCCGGAAGATCGAACCGGACGCGCTACCGCCCGATTATGCCATCGCGGGCCCTCATGCCGGTACGGGCGACACCGGTCGCGTGCATAGCCAGGACGCTCGGTGTCTCATGGCGAACTTGCCGGCAAGGGCGGATACGCGAACATCCGGCCGAAATCCAATCGCGTCGAGCCGCCGATGTTTAGGGCGTGGACTCAATTGATCGCAAGAAAATGCGGATGGATGCAAGCTGGATAAAGGCGAAGAAGTTGGCGCCGAGCTTGTCATAGCGGGTGGCGATGCGGCGGAAATTCTTCAGTTTGTTGAAGAAGCGTTCGACGCGGTTCCGCTCTCGGTAGAGCGCCTTCTTCCAGCGGTACTTCTTCTTGCGATTGGGGCGCCTTGCTCGACGGGCTTGAGCCGCGCCATCGTCCTTGCCGAGCGGCGAGGCGGTCGACTGGGCCAGGCGCGGCGCGCGGATCAATGTGATCAGCCCCGGCATCATCGTGACCCGCTGGCGCATAACGAGCTTCATGGCGAACGCGCCGGTTTCTATCGGGCGATGCTGAGGAAGATGCCCGCTGGCCGCGCCGGCACGCCTGACGAGGTCACGGCCCTTGCCGCGCTGGTCATGGGGCCGGAGGACGGCTTCGTCGCCGGCAGCGACTTCCTGACCGACGGCAGTGTTACGGCAAATTTCTTCCACGGTCAGGATACGGGGAAGCCATGAGCGAGACCGACATCACCGGCTTCAGCCGCCGTCGCCTTCTGCAAGGCGCGTCTCTCGCGGCGGCCGCGGGCTGGGCCAGGAGCGCGGCGCGTGCCGAAGGCAACGGTCAGGTCGCTGTCGTTTTCCTGTCGCGATCCAACAATACGCGGATGCTTGCGGGCCACCTGTCGCGCAGCTTCGATGCCGAGCTGATCGAGATCCGCCCGCGCGATCCATGGCCCGAGGATTACGAGAACATGGTCGCCTGGGCCACGCGCTGGCGCGACAGCGACGCGCTTCTGCCGCTGGAGCCGACGCCCGATCTGTCGCGGCAGACCACGCTGTTTCTGGGCTTCCCGATCTGCGGCATGGCGCTGCCCGCCCCAATGCGCAGCTCCTCTCCGGCGCCGATCTTGCCGGCAAGACCATACTGCCCTTCATCACCCATGGTGGCTTCGGCACCGGCAGCGCCATGGACGAGAAGCCCGTCGACACCCTCGTGCATGAAGCGCTCCTGCCACCGCCAGACGCAGGGCTTCGATTTGCCGGTCTCGCGCATGATCGCCATGGTCCCCAGCCCATCGGCCGTGGCGAGGATGATCTTGGTGCGCCACACAACCTTGACCGGTGTGTTGCGATCGGCCGCGATGGCGAGAAGCCGTTTGCGGTCAGCCCCGCTTACATCGAAGCATACGTTTTCTCTCATCAGGAGAGCATGACTGATTTGCCGGACCAGCGGAATCCTCCGTCAGGGACGGAACACCAGTGGCTCAGCTTATCGCCTATTGCATTCTTGGCCATCATACCGGACTGCCGAACCGATTGGGCGACCGCAGCTATGACGAACGGATTGAAGAGTTCAATGCCGATAAGTTGCGCGCGCCCGACAAGCTGTGGCGGAGCGAGCTTGAAGTCGATGCGACGCAACTCTATCCCCCTTGTTTCTCGCTTGCGTCCGACCGCAAAGAGCGTAGTTTCCAGTTTGGATCATGGCGCGCATGATTTCTCTTGCCTCGTTCCGCCGCAACGAGGTTGGCGGCAAGATCCCCGCTGTCAACGGCAAAACCGCTATGAAGCGTGGCGACATCGGCGACCTGCACTTGCTCGTCGATGAAGATCGACAACAGCGCCGGTTGGTACCATGGCAATGCCCCCTGCGCGGGTCGCTTCCCACGCGGCAGCGCGGATCGCGTTACTCAGACCGGCCGCAACGCCCTGCTCGTTACAAAAGTCAAAATGGTTGTGGGTCGATAAGCTATGGTGAACTCCAAGCCGCCTCGGTAGCACGCACCGCACAGGTGGAGGAGATGAACCTTTTTTGGTTTTGAAACTCGAGGTGCCCGATGGAACGCTATAGCGACCGAAGCACCGAAATGAGTTCCAGCATCCGCGGTGCCTGGCCCCGCCTGCTCCGCAGTATCGAAGTTGCGTTTGGTGCCATGGGCATCCTCCTTGCGGTGAGCTCCGCTTCCCTGGCTCAAGGCGCAGCGAGTCCCACCGGACGCCTTCTCGCATCAAACTGCGCGCAGTGTCACGGTACGACCGATGCGGCCCCAGGGTTCGACCGGCTGACGGGAAAAGCGGCCAGCAAACTCCTCAGAAAGCTCCACAAGTACCAATCTGGTGCCGAAGAAGAGGGCATTATGACCCGCCACGCTATGGGGTACACAGAGCAACAGTTGCGCGACCTCGTACAGTGGCTGTCGCAGCAACGGTAACGGTGAGGGCGCCATCATGGACCGCCGAGCATTTCTCATTAGCTCCTTTGGCTCCTTTGCCGCCTTATTGCCCAGCTCCGGTTGGGCGCTTCCTCCGCCAATCAAGCCTAAGGCTCGCGTGATCGTAATCGGTGGCGGCATGGGCGGTGCCACCGTGGCCAAGTACTTGCGCCTGTGGGGCGATGCAGTGGCCGTTACTCTGGTTGAGCGCAATGCCAGATACGTATCCAGCATTATGAGCAGCCTTGTGCTCACCGGGCAGCGGACGATCGCGGATCTCACGTTCGGTTACGATACACTCCGCAACCGCTACGGCGTCGAAGTCATCATCGACGACGTTTCCGAGGTGGATCCTACACGCGTCGCCGTAAAGCTGACGTCTGGAAAGCAACTGACTGCGGACCGTATCGTGATGGCGCCTGGGATCGATTTTGAAAACATTCCCGGCCTCGACGACACCCGCATGCCTCACGCCTGGAAGGCGGGTGTTCAGACGGACCTGCTGGCCAAGCAGTTAGGCGGAATGCCGGAGAACGGGGTCGTCCTATTGACCGTTCCCAAGATGCCCTACAGGTGCCCGCCGGGTCCCTACGAGCGCGCTTGCCTGATCGCGGACTGGATCAAGACAACGAAGCCGCGCGCAAAGCTCATTCTGCTGGACACTAATCCGGATATCACGGTCGAGAAGGACATTTTCACGCGTGCATTTTCTGGGCCTTACGCCAAGGTTATCGAGTACCGCAACGATGTGGAGATCATCTCGGCCGATGCCGCGCAGCTGACGTTGTCGACGAATGCGGGCCCAGTTCGTGGAGACGTCATCAACGTGATCCCGCCGCATCGTGCTGGGGCGCTTGTTGCAGCTTCCGGGCTCATAGCAGGCAGCGAGCGCTTCGTTCCTGTCGATGTGCTGAGCTACAGCAGCAAGGCTGCACCGAACATTCATGTCATCGGCGATTCCTGCGCGACAACTCAGCCCAAAGCCGGCCACATCGCCAACCAGGAGGCAAAAGTCTGTGCTGACGCCTTGGTGCGGATCTTTGCTGGCGGACAGCCGGATCCTTCGCCAGTCACGAATTCCGCCTGCTATTCGACCATCTCGCGAACGGAGGCGACTTGGCTTAATGCCGTCTTCCAGTTTGACGCTGCGACGAGATCAATGGTGGCTGTGCCTAAGTCACTTGCCGCGTCGCAGAACTGGACAGCGGAGAACTTCAAAGACATGGCCAAGTGGTTCGCCGCTCTCATGGCCGACACGTTTTCCTGAAAATCGGCTTCCTAGCGGATACCAGTTCCACTTAACGGCTTTCAGCTGAAACGCCTTCGTCAAGCCGGCCATCTCGAAGGCTGAAGATTCGATCAAAGCGGTCGAAGATCTTCTCATCGTGGGTGACAGCGATGATCGCCGCGTCCTGCTCGACGGCGACTTTGCGCAGGAGATCCATAACGATTCCAGCCCGCTTCGAATCGAGCGCCGCCGTCGGCTCGTCTGCGAGAATAATGCGTGGTTTGTTAGCTAAAGCACGGGCAATGGCGACGCGCTGTGCTTCACCGCCTGACAGCTTGGCAGGCATGGCGCTCCGGCGGTGCCCGACCTCGAGATAGTCGAGCAGTTCGACCGCGCGGGTTCGGGTCGCCACAGCATCGGCACTCGCCAGTTGAAGAACGAGCGCCACATTGTCCGTCGCATCGAGGAATGGGATCAGATTGTGGAACTGGAAGATGAAGCCGATCTTGTCGAGTCTCAGCTGCCTGAGATTCGGCCTCAGCCAGAGACCATCCTTGAGCACCGGCTCTCCATCGAGTTCCATCGAACCCGATGATGGATCGAGAATGCAGCCGATGACGTTCAAGAGCGTTGTCTTGCCCGAGCCCGACGGCCCGAGCAGCGCCACGACCTGGCGCGGATAGACGTCGAGGGATACCTCACGCAGCGCGTCGACGCGGGTCTCGCCCTCGCCGAAGTGTTTCGAGATGTGGTCGAGATGCACGAGCGGCCGATCGGGCGCGTCAGCCATCTCAACCTCCCAGTGCTGTGGCGGGATCTACCCGGAGTGCCGCGCGCACACCAAGACCGCTTGAGAGCAGGCATACAGCGAACACGATCAAGCCAAGGATCATGACGTTGTCGGGCTCCAGCACCACGCGCCGGGGAAAGTAGTCCTTGGTGTTGAAGATGAGCGTAGCGCCGATGGCGAACCCGATGAAGCCGAGCGCAAGGGCCTGCTGAACTATCATGCCGATGATTGTGCGGTCTGGAGCGCCGATCAGCTTTAAAGTGGCAATCTGCTTCAGCTTCTCCATCGTCATCGTGTAAATGATGAGTGCAATGATAACGGCAGACACGACGAGCAGAAGAGATGTGAAAAGTCCAATCTGACGCCGCGCACGATCGACCAGCGAGCGCGTCAGGATCAACTCCTGAGCCTCCTGTGTAATCGCCGCCAGATGCTTCCAACGGCGCACCGTCTCGGCCACTGCTTCAGGTGATGCATTGGCGTCCAGTCGTGCGACGACGGCATTGACGGTATCGAGGCTGGAGCCGCCGGTGCCACGTGCCAGCTGGACGCGCGCGGCGGGCGGCGCCAGGTCGAATTGCAGCTTCTGGGCATCTGGCAGTGTGATGTAGATGGCGGGGTCTCCACCGGAGTTGACTTGGTGGCGCGTAAGCCCGACGACGGTGAATACGTGGCGCCCAAGACGGATGCGGTCACCCAGGGCCAGACCGGTGCTCTGGTCGGCGACCATTTCGTAATGACTGCGAGCAATCTCACGGCCTTCCGCGATCGCCGGCGGTCCGCCGGGTCGGGTCAATTCGTAGCCGATGACGTAGAGCCTGAGTTTGTCTCCCCGATGCTCAGTCTCGACGGTCTGATAGGTGATGCTGCCCGCAGCGGTAACATCGGCGATGCGCGCCACGGCCTCGCGAATGTCTCCAGGGATACGCGAGGCTTCAGCGAAGGGGCCTCGCGTATTGGCCTCCACCACCCATAGATCGACAGCAGGCGCCCGCGCGATCGTCAAGGCTTCGACGATGAGCCCGCGATAGATGCCGATCATGGCCAGCACGACGCCAAGGAGCAATCCGAGCCCGACGCAGGTTAGCAGGAAGCGGCCGAGGCCGTGCCGAATGTCACGATAGGCGAGGTTCATTGCGATCTCGCCTCGCTCACACGCACGGCCCGGCCTTCCTTGAGGCCGTTATCGAGACTGACAACGACGCGCGTGCCTTCAGGCACGCCATCGACGATCTCCAAGCGGGCATCCTCGGTGCGATGCCGGAATTTGACGAGACGGCGATGCAGCCGTCCGTCCTCGACGGTCCAAACCGTGCCCTGACGCCCGTCATAGCCATTCACGGCGGCCGCCGGTACGAGCAGCGCCTTGTCGAGTGTGGCGACCGTGATCCAGAACTCCACCTGCTCGCCGAGAAATACACGTGGCGGGGGATTCTGGCCTTTGATGTAGACACGGCGTTCCTCCGTGACGCGGTCGCTTTCGAGTCCGATGCGGTCGACTTTGCCGGTAAACGCCTCTTGAGGGCGCGAACGCAGCCGCGCATCGACCTGTTGACCTTCGTTGATGAACCCGGCTCGGGCCTCATCGACATAGGCAAGCCCCCAGTAGCTGCCCGCGGCAATCAGAGTGAAGATCGGGTCGCCGGCCTTGACCACGGTGCCGAGTTCTTTGTGCCGTTCGATCACGATAGCATCGTAGGGCGCTGTGAGCGTGCGGTGTTGCAGCAAGGTCTCTTCGAACTGAACCTGTGCCTTGGCATCGGTAAGCTGTGCGCGAGCGCTAACGATTTCACTTTCGGCAACGACAACATCGGCCTTCGCCACCGCCTCGTCCCGCACGGCCTCCTCCGCCACCTGCTGCGAGACGACGTCGCGGCCGACAAGCGTCTGCTTGCGGCGATTGGCTTCCTGCTTCTGAGCTAACACGGCCCGGGCCTTCTCCAGGTTGGCCTCCGCCCGGGTGATGTTGACCGTGGCAATTTCGAGCGCGGCGCGGGCCTTGGCGACCTTGGCCTCTTGCTCACCAAGACTGAGGCGCGCCAGCACCTGGCCTTTCGTCACGCGGTCGCCATGGTCTGCATGAAGCTCCGCGAGCGTGGCGCCAACCTCGAAACCGATCTTCGACAACACACGCGCCTCGACGGTTCCTAGGCCGAAGACGCGGACAGGGACGTTGTGCTCGACCGAAGCAACCTGCACGCTGATTGGGCGGTTGCCGTAGATTGCGTAGGCCATCAGGATCGCAGCGAAAACACCAGCCGCCGCCAGCGCGTACCTGACTGAAGGCCGCCGAAGGATTGCCGGCGCTGATGTCCTGCCTTCCTGCATCTGCTTCATGACCTTGTGCTCAGGCGCCGGCGATTTCGCAGCGCTGTGCTCATCATCGATCAGGTGTCACCGACGCCGGGCCAGCCTGCATGATCGAAATACTTCGGGTAGGTCTCGAGAGCTTTTCGCATGACTGCGATACCGTGCTGCGGGTCATTCTTCTTCGTGACGAGATCGGCACCCTCCAGCAGGTCAGTGATCATGACGTGCAGGGTCTCGTCCGCCGCAGGCGGAAGCTTGCAGTTAGCGACCAAGTAATTGACCTGTTGCTGGACGCCCTTGGCGAGAGCTTCCATGTCGGACGGACTGCCGGCCGGCTTGGCGGCGCTCACAAGTTCACGGATTCGTTCCATTCCCTCGCGGAGCGGCTGGTCGGTATTCCACTTCTTGCCGGCATTGAGCTGCAATTCACCCCCGGTTCCATGACTATGGCCATCTCCATGCAGGTGATAGAAGGCCAATCCACCCCCAGCCAACAGCGCGAGTGCAATGATGATCAATTTCGTTCGCATGTTTTCTCAAGCCTTCTTCCTGCTTTGTCTCGGCTCTTTGCTGGCTTGCGATGTCCGGTGCGCATGGCGGGCACTCAGACCGCGACAATAGATTTCGATCACCGCCGGCGCGTTGACTTTCGCCGCCCGAAGATTGCCCGCCAGCATCGACTGCATGACCAAGCCTTGGATCATTCCGATGAACAGGATTGCCGCCGCTTGCGTGTCCGTATCGTTCAGTATCTCTCCGTCGGCCTTGGCTTCTTCCAGCTTGTGGACGAGCCGCTCCGCGTAGCGTTTCATCAAAGTGTGCGCGACCTTTTTCGCAGGCGTTGATTCTGCTCGCTGCAACTCTCCGAACATCATCCGCGGTACGCCGGGATGCTCGATCACGAATTCTATGTGGCTCATGAATATCGCGTGTAGGGCAGCAAGCGGTGAGTCTGACTGCTCCGCTGCCCGGTCAATCCGATCCAGCAACCGGTCGGCGACCCACTCCATTACGGCCTGCCAGATGGCATCCTTGCTCGGGAAGTGCCGGAACAAGGCACCCTGAGTGACGCTCATTTCACTGGCGATCGCCGCCGTCGTGATGTCGCTCGGGTTTTGCGTTCCCGCAAGGGCAACGACGGCCTCAACGGTGCGCTGGCGGCGCTCCTCGGCTGAAAGGTACTTGGACTGCATTTGTGACCGTGTCCAAAAAAGTAATTGATTACTATCTTTTTTACCGGCTTGTGTCAATGCATCAGAACCCATGCCGTGCGTCTGTGACCCTCTGTCAAGGAGAGTTGTCGCGGGCATCCGTGTGGCCTGCGATGTGCAACGTGCGAATGAGTTCGCAACTGTGTACGCATTGCCGCAAATGTCAGCTCTCCCTGTTTGCCGGTGCACGACACCGGTGGAGGCGGATGCCTATCGCAAACTAAACAGGAAGCCTGCAGCGATTACTGTTGCGAGAATCGCCAGGGCCGTAAAGCGGCGCCGTCTGTCGATCCGGCCCCGGCCTACCCCGTAGTCGAAGCGCTCGTAATGCACGTTGGTCATGGGTACGCAGAGCGCAAGGAAGGCATCTGCGGCTGTTTCCATCATGGCCGGGGGACCGCACAACATCACGGACACGTCGCCGGACTCCAGGCCCGAAAGAAGGCCTCTTAAGTGATCTGAGCAGACGGGTCCGCGCAGAATTTCTGGCGCGCTGCAAGCCTCGTCGGCGCAGTAAGTTATTTTCAGGTCCAGCCTGTTACCGAGATCTGCCAGGGCATCCTTGCATGCGAACGCTGCCTGGTTGCGTGTGGCGTACAGGAGCCGGAACCGCCGCTTATCGCCGCGTTCTGCTGCTTCTTCCAGCATTCCGAGCAGGGGAGCGATTCCGACGCCTCCTGCCACCATCACAACGGCCGATGTCCGGCCTGGAAGAACGAAGCTCCCGTGTGGTCCGTCGACGGCCACCGGCGTGCCCGGCTGCAAGGCGTGAAAGGTAATGGTGCAGTCGCCGGCATGACGGACGATGAGCCGCAGTCTCGGTAAATAGCCTGCGCTAGAAGCGATTGAGAAGGGATGATCGTGGAATGGCGGACCGTGCGGAGAAACGCTCAACCAGAGGAACTGTCCCCCCCGCGCATGGAATTTCGTGTGTTCGGGGCCGCGCAGGACGAGTTGCGTGACCCCATCGGCGTTGACACTAGCCGCTTCGACCTGCCAACCCTCTCGCCACATGCGCCAGGGTCTAACAAAATAGGTGATGATTGCAGCTCCGAGCGCCGTCAAGGCGTAGATGATCCAGATTACCCGAAGCGTTTCATCGGCCGAGTATGTTCCGGCGCGGATGGCATAGTGGAGTGTCAACCCTCCCGCAACGAGGGCGATGGGACCGTGTGCAGCGCGCCACAACTCATAGCGAACGAAGCGTCGCGTTCTGATCAGGGCGAAACCAATCAGCACGGTCAGCAAGGCTATCGCGATGACGCCGCTTCGCAGGCGCGGGCTCGTCACCAGGGCATACAAACGCCTCGCGGAAGCCGCCGGATTGTCTAGAAGCGTTCCGCTGATGTAGCTGAAAGGATGGACGAAAGCGAAAATGAGGATCGCAAGGCCAGCGATCCGATGGAATCCCATCGTCCTGTCGATGCCGATTTTTCCGGACAAGGCCTCAAAGCGGCCCGAACTCAAAAATTGCAGGTAAAGCAGCGTCGCCGCTAGGATTGCCGATGCGGCGCCGAGTTCGGTTGGGACGTGGTCACTCGATCCGGATGTCCACGCAGCCATTCCCAGCGGAATGATCGCCGCGAGCAGAAAAAGGGCGAGAAGCAGTTCTGCCGGAATGCCTGTTGTGACAGGAGGGCGCCCGTGAGGTTGGAATCCTGCTCGGCTGTCTTCGATCATGAGGCGCTTCCTGCAGAACTATGGCCGATCGCTACGGTGCGATTACCTCTTGGGTAATGAGAAGAGAAAGCCGACGATTTTGTCGATCGTTTCTGGATCCGGCGGATGATGGTGTGTGAGAAAGGCCGTCAGGTAAGCCTTTTTCTCCTCCTCAGTCGCCCCCTTGATTTTTCGGGCAAGTGCCGCTGGCGCTGGATGGCAGTCGCCACAGGCTTCTTGATATGCCGTCGCATCCTGAGCGGCCGCGTTCGGATAATTTACTGTGACCGGGAATAGCAGCCCCAAGAGGCACCAGGAAACCGTGACCAACCGATTTCTCATAACAGGCCTCCGCTCAGCCGGCAGGTGCGTTCTTCGGAATGTTGAGGTGTCACATTTTCACAAAGGCGAAAAGGGCGCTTTGACTTCTTTCCATCGACTACTTGAATGAATAGGAGCCATCATCGATCGGTTCCTGCACAAATCCAGTGGGACCTGACCGATAATCGGCCAGAGGCGCCGCCTCGTTTTCCGGCGGCCACCACGAGACATTGGGATTTTCAAGCAATCGCCGTCCTGATTGCGTATTATAGTCAACCATGTGCGCTGATTAACTTCGCATCAAAGCTCGGCGCGCGGCAGCCGCAGGGCGACGAACAAGCCACCCATGGATGATGTTCTAAGTTCGACTTCGCCCCCGTAGAGTTCCGCGAGGTCCTTGACGATGGGCAATCCAAGCCCCGTGCCAGGCGCCTGCGTATCCCAGCGTTCGCCAATGTTGAAGACGACGCGGCGTGCTTCAGGCGGCAGGCCGGCACCATCGTCGTCGATGTTTATGCTCAACAGGCGGTTGCTGGCGGAAGGCTCCGCGACCGACACTATCACTTTCGACCGGGCATGCTTGCACGCGTTATCGACGAGGTTGGCGATCATCTCGTTCAAGTCTTGCGGATCGCAGGCAACCTTGAGGCCTTCCTTGACATTAGTCTCGATGGCGATATTTGCCTGCTGATATAGTCGGCCTAGCGCGCTTGCCACTTCATCGGCGGCTGAACGGACATCCGCAACGATCCCGGGAGAGGAACGCATGGCAACGGCGCGTGCGCGCGTCACCTGATAGTTGATCTGGCTTTGCATATTGCGGCACTGGGAAAGGATCGTCTGGGAGGCCTCGACGGCGCCGGCATCCGCCAGCCGGTAGCCTTCGTCCGTCAAGACTGCGAGCGGCGTTTTCAAGCCATGGGCAAGATTGCCCGCCTGCGTGCGTGCCCGTTGGATCCTATCGGTCGCGGCTTGCAGCAGTTTGTTGAGATCTGCGACCAGGGGGCGAACCTCGGTCGGAAATTCACCCTGCAATTGATTGGTCTCTCCCGACCGAACCCGCGAGAGGGCGCTTCGCAGTTGTCGAAAAGGCCGGAGGGCAAATGCGATCAAGAGAGCTGCGACTGCAACCAGGGAGACGCCGAAACCTGAGAGAGTCCAGGCAAGAATCCTGTTGAAGTCGTCGAGCACGGCATCGAGATGCCGCTGGTCCGTGCCAATGATGAAGCGGACTGGCGGCGCTCCCGGAATATCGGTGCGCGTGCGCTCCGCCACAAGAAGTGCGCCACTCGGACCTGTGATCTTGTGTGTGTGAGTGCCGGTGTCTATCGGCTTATCGGGCGGAGTGGGAAGCGTGTGGTCCATCAATGACGAAGATCGTGCCAGTACCTTGTCGGCCTGCTGAATCTCCCAATAATATCCTGAAAGAGGAATATCGTAGCGCGGATCGCTCAAATCCCGTTGTAGATGGGGGCGCTCGTCAGAAGCAAATTGCGTGAGACGCTGGAGTTCTTCGAGATGAACATAAAGCTCTTCGTAAAATTGGGTTGTAACCTCGTGCCTGAAGATCGCCGAGAATACGAATCCAGCGGCTACGAACCCAATCGCGATCCAGATAGTTGCGGCCGTGATCAAGCGCTGCTTGAGACTGACCATGATCCTTAGTCCATCCTGTAGCCAAGGCCGCGCACGGTCTTGATGTAGTCGGAGCCGAGCTTGCGGCGAAGCCGGCTGACGTACACCTCGATGGTATTCGACTCCCGCGTGCCATCGAGCGTGTAGAGATGATCCATGAGTTCGGCTTGCGAGATGATGCGGCCAATCCGATGCAGGAAATAGTTGAGCATCATATACTCGCGCGCTGTTAATTCGAGTACCTCACCTTTCAGCGTCACACGCTTTGATGCCGTATCGATGGTGATGTCGCGATGCGTGAGGGTCGGACTAGCGATACCTGATGCGCGCCGGATCAGGGCATTAAGGCGAGCGGCAACCTCCTGAACGTGAAATGGCTTGGAGATGTAGTCGTCGGCTCCGGCGTTGAGACCGTCGACCTTTTCAGCCCACGTCCCGCAGGCGGTAAGGATCAGGACAGGAAGCTGGCTGCCGGCTGCCCGCCAAGTCTTGAGCACGTCGAGCCCCGGCATACCGGGCAGTCCGAGATCGAGGATCGCGGCGGCGAAGTCTCCGTCTAACCCCATGGTGCAGCCGTCAGCGCCATTGTCGGCGCGCTCGACGGTAAAACCAGTATGCGTCAGACCAGCCATCAGCCGTCTTGCAATTTCGTCATTATCTTCGACAAGCAGAACGCGCACGGATCTTCCTCTTTCATCCCTGGAAGATAGTACACCACAGACCTGAAACCGAGCTGAAAGCTCCAGCGTCACCCTGCCGCAAGTTCGCGTTCAGGCAGCTTTCAGGTTCACCCTTCAGCAGTTGTCCCTGCCGTAACGTATTCAGGGAGCAATCCATGCGTCGAGCGATCTTGATCAAGGGATCAGCCGTAGTTCTGGCAATTTGGCCGGCGTCCACGAGCATGGCCAGAGATGTTCGACTGTCGCCGGATCAGGTGTCACAGCTTGAAATTAAGGTCGAAGCGGTTCGTCCCGCGTCGTTTGAACTCGTTGCCATTCTGCCGGCGACAGTGGTCCGCCCGCCTAACGCTCATATCGTCGCCACCGCCCCTTATGCGGGGACGGTGACGCAAGTGCTTGTGCTGCCGGGTCAGCAGGTCAGCGCGGGGGAGCTAATCGCGCGGGTATCGAGCCGTGATTTGCTGGAGGCTCAAAGCCAACTCGCGCAGGCCCAGGCCGAGTTGCAGAATGCCCAAGCCATCGCACGCAGGCTGAGAACCTTGGCAAATAAACAGCTGAAAAGCGAATTTCTTGCTGATGAGGCCGAAGCCCAAGTGGCGAAGGTCCAGTCCGTTGTCGACAGACATAAAATGACGCTGGAGCTAAACGGAATCGTTGCCGGCGAGGGCGGGCAGTATGCGATTCCGGCGATGCAGAACGGTACCGTTGCGCAGATCGACGTCATGCCAGGCGACAAGATCGAGTCCATGGCCGCGGTCGTCAGTCTCGACAGCAACGAGGATCTGTGGGCCGAGGTGCAGGTGCCCGCAAGTGTCGTGGCAAAGATCAAGCCGGGAGACGCGGTCAAGCTGCCAGACGGTGATGAAGGACGCGTTCTCTCAGTCGGCACCGTTCTGGACGTCAAGACGCGTTCGGCAATCATGTATGTCGAATTGCCCAAAGCTGCGCCCTATCTGCCGGGTGAGATGATCTCGCTTAGCCTGATGCGTGCAGTAACAGCCCAAGGTTTTTCGGTTCCGGCGCGAGCTGTCGCTCGGATCGACAATCAAGTCATGGTTTTTGTGCGCACCGAGAACGGGTTCAAGGCGCAACCCGTCGATCTCCTCGCAAAATCCCAGAGCTTCGCAACGATCAGCGGCAACCTGCCGGCAGACGCCCAGGTGGCATCGAGCGGCATCCCGCAGCTTGAGCAGCTCTTGGCGGGAAATTAAATCATGCTACGTCGCCTCATTGGCTTCTCGTTGACGCAACGGCTGTTCCTCTTGTGCTTCTACGCCGTCGTGGCCATTGCCGGCGGCTATGCTTTCAAGACCCTGCCGATCGATGCATTCCCCAACATCTCGCCCGTTCAGGTCAAGATGATCATGAAGGCGCCGGGGATGACTCCCGAGGAGGTGGAGACCCGGGTCATCACGCCCATCGAGATGGAACTTCTGGGCATTCCGGGGCAGACGATCCTGCGCTCGGCGGCCAAATATGCGATCGCCGATATCACCCTTGATTTTGTCGATGGGACCGACATCTACTGGGCTCGCCAGCAGGTGGCGGAACGACTGGCTAGCGTACGAGGCGATCTTCCTGAAAGCGTCACAGGGGGCTTGGCGCCGGTCTCAACGCCTTTGTCCGACGTCTTTATGTTTACCATCGATGGAGGCGATCTTTCGCTGGAAGAGCGCCGCAGCCTGCTCGACTGGACGATCCGGCCTGCACTGCGCACGATAGCGGGCGTTGCTGATGTGAACGCGCTTGGCGGCATGGTGCGGACGTTCGAGGTCACGCCAAACAGCGCGGCGCTTGCCGCAAGCGGTCTGGGCGTTGACGATCTCGTCAAAGCAATCGAGCAGAGCAATCGTAACGACGGAGCCGGGCGGCTGAGCGAGGGGGAAAAGGCGCTCGTCGTGCGCTCGGAGGGCGCGATACGCACGCCCGACGACATCAAGCAGATCGTGCTCAAGATGGAAGGCGCCCGCGTGCTTCGCGTCGGCGATGTCGCCACCGTCGAGATCGGCAATCTGACGCGGTATGGCGCCGTAACGATGGACGGCGAGGGCGAGGCGGTCCAGGGGCTCGTCCTGTCGCTGCGGGGCGCGGATGCCCGTTCCATAGTGACATCGGTGCGCGCGCGCCTTGATGAATTGCAGACCCATTTGCCCAAGGATGTCAGGCTCAATGTGTTCTACGACCGCTCCGACTTGATCTCGCGTGCCGTAGGCACTGTCAGCAAGGCGCTCATGGAAGCGACGGTGCTGGTCGTGATTTTGCTCTTGGCCTTCCTCGGCAATTTGAGGGCCGCGGTCGTGGTCGCGGTCACTTTGCCATTTGCCGCGCTCATCACGTTCATCCTGATGCGGTATTTTGGCATGTCGGCAAACCTGATGAGCCTGGGCGGGCTTGCCATTGCAATCGGCCTCATCGTTGATGCCGCGGTCGTCGTCGTCGAAAACGCATTCGAGCGCCTGAACCATCCCTCACGTTCGGTTGCTGTGCCAAAACTGCACCTCATCTACCGTGCCGCGAGCGAGGTCGCGACGCCCGTTGCCTCGGGCATGCTGATTATTTGCCTCGTGTTTCTGCCGCTGTTGTCGCTTCAGGGCCTCGAAGGCAAGCTGTTCGGCCCCGTCGCCTTGACGATCATCTTTGCACTGGGCGGCTCACTCGTGCTGTCGCTGACCCTCATCCCGGTGCTCGCCTCGTTCGTGCTCAAGGAGGGCGGGCACTCCGACCCAATTCTGGTGCGGTATCTTTCGCGCGGCTACAAGGCGCTGCTGCGGAAATGCCTGCACCATCCAGCGCCCGTTTACGCCGTGGCGGCAGCCGGTCTCGTGGCCGTGGTCGTCGCCTATGGCGCCATCGGCAAGACCTTCATGCCGACGATGGACGAGGGTGCCGTCATCGTCCAGATCACGAAAAATCCATCGATCAATCTACAGGCGAGCATCGAAGGGGATTTGCTGATCCAGCGGCTCCTCAAGGAAAAGGTTCCCGAGGTCGAGCGCATCGTCGCGCGTGTCGGCTCCGACGAGCTCGGCCTCGACCCCATGGGGCTCAATGAGACCGACACCTTCATGGTCTTGAAGCCGAAGGACCAGTGGCGCAAGCCCGACAAGGAGTGGCTCATCGAGCAACTTCGGCTGGCGATGTCGGATCTGCCGGGCTATGAGTTCGCCTTCACGCAGCCGATCGAAATGCGCACCGCCGAGATGTTGACCGGCGCGCGAGGCGATCTTGCCATCAAGATCTTCGGGCCGGACCTCGCGACGCTCTCCGAGCTTGCTGGCAAGATCCAGGAAACGCTGTCGAAGGTTTCCGGGGCGTCCGAAGTATCGACGGTTGCCAACGATAGCGTCGATTATCTGCAGATTGAAATCGATCGCCTCGCGGCGGGGCGAACCGGGTTATCGGTCGCGCGCCTCGAAGACGAAATGCGCGCCGTGCTCGAAGGAACGAACGCGGGCATCGTCGCGGAAACGAGGCGTCGCACCAACATCGTCGTCAAGGGTGCAAAAGACGTTCGCGAGTCTCCGGAAGTCTTTTCTTTAACCCAGTTTGCGGCCGGAGACGGCGGGCTCGTACGGGCCGGCGATGTTGCAAAGCTCGAGCGTGTCGCAGGGCCCGTCAAGATCGAACGGGAGAATGCGTCGCGCTTTGCAATCGTGCAGACCTACGTGAGCGGGCGCGATCTTGTCGGCTTCGTCGACGATGCACAGCGCGCAGTCGCCCAGGAAGTCCCGCTGCCGGCCGGCTACAGTCTCGTATGGGGTGGACAGTTCGAAAACCAGCGGCGGGCGGCGACGCGGCTGTCGATCGTCGTGCCCATCGCGCTTGCACTGATCTTCGGCGTTCTGTTCGCGACATTGAGGTCGATGCGCCAGGCAATTCTGATTCTGGCTAACGTTCCCTTCGCGATGGTGGGCGGCGTTCTTTCGCTCTGGGCATCAGGGGAATACCTTTCGGTTCCCGCCTCAGTCGGCTTCATCGCGCTTCTGGGTATCGCGGTGCTCAATGGGCTGGTGCTCGTCAGTCACTTCAACGAGCTTCTGGCGACGGGTATGCCAATCCGCGACGTGGTGTTTGAAGGTTCGATCCGGCGTCTGCGCCCGGTTCTAATGACCGCAAGCATCGCCGCGTTTGGGCTTGTCCCACTTCTCTACGCCACTGGTCCGGGATCGGAGATCCAGAGGCCGCTGGCCATTGTTGTCATCGGCGGGCTCATCACGTCGACGGCGCTGACACTGATCCTTCTTCCCATCCTTTTCCGCCGTTTCGGGGTCGTCGCAACCGAGGACGGCGGTGGTTCTGGAATACTTCGATGGACAAATCCTTATGCAAGTTCACGCTCATCTGCCCAGTCGCAGGCTTTGAGCGGATCGTCGAACTGATGCTGACGCTCGATCCCCCAATCACAGGTTTCACGACTTGGAACGTGGAGGGGCACGGGTTCAGCTTTTCGGGCGCCAGCGTTGACGAACGAGTTCGGGGCAGCGTGCGCCGACAGATGATCACCACCGTCCTCGCACGGGAGACCGCGACGAAACTGCTCACCGAGATCGAGGAAAAGGCAGCTTTGCCGCATCTCACTTATTGGATCGAGCCGGTCGAGAGCTTCGGGCGAATGCAACGCAGAGATTCGAGCGCAACTCCGACAGATCCGGCTTCGCCGTCCGGTCTCGTGGTCGAGGAGGACAGGTGATGGATTGGGATTCTGTCGTCTATATATTCTGGTTATTTTGGCCCACCGTCGTGACCGTGTGCGCGTGGAGCATCGCAATCATCGCATTGGCGGAGCCCAAAGAAATTTCGGGATTCATTTCCGAGGTGACG
This sequence comes from Hyphomicrobium sp., assembly GCA_016793445.1. GTDB lineage: Bacteria > Pseudomonadota > Alphaproteobacteria > Rhizobiales > Hyphomicrobiaceae > Hyphomicrobium_B. The sequence goes on along the minus strand of JAEUME010000020.1, from coordinate 194,971 downwards.
AGATCAAAGTCGTCGCCGCCGCAAGCGCGCTCCGAGCTACCTGCAGACTGAGCGGCGACTCGGTTGCGACATATCTTCATCGGTCAGTCCTTTCAGGTTGGTTTCAGCAACGTCGCGCAAAGTGCGTTCATCGCTCGAAAGCAAAAGGACTGGAACAGATGATAAAGAGATTGGCCGTTTTGGCGGCGCTGACATCGGTGCTCACGGGCGCGGCGCAGGCCAGCATTACGGACCCGGCATCAACGGTCGTTCGTGTTGCGGATCAGCAGACGGATCCCTTAGTAGTAGCGGATGCGCGCTCCTATAGGCACTGCCATACCATTCATACGCGCGTTTATTGTCATAAGGCAGATCGCCTGCCGATGAATTGGCCGCCTTTTTCCGATCGTGCCGGGACGAACGTGAAAGGTCGGGTCCTTATTGAGCCCAAGAAGCCATGCGGCTGTGCTATCACGCGCGGCGACGCATGTCCGCCCTCACCACCTGTGAGACAAAACTAGTCATCTGAATCTAAAGTTCACCACATAAGTTTTGTTCTGTCTTTTGGCAGAAGCGTTTGACGGCCGAGAGAATCTCGTCGGCGGACTCGGTCCACTTGTAGGGTTTGGGGTTGTCGTTGTGCCGCTCGATGAATGAACGGATGTCAGCTTCGAGCTGGCTGGTAGAAGTATGGACGCCGCGCCGCAACTTCTTGCGGGTAAGCTCGACGCCACTCACTTGGTCGATCCGATCCATGGCTGGGGTCACCGGATTTTCACACACGACGATCCGTAGGATCTGGGCAGCCTTTGGGCTGCAGCCCCATCGCTCGGAGACCTTCAAGCTGTCCACCGATCCGCTGTTTGTCGACAAGGTCCGCGACATCGTTGGGCTCTACCTGTCCCCGCCCAATCGGGCGCTGGTCCTGAGCGTCGATGAAAAGAGCCAGATTCACGCACTCGATCGCGAACAGCCGGTCCTGCCGATGATGCCTGGCGTGCCGGAACGCCAGACTCACTCCTATGTCCGTCATGGCACGACCTCGCTGTTCGCAGCGCTCGACATCGCCTCTGGCTTTGTCATCGGCAAATGCTTCAAGCGTCACCGCACGGTACGACGACGCTGTTCGCCGCCCTCGACACGCGCACCGACCTCGTCATCGCAGAGTGCCAGCAACCGGCCTTGCCGGCACCAAGCTCGCGGCTGCGGCCTGCGGCACCATCCGCCTGAAACTCCTGAAGATCGGCGCCCTCGTCACCACGAGCGTCCGCCGCGTGAAGCTCGCGTTCGCTTCCGCCTGCCCGGAACTTGACGTCTTCGAGCTGGCGACACGCCGGCTATGATCGAGGCGGTGACGCCGCTCACCCAGCCCGGACGTCAAAAACAGAGGATCATCGACGCGCCTTCCCAAGCTGCCTGATCGGCAGCCGCGACCGTTCTCGGCCCGAAGACAACCGCAACCAGCGGCTTCGCGTCGAGCCTCACACGACGCCGACGTCAGTCCAGCTGGCAGAAAGCCGGGCTAGAGAAGTTCAATAAGCTTGGGCAGCGCACCGCTCGCTTGCAGGTATTCAATGGCCTCAGCAATGGGGATCGCCGTTAGGAAGAGACACGCCTCGATGAATGTCCGGAGCATCAAAGGAGCTGGTATCGCGAGTTCGCTCTCGCTCCGCAATTGAGAGAAGTTCGGCAAAAGTCGATCAACGCGCGCTGAATACGCCGCAAAATCCTGCGGAAACGACGCTGCTAAGTACGCCTCCTCGCGCATGATAACGGGACGGAACACGAGGTATGCGACCGCGGTCACGATTGCTGCGACGATCAAACTGCCAAACTGCAATCCGACGCCAACTGTGCCGATCAGGGTGAAGACATAGAGAGGATTGCGAACGATAGAGTATGGACCCGTAGTCACGAGTTCCCGCTTCTTCCGACCACCGATATAAGCCGTGCACCACGTGCGTCCCGCGATGCATACCAGAATCAAAGCAATACCAACCCATTCGATCGAGACATAGAAGGTTGGCCACGGTTCGCGCCAATAGGAGTTCACGAAAGCGAGTGCCGGCACAGCGATCCCAAAGGCCATCAACAGTGCTAGTTTTCGGCGCCACTGAACCCTTTGGAGGGCGCATAGCCCTTGATCTCCTCCCATCGACACTTCTTCAGGTCCTCCTTTGCTGCCCAAGCACCGGTGGAACAATTTATGATGGTAGAACCCGGCGGTCAATTCGGACCGCGGACAATCACGTTCCATCTATTGACCTCTGTCAATTTTGTCCGCGTGGCCGTAACTAGAATTGAGAAAATTGGATGACTGCACATCCCAGCTCAATTTTCACAGCGTGCCGACAAGCGCCGTTCCGACCCTCAACTCGACGACGGCTGGACTGTCATCGGACGAAGCGTACGCAGGGTTGCAGAAGCTCGGCTCTAATCGCCTGCCGGAGCCGCCAAAATGCCACCGCCCGTTTATCATCTCGGCAGGCCCCATTACCTGAATTATATGATTATCTCTGAAATGCTGGCAGCAGCGTGAGGGCGCAATGAGCAGACTCCATGTGCATCCTGAAAACCACCTCGTAGAGCGGATCGGGTGGTTGCGTGCAGCGGTACTGGGTGCAAATGACGGGATCGTATCGACTGCAAGCCTCATTGTCGGCGTGGCGGCAGCAGCGGCTAAACCTAGTGATATCTTGATTGCAGGCGTGGCGGGACTCGTGGCTGGGGCCATGTCAATGGCCGCAGGAGAGTACGTGTCGGTAAGTTCGCAGTCTGACACGGAACTTGCCGATCTCGCGCGCGAACGCAAGGAGCTGACCGATAACCTAGAATTTGAGCGTGAGGAACTGGCGCAAATTTACGTCAAGCGCGGGGTCGATCATGAGTTGGCGGTCAAGGTCGCCGATCAACTGATGGCCAAGGATGCGTTGGGAGCGCACGCCCGGGACGAACTCGGCATTTCCGAGATCACTACAGCGCGTCCTATTCAAGCCGCTCTCACGTCAGCCGCCACGTTTGCCATTGGTGCCGCGATGCCGCTCCTCATGGTTGTCGTCTCGCCCACCGACAAACTCGTCACGATAGTGTCCGTCGCATCTTTGGCATTCTTGGCCCTATTAGGGGCTGTCGGCGCGAAGGCCGGTGGTGCCAATATCATAACGGCAATGGCCCGGGTGACATTTTGGGGCGCGCTTGCCATGGCCCTCACAGCGGGCATCGGAGCGCTATTTGGAACCGTTGTGTAGCAATCCTGTTAGGCGCAACAAACAAGCAATCGCATTTACGGGTATCCTCTCCAAGGCAATCGCGTGCGATCCGGCACCCGCCAATATGCACATGACCTCAGTCAAAGCCCATTAGTTTGCCAAGTCATAGTTTGGTTTGACGGCTGATTGTGAATAGCGCTGGCTAGGAGTTTTCTGATTTGGTCAATTGGTCCGTCTCCGATGCGCACTCTTCGCTCCAGATGGTTCGCGTCTGGGATCTTCCTACGCGACTGTTCCATTGGCTTCTCGTTCTATCCGTGTTTACGGCGCTTCTGACAGGGTTTTTGGCACCGGAGTGGTGGCTGGGACTTCATCTGACCGCGGGGTACGCGATTGTTCTCCTGCTCGTATTCCGATTTGTCTGGGGCATTTTCGGAACCGAGTATGCCCGACTGAGCAACATGGCGAATGCCACGCGTGGCATTTGGAACTATGTTCGTGGTCTCGCCTTGCTGCGCCCGCCCCACTACTTTGGACACAACCCCGCCGGCGTCTTCATGATCTTCGGCTTCTTGGCCGTTTTTGTCGTCCTGGTCGTCACCGGCCTCATGATCGAAGGGGGCGAAGAGAAGCAGGGCCCTCTGGCGGGAGTTACGACCTACGCGCTCGGTCACAGAGCCAAGGAAGTGCACGAGGTTTTGGCTCTGCTCGTGCTGCTTATGATCGGAATTCACATCGCGGGCGTGAGTGTCGAGAGCTGGCTGCAGGGCGTAAACCTCGTGCGCGGCATGATCGATGGCCTAATGCCACGGCCATGGGGTTATCACATCCCAACTCCGCGGCGAGCACGCCCGCTTGCGGCGGGGTCCGTGATTCTGGTGTTGGCGATAGCCACGGGCGGCGCGCTGTATGCGCTCTCCACGTTGCCTCCCCTAGGCATTCCGCCAATGGCAGAGAACGCAACGTATCGAGCCGAGTGCGGCGCTTGTCATTGGTCGTTCCACCCCAGCCTCTTGCCGCGATCGTCATGGGAGCAACTGCTTGCCAAATTGGATGAACATTTCGGCGAGGATGCGAGCTTGCCTGCCGATAAGAAAAACGAAATCGCGCGTTACTTAGCCGCTTATTCCGGGGAATCTTGGGACACTGAAGCTGCAAACAGGTTCAGGTTGGTTTCAGCTTCGGATCCTATGCAGATAACGAAGACATCCTACTGGGTGGCGAAGCACCGCCAGATCGATCCTAAACTCTTCCAGTCAGCAGCCGTCAAATCATCGAGCAACTGCACGGCCTGCCATAAGGATGCTGACACTGGCCGCTTCGATGATCAGAGGATTGAGGTGCCAAAGGCTTCAGGTCCCTGAACGGCATCCAAGCGTCAGTCAACCGTCAGCTGACAAGGAGTAGGGTGCACGCGATCGAACAGGAACCGCAGATCTACCAGATGCGATATTGAGTAGTTCGAGAGGTGCAGAGATGAACAAGTCACACAAAATCGCACTCATAAGTCTATTGAGCTTGAGCAATGTATCCATGGTTTTGCCTGCTGCAGCCGATCCTGCCCGGGATGCCATTCTTGCCACCCTCGCCGAAGAGGCGAAGAAGGCTGATCCAGCTTTTGGCGGGTTCTCCGCAGAGCGTGGGCAGGCCTTCTTTGCAGCCAAGCACACGGGCGGAAAGCCCGACACACCCTCGTGCACCTCGTGCCATTCTCAGGATCCGACAGCAGCCGGTGAAACGCGGGCTGGCAAGCGCATAGAGCCCTTGGCCGTGTCGAAGAACCCCAGCCGCTTCACCAAGGTGGACGAAGTCAACAAATGGTTTGGCCGCAACTGCAACAGCGTGCTCGGGCGCGAGTGCACTGCCGTCGAGAAGGGCGATTTCATTATCTATCTATCAGGGAAATAGGAGGAAGCCATGAAGCGCCTCGTCTTGCTTTCGACCATAGTCTTTACCTTGGGCCTATCGGGGCTCCGTGCCGACGAAGGGGTGAAGGTTTCCCCCATAGACCATGCTGCGACACTCAAGGAATGCGGCGGATGCCATATCGCTTTTCCGCCGCAGATGCTGCCCAGCCGCTCGTGGATCAAACTGATGGGCGACCTTGCCAATCACTTCGGCGAGAATGCCAGCCTCGACCAAGCAGTGCAGGACGATATAGCGACCTATCTCGCGGCACATGCAGCCGATGCCCCAGCCACAAAGGGGGGAGCCCGTTTCACCAAGGGAGTCGGCGCCGACTCCGTTCCGCTTCGGATCACCGACACGCCCTACTGGAAGCGGGAGCACGATGAAATCGCGGCGAGTCGCTTCAGTGACCCGAAGATTAAGTCGAAAGCCAACTGCATCGCTTGCCATCGCACTGCCGACAAAGGGGAGTTCCTCGAAGAGGACTAGCGACCGAAGCCCGAAGGCTTGATGAAGTAATCATGTCAATTGGTCTTCTCTTCTGACCTGTGACCGGATTGATTGCTCAAATCCGCTTCCACTTGGATGATGAAATTCGGGCCGTCGCAAAATCAGTTTACCAGTCAATGGCGGCTGTTCCAACAAAGCGGACTTAGAGGTTTCGGACTGACGATGATGAACCGAATTCGTATCTATCACGCCACTCTGGCAACCCTGGCTGTCCTTGCATATCTGACAGGCGAACTAGGGATTATTCACGCGCGGCTTGGCTACGGTGTTGCGGTCGTCATCGCTTTTCGGTTGCTCTGGGCCCTAAGCGGAGAACGACAGGTGAGGCTCATGCGCTTCTATCGTTCGATGGTTTGAATTTGGACAATGCATTTACGCACCCGGCGATCAGCAAGAGTCTTCTTCTGGGTATCGCCCTCAGTTTGCTTGCAGCGACCGGTACCGGCATAGCGCTTGACCAAGGAGATGCCTAGGCTTGGCTAACGCGGACTTGGTTGCTGGGGCTTATGCTGACGACAACGGGTTGGGCAAACATGGCCGCGACGAGGAGGGACTTCTGAGCGAAGCGCATGAGTTCTTTGCAAACATAATGCTGCTCTTCGTCGGCATGTACGTGACCTATCTCCTTTTGTTCAAGGGGCCCTTAGCCAAGTATATGTTGTTCATTGCCAGTGGAACGAACACCAAGAGACCCATCTGATTAGCACTGGTTGGGTTACATTGTCTGTTTCTCACTATATGTGCGCGGCGCCACGCCCCTAGCCCTTTCAAAAGTGCCCCAATGTATCGCCATATCCTAATCGCAACAGACGGGTCGGAGCTGGCGGATCGCGCAGTAAGTCACGGCCTGGCGATTGCAAAAGCCTTTCAGTCGAAGGTCACGTTTGTCACCGTAACCAAAATGTATCCGACCGGTTTTTATTCCCCGGTTCCTTGGCCGGCTGACATCGCCCGTTACGAAGACAACGCGAAAAGCAGCGCCGATCGAATTTTGGCTCGTGCTCAGAAATCCGCCTTGGACCTCGGTCTAAGCTGCGACACGGTGCATATTGCTGACGAACGTCCAGCGGTTGGCATCTTGAAAGCCTGCCAAGATCAAGCCTGTAATCTCATCGTGATGGGGACCCACGGAAGAAGTGGATTACAGAGAGCCCTTCTTGGAAGCCAGGCACTGAAGGTCATGACCCTGAGCTCAGTGCCAGTCCTGCTGAGCCGCTAAGCTTGAAATGAAAGAGAAAGCACCGGTTCTGCCATTCCTATTCTCCAAGTGATTTTCGGGAGGTCTTGGAGCCAACAGAATGCGGGGCAGAAGGACGGGACGAAGCATCAATGAACCCCGGTAAGATGGGCGATCCAGTGACGTGGCAGCAAGGCGACGGAATGAACCACGTGATGACAGTTCGCTTCGTCAGAAGAGTTCTATTTACAATTGCAGTCACGGGCCTGTCTCTGGGCGCTCTCGTCTGGATCTATGGGTACGGGGTTTGGGCTGATCGCCTTTGGGCCATTGCCACTGTCCCGGTGATTATTGGCCTCGCCGTATCAATAGTGCGAGATCTTCTTGCGGGCCGACTTGGCGTCGATGCCGTTGCGTTCATCTCGATGTCGGCTGCAATTCTTCTAGGCGAGCCTTTGGCTGGGGCTGTCGTTGCTGTCATGTATGCGGGCGGCAATCTGCTGGAGGACTTCGCTGTTGCTCGCGCTGAGCGCGATTTGAAATCCCTTGTCGATCGTGCGCCTCGGCTTGCTCATAGACGTAACGACAGCACGATTGAGGATGTGCCCATCGAGCAAGTGACCGTTGGTGACTCGATCCTCGTTCGCGCGGGAGAGGTTGTCCCCGTCGATGGCGTCATTTTGGCCGCCAACGCAACGCTCGACGAAGCCGCCTTGACGGGCGAGCCGATACCTGTGACCCGCAACATGGGCGAGTTGGTCCGCAGCGGAACGATCAACGCTGGAGCAACATTTGAGCTCAAGGCGAGCGCGACCGCCGGCGAAAGTACCTACGCGGGGATCGTTCGGCTTGTGACTGCCGCGCAGACAGCGAAGGCGCCCTTCATTCGCCTCGCCGATCGTTACGCTCTCATATTGTTGCCCGTCACATTGGCCATCGCGGGGGCGGCTTGGCTGCTTTCCGGCGACCCGATACGAGGCCTTGCCGTGCTCGTCGCCTCAACGCCATGCCCGTTGATCCTTGCAGCACCCGTGGCATTCATTGCGGGAGTATCGCACGCGGCTCGGCTCGGCATCCTCATCAAAGGCGGAGGACCGCTCGAAGCACTCGCGAGAACCCATACCGTCATGTTCGACAAGACTGGGACATTGACCGTCGGAGGAGCTCGTCTCGTTGCTGTTGAGACGGCGCCGGGGGAAAATCCGGATGACGTGCTTCGGCTGGCCGCGTCGCTGGAGCAGGCCTCGCAACATGTGGTGGCCGCTGCGATTGTCGCTGCCGCTATTTCCCGGGGGCTGACCCTCGATGTGCCCGACATGGTGCATGAGACCATGGGCTCCGGCCTTGAGGGCACAATCGCTGGGAGAATTATCAAGGCTGGCTCGCGTCAACTCGTGTGTGGTCCGGGAAGCCTGGATGCGTGGGCTGTGAGGGCGCTCCGCCGCGCGTCGTGGCGGTCCGCCCTCAGTGTCTTCGTCTCGGTCGAAGGGCGCGTGATCGGAGCCATTCTCCTCGGCGATGAGCTGCGTCGTGAAACCCCGCGGGCCGTTCAATCCCTCCGTACCGCCGGCGTCCGCCGGATCGTCATGGTCACAGGCGATCGGGCGGAGTCGGCCGAAACCATTGGCGCTGCACTCGATCTGGATGCTGTGTTGGCCGACCGGGAACCGTCGGACAAGGTGGAGGCGGTTGCGTTCGAGCAGCGTTTGCATCCGACGCTCATGGTGGGCGATGGGATCAACGATGCCCCGGCCCTTGCAGCCGCCGACGTAGGCATTGCGATGGGCGCCAGAGGTGCTAGCGCCTCTTCAGAGGCGGCCGACGTGGTCATTCTTGTCGATCGCCTCGATCGGGTTTCGCAGGCTGTCATCATTGCACGCCGTGCCCGCGGAATCGCGCTTCAGAGCATCACGGTCGGAATTGGACTTTCAGGCATCGCAATGATCGCGGCGGCGTTTGGCTATCTGACTCCCGTCGCTGGCGCTTTGTCCCAGGAAGCGATCGACGTGGCCGTCATTCTCAATGCTTTGCGCGCACTGACGCCGGAATGGCGGCTCGGTCGTGAAACCATGCAGCCCGCAGCCGTTCGGGCCCTGCAGCAAGAGCATCTGCTGCTGGACACTTCGCTTGACCGGCTTCGTGAGATCGCTGATGCGCTTGATGACGCTTCTCCGGAGATCGCAGCGGGTCTCATTCGTGAAGCTGCTAGCGTCGTAACGTCAAGAGTTGTTGAACACGAGCGCGACGACGAAGGTCGCATCTATCCGCGTCTCGCGAAGTTTCTGCATGATGGGCATGGCCTGGCCGCGATGAGCCGGGCGCATCGTGAAATCCTCCACCTCGCACGGTTGCTGACGCGGCTTTCGGAAGGCCTTAAGGCCGAGGACGCTGACCGCTATCTCATTCGAGATGCGCAGCGCGTCATCGAGTCCATCGAGTCCCTCGTGCGCATTCACAATGCGCAGGAGGAAGATATCTACGAGCATGCGTCAACGAGTTGATTGGTGTAACGTGCACATCGAATGGCTGCGCTCGCGAATAATGACTGTTTCAGGCGAACTGAATGGATCAGCTGCAAGGGACACAAAAACCTAGTGTGAACGGCCCACCGGTTTTCGTCGCCCGCGGATTAACAAAAGTCTACGGCACGCCTGTGCACGGCGGTGAGAAAGTAGGCCAGTGGAGCGGTGGCGTTGTGCTGCTGCGTGGCGGAGTAAAAGTCTGCCACTGGCTAGGCTGATCCTTTTCCGATTCGGGGGGATTGGCGGGGATGTATGCCGTGGAAAAATACGCGGCGGTTCGGCAATTTGTATTTGTAGAAGGCAAGAGCCGCAGAGAGGCTGCCCGGTTTTTCGGGCTGAGCCGGGATACGGTTGCGCGGATGTGCCTGTATTCGGCGCCGCCGGGCTACGTGCGGACGAAGCCGCCTGGGAAGCCGAAGCTCGGGCCTCTGCTACCGGTGATCGACGCGATTTTGGAAGCGGACAGATCGGCGCCGCCAAAGCAGCGGCATACGGCGCTGAGGATCTTCGAGCGATTGAAGGCCGAGCATGGCTATGCCGGCGGCTACACGAGCGTGAAGGACTACGTGCGGATCGCCAAGGGTCGGATGCGCGAGACTTATCTGCCGCTGGTGCACCCGCCGGGGCACGCGCAGGTCGACTTTGGCGAAGCGATCGGCGTCATTGGCGGCGTGCGGCAGAAGATGCATGTGTTCTTCATGGACCTGCCGCACTCGGACGCGCCGTTCATCAAGGCGTACCCAGCCGAGACGACGGAAGCGTTCCTGGACGGCCACGTCTCGGCATTCGCGTTCTTCGCCAGCCGGTCGCAGACCGGACAATCCGGTGTGCCGCAATCGATCCTCTATGACAACACGAAGCTGGCTGTGGCGCGCATTCTGGGCGACGGCACGCGCGCCCGGACGCAGGCGTTTACGGGGCTTGTCAGCCACTACCTGTTCCGCGATCGGTTTGGCCGTCCGGGCAAGGGCAACGATAAGGGTAAGGTCGAAGGGCTGGTGAAGAATGGCCGCCGCCGGTTCCTGACACCGGTGCCGTCTGCGTCCAGCTATGACGAACTGAACGCGAAGCTGGAGGCCCATTGCCGGCAGGAGTGGGAGCGCCGGGCTGGCCGCCATGCTGAGACGATCGGCGAGCGCTTGATGTCTGACCTGGCCGCGTTCCGTTCGTTGCCAGCGGGGACATTCGAGGCCTGCGAGAAGCGCTCCGCGCGCGTGTCGTCGACATTGCAGGTGCGCTATCGGATGAACGATTACTCGGTGCCCATGGCTTACGGCTACCGGGACGTGATCGTGAAGGGCTTCGTCGACGAGGTGGTGATCCTGTGCGGGGCAGAGGAGATCGCGCGGCACAAACGATCCTATTGGTACCCTGAACTTTACCGAAGGTTCCAAGTGTACCCGGCGGCAACCACATCAGCTGGGGCGCGCCCAGCGAACCATCGTTCGGCTTCTGACGATACATTACATTCTGCGCCACGATCTCGGCGTCAATCATTTGGGCGAGACGTTCTGATTGGTCGCCGTCGCCCGGAGAATCGCTTCCCTCCATCAAAATAATGTATCGCCCGCTCGCACGCGGGCGTGGATTGAAGCCCTTCGACCCCCGACCTCTGCAGTGCGATCAGCTTCAGTTAGGTTTTCCGGCGGCACGCAGCGTTACACCATGGAACACGTAAAGCACTGTAATGGCACATTAAATTGACCGTTCGCCTGCGTTCTGGCATAACATCGAGTCACGCTAAGCACCCGTTCGGTGTGTGCCCGGTGTGTGCCCAGATCAGCCAGAAAGATGCCGTCACTCAAAGCCAATCACCGCCAGATCATGGCAGCCCAACCCATCGACGGGAAGCGCACCCGCTACCGCATCGAGGGCGTGCCGGGACTGTGGCTCAGCGTCTGCCCGAGCGGCAAGCGGACTTGGTACGTGCGCTATCAGCCAGGCGGCCGGGACGACCGCGTGTTCCGGCAGTACACGATCGGCGACGCCAAGACGGTCGGGCTCGCGACCGCCACCAAGGCCGCCCACGACGTGGTCAACAAGGTCAAGGTCCATGACCGCGATCCCGTTTCCGAGCGGGTCGAGAAGAAGCGCGAAAACCAGACCTTCGGCGACCTCTTCGAGGATTGGTACGAGCGGCACGCGAAGCCGAAGCTCGCCCGCCATGAAACCGACCGCATCTACTACAACCGTCACCTCAAGGCGGAATTCGACCGCAAGCGCCTCGCGGACCTGAAGCGCACAGAGATCGCCCGCTTCCGCGACAAGCTCGCCGGCAAGGCGACGCCGCTCGTGTCGAATGAGGCGCTGATGCTCCTGAACCGCGTGCTCAATTGGGCGCTCGATGAAGGCATGCTCGAAGCCAACCCCGCCGCGCGCCTCCGCCGTGCCGGCAAATCCAAGCCGCGCGAACGGGTCTTGCCTCCCGGTGACATCACGAAGCTCTGGAACACCCTTGCCGCAATGGAAAGCATGACGGGCGACCACATGGCCCGCGCCGAGAAGGGCCGGATGCTGTCACTGGCGACCCGGTCTATCATCCGCCTGCTCTTGCTCACGGGGCAGCGCCGCTCCGAGGTTGTCGAATCCCGGAAATCGGAATTGCAGCTCGACGGCTCCGAGCCCGTCTGGATGATCCCCGGCGAGCGCACGAAGAACGGGCTGTTGCACCGCCTGCCTCTATGCCCGATGGCGGCCGACGAGTTCCGGAAGGCCGTCGATGCTTCGCCAGCCAAGAGCCCCTTTGTCTTTCCGTCCGCCGAGAACCCATTGCGCACGACCGTCACCCCGATGGCGATCACACGCGCCATGGCGCGCGTCGTCGCGGAACTGAAGATTGCGAGGGTCTCACCACATGACCTGCGGCGCACCGTTGGCACGGAGATGGCGCGGCTCGGCGTCCCCCTCCATGTGCGCTCCCTCGTGCTCAATCACAGCCCGCAGAGCCGTGGCGTGACGGAGGCCGTCTACAATCGGTACGCCTACGACAAGGAAAAGCGGGAAGCACTAACGATGTGGGAGGTGGAGCTCGCCGCCCTGGTCCGCTCACCGCAGTGAATACCGAATGGCGCCACAACGCAGGCAGGCGCGTCCTATCCGTAGATGTTGATCAATCCGTCAAGGGTCGCATTTGCCGTAATGGCGTCGTGCGGGATCAAGGCATACCGCCAAGTCTTCCGACCTTGCTCCTTCGCGATGGCGTTCGCCGCCCCGATCCACGCTCGAGCAGCCTCTGCCTTCGCTTTCACGATTGGGTCCTGTAGCTCGTTGGCAGCCTTCACTTCGCAGATCAGCATCGTGGACGCAGTTTCGACGAGGAAGTCGGGCTCATACTTCGAACCGCGTGCGTAAGTAATCTGAAAGACGCCCGGTCCCGGCTTGAGCCAGACCTTCACGTCGGGCGTGTGCTGATCCACCAACACGGCAAAACGGCGCTCGTCATCTGAGTGAAAGCGCTGTGCGTCGAGCGCGCACTTTGCAAAACCGTTGAACAGGTATTTCCGCGTATCTCCGCGCGGCGTGATCGCAGTACGACAGTCACTAAGAGGAAGGTCGCGTTCCTGCCCGAAATGCTGCTCTGTCAGACGCATGAAGCCGCGCGTCACAGTGGGGACGTAGGTCGAGGGAGTCTCCTCGCAATGATTGATCATCTGCTCAAAAACGTAATCCGACAGCATCACGTCATGCGCGCGAACGACAGCTTCGACCTCATTGTCCTTCAGGTAGGTCTGAAAGTGCGCAACGACCTGTTTAGCCAGCTTGAACAGAAGCTCGGCGTTCGCGTCGTAGTCAACTTCATCGCGATCGACGAGCCGACGAACGATGTAGTTCTCAAGGCGTGGCTCGCGCGCGCCGATCGTGTTGACCTCGATAACCTCGCGGCGGCCGGTGCGAACATCGACGACGACCACTGCACCGTCCATTGGCTGGATGTTGAAGCGGTCGAGCCCTTCCAGATCGAAATCCTTGAACCAGAACGTCACGTCACGGCGGGACGGCAACACCACGATCTCGGGGATCTCAATCGCGTGTTTGACGAGGTTCGACGTGTAGATTTCAACAATGCGGGACACATCGACCGGCTTTTCGAGCGGCAGCGCGCCTTGATCAGGACGGATGATGGACTGAACGCGATCCGCGATCCGCTTCTGCACTTCAGGCGTCGAAAGTTGCTGAAAACCGCCCGGCAGCGAGCGGGCTTCCTCCTCGACAACGCGTCCCACGACATCCATGGCCAGCCGCTCGGGCTCGCCGAATCCACCGGCCGTTGAGCCCAGCTCAGCCTCGACCCTCGCCTCATAAACTGGCTTTGCCGTAACAATGTCCGAGCGCGACGGCCGCACGCTGCCATCAGCACCGATGTCGAGCGCGCGCATGGTGACCGCGCCGGGTTCCTTGGCCTTCCTTATGATCTCGTCGAAGTGGTCATGCGCGATGATTGTCAGGCGATCGACCGCCTCATCCCCCGTGCGCTCGCCGTAGGGCAAGCGCAGCCCACGACCAAGCGTCTGCTCCGTCAAAATCGTGGCGGCGAAGGCCCGGAGCGGCACGATCGTATAGAGGTTCGTGACATCCCAGCCCTCATTGAGCTTGTTCACGTGGACCACGATTTCAGTGGAGGTGTCGTGCTCCAATGCCAGAAGCGCGCGCTCCGCCTTCTCCTGCTCGGCGGCAGCGTTGCCCGAGTGGACTTCGATGACCTTGCCCTTGTAGCGACCCTCGAAGAAGCCATCGGATTCGATGAACGCGCGAATGTCCTTCGCGTGCTGGATGTTCTCAGCGACAACCAACATGAAAGGATGCACGAGCGGCCGGCCAGTGCGGCGGGCGTAGAGGTCTAGCCTTAATTTGACGAACTCGTGGTAGTGCACCCCGTCTTCGAGCTTGATCCGCTCCAAATCCTGCGGCCGGTCCTTGAAATCCTCCGCCTTGAAGTTGGCGCGGGTCGCCACGGCAGGCTCCTTGACAAAGCCGTCAGCCATCGCGTCGCCGAGGCTGTAGCTGTAGAGCACATTCTTGAAGTTGAGTGGGGTCGCGGTCAGCTCAAGGCCAATGATGGGCTTCAGCTCGTTGATGGCGCGAGCGCCGGAACTGGCGCGGTAGCGATGCGCCTCGTCCATGAGCAGCACGAGATCGGTCTGGCGGGCGAGATATTCGAAATAGCTCTCACCCAGCACCTCTTGCAGGCGCTTGATGCGGGGTAGCTTGCCCCCGCGCACCTCGGAATTGATTTTCGAGATGTTGAAGATGTTGATGATGCAGTCGGCCGCGAACAGATCGCCCGAGCGGCGCAGCCCTCGGCCGTCCTGGTAGGTGTCACCCGTCACGACCTGCGGCGGGTTCTGCGCGAATACCTGAAGACCCTTGAACACATACTTCGGCGTCTGCGGCGTGAAATCCTTGATCAGCTTCTCGTAGATCGTGAGATTCGGAGCCAACACGAAGAAGTTCTTTGAGCGTCCCGTTTCGTACAGGTACGCAATGAAGGCTCCCATCAGCCGCGTCTTGCCGACGCCCGTTGCAAGCGCGAAGCACAGCGACGGAAAATCACGCTCGAAGTCTGTGACGGTCGGATAGGCCGCCTGCACGGCCGCAAGTGCTGTGGGCAGGTTGATCTCTTTGTCGGGCGCGACGCGGTCGAGCACATCGACAAGCCGACGGAGGGATTCCTTTTGCGGCTCACGGAGCGACAGGCGCGCATTGATCTGGTTGAAAAGGTTCTCGCTCACAGCAACCTGCCCTGCCTGTTATCTGCGGCCCGGCGCGGCTTCGTCTTCGGGATTGCGGTTCCCCTCACGGCCTTCGATGCCGCCTTGCCTTTAGCCGCAGCCCTTGGCTTTGCAGACTTCACGACCCGTTCGGAGGACTTCGGAGCCTTCACCGTCGCTCTGACTGGCTTCGCTTCCGTCTTTGCTGGCGCAGGCAAGGGCGCGGCGGGTGCGGGTTGCTTAGCCGCCTTGGACGCGCGTGTCGTGCCATCCATTTTGAGTGGAGCCTTTTTGACAGGCACGGCCTGTACTTCAGCCGCAGGCTCGGCAGAACGGCTCGTACGACTACGGCGGCGAGTCGTCGGCTCGCTGCCATTACCGTCGTCGTCGGGGCCACCTTCGGGATCTTCAGAAGCATCCTCAGGGGGCGTGGCGATGTTGAGCGAATAGTCGTCCCGACCCCACTCGCAGTTGTCGAGCACCGCTTGAGGGATCTTCTTGACGGTCAGATTAGGGAAGTCGCTAAGGCGCGCGCGGAATGCCTTGCAGCAAACCAGCAATGTGCGTTCCTCGCCGACCTCGATTGAGAGCGCTTTCAGTGCGTCATGCGTCATCGACTGCGTTGTGACGAAGATGAAGTCACGCTCGGATGAATGCCCCTGCTGCCAGTAGAACGCCGGGTCTTGGCTCGGCGCGTAGGTGAAGCCCATGTGCTTGCACATGGCCTCGGACAGCATGGTGGCGTTGTACTGCTTAGAGATGATTTTCTGGCCGAACTGGTCCGTCTCGATCAGCGAGGGCGCGAGGCGGAACGTGCGGAAGCCGCCGCCGCCCTTCCAATCTACGGCTTCGGTAATGCCGCCGGGGTCATTTCCGTCAATAACTTTCTTGAGCCGGGGCACGATATGCGTGTGAGCATGCTCACCCAGCTCAACCATGATCCATCGGCGGCCCATCTTATGCGCCACTGCGCCAGTAGTGCCTGACCCTCCGAAGCTATCAAGTACAATGTCGCCAGGAGATGTGGAGAGCGTGATTACCCGTTCGATTAGCTTTTCGGGCTTCTGCCCGTCAAAATCTAGACGCTCCAAAGCCATCGGATTGATAACCTTGATGTCAGTCCAGAGATTTCCGATAGGCTGACCCTGATAGTCCTCTAGAAACACGCGGCGGTTCGGCCGTCCACGGTTGTTCCAATGAAGGCGATTTGCCCTATCAAGCTGCTCAAGGTTGGCACGGCTCATCATCCAGCCGAATTCGGGTGTGTATCCATTGTATTCGTACCGCAATGTCTCGCGCACGCCCAGCTTTGCATTCCTTTCAACGGGCGCAAGCATATATTTTTTGCCGTTGAACTCGTTAGTGAAGCGCTCCTTGATATACTCCTGCGTATTCTCATCATCGAGACTGTAAAGCTGTCGGATCTCCGCATTCGGATTTTTGCTGTACCAGAGAATGTAGTCGGTGACGTTGTTTAGCCTATTTGATGGGTTGGCGCTTCCGCCGCGACGCTTCCAGACGATATCGTTGATGAAACAAGCCCGCCCAAAAACTTCATCCATCAAGACCTTGAGGTAAGGCATCTCCGTGTTGTCTATCTGCACAAAAATGAAGCCGTCTTCATGCAGCAGCTTATGAAGGTATTCCAGTCGATCTCTAACGAGAGACAACCAGAGCGAATGCTCGAGTCCATCATCATAGTGCTCAAAAGCTGATCCAGTGTTGTACGGCGGGTCGATGTAAATGCACTTTACCTGTCCTGTGAACTGCTGCTCCAATGATTTCAGCGCCAGCAAGTTATCGCCGTGGATTAAGATATTATCGTAGATGCCGCCATCACCTGGCTCGCCCTTGGCGTAACATTGCTCGGCGACGGGCAGCAGGATGCGCGGCTCCAATCTCGGACGCTCATCCTTGCCAATCCATGTCAATTCAAGTCGCTGCTTGCGACCGCCCCCGTTGCTCGTGCTCATCGCGTCAGCTCCCACCTCAGCGTGAACACTGGCTCGACCTGCGGCTCCAGTTTCAGGCTCTCCGCAACGCGGTCTAGCATCTTGTCCACCTCGTCCTGAATCTTGCGTTTGCGCGCGAACCGATCAGCCAGCATCTCGTCCCGATGGCGGTCTAGGCGCGACGCTTCGCGTTGCAGCGCGAGCTTCTGATCGAGTGCCAACGACTGATCGCGCGACTGCTCCCGTAACTCTCTCACCCGCACTTCAAGATCGGCGATCTCGTTGTCGAGCCCCTTCTCCATGTCGGCGGCATAGCGATTGTACTGCTGACTCTTCTCATCGAAGCACTGACCCGCAAATCGCTGCACTTCCGCAATGGTCGCGTCGAGCTGCCTCTTCGCGGCCGCCGTGATGCTCTCTGACGGAGGTGCAGGCGGCTCTCCGTTTGAGGTCGCAGGAAGAAAGAATAGCCGTGCGGCTGTCTCGGTATCGATCGTGGTGCCATCATCGGTCACGACGGCAAGGACGATCCTTTGTATGGTCTCGTCGCCAAGCTGGAATGTCACTTTGGTAGTGTTCAGCCAGCCCTTGGCACCGATGTGTTGCGCCACGTCCGCGAGTTGACCCGGTCCACGCTGATCGTAGTGGAACATGAGATTGCCGACGGGCAGCTTGCGCTGTCTCGCCAGCTCGACCAGTTCCGTCGCCAAGTTGCCGTCCGACAAACGGAAGAAGGACATGCCAGCCGCGTCAGCCTGCTGCCACTCTGTCGTCCAGGTCTTGCCATCGAGGTCAAAGCGGCGCGCGTCACCGTCGTGAAATTTGGCATCTGGTCGCTCCGCGCGAACAAGCGTCAGCAACGCGCGATCGAACTCATCGAGCACGCCTTTGATGACACCGTCGCGGTCTTTGAGCTTCTGCACAACCGACGTATCGAGGTTGTCGATGGCCGTTTGCCGTGCGGCCTGCATATCGGCTTTGATGCTCGCGTCCAATTCGGCTTGCAGCTTGTCGAACTCGGCCTCCACCTCATGGGCGGGCCGAGCCTTGCCGACGATACACAGCACGCGGGCCTCGAAGTCGATGCCGTCACCGATCACGCCGAGCACTTGATCCGACGCACCGAACACGCCTTGGAACAGGCGGAACTTTGTGTTGAGTAGCTCGTGAATGCGCTCTTCTGCCCTGTTCTTCAGGTTGAGAAGATTAACGACGGTCACGTCGATCTTCTGACCAAAGCGGTGACAACGGCCGATCCGTTGCTCGACGCGCTGCGGATTCCAGGGAAGGTCGAAGTTGATGACGAGCGAGCAGAACTGAAGGTTGATGCCCTCGGCGCCCGACTCAGTCGCGATCAAAATCGTCTTGTCGTGCTCGAAGGCGTCAGTGATCGCCTTCTTCATGTCCGCGCTCTTGGAGCCGGATACCATGTCGGTGCCAGCATGCTTGCGACGCCAGTCCTCATAGATGGCGCGGCTCTCGGGATCATTGTTCGAGCCGTTGAGAAGCGCGATCTTTCCCCTGAAACCGTTGGCGTCCAGCAAATCGCGCAGATACTTCTGCGTCCGCACCGATTCTGTGAAAATGACGGCTTTGCGCGCGCCGCCCTTCTCGTTGACGATCTTGTCGAGAATGCCGGGCAGTACGTTGACCAGCTTCTCGCCCTTGGCGTTCGGCCCGATGGAACTCGCGAGATCGCGCAGCGTCGTCAGCAGTTCGATTTCTGCCTTGAGCTTCGCCGGATCGACCTCGACCTCCTCGTCGGCCTCGTCGTCCGCATCCTCCGACCACTCGTCTTCCGTCTCGATGTCGGCAACGTCCGTGAGTGACGCACGGTGCCGGCGCTTCAGCGTGGCAATCGAGGACGTGAGAGTCTGCGCGATGGCGTAGGTCGATGATCCAAGAATCTTCTGATAGCCCATCAGGACGAGCGGATTGTTACGCTCGCCAAAGAGAATGGTGTCCTGCCGTTGAAGAAAGGCTGAAACCCCGAGATAGAGTTCGTGCTCCTTGTCGGCAGGCTCGAAGTGCTCGAGGTGCAGATTGCGTTCGGTGTACGCGATGTGCCCGGCATCCTTGACTGTCTGGCGCAACGTGCGCCGCACGACCGGACGCAACCGCTCGCGCAGCATCAGAAGACCCGACGTGCCCGCGCTTCGGCCGACGTAGTTCGCCTTGAATGCCGCTTCGTCTCCGAAGACGTGCTCGTCGACAATCGACACGAGCCCATACAGCTCCATGAGCGAATTCTGCAACGGGGTTGCGGTCAGAAGAACGCGGAACGGACCGTTCTCGCCGCCAAGCGCCCGCTTGAGGTTCTTAGCTCGGGCCGAACCCGTCTTCCTATGCACGTTGCGCAGGCGATGAGCTTCGTCGAAGACAACGAGGTCCCATCCGATCGTGCCTACGGTGTCGATCTGCTTATCGGCGAACTCATAGGAGACGATGACGACTGCGTCGGTGCGGTCAAAGGGCTTCGCCGCCTTGTCCACTCGCTTCTGGTCCTTGACGACCTTGGCATCAAGGATGACGCTCGGAATCGAAAACTTGGTCCGCAACTCCTGCGCCCACTGCTTGCGCAGCGAGGCAGGCACGATCAGGAGAATGCGCCGGCGGCGCTCAGCCCACCGTTGCGCAATGACGAGCCCTGCCTCGATTGTTTTTCCGAGGCCGACCTCGTCAGCGAGGATCGCACCCTTCGCCAGAGGCGATTGCAACGCGAACAGCGCAGCGTCAACCTGATGCGGCTTCATCTCGACCTTCGCAGCCGAGAGCGACCGAGCGAACGACTCCTCGCCTGTACCCGCCAGTGTCAGCCGATGAGCCAAGAACTGGCTGTGGTATGGGGTGTATCCGACCATCCTCGCACTCATTATCGCAGCCTCGAAATGGTCGAGTGATGCACGTTCATTTCTCGGGCAACGGTCCGCAGGGGCGCTCCTTCGCGCAGCAAACGGCGCGCGGTTGCCTGCTGTGTCTCGTTCAGCTTCGGCTTCCGACCGAACTTGATGCCACCACCTGCGGCAGCGCGCCGACCGTCGGCAGCGCGCTTCACGATCCGCTCCCGCTCGTCCTCGGCAAGCGCCGACAAGAAGGCAAGGAAGCCCTGCCCAATCTTGGTCGTCAGATCGAGGTGCGGCTTGTCGAGCACTCGGATCGCCGCGCCGCGTGCGTGAACCCTCTGCATGATGGTGATGCCGTCGAACATGGACCGCGTTGCGCGGTCCCATTCAGCCAGCACCAACACGTCACCGTGCCCGAGCGCATCGATGGCGCGCTCAAGCTCAGGCCGCCCCTTCACGTCCCTGCCGGACGCCTTCTCGGCAAACACAACCTCGCAGCCCGCCGCACGAAGTGCGCCAAGCTGGCGGTCGAGGTTTTGGTGGATCGTCGAGACCCGTGCGTAGCCAATGAGCATCACATGAGGCTACATGTTCGCGCGCAGATTCGCACCGCACTTTCGCAACTTACTAACAGGCTGATTTTGTTCGAGGTCGCGACGTGGCGCGAATATCCTGAATTGCGCACCAACCTATGGAAATCAGGTGCGCGCGATCAGGTCGGGAGTAACTGTCCGAGTATCTGCTTGGCCCGGACGCGTTGATCGCAGTCCTCGTCTACAGAGTACGCCGGGTCCTGCCCGCATCCTTCAGCCCAAGCCATGAGCGTCGCCATGCGTTCGAGGTAGTGACGCTCCCACGGCACTTGTGGTTGCTCACTTCCGAGCTTCCAGAAGAACGCCGCCGCCTCGGCGTAGGGCTTCTTTGACCGCCACCGGTCGTAGCTGAGGCCGAGATGAAAGCCTGTTGCCTGACACGCCGTCCGCCTCACTTCGACGATAGCGCGGGCGTCACCCGTCACCCCGAAATGAGCAGCCGCTTTGTTGTGATACCGCCGCAGGAGGAGTACCGCGCTGTACAGCGACGCATTGTGCGGAATCCTGATGTCGTCAGGACCGATGGACGGGCACTCCTTCGATGTCAGCCACTGCCCTTGCCCACCGGCTTCGGCCCACTCGCGCAATTCAGCGAGCCGGGCTTTAGCCCCCCGATCCCACGTAACGATAATGAACTCATCCTCAAGTTCGGACAGGAATGCGCCCGCCTCGCGGAATAGATCGCGTTCCGCCTCGGTCCGCGCTGAATGGCTTAGAGATTGCTCCAGCCGCCGCAGCGCTTCGCGGCGCAGGCGGATAGCTCCTCCGATGTCATCCGCCGAAACGAACGCCCACCTGGCCTTTCTTCGAAGAGCATGCAGTTCTGCAAGGTCCTGCTCGATCTCGATGGCCGGAGGTTGCAGCCCATCGCTTGCGGCCAAGCTCTGCACCGCAGTCATCGGCATCGTCGAGGCCGCTACGGCTCCGACGACGAAATCCCGTCGCGTTACCTTCATGACGTAATCCCAAACAGTCGGGGACCGCGCATCGCATAGCCGCTGCGCACCCAGATCCCCGCCCCTACCCCGCATG
Source organism: Hyphomicrobium sp. (assembly GCA_016793445.1). Taxonomy (GTDB): domain Bacteria; phylum Pseudomonadota; class Alphaproteobacteria; order Rhizobiales; family Hyphomicrobiaceae; genus Hyphomicrobium_B. The sequence continues at coordinate 173,538 of JAEUME010000020.1, read as the reverse complement.
GCTCTTACGGGCGCGGTACTCGCGCCAATCCTTCAACTTTGATTCCGGCGTCTTCCTGCAAAAGTCCGCTTGCATTGGAATGAGCACCGTCTCCACAATGCGCTCATCCTCCGCCGTCATGTCCTTGGCGAACAGCGCCAGCCCGAAGGCATGGGAGAGCTTCACGTCGAGGTCGAAGGCATCGAGATATAGAGCGTCGGAACGTTCACGCAGCGCGCGCCGTCGGCTCGTCGGAAAGAGCGGCGACCCCATGAGCGTTCGAAACGACGCGTCACTCGCTGTCTTGGTACTCCGCCATGCCTTGTAGAGCCCGACCGCGTGCTCAAACCGCTTCTTGAACGGCAGCGCTTGGAGAGCCGCGATCGTTTCGGCCGCAGTCGGCTTCAATGGCGAGGCTGTGACGGGTACGGTCGGCAACGCCGAGGCGGCGATTGTGCCCGCCCCCATCGCAAGCAGCTTGCGCCGCGACACCTTCATGCGGCCCGCCGTGTGACGGCCGGGCTTCTTCGCTACACGGATTTTGCCGCTGTTCTTCTTGCCCATTGTCCCTCCCTCTACGAGAACACGGGATTGGCAATCGGTCTTGCCACCCCGAATACCGCCGCCTCCCGATCAATCACCGTGTTCCATCGGATCGCCTCGGACAATGCCCAATAGGACTCGGGCGGGCATTCCTTCATGAAGAACACACCGACCACCTGCATCTTGGTGCGGACATCCTCGGCCGAGCTGCTGCGCACACTGATCACCGCCTCCACGGCGCGGCGGAGGTTCACATTCGCCGACATCCATTGGTCACGCAGCGCAGGTGGCGTGACAGCCATTCGTGCGGTCGGCAGGGCGCGATAAGCCCGATGATACCGGCAGTTGGCTTCCAGGAATTCTCCGAGGCCCACGTGCATCGCGGATGAGATTTCTGCTGATCCCGCCACAGAAAGTGCGTACGACGGCGCGACGGCGGTCGCGGCAACCCCTGCCAGAACGTGGCGACGATCAATCCGCAGGCTCATACTCGCGCCCCGTATTGCGCCGTCCGCCAACGGGAGAGCGCAGCCCATTTCGGTGAATTCCGGTCGCCGTCGATCGTGGCATGGGGTGACGCTTCCCACAGCCAGAAGGGATTGAGGTTGAGGCCGAATGCCTGTGCTTCGCGCGCGACGATGACATGCCATGTAGCGCCGCCCGCCACGATGACCGCGTCGCTGTTTCCGCCGAACCGCCAGTTCAGGGCATCATCCATGACGTGGTACTTGAGGAGGACATCGGCAGGCGTCCGCGAAGGCTCCTGAAAGACCTTAGTTGCGGCCTCGTACATGACGCCGGTGGCTTCCCGCAGTGCCACAAGCAGCGGCTCGTCCATCAGATAGCCGCGCCTGACACCGGACGGCATGTCGATGTAGAACGCCGCGTGTCGGCAGCGCTCGAATTCCCGACCAGCTGCCTCCCATCGGTCGGCAAGCGCAGAGAGGCCCGGCGATACGGTATCGTCGTCAACGACCGAAGCGGACCGCGCGCCCCATGACGGACGACAGGCTGCAGTGAGTGCGAAAGCGGCTCCGAGAGCCGTGAATATTCGACGCGTCAGCATGGTTCGGCCCGACTTGCTTACGAGCCGAACCCGTTACCGGCATTTTGTGGCGCGGAACGGACAGGATCGCCACCAAGTCGCCATGATCACCACACCATGCCCGGCGACTGCGCGCTCGTCGTGACGGCCGGCACGTAGCGCGTGCCCTCGATGGCCTCGTTCAGCAGCACGGCGAGCGTCACGGAATCGTCGGGTTCGAGATTCTGCGCGATGCGGAATATCCTGCCCCTCCGCGTGATCAGCCGGACGCCGTGGGTGTAGTCGGAATCCTCTGGCTTGCGCTTCGGCTTCACTTCGAGCGCTTCGATGCTGCGGATGTTGTCGCTGCGCATCTTCCATTCCCCATCCTTCGAGTCCCAGATGCGGCCGTCCTCGTGGAACTCGATGACCTTAGGCGTGCCGGGCAGACGCGCGGCGGCGCGGCCGATCATCCAGAACAAGCCAAACGACGATGCGGCCATGACGGCCAACGGAATTCGGAACGGGCTTCCGGGCGTCGCCATCGCAGCGACGGCCATCAGGGCCGTGAACCCGCCCACGATCAGGAAGGCCACGGCGACCACCCACAGCAGCTTCTCCTGAAGCGGACGCGCCTCGGTCCATTCGACGCCATAGCCGCACAGCGTCTCGCCGTCGCTCTTGTAGAGCTTGATCAACTCCCCATGAAAAATCATGATGCCCTCCTTTCGATGTCGAGCCGTTCCAGATAAATCGGCCGCCCGCCTGCCGTGATGAGCAGTTGGCGGCCCGTCTCACGCGCGAACCATTCCGTGATTTCGTTGGCTTCGAGCAGCCGCACCGCGCGCAGGTTTTCGCGGCGGCCGAGATCGCCATGTGCCATCGCCGAGCCCGACACGCGCACCTCCTGCCGTTCGATGACCTGCGTCATGCCGAGGCGCTTCGAGAGATATTCGGTCGTGGTCGTGTCGGCGTTGCCGAAGGCCTGGAGCACGCCGGCATTGCCGAGGAAGGTTTCCCAGGACTTCTGATAATGGGTCTGGAGCTGCGTCAGGTCTTGCAACACCGCCCACAGCTTGACGCCGTAGCCCGCCATGAGGCCCGCCGCCGTCTCAATCGAGCGCATGTGCCCGAGCGTCGGAAACTCTTCGAGCACGAACCACACCGGCAGCTTGCCGCGCGGCACGGGAGCCCGCTCCATCGCCGCGAGCGCCTGCTGGATCATGAGGCGCAGCCAACGATAGTGCGTGCCCATGCGCAGGCCCGGCAGCACCAGATAGATCGTCATGTTGCCTTGGCGGAGGTCGGTGAGCTTGAGGTCGGAGCTGTCGGTCACGTGCGCCACGTCGTCGAACGATGCCGTCTGCTCCTGCGCCGTCGAAAGGATGCTCTGAAGCTCGCGCGGGCTCAACTCCAGCTTGCCCTTGAAGGCCGCGCCCGTGTTGGCCACGGACTCGATCGGCGACTTGCGCATCGCCTCGAACAGCTTTTGCAGATCCTCGGACGTGCCATTGATGAGGCGGCGCAGTTGCCGCAGCGTCGGCGGCGTCTTCGTCGTGTGCAGGATGTGGAGCGCAGCCCCGCGCAGCAGGTTCTTGGCCGCGTCCGTCCAATGCGGGTCCTTGGCATTGTTGATGACGATGGCGTCGACGGCCTGGGCGATGTCCGCCGCGATATATTGCGGGTTGGTTCCTTCCAGCTCCGAAAACGGATTGTAGGAGGCCGACGGCATGCCCGTGACGCCAAACGGATCGAACACGCAGGTGCGATGACCCATCCGCTTGCGCGTGGCCGCCGTCGCCTTGGTAAGTTCGCCCTTGGGGTCGAGCACGACCACCGAGCCGGGATACCGCAGCAGATTGGGAATGAGCGCCGTCTGCGTCTTCCCCGCGCGGTTGCCCGCGAGCGTCACGATATGGCGGTCGTCGTCGCGGCCGATGAGCCGTCCCTGCCACTTCCCGAGCAGAACGCGCCCCGGTTGCCAATCCCAGTGCGGTCCCAGTTGGTCAGGATGCACCCAGGCTTGCGACGGGGGCGCTTCGAGCACGTTCTTTGCGCCCGACCCTCTTGGCGGGAACTTCCGGTTGCTCATCGGTTGTGCGCTCCTCTCAGTCAGCCTCGGGCAGACTTAGGAGTGAAGCCCGTTCCTGAACACGGACAGCGAAAGACACCTCGGAGCCCAATGCGTCACGACGGTGCGGGAGGTTACAGTCAAAAAAATTCCTCAGACCTTTGCCCATAGGTGCCGCTTGCCCCCTTTGCCTTGAGGTCGTTCGTTCTCGGCATCGGGACAGACTGGAAGGATGGGCGCACCGGCCGCGTTGCGGCCGTCGGGCTCTCGTGAACCGAGCCCCGCCCTCGTCGGGACTCGCGGCGGGTCTCGGCCCTTCGGGCTTCGATCCCTAGCGCTCAACACGGCCAGCTTCAAATGCTGCCGCCATGGAGTCGAAACCGCGCTTGTTCCCGAACCGTCTTCGGGGGCCTGCGGCCCCATCCGTGTCAAGGCATCCGCCCCTTCGGGGTTTTGGCTCCCCCACGCCTTCGCTTCGCTCGGCGCGGTCCCCCCAAAAAAGTTGGCGTAGCCAACTTCGGGAGCCTCTGACACGTCCCCCCGCTCATTGCCGCGTGGCTAGCCAAGTTTGTGCGCGCACAAACTTGTTCAACTAGGAAAGGCAATCACAATGACCACCAACACCAAAGCATCACCGAACGACATCCGCCAAGCCCTCGCGCAGTGCACGGGCAGCGAACACTGGTACAGGCACCCGCTCGCGCGGGCTTGCCTCTACACCGACGGCCCGAAGCTCTTCGCCGACATGGCAGGAGCCTATTGGTTCCTCGATATCGTCGCGACCGAAGTCCTGCCCTTCCAGAAGCGCGAGGAGTTCATCGTCGTGACCCTCGCCGTCACGGGCTCGAAAGCCCTCATCTCCGCCGATGACGGCAACGGCCGAGTCTTCTGGACACGGGACATCGAATGGACCGACTGCCCCGAAGGCGAATGGAAGTTCTTCCTCGTCAACAACACCTTCCACGTCCCCTCGGAGTATTGACCGAGGCCCGTAAACACGAGGGATGCCGCCTGTTTACAGCGCACAGGCAAGCGGCATTCCACCCCATCCATTCCCGTAAACATTTTCAACCAAGGAGCATTTTCAATGACCGTTACGATTCCCGAATTCGCCAAGCACCTCTTGGCGCAAACCGTCCATTACTACTGGTCCAACAAGACCGCTCATTGCAGGGTTCTGCCCGACGGGCGCGTCCGCTACTGGACCAATTGGGAGGGCGACATCAGCCGCGAATTCGCGAGCCTCGAATCCCTGCTCGCCAACTCCCCCGCCTATCTCCCCGACGCACCCGAGCTTGCCGCCGTCAGCGTCGGCCGCGCAGCCCAACAGCCCTTCCCCCGCTTCCCTAGCGAGGGGCAGCCTGCGCTATGCGCCTCCGTCGGCATCGAACGCGAAGACGGCGACTTCGCCGTCCTTGGCACCCTCAACAACACCGACAACCTGATGAACCCCGAGGACTTCCTGACCATCCTTCGCACGCTCGCGCGCGACATCGCCGCCGCAACCGCCGAGCCCGTTCGCGCCTTCGAACGTCAAGACGCGCCCGACTATGTCACCCTCGACGGCTCCGAACGGCTCATCGTCGAGTCGACCGACGCAACACCCACCCGTAGCGACACGCTCTCAGTCGGCCGAATACATCTCCGCGCCATCCTCGATTACTTGCACGACAGCGAAGCCGACCACTACGACCCCGACACCTACCCCGACGATGTAAACGAGCATGTTTACAGCCACGTTCTCGCCATCGAGGCGGAACTGAAAGCAATCGGCACGGTCGCCCAAGAGGCAGCCCAGACCTTCCCCGCACTCGCCCCGCCCTTCGCGCTCGATGCCGATGAGAGCGGCGACGGCTACCTCACCATCGACGTGGCCCAACGCGCGAGCATCGTCATCAACGCCTCGCCCGAGGGCATCGTCGTCGATGTCTACAACCCGTCCCGCGAAGGCGACCCGCTCGGCTCGACATGGGTCCACGCATCCGACCTCGACGAGGCCCAAGACGGCGCAGAGGTGCAGTCATGAGCAACGTCCGCACCAACTGCCCCACCTGCGGGCACGCGCATTGCTGGTCATGGGAGGAGGCATTCGACAAGTTCGGATTTCAAGACGGGGACGGCCTCGTCATGACCGAGGCCGTGGCCGACACCCTGCGCGCGCGGGGTTACACCGTGACCGTCACCCAATGGGGACTTCACAACGCCATCATCACGGACATCAACCGCGACGGCGTGGCCCTCATCCCCGACACCGTGACGCGCGGATATGACGAGCCTCGCAAGTACCTCCCCAAGGAGGTCATAGACCTTCTAGACCGAGAGTTCCGCGACGGTCAGCGCATCGACTACTGACACAAGCCGTCCCCTATCCCTCAACACGGAGCCCCCGACTTCGGGGGCTTCTTGCTGTCCGCACCCTCGCCCGCACCGTTTCACGAAAATAATTCTGCGTTGCCCATCGGAACGCGCGTTACAGCTCGACACACCCCGCCATCTCACGGAGCGCAGGTTACGGCGCGTTACAAGTATTGCGCAGCGTAAGCGCACACACCAAACACACGGAACGCGAGTAACGGAGAGAGCGGAGCGAAGCAGCAGCAAAAGCGATGAAAGCGGCGTTAGGGAAACTACTGCCTGCGGCGCGCATAGCTAGTAGTGGAATTGTAAACGCTGACGCTGTTTTCAATTCCGGCACCTTCCGGAAATAGCCGCCGGAGCCGACCATTCCATTCTCGCGGAACCTCTCGAACCGAACGCAATCGAGGTCCGCCCGTGAGCAGCAAGAAGCCGAAGACCAGTGTCGTGGCCGTGCGCGTGTCCATCGAGCAGCGCGAGGCTATCGAGAAGGCCGCCGTGACCGCAGGAGCGTCCGTGAGCGGCTTCATCGCCGTGACCCTAGCCGAGGCCCTGTCGCGCAAGCCAACCCCTTCCCGCGCCTCCGCAGCGCCGCCCAACGAGATGCCGCCGACGCAAGCGGCAGGCGTCTCGCTCTCCGACCCGGCAGCCCTCGCGGAACTGAAGCGCATCGGGGTCAACATCAACCAGCTCGCCCATGCTGCCAATGCCGGCTATCCGCCGAACATCGCGGCGCTGATCGAGAACGTCGCGCAGCTCTTCGCGGCGCTTGGCGACCGTGATGCCTTCGGCCGCCGGATCGAGGAATTCAAGGCCCGCATGACGCCGCTGTCCGGCCCGGCCAAGATTCCAGCTTCCCCGCCGTCGCCGCCACCCGTCACTCCGACGCCGGCACCGACGGCGAGCCGTCTACCGTCCGGTCTGGCATCGCTCATCGGAGAGCCCGTTACCGCTCGCCCCGCGCGCACCCTTCCCACGCGCGCGGTTGCAACGACACGAGAGTCCCCGCCCCCTCGTCTGCCGCCCCGACCGATGCCGCAACCAACCATGAAGGACGACCGCCGTGCGCCCCAGCATTCACAAGCGCGGAACCAGCTTCAAAGCCGTCCTGAACTACGTCCTGCACGACCCGCAGAAGGAGACGGCGGAACGAGTCGATTGGGCTTTTTCCGTAAACTGTGGGACGGCTGAGCCCGGCGACGCATGGCGGCAGATGTACGAAACATGGGACCGCCGCAACGCCTTGAAGCGCGAGCACGGCGTCGATCTGCGCGGCCGGGACAACAAGGCCCCCGTCATGCACTTCACGCTGTCCTGGGCTCCCGACGACAAGCCGTCGAAGCAGCAGATGATGGACGCCGCCCTGAAGAGCCTGAAGGCGCTCGGACTCGAAGACCATCAGGCGGTCATCGCCGCCCACAACGACAAGGACCACCTGCACGTCCATATCGTCGTCAACACCATCAATCCGACGAACGGGAAGACGGCCGCCCTCAAGTATCCCGCCTATGCGCTGCGGGATCTCGCTCTCGAACACGACCGGCAACGGGCCGCGTATCAGGCCGAGCGCGACGCCGCCGCGCGCAAGCCGCCGCCCTACAATCGCAACAGCGAGGAACGCGAAAAGAGCATGGCCATGCTCAGCCCGCGCGACATCATCGACCGGATACGCCCCGAGAAGCCCGAGCCGCATCACCGCCGCCGCGCCCTCGAAAAGAGCGACGTCATCAACCGCATGAAGCGGCACCGCGCTGAGAACGACCACGCCCACATGGTCGAGCGTGACGCCCTCTGGTCGGCTCATCGCGCCGAGCGGGATGACCTCTACAGGCGTTCGACGCAGGCCTGCCACGTCGCGCTCGACTACGTGCGCGACCGGTTCAAGAGCCGTTGGCGCGACCTGCACGAGGCGCAACGGAAGGAATGGAAGTACGTCGAACGCATCCAGCATAACCCCCTCGAACGCGCCGTTTACGTGTTTGTAAACAGCGAGCGGCTGGCCAACGGCAAGGGCCTCTCCATGAAGGAGAAGGCGAAACTCATCGCCTCGCCGAGGAAGCTTTTTCAGGCCGTCGAGCGGGTGCATGTCCGGGAGCGCGCGGGGATGGCGCAGGTCGAGAAAGTCGAAACGCGCGAACGCCTCGACCGCGTCTGGCGGACGCACGAAGTCAGCTTCGAGAACCTGAAGGTGGAGCAGAAAGCCGCGCGCGACAGGATGAAGGGACAGCAGCACGCCACCAACGATCGCGAGATCAGTTGGTTTCGGGCATCGCAGGAATTGGAGGACGAGCGCCGTGGCCTGATCCCCGAGCGCCGCGCCGAACGCGCCGTTCTCTTGGAAGGCGACATTCAGTATGTGAAGCGCATAAGGCGCGAGATCGATGCCCATTATCGGCGTCAGCACGGACCCGAGAGCGTGCCGTTCATCGAGTGGAAGGAGCGTCCCAAACCGCCGCCCCAACCCGAGGTGTCACCTCCCGTAACGCCGGACAACGTGCCCGATCCGATGCCTGCGCAACCCGCGAAAAAACACCCGCGCGATCATGATTTTGACAACGAACGCTGATGACTTATCCACAGCCCCGTGTTATGTAACTGTCCAACCCAAAGCGCTGACCCTTATGCAAAAATAAGGACCTCGCAGTCATGAAACGAACGTGCAGCAAACACACTCGTTGATGCCCCAATCGCGCCATCGCGCGTCCGACATCCACGAGCCTGCACCTTCGGATCATTCATACTGTAACAGCGTTCCGTGACGCCGGAGGTGTAGGCATTCCAATCCAAAGGAACGCTACACCATGAGACTGGACCAACATTCCCCAAGCCACCCGCCGTCACCCCTTCCGCATTCCGACCTCCAATTCCTGTCGATGAAGGAGGTCTGCTCGCTCACCGGCTATAGCCGGACCCACATCTACCGCATGGAACGTGCCGGCGCGTTTCCCCGTCGTCGCAAGATGGGCCTGAGCAAGATCGGATTTTTGAAGGTCGAGTTCGAAAGCTGGGTGCATAGTCGCCCTCAGCCCGACCTTCCTTCCGATCTCGATGACTGAGGCCGAAACCGTGACAGCGAACCGCGCGCGTCAGCGCGCCATCGACATCAAGGTCACACCCGAGGAGATCGTTCTCTGGAAATGTGCGGCGGCACTGGAGCCGGTGCCGCCCACATGGGTCGGGCTGACTTGGGCAGAGCTATTGGCAACGCCCATAGATCCGGAAACGCATTGGATGACGGTGAGGCTGCCAACGAGCTTCACCGCTCAATTCCGGACGCGTGACGACCGGGACACCATGTTCATGACAATTCCGATCATGATCATGGAGCAGGCGCTTCTTATCCTCGAAAAGCATGGATTGCAGCGCATTCCGGTAAAGTACACGCGTGGACGCGACCCCGAGCCTGACGACGCCATCCCCTTCTGAAAAATCGCCTCGCCCTTGTTCAAATATCCCACGGGGGTTCGGGGGTGTGAAACCCCCGACAGCACGTCGCCAAGGCGATACTTCCTGTTCGCGTGCGCGTCAGCGCGCCTAATCCTGCACGGACGTTCACTCGCTCAAGACTCACCAGGGGATGAGCGCCCCCCCCTCCGCCGTCCCCGCTCGCCCTGTCGGGCAAGGCAAGCGAGCGATGGACGGCTCCAGGGGATGACGAAGGCAAACCTCATGACGACGACGGGCGCAATCCTGTCCGCCGCTCCCATCTTGGAAGGTTCGCTTCGTGTCGATTTTCGGCTTGAGGATCGGCGTTAATGCCGCGATGCCGTCAGCCGCTGCCCCATCCAGCAGAGAAAATTGAAGATTCTTTCTGTGAATGGTTTGTGTCGGACAGTTCTGTCCTATCTCGATTTGCGCCGTCCCCGAGGTTCTGCGCCAGCCACCCGGCGAGCCATGCCGTCTTGCGGAAGGCCGGCAGCACCTTTTCGGTGATCGAGATCACGAGGCCGGTATAGAGACCGCTGCCGCCGATACGCGGCCGGGCCTCGATGTAGCCGAAGCGGACGAGATCGGCGACATAGCGGCCGATCGAGCGCGTGCAAACGCCCATGATTTGCGCAAGCGTCGTCTTGCACGCCTCCGTGCGCGTGCCATTGCCGCAGCGCGCCCGAAGCACGCCGAGCAGCGCCTTGGCCTGCGGCGTTAGACGACGGTCGCGCAGTGCTGTTGTCGCCATGTGCCCGGCATACTGGATCGACGGACGCGGTTCCTTGCGCATCCATCGCGACGGCAACGTGATGCCCTTCCCAATGCTCGCATAGAGGCTCTGCCGACGTGCCTCGCGGCCCTGCAACGCGTTGATGTGATCGACGATCTGAGCGGCCTGGCAGCGTCGCGCCGTGGCATCGAAGCGGCTCGGACCCGCAAGCAGCGGGTTCGATCGGGGATCTGGCAGGGAAATCATCAGCGGTTCCTTTCTTGGAACCCGCCAGAAACCGCCTTACACGGGCAATAAATACCCGTGGCAAGAAACTGCTTGCAATTAAATCTGATTTTCTGGATGATTGTTTTGCGAGAACTTTTATCCAGAAACTCAGTTATCAAAGGCCCGCTTCTAGCGGGTTTTTGTTTGTCTAAAATTCATTCCTTTTCGAAACATTGGCCGAATTGACGACTCGGCACTGAAAGCGTGATGGATTTCTGTGCGTGTGGCAACGGCCGCCTTCACGCCGCCGTTGTTCCCTTCCCCTTCTTTGTCCAGCCGAATAGACCTCTGCGCGGCTCCTCGGGCCTCGGCAGCGCCAAGAACGCCGAGTGCCAACGGTCGCGATCGCGCTCGGCCGTTTCCGCTCGCTGCCGCTCGGCATCGAGCAACGCCTTAACGCCGGCAAGCTCAGCCGTTACACGCGCGTTTTCCACCTGTAACGGCACCGTTTCAGCCGTCGCAGGCGGGGTTGCGGATTGGTTCGTTGGGGTGTGACGGTGGCCGTAACTCTCTTTCCACCTCATCAGCTCGGCAGGGTCGATTCCCCACGAGCCGTCTTCGCGGCGGGAGGCCGAAAGACGGCCTTCCGCAATAGCCCTGGAAATTGTCGGCTTGCTTACTCCAGTTTGTTTGGCGGCCTGGCCCGCCGTTAGAAACGTTGCGTTGCTCATTGGAAGATTGTGACGTAACGCAACGGAACTTGTAAACACCTATGTTTTCCAGTGACTTATGTGAATTGACACACCGCCCCGTTACGCCGGACGAGCGGCGTTTCCACCCGCCTTGGTCTTGCGCGGGGCAGGGGCCGGCGTCGGCTCGTTATCCTGAGCTACCGGGTCCGCATGATATTGGCGGATGCGACTTCCCTTATGGTCGAGTTCATGGCGTGACGGAACGACCGTTCCGGCGACATGCAGGCTCGGGCTTGCTGACGGGCTCGCGACCACGGTCCAAAGTCCTTCGTGGTTCCAAATCTCGCCGACGAGCGTGTCCGCGTTCTTCTCGGTGCGTTTCGCAGCCGGAATGCGGTTCAGCTTCACGCGCAGCGGTTCGGCGTTCGATTGCGGGTGGAAGTACTCGGGGCGCAGACCGTCACGATTGAAGCGGTCCTTGAGATTGGTGTCAGCCGTCACATGGTCCTTGTGCTCGGCGCGCACGTAGCCCTCGTACCAGTGCTCGCCATCGACGTCGTTCGAGGGATGTTGGCGAAGCTTGCCACGATACTCGACACCGGAGGGAAGGCGGATCGCGCAATTGAGATCGGGGAATACGACAAACGGGGGATAATTCTGGGACATGGAAATAGCCTCAACAAATGGGTTGCTACAAATTGGCAAAAGCAGACCATCGGCAAGAATCGGCGGGAAGGGCGCTCGGCAAAACAATTCACAGAAAACATTCAGTCATACGCGATTAGGTAAAATGCGCGCCGAAATGGAAGCATCGCCCTTGTCGAAGTATCCCACGGGGTGCGGGGTGTGAAACCCCGCCGCGTCGCGAGTGAAGCGAAGACGCGCAACTTTTTCGACCTCGGTCATCCGGCTCGATCGACAATCTTGCGCATAACTCGCGAGCTTGGCTTTGCCGCGACAAAGGACTCGTTAACCTCGTTTGAGATGAGCCTTCCCGCGCGCGAATTCCACGCTGTAGCCAGATGGCCAGTTGTCATGACAACTGGCTCTGGCCGGGGACACCCCGAACCCCGTAGGCGACACCGCAGAGGCTCGCGGTTGGGCCTGCTGCAAGTGAGAGTCATGTTCGCCGAGCTGCGCCGCTGGCGGCGACAGGCGGCCTGCTATGGCCTGACTTTGTCCGAATTCGTGAGGAGCGTTATGAACAATTCCAAGATCCGCGTTGCCGTCGTGGCCGATCCGCAGCTTCTTCATGAACTAAAACGACACGGCGTTCTTCTGAACCAACTCCTGCACGCCACACACGCCGGATATCCCGTCGATCCGAAGCGGGTGGAGATGACGATCGATGCGCTTCGCTCGCTTTACGCCAAGGAGATCGGGCGCGGCTGATGGCGCGTGTCTTCGTGCTCGTCGAGGATTTGGCCGGCCGGCAGACGGGCAGGGGAGCGAGCTTCGCCAATGCGCTCCGGTACGTTCTCCGTGACGCCGGCCCCGAGAGCTGGCGCGGAACGGTCGGCTTAATCCTTCCCATCGATCGAGCAGCCAGTGAAATGGACCACACCTATTCGGCTTTGCACCTCAATGGCACGCGCCAGGGACCGAAGACGCGGCGGCCCGTGCTTCACGCGGTCCTCGGCTGGCACTCATCCGATCTCGCTTGGCTGACACGGGACCACATCGAGGCTAGCGTCCAGGAAGCCTTACGCCATATTGGACTCGCCCACCATCAATGCGTTTGGGTGGCTCACACCAACACCGGCCGACCGCATGTGCATCTGGTGGCGAGCCTCGTCGATCCCACAACAGGAACCGTCGCGCGCCTGGGGCTAGTCAAGAAGCGGATGAGCGCCGTTTGTCGGGCTTACGAGGAGCGGCTTGGCGACATCAAGTGCAAGAGGCGCTTCGCAGCCAAGGCCGCCAACGAGAACCGTACGCGAGTACCGAGGGCAAAGCACGAACCGAATAAGCAAAAGGCGAGCATTCCGCTCGCCCCTCGCCCTTGACGGTCATCGGCATCCCTGCCTGCACCGCATCCCAATAGTATCGAGTTCATCGACAAAAGACACGATAAAACAATTGCCTTAGCGTCAGAAAAGCACCCGAACATCGGCAGGCCGGCATTTCAGCTCAAATCAAAGAATACACCTCGCCCACCAATCGTAAAAAAGTACTCTTTGTCCGCGTTCACATTCCGCAGGGCTGTGCGCATCCTTGCGATGCAGGTGTACGCCGTGGCTGGATCGCATCCGCCAATTTCAATAATTTCCGGCCACTCGAATGTGCGTCCGGGCCACATGCTCAACAGACAGAAAATCTTCCTCTCGGCAGCATGCAGACGGATCAACTTGTTACGCCAAAAGACGAGGCTGAGCTCCCGAACGACGGCAAGGTCGGAATCCAATTCGCAGACAGACAAGTCGAAGCTTGGTTGATGTATAGACGCAGCATAGATCATCGAGATTAGCGCCCGAAGATCATCCGTCTGCCCCGCAGCCAAATCCGCGCGACGAACCGCCTGCACATCCGCGCCGAATGCAAGCCTGGGCAATGAATCCGGGAACGTATCAAAGACGCCCATGTCCAACACTTCAAGAGAGGAAACAATGCAGTCGAGCCTATAGTGCTCTGGCGCACACGGCGTCAGCAGCGCTTTCGACAGCGGGAAAACACGGCAGCGATTCGACGCGATGATACGGCGGTACTTCTCAGTCTCGGCGCTATCCGATAGATGCAGCAAAGCCCTTGGGAGAGTCGTAAATGGAGCAACAACTGGAAATCGGCAATAATTCATAGATTTTGCAAAACTGAATACCCTGCATTAGGATGCGTATCTAAATTGGAAGAGCAAGTGCGCGAAAATCATTATGTCACGTTATTTCGATTGCGAATACCTCGGGCAGGACCCGAAAACATTGAAGTTCGTGGTCCGGGAACAGCTTTACCCGGAAGCCCGAGGATGGCTTGAACACGAATTTGAAGTCGAGACCGCCGCACGCAGTTGGCTCGAAGCGCTAAAACAACCTAACCGATGACTGCGCTGCGGACTTTGCTTTTGACGGCAGTGGTTCTGTTGACGGGCTGCGGCGCAAACAAAACCACGCCGGCCGAGTTTCTAAAGGGCTTTGAACCAATCAGACAACGCATTCACGGCTACGATGCCGCCATGTCTGCGCCGTACACGCCTCGCCTCAGCACAGCCAACTTGGGTCGTGTGAACAGCGAGGTGAATAAGGTTCCGTACCGTTCAGACCCCCACCGAAAATGGATCGCGCCGCGCGACTTCTGGAGCGTTGGCGGGGATTGCGAGGATTACGCAATGGCGAAAGCCGCTGAACTTCAAGCGGCAGGGCGTCAAGGACTATGGCTGGCAGTCCTTACGAACGGCCCAGCAGGTGAAGCACATGCTGTTCTGGTCGCTGAAGACCAAGGTGGCATGGTCACGCTCGACAATCGGGAAGCCAAGCTTGTTCCCTGGTCGATAACGGCAGCCCGCTATGAGCCTGCCTACATCGTCTCAGTCGGCACGGGGCAGGTCTTTCGAACTCGGCACCGAGCACGCATTCGTAGCGGGATCGCGCCGCCGAACTATTAACGCCGCTTAACCGACAAACTCGCTAAACCACGCCAAGCTATTGCTCCGATTCGGCTAGGAGCGAAGTTCATGCGCTGCCACTACCTCAGCGATCTGCATCTGGAAGCGCAGCCCTTCGGCATGGCCTTGCTCAAGGGCGATGTGCTGATCATCGCGGGAGATCTCTGCCACGCGCGATGTCTCGACCCGACACGGACAGACCGCTACTCTATCGAGCAACGCGGACGCGTAATGCGCGTGATCGACGAGGCAACTCGGAAATTCACCCACGTCCTGCTCATTGCCGGCAACCACGAGCACTACGATGGCGTGTTCGAGGACACGGGCGATTTGCTGCGCCGACACCTCCCAGGTGTCACGGTTCTTGATGACGAGGCCGTCAAGATCGAGGGCGTGCGCTTTGTTGGTTCGACCCTGTGGACCGATCTCGCCAAGCAAAGCGAAGCCGAGGTCACAGCCATCCGCAAGGGCATGGGGGAATACTTCTTCGTCAAGACCCGAGCGGGAGGGGCGGAGCAGCTGGCGAAGCTCAGGCCGGCCGACACGCATCGGGTCCACGATGCCGGCTGGAAGCGCTTGCGCGATACTGTGATGGCCGAACCGCATCGGCCGACCGTCGTCATCACCCACCACGCGCCGAGCCGCCTAGGGCTCAATCCGCGCTTTGCGGATAGTCCTCTCAATCCAGCCTATGCCAGCAGCCTTGATGACGAGATTGCCGCCTTCGAGAACGTCCCCGTCTGGGTCCACGGGCACACACACATCGCCAAGACCTACCGCATCGGGAAGACCGTCGTCCGCTCTAACGCCCTCGGCTTCGCCGCTAAGGGCGGAGCAGCCCCCGGCTTCACCGTAAAGGCATGCTTCGACATCGAGTGACAGCGCCTGCGCCCGCACATGGAGTGAAATGACATGCGTAACGCGTGTGCTGAAATCCTTCGGCACACACGTAACGACGCGCAACCTCGGGTCCCGCTGCATCACCACTTCGGTGTGTGCCCGGTGTGTGCCGGTAAGGATCGAGATTTTGATGAAGTTGTCTAAGCACCTGATTTAATTGGTGGAGCCGAGGGGAATCGAACCCCTGACCTCTGCAGTGCGATCGCAGACGTCGCTATGCATGGCCCGCGTCGAATTGAAGTGGACTTCCCCTTGAAAGCACGCATTGCTGTGGTTGTTGCCGGCGACGGAGTGGTCGCGGCTGAACGGCATGGCTCGCCTCGCAGATTGCGGGGCTTCAGGTGGTGGGAGCGTCAATTTCGACGCTTCGAACCAGATGGAGCCCACACCAATGCCAACCGAAGCCACAGAGACCGTATCTCAACCGAAGCGCCGGCAGGCGCTCGGGGCCGGCACAAAGCCGAGCGCCCCCACCCAAACACAGCGCACCAGCAAGGTTGCCGCATCGCCGCCACCTGCCACACAACGTGGCGCGCATCAGACCAAGCAGGAGAAAGTGCTCGTCCTTCTCAATCGACCCGATGGCGCAACCATCGTTGACCTGATCGAGGCCACGGGCTGGCAGCAGCATAGTGTCCGCGGCTTCCTGGCCGGAACCGTCAAGAAGAAGCTCGGGCTGACACTGACCTCGTCGGCGGAAAATGGCGATCCGCGCCGCTATCGTATCGTGACCCGACGCGGCCGCTGATATGAGTAGACCGAAATTCGACCTCGCGGCCGAGCTCGCGCGGCTCGAGTATCTGAGCCTCGTCAAACTGCGCGAGGCGTGGCGGCGTCTGTATCAGACGCCGCCTCCTGCACGCCTCAGCCGTGACCTGCTGCGACGGGGCATCGCCTACAGGCTGCAAGAGCGCGCCTTCGGTGGCCTGTCGCGATCGAGCCTGCGTAGGCTGCAGCCTGGAAGCGATGAGACCTCCCATGGCGGGGAGCGACCGCCGCGCGTGTCGCTGAAGCCCGGTACGCAGCTCGTGCGCGAATGGCATGGGATGACACACACGGTGATCATCCTCGCCGAGGGCGTCGAGTGGCGGGGCCGGCGCTACAAGTCCCTGTCGGTCGTCGCTCGCGAAATTACCGGAGCGCACTGGTCGGGGCCGCGTTTCTTCGGCCTCAAGGCGGGAGCATCGGATGGCTAAGGATCCTCGGTTCGACTACGTGCACAGGGTCTTCGCTGACCTCACCGGCGCGCTGGAGGACGCGACCGTACTTGCCGCCGAAGCCCAGGCAACCGCCAGTCGCGATGACGCGCGCCGGCGCTGCGAGGACCTCATTGCTGCGGTCAACCTCTGTCTTGTCCGTCTGCATCGCCTGCGGAAGCGCCTCGAATGAACCGCATCGCCTGCGCCATCTATACACGCAAGTCATCGGAGGAGGGCCTCGAGCAAGCATTCAACTCGCTCGATGCCCAGCGAGAAGCGTGCGAGGCGTACATCACGAGCCAGAAGCATGCGGGCTGGGTACCCGTGCGCGATCTCTACGACGACGGCGGCCTCTCCGGCGGCACACTCGAACGTCCGGCCCTCAAGCGGCTGCTTGCTGACATCGAGGCCGGCAAGGTCCGCGTCGTGGTCGTCTACAAGGTCGACCGCCTGACGCGCTCGCTGGCCGACTTCGCCAAGATCGTCGAGGTGTTCGACGCCCACGGCGCCTCGTTCGTCTCGGTGACGCAAGCCTTCAACACCACGACCTCCATGGGCCGGCTGACCCTCAATATGCTCCTGTCGTTCGCCCAGTTCGAGCGCGAGGTCACCGGGGAGCGCATCCGTGACAAGATTGCCGCGTCGAAGGCCAAGGGCCTCTGGATGGGAGGCGTCGTCCCTCTCGGCTACGACGTCAGGGACCGCAAGCTCGTCATCAACGATGTTGAAGGCGAGGCCGTGCGCACGATCTTCCGGCGCTACGCCGAGCTGGGGTCGGTGCGGCTGCTCGGGCCGGAGCTCACCCGGTTAGGCATCGTCGGCAAGCGTCGCACAGGCTCCAGCGGCGCCCCCATCTCCCGCGGCGCTCTCTATCAAATCCTGCAGAACCGACTCTACTGCGGCGACGTGGCTTTCAAGGGCAAGGTCTATCCCGGTCAGCACGATGCCATTGTCGATGCCGAGCTCTGGCGGATCGCGCAGGAGAAGCTTGCTGCCAACCGGCAGGCCCGCTCCCTCTCCGTCGGTGCAGAGGCCCCGAGCCTGCTCTGCGGTCTCATCTTCGATGGCGACGGCAACCGGATGACACCCACGCATGCCAACAAGCGGGGGCGGCGGTATCGCTATTACATCTCGGCCAGCCTGCTCGATCGCGGTGAGACCGGACCGAATGCAATGCGCGTCCCGGCAAGCGATGTAGAAGGTGTCGTACTCGATCGGCTGCGGTCACTGCTGTCCGAGCCGAAAGCCGTTGCCGATGCGCTGCTGCCCCTCGAGCCGGGCGCCGCGCCCCTCGATCGCGCGCTGCGCCGCGCGGCGAGGCTCGCGAGCCGATGGCTGTCGCTCCCACCCGACGAGGTGCGCACGCTGGTGCACAAGAACATCACTCGTGTCGTGCTAACGCCGGACCGCATTGCCATCGAGATTGGCACGGCCGGTCTTGGCGACACGCTTGGAGTCGATGTCACGACGGCGGACACGTCGCAGCAGACGGTTGTACTCTCGGTTGCCGCCGCACTGCGCCGGGCGGGCAAGGGCAAGCGCCTCATCATCGGCGAGCGCAACCGTGCGGCGATCAATCCGCATCTAGTTCGACTACTGCAAGAAGCCTTCTCCACAAAGGACCTCCTGCTTGCCAACACCGATGAGAGCATGAACGCCATCACCGCTCGCCTTGGCAAGAGCAAGGGGCACATGACCCTGTTGCTGCGACTTTCCTATCTGGCGCCGTCGATCGTTGATGACATCCTCGGCGGACGCGCCCCTACGAACCTCTGGCCGCATCGGATGATGCGGATGTCGAAGGACCTGCCGCTCGACTGGGCCGGCCAGCGCCGGTTCCTGCGCTTCGACCATGCCGAACCCGCCTGAGCGTCCCATCCCTGCCACCAAACGCCCGTGCCAAAAGTGGCCTCGAGAGACGCCGGGCCTGAGATCACGCATGACGGGCGCGAGTTGCGTCTCCGGACAGGCTCAGGCCAATGCAGCCCTCGCCAACCGCCGAAAACAACGGACGAATTTCGAGGTAGGAGAAATTTGAAATTTATATGCAAAACAATGAGTTGTATGGTGGAGGGGGCTGGATTCGAACCAGCGTAGGCGAAGCCAACGGATTTACAGTCCGTCCCCTTTAGCCACTCGGGCACCCCTCCATGACCAACGGTGTTTGAACCTCGCAAGACGGCAGGTCAAGCCTCACCAGACCCGCGTCCGCGTTCAAACAAAAGCGACCCCGCCGTAAAAAGGCAGGGCCTCAATGCCTGCCTTATGTTCGCGGGGGGCTTTCATGTCAATCGGAAAAGCGTCATGGTCCGCCTTTGCGTTTTTCATGCATGCGCTGGTGCGACCCTTCACACGTCCATCCGCGCCCACCCGAAAGCCCAAACGTGAGCAAAGATGCATCCCGGCCGCCGCAACGCCCGTTGTCTCGCAAGCCCGGCTGGCAAAAGAAGTTCAGCCGCACCGGCCATGGCAAGGACCAGCGCCAGCGCCCGGACCGGCGCGACGATGATGACCGCCGCGAGGACGAGGGCCCCCTGCGACTGTTCGGCCTTCACGCTATCGAAGCAGCCTTGCAGAACTCCGCGCGCAAGATAAAGCGCCTCGTTCTCACCGAGAACGCCGAACGCCGTCTTGTCGATGCCGTGGGCGAGTTGAAGCATCCCGTGGAGCGCGCAAGTCCCCGCGACCTCGATCGCATCCTGGGTGCGGACACCGTCCATCAGGGTGCGATGCTCGAAACGGAGCCACTGCCCGAGCCAGAGTTTGCAGACTTGATCGCCGATGCCGGCGGGCGCCCGCTCATCGTGCTCGACCAGGTGACCGACCCGCACAATGTCGGCGCTATTCTGCGCTCGGCGGCCGCCTTCGGAGCGGCGGGTCTGGTCATGACGCGCCGGCACAGTCCCCCGCTCAATGGCGTACTTGCAAAGTCGGCATCGGGGGCTTTGGAGCTTATCCCCGTCGCCCTGGTTCAAAATCTATCGCGCGCGCTCGAGGAACTGAAAGACGTCGGGTTCTTCGTGGTCGGTCTCGACGGCGAGGCCGAGGCGGCGATCGAAGATTTGGATTGGTCGCGGCCCACCGCACTGGTCATGGGGGCGGAAGGCAAGGGTCTGCGCGAATTGACAGGCAAGACCTGCGATCAACTGGCAAGGATCACGACGCAAGGACCGCTCGACAGTCTCAATGTGTCCAACGCGGCGGCGGTGGCGTTGCATACCGCCGCGCTTGCCCGCATCAAATCCCGAAGCTGACCGGATTGGCAAGCCGGAATGGAACATGCGGCGGCTCGCCGAGGCCGCATGTTCGATTTATCTGTCTGCTGAATGCGCGCTCGGCATCAAATTCAGGTGATCTGCGATCAATCGCAGATCAACGGGCGATCACAGACGTAGCGGCCGCCGCGGCACACCTCATCGCCCCATTCATTCTCGAAGCAACGGCGTCCCGCCCAGTGGCATTCGCGCCGGCCGTAATAACAACCGTCGTCGTAGCGCGAATAGTAGCGGTCGTCCGCGTGTGCGCGTGCCGCGCCCAGGATACCGAGGCCAATGATTCCGGCGGCGATGCCGAGGCCGATGCCGCGTCCGTGCCGTGCCTCGGCCTGCGGTGCGGCCGACGCCATGAACCCAAACGCCATTACAAGCGCCATGAAGGCGTGCTGAAGTTTTTTGACCATGTGTGTGCTCCGGTCTGCTCCCCGAGTGCGGCCAAAACGGGCCGCCACGATGCAAGCTCGCAAAGTCGCCTTGGGGGTTCCTTCGCTTGAGCCTGATCGTGACGCTCACCACATGAATGTGGCCTGAACACGGAAAACAGACGCGGCCGCGCAACGGCCGCGCGACTTACCAGTTGCCGCGGCGGTGGCCACCGTAATGACGGCGATGCCACTCGACGTGGTGATAGCCGCTCTTGGGTGAGCCCCACGCCTGGTAATACTTAGGCAGACGATAATGGGCGCGGCGGATGAAGGCGGGGCGCCAGTAGGCCGAGTTGTAATAGGGATAATAGCCGCGCGGCACATAGCGGTAAGCGTAAGGGTCGGTTACGCCGTCGCGCAGGTAGACGTGGCGAAATGCGGGCTGATCGGGCCGGTCAAAGTGGAAAGCGGCGGCAGGGCCTGCGGCCGCAAGGCTGACGGTGACCGCTGCTACGGCGGCCGCCAGAAGGCTCTTGAAACGCATTACTCAGTACTCCTCGACACACTCGTGCGGTAAACTCTGCGCTAATCATTACCGAGATTAGCTAAAGCACTGTTACGTTGCAGCTCCCATCCAACAAATTTGTGCAATTACCGTTTCCCGGCGCGCGAAAAACCTCCTCCACACGGTTAAGCACTTCTGAACCCTCTCCCTTCAAGACTGGACGTTGCGTGATTCGCCGAACCGCCAAGGCCGGCTGGCGCGCCCGCGCGTCACCACGCCGGACAATCCATCGGGCAGAAGGCCAGACGTGAATCGGATCAAGGACAAGAAGCAGGCTGAGCGCGAACGCATGGAAAGTGCGATGCGCCGTCTCGAAGAGCTTCTTCAGGACCCAGGTCCCGGCATCACCGTGACGCCAGTCGGCGATCGCGCAACTGACCGTATCCCGAACAAGAGCATTCCGTCATCCACGCCCACAGGACAGAGCGCGCCGCTGCCACAGGCTGGTGCCCTCGCGCAGCAATCCGCTGAGGCGGTCACTTCGACGACGCCAGCCCCATCGGCCGCGTCAGCGCCTTCGTTTGCGACAGCCCCACTCACTCAAACGGAACCCGCCCCCCCTTCGCGGCCGGAGTGGGTGGAGGCGCTGTCGAGCGGACCCAAGACCCCGCCCCCGCGCGCTCGCGCCGCCGATGCAAAACCGGCAACAGCAAAAGGCGGCTTTGCTGGAGCGATCAAAGGATTTTCGCCTGAGCGTTCGAATGCGGGCTTGCTCGGATTGTGCCTGCGCTGGTTCCTCGGCCCCCGCGACAGCGAAATCAAGAATGCCCTGCGCGCCAGCCGCCGCGCCCTCAAGGCGACATTCGTATTTTCCGCGATCATCAACATCCTGATGCTCGCCGGCCCGATCTTCATGCTCCAGGTTTACGACCGGGTGCTGGGCTCAGGCTCTTATCCCACTCTCATAACGCTGTTTGCAATCACCTGCGGGCTCTACGCCATCATCGGCATGTTGGAGCTGGCCCGATCACGGATCATTTCGCGCGTAGGCGCGGAGATCGACCAGCGCCTCTCCGATCGCATCTTCGAAGCCTCTCTGCGCAAGAGCCTTGCCACGCAGGGGGCCGCCGCGCCCGCCTTGCGCGAATTGGACAGCTTCCGCCAATTCGTCTCCGGACCAGCCCCCATCACCTTCTTCGACGCACCCTGGACGCCGGTGTATCTGGCCGTCATCTTCATGACGCACTGGACGCTCGGCGTGGTAGCGCTCGCCGGCACCGTACTCCTGCTGATCCTCGCGTGGGCCAGCGAGCAGAGCGGACGCGAACCTTTGATGCAGGCCTCGCAGGCCGTCACCAAGAGCCTGGAAATGGCGGAAACCGGCCAGCGCAACGCCGAGGCGATTACCGCCATGGGCATGCTGGCGTCCTACCGCAAGCGCTGGCAAGGCCTCAATGGCGAGGGCCTTGGATGGCAGTTACTGGCTTCCGATAGATTGGGCGGCTTATCCGCCATCACCAAGACGACGCGGCTGCTGCTGCAGTCGATGATGCTGGCCATCGCCGCCGCGCTTGCCGTGGGCGGCGAGATAACCTCGGGCTCGATCATCGCCGCAACCATCATCTTCGGCCGCGCGCTCGCGCCCGTCGAGCAGGTGATCGGCCACTGGCGCGGCTTCATCAAAGCGCGCGAGAGCTACAGCAAGCTCGACGACGTTCTGCACTATGCGCCGCCCGAGCGCGACCGCACCCGGCTTCCCCGGCCCAAGGGCGTGCTCGACGTGCTCGACATCCGCGTTGCCGCGCCCGAAACGCGCAACATCATTCTGAGCGGCATTTCGTTTCGCGCTTCGCCCGGCCAGATGCTCGCCATCATCGGGCCCAGCGCATCCGGCAAGTCCACGCTGGTGCGCGCAATTGTCGGGCTATGGCCCACGTTCAGCGGCGGCGTTCTGCTCGATGGCGCGCGCCTCGATCAATGGCATCCTGAGGACCTGGGCCGCTATATCGGCTATCTGCCGCAGAACGTGGAGCTGTTTGCAGGCACCGTCAGACAGAATATCGCGCGTTTTTGTGATGATGCGAGCGATGACGACATTATCGAGGCCGCCAAGCAGGCTCATGCGCATGAACTGATCCTTGGGCTACCGCGCGGATACGAAACGGAGCTTGGCACCTTCGGATCTTATCTTTCCGGCGGCCAGCGCCAGCGCATCGCTTTGGCGCGCGCCCTGTTCGGCAATCCGCCGCTCGTCGTGCTTGACGAGCCAAACTCCAATCTCGACCGGTCGGGCGATGAAGCGCTCTCCGCCGCCATCGACGGCATGCGCAAGCGCGGACAAACGATCATTCTCGTTTCCCATCGCGTCCAGGCGATCGGCAAGGCCGACCTGTTGCTGCTGATTGAGCGTGGCCAGCAGCGCGCATACGGTCCACGCACCGAAGTGATGAAGCTGTTCCAGGGCCCGCGTCCGCCGGTCTCAACCGCGCCATCCCCTGATCGCAAGCCGCAACAGAAGGCCCCTGCGGCAGAACCCGTTCAAGACCCGGGCGATGACGAAGACAACGTGCAGGGAGCCGCCTGATGCTTCGCTCCTTGTTCAGCCGCGCAAACCGTACCGCTCAACCTGCGGCGGCTGCCGACTGGCATTCCACGGAGCCGTGGATTGCCTTCGGCATGAAAGTCGTCGCTTTTCTTTGCGCAGCGATCGCGGTCGCATCGTTCATGCCCATCAATGGAGCGGTCGTTGCCAGCGGCACGGTTTCGGTCGAAGGCGAATACAAAGCGGTGCAGCACCTGGAAGGCGGCATCGTCGAAAAGATCCTTGTGCGCAACGGTGACGAGGTGAAGGAAGGCCAGCTTCTGGTCCAGCTTGACGGCACACAATACAAGGCAACGCTGAGCGCCGTTTCCGGAAAGGTCGCAGAGCACGCGATCCAGGAGGCGCGTCTCATCGCCGAACGTGACCGTAAGGAAAGCTTTGCGCTGCCAGCGGGCCTTGCCGCCGACGATCCTGCGGTGGCGGCCATCTTTGCGGCCCAGCAGACACTGTTCGATACAAGGCGCGCCGCCTACCTCGGTCAGCTCAAGATGCTCAAGCAGCGGCTGACGCAGACCGAAAATGAACTGAAAGGCGTGCAGAGCCAACTCGCCGCGCGCAAGCGCGAGCGCGAACTCAACGCCAAGGAACTGGCAACCGTCATGCCTCTTTTCGAACGCGGCTACGTCAACCAGCAGCGTATCGGTCCGCTCCAGCGTGAGGAAGCGCGCCTTGACGGTGAGGTCGGCAATCTCAATTCGCAAGCTGCGAAGCTCAAGTCCGCACGCGCCGAGGCCGAGGCCCGGCTTTCGCAGGCCGACAAGGAGTATTCCCAGCAGGCTGCCGGCGAACTTGAAAAGGTGCAGACGCAGCTCTCCGAAGAGCGCGAAACGCAGAAAGCCGCGGCCGATAAACTGGCGCGGACTGAAATACGCGCGCCGGTTCCAGGCGTCGTCCACGCCCTCGCCGTGCATACCGAAGGCGGCGTCGTGCCTCCTGGGGGCGCACTCCTCCAGATCGTGCCGACGGGCCGCGAGCTGGTTGTCTCAGCGCACTTCCAGCCCCGTGATGTCGACAAGGTACACTTGGACCAGCCCGCAGCCGTGCGCTTCCAGGCCTTCGACAGCCATACGACGCCGCGGCTTGAAGGCAAGGTGCGGCGCGTGTCGGCCGCCGAGCTGACGGACAAGGATGGCCGCACGTTCTTCACGGCGGAGGTTGAGGTTCCCTCCGCGGAGCTGGCCCGGCTCGGGGTCAACCACCGTCTTGTTCCCGGCATGCCCGCCGAGGTCTATCTTGAAACGCCCGCGCGCACGATTCTGTCGTACTTCATGAAGCCCTTTACCGACATGATGGCGCGCGCCTTCCGCGAGCGCTGAGATTGGTGGCAGGCTCCGCCAGGACGCAAGGGCCGTGAAGCTGCGGCTCAATAAGCGTTACGGAATGTCTTTCGCGACAGCACCGTCAAAGCGATGATGTAGACGTCGAACAGCAACGACCAGTTGTCGATGTAGTAAAGATCGTGCTCGACGCGCTGACGCATGCTGTGATCTGTCTCGGTGGCACCACGCAAACCGTTCACCTGGGCCCACCCCGTGATGCCCGGCTTGACGTTGAGCCGGCGCGGATACTTCTCGATCCGCTTTTCGAAGAACCTGTCGTGCGCAACGGCGTGCGGACGTGGACCCACAAGGGACATGTCGCCGAAGATCACATTCATCAGCTGGGGCAGCTCATCAATCGAATACTTGCGCAGGATGCGCCCGACGCGGGTCACCCGGTCATCGCCCTGTTTGGCTTGGCGGATGGTATCGCCGTCATCCAGCGTCGTCATGGTGCGAAATTTCCACATACGGAATTCGCCCAGGTTGTAGCCGCGGCGGCGTTGACGGAAGAATACGGGGCCCTTGCTCTCGAGTTTGACGGCGAGCGCAACGAGACCCAGAAACGGCGCGAGCAGTATCAGCGCGAGAGATGCAATCGCCACGTCGAATAGACGCTTGCTTGCCGCCTGAAGCGGACGGATGGGCTCGCGCGTCAAAGATAGCGTGGCGCTGCGGCCGAACCTCGAAACCCGCGCGTGCTTGAACTGCCCCACCAGACCGCTCGCGCCGAGATGGATCACAACCGGCAGAAGGGAAAACGCTCCAACCGCCTTTTCAGTAAAGTCCCCGCGATAGCCGCCCGAGATGATAACGTCTTGGACGCCTTCCATGCGCGCAATCCGCACCGCGCCTTCCAGGCTGTCGCCGACATCCGCCGTGTCGATCGCATCCTGCGCAATCACGATTCTGGCAACGACGACGGCACCAGCGGCGCCGTCTGCGATCTCGCGTTCCATACGGGCCACCTCGGCAGGGGCGCCAACGAGCATCAACCTGCGCGGCAGGATAAGCCTACGCTCGATGAGCATGGCGATGCTGCGGTGAAGGATGGCATTAAGCGCCATCAGCGTCACCAACCCCGAGCAGTAAAAGATGATGAGCCAAGCGCGCGAAAAGATCGACGTCGTCTTGGTGAGAAAGCCGATCAACGCCAGCGCGGCAAACGTCAGATTCCAGACGAGAAGCAGCCGGCCATTGCTGCGGCGCCCCTCCAGCAGGCTTTCGACGCCGTACTCATCTTGAATGAGGAACGTAAGGCAGTAGACGAGCCCTGCCAGCGCGCCTATGCCGATGAATTTGTCGATGTCGCCGACAGCTTCGTAAACGGTCAGATGATAGCCGACACCGGTCGCCACCGCGACAAGAACGGTAACCATCAACTCAAGCAGAAATACGCTTCCTGCAAACGCCGCCCGCGATAATCCAAACCGGTGACGGCGAAGAACTGGCCGGGATCCGGCCTCAATGACGCGACTGAACACTTGATGACATCCCGCATGTCTTGCTCAGGGGTGGCGGTTTGCACCGCGCGATCCTTCAGCGAAGTCTTTATAGCAAGTCTTAGGCCGGATCTTCTCTGAACTGATATATATGTTTAAACGGCGCGGGCGTGATCGGTGATCAGGACCAATGTAAAGCCGCAAGGCATAGGACTTGCAGATTTGCCGGTGCCCTATTCTGTCCAGCATTTCCGCTGCCAGAAAGCGGGGCAGGGGCCGCCATCTCCCTTGCGATGAGATGTGTCTTTGCGTGACGGCGGGTTCAGAATGGTACAAATAGTTCCGCGTTTGGGATCGGCTCCATTTCAGAAGTTCGGACGGCCGCTGGTTCATCCCGCCATCGCGTCTGCACCTCAGCCTGCGGGCGCCGAAGGCATGACCGACATCGACGGCCTGCTCCAGATTCTCAGGCGCAATCTTTGGCGCATCGTCTTGGCGACCTTGGCGGGCGTTATTTTGTCGCTAGCTTATCTGTCGGTCGCAAAGCCGATGTATACCGCCACCGCATCGCTGTTCGTTGATCCGCGCGCCCGTAAGATCGTATCCGAAGAAATCGTGCAAGGCGGTGTTGCCTCCGATCTCGCCCTCGTCGAAAGCCAGGTTTCAATTCTGACGTCGGACGCCGTCCTGGGCCGCGTCGTTAAAGATCTTCAACTCGACAAGGACGAGGAGTACGCACCCAAACCGCGCCAGGGTCTTCTTTCGCGCATCAAGGAGCTGATCGTCGCTAGGCCGCCTGCCCCTGATCTCGATCCGACAGTCCAGGCCATCAATACGCTTGCCGACAGCATCAAGGTCAAGCGCGCGCAAAAGACCTATGTGGTCGACGTGGACGTGACGGCCTCCTCCCCCATCATGGCCCAGCGCGTCGCGCAAGCCGTGGTCGATGCCTATCTTGCTGACCAGACCGCCGCCAAGACCACGGAGGCCAAACGCGCCAACGCGCTCATCGACGCGCGCCTTGGTGAGTTGCGTCAGCAGGTGCGGGATGCCGAGACGCGGGCCGACGAATTCAAGCGCGCCAACAGGATCCTCACGTCCGAAGGCGGAATCATTACCGAGCAGCAGCTCTCCAAACTCAACACAGAGCTGATTACCGCGCGCGCGGTCGCCGCGGAAAGCAAGGCGCGCAACGATCAGATCCTATCGTCACTGAAAACCGAGCCGGGCGCGGAAAGCCTGCCGGATGCCGTTCGTTCCGGTCTCATTCAGAAGCTGCGCGAGCAATACTCTCAAGTCGCGCGCCGGGAGGCCGCTCTTTCATCCCAGCTCCAACCCCGCCACCCGGTGCTGGTCGAAGTCCGTTCCCAGCTCGCCGAGGTCAAGGCTCAAATAAAAGCCGAACTGAAGCGCGTGGCGACCGCCGCACAAGCCGAGCACCAGATCGCGGAAAACCGCGAGCGTGAGCTTGCCGCTCAATTGGAGCGCGCCAAGGAGGAGGTTCGCCGCACTGACACCGCGCAGATCAAGCTGCGCGAACTGGAGCAGGAAGTGACGGCCAGCCGCGAGTTGCTGAAGCTCTTCCTGGCGCGCGCCAAGGAGACCCAGGAGCAGCAGAACGTCTCGACGCCCGATGCCCGCATCATTACGCCGCCTTCGGTGCCGGCAAAACCTTCAAAGCCGTTGACCTGGCTGATCCTGTCCCTGGGTTTGATCGGAGGCCTGGGGCTGGGTCTCGCCTCGGCTCTCATCAGCGATCATTTCGACACCACCGTGCGCACCGCCGCAGGGCTTGCACCCGGCCTGCCCGCTCAAACGGTCGCAAGCGTCCCGATGTTGAATGCCCCGCGGCGCGCTCTGTGGCATCGTTGGCGTCGTAACGCGCCCGCGCGCGTGGAGGCAGCGCAGTTCTCCGATCTCCTCACCGCGGTGGCCGATTACAATGACGGGCCTCACACGCCGTATCGGCAAAGCATTTTGCGTCTGCTCACCCGCGTGAAGGCGCATCAGCGGCCAGGGTGTCCCTATTGCGTGTTTCTGACTTCGCCCACCGCGCAGTCTGGCAACTCGGCAACAGCACTGGCATTGGCCTATGCGGCCGCTATCTCCGGGGAACGCATTCTCCTGATCGACGCCACCTCGAGCCGGCCTGATCTGTCTAATATCTTTGCCTCCTCGCTGGAGCACAAGACAGCCGTCGTCCTCGACAACAAGGATCACCTGGCCGGCCTTATCAAACGGGACTCACGCTCGGGCCTTTCATTGCTTCCCCTTGCCTTTGTCGATCTGCGGACACTCAAGAGCCCGCAGCGCCGCAGGCTGATTGCGGGATTGAACAGCCTCGTTCAGAGCTACGATCTGGTCCTGATCGATGCGGGTGCGGTGCTGGATGACGAATCTGCATTGAGCCTGCTGCCCGCGGCCGACGAGGTGCTTCTCGTCACGCGGTACGCTGGTTCGACGCGAGGTGAAATTGCGCAAACCCTCGAAGTCCTGGACTCTGCGCGCGACCGCCTCACTGGCGCAATCCTCACCATGAAGACCTGATGTACGGCCACCTTGACCCGCATCTGGCGGACGCCCAGTGGAGCAGACCAGCGCAATGAGAGGCGGCCTTCAACCGGAAACGCAGCACTTTCCTCCAGACGGCCGCCTGCCGGGGCTTGGCCTTGTGCTCGTGGCTGTGTTGTTTGTCGTCATCTCGCCCCTGGCGCTCGTCGCATTGGGTCTCAACTATGACGAGTCGGGGGGCAGTCCACTGGAGAAAGTCCATCCCGCGACGTTGCTTTCCTTTGCCGTTCTTGGAGTGTCGGCGCTTTACGTCCGCAACCCGCTGACGGGCCTGCTCAACGGGCTCGTAGCATATCCCGGCACGCTCGTCTTTCTCATCATGATTGGACTGTTGATCGTCCATTCAATCCGCGTCGTGAGCCTGCCTTTCACTTTCTTCTTCGACACGTTCCTGGCGCCTGTCGTCGTATTCTTCCTGTTCAAGGATCTGCGCGATCAGCGCGCGCGACGCTTCGCGCTGCTGTTTCATACCTTGATGATGGTGAACGCGTGCATTGGGATTGTCGAATTCGCGATCGCAGACCGCATCACGCCGCTTGTGGCCAATGGACTTGTCATTGACGACGATTGGCGTTCGACCGCGCTCTTGGGCCATCCCCTCGCCAACGCCAGCCTGACCGGCGCCTATCTGCTGACGCTCGCCCTCGGCGCGGCACGCGATCTTCCGCGCCCACTTGCCATCGGCGGCTTCGTCATTGCGTCGGCCGGCATGGTCGTGTTCGGCGGCCGGGCGTCCAGCGTCCTGCTGCTCGTGATGCTCCTCGGGCTCGCCGCCGTGAAGGCGGCTGCAATTGCCCGAGGCGCGCGCTTTGACGCCCGGACGATCATTTTCGCACTGCTGGCGGTTCCGATTCTGTCGTTCACCCTCATTACGCTCGCCGAGGCCGGTTTCTTCGATCTGTTCGTTGAGCGCTTCTTCGACGATCGCGGCAGCGCCAGCACGCGTGTGGAGATGTTCGAGCTGTTCAAGCACATCCCCTTGAGCGAACTGCTGCTTGCGCCCGACGCCAATCAACTGGCGACACTGCGCACGGTTTACGGTTTGGACTTCGGCATCGAGAGCTTCTGGGTTTCGTTTGTCCTCAGCTACGGCCTGATCCCAGGCCTGGCATTTTTTGCCGGTCTGCTGTTCTTCTGCCGCGACATCATCCGGGTGACGCGGCGCGGATCGGTATGGATTTTGGTGTTCTTCTTTGCGGTGGCCTCCACCTCGGTCAGTCTTTCGGCCAAGACTCCACTGTTCGCCATTCTCGTGTTGATGCTGCTTGTTCTGATGCGCCGCCAACAGGCCGGGGACCAGCCGCCAGAGCTCACGCCAAGCGTGGCGGCGCTGCGCTTGAGACGGCGCAACCGCACGCCGGCGGTTACACCTTTTTGACCGATTAACCATCGCGCATGCCCGCACTGCATGTCCCGCTGCGAGGAAGTGTTGTGTCCACACCGGCGTACTGGGCGGGCATGAGAGTTGCTATGGACGGACGTGGAAGACGCTGCCGGCTCATACCGGCACAACGTCCGCCCGCAAGGTCTAAGAATATCGGGCGTGTACCAATAGTCCGCTTTCATCATTGGATGATTTGTCATGATCTGTGCTAGTCTGCCTCGTCTTGCCTGTGTCGACGGCCATGGCATCAACTGTCCCGATATGGAGCATGCCGTTGCAGCTGCGATCGATCGAGCCAAAACGCGTGAACCTTTCACGGTCTTCACGCTCAATCTCGATCATCTCGTCAAACTGCGCCGCAATCCGCGCTTCCG
This sequence comes from Hyphomicrobium sp., assembly GCA_016793445.1. Taxonomy (GTDB): domain Bacteria; phylum Pseudomonadota; class Alphaproteobacteria; order Rhizobiales; family Hyphomicrobiaceae; genus Hyphomicrobium_B. The sequence continues at coordinate 142,977 of JAEUME010000020.1, read as the reverse complement.
AGCCGCTTACGCGAACGCCGGCATCGTGACGGCCGACGGCGCCCCAGTTGCGTGGCTCGCACGCACGCAGAACGCTGCTATCGCGCGCACAACGGGTGCCGATCTCGTGATCCCACTGGCGCAGGCTGCTGCGCAGGCCCGGCTCCCCATCTTCCTGTTCGGCACATCGGCGGACGTCATGGCACGCGCAGGGCGCGACCTGGCAGACCGCACCAACGGACATCTCGACATCGCTGGCACGCTTGCGCCCTCGGCAAACTTTGATCCCACAGGCGCCGAGGCCGATGCGGCGATCGAAACGATCCGACGCACCGGCGCCAAGCTCGTGTTCGTCGCACTCGGCGCGCCTAAGCAGGAAATATTTGCCGAACGCGCACGCGCCGCGGGCCTCGCCTGTGGCTTGGTCTGCATTGGTGCAGCGTTGGATTTCATCGCGGGTGCACAGATCAGGGCGCCCCAAACCATGCGCAACAACGGGTTGGAATGGGTCTGGCGCCTCGCCACGAATCCGCGCCGCCTGTTCCTGCGCTATGCCAAGTGCGGCGGGCTGCTCTTGGATCTTCTCTTCCTGGCGCCCTTGCGCGAGCGCGCGACACGGCTGCCGGGTGCGTAAGGGAGGTGTAACGCGCTTGGCTGTAATTTCGTTCGATGCTTCGCCCCGCAAGGCGGATGTTTAAGGTCGGCCCTGGATGTCGAATAAGATCCTCTTTTACACGCACGGCCTGGTCGATGGCGGTGGCGAGCGGTTATGGTCGTGCCTTGCGAGCGCCTTCAAGGCGCGCGGCAACGACGTTATCTTCGTTCAGGATTTCGAAGCAGACGAAAACCGCTCGAATCTCGACAGTTCCATTCCTCTGTTCACGATCGGCCGAAGCCACTGGCGCGCGGTGCGCCGCCTAGCGGACATCCTGCGCCAGGAAAAGCCGGATATCGCGCTCTCGGCAATCGGGGGCTCGAACACCAAGCTGATGCTGGCCAAGTGGCTGGCGCGTTCCCCCATCCGCACCGTCATCACCTACCATGGCTTTTGCGAGTGGCGCTCGGGATTGCTGAGCTTCGTGACGTACCTCGCCTTGCCGGTGCTAAGCGCCTTTGCAGACTGCACGGTGGCCGTATCCGACGGCCTGCGCGAGCAACTCGTCAAACGCTGGGGCGCGCGGCCTGAAAAGACGATCACGATCCTCAATCCTGTCTTCTTTCCCGCGGCCGCCCCTGTGCCGAGTGAAGCAGAATTGTGCGGGCGTCCAGACGTGCTTCTGGCTGTCGGACGTCTCGTGCCGGAGAAGGACTTTCCCACCTTGCTGCGCGCCTTCGCACGGCTTGAGCGGCCATCGGCACGCCTGATCATCCTTGGAAAAGGCCCGGAAGAAGCCAGACTCAAAGCCTTGTGCAAGGATCTCGGAATTACCAGCCGTGTGACTCTCGCAGGTTATTCCAAGGAGCCCTGGCGCTTTTATTCGCAGGCCAAATGCTTCGTGTTGTCGTCGCTGTCCGAGCCTTTTGGCAACGTCGTCGTCGAAGCCATGGCCTACGGGCTTCCCATCGTCGCCACCGCCAGCGCAGGGCCACAGGAAATTCTGCGGCATGGCAAGTTCGGCCGTATCGTCGCCGCTGGCAGCGATTTGCAGCTGGCGCACGCCATTGCCGATACGCTTGAGTATCCAGGCGATCCGGCGCAGCGCCGTCGCAGGGCAGACGATTTTTCGTTTGCGGTGCGCGTTCCCGCCTATGAGGAGCTTGTCCGAAGCGTTCTTGGAAAGGCCAACGCGGTACATGCCTCGCCCGTTAGCCCGCCCGGCACCCCGACGACGACCACGACCCGTCCCGCCGCCTAAACATTTTATCGAGGTTTTGCCGATGCCGGACAAGGCAACACATCGACAGCTGGTCTATCTCGATCTCACACATGCCGGGCGGCACGTCACGGGGCTGGAGCGGATTTCGATCGAGCAGTTCGAGCAGGTCAGCTTCACAGGCGCGAGAATCGTTCCTGTCCGCGCGCGCGGCGTTCTGTCGATGATCTTGTGCCAGCAGCTTCTGCTTCCCCTGCTCGCGCTGTTGAAGCCATCCGCGCAGTTCGTGTTTCCAGGATTTCCACCCTCTCCCGTCTTCGCGCTGATACCGCACCGTGTCTGGATGTACGTCCACGACACTTTCCTCATCACCCGCAAAAGCGACCTTTCGGCCAAGGCGCGCTTCTACATGGCACCCCAGTTTGCCTGCGCGTTGCGCCACCTGAGCCGCTTCATGGTGAATTCCGAGAAGACGCGGGAGGAGGTTCGCCAGTTCGTCAGCCCGAGCGCAACGGTGATGCTCTATCGGCCCTCGGTCGCTAACGTTTTTTTATTGTCATCACAAGGACGCCCAGAGCGGACTGAGCGACCCCGTCCGCTGCGCCTTGCTGCGCTTGGCACCATCGAGCCGCGCAAGAATTATTCAGCCGCGCTCGCCATACTGGAAACCTTGCGCGCGTCCGGGGATGAGAATGCGCAGCTCCACATCATCGGCCGCTCCGGCTGGGGTGAGAATGCTGCGCGCATCGCAGATCATCCCGGTGTCGTGATCCACGGCTATCTTCCCGCCGATGGCGTGAAGGAACAGCTCGAAGCGGCAGACATCTACCTGTGCACCTCGCACGACGAAGGCTTGGGCCTGCCGCTACTCGAAGCGCAATATGCGGGACTTGCCGTTGTGGCACCTGACGCGCCGGTATTCCGGCAGGTTCTGGGAACGTCGGCTACCTTCATCAACTCGGCGGATGCGGCAGGCGCCGCGCGCGCAATCACGAGCTTGATCTCGCAGCCCGGATGGCGCGCGGCCACAACCGCTGCGGCGCTTGCCAATGTCGCGCGATGGAATGAAGCTGCAGCCAAAGATCTTGCAGGCGCGCGCATGATTTTCGCCGCAACGGATCGTCAGGCCAACGCGGCGGCGCCCGCACCAGCACGCGCGCCATGACCCGCAACGACAATCAAAGCATACGGCGGCGCGACCTTCTTACGGGCGCCGCCGCGCTCGGCGTGTTTGGCACGTCCGCACCGTCCCTCACCTTCGCAGCTCAAGCGGCAAACCCGCCCGCCCGAGGGCTGGGCGCCATCGCGGCTTCGAAGGGAATCCTCTTTGGCGCGTCCCTGGCGGTTCACGAACTCGACCGCGATCATGGCGAGCGCTACCAGGAGCTCTATATCCGCGACGCCCGCATCCTGACGAGCGAGCTTGAGTTCAAGCTCTCGACTCTGCGGCCCAAACAGGATGCGCTCGACTTCCATGGCGCCGACCGCCTGATAGGATTTGCCGCCGCCCATTCGATGCCGGTGAGAGCCCATACGCTGATCTGGGACGATGACGTGCCGGATTGGATCCATCGCCTTGCTCCGGGCGGCATCTCTGACCTGCTCGATATGCACATCGAGACCATCATGCGCCGCTATGCCGGCAGGATTCGATACTGGGATGTCGTCAACGAGCCGATCGGTCCGTGGGATGGCAAGCCGGGCAATCTGCGCGCAGGGCCCTTCTATCGCGCGCTCGGAGAAGACTATATCGCGCGTGCGTTCAAGGCCGCGCGCGCCACCGCGCCATCGGATATTCTGGTCCTCAACGAGGCGCAGTGCGAGACGGCCGACGAAAACGGCGAGACCTTCCGCACGAGCCTGCTGGCGCTGTTGCGCCGTTTGAAGGATCAGGGCGTGCCCATCGACGCCATCGGTTTCCAAAGCCACCTCAAACTTGCAGCGACGTATGACCTTCCGGTCTTCACCGCTTTCCTCCACGAGGTCGCAGATCTCGGCTTCGACATCCACATCACGGAGCTGGACGTCAATGACAGCACGTTTCCCGGCGACATCGCCGTGCGCGACCGTGCGGTGGCCCGGATGTACCGTGCCTATCTCGACGCTGTACTGAAGGTGACGGCCGTGAAAGTGGTCGAAACCTGGCAGCTCAGCGATGCCACAAGCTGGATGAATGATCCCGCAACGCAAGCCCGCATGGCGATACGTTCGAACCCGCGGCCGTTGCCTTATGACGCGAGCTTCCAGCGCAAGCCCGCTTGGGACGCGATTGCCGAGGCATTCGACGCCGCGCCGGCGCGCTGAGCCCTTCTTCTTGCGGATATCGGCGTGTTGGGGTCGCTTAAGCCGCGACCACGGCGTTCCCACAAAACCGGCGGCGCTGCAGCGCGCGGTGGTTTTCATAGATGCGGGCAAGCTGATACTCGGGCGTGAAATCGCCGACTTCGCGCGCAACGCCTTCCGGCGTAAGGCGGCCGTCTGCAATTGCCGCATGCGTCTCCACGAAAGCATCCGCCAGACGTGCCGCCATGTCGTCCTGGTCGTTAGAGCGCGCAACGAGCCTGCCCGAGACGCCGTCCTTGATGACGCTGGCGAGCTGCGGCAGATGGATGGCGCACACGGGGCGTCCGGCGCCCAGCGTTTCCAGAACGGAGAACGGCATCCCCTCGAACTCGGAGGTCAGGATGCCCGCGTGGACATTCGAGAGAACGTCCGCGACCCCTTGCGCGCTCTTGAATCCATGCAGGACCGAATACGGGCGAATCTCTTCGAACTCGGCAAATCGCGCCGGATCGCTCGTGCCCATGTAATGGAACTCGACGCCCTCGCCCAGCCGCTCGCGCAGGCGGGCAATCGTCTTGAACATGAGGGAAGGCACCTTGAAGAGGTCGAGGCGGCCGGCAAAGGCAATGCGGAAGCCGTTCGCCGGAAACGGCGTTGGATGAAACTGCTTGGTATCGACCCAGGTGGATTGCGTTTCGATCTTGGCGGCGTTGGCCGGGTAGGTCTGACGAATGCGCTCGGTGATGATCGGGTTGACGCACATGAACTTGTCGCAAGCCTTCACGGCCAGCCACTCGTTGATATTGTGGACGTAGCGGTAGCTCTTCAGCAGCGAGTCCATCTGCAGCTTGGGCGCGCCCTCGCCATGGAGCATCTGGACGAAAGGAACACCCAGGCCCTTGACCAGCGTCGCAAACTCGACGCGCTGCAGATCGACGCTCGTTGGGCATTCGCGCAACACGCGGCGCACAGCCGGCAGATAGCGCAGCAGCCCTTGCATGAACTGGAAATTGATCGACTCTTTCAGGCTGCGGGCGGCTTCGCGCGCTTTGTCTTCCGGATAGTGCAGCACGGGAAGAAAATCGAACGGCTTGCCGCGGAACGTCTCGCGCGTGACCTTGCCCAACGGACGCTTGCCCGAGGCATCGACCCCGACCATCAGGAAGCTGAAGTCATCCGGGAGATGACCGATCATGTCACGGACGAAGGTTTCAAGCCCGCCGACCTTCGCGCCCAGCGGATCGAAGGAATGAATGACGCAAAGGCGATACTGCATGTGCCAGGGTACTTCCGCGATAAGCCGGCCGCGACGTGCGGCCGAAACGAGACTATTCCAGGATCGTGCCGGTCGCGACGTAAGCCGTCCGGCGAAGTGCCGCGGAGGACGGCCTGGGTGACATTAAGGTTGCCAAGTGCGCATCTCCTACACCTGCCGCAACGCCCGGAACTTGGCCAGCACACTGCCGGCCTCGCCCGGATAGACTGCGGCAAGCGCCACCATGTAGACCATGCCGCCGGTCAAGATCGCCGCCGCGAGCGAGGGCACCGTGGCCGACATCGGCACGAAATGCAAAGCGGCGATCATGGCGGCTGTCGCAATGGCAATCCGCACGAGATGCCCCATCGGCAGCGTAAAACGATGCATATAGGCGCCGCACATCAGCGTGACGAGAAGACTTGCGATTGCGCCAAAGGCCGCGCCCGCCACGCTCCCTGGAAGGCCTCCCATCGCCAGTCCAACGGCGCCGCCTACAATGGTACTCAGGCCGTCGAACACATCGTTGGCGAGTGGAATTCTGGTTTCCTCGCGCAGGAGAAACACCTGTTCTCCGAAATGAATGCGCAGGTTGCGCGCCGCTCCTGCCAGGATCGCCCAGGGGAGAACCGCTGCTGTCATCTCACGAAAGGGAGCCGCAACGATGCGTTCGACAAGCGGGCCTGAGATGGCCCACAGACCGCCCGCCGCGGGTGCCAGAATGGCAAGCAGCAGGACGCCGTTGCGCACGAGCTGCGCCTGACCCTCCGCGATGCCGTTTTCACGAGAGCGCGTCACGGCGAGCGGGAACGCCGCGGCGGTCACCAGCATGGCCGAGAAGGCAGCGGCCCGCAGCCCCAGTCCCCAGCCAACGGTGACGAGACCAACCGCACCAGCCCCCTCCTTATGCTCGATGATGAACCGGAGCCCGTTGTTGGCGAGCCAGACAAAGAGGCCGCCGATCACCAGGGGCATTCCGTAGCGAAGCCCCGTACGGATGATGTCGGCAGATACGTGGTGGGGCCGGGACCCCAGGCCCAGCCGCCCGATGACGCCGGCCAGCGCCAGGCACTGCGCCAGCGCGTATCCCCACAACACGTTTGCGGCGGACGCCGAGAACAGCTTCACGAACAGCACGCCCAGCGCCAGCCCGAGCACGGGCCAGCTCACCTGCATGATGGTATAAACGCGCGTGTCTTGCGCGGTACGCGCGCGATCGGTCAGGTGCGTTGCGAGCGTGCGCGACAAGCAGTAGCCGAGCGCTGCCGCCGCCAGGGACGGCGACCATGCCACATCGATAAACAGCGGCAAAGCCATGACGCCAAGAGCTGTGCCAACCGCCGCAACCAGCATGACGCCGGCTTCCGTATTCATGAACGCGGCTTGGCCGTGCGCATCGGCATTCCGGTCGAAATAGCGCATCGTATAGAGCGTGAACCAGAACATGGTCGCGATGTAGCCAAATTCCTGCGCTGCCGTGATCAGCGCGAACGTTCCCATCTCGACGGGATCGAGAAAATACGTCCACAGCACGATCGACAGGAATTGGACGACGGGTCCAATCACCTGCGCGGGCAGATAGAGCAGAGTTTGTCGCAGAAGCATGTCACCTGCTGACTTGTATCGGCGCCCGACGGAACGAAGATTGCGGCACGCTCTTCTCTAGCCGCAGGTCCGGTAATATGCGAGCGTTGCGGGCGCACCCCAAAGCGCCCCGGCCAGCGCCGCATGACATAGGAGCGCATCCTCGCCCATGCAAATCTGCGTCCACCTCGACGCTGCCCGGCTTTACCGCTGGCACTTGGCACTTCTGGCAGCCCTTTCGGAGAATGGTCATGAGGCCGCTGTCTCATTTGGAGACACACCCGAGCCGCTGCCGATCAGTTTCACCGTCCTTATCGACTACGACCATGCGCGGGCAAGGGCGGGAACGGATCGATTTTCCACCCTGTTGAGACCGGAGGCCTTTGCCGCGTGGCCGCAGTATGCAGGCGGCGGCTACGACATCATGATCGACCTGTCGTCAGCGAGCGCCATCAAGACTCATCCCGGTCGCGTGGTGCGCCCCCTTTACGACGGGTCGTTCAAGGACTACGCGCTGTTTCACGCTATCCTGGAACAGAGGTTGCCCTTTCTCAGCGTGTCGGATTCGGTGACGCGCGATCACGTCTGGGCGCTCGGACGTCCCGCCATCGAGACGCCGTGGCGGCCGGCTTATGCGATGGACAACATTACCTCGCGCGTTGTCGAAGGGCTGGTGCGCGTTACAAATCGCATCGCGCTTGGTGAAGCTCCCCAAGATGAACTGCCTCAGGAACGAAACCCCGCCGGGCGGTCCAGCATCTTGCCCGCGGCATCGGTGTTCGCGCGCAGCTGCGTTGCCCGAAAGGCGGCGCGCATCGGCGAACTGTTCACGGGCAATGAAGCCAAATGGCATGTCGCCTGGCGCAGGATCACGCCGGCGGCCCCCACGCGACCGGAAAGCCGGGAGCTGGACCTCACCGCTTATCGAACGCTTGAAGACGGTGGCCGGCGCTACTTCGCCGATCCCTTTGTCTTCGCCCACGAGGGCATCACGCACGTCTTCGTCGAAGAATTGCCAAAGGCGACAGGCAAGGGGATCATTTCGCACTTCACGCTGTCTGAGGATGGCACGCCCTCCTCTGTCGCGCCGGTGCTGGAGAGGGATGTTCACCTGTCCTACCCATTCGTCTTCGCCCACGAGGGCGGCATTTATATGCTGCCTGAGTCGTCTGCCGCCGGTGGGCTGGACCTGTATCGCGCCAAGCGCTTTCCCGACGAGTGGGAAAAGATCACACGCCTCATAGAGGGGCGCATCCATGACGCCACACTGTTTGCGCACGACGAGCGCTGGTGGATCGCAGCTGGCAGCGAAAACTTCCAGAGTTCCAGTTGGGACGGACTATCCTTGTTTTTCGCCGATACCCTGACCGGCCCATGGCATCCTCATCCGCTGAACCCCGTGCTCATCGATGCCGCCGCGGCGCGGCCCGCCGGCGCACTGTGGCGCGATGACGCTGGACGGCTGATACGTCCCGCGCAGGACTGCACCGGCGGCTACGGCAGCAGGCTGACGCTGCGCACCATCACTAGGCTCAGCCCGGAAACCTTCGCTGAGGAAACAGTGGGTACGGTCTCGTTTTCAACACGTTCAGGAATCTTGGGTCCCCACACTCTGAGCCGTGGCGGTGGCTTTGAGGTGATCGACCTCTTCGCCCGTCCCAGCGCCCTCAGGGCTGGTTATCGCGCATGAATAACGCTATAAGCCCGCAGGCTGGGCGGCCGAGGATGCTTGCCGGCCTGTGTCGCAACAGTGTTTCCAGGCCCCAGCAACACGCAAAACCGCAGCGGGCCGGATGGCCCCCAGGCGACTTTAAATGCCGGCTTAGCACAGTGGTAGTGCACCTGATTTGTAATCAGGGGGTCGTAGGTTCAAATCCTACAGCCGGCACCATTGATTTCAACGATATACGATAGTTTTATAAGAGGCTTATCTGGGACAATGTACCAGATCTGGCTGGTTTTGCGTGCGCCCCTGGCACACGGCAGCGGATGCCCATGACCTGCCTCTCCGACTGCTCAGGAATAGGGGGACCGTGGCACATCGTCGAATACGGCGACGCTGATCCGCTCCGCATCCTCGCACCACATTCTCCTATTCGCACAGCGCGCCGTTGCCCATGTCCGTTCGCTGCTCGGAAACGGTCAACTTTGCAGCTACCTTGGGCGTTGCGAATGACCCGTTGCTGAAATTGAACAAGGTCGCGCATTCCATCCCCAACCTTCATGGTTTAGAGTTAGAGTGATACTGGAGATGTAAGACATGACCGCGCATTTTTATTGCTGGGAACCGTCAGTCGACATCGATCCAACAAGTCCGAACTTCAGAGAACAATTGATTAAGGCTCAAAATTCAAAAGACACCACAAGTCTAAGATTACTTGGTTTTGTCTCAGACCTTCTGGCCAAATATCCTGATCTGACTGAGACCGACGATACGCCATGGGCTACAGGTCCGCTTGCCGGAGAAATAACTGGCAAATTTATGAATTTCGTAGCGAGTTGGTCTTGGTTCACCGACGATTTGGTCGAGTTTGTATCTTCAACCGCCCGGCGTCACGGATTACATTGTTACGACCCGCAGCACCATAAGCATTATAAGCCAGAATGATCGCTTCGGGCCCTAAACGGACTTCCGTGTTGCGACGCTATCCGACGCAAAACCGGACCTGATACCAACTTTTGAAGTTGTCAGTCCACCATCCGTGCCAGTATCCGGCATTCTGCCACCAGCGCCGAAATCATCCGCCGCTCGGCAATGGCTTCACGCGTGTGCTCGCCATGGCGGAAGGCACCTTTACGCTTGCCTCGCGGCGCTCCGCTTCCCGCGGCACCGCCGTGCATCCGGCATCGGCGCTTACCCTTCATCGCCGGTGATTGGCACGCCAAGCCGTTCCTCGTTCTCGCTCCACACTTGCGGCATTGGCACAGTGCTCGCGGTTGGCAATTCCGCCTTTGCATGGGGTTGGTTCCATTTTTCATCATCCACCCCTCCCCCTTGGCCGCTCCCAGCGTCGCCTCTGACCACGTTGCCGACGATCGCTTGTGCGCCTGGATGCACATGCACAACCTTGACGACCTGCTCACCCGCGTTGCAGCTTGGCAAGCGTCTCGGCTTGCATCGCGAACGTGCGCAAGCACTTTCGAATTGCGGAATCTGATCGACGCGCATCGCTCGCTGCAAGACGGTCTGAGCCGCGCAGTGCGTCAACGCCATCTGCACCGCGAGCGCCGCCTGCATTTCGTTGACAGGTACAGCGCCCTCGATCATGGCCAGCTACCGGGCAGCTATGAGGATGAGGACATCAACGCCGCGACCGATAAAATCTATCAGTTTGTGTACACGCAGCCCTCGTTTGCCACCGCGTAACCGTGAATGGTAGGCATGAACCTACAGACGCTCCGCCGCACGATGCCAATTTGCCTCAAACGGCTCCCATAGCAGAAGCGTATCCACCGTTACTCGCTTCGGCCGCTCCTTATCTTGAAGCCTCAACAATGTTCTGGACGAGGGTGCGGAGACCGCTGACATGCGGACCTGTGCCAATGCCATCGCGAAGCGAAACAGCAAGCTGGTTGATCCGCGCTAGCTTCGCCTCAAGCTCGTTGATGTGCGCTAGTCTAGCCTCGTATCTCTTGTCTTTGTCGTGGTGTGCTTCCTCTAATCCGGAGACGTATTCGACCGCAAAAGCGTGATCGCGAAGGCGGTCATTGAGGTTCAAATCAATTTCACTCATCGCAGTCTCCTTTGGCCAACGTACTCAACCCCAACCGCCTTAAACATGTGCGGCGAGGCAGCGGACACTTCACGCCCCACTTTTGCTGACTGGCCCGTCGAGTGGTGCCGGTGCAATGTTAGTCCCTGGTGCCTCCTTCCGCCAGATGTGGCGTCGACGAGGGTGCGGGCGAAGACCTCATTAATAAATCGGCACTTTCGCCGTGTAAACTTTGCCGGAAGTGCCGGAACGGCGCCTCTCAACTAGGTTCCAGGGCCGGTGTCATGCCAATCGCTGAAGTGCGAACCAAACGCTTGCTTGGTGTCAGCCCGTGGACTTAAGTCTCACGACTTCCGCAGCTCCTTGTACTCCCAGCGCCTTAGCAATCGGAGCGACAACGCGATCGGCGGTGCGCTGCAACTATCCACGCTTCCGCTTCAATAAGGCGCCAGCTCTCCGCTACCGCTCACCATTCCCATGGCAGAAGCGATCTGCGAACCGATCGTGCCAGTCGCGCGGCGCAAGGGGTCGTTATCCAGCGCACCGTTGCTCATGTCCGTTCGCCGCTCGGTAGCGGTCAACTTTGCTCGACCTCGTAGTTTTGGGAGCGGTACAGGCACTCGCGGACCAAGGTACTGCCGTGGACGCGCCTGATGCGGCCTACTGGGAGCCTTCACCGAGGAGGTGCACCTCCTGGTCATGGCCTTCCAGCTCGGCGACCGGGGAGTCTGGCATGAATACGAAGACGCTGCGGTCGAGCCCGACATCGAGGGCGGCGAGCACCGTGCCGGGGGCGGACGGCGACAGTCCGAGGATGAAGTCGGCCAGATCGGCCGGCGATAGCACGACATGATCCGGCAAGGGCTCGGCGGCTGGTTCTGCGAGGATCACGCCATTGCGCATCTCGATCCGCCATGCCGCGTTGTCCCCTTTGACTTGAAGGGTGAAGGCGAGACGCCGATCGCCAGCCTTGGCCGGGTCGATCAACACCGGCAGGAAGGCGAGGTTTGCCGCCGTGCCGGCGGCGGCCAGCTCTTCGCGTCGCGGGGTGCCAAGGATGGCCCGGACTTGGGCAATCGTCACCGACTTGCCCTTCGCGAGAAGCTGGCCCTCCATCTCGAGTGCTTCGGTGATGTACCAGCCGCGGGCGTTCGAGGAGGTGGTGCGCTGGCCGAGCGCGCGAGCCGCGATCGCGCGGGTCTTGCGAGCGTCGGCATCCATCGCGTCGCGTTGGAGCAGCAGGGAGGTCAACTTGAGCGCCCATTGCCAGCCGGCAATGTCGCCCGCCGCTGCTGCGGCGGCGGCCGCCGCCCTCACCGCGATGGGCCCGCCCATGAGTGCGATGGTTTGGCGGGCCTCCTCAGCGATAGACAGAGGGTTGATGTCGTAGACATCGTTGCCGAACCAGCCGACGGTGCCGCTGTAGATTTGACGAACGTGGCTTTCGACCTGACCGTAGACCTCCCAGCCCTTGCGCAGCGCTGGTGGCATGAAGACGGCCTCGGCCGCCGCTCGTCCATCCATGCCGCGAGCGATCATTCGCAGCGACTGGTCACGGATGAGCCGGACCTGATCGGATGAACGCCGGATCGCATCGCGTACTGCCTCCTCGCCGGTGACAGGGGCGGCATGCAGGTCGAGCAGCACGGCGGCGTCGTAGGACTCCATGTGGCGGAGGTCCTCGAGAAAGCCTGCAGGGTTGCGGTAGGGACCGCCGCGCAGGCTGTAGATGTTGAAAATGAAGCCCGGCACCATGAAGTTGGATATGAGAAGCCGCTTGCGAGGGAAATAGAAGCCCACGCTGTCAGAGGAGTCCGACCGGTTGGGCATGACCCTGACTTCCTCACCGGCAATGGTGAGGGTTTCCACCTTGCCATTGGTGAACAGCCGGGTGGGCGGGCGATAGCTCGATTCCGACAGCAGCTTCTCGGGCCAGAAGCGGAGATTGTTGGGGAACGCATCGGGACCCTCGTCCGGATGGAACACGGCGAACTGCGAGATCGCGCGCGCCTGATAGAAGCCGGCCAAGGGTCCCACGCCGGAGCCAGCCGTGCGGTTGCTGTCCAGCCATTCGTGGCCCCAGAGCTCGGCACCGTCGTCCAACCAGGCGGCAGTGCCATCACTGTAGTGCCAGTGAGTGAGCAGGATCGCCGCCACCCGAACCCGCCCGCCCACGGCCTCCTCGAGCTTCCGGCGCATCTCCGTCGCGGCGGTTGTGGAATCTCCGGTATCCACGATGATCCAGCCGTCCGGCGCACGGATGGCCATGGAATGGGCGATGCCCCATCCCGCGAGCAGCCAGATATCGGGGGCGACCGCGATCGCGCGTTTCTCCGTCATGGCGAGACGATCGTTCACCTCGCCAATGTCGCGGGAGGTGATCGCGCCTCTTGGGCCCGTCACAGTTTCTTCGACCAGCGACGGGCTGCGCCAAAGCGGGCCGGGGGCCGCCGTTTCCTCTGCACGTGCAACGGTGGGCCGCGTGAGCGCAGCGGGACCGAGAGCGAGAAGCGCTCCGGCTGCAGGAACGGTGGTCAGGAGGTCGCGGCGTGTGGTCATGGGTAATCCTTATTGAGCGGGCATCGCTGTCAATTTGGCGCGCTGACAACGTTATGCACGAGGTCCAGGCAGCTGGGAAGAATCCTGGTGGCTGGGAGCGAGCGGCGCCTTGGTGATGCCTACGTCGCATTTCGTCGAGCTGACGTGGGCCGGAAGTGCGTCTGGAAGTCCTGCTCTGTGGATGCCGACAGCAGTGCACGTCCTCGGTCGTTGCAACGCGCTCAGCTTAACATCTTGCCAGTCGCCCTGTTTTTCATCTGGATCGAATATTCGCGAGAGGCGTGGCAATCGTCGGCTTATGACCCCAAGCGGACTTATAAGGGCAGGTTGTAGGAATTGACGATCGCGCACCTCAGTGTTTTGCTGAGAATATGCGCTCGCTTCGATTCAATAATCCAGCAATGCAGTCCCAACTTGCTTTGGGACTAGAACAGTTGGCGCTTGGGTCCCTTGTTAAGAGTGATGGGTGGGTCATTTGCGAAGATTCACAGTGGTCGGAGGTTAACGCCATCGCTCACGCTGTTAGAAATGGCTGCTTCAAGTGGTATTTTTCTTGGTTTAAAGATGCCGAGTTAGCTGAACAATTTAAGTCCTACCTCAAAGCTAATGGCTTGCGTTTCGAACTTGAAGAGCACCGCGACGCCGACGACTACCGGCTGGTTTTCCTGCTGCCATGGGAAGACCGAGAGAAGCACAAATGTGCCGGACAACCTCCCTCTACTGATACATGCTCATTCTGCGGGAAGAAATGGTTCGAGGTCGAGCACTTCACCACATCAGCTTCAGCGGCAATTTGTGGGGAATGCGTTAGCGATATCCACCAAGCCATGAGGACCGAGTGAGTGTCACCTCCTGGCCCTAAGCGGACTTCTGTGTTGCGACGCTATCCGACGCAAAACCATAGCGGCCCTGAGCAATCGCCACTTGCGTGGTGGCAGATGACTGTCCAGCAGAGATTGTGGACATCAAGCCAATCCGCCACCTCGCCTCCGCTGAGGCCAACTTATATGTCCGCTCCGTGCGATGCGGCTGGGTGAACCCGCATTGAACCACATAGCGCTGCGCCAGATTGCGCGAGGTTGAAGCTTGAGCTTCTATCGCGCCGGCTTGGTATTCGGAAGATAAAGACGGCGCGCGGTCTCCATCTTTTCCGCCAATTCGGACTGAATCTCAGCGGCCTTGAGCGTGCCAGGCTCAAAGTCTCCCGCGAACGTGAACTCCACCGATTGAATCAGGCGCTGCGCGGCTTCGTCTCCGGTACCCGGCGCGGAGGAGATGACTGTTGTCAGCCTCGCTTTCGTCCATTGCTCGTCGGCGACAATCGTCGCTCGTGCGGTGGCGCCATTGGTGGCTGCGCGGTGCGTCATGGAGAGCTGGCGCTCGCCGTCGGCGATAAATACGGGGAGCGCGGCCAAGCTCTTGTTGATCTCCACGGCGGCATTATCCGCGCCGACGACGGCGAGCCGCAAGCCGCCGCCCTCAGGTCGCAGCTCGAACCCCCAGCCTATGCCATCGTTCATGACGCCTGCCAGCATCTTGACGACGCCGATAGCCACATCTCCGACTTCCGCCTTCAATCCCTTAAAGATCCCCGAAGCGGTGCCGTCGTTTCCGGCATCACGCTGCTTCTCGGCAGCCCAGTCTCGGTCCATCATGCCAAACAGCGTGGTTAGCTCGGCGGGGCTCCCGTTGACGACAATCCTTTGCGTCTTGAGTGTCCCTCGCCAAGGCGTCTGCCAACCGGACACGTCGGATTCTCCGGCGCCCGGTTGGACCGCCTGCGCCGAAATTCGTGCAATGGCCGCGTCGATCCGCGATATGAGGTCCTTGCAACGCGTGGTGTTCTTTGCCTGCCGCAGGAGGGAGAGAGCATCCTTGGCGCGGCCGCTCGACAGCATGGCATTTGCCTGCTGCCAAAGACCATTGGCGCTCTGCTCACGACCAGTGGCGCTCTGGAGTTCTGCCCGAAGGTTGGCCAGCTGCGGAATGTTCTCGGCGGCCAAAGCCTCGATCAACGACTCCGCCTCGGCGAATTGGCAATTGCCGACGGCTGCTCGCACGGCAGAAACCCGATCATCCTTCAATCCAGATCTCAGGCGCGCCGCAGTCTCGTCGATGATGATTCGGTATTTGTCGCAGAAGGTCTGGGACCGTGCTGCTGCAAGCTTGGCGAGCGCCGCCGCCGTGTCGCCTGCCGCGTGAAGAGCGCGCGCTTCCTCAAATAGCCCGCGCACAGCCCGCTCTCGGCTCACGGCCGATTGATAGCGCTCGGCGATCGCATCGCGCTGCGGACCCGCCGGCATGGCATCGATGGCGGACTTGGCCTTCAGGAATTCGCACAGACCAATCGCAGCATCAGCCGCAGTAACGAGATCATCGCTCGCGCCCGCCGTCATCGCGGTCTCGGCGAGCTGTCTGCACGTTTCGGCGTTCCCTGCTGCGGCGCGGGCAGCCTCCTCCATCAGCTCGGCAACGTCGACGTAGGCCTTAGTGCTCTCAGTGGCCGTTCTGAGATCCCCAACGAGCTGGGCCGGATCCTTGTCGGCAAGTATGGCGTCGATGGCAGCGAGCACCTCGCCGGGACGAGCTACAGCTTGCTGACTTGCGCCGCTCTCTGTAGTCGGCTGGGTGAGCGAGGCGAGGCACGCCTGCGCAGTGGCGGCCCATGCCGTGATCGCTCCAAAGAGTTCAGAGGCCGTTGCAGCAGCGCTCGCGGCGTCGGGATGGCTGGACCGGCTGGTCTTACCTAGAATGTCGCCATGAACGCCCTTGGCGCGGGTCGCAATCCCGCTCAGCTTTCCGGCCGCGCCCTCTGCCTTCGCGCGCGCGCGTTTCAGGCGCTCCTGGACCGCGGTGAGGCGCTCGGTGAGCGCACTGATCTTCTGGCGCGCAGCGGCAAGCTCGATGAGCGGCTGGCGCAGTTTCTCCGCTGCCTGTGTGATTGCCGTTGCCGTCTCCAGTGCCGTGGCTGCCGCCCGCCGCGCCACGGCTGCTTCTCCTGCGGCCTTCGTCGCGGCGCGAGCATCGGTCTCCACGGTACTTAAAAGAGTCTGGCGCGCCGCATTGTCGAGTGTCGCATTTGCGCTCCGCAGCTTTGATGCCCCATCGCAGGCTTTGAGCGCTGCGGCTTCCGCGTCCTTCTTCATTTGGCCGGCCCGTTCGGCGGCCGCCTTCGCCGCCGCAAGCGCTTCCGCGCTGCGCTGCGCGCTTGCACCGAGGTCGCCGCTTGGTAGCGCACGGGCTTCGCCGAGGCGTTTCAGTGCCGCCTGCAGCAGCGCTTCGCGTTCCTCGGTGATTGCCTTGATCTCTGCGAGGGCGGCGGCAGCGTCGGCGCAACCCTCGCGTGATACCTCGGACTGGCCCTGGGCCTGCGCGTGCAGCCCACGGAGAAGCTCGAGCTCCGCGCTCCAGTCGGGCTCTGCAGCATCGGCCGCGACCCCCAGATTGAAGGCAAATCGCCTCATGAAATGCTCGCCGCTTTCGGGTGGGTCGAGCTGCTTTCGACCGACTGTAACTGCCTCGCTTTCGAGGGCTCCAATCCGCGCCGTGAAGCTCGCCGAGACGTCCGGAGAACGCGTGAACAACCGCGCCTTGAACGTCCCGCTATCGCCTGCCCGTGTCACGCGGCAGAGCGAGAACTCCTCGCCATTGACAACCTTGATACTTACGGGCGCGTCCGCACACTCCGGACAAAGCGAACCGGCCATGCCCGTGCGCACGACAGTGCCCTCGAGCACGACTAGGGAGAGATCTGAGAGCTTCTTCCAGATCCCGGTGTAAGTGGAGTAGGCGCCGGTTCGCGCCCCTCCTTCGGGGAGATCGCCGCGCTTCAGGAGAATGAAGCCGAGGACATAGGACAGCTTGATCTTGTTACGCTGCTGCTGGTCCTGTTCGACTTCAGCGTCCAGCGGCATGAGGTCCGCTCTGAGTCCCGTTTCCTTTTCGAGCGCATCCTTGAAGCCTGCTTCCGAGCAGAACTGGTCGGGTTCGGAGAAGTCTTTCAGATCGCGCACGCGCTTGACGATGGCCTCAACCACCGCGTCGGCTTCCGCCCTGAGGCCAAGCAACCCAGTGCGGGGAACCGAAAGGCCCGGTACATTCTCGAGGTTGTCTTCAGCGCCATAGACCGTGTTGTAAACTGCGGCAACCGCACGGATCTTGTTCTCTTTGCCGGCGTAGGCCGTGTACCCGATGCTGGCCACCTCGGCCATGAAGTCTCGCGCCGTCTGAACGCCCGCGAGGCCGCCACCATCGGCGCGTCCAACGATCATGCGCTTGCCAGTCCAGAAGTAGAGCTGATTGGCGTCCGCAGGTTCGGTCTGGACGAATACGTCTTTCAGAAACTCGTCTTCAAGATCGACTGGGCAGGCTTGGGTTCCCTCCGGCGCCACCTTCGCGAAGGCTAGATTTTGGGGATTGAGCAGCGTGTGGGTATCGGCGCCAATGCACATCCCCTCGCGCATCCTGACAAGCTTTTCCACCTCCTTGGCGCGATCGACGGCCTCCTTCGCCAGCTCCGCCATGGCCTGCACGAGATCGCCCACCAGCCCGACCGGCGGCACCCGGCTCGACGACAGTGCGCCGCCAAGCTTGTCCAGAAGCGTGAAAGCGCCTTTCAGTTTCTCGGGATAGGTATCCGCCGTCATCGCATCGTTCAGGATCTTGGCCGTGTCCGCGATGCTGTAGGTCTTGTCGATCAGGCGGATCTGCGATTCCAGTTTTCGCAGCTTCTCCACCCACGGCCCCTTGATGCCGTACTTGTCGAGTATCTCTTCGACTTTGCTCGCCTTGGGTGCCTTGCGCAATTCCTCCTCGGCCTGGCCAAGCTTGCTGAGCTTTTCCTCCGCACCCTTCCAGAGCTCTTGCAGTCCGTCGAGGATCTCCGCCGACGAGTCGTTGGCAAGCCGTTCCAGAAGACCCGCAACCTTGGGTGCATGCACCTGCATGTAGTAGTTTACGAAGCGCTCGAACTCGGCGTTCGGATCGTTAAGCCACCGGCGGAGATACTCTTCCTTTCCCACGCGATTCCTTTCGGATTCCGGCAAGGAACCCCAAACGAAGTCCGTGAGCCACCCGAGAAAATCGTCGTAGACCGGCTCGGCCCGCGACAGGAGTTCCCCCTCAAGGCCGCTGCGCATCTTCTCCACATGGGCTTTGACGCGACCGACAATCTCGCCGCGCACTTGCTCGCAGACCGCGTAAAAGAGAGTGCGCGTCGACAGAGCGTGCCCCCGGAACTTGACGTGCTTCGTGATCCCCGCCTCGGCCTTGATCGCAGTCGCGACCACCTGACAGGGATCGGGATGCCACTCGATCTGGAGGGCGCCTTCTTGCGCGCGGGCCCCGTTGATCGGCTGCAACCCCATCAGCATGGCGAAGAATGCGAACGTGCAGGCGTGAACGAAGTGCGTTGTCATCGAGGCTCCAATTCAAGGTCCTTGTCGGACGGTAGCCCGAGATCCCCAAACGGAACTTTCCCATCAAGCGGCTTTGGCGGTGTTGGCGGCTTGGCATTGTCTTTCGCCCGCTCATCTTCTTTCGAAGCGGGAGGCGGGGGCCGGCTCAAACTTTCCTCGTACTCGAAATCCGGCATGACGTAGTCGAGGCAGACATCCGTGTACTTCTCGCCTGGATACACATCGAGGATGCTCAAGCGTACGGCGCGGTGCTTGCCCGCGGACGGCAGCTCCACGGCCGCCATGTCATGGTAATCGGGCAGCGTGACGCGCGCCGCCGGCCCGTTATCGACGCTGATCTCAAGCGTCCTTGGCCGGCTATTCTGCCGATAGACCTCGGGCGACTTGCCGTAGCCGTTCTGAACGAGCACGCGGCGAAACTCGGCACCGTCATCTATCCTGATCTCGATCCAAGGGAAGGGGCCATGAAGGCCCGACGGAGCACACCAGGCGGTTTGAGGATTGGAATCGGCTAGTCCCTTCGGCCCGTAGGCATTTCGGGCCGACGCGGGGACCTCCGCGCTGACACAAAAGGCGATGTCATTGGCAAACTGTCCCGCCCCCATGGACCAGCAGTTGTCAGCGGCGTCCGCCGAGCCGCACTCCGAGAGCACGCCGCAGCAAATGGCGACCACAAAACTGACTTTCATTATCGCCACAATGCGCGAGCACTTTCCGATATTAAAAGTTTTGATGAATATGTTAGCCCGTCTGACCGGCATAAAATTGATAAGCATCAAGGATCGAACGGGCACGTCAACATGGCTAACAGCGCGAGCTCATGGCATCACGCGGCCGTGCCGACGGCTTCTTTTGCGTCGTGTTCGTCGTCGAACGCTTGAGAGAGTATGCGGCGTGAGGGACTGGAGGCTCCGGGTCAGGTTGGGTTGAGATTTACGCTGCGGATTTGAAATAGGTCAATACGTGGGGACTACGCACGAGGCAATCACTATGGACCTAGCGACGCTTGTTATGGTCACGATCACGGGCTTTACGCCTGGATATCGCTGGCGCGAGGTCGAGGCCTTTCCGATAAAAGACATGGCCACATGCAGGGCTGAGATTGGCGGCCTCATTAAACTGACATCTTCCCCACTGGACCGAACGCGAAGCTATATGTTCTGCGTTGCCGCATCTCCCCGGATGCTCGCGGACGATAGGTTCAGCATGCAAAAGAGCATTCGGCCCTGGCGTGACCTCAAGCTATGGGTGACGCGCGATATGCTCGACAGATGCGCATGCCTGCCGGTTCCAGGGAACTACGCCACGCTATCTATGCGGGATGAGATCGCCTGGAGCGATCTCATCAAACGGAATGTGTTTTGAGCCTTTAAATCGAACATTGTCGAAACCACTGTCCCAGGCATCAAGCAATGTCGCAGCAACCTCGCTATGCTCTCTACCAGTTAATTCAAGCCGGGCTGGACGCGGATCCCGTATTCATCGAGCGCGCGGCGGTTGAGATCAGCATATTTGATGTCGTTCGTCATCTTGAGCATGTTGGGATGGCTCATCGCCGCATCGATGGAATTGGAATAGGCAACCGGGCGTGCTGCTTCCATGTTCAGGCCACGCCGGGCCAGCACAAGGCCCACAGCCGTCTATGTTATGACTCTCCTTCGAAACTCCAAGCACAACGCCGGAGATTGGCGACGGCCCGGCGACTGTCAGCGGCCAAAACTCAAACTGCTACGGAGTGCTCCCGGCTCTGCCTCAATATTTCACGGCGCCACGCGTCGAGGCGCGCCAGTTTTCGATCGCATCATTGGGCGTCAGCGCGTAGTGCACCCGTGGCTTGCGCAGCCCGGCGGACAGTAGCGTGCGGCGGATCGACGGCCTGGTACCCGCAAAGTAGACGGCCGTTCCGGCATTATGAAGCTTGTGCACGAAGCCTTCGAGTGCCTTGGCCGCCGTGGTGTCAACCAGCGGCACATCCGTGAAGTCCAATACAAAGACCTTGGGGTGCGTGCCCATGCGATCGAGAACCGAACTGACGGTTGCGGTGGCTCCAAAGAAGAACGCACCACTGATGCGGTACACCATAGCCTCGCCGTCGAAGGCCTGCGGTGTGTAAGCGGTGCGGTCAGCACCCGTTGCGTCGGCCGTGTCCTCGGCGATCATCTGACCGCCTCCCTCCACCTCCACCGCTTCAGCCATTCTGTGCAGGAAAAGGAACGCGCCAAGAGTGACGCCGACGGCGATGGCCGTGGTCAGATCTTCGAAGATGGTGAGCAGAAAGGTCGCCATCAGGACGGCCGCATCACCCCAGGATGCCCGCAGCAAACTGGCGAACTCCTCTTTCTCGACCATGTTCCAGGCAACGACCGCGAGGACAGCACCCAGGCTGGCGAGCGGAACGTATGCGGTGAGCGGTGCGGCAACGAGCATGAACAAGAGCAGATAGACCGCGTGCAACATACCCGAGACCGGCCCGTGCGCTCCGGCGCGGATGTTCGTAGCCGTGCGGGCGATCGTTCCGGTCGCACACATGCCCCCGAACGTGACAGACGCGATGTTGGCAGCCCCTTGCGCCACCAGCTCGCAATTTGAACGGTGCCTGCGCCCCGACATGCCATCGGCCACGACCGCCGACAGCAGGCTTTCAATCGCGCCGAGCAGCGCAATGGTGATGGCATCGGGAAACACGGCATGCATCTTGGCCAGATCGAAGCCCGGCCATGATGGCAGCGGCAGTGTGCGCGGCATTTCTCCGAATTTCGAGCCGATGGTCGTAACGTCGAGGTGCAGGAGCGCGCTGAGCAGCGCGGTGGTGGCGACGGCGATGAGCATTCCGGGCCACTTGGGCCGGACGCGGCGCAGACCGACGATGATGCCAACGGCAAGAATCGCGAGTGCAACCGTTGCAGGTTTGAGCGTAGCAAGGCTGTCCCGGATGGCGCCGAGCTTTGGCAGAAAGGCTGCAGGCTCATGCTGCATGTCGAGCCCGAGAAGGTCTTTGATCTGGCTGGCGAAGATGATGACGCCGATGCCTGCCGTGAACCCCACTGTGACGGGAAATGGAATGTACTTGATGTAGGTTCCTATGCGCAGATAGCCCGCAGCAATCATCATGCAGCCTGCCATCAACGTGGCCAACACCAGACCGTCGTAGCCGTGACGCTCCACGATACTGGCGATCAAAACGATGAACGCTCCCGCGGGCCCGCCAATCTGAAACCGGCTTCCGCCGAGCGCGGAGATCAGGAATCCGCCCACGATGGCGGTGAACAATCCCTTCTCTGGAGACAGACCCGAGCCGATGGCGATGGCCATCGAGAGCGGAAGGGCAACAATGGCAACCGTCAAACCCGCCAGTGCATCTGCCCTGAAATCAGCCGCCGTGTACCCTTCACGCAGCAACGTCACCAGCTTTGGCGTGAACAACTCGGCAAAGCTTGGCGCAGGCCGCCTTGGGTCTCGTGCAATGGTCGTTTCCATGACACTTCTCAGCTTTGCTTTGCGCAACCCGCGGCGTTCGAAGTTTGGGCAACGAACGCGGCTGGAGCAGCCAGGATGCTGACAGAGCGGCGTCCGTCGCGCCGAACACGCGCAGTTCAAGTTGGCCGGTCACGAATGTTCGAATCCGGCCTACAGACCGCAGTCCCTCGACGCCGTTTGCCGAGCTGAGGTCCCGTCGCTCCCCCAATGAAACAATCACGCAGGGTCGATACTAGCTGCTTCGCTGCTTTACGCCAGCCGTACTTGCGGCGCGGTTCTAGAAATGCACAGCAGCCCGCCGCCCTCAGGCGTGACGCCCGCGAGGCTCGATTTCAAAATCGCCTCTTCATCAACCCGTCGCCTTCAATCGATTATCTGTCGCCTGAATGGCGTCGGGGCGCGAACTGAGCCAGCGCAAGGCGTTAAGCGGAATTATCGTCTGCCAAATTCTATTCAGTATTCTGATAAAAATAATGGCGGGTGTGGGCGTGAAATTTTGCCGGCTTGGCCCTCCCTCAATCACGGGTTACGCGCCAGACATAAAAAACGCACGCCGGGATCGGACGGAGGGCTCGTCGATCCCGGCGTGGTGTCAAACGCTCATGCGCACACTGCCGCCGTGGTGTTTGTTAGCTTTTTAGCCAACGGTAGCGGGCAACGCGATGAAGCGCTGAGAGTTCTCGTGCTGAACGAGCGCGAGCGTGTGCTTCTTGCCGTTCGCCCCGGCCTCCTTCAGCGCCTGCTTGAGATCCTGCACCGAGGAGATCGGCTTGCCGGCGATCTTCAGGATGACGTCTCCGGCCTCGATGCCGGCATCGGCTGCCTGACCGTCGGGATCGACGTTGAGCACCGCAAGGCCGGCATCGCCTGCACCATCGACGCTTGCAGCAGGTGCAACGGTCATGCCGAGCTTGACGGCATCTCCTTGCTCGCCCTTATCGCTTTGCGCTTCGGCGACCTTCTCGTCCTTGTACTCGCCGAGCGAGACGGAGATCGTCTCGGTCTTCTGGTTGCGGATCACGGACAAGGATACGTCCTTGTTGGGCGCGAAACCTGCGATCATCTTGGCGAGCGCGCGCGCATCCTTTACCGGCGCGCCGTCGACGGCCGTGATGATGTCGCCCGACTTCAGGCCAGCTTTGGCCGCAGGCCCGCCCGCGACCGGCTCGGAGATCAATGCGCCGGTCGCCTCCTTGAGACCTAGGCTATCGGCAATTTCCTTGGTGACAGGCTGGATCTGAACGCCAAGCCAGCCCCGCTCGACGCGCCCCTTCTCATGCAGTTGGGCCACGACGGATTTCACGGTTGCTGCCGGAATGTCGAAGGCGATGCCGACGGACCCGCCGGTCGGTGAAAAGATCGCGGTGTTCACACCGACAACCTTGCCCTGCAGATTGAATGTCGGACCACCGGAATTGCCGCGATTGACCGCCGCGTCGATCTGGATGAAGTCGTCATAGGGTCCGCTGCCGATATCGCGCCCGTGAGCCGAGACGATGCCGGCGGTGACCGTGCCGCCCAAGCCGAACGGATTGCCCATGGCAACAACCCACGAACCGATCGCAGGCGTTTCGTCGGCCAGCTGCACATAGGGGAAGTCGTTGCGGCCCGAGACCTTCAAGAGAGCAAGATCCGTCTTGCTGTCGGTGCCGACGACGCTGGCGGGCAACTGCGTGCCGTCCTCAAGAACGACTTCCACCTCGACCGCCTTGTCGACGACGTGGTTGTTGGTGACGAGGAAGCCTTCATTGGAGATGAAGAAGCCCGATCCCTGCCCCTGATTGAACTTGGGCTGCGGGCCGTTGCCACCACGATCACCTTGACCGTTGCCGTTCTCGCCGAACTGCTTGAAGAATTTCTCGAACGGCGTGCCATCGAATGGATTGCCGTTTGGAGAGCCGTTGGGGAAGTTCACCATCTGCTGATCCATTGGCGCCTTCACGCGCACGGACACGACAGCGGGCTTCACGGCCTGCACAAGAGAAGTGAAATCGGGCAGGTTCGCGGCCGCCTGACCGGCCTTCTGCGACAGGTCCGAAGCTTGCCCCGTCGTCTGAGGCCATGGCTTGTTTGCTTCGGCGCGCACATCCCAAGCCGCAGTCGTTCCAATGATGAAGGCGCATGCGGCCACGCCCATGAGCAGCCGCGTCGCCAAGGCAGCTCGGGGCTTGCCTGCGCGCGCCGCCGGCTCGTTCGTGTATGTCATATTCGCAATCTCCTGATCTTTGAGGATCTATCCAAGCGCCGGGGGGCTTTGCATTGGCGCTTCGTGGAGAAAGGTGTCACGGCGAACCTCTCCGCAACATGGAGAACAGCCTAAAATTTCGTAAGACATCGCGCGCGGCGGTGAGTAGACCTCGAGCGTACTTCTCTCTTTGTCATCCCGGCCGAGCGCAGCGAGCGCCGGGACCGAGGAATGCCTGGCGTGATGTTGCAGTCCGCCTTTTAGCTTCGCACTGATGCCCTGGGTCCCGGGGTCGGCGCGGCGCTGTCTCTGCTTCGTCGCCGGAGACTCTTCAGAACGTATAGGAAGCAAGTGAGGGAGCTGCGGCGCAGCTTCGCCACGGCTCCCATTCGTCAACTGATAAAGAGGTCAACGCCGCGTCTTTGCATCGGCATCAGGCACGGCGTCGGCCTATCGCGCTGCGCCCGTGTCGATGCGCGCAAGCCAACGTTCGAACGCCAGCCTCAAAGTCTCGATATCGATCTTCAAACCCTCGCGGACCGGCGCAATCCTGGCGCCTTCGCCGATCTGAAGATGGCGCAGCTTGAAGTCGGCGGCCGCCTGCCGCGCGGGGCCTAAAAGAGCGCCCTGCTTTTCCAGTTCCGCAATCCTGTCGCCGATACGTTTTCCCAACTCATTGAGCCGGCCCAGATCATCCGATTGAGACTCTGGCATGATAGCCTCCATTGACTATCCATTAGGTGGTTCCAAGAACCATGCAACGATGACGTGGTGACAATCCGCACGCAAGGCAAGACCGGCACCACTCGGCCAATCTCTAATATTAACGCATCCGGCACATCGCATCGAGCATCTTGCCCCCCGCGGGGATGAGTGCGGTGCCAAGGGACAGGCGGCCAATCTCAGGCCTTGCCTGGTTGACGGCCTGGATGCTGATCGCATGACGGCCACGACGGTGGATGATACGGTCTCCGTCACAGTCTGGATCGACGTCTTTGGCACTTCGCCTTGGATGGCGGCGCACCAGGAGGCCCAGGACTTGAAGATTACGATCTACCATAATCCGGCTTGCGGCACCTCGCGCAAGACACTGGCCATGATCCGTCAGTCTGGCGTCGAGCCCGAGGTCATCGAGTATCTCAAGAACCCCCCGTCGCGCGAGCAACTGGTCAAATTGATAAAGGCGATGGGCATTTCCCCGCGAGATCTTTTGCGGCGCAAAGGCACACCCTACGACGAACTTGGCCTAGACGATCCCAAATGGACCGGCCCGGAACTCATCGATTTGATGATCGCCCACCCCATTCTCATCAACCGCCCCATCGTGGTGACACCAAGGGAAGTCCGGCTGTGCCGGCCGCCGGAATTCGTGCTCGACTTGTTGGACGACGAGAGTGCCCCCCAGGAATGACAACTTCACCCTGTCATCCCGGCGCGCGCTGCGCGCGGCCGGGATGACAAGAGAAACATGTGCTTGGCCAAGAAGCGCTCCGAGGCTCGCTACTTTACTCGATGCACTCATAGTAGCGGTACTTCCACGTGGGATTACCCGTCTCCAGCCAGCGCTGCCACAGCCAAGCACAACCGCCGTCGCTATAGCTGTAGGAATAGAAATCGTCGTAATAGTAAGGCAACGCGTAGCCGTAGAAGCCGCGTGGATAGTAACGGTGCCTGCCGTGATGACGGTGGCCCTTGCCACCCCAGTTGCCGCCGCTCCAGTGCTTGCCACCAGGACCCTTACCGCTCCAGTTACCACCGCGAGGACCCTTACCGCTCCAGTTGCCTTTGCCCTTATAACCCGGGTTGAACCGCGGCGCGCTGGCGCGCGGAGCCGAGAATTTGGGTCCTGACGCGCGCGGGCTGTACATTCGCGGCGCCCCGCCGCCGCCCATGCGCGGGCCAACGCCGACAAACGGTCCGCTGCGCACACCGCCGCCCATACGCACGCCACCGCCACCCATGCTAGGGCCGACACCAACGAATGGCCCCGAGCGTGCAGACGCACTGTTTGCTATTTCTGACATCGGCATGACCAGCCCTAAAGCCAGCAACGCACCGGCCGATGCCCTCCAAAAGCTCATCATTGCGACCTCCTGAACAAATCTAATGCGCCACCCCAGTCACGATCCGCTGCTAAATGCAGGCGCATCGCGGGGCCTCAGGCGCGCGACATGTTTGCTGATATGGGGATTGCCCTGCCGTTTTTCAGAAGCTCGAAGCAAATGTCGCAATCCCAACCTCAAGCGCGGGCGGGCGACATTGCAGCAGCGTGTTCAGACTTAGCTGGCCTTCGGCGATCAGTAGGGCTTGATGATCCGGTGAACGACCGGGCTCAGGAGGGCGCTGTTTTGAGCATAAGCGCTGAAGCTGGAGCGCGCGCTGGCCAGAAGGCCCGACGGAGTCGGCATCGCCGCCATCATCGCCAGGGTCGAGACGAGGCTGAACGCAAGATTGATCAGCAGCGACCGGCGAAACATTTAAAACTCCAACGCCCACATTCATACTTTTTTAATGAAAGCACGAAGAACTCTAAAGCTGCAAGCGCTCAACCGCGCGTGGCACGCGTTTTTTTGCAAGATCCGAAAGTTAACGGCCAGCTGGGGGAGCTGATGCAAGGTTGGCTGCGCTAAGCCCCATCGATGGCACCCGCCAGGTAAGCCCGCTGGCAACCCGCGTGCGCGCCCTGAGTGCGGGACGCTCGACGAGCAGCCAGGACACGAGTGCGGCGGGCACCGTGAGGGCGATGGCGAGAAGGATCAGCTCCACAGCGCTCGCTTCAGGGAAATGCCCGATCAGTAGCTGCTGGATGGGGCACGCATAAATATAAATGCCAAACGAAATGTCGTAGCGATTGGAAAGATCGCGCAGCGCGCCGAGCGGCCAGCGCGCCACGTAGAGCGTCGCGTAGCCAAGAAATGCGGCGGCGCCGGGCACGCCAAATGGCGTTCCGGCCGTCGCAACGAAGAGCGCAAGCAGGACGGCAAGAATGCCACCATGGATCACCAACGCGCTCCGCATCAGATAGGCCAGCACACCTGAGGCAAAGAACACCGCGAAATAGCGCATGTTATCGGCGGGCGTGTAGAGCTCGACGCTCTTTGCCGGTTCGATGAATAGAACGGCCACGAGAACCGCAAGCCCCGCAATCGCATAAGGCCTCAAAGCCGTTTTGAAGAGACCGGCGCATGCGGCGAGCGCCAACCCCGCGTAGCACATCACCTCATACTTCAACGTCCACAGCGACATGTTGACGAGACCAGCCGCCGGCACACTTTCGAAAACCCCCGGCAGCGTGGCTGAACCCGTCGCAAGCGACACCGTCCTCAACACGTACCTCAATACGTCCGGCGAGGTCAGGTACATGGCAAGAGGCAGGCTGGTTGCTGCGGGGCCGATGACGAAGGCGGCGATGAACACGCAAACGATGAGGCCGGGAAAGATGCGAAGCACGCGCCCCGCCGTGAAGTCGAGCATTCCGGCGCTGCGATCGAAGCTCTGCGCAACCAGGATGCCGCTCAGAAAGAAGAATACCTGAACCGCGTGCTCGCCCAGGGAATAACCCGTCCAAGTAACGAGCGGCTCCGCAGAAGGCGTGCCCGTATGGAGAAAGAACCCGTGCGAGATAAGCACCGCCAGCGCCATCACGATCCGCACCAGGGTGAAGTTGTTGGCGCGAGGCTCCAGCATGCTGTCGAGATGCGGAGCCTTGGAAGCCCGGCCCCGCGCGTTCATACTCTGTCTCGTTCTGAAATAGGCAAAGTTCATCATCGCGTGCGGGCAGCAAGCGACGTGCCAGGGCGTCGCGCAAACGGCCGGCCTGTCGGGGCCGGCCGTTCGCGTGGGTAATGAACTCTTAACGATCCGGTTGCGCTACGCGTCGGCGGGTTTGGGAGCCTTGAATTTCTGGCGTTCCGCCTCAAGCGCGACCGCCTGCGAGGGCCAACTCGCCCCGATCCAGTCGTCTGTGCCAAACAGCCAGTACCAGAAGCGGTTGCGGCGATGATAGCGCTCGATCATCATCTTGTTCATGTTGTCCATGTGAACAGACAATGCGTTGAGAGTCTCGATCGGGCGTTCGTTGTCGCGATCGAGATTGGTCAGCCGGTTGGAGATCACCGACAGATCGCCAGCCGCATCCGCGCGCCACTGATCGATCGAGCCCGCCAGCGTGTGCTGGTTCTGATTGAGCTTCATCAGCGCTTCGTGAACTTCGGACAGATCGCGCGTGTAGGCCTGATGCTTCGTGGCGGCCGTCTCGATCTCGGCGGCCAGCGCCCGCTCCACGCCATCGAGACGCTCGATGACCTTCGCCAGCGTATCAGTGGCGGCAGCTTGCTGGGTCTGCGCGGAGGCCACGACGGATGACACCCGTTCGACCACCGGCTGCATCAGTGAACTGATCATCTCCCCGCGCTGGCGTTCGAAGTTGCCGAGGAGGCTTTGCAGATGGTTGACGCCGCCGGCGTTTGCGCTCAACGCGCGCGACACCTCCGTCTCCAAGGACTTGAAGCGCTCTTCCAGCCGCCTGGCGCCATCGCCATCGTCCTTGCCGCCGCCCGACAGCACGGCCTCCTCGATAATGTCGAGACGGTTGGCGATGGGTTTGAGATCAACAACCGCGCGCAGACGATCCATGAGGTCTGCAGGAGCACTGCCCGACAGCGGCCGGTCGCGCACGGCGGTCTCGAGTGCGTGGAGGCGGTCTGCAAGTGTCGACCAGGACCGGGAGATGCTCTCCAGCTTCTGTTCCAGCGTGCTTTCAAGCCCCACGAGTTGCTCGTTAAGGCCTTCGCTATTGGGGCCACGCACTTGGGTCACGGCTTGCTCCAATGTGCTCAAGCGGTCGGCCAGGGTCGTTTGGAGACGGCCCTGATCGGAGCGCTGCGCTTGGGTTTCCTTGCTGAGATCCTTGAGCAGACCCGAAACGATCTGGCGCTCGCTGGAAATGTCGTTACTCAGAGCACGCACCATCTGCTCCAGGGCATCGAGGCGCGAGTTCTGGATACTGTCTGTTGGCGTCCCCGTCAGATCGACACGGTACGAGCGGGCCGGCTCGGCGGCAAAGCGGGCATCCTGCGCGGACCTCCCCCGGTCTGCCGTGACGTAGCGCGTCTCGGCGAGGTAGCGCGGCAAAGGCGCCACCGGCTCCGGCACCTCGCGGATGGTGCGTACGGTATGGCGCGACAGCAGCGACAGGCCGGGCAAATCATTGCGCTGGTCAAACAGCACAAACAGCAGATCCTCGATGCTGGCGGGCGCATTGCGGCGCGCGGCGTTCGCGGCCGCCAGACGCAGGACCTCTGCGAGTTCGTCGGAGCGGCGCGGCGTGCCTTTGCCGTTGGGCAAGCCGACGGGAATTTCACTCGCGATGATGGTTGCGCTTTCACGGCGCAGGGCTGCAACGCGCACGCCGCGCGCTTCCAGCGCCTCGGCAGCGCCCTCGATTCGAGTCAACGCGTTGAGAAGGTGTTCAAGGCGCACCTCGCCGGCGCGGTGCGCCAATGCCACGTCGAACGCGTGGTTGGTGCAGGCCAAAACCGTATCGTCCACCCAGATCGGACCAACGCGCGTATTGGCGCTGCCGATCTCGCTTGCGCTCAAGTTTTGCGGCGTACGCAGATCGAGATCCTCACCCCTGTAACTCATCGTGTCCTAGTCTCCTCGCGGCATTCGACCGCCAATTCCAACCGCTGAGCGCGGCAACTGAGATGCCCGCAACGCCTGTCCCCTCGACCTCTCCCGCGTCCGGGAGCCACCAGCCTCAAGCACCGCTTTTCCCAAGCCCAATAAAGCCTTCTAAGAACGGATAACGGCAAGCTGTTGACTATCCCACCATATCGGCGAATTGAGCCGCCCGCGAGGGGCGTTGCGCCTTGCCTTGAAACGTGGTCAACGGAGAAATGCGGTTTTCTTTCAGTATGTTAGGCTGCGCACGGACCCCGCGCGCTGCGCCATGGGGCTTTATTCCATGCGCCAAAGACCCCCTCAAAACAAGGTCGTGCGCACCGGGGTCTGCAGGCCGGGACCCTCATTGCGCGGATTATTGAGACGCCTGTCGATCTCGATATGCTCGAGCAATCCCTCCGGCGACGGCTTCAGAAGGTCTCGAACCATATCTGCCGTGCCCGGTTTGCAATCGAGCCAGCGATCGAAGTCCTCTGGGGCAAGGATGACGGGCATGCGGTCATGGAGCGCGCGGACATCACCGTTCGCCTCGGTGACCAGGATGGCCATGGTCTCAATCTCGCTGCCGTCGGCGCCGAGCCAATGCTCCCAAATGCCTGCCAACGCGAATGGCGCGCGATCCGTGCGGCGGATGAGGTGCGGCTGCTTTGCGCCGCGCCCGCCCGTCCATTCATAATAGCTGTCCGCCGGCACCAGACAGCGGCGATGACGCATTGGCCCGCGGAACGAAGGTTTGTCGATGGCCGTCTCAGCGCGCGCGTTGATCAGGGTCGAGAACCCGCGCGGATCCTTGACCCACGAGGGAATAAGCCCCCAGCGAACCAGGACCAGTTCGCGGGCACCGCCCATCGCACTGTTACGCACGATGAGCACAGGGTCGGTAGGGGCGATGTTGTATCTCGGTGGAAATCCTTCCCCTGTCGCGACGGCGAACAACTTGCCTATGGCCTCGGGGGGTGCGGTGAGACTATAACGCGAGCACATTCGTCTTTGACCTAGAACGTTGACGCCGTGGCGGCCCTGCAGCCTTGTGCATGAATTCTGGTGGCATGCGGGATCTTTGAACTACGAACCCGCGCATCTTGCCACGTGAACGCCGGAAAGACGTGACAGGGACCGGATTGGCAATGTGCCGCATGGCGCAATGCGTGGACGACAGGGAACCGTTGAAATGCGCCGCGCACAGGCCGCACTTTTCTCAACCATTATGGCCGGCTGGATCGCATGCGCAACCCCGCCCTGTGTCCTCGCCGCACCCGCGGCCAAGCCTTATGACGACAAACTGATGCGCCTGTCGGAAATTCTTGGAGCGATCCATTATCTGCGCGAGTTGTGCGGTGCGAATGAGGGCCAGTACTGGCGCGAGCGCATGCGAGAGTTGATGGAGGCCGAAGGCTCCTCCGCTTTGCGCCGCGCACGTCTTACGCAAGCATTCAATCAAGGTTATCGCAGCTACAGCCGCACCTATAACACCTGCTCGCCTTCGGCACAGACCGCCGTCACCCGCTTCATCACCGAAGGCGCGGAATTGTCCGACGGACTGGTCAAGAGCTTCCCGCAGTAATCGCACTGCGCCTGCACCGCCACATAAACCCAGTAAAGTGGCAGTTTACTGTGAATTGTTGTCTGGGTCACCTTTCGCTTGAACGCATGCTAGGTCAAACATCGGGAGGAGGCGTCTTATCGGCGTGGACGTGCATCTCTGAATGAACAGGCAGGGGCCAGCCTGGGAGCGTCGGGTAGGACGATGAAAAGCGCATTGCCAGTTGGGGTGGGGAAATTCTATGTATTCATTTGAAGAGCTTGAAGGAGATAATCCCTCTCTTAAGGCGCTGGATCTCATTCTGGCCGCCTGGGATGAAGGGGCCGATACCGGCGTTGCGCCCGAGCAGATGGCCTATGCCGCCCTGTTCACGGCGCTGACGGATCTGGTCTCCATCTACGGCGAGGAAGCCGTGGTGAAATTGACGCGCGGTTTGGAACAGCGCATCGATTCCGGTGAGTTCACGCTGAAGCGCCGCCACCAGTAGCGCCTTGACGACGGCACGCCTCTCTGGGGCAGCTTCGACCGATTGAGCTGGAAAACGGCCAGCTGCCTCCCGGCGCCTCAAAAGCCCGCCGTTGTGCGGGCTTGATATTTCCAAAGTTCCCGCGCTCAGAACTGGCCGCCCTTCCAGATCACCTCGCCTAACAGCAAGCCCCCGAAAATCGCCAGCAGAACCCCGGCGACGCGATTGATCGTGCCAAGCCGCGCCGCGTCGATGCGATGGCGGTGACGGCTTATGAGGTTGGAAAGGCCAACCCACCACAGCAGGCTGCCGGTCATGATGGCCGCGACCATCAACAGAACATCGGCTGTCGAATGCACCTCGACGAATGTCGATACGCCGCCGAAAATGGCGATGAGGCCAAGAACAGCCCCGGGATTTGTGATTGTGAGAAAAAAGGTCTGAGGAATGTCCCAGACAAAATCGCGCAAGCTCGTCTCGCTTTCGTGCACGCTGGAAACAGCGATCCGCGGCGTTGCGTAGTAGAGCTTGGCACCAAAGGCCATCAGCGCCAGACCCCCGACGACCTGAATCACCGCACGATAGTGCTCCACTGCGCTCGAAATTGCGCCCACGCCCATGCCGGCGGACAGAGCGATCAGCCCATCACCCAGCATCGAACCAAGCCCCGCGGCGATACCACCCCAGAAGCCGCGTTCGATGGCGCGCTGCACGCACAGAACATTGACCGGTCCCACGGGCGCAGCCACCAGGACACCGATGAACAATCCCACCGGAATGATGAAGGGATTGGGAATGTAGTCCATGATCACGCGTTTAAGTCCCGCAATGGTCCCCGCACCGTGCCTGAATACACCCCAGACACATCCAACCGACGCGCCCCTCGCGGCGTTTGTTCCGTCTACCACGTATCACGCGGTCTCATGAACGTATCGCGTATGTGGCGAATCCTCTGTTGCATTCTAGTGGTAGATGGGCCTTAAGCCCTTGTCTAATACGCACGATTACGCGCAAAAACCGGGGACGCGCCAAGGCCGCCACCCCGCATGCCCCAGACGCGTGCCGATGAAGGGTCAGCACGCAACGCTCTTGCCCGCCCATGTGCCCGCCGGCGAGCGGGCAGGCTGAGCACGAGGAGCCAAAATGGCGCAGGGGCATGGCGTCGCCTGTGGGGGACGGCGCCGTGGTTGACCCCGGGAGGGGCTGGAGCGTTCTTAAACTCCTGGCATGTCCTCCAAATCGGGCGGCCAGAGCCGCAAGCCCGATCGTTGGCGAGGCGCGCGAACCCTCCCCACGGCGCTCTTGAAACAAACTGTTGTGATCAATCTGAAGCTGCATGGTCTGGCCAGGACCGCAGGAGTGTTGTTAAGTGCGGTCCTTCTTCACAGTTTGAGTTAATCCAGGAACCTAGGATCATGAAGAGATTATCGCTTGTTGTGGCCGCGGTTGCCATCGTCGGTGCAGGCAATGCCGAAGCGTCGGAGGGCATCTACGACCAGTATGGGTATCAGTCGCCCAACAAGTACACCCGGCCTGCAACCCAGGCGAAAACGCAGCCGAGCAAGATCTTCAGCTTCGGAACGCCTCCTAAGGCTTCCAAGATGAAGGCCTATTCGGCGCAGAACGGCAACATGAGTGGCGGTGCGCGCCCCAGCATCGCGCCGACGTCTCCCCCGAAGGTCAACTTCCACAGCGGTTACGGCGCCGGCCAGATCGTCATCGATCAATCGGCGCGCAAGCTCTACTACACCGTCTCATCGTCCAAGGCGTACATGTACCCCATCGCTGTCGGCAAGGAAGGTTTCAAATGGACGGGCACTCAGAAGATTTCCAAGAAGGTCGATTGGCCGGATTGGCGTCCGCCGGCTGAAATGCGCGAGCGCAAGCCGAATCTGCCTGTGTCCATGACGGGCGGCGTTTACAATCCGCTCGGTGCCAAGGCGCTCTATCTGGGTAACACGCTCTACCGCATCCACGGCACCAATGATCCCAAGAGCATCGGCACCGCGGCCTCGTCGGGCTGCATTCGCATGTACAATGGCCACGTGGTGCATTTGTCCAGCATGGCGGGCGTCGGCACAACGGTTCACGTCGTGAGCAGGCTGCCTAAGACCATGGCCTCGAATTAAGAGGGCAAAGGGGCTCGTTATCAGACGAGCATCCAATACAGCAGATCGTGAAGCGGAGACGGCCCTGGCATCACGTTGATGCCCAGGGCCGCTTTCGTCAGATAGAGCGCGGCAATGCCAACCATCGCGACGGCGGACGTGGCGCCTGCCAGCAGGAACGCCTGCCCCCACGTCAAATCGGATTCAGCACAAAGGGCGTTGCGGTAGGCGGAGGCGAGCATGTCATTCCGGCACGGTTGTTAAGATTTGCCGGAGAATTGCACTCCCCATGCCACGGCCGTTAATGCAGAGCGCCTCTAGCGCGCGCCTTCGAGAAAGCGAACGGGTGCGCCGTGGGCAGACGCCGCAATCTCGCCCTCCCACATCACGCGTTGCCCGCGTACGAACGTGCCGACCGGCCATCCCATGACGCTCACCCCGTCATAGGGCGTCCAGCCGGCGCGGCTTTCTATCCACCCGTTCGTAATCGTCTGGCGGCGCTTCATATCGACAATCGTGAGGTCGGCGTCGTATCCCGCCGCAATACGTCCCTTGCCGCGGATGCCGAACAGCCGCTGTGGTCCATGGCTCGTCAGATCGACGAAACGTTGCAGCGACAGCCGTCCCGCGTTGACATGATCGAGCATGACCGGGACGAGCGTCTGCACACCCGTCATTCCGGAATGGGACGCGGGATAGGCGTGATCCTTCTCCTCACGGGTGTGGGGTGCATGGTCGGAGCCCAACACATCCACGACGCCGTCTGTCAGCGCGGCCCAGATGGCCTTGCGGTGGCGCTCATCGCGAACGGGCGGATTCATCTGCACGTAGGTGCCAAGCCGCTCGTAGCACTCTGGTGCGGCCAGCGTCAGGTGATGGGGCGTCACCTCGACACTGGCATAGTCCTTATGATCCTTTAGGAACGCCATTTCCTCGGCCGTCGAAACGTGCAGCACATGGATGCGCTTGCCGTGCGTCTCGGCCAGACGCACAAGCCGCGTCGTAGCAATGAGTGCTGCCTCCTCGTCACGCCACACGGGATGGGAAGACGGATCACCCGCCTTGCGTTCGCCCATGCGCGCGATGAGACGTGCTTCGTCCTCGGCGTGAAACGCGGCGCGGCGCGAGATGCGCGCGATGATCCGGTCGAGCGAACTCTCATCATCTACCAGCAGGTCGCCGGTGGACGATCCCATGAACACCTTGATCCCGGCGGAGGCTTCGAGTTTTTCGAGCGCCGGGATCTCACCGGCGTTCTCGCGCGTGCCACCGACGTAGAAGGCGAAGTCGCAGTACATGCGGTTCTTCGCCAGAGAGACTTTCTGCGCCAGAAGCTCCGCCGTCGTCGTCAGCGGCTTCGTATTCGGCATCTCGAATACGGCCGTCACGCCGCCCGCGACAGCCGATCGTCCGCCGGTCTCCAGGTCCTCCTTGTGGGTTAAACCCGGCTCGCGGAAATGGACCTGCGTGTCGATGACGCCCGGCAGGATGTGCAGCCCCTTGGCGTTGAGCGTCTCGGCAGCCGCAGCGTTCCGCAAATCGCCGAGACCGGCGATGCGCCCGTCCTTGATCGCGATATCGCGCACCCCTTCCCCGTCGTGATTGACGACGGTGGCGTTCTTGATGAGGAGATCGAATGCATCCGCCATGGACTGCCTGCTCGAAGCTTGCGTTCACGATCCTTCCCGCATACGTAACTTGCACCTCCAATGCAACCGGCGCGGACGGCAATGCTCAAGAACTTCGTGACCCGGCTCGACGATCGCGGCGCGGTCAGCGTCAGCGGCGCCGACGCGGTGAAATTCCTGCAAGGGCTCGTCACCAACGACGTGGCGGCCTTGGGCCTGCCTGACGGGAGCCGCGCCTGCGCCGCGCATGCCGCGCTCCTTTCACCGCAGGGCAAGATCCTTTTCGACTTTCTCGCCGCGCGCACGACGTCGGGCTTCGTGCTTGATGCCGCGCGCGACAAGGCGGCGGAACTCGCCAAGCGTCTCGCGATGTACAAGCTGCGCGCCGACGTGGTAATTGCCGATGCTTCGAATAGCTTCGTTACTCTTGCGCTGTGGGGCGAAGCTCCTGTGTCTTCGGGTGAGACTGAAGAAACCGTCTCGTTCCGCGATCCCCGCCACGACGGCTTAGGCCTGCGCATTCTCACCGAGGCGCGCTTTGCCGGCGACATCACCGCTGCGACGAACGCGACGGAGGTCCCCGCGCGCTATTACCATGCCCATCGCATTGCGCTCGGCGTGCCCGAAGGCGGCAAGGACTACGAGTTCGGCGACGCCTATCCCCACGAGGCGGATTTCGACTTGTTCAATGGCGTGTCGTTCTCCAAAGGGTGCTACGTCGGCCAGGAGGTCGTCTCCCGCATGCAGCATAAAACAGTCGTGCGTAAGCGCGTGGTGCGGATCTCGGGCGAAAACGACCTCACACCGGGCACCGATGTCGCGGTCAAAGGCATCGTGATTGGCCGCACCGGCTCAGTCGATGGCAGGCATGGCCTCGCCCTGATCCGTCTCGACAGGTACTCGGACGCCATCAACGCCGATGCCCCCGTGCAAGCCGGCGAGACGCGCATTCGCATTCACGAAGCGGACGTGGCACGCTACACGACCTCCGTCTCCACGCGCGAGAAAACGTGAGCGCCCTCCCCCATCCGCTCGGAGAGCCAAAACTGGCTGTCAATCCTCCGCGGGCGCTACGGCCTTTGCTGCGTCCTTCGCGGCTTTGATCTGGTCGAAGGCCTCCACCGCGTGGCTTGCGTACATGACGGAGGGGCCCGCGCCCATGTAGATGGCGAGACCCAGCGTCTCCATCACCTCCTCGCGCGTTGCGCCCTGATCGATCGCGGCCTTGGTGTGGAAGGCGATGCAGTCGTCGCAGCGCGTGGCAACGCCGATGGCAAGCGCAATCAGCTCCTTCGTCTTGGTGTCGAGGGCGTTGGTCTTGAGCGAGGCCTGAGCCATGGCCGAGAAACTCTTCATCACGTCGGGCGTGCCAACCCGCAGCTCGCGCAAATGAGGCGAGAGCTGCTTCATGTAGTCCTGCCAATCCATGATCATCGTGCTTCTCCTTCGGCTCTGCTTTCTCTGGCTGGCTGCTGCGCCCGCGGCATGAGGCAGCAAATCACCCGGCTTGAAGATATTAGATCTATCTAATATAACAAGTCCGAACCGAACTGTGGCGCCACAAACCGCTGTCAAACCCGTACTGCGTCGTGGCGCAGCCGCCCGGCGGCAACCCGCCGCGACACTCAGCGATTGCAAGGAGACGCAAGACCATGGCCTCGATGCCAAAGATTTCCCCCCGTGACGCCAAAGCGTTGATCGACCAGGGGGCGGTCCTCGTCGACATCCGTGAGGGCGACGAGCGCGCCCGTGCCCAGATCGCAGGGTCACACCACATGCCGTTGTCCAAGCTAGGCTCGCTTGGTAACGTGCCAGCCGGCAAAGGCCAGGTGGTCGTGTTTCACTGCAAGAGCGGCAACCGCACGCTCGTCAACGCCGACAAGCTTGCCGCCAAGACGCAGTGCGAAGCTTACATTCTGGACGGTGGCATCGACGCATGGGTGGCGGCCGGCCTTCCGATTTCAGCGGCCCCCCAGAAGCCGCCCATGGAAATTATCCGCCAGGTTATGATCGTCGCGGGCTCCATGGTGCTCGCCGGCGTGCTGTTCGGCATCTACGTCTCGCCCTTGTGGTTCTACCTGTCCGCGTTCGTTGGACTGGGTCTCGTTTTTTCGGGCGTGACGGGCTTCTGCCTGATGGCCTATATGCTGAAGCGGATGCCCTGGAACCGGGGCTACGCATAAGGGGCGAACGGCGCAGCACCCGCGCCGTCGCTACGCAACACTCGTTTTTATGGCGATGGCGACAGCGCAGACTGACAGTTCCGGCAGCGGGAAAAGCGCGGTGGCCCGGTGTCCGTGGCCGGGCATCGCCGACCCGCTCTATGCGCGCTATCACGATACAGAATGGGGCGTACCGCTGACGGACGACCGCGCGCTGTTTGAAAAGATGGTGCTGGAGGGGTTCCAGGCAGGTCTCTCATGGCTGACCATTTTGAGGAAGCGCGACAATTTTCGCGCAGCTTTTCATGGCTTCGCGCCCGAACGCATCGCCCGCTATGGCGCCAAGGATATTGCGCGGTTGATGGATGATCCCGGCATCGTCCGCAACCGGCTCAAGATCGAAGCAACAATCGACAACGCACGCGCGTATCTTGCCTTGAGCAGGCACACGCCGTTTTCACACTTCATCTGGTCGCAGTTGGATGGACCGCCCCGGCAGAACAAACTCGAGCGGCTTTCCGACGCCCCGGCTGAATCGGAGCTTTCCAAGCGCATTTCGAAATCCTTGAAGGCGGAAGGCTTCCGGTTCGTCGGCCCGACCACGATCTATGCCTTCATGCAATCCTCGGGCATGGTGAACGACCATCTCGTCTCTTGTCCACGCCATGCGCCCTGCGCAAGGCTGCAGCGCGCTCTCAAGATCCCGGGCAAGTCCTGACATGACGCAAAACGCAAATCAGAAGCCGCGCGCCTGGCAGCGCATGTTATCGGGCCGGCGCCTCGATCTGCTCGCCCCCGATCCCGCCGACATCGAGATCGAGGACATCGCCCATGGACTGGCGCGTGTGGCGCGCTGGAACGGACAGACCAAAGGCGCGCACGCCTTCTCCGTCGCCCAGCACTCGTTGATGGTCGAAACGATCGTGAAGGCTCAGAACCCGGCGTTCGGCGCTAAGGATCTGCTGGCAGCACTTCTTCACGATGCTCCCGAATATGTGATCGGAGATCTCATCAGCCCGTTCAAGGCCGCCATAGGGCTCGACTACAAGGCCTTCGAGAACCGCCTGCTGGCGGCTATTCATCGCCGCTATGGGCTCTCCTTCGCAGAGGGTCCCGCGTTGTCTGCGCGCGTCAAGCACGCCGACCGGGTCGCTGCTTATTTCGAAGCCACCGTCCTTGCCGGCTTTGCCGTCGAGGAAGCGCAGCTTTTTTTTGGACAGCCCGATATCCCCGGCGCTCTGGCCCGCGAGTTCGCGCTGCTCGAGCCGCTTTCGGCCAATCACGCGGAAATTGCCTTCCTTGACCGATTCAATCAGCTTTGGCCCAATTGATAATTGCGTCCAAAAAACGGCAATAGATCGCCAATTCCGAACGTCCAATTCCGAAAATAGCCATGATCAGGTCTTAGCTCGCCTCTTGGGGAGCACGGGGAGAGATGACCTATGAACATGGAATTTGCAGGCCGAGGCAAACCGTCGCCCGATAAATTCAAGCATATGATCGCGCAGGATCATGATGGGCTGGCGCCGTCCGCGGTGGAAATCGGGCTGACTGCGGCGATTGTCGCCGTGCTCGACAACGAACCCGTCGCGCTTATCGTGCGCGGCGATCCCGACAGCGCGGGCGCAACCGACGGCCTGCCGTTCGGTCCCTTTGAACCGCGCCAGCATCGCACGCTGGAGGCTGGCTTGCGTTCGTGGGTGCGCGAACAGACCGGGCTGGATCTGGGTTATGCTGAACAGCTCTACACATTCGCGGACCGCGGACGTCACGCCGAGCAAGATGACACGTCTCCTCCCGTTGTCTCCATCGGGTATCTCGCGCTTACGCAAGCGCGTGGTGGGAGTGACCTTTCGAGCGGCGTCTGGCGGCCATGGTATCACTACTTTCCCTGGGAAGATTGGCGCCGAGGCCGTCCCGAGATCATCGCCGCTGAAATCGAACCGCGCCTGAAAGCATGGGCCGAGCGCCAGGCCGATACACCAGCCGCGCAACGCCCCATTGCGCGTTCAGAGCGTATCCGCATCTGCTTTGGTCTCGACGGCACGGCTTGGGACGAAGAAAAGGTGCTGGAGCGCTACGAACTGCTTTATGAGGCAGGACTCGTGGAGGAAGCGCGCCGCGATGGCCGGCCAGCGACGCTGGTGGGTTCTTCCGATCTGCCCCGCCTGGGACACCCCATGCAATTCGATCACCGCCGGATTCTTGCAACCGCCATCAACCGCACGCGCGCCAAGATCAAGTACCGGCCCGTGGTGTTCGAGCTGATGCCGGATGAATTCACGCTCTACGAATTGCAAAAGACGGTCGAAGCCATTCTTGGTCCGCATCTGCACAAGCAGAATTTCCGCCGTCTCGTGGAGGGCGCGGGCCTCGTTGAGCCTACAGGTGAAATGAAGACTCGCACGGGCGGAAGACCCGCAAAGCTGTTCCGCTTCCGGCGTGAAGTTCTGCTGGAGCGTCCAGCCCCCGGCGTGCGCGTGACAGCGCCGCCGAGCCGCGCGCAATAGCACGCGTGACCGATCGGGCTTTCGTTGGTGGCATGCGAAAGATCCTAAGGACGATGGGCGCAGGATAACGATCCTGCGCCCCTTTCTTGCCAACAACCCCTGGAAATCTGCGTTTGCATACATTACGTTAAATGCACAACCGGAGTGCTCAAAGCGAGCATTTTGGGTGGGCTCGTCCGGCGGCAAGGCCGGCCTTCTTTGGGCTCATAAAATGCTCTAGTAGAGCATATGAGAACGAGAAGGCCAATTGACGCCTCAAGGCTTCGAGGAGGCATTCGCATTGGCATCCATCTCCAAAACGGCGGCTCGTCCGGCCAAAGGTGTCTTCAAGACCGTCGCTCAGTCCACGACAGCGGCGGTTGGAAGCACGGCCGCGGGCAAAGGTGCGGTGGGCAAAAGCGCTGCCGGGTTCGCGCCGCTCGCCAATCCGCCGAAATACGAGTGGTCGGCAGCCCTGCAGGCCGAGATGGCGCCGATGTACGAGCGCGTAAAGCACGTCGTCACGCCTATGGAGTGGCCACATTACGCGCCCCTCATCAAGGCGATCAACGAGCTCAAGAAAGTCCGCAATGCGGTTGTGCTCGCGCACAACTACATGACGCCTGAGATCTTTCACTGCGTCTCCGATTTCCGTGGCGACAGCCTGCAGCTCGCCAAGGAAGCGGCGCGTGTCGATGCGAAGGTGATCGTCCAGGCCGGCGTGCACTTCATGGCAGAGACCTCCAAGCTGCTGTCGCCTGACAAGACCGTGCTCATCCCTGACATGCGTGCGGGGTGCTCGCTGGCGTCCTCCATAACGCCGGAAGATGTGCGCATGCTGCGCGAGGCCTATCCGGGCGTGCCGATCGTCACCTACGTCAACACGTCTGCCGCGGTGAAGGCGGAGTGCGACATCACCTGCACGTCCTCCAACGCCGTGAAAGTCGTCGAAAGCCTGGGCGCGCCGCGCGTCCTGTGCATCCCCGATCAGTATCTGGCGAAGTGGGTGCAGAGCCAGACCGATGTCGAGGTCATCGCCTGGAAGGGCGCGTGCGAGGTGCACGAGCGCTTCACGGGCGCCGAACTCGATCAGATGCGCAAGGACGATCCGGGATTGAAGATTATCGCACACCCAGAATGCCCGCCCGATGTGATCGCGGCGGCCGATTTCACGGGGTCCACGTCCGGCATGATCAATTGGGTGAAGGACAAGCGTCCCCACAAGGTGATGCTCGTCACTGAATGCTCGATGGCGTCCAACGTCGCCGTGGAGGCGCCCGACGTCGAATTCATCCGGCCGTGCAACTTGTGCCCGCACATGAAGCGCATCAGCCTGGAAGGCATCTACGACAGCCTTGTCAACATGCAGTACGAGGTGACCGTGGATCCCGACGTGGCCGAGCGTGCGCGGCGCGCCGTGGAGCGCATGGTGAACCTGACGAACTGATTGCAAGCCCGAGCCTGAGTATCAGCAGCGGAGCCGCACGGCCATGGCCACCAGAACGACACGTTCGAAGGCAAAGGGCTTCACCCCGGCGAATACAACGCCAGGGCCAGGCGATGTCGTCATCATCGGCGCGGGGCTCGCTGGCCTTTACACGGCGCTGAAACTCGCGCCTTTGCCGGTCACCGTCATAGCTGCGGCGCCTCTGGGCGAAGGCGCGTCCAGCGTATGGGCTCAAGGCGGCATCGCTGCCGCCGTGGGCGAGGGCGACAGCACGGACAAGCACGCAGCCGACACCGTCGCGGCGGGCGCAGGGATCGTCGACGAGGAGATCGCGCATCTGGTCGCCGATCAGGGCCCCGGCGCAATCCGCGACCTTCTCACCTATGGCGTTCCTTTCGACCGCGACCTGGAAGGCCACTACGTGCTTTCCAAGGAAGCCGCGCATTCGGAAAAGCGCGTCGTGCGCGTCACGGGCGACCGCGCCGGGTGGGCGATCATGCACGCGCTTATTGCTGCGGCCCGGGCTACGCCGTCGATCCGCGTGCTGGAAGGGTACGAAGCCTACGACCTCATCACCGAGGATGCACGCGTGAAGGGTGTGCGGCTCATTCGTCCCGCAACCCTTGGCAACGGCTCCTATCAGTTTGTTCCGGCCAGTGCGGTCATCCTCGCCTTGGGTGGCATCGGCGCGCTCTATGCTGTCACCACCAATCCCGCCTACGCGCGCGGCGAAGCGATTGCCATGGCGGCGCGCGCGGGCGCGGTCATTGCCGATCCGGAATTCGTTCAGTTTCATCCCACCGCCATCGATGTCGGCATCGACCCCGCGCCGCTGGCAACCGAGGCGCTGCGCGGGGAAGGTGCAACGCTGGTCAACCGGCAAGGCGAGCGCTTCATGCTCGCCATCGATCCGCGTGGAGAGCTTGCGCCACGCGATGTCGTGGCGCGCG
Organism: Hyphomicrobium sp.; assembly: GCA_016793445.1. Lineage (GTDB taxonomy): Bacteria > Pseudomonadota > Alphaproteobacteria > Rhizobiales > Hyphomicrobiaceae > Hyphomicrobium_B. The sequence goes on along the minus strand of JAEUME010000020.1, from coordinate 100,233 downwards.
GCGTTCATGCGGAGATCACGGCGGGGCGCGGCGCGTTTCTTGATTGCCGTGACGCGATCGGCACGCGTTTCGATACGGCGTATCCCACGGTCGCCGCGCACTGCCGCGCGGCCGGACTGGATCCCGTCCATGATCTCATCCCCGTAGCACCGGCCGAACACTACCACATGGGCGGCATTGCGACGGACGCACGCGGGCGCACGTCCGTTGCGGGCCTTTGGGCCGTGGGTGAGGTTGCTGGAACCGGCCTGCACGGGGCCAACCGCTTGGCATCCAACTCCCTGCTTGAAGCCGTCGTGCTGGGCGCACGCGCGGCAGCCGACATCAAGGCGCTCATCCCCATCGAACGCGCGGGGCACTTCGTCGTGCCCAAGCGTGTTTCCGGTCCCACGCCGCTCAAGCCCGCCAAGCGCGCCGAGCTTATTTCCAGACTGCGTGCGATCATGACCCTGCATGTCGGCGTGGTGCGCAACACCAAGAGCCTGAAGCTTGCCTTGCAGGCTCTCGATGAAATTGCCGCCGAAGGCAAGGAGGATCCGCTTCTCGCCAATATGGTTCTGACCGCGCGCCTCATCACCACCGCCGCTCTGCAGCGCAAGGAGAGCCGTGGCGGCCACTTCCGCGATGATTATCCGCAAGCCAGTCCCGCACTCGCGACGCGGACTTTCATCACGCTTGCGGACCTGACCAAACGCGCGGGCGCGGGGCACCTTGCCGCCGCGGCCGCGGCCAACGCGAACTGCACGCCATGAAGGCGCCTACGATCGGCCTGGCGCCCCTGCCTTCTCTGCTCGTTGAGAGCGCCGTCGCGGCAGCCCTTGCCGAGGACCTCGGTCTTATCGGCGACATTACGAGCAACGCGACAATTCCAGAGGAGGCACGCGCGCAAGGCGTGATAGCGTCGCGCAAGGCCGGTGTGGTCAGTGGCGTTCAACTTGCCCACGCCGCATTTCGCCAACTCGATCCCGGCTGCCGCTTTGATGTGGTGGCCGACGATGGAGCACGCGTGAAAGCGGGCGACGTGGTCGCCAGGATTGCGGGAAACGCTCGCGCCGTTCTCTCGGCTGAGCGCGTGGCCCTCAACTACATGGGTCGCATGTCGGGCATCGCTACGCTCACGCGCCAATATGTGGACGCCGTCGCCGGGACGAAGGTGCGCATCGTGGACACGCGCAAGACGACGCCGGGCCTGCGGGCTTTCGAAAAGTATGCCGTGCGATGCGGGGGCGGGCACAATCATCGCACGGGCCTGTTCGATGCCGTGCTCATCAAGGACAATCATATCGTGGCTGCGGGGGGCGTGGAGCAGGCTGTGGCGGCGGCGCGTCAGACGGCGGGCCACATGGTCAAGATCGAGGTGGAGATCGATACGCTTGATCAGCTCGATACGGTACTCAAGTATAGCGTCGACGCCGTGCTCCTCGACAACATGACGACAGCGCAGCTCAAGGAGGCGGTCAAACGAATCGATGGCCGCTGCCTTGCCGAGGCGTCGGGCGGCGTCAATCTCGATACTGTTGGCGCGATCGCGAAGACGGGTGTCGACCTGATTTCGGTCGGTGCCCTGACCCACTCGGCACCCGTGCTCGATCTCGGCCTTGATTTCTCAGCGCAATCTACAAAGCGCACCCTTACCGCTTGAATTTGCCATAGTTGGTGCGCACTTCACAGCCTATGCTAACAGCGCGTGGCTCTGGGCACATCTTTCAGTCCCCCGCCCAGGCCATCCCGGTGCGCTGCGAGAGGCGGAGAGACGTTATGAAGTGGATCGTTCTTTGGGGCCTTTGCGCCGTTACGGCCGCTGCCCTGGCCGGTGTGTTCGCCAGCTCGAAGAACCGTGATGTCTCCTCCTGGATGGCATGGTCCTTCCTTTTCCCGCCGCTCATCGTCTGGCTCATGCTGATGCCGAAGAATAGGGGACTGCCTCCCAAACCGCGACCGCTCGACGATTTCGACAATCAGCGCGGCGGCGAGGTTCTCTAGACTTTGTTTTGTCGTGCTTCTTGTCGGAAAGCCGGTTCCCACTTTTCCGAAAGCACTCTAGATGCGCTTTTGGCTCTTCGCGCGGATGGCGGCCTGCGCTGCGGCGAGGCGCGCGATCGGTACGCGATAGGGCGAGCAGGACACGTAATCCAGGCCAAGGCCGCAGAAGAACTCCACCGATTTCGGCTCCCCGCCATGCTCGCCGCACACGCCCGCTTTTAAAGTTGGTTTGACAGCGCGTCCCCGTTCCAGACCGATGCGCATGAGTTCGCCCACACCCTCCTGGTCGATCGTCACGAACGGGTCCTGAGAGATAATTCCCAATTCCAGATAGCTCGACAGGATCGGCGCAGCGTCGTCGCGCGACAAGCCCAGCGCCGTCTGCGTAAGATCGTTGGTACCGAATGAAAAGAAGCTCGCGCCGTCCTCGCCCTGCGCAATGTCCCCGGCACGCAATGCGGCGCGCGGCAGCTCGATCATGGTGCCGATCTCGTAGCTGAGCTTCACACCGCTCTCGCGCTCCACGGCCCCCGCCGTTTTCTCGATGACGGCACGCAGGATATCGAACTCGCTGCGCAGACCGACGAACGGGATCATGACCTCGGCATGAACCGGCGAGCCGCATTTCCGGCCAGCCGCGATGGCTGCCTCAAAAATGGCCCGCGCCTGCATCTCGGTGATTTCGGGATACCGCACACCAAGACGGCAACCCCGGAAACCGAGCATGGGGTTGAATTCCTCCAGCTCCTTGATGCGCGTCTTGAGCCGGGGGATGTCGGTGTCAAGCTCAGCGGCGACTTGCGCGATCTCGCGCTCCTCATGCGGCAGGAATTCGTGCAGAGGCGGGTCGAGCAAGCGGATGGTTACGGGCAGTCCGGCCATGATCTCAAACAGCTCTTCGAAATCGGCGCGCTGCATCGGCAAGAGTTTGGCAAGCGCGCGCCGCCGTCCCTCCTCATTGGCCGCCAGGATCATTTCGCGAACCGCGAGGATGCGGTCTTCTTCAAAGAACATATGCTCGGTGCGGCACAGCCCGATGCCCTCTGCGCCGAACGAACGCGCCTGGCGCGCATCGCGCGGCGTGTCGGCGTTGGTGCGCACCTTGACTGTGCGCACCGCGTCGGCCCAGCCCATCAGCTTGGCGAACGCGCCCGAGAGCTGCGGCGGGCGCATCTTGGCTTTGCCCGCAAGCACGCGCCCCGTGCTGCCATCTATCGTGATGATCTCGCCTGCTCGAAACGTACGCGCGCCGACGCGCATCGTCCCCGCATCGGCGTCGATGCGCAGAGCGCCGGCGCCCGACACGCACGGGCGGCCCATGCCGCGCGCGACGACCGCCGCGTGGCTCGTCATCCCGCCACGCGCCGTGAGAATGCCAACGGCGGCGTGCATGCCGTGGACGTCCTCGGGGCTCGTTTCGGCGCGCACAAGAATTACGTCCTTGCCTTTGGACTTCAGCGCTTCCGCCATCTCCGCATGAAATACGATCTCGCCCGACGCTGCGCCCGGCGAGGCGGGCAGACCGGAAGTCAGATATTCCTGAGGTGCGTCCGGATCGAGCGTGGGATGCAGCAGCTGGTCCAAAGCGGCGGGCTCGACGCGCAAGATTGCCTCGTCCGTGGAGATCAAGCCTTCTTGGGCCATGTCGGCGGCGATCCTCAGCGCCGCCTCGCTGGTGCGCTTGCCGGATCGGGTCTGCAACACCCACAGCCGCTTATCCTCGATGGTGAACTCCACGTCCTGCATGTCGCGGTAATGCCGCTCCAAAAAGCCGAAAATCTCCTTCAGCTGCACGAATGCATCCGGCATCATCGTCTCAAGCGAGACACCCGAGCGCGAGATGCCGGCAAGCAGCGGCTGGGGCGTGCGGATGCCGGCGACAACGTCCTCGCCTTGCGCATTGGGCAGAAACTCGCCGTAGATCTCGTTCTCGCCCGTCGATGGGTTGCGCGTGAAGGCGACGCCCGTCGCGGACGTGTTTCCCAGATTGCCGAACACCATCGCCTGCACGTTGACGGCGGTTCCCCAATCATCGGGAATCGAATGCAGCCGGCGGTAGGTGACCGCGCGCGCGTTGTTCCACGATCCGAACACGGCGGCTATTGCGCCCCAGAGCTGGGTTGCGGTGTCCTGCGGGAAGGGCGCGCCGGTTTCGCGCTCGACGACCTCCTTGTACTCAACGATGATCTCGGACCAGGCATCGGCATCGAGGTCGGGATCGGAAGCGAAGCCGTTCAGGTTCTTGAAATTCTCCAGAACATCCTCGAACGCACCGTGATCGCAGCCGAGCACTACATCCCCATACATTTGAATGAAGCGGCGGTAGCTGTCATAGGCAAAACGCGAATCTCCCGACCGCTTCGCCAGTCCCTCCACCGTCTTGTCGTTCAGCCCCAGGTTGAGGATCGTGTCCATCATGCCGGGCATCGAGGCGCGCGCGCCGGAGCGCACCGAGACCAGCAGCGGCTTTTCTTCGCTGCCGAAGACCGAGCCCGTTACCGACGAGATCGCCTCCAGCGCCGCAAGCACCTCCTCCTTCAGGCCATCGGGGAACTCCTTGCCGGCCTTTACGTAGGCAGCGCAGGCCTGGGTGGTGATGGTGAAGCCCGGCGGCACACTGAGGCCCAAGCGCGCCATTTCGGCGAGGTTGGCGCCTTTGCCGCCCAACAGCTCGGACATGGTGGCGTCGCCCTCGGCGCTCCCCGCAGCGAAACTGTAGACCCATTTCTTTTTGCCGTCGCTTGAGCAGTGTGCCATCAGAGCTCGCGGGCCTCCTTGCAGCGCCTTATGCAGGCCGGCGATACTTGCCACAATGGCGGGCCGGGCAAAAGTGTATATGTGCCACCTCAACGAGGCGCGTCGTAGCCAAGCGCCAACCGGAAGTTCAAGACGGAAGATACAAATAACCATGAGCAAGCTGCCAGCCGTTCTCGATACCCTCGACAAGACCAGCGAGGCGGGTTTGTCGCGCCTGTTCGAGTTGCTGAGGATCGAGAGTGTTTCGGCCGACCCCGGTTACAAGGCGCAATGCACGAAGGCGGCGCAGTGGTGCGCGGCTCAATTGCGCGATATCGGCTTTGCGCAGGCGAAAGTGGTCGAGACGTCCGGCCATCCGATGGTCGTGGCGCACGACCGCACCGAGCGGCCAGCGGGTATACCGCACGTGCTGTTCTACGGGCACTATGACGTACAGCCCGCCGATCCTCTGGAGCTTTGGACCAGTCCTCCCTTCGAGCCGAAACTGGCGCAGGATCCTGACAACGGCACGATCGTCGTTGCGCGCGGCGCGGAGGACAACAAGGGCCAGCTCATGACCTTCATGGAGGCGTTCCGCGCCTGGAAGGCCGTTGCGGGAGAATTGCCCATCGCCGTATCGGTGCTCATCGAGGGGGAGGAGGAATGCGGCTCAGCCTCTCTGCCTGCGTTCCTGGAAAGCCACGGCGCGGAGCTGAAGGCGGACTTCGTTTTCGTGTGCGACACCGGCCAGTGGGACAAGGACACGCCCGCCATCATCACCATGCTGCGCGGACTTGCCGGTTGCGAGCTTATCATTCACGGCCCCTCGCGGGACTTGCATTCGGGCATCTACGGCGGTCCGGCGACCAATCCGATCCGTGCCCTTGCGCACGTCATGGCAGCTCTGCACGACGATCGGGGCCGCGTGGCGGTGCCCGGATTCTATGACCGCGTGAAGGAGCCAGCGCCAGAACAGCTCGCGCAATGGAAGGCCATCGGCCTTTCGGGCGAAGCTTTCCTCGGGGCGGTCGGCCTGGCGACACCGGCAGGGGAGAAGGATCGCACACTCATCGAGCAACTGTGGTCACGGCCGACGCTGGAATTCAACGGCGTGACCGGCGGCTACCAGGGCGCCGGCTCGAAGACGATCATTCCTTCCCGGGCTTCGGTGAAGATCACCTGTCGCCTCGTGCCCGGCCAGGATCCCGATCAAGTCCTGGCCGCCGTTCGCGATTACGTCGAACGTGTCCTGCCGCCGGACTGCAGGGCGGAGTGGCTCGATGGCCGCGGCTCGGCCGGCATCAGTTTCGATACGGGCGGTCCCGCCATGAAGGCGGCGGCGCGCGCGCTGGAGGCCGAATGGGGCAAGCCTGCGGTGCTGATGGGCTGCGGAGCTTCCATCCCCATCGTCTCCGCGTTCCGTGACAGCCTGGGCATGGACAGCCTGCTGATCGGCTTTGGCCTGGACGACGATCGCATTCACTCCCCCAACGAGAAATACAATCTCACAAGCTTCAAGAAGGGCGCCCGCTCGTGGGCGAGAATTCTCGCGGCCTTTGCCAATGGCAGAAGTGGCCGCAATTGACCCTTATCGTGCCGGCCCTATCTAACAGGCGCTCCGTTTGAATAGGAAAGATACGACGCGCATGCTCTTCATGGTCCTTCAGCGCATTCTGGCCGCAGTTCTTATGTTCGCCGCAACCGCGACCATAGCAAATGCGCAGTATCAAGACCGCTACGGCCAGCAGCGCGAAAGCCGCTTTGGCCGCGGTGACGATGGCCAGCGCAACGTCGCCGGTCAGTTCGACTATTATGCGCTCGTGCTGTCGTGGAGCCCGACCTATTGCGCCGAAAGCGATGATGATCTGCAATGCAATCGTCGCGATGGCCGCCGCTTCAATTTCGTGTTGCATGGTCTGTGGCCGCAATACGATCGCGGCTGGCCGCAAGACTGCCGCACACCCCGGCGACCGTTCGTACCCCAACCGCTGATCGACAGCATGCTCGACATCATGCCGAGCCCCCGCCTTGTCATTCACGAGTACCGCAAGCACGGCACCTGCTCCGGTCTTTCTCCGGATGCTTACTTCAATCTGGCGCGGCGGTTGTTCCGTTCCATCCGGATCCCGCAGGATTACCTCAATCCCTTCGAACAGCAGACCGTTTCGCCGCGCGATCTTGCAAGCGAACTCATGCGGGCCAATCCCAGCTTGAAGCCTGAGAACTTTGCCATCGTCTGTGGCGGACAAGGCAACCGCCTCAAGGAGGTGCGCATCTGCTTTTCCAAAGCGGGGCAGTTGCAGGCTTGCGGGTCGAACGAGGATCAACGGCGGATGTGCTCGGCAGCACGCATGTTCGTGCCCCCCGTCCGCTCGACGGCGCGCGATGATAACGGAGCACCTGCCTCGCGATTCGATTCGCCACGCGCCAATCCGCTCCCCGCTCCGCGCATGGATACCTACGAACGCCGCTTGTGAGCAAACCCGGGCCTTGTGGAAAACATGGCCTGCCGCGCGCAAGATGTGCTGGCGTGCTTGCTGGCGGGGTCCATTGTGCGCACACTCGAGCGAACGATTCTCAGGCTGAGGCATGCGCGACGTCGATCTCGATCAGATCTGGCCATTCCCACAGCGGCGTTCCAACGCGACGCAGCCGTACCTGATAGCGCAAACTGGCGGCGACGCTCGCGCCGTTTACGATCTGTCCGTTGACGCCGATGCTGAAGCGTTCTCGATCGCTCTGGACGAGCACACCAGCAACTTGGCCGCCGACGGACGCGACGTTCTGCGTGCCGGGCGAGAGACTGTACCTTTCGCGCCCAAGCACAGTGTCGTAGCGCCTCCCGCGCTGTCAGCTGCGGCCTTGCGCGGCCCGCAGGATGCGGCGCACACATATGATCAGCATCCACCACCGCTTCCAGGCCGCGCTACTCACGCTGCGCCGGCTACCGAGCCGCTTCAGGTCGCGCCGCCAAAAACGCCTGATGATCCGGTGCCTGAGGTTGCCGTGACGGCGACGCCGCCACTGCTCAACGTCGCACCGCGGGCGCCGGACGCCGCGCCAACCGCCGATCTGAAGGCGCGCCCCGCGCGGTCTGCCGTTGCGGGTGAGCCCAATGATCCAGCTTTTGCACGCACGCGGCGCGACTGGACACCTCTCGTGTGGGGTGGACTGGGGTTCATGGCCGGAATGCTGGCATGGCATGTCGTCGGCTTCTGGACGTTCATGTCCGATGTCGTGCTCAATGCAAGCGATACGCGGGCCATCACGCGCGGCGGTCCGGTTGCCGCCAGAGCACCGTCTCAGAAAACGCCCAAGGTCGCCGTCAAGGAACCCGCCGCCACCGACGTCGCATCGACGGCCCCTGTAGAGGCACCGAAGCTCGCGGCCAGTCTGTCAGGCACCGCCGCGACTGGCCCTGCGCCGTCCGCCGAAACTGTGTGCATGACACTCGCGCTCAATCGGGCTGCGGGCACGACCGCCCCGGCCGCATGCGCCGAAGAAGCCGTGACGGGTTTGCGCGACTCAGGGTTCAACCGCCGCGCGGATCGCCTTGCCCTGCGCCCGCGCCTGCAGGATCCCGTCGCCTGGACAGGCGGAACGGCTGTTGACACGACGCGGGTCGAATCACCGCCTGCGGTCGAGACGGAAGCCGCCGCCGAGCCGGTCATGGACTTCGGCACGCTGCAGCCCGCTGACCTCAAGCTCGATATGGACTAAGCGCATCACCGTGTCATCCCGGGCAAGCCAGCACGGATGAAGTCCGGGCGGAGCGCAGACCCGGGACCCAGCGCATCAGTGCGAAGCGCAAATCATCTCACGGCAATAACCAACCCAAAGCCCTCTAGGTCCCGGCGTTCGCTACCGCTCGGCCGGGATGACAAGGAAAGAAAAACGCGCGGCCGGGGATGGCAACACGCATGTCATCCCGGGCAAGCGAAGCCGGATGCAATCCGGGCGGAGCGCAGACCCGGGACCCAGCGCATCAGTGCGAAGCGCAAAACATCTCGCGGCAATAACCAACCCAAAGCCCTCTAGGTCCCGGCGTTCGCTACCGCTCGGCCGGGATGAGGTCGGAAACGTTCGCTTAGGGGCTTGAACTAGGCCGCATTGCGAATGCGCTCGCTGCGCCACGCTGAAGGAGCGCGCGCCACAGCTCCGATGCCGGCAGGACCTTCGATCTTGTCGAGCATGGAAGGATCGAGGCTCCACCCGCACGCCAGGTGCAACACCTGCTCTTGCGTGGGATGCAGAATGATCCCCTCGCCCGCATCTCCTTTACGGGCGCGGATGCCGCGCACTTCGTACAGCTTCAACCCCAGTGCACGCTCCTGCGGCGACAGGCGGCCGCGGTCCCAGATCACGCCCTCCTCGCCGATGGCGAAAGCCCGCACGATACGCCCCCGTTCCAGTCGCGCCCAGGCGTAGAAATCGACTTCCGGGAACGCGGCGAAGTATTGAACGTCGCGGAACTGACTGGACAGGTGCGCAAGCAGCGGCGTCAATTTGTCGATGAACGCGCGCCCGGCCGGCAAAGGCAATGGAACCCCTGCGACGAAGGTCCATCCCTTCACAGGCGGGGATATGAATACGTGCCCGTCAGACAATACCGGATCGTAGACAGTCCCGATGCCCGCGTCCCAGTTGGCCTCCAGCAGCGGGGCGAGCCCCAGCAGATTTGCTACCCGCGCGGTGTCCTGTGTGCGCACGGCGATCCAGGCCATCGATGGACCGAAGGGCTTGGGCGTATCGGGTTCGGCTGCAAGAACGACCGTGCGCGGACGCTCCAGCCCTGGCAAGACCACGTAAACGATGGCGGCCACCGTCAGGCCGATCATGCCGAAGATGAGTACAATGGGAGCCAACACGGCTGCTCGGATCCTTTGAGCGATTCGCGTGACGCCCAATATCCGGCGCGCATGGCTCCTGCCGCAAGACATACCAGCACCACCGATGGGGAAAATTTGCGCTCTGCGGCCGCGGCGCGAATGGAAAGCCCGCAGCGAGACGTTCCATGTCGCGGCGTGATCCTTCTGTTGTAATCCCGGCGTTGATCCTGGTTGACTTCCGCCCTCGTACAGTTTCTGAGTTGCCACCCCTCAGCACGGACCGGCCGCATGTCGTCCACACCTTCCTCCCCGAATGTCGCGCTCATCACGGGCGCCGCGCGGCGCATCGGCCGGGCCATCGCCTTGGACCTTGCCCGGCACGGCTGGTCGGTGGCCATCCATTACCGCAAATCGGCCGAAGAAGCCCACGATCTCGTCGCCCAAATCCAGTCTTTGGGGCCGGGTGCGAAAGCCGCGGCGCTGGCGGCGGACCTTGCCGATGCCTCAGCCGTTGGCAAGCTGGTGGAGAACTGCGCAGCCGCACTTGGCGCGCCACCCGTCTGCCTGGTCAACAACGCCTCCGAGTTCATGCTCGACACCATCGAGACGCTCGATGAGGTCACCTGGGACATTCACCAGGACATCAACCTTAAAGCTCCCGTCTTTCTCGCTCAGGCGATGCTGCGCGCGCTTCCCGCGGAGTCGGAGGGCAACATCATCAACATCATCGATCAGCGGGTTTGGAAGCTGACGCCCGACTTCTTCTCCTACACGATCTCCAAAGCTGGCCTTTGGACGGCGACGCGTACCCTCGCCCAGGCGCTGAGCCCGCGCATTCGCGTCAATGCGATCGGACCAGGGCCGGTACTGCAAAGCATACATCAGACACCTGAGCAGTTCGCGGTGGAACAGTCCGCCACGTTATTGAATCGCGGCCCCTCGCCCCAAGAGATCGCGGCAGCGGTGCGCTTCATCCTGTCCTCGCCCTCCATGACCGGTCAGATGATCGCGCTCGATGCCGGCCAGCACCTCGCGTGAGGTCTCGCAAGAGGCAAAAAGCGCGAACGGGCGCCCACCTTGCAGATCCAATCTGTCCTTGGCGCTCAACGAAAATCCGGCTGCCGATTATGCGATTGCCTCACACCCGCCCCGTAACTTTCTCAATGCCGCCGCAATGCTCAGCGACCTTGTTCGTGCGAGCCACGGGGGCTCAATCAACACTTTTTTAACGTTAAGCGCCTATGAACCTTAAGTGGTTCTGTATGGCGCCTGTTGAGGGTGTCGCGTAATTATGGGTGAAACCATGATGTGCCGCTATGGGGCGCGTTTTGCGCTCCGTTTGGCGACCGCCTTTTTGGCGCTCGCCTGTTCTGTGTCGGCTTATGCCGCCAGCCTTCCTCAGGTCAAACTGTCGGACAGCAATCCGGTGCCCGCGTGCGCGACGCCCGGCCGTCTGACTGCTTTTCTGGAGCAGCGCAACAACGCACTGCCTGAAAAGTTCTCCGCCATCGCCGCCGATTACATGCGCATCGGCGAAGAGTTGCATATCCGCTGGGACATCGCCTTCTTCCAGATGCTTCTGGAAACGGGCAACTTGAAATTCACCGGCGACGTCTCGGTTGACCAGAACAATTTCGCAGGCCTCGGCGCGACGGGCCGCAAGGCTCCCGGAGAGAGTTTTCCCGATGTTGCGACGGGCGTCAAAGCCCACCTTGAACATCTTCTGTTGTACGCGGGCGATCCTGTCGACAGTCCGGTCGCCGAGCGCACGCGCAAGGTTCGCGAGTGGGGCGTGCTGGATTCCTGGTTCAAGAGCGTGAAGGGTCCCATGACCTATTCGATGCTCGCCAAGAAGTGGGCACCCGGCTCACGCAATTATTCCCGCGACATCGAGAGCGTCGCAGATGCATTCTATTCCGGTCTGTGCCACGGCGTCGATCCCAAACCCGAGATGATGGCGCTCGTCCATCCGGATACCACCGCCAAATCGGTAGCCGATGCCGCTACGGGCACGAAAGATCAAGCAGCGCGCACCGGGAAGGCAGGTGCGGACCTTGCACGCCGCGCCGTTGCCGAGGCCCGAGCCTCAGGGTCGTTCGCACGCTCCAGCCTCGGCGCCAGCTCGATCACGCCGCAGGAGGCCGCACAGACGGCTGAACCGGTGACGGCGGAAGCCAGCGACAAACCCGCATTCAAGATCCTGAATGCTCAACAAGACGAAACCGCGGAAACGCCGGCCGAGACGGCTGCCACGCAGGCCGCCATGGAAGAAGCCGCCAGCGAGCAGCCAGCCAAAGCGGCCACGACGGAAAAAGTGCTGACCGCGGCGCTTGGCGCAGGTACGAGGAATGCCGTTGCTCCGGCCAAGTGCCGCGTGTGGACGGCAAGCTATGGCGGCGCGCATGCGATGATCATCAAAGCAAGCACGGGTGATATGGTGAATTACACCGTGCTCGACGTGAACGAGCAGACCGCCAAGCGCGAAGCGGAGGCCTATATCGCCGCTTATGCACAAGGCGGGCAGACGGTCGGGGAATATCCCAGTCAAACGCAAGCGCTCGACAAGGCGTTTGAACTTTGCCCCGAGGGTTGATCGAAGCCATCGGCCCTTGAGGGTAACTTTGCCATGAATGCAAAAGTGCGCGCGAAACGACGGGCGCAGAATGCCGCGGCGGCCTTCGTCTGCCATCTTCTGTTGACGACTGCCGTCCATGCGGCGCCTCCGATCCGCACGAGCGAGAACAACCGTGTGCCCTCCTGCGTTTCGCCGGAACGGCTGATGGCCTTTCTGCGTGACCGCAATGAAGGCCTCGAACCGCGCTATGGCGATATCGCCCGCTGGTACAAATACTATGGCGAAGCGTGGAAGGTCCGTTGGGATTACGCCTTCTACCAGATGGTTCTGGAGACCAATTATCTGAAATACCGCCGCGGCAACGGACGGCGCGGCGACGTCCACGAACGCCAGAACAACTTTGCTGGCATAGGCGCCACGGGCGGCGGCGTTCCGGGCGAGCGTTTTGCGGACATCAAGACCGGTGTCCATGCCCAGATCCAGCATCTTGTTGCCTACTCGGGCGAGCGCGTGCGCGATCCGGTCGCCAAGCGTACAGACGAGAACCAGGATGACATCATCGCCAAGTCGCAGCGTCTGGGCCGTCCGGTCACCTTCGGGGATCTGGCGCGCCGCTGGGCGGCGGACCGTGCCTATGCGCGCTCAATCGATGTGGTCGCCAAGCTGTTCAACGATGGCTATTGCAAAGGGCCGGCGACCGCAGACATCGGCGCACCACCTTCACCGAAACCTGCTCACCGTTTCGAGCGCCCTACGGGCCTAGGCGGCCCCAGACCGCCGCACCTCTCAAGCGAAGAGGTCTTGCCGTGGGCTGGCGGTTCGATCGCAGAAAATCAAGACGCGCCGGACGTCTCGACTGAAACCGGCGAACGGCAGACGAACAGGCCCGCACCGAAAACCAGCTCCCCGCATACGATCGTCAATCAAACACCTCCCTCCCCTGATCCCAGCGGACGTTCCCCCGTGCGTACGCTCTGGACCCGGGAAGATGGCTACATGCCGGCGGGACATGGGGATGTTGCACCAAGCGGACCGGCCGACGCCCCAGCCGGCACGGCAACTGATGGAGCACCCTTGACCACACGCCCTGCCGGCGTGGTGCCCGAACAGGCACGTCCTGGAGGTTCATCCATTGAAGATGAACACAATCCGCAGTACGCCTCGTCAGCGTCCTCCGACAGCGTGGAGCTTCCCCACTTCCGCGTCGCACCGGCTGATCCGGGTCCATCGCGTCTGGGCGGCCCCGCGGATGTCCCCGTCGATGAAAACACGCGCGGCACACCGCTGCCCGCTATCACCGCAAGTGTCTCGCCCGGCATCGACAGCTCCAGCGGCATGGTGCAGGAGGCGTCCGTTCCCACAGAAGAGCCGATCAGCAGGGCAACCATCGCCGCCGCCCAGCGGCCTGCCCCAACGCGCGACTGCCGAATTGTGAGCGCCAGCTATGGCGGCCGAAAGACGCTGCTCGTGCAGGCAGACACGGCTGGTGCCATGCAGCTCACTGCGCTCACGGTGCTGGACGGCTTTGAGGACTCCATGCTCGCCAATTACGCGAAGGCGCGGGCGCCCGGCGCCAAGGTCATCGGCACATTCAAGACCAAGGATGATGCGCTCTCCGAAGCGCGCAACATTTGTCCGTCCGGCTGAAGCCGCGCATCCCAAATCGTATTCAGCACACCGCAGAAAGGGTGGCAACTTGGTTGCCACCCTTCTGGCTTAAGCGCTTCCTCGCGCAGTCTTACGTGCGCTTGAAGGAAATGTCCTTGTCATCGACGAAGCCGTAGAACGCATTGGTACGGTCGGCGCCTTCTTTGAGATACGCCTCTTTGGCCTTCTGCAGCTTATCTTCCTTCAGGTTGACGCCTTGCTTGGACAGATCGTTGGGATCAAACCCGTGGATCTTGCAGATGTTGAGACCGAAGATCTTGCGCTTCACATCGCTGTCGTCGCCGCCCAATGCCTTGAACGCAAAAGTCTCGCGCATCTCCTCGGGAATCTCCATCCGGCGGAAGGCTTCAATCTGCCATTGCGGTGAGCCGTACCAGACCGAGTCCGTGCCCCAGATCAAATGATCTTCGCCCATGCCCTTGATGAGCGTTCCAAGCAAGCCCGCCGCATGCTGGGGATGGGAAATGACGCAGTTGGCAAAACAGCTCCCGAGCTCTGCATAGACATTCGTCACGCCGTACTTGGCCGGGATTTCGGCCAGATCCGATACCCAGTCGATGCGCCCGGTCTTCTTGAACTTGTCGAGGTGGTCCTGAGGATAGTCGTTGAGCGGCTTGAGGCCGGAATGGAAGATGATGAAGTTGATGCCGGGCCAGTCCTTGGCCGCCTTGCCGACGTCATCCACCATGGCGTGCTTCCAGGCATGGAAGTTGTCGGCGTAATCGTTTGGCAGCAGGCCCTTATGGATGCAGAAGGTCTTGATGCCCGACTTCACCATCTTCTCGTAAGCCGGGTACATCAGCTTCTCGTCGTCAAGCCGATAGGGAAAATCACTGTTGGAGAGCGGATCGCCCACCGTATAGCCCTTCCAGCTGATGGGCTTTTGTTCGGCCACGCATCGATCCATCTCATCAAGCCAACCGGGCGTGCCCGGACGGACGATGGCTTGGCTCCACATGCGCCGCGAGCCGCACAGATCGTCCATGAGCGTTTGCGCGCGGTGCATTTCCTTGTTGGTCAGGAACCAGTTGGCGGCATCGTCGGCAGGGGCGCCCGACAGGATGCCGAGCTTGGTATCGCTGTCGAAGTAGACCTCCTTCAGGAAGTTCGCAAACTGAAGCTGCTCGAACTCCGTCTGCTTGTCGCGGAACTTCTCCGGCACCCACTTTTCCATGCCGTATTTGCGCAGCGCCTTCAGCCCCTCGAACGAGAAGCCCTCGTAGACGAAGTGGAGCTGATCATCGATGATGAACTGGTCACGGAGCGCGGCGGCGCGTTCTTCCGCCATGGCGACATCGGCCGCTTCCGCTCTCGAAGCACCAAACACGTTGCCGTAGTGTTCGTTCATCACCGAGAAGGAAAGCGCAAAGCCAGCGGCCGAGCGCAAGAACGCGCGACGGGAGACGTTGTTCTTTTTCGCAAGCTCCGTTGCCTCGGACAGGATGTGGCTTTTCACCTTGCGCTGGATGTCGTTCTCGGGCGAGGGATTGAATTCGCCGTTCGACAGCACCTGCGAGGGCACGGGTAACGAGGCTTCCGCTTCAGCGGATTCATCGCGTTCCTGCAGTCCCAGATGATACTTCTCTGTCCTGATCCACAACGACATGGCGTTTCCCTTCATTTTTGAGTGACAACGCGCTTTGGCGATTGAATCGCTCTCGCCACCCAGTGCGCCAACGGATACGCTCTTTGATGGTTCAAGAAAGTTGTAACAACTTCGCGGCCGGCGGCAATTAGCTCAACGTACCGGCTGGGGAATTGCGCGTGCGCGGGGCTTCATGCGGGCCCAATTCACTGGCCGCCGGAGGGTCCAAGATATTTGAGCGCCGCGTTGGAGAGCGCGCCGCCGACGACGCAGGGAATACCGACCTCCACTTGGCCCAAAGCGCCCGCAGCCACGCAACCGAGAGCGAACACCGTCTGTCCCGCTTGGCCCCACCAATTGAAGTTGCGCGTGCTCTCTGGCCCTTTGGCTTTGAGCTCATCGATGGACGCCATGGCCTCCTTGCGGATCTTGGCAAGCTCCAGCGTTTCGGCTGCTTCGATGACGTCACCAAGCGGTGCGCGTGTTTTTGTTTCTTCCTGCTGGGCGGAAATGCCCTTCAGCAGCGCCAGAAGATCGGGATCACGCGCGGCGTTCTGGGCGAGCGTCCATTTCGCCATGGCGCCGATGGTGAGCTTCTCGACGTTGTCGCGGTCGAGAGACCAGGCCAGCACGGACACGATGCGACGCACGGGCGCTTCCGCACCGGTTGCAAAATAGTACCCCCAGTTGATGTCGATAGCGGCCGAGTTCTCCTCAAAAGGCAAATTCTCCAGAGTAGGTTTTCCGGCAAACAGATACTTGTCGATGAGAACCTTGCGCGCCGGCATGCGCTCGACGAACGTAATCATCAATTCTTTCCAGTCCGTCAGCCCCGAATAGGCGATCGCTTTGATAAGCAGAACCTGATCTTGAGGATCGAGCGGAAACATCTGGGTGATGAGAGCTTCGGCCTTGTCGGGATTGGAGCCGAGAACGCCTGCGGTAAAGCCGATGTAGACGCCGGCCTGATCCATATCCTTGGTTACGCTCGACTTGATCATGGCCTTGACCGCTTCGGGCAAGCGGTCGGGATCCGGCTTCACGCGGTAGCCGTTAATCCACGTCAGCAGCTCTTCGGACCCCTTGAACGGCTTTGGCGCTTTTGCCTTGGCCTGCAGCTGTGGAGCAGCGAAGGCAACACTCAGCGCGAGAGCCAGGACGGCTGCAGCAAAACGCATGACAAAGCTCCGCAAAAGGGGGCCGGAAAACATGTTTGAATGCATTGGCGCGACCTCGCACCCTGCCCATGGCCATAATGTGGCGCTTTGCTCGATCCCGGCTCGCTTGACGCCTCCCGGCAAAGCCCAATAGTTGGACGCCATGACCACTCAAGATCCTGAATTGCCCAACGGTGCTGAGCCCGCGCCGCCCTCCGCGGAGGGTGGAACACAGGTTATTGCGCGCTATCTCAAGACGCTGCCTGCCGCACCCGGTGTCTATCGCATGCTCGGTGCGCAAGGCGAGGTTATCTATGTCGGCAAGGCACGGTCGCTTAAAGCACGCGTTGCCAACTATGCACGTCTGCAGGGACACACCAACCGCATTGCGCGGATGATCATGGCCACGCACGCCATGGAGTTCGTGACGGTGCGCACCGAGGCCGAGGCGCTTTTGCTCGAGGCGAACCTCATCAAGCGCTTCAAGCCGCGCTTCAACGTCCTGATGCGCGACGACAAGTCGTTTCCCTATATCCTCATCAGCCGCGATCATCCTGCTCCGCAGTTGACCAAGCATCGCGGCGCGCGCACGCGCAAAGGCGACTACTTCGGCCCGTTCGCGTCCGCGGGCGCCGTCAATCGCGCCATCAACATGCTGCAGCGCGCCTTTCTGCTGCGCACCTGCTCCGACAGCTTTTATGAAAACCGCACGCGGCCCTGTCTGCTGTTCCAGATCAAGCGCTGTGCCGCACCCTGCACGAGCGAGATCGCGCTCGACGACTACCGCAAGCTGACGGACGAAGCCGTTCGTTTTCTGCGCGGCGAAAGCCAGAGTGTACGCGAGATGTACCAGCGGTTGATGACGCAGGCTGCCGACAAGCTGGAGTTCGAGACCGCCGCGAAGTACCGCAACAGGCTATGGGCACTGGCGCATGTCACCGCCGACCAGACGATCAATCCCGAAGGCATCGAGGAGGCGGATGTCTTCGCCGCGCATCAGGAAGGCGGGCAGACCTGTATCCAGGTGTTCTTCTTCCGCACCGGCCAGAACTGGGGCAATCGCGCCTACTATCCGAAGGCCGACCGCTCGCTGAGCGTGGAAGATGTGCTCGACGCTTTCATCGCGCAATTCTATGACGATAAGCCCGTGCCGCGCCTCATTTTGTTGTCGCACGAGATTGCGAACCGTGCGCTGCTGGCGGAAGCCCTATCCTCGAAAGCGGAACGCAAGGTGGAAATCCGCGTCCCCTCCCGCGGCACCAAGTCAGGACTCGTGGAGCACGCGCTTGCCAACGCACGCGAAGCGTTGGGACGCAAGCTCGCCGAAACCTCCTCACAGGCGCGCCTGCTGGAAGGACTGGCCGAGCGCTTCGGTCTTCCTGCAACGCCCCGCCGCATCGAGGTCTTCGACAACAGCCATATTTCAGGCACCAACGCCGTTGGAGCGATGATCGTTGCAGGCCCTGAAGGCTTCGTGAAAGCCCAGTATCGCAAGTTCAACATCAAGTGGGATGCGACCGCGCCAGGCGATGACTACGCCATGATGCGTGAGGTGCTGACCCGGCGCTTCAAGCGTCTTGTGGAGCCGCCGCGCACCCCTCGTGAAGCTTCAGAAAACACGCACGGTGACGATCTCGCGGCCGCCGCCGCGCAAGACGCGTGCGTGGCGCCATCGCGTATCGAACCACCCGCGCGCACATCGCGCGAAATGAAGAAGCTGGCTCTCGGAATGATCCCGCTCGCGCCCGATGCACGCGTCGCCGACGATCTGCCACCGGAGACGGTGGACAATGAACTAGCCGATGGTTTGGACGAGACTGAAGACGTCGACGCGCTCGGACCGGAGACATTCCCGGATCGCCCCGACGTGGTGTTCGTCGATGGTGGCCAGGGCCAGCTTTCGATCGCAAGCGAGGTGATGGGTGAACTCGGCATCTCCGGCATCGCACTGATCGGCGTCGCCAAGGGACCTGACCGCGACGCGGGCCGGGAGCACTTTCATGTGACCGCTCGCGACAAGCCCTTCATGCTGGAGCCGCGCGATCCCGTGCTCTACTTCGTTCAACGGCTGCGCGACGAGGCCCACCGCTTCGCGATCGGCACACACCGCGCCAGGCGCTCTAAGGCCTTGAGCGCCAACCCGCTCGACGAGATCGACGGGATTGGCCCGACGCGGAAACGGGCGCTCTTGAAGCACTTCGGCTCGGCCAAGGCGGTCTCGCGCGCGGGCGTTGAGGATTTGAAGGAGGTGGAGGGAATCTCCTCCGAGATGGCACAGAAGATCTACGATTTCTTCCACGAACGCCACAGCTGACGCGAGCGTCCGGGGCGCACCCTTTCACTCAACCGCCCTAAGTGCTGAAGCGGCATTTTGAAACACAAGCATATCCACGTAAATCCGATAACGTTCCCGTGCTCTTAGGGGACCAGGGGTGGAATATCGGACCCCTTTCGCCCTATTTTGGCGCTCATTGGCGTTCCAACACCTGATCGGCCAGTAATCTCCAAATCGAAGATACCCAAGCCTATGATCTTTCTTCGACGCAAGGCCCTCGCGGCCGCCGCAGTCCTTACGCTCGCTGTTGCCTGCCTCCTCTCTTATGGGCAGCGTGCGGTTGCGCAAGCCGAGTGGCAGACACAGGTCGCTCCGCCCAAGGCGTCCACAAAACAGCCCAGCGCCAAGCCGGCCGCAAAAGCGGCAGAAACCAAACCTGCAGGGGCGATTGCGCAAACTCCGCACGCCGAGACGCCCGCCGTACAGCCAGCACCGGCACCTCAAGCGCAAGCACCTGCCGCACCACAAGGCGCCACCGAAAGCGCCCCCAAGCAAGCTGCGCCGCAAGCGGCCCCCGCTGAAGACCACGCACCTTCCGCTGCGCAAGACGGGGCGGCTGCGCCTCAACAGCAACCCGCCGGCGAAGCTGGCGAGGGAGCGGCTGGCGAAAAGCCTGTCGAGAAGCCTGCCGCACCGCAGCCGGCGCCGCTGCCGCCTGAAGTCACGACGACGATCGCCAAGACCGCGGACATCATGGAGGGCGCAGAGAAGAAGCTGACAGCGATCGAGAGTGTCGACACTGATCTTGGCCGTCTCCGCGACGAGATCGATACCGTCATCTCGTCTACCACGCGCACGGCTGACAGTTTGCGGCCGCGTCTTGCCGCCATCGAAAGCCAGATCGCCAAACTCGGACCGCCACCCGGAAAGGACGATCCACCCGAAGCGCCGACGGCGGCAGCCGAGCGCGCGCGTCTGGCGGCCGAAGCCTCCGAGATCTCGGGTGCCATCAAGACTTTGGAAGTGACGTGGTGGCGCGCCCGCCAGGCCATCGACAAGATTACCGACCTGAGGCTGGAGTTGTTCATCAAGAGCCTCACACAGCGCATGTCGAGCCCGCTGTTCGCCGAGCTTTGGGAGAGCGTGGTTCGCGATTGGCCGTCGGTCTCGTGGCGCATCAGCTACAACGTCTCCGACTGGGTGAGAAACGCTGAGACGCGTCAGGCAAAACTGTTCATGGTGCTCGCGGCCAGCGTGCTCGGTTATGTCTTGCTGAAGCTTCTGGCTGGCTGGCTCACGCGGTTCCGGCCCACGCCCGGACATCCTGAATGGTCTTTCTTCGAACGTGCGGCGGCGGGAGCCTGGATTGCACCCGTACGCGCGCTGCCCGGCGTGTTGACGGCGCTTGGCCTTTATGCCGGGCTCGACCGCATCGGATTGCTCTACTATCCCACGACGGCGCCAGCGGGTGCTGCGCTGCTGCGCGCCCTGTTGATCTTCTCGGCGGTTGCCGCACTGATCTCGACGGTCTTTGCACCCTACTCGCCGCAGCGGCGTCTCATCCCGTTCTCGGATCGCGCAGCGCGCCGCGTCGCTCGTCTGCTCAAGATCCTGGCGGGGATCTACTGTCTCGACCTGTTCTTTTCGGAATTGGCGCAGATTTTGTACTTCCCGCTGTCGTTGAGCGTCGTACAATCGCTGGTGTCCAGCCTCGCCTTCGCCGGCGTGCTTGCCGCTCTCCTGCTGACACCGTTCTCCCCGACGGGGCACCCCCGTTCCGAGCCTTATCCGCGCGACCGGCCGCGCTGGCTCAAGCTCCCGTTGTGGTTCGTCGCGATCGACATCGTCATCGCCTCCCTTACAGGCTATGTCGCGCTCGGACGGTTCATGTCGCAGCAGGTCGTCATGACCGGAATTGTCGCGCTGGTCGGCATCCTGCTGTTCCTCGCGATCCGTGCTTTCACCCGCGAAGGCACGACCGGAACGCATGCGGTCGGAACGATCCTGCACGATACCTTCGGCCTCGACGAACCGCGCCGCAAGCAACTCGCCTGGCTCACCGAAGCCTCGTTGACCTTGATCCTGTTCATGGCGCTGGTGCCGGTGTTCTTGCTGCAGTGGGGTTTTGCAGCAGCAGATATCCGCGATTGGCTGAAGGCGGCGCTGTTCGGCTTCGAAATCGGGCAGATCCGCATTTCCATGGTGCGGATCATCGGCGGGATCCTGCTGTTCACGGCGCTTTTGTTCGTCACGCGCATCGTCCAGCGCCGGCTCCGGGAGAACGTGCTCCTCACCCCCCGCATGGACACTGGCGTTGCCAATTCCGTCGATACGGCGGTGGGCTACGCTGGAACCGCCCTTGCCGCCATCATCGCGGTCTCCTATGCCGGATTCGACATCACCAACCTCGCCATCGTCGCGGGCGCATTGTCGGTCGGCATCGGCTTTGGCCTGCAATCCATCGTCAACAACTTCGTCTCGGGCCTGATCCTGCTCATCGAGCGGCCGATCAAGGTTGGCGACTGGGTCGTGGTCGGCAACGAGGAAGGGACGGTAAAGAACATCTCCGTGCGCTCCACCGAGATCGAGACCTTCAATCGCGCCAGCCTCATCGTGCCCAACTCGGAGCTGATTACGGGCCGCGTGCTGAACTGGACCCACCGCAGTGCGCTTGGCCGGGTCGTCATGAGATTCTCAGCCGGCCCCAACGCCGACCCTCGTGCCGTGCTGGCGATCCTCTCCGAATGCGCGCGCGCCCATCCCAAGGTGCTGACCGAACCGGCTCCGGTTGCGGTTTTCGAGGGCTATACCCAAACCGCAACCGAGTACTCGTTGCGGGCGTTTCTGGGAAATATTTCATCGGGCGTGAAGGTCCAATCCGACCTCCGTGTAGCCGTTTTCGAGGCCTTGCGGGCGCGTCAAATCGAGCTCGCCGCGCCAGCGGCGCCGGCCGTCGTCAAGCCTGCGGCCGAGTAGCGGCCGGGTAAATGGGCCTTGGCTTGGTAGCGATACCAAGACCTTGCCCATTGACGCAGGCTTCGCGGAAGGGTTAGCCACAGACCATGGACCAAGCCGCCCGCCGCCCAATTCTGACCAGTCTGCCCAACATCCTCACCTACGGGAGGATCGTGGCCGTGCCGGTGCTTGTTGCCCTGATGTTCTTTCCTGACAACACGACGGCCCGCTGGTCAGCCTTTGGCGTCTTCCTGATCGCGAGCATCACGGATTGGCTGGATGGCTATCTGGCGCGCATGTGGGAGCAGCAATCGACACTTGGCCGCATGCTCGATCCCATCGCCGATAAGCTTCTGGTGGGCGCTGCGCTGTTGATGCTGGTCTATGACCGCACGATCAGCGGGTGGTCCATGTGGGCCGCCGTCATCATCCTGTCGCGCGAGATCCTGGTGTCGGGCCTACGGGAGTTCCTGGCGGAGCTCAACGTGAAGATCCACGTGACCCAGCTTGCCAAGTGGAAGACGGCCTTCCAGTTCATCGCGCTCGCCATGCTGCTCGCAGGCCCCGCCGCCCGTACCTATATCAGCAATGTGACCGAGCTTGGTATCCTGATCCTGTGGATCGCAGCGCTGCTGACGCTCGTCACGGGTTACGACTATCTCAAGGCGGGTATCCGCCACGCAATCGAACGATGAAAGCACAATGTCCGTAAACGCGCCCACACGCGAGATCACCGTCCGCTATTTTGCCTGGTTGCGCGAGAAGACCGGCATCAGCGAAGAACGCGTCATGGTGCCGGACTCCATCGCCACCGTCGCGGACCTCGTGGAACTGTTGCGCGCACGCGGACCCGAGTTCGACGCGGCCTTCGCCCATGCGTCTGCGGTTCGCGCCGCCATTGACCATGCACACGCCAAGCCACAAGCCTCGATCGCGCAGGCGCGCGAGGTTGCCTTCTTCCCGCCCGTCACGGGAGGTTGAAATCCATGAGCGTGCGCGTCCAGCAAGCGGATTTTGATGTCTCGGACGAAATCGCGGCGCTGACGCGAGGCAACGAGAGCATTGGCGCGGTGGCCACCTTCATCGGCAAAGTGCGCGCCGGCGGGCAAGAGGCATCCCTGCGGTCCATGACGCTGGAGCACTATCCCGGCATGACGGAAGCCGAATTGAGCCGCATCGAGGCGGAAGCGGCGCAACGCTTCGAACTGTCCGCCAGCCTCGTCGTCCATAGGGTGGGAGAGCTTGTACCTGGCGATAACATCGTGCTCGTCATCGCCTGCGCCCCGCACCGGGGTAATGCCTTCGCAGCCTGCGAGTTCCTGATGGACTATCTCAAGACCCGCGCGCCCTTCTGGAAGAAGGAGACCTCCGCCGATGGCGAGGGTAAATGGGTCGACGCGCGCGAGAGTGACGAAGAGACCGCCCAGCGCTGGCGCATAGCGCACTCCTGACCCTGCGCACGCGCTGTTTTTCTTCGCGCCAACCGCCCTCCCTGCGCCAGCCGTTAACACACTCTTAACGCCCTTAGAGAGATAAGTTTAACAATACCCTGCCGCATTCCTCAAAACGCCATTTTCGGCAGGCACTCCAACTGTGTCTCGTATTCCTTTGACGGGGGGTGCGAGTTGATGGGGGTTATACGAAGTGACGGTCTTTTCGAAAGTGCGCTTGCTGGCATGCGCGGCTGTGGCTGTCTTGGCTGCAGGTCTGTTGGCCACGTGCGCACAGGCGCAAGAGGCCGAGCCCCAGCAAGTCGCAGCCAACGCAGCTGGCCCCTCCGGCAGCACGCAGGCTGAGCCGTCCCCCAAAGGCCCTACCTACACCCGCTTCGTCGTCGGCCTTGACCACAAAGTTGAGTTCAAGGTCTTCGCGCTTTCGAACCCTAATCGTGTCGTGCTCGAGTTGTCCGGCGACAAAGTCCGCCTGCCCGATGCCGGCAAAGATGCCGGCCGGGGGCTCGTCAAGTCTTTCCGTGCCGGGCTGACCGCACCGGGACAGATGCGCGTCATTATCGATGTCGCGCAGCCGGTCATCATCGATAATACCAAGATCGACAAGGCGAAGGACGGCGGCTACCGCTTGGCGCTCGACATCCTTTCGCTGGAAGCCGCCATGAAGTCCCGCAAGGGCTTCAAGGTGCCTCCCAGTGGCCTTGGCGCAGTGGGCGTGCAACCTCCACTGCCACGACCTGCCCACAGCCCGCGAGAGCGGGCCGCGCGCGCCTTCAAGCCGGTGATCGTGCTCGATCCGGGGCATGGCGGCATGGACTCGGGGGCCGCCAAATACGGGACCGTCGAGAAGGATGTAGTGCTCGCCTTTGCCCACGTCCTGCGCGCGCAGCTCGAAGCGACCGGCCGCTACAAGGTGCTCATGACGCGGGACAAGGACATCTTCGTCGAGCTCGACGAGCGCCGCGCCTTCGCAGAGCGCAACAGCGCAAATCTTTTCATCGCTGTTCACGCCGATTACGCAAACCGCCGAGCGCGCGGTGCCACGATTTTCTCGCTGCGTGACAAGGTGGCCGTCAACCTCAAGCAGTCGCTGTCATCGCGCTCCGCCGAGAAGCTTCTGTCTCCCAACGAGCTCGATGGGGTCAAACGCGGCAATGGAGATGCGGCCACGGTTGCGAGCATCCTCGCCGATCTGGCCGAACGCGACGTGGCCCGCACCCAGGAACGCACCGACCTCTTCGCCAAGACCGTCATCGACAACATGAGTGAAAGCACGACCATGCGCGATGAGCCAGGCCAGCAGGCGGCATTCCGCGTGTTGAAGACGGCGCAGTTTCCTTCCGTGCTTATCGAACTGGCCTACGTCACAAATCAACAAGACGCGCTCAATCTGAAGTCCAACCAGTGGCGCGAGAAGGTCGCCGACTCGATCGTGCAGGCCGTCGAAAACTACTTCTCGACGGAAGTGGCGCGCCTGCCCATGTAAGTCTAATTGGCATCCTAATCAGGAACAGAAAAGGCCGGCTCGCACCATGCGCGCCGGCCTTTCATTTCAATCCTGGCCGGAATGCATCGCACGCTTCCGGCTGAGGCTCAGTTAAGTCCTACATGGGGGATGCTTGCAATGCTGACGCCAGAGCAGAAGAAACAACCAACGCGGGTCCCGTTGTGAAGAACGCTTGCGTGCACCTGTGCTGTTGATCCTGGAGCTTAGTGGTCGAGATAGGCTCTTCTGCATGAGGCACTCCGTCTTCCGAGTGACCGCAACCCGGCCATTGGCCGGTGCTTCGACCTGAACCTGCACGCGCACGAACATCCGGCACACGGGCTCGCCGGCGTCCGTACGGACAAACTGGTTCAGAACCAAAATGCGGGAAGGGTTGGACAGGAACGTGAGGATAGCCGAGCCGGGACCTGAGCAACGCTCCCTCGGGCAGCCCTATCCATAGCTGCCACGCGCCGCTCCAAGCCATCTGCCGGTCCATTCGGATCCGGTTCAGAGAAGAAGTGGGCATGAACCCTTGAGCTTTCTCTGACGCTCGCACAGTGTTGTAGAGATCTGCTGATCGACCGATCTTAAGACCTTAGCAACCACTCACACTCCCAATGGTAAGTGATTCGTGTGCCGGTTCGTAAGATCAGCAACATAAGCGGGTGTTGCAATTAGGTGAACCTCGGGTCCGCCGCTGGTGATCTCTACCGGAGCAACACCAGCCTCATCGCCATCGACCTCGACGTGAACCGGAACCCGAGCACCGATCTTCACGTGACGTGCCGGGCGCACGATGACGCCCTTGGGGCAGGCTGCGGGATTGGCGAGACGGCCCGTGGCAAGCGCCAGGGATGCGGCCAGCAAGGCGCGCCGCGTCTTGCCTGTGACAATGATCGCGATCAGCCGATTGGCCCCAAGCTGCGTCTGGCGCGTCAGCACGAACGAACCGCCATAGTGAGCGGCGTTCGTCACGATCACCCAATTCGCTTCGTAGTGGGTGCCGTCGACGTCCACGTCAAAGGGCTCAGCGCCAGCTGCAAGAGCCCGCGCGACCGGCCCGGCATAGGCCGCGCGGCCCAGAAGGCGCTTCGTCTTGTGGTCGAGGCCGGCGACGATGCGGCCGTCAAACCCCGCACCGGCCATGAGTAAGAAAGGCGCGCCGTTGACGAGTCCGGCTCGAGCGCTGATGATCGGGCCTTCGAGCAGCGTATGTGCGATGTCACCGGCGCCGGATGCCAATCCAATCTCATGTTTCATCACGTTGCCGGTACCCAGCGGGATGATGCCGACCGGAAGGGATGTTCCGCTGACGCCGGCCGCCACCGCCCGGATGGTGCCATCGCCTCCGGCAGCGATCACCGCATCCGCGCTGCCCGTCCGGGCGATCTCGTGAACCAAACGGGTCGCTTCTTCCGAATTGCGCGCTTCAACAGGCGTCACGCTCGCGCCTGCCTTGCGCAGGCTGGCGAGCACCTGCTTGAGCAGGCGCGGCCGGATGCTGCCGGCGCGCTCGTTGACGACCAATGCAAACCTCTGACGCATGATAGAGTGGCGTCCTCCACAGTGCTCTGCAAAAAAGTGAGAACGTTCCTTCCGATAAGAAGGACGACAAATACAAAGGCCGCTGCTGACAGGCGCAACATAGCAGAGAGGAGAGGACGGCCCGCAGCCATCCCCTCCTCGTTATGATTGCGACAGTTTTACGTCAAGCCACCCTGGCCACCCGAAACCGTCAGGCGGCAGGACCTTCAGACTGGCGCGCGGAGTTTTGCACGGCCTTCTGCACCTTCTCGAAAGCGCGGACCTCGATTTGCCGGATTCGCTCACGCGACACGCCGAATTCACTCGACAGGTCCTCCAGAGTGGCCGGCTCCTCGCGCAACCTGCGGGCTTCGAAGATTTGGCGCTCACGGTCGTTCAGGACCGACATGGCGTTCGCCAGGTACGATCTGCGCCGGGACAGCTCTTCGTTCTCGACGAGACGATCTTCCTGGCTCGGCGTGTCATCGACCAGCCAATCCTGCCATTCGCCCGCTTCCGCGTCCGCCCGTACCGGCGCGTTCAGCGAGGCGTCGCCGCCAAGCCGCCGGTTCATGCTGACGACATCCTCCTCCGACACGCCCAGCTTGGTCGCGATCTTCTTGACGTGTTCGGGCTTGAGGTCGCCCTCCTCCAGCGCCTGAAGCTGGCTCTTGGCGCGCCGCAGGTTGAAGAAGAGCTTCTTCTGCGCGGCCGTGGTGCCCATCTTCACGAGGCTCCAAGAGCGCAGGATGTATTCTTGAATCGACGCGCGGATCCACCACATCGCATATGTGGCGAGGCGGAAACCCTTATCGGGCTCGAAGCGCTTGACGGCCTGCATGAGGCCGACGTTGCCCTCCGAGATGACCTCGCCGATCGGCAAGCCGTATCCGCGGTAGCCCATGGCAATGCGCGCCACGAGCCTCAAATGGGACGTGACGAGCTTCTCAGCGGCATCCGCGTCAGCATGCTCCTGCCAGCGCTTGGCGAGCATGTACTCCTCGCCGGGCTCGAGCATCGGAAACTTGCGGATTTCCTCAAGGTACTTGGAAAGACCAAGCGATCCGCCCGCAATCGTCGGAAATGCTTTGGAAGCCATACATTTTCTCCCACCGCTCAACCCCCGTCATCGGCTTGGCCTTAACGACCGGCCCGTGAACAGTTTGTAGCGGCTTTCCCTGGAGGAACGGGGTGATCCCGTCCCTAGTTCCTGTATCAACGATAACGACGACCCCGTTCCAGCGGTCGTTACATATTGTTCAGACGCGCCAATTTCCCCTTATGTGGGGGGATTGCGTGATCAATGTTACGTGATGTAACGGCCGCGCGCGGCCACACGCTACGAAGCGGGCTTGACCGGACCCCGCTTGGCTTGGGAACCGCGGTCGCGCTTCATCAGGCGCAAAGAATCAACAACAGCTTGAATATCCTTTGGAAAATCAGAACTGAAGGCCATTTTCCGTTGCGTTCTGGGGTGTTCAAAGGCCAAGCCTGCTGCATGAAGCGCTTGGCGGTGGAGGCGTTCCAGCGCCGCACGCGCCGGGCCGCTCAGCACCGCAGCGCGCGTCTTGAACCCTGCGCCATAGACTTGGTCTCCTAAAACGGGATGTCCGATATGCGCCAGATGCACGCGGATCTGGTGGGTTCTGCCGGTCTCCAGACGCAGTTCGAGAAGACTCGCCGCCACATCGCCCCGCACACTTGGAAATGTCTCCAACACCCGGTAGTGCGTCACCGCCCTCCGCCCGGTCTCACCGCGCGTCACCGCGATCTTTTGGCGATTGGATGTGCTGCGCGCGAGCGCGGCGTCGACCGTGCCTTCCGCGCGCTGCAACGCGCCCCAGACCAGCGCGTGATAGACGCGCTCCAGCCGTCCATCCGCGCCATGGGATTTGAACTGTTCAGACAGGCTGTGATGAGCCCCATCGTTCTTGGCCACGACGAGAAGGCCGGAGGTGTCCTTGTCGAGGCGATGCACGATGCCGGGCCGCTTGACGCCTGCGATGCCGGAAAGGCTGTCTCCGCATTGCGCCACAAGCGCGTTGACGAGCGTGCCCGAGGTGTGTCCTGCCGCCGGATGGACAACAAGCCCGGCCGGCTTGTCGATCACGATCACATCGGCATCCTCGTAGACGACCGTGAGGTCCATCGGCTCGCCCGTTACGTCGCCGGGCTCGCTCTGCGGCACCACGAGACGGTAGATCTCGCCGGGTTTGACCCTCAAGTTGCCGTCGCCTATGGTCGCGCGCCCAGACGTGACGGCACCTTCACGGATGAGCGCCTGCAGGCGTGCACGGCTGAGCTGGGGCACGCGGGCAGCGAGCCAACGGTCGAGCCGTGCGCCGGCATCCTCGGGCACAACGGTCAATTCCACCGGTCCCTCGAGTGCCGCCTCCACCGGCATCTCGATGGCTGGCCTGGTGGGGGGCGGCTCGCGCGCGGCCCCCTGCGCCTGCGCAGCTGGATTGGGTCGTGAAGACTTGGGCACGGCTTTCTGCCGGTAATCGCTCTTTACGTGTTGAAGGAGGACGGCATGACCCGCGATGGCGAGGCGCAAGCCACGGACACCGGCTCGGCAAACACCGCGGCCACCGGCGATACTGCTGTCATGCGCGAATTGCGCCTGCAGCGCAACCTCAAGATCCTCATCGCGGTGATGACTCTCTTCATCGTGGGAGGCTTGGGGGCCATCGTTGCGCGCATCATCGCCGGGACCGGCAAGCAGGCCGCTCCGGTGGCCGCGATCTCGCGGACGGGCGCCCCAGGAAGCACTGCGATCACACTGGAACTGCCGCGCGGCGCCAAAATCGTTTCCGTCTCGATCTCCGGCAACCGGCTCGCTGTTCATCATGAAAGCCCCGGCGGAGCGGGTATCGCAATCCTCGATCTTGAGACCGGCGCGCGCATCGCCGACGTCACGGCTCAAGAGGCTTTGCCGAACGCTCAGTAGCCCAAGCGGCCCGAGCCTAAGCAGAGGGCCAGGACGGATATGGCTGCAACAGGTTGAGAAGGCCGCGGCCTGACCCCGTGTCTCCCCCTTGATTGCGCCCGCGCACTCCCCTATACGGCTTGAGTGAGATGCGCCCCGTTCGTCTAGTGGCCCAGGACACCCGCCTCTCACGTGGGCAACAGGGGTTCGAGTCCCCTACGGGGCGCCAGCACTACTTCTCAGCAAAATCGTGTGCTTCTCGGTTCGAGCGAACGACCGCAGTGTCCGACCATTCGTCCCAAGCCGTTGTGCGCCATTTGAAATACAAAATACCGGAGAAGAGCAAGACGATCCGGGACAATGGATCAATACCAAAACCGTTTCCGAGCGCGCAAACAGCAATCGCGCGTTTGCATGCTTCCGAGAACCGGATGCCGCAGGTCCTTGATACGACCTTTAAGTTGAGGACCCATTTACCTAGTCCCCGGCCAAAGCGGTAGGTGAAGTACGCGTCGAAGGGAACATAGCCGACGGTTACGGCCACTATTATCGCGTCCTCGTGAACTTCGACGCTCTCCCACCCCAAGAACGACACGTAGGGAATGAGGAGCACTGCACCAAAGGCAGAATTGTCCAAAGCTCTTGCCAGAAATCGTTTTAGACCAATGCGAACCAATTCTATGTTCGTCGGCATCAAGATGGCTCCCTGGGTGCGCCGTAGCCACACGTGTACTTCTACATTCTATCTACCGGCCAGACGTGAAGGCGGGCGAGGTGAGCGTCGCTGAGAAGGGAAGCTGCGCGAGCACCCGCCTCCGCCAACAAAAACGAAGCGTTCCGCTGCAGAGTAAAAGGTCAGGCGCTGACCGCGCCCGCAAGAAGTGTCATCGCGACGACGGCAAGCCAGACAGAGGCAATGCGTTGAACCGTCCGCACACGACCCCCGCCGGAACTTCCAATTTGAGTGAGCGCTCCGGCCGTACCCCATAACAGCGCCACGCCCACCACCATGAGGATGAATAGCCCGAGCCTCGGCACAAACTGAGGGTCAATGGGCGCCGGAAGCAGGACAAGGCCAAAAATAAGCGCCTTGGGGTTCAGCATGGTCGTCACATAGACCCTGCGCGCCGTCACTTCACTCGACGCAACAGCGGTGTCCCCTCGCCCCCATAGCTTGAGGGCAAGAAACATGACCCACACTGCGGCGACGATCTTCAATAAGGCAGCTCCAGCGGGATACCGCTCGATCAGTTCCGCGCCCATAAAGACAAGTGGCACACTTGTCGTCAGGTAGCCCGACACCTCGGCTGGCAGAAGGCGGATGACACGACCCAGCCCTGACTGCGCCCCGGCAAGGCTCATGAGCGTATTTGTGGGGCCCGGCGCGATAAGGATCGCGAGAACGGCAGAAACGAAGGCCATGAAGGTCATTGCGCGAACCTATGCGCTGTTGTCCTGGTGCATCCGGTAAGGACTAGCCCCTTACGACGCGTTGATCCAGATCAGGCAAACGCGCGGGTGATATGGTGCGACGGATTGCGGCTTCTGAACCGCATCTTCCTGGATGCCCATCTGCCGCAACAGCAGAAGCTTCCGTCGAACCTGTCACTGCCAGCCTCCGAGCTGCCGATCCGCCACTCGTCGACCCTCAGCGAAAATGGAACGGCACCGAGAACGAAAGTTGACGTGAGGAGGCGCC
Organism: Hyphomicrobium sp.; assembly: GCA_016793445.1. GTDB lineage: Bacteria > Pseudomonadota > Alphaproteobacteria > Rhizobiales > Hyphomicrobiaceae > Hyphomicrobium_B. Next base: position 69,378 of record JAEUME010000020.1, on the reverse strand, counting down.
GGCGGGCGGCTTTGGAAACGGTGCTGCGCGGCGCACTGCCGACACGGCCGCGCTGTCGAGAGAAGACACACCCGAGGATCGCGAGAGGCGGGCGTACGCCAACCCGCCGCTTGAGGTCACGCCGAATGACACGACCGCCGTGCCGCGCGCGCCCGCACCTGAAGGACTGTTGCGCGCCACGCGGGCACGAACCTGCGCCGCATAGCCCATGATGCTCCCGGCACTCGCAGAGGCGCGTCCGCCCTTGCCGGCTTGCGCCGCGCTGCTGCGCGAGGTCTGTCCGCCCTTCTGGTGCGTCTCACGCTGCTCGCCTTTATCGGGCTGCCGGGCCGCCGCTTTTGCCTGCGGCTTGGGCTTAGGCTTGGGTGCCGGTTTGTCCTCCGCCCTCGGCTGGACGGGCGTTTCTGCCGGCTCCTGCTTTTCGATCTTTTTGGTAGGCGCGGCTTGGGGGGCGAACTCTTCTGTCTCGAGCTCGCTTACCGGCACGTCGGCTTCCGGACCAGCACCACTGATGACGCTCGCGCCCGCATCGCTTTCGCTGCGCTCGGACGGCTCGGTGAGCTCCGGCGTTGCCTCGATGGTGTCTGGCGTTTTGACCTCTTCGGCCGTCTCCGACGCGGCCAACGCCTCGACCTCGCTGCCTTCTGTTGCGGCAACGGCTGAATTGGTAGCGGTTGGCGCATCGCTGGCGGAAATTTCCGACTGTTCGACCTGGCTGACGAGCGCGATTTCAAGGCTCACGGCCTGCGTCGGCTGCTGGGCAATGCCGGTCTCGGGTACGGTGTGATAAAGGAGCACGGCGGCGAAACAGGCGTGCAGAATGAGAGAGCCTGAAGACGCCAGCCAACCGATCGCCGGATTGCGCATATACGACGGGGCCGGCTGGCGTGCTTCAGGCTCATCACCGGCGGAAAAGAAGTCCAGCAAAATCTCTTCCTGCGCGGCTTGCTCCAGCGGTTCGGGTTCGCGGTCTACATCACATGAGTAAGCCTCGGCGCCTTGCTCCACGGCGGTCCATCCTCAGGCAAGGTCCGCGCGCAACGCCTCGAAGGCCGCGACCTGCTCGGGGATCAGATTGCGCGCTTCGTCGCGACGGACGAAGATCTTGAACATGGCTTCGCCGTTCGCGTTGAAGAACTGCACCGAGCAGGATTGGCGTCCCATGAAGGGGCGCGATACGAACGCAATCGCCGCGCAGTTCTCCGCCCGGATGTGCCCGCCGATCGGACTGTCTCCGTGCAGATTGTAGTAACCGCGGCTATACGTTCCGGCCGGCAGGGGGCCTTCGCACTCAAGCACGATGTCAGGCGTGTGGACGATGAAGAGAATGTCGCCCCATGTCCCGATGGCATCGAGCGTCCGGGAAAACTTCTCGAACGCTACGATTGTTCTGTGTGCTTGCGGCAATGCCTTGACCACGTCCAGCGTGCTGACACCGTAGTCGTGAGCGATCTTCTCGATGATCCCGTCGGGATTCGCACGCATGCGCTCTGCGAGCGGAACACGCGCTTCTGCGCCTTCGACGGGCGCAGCAGTCGCTGAAGACATGTTACAACTCCGATCACTTAGGCCGCTGCAACGCTACGCGCGCCATCGGCGCCCACGGTCTGCATGACGTGGAAACCTTCAAACTCCGGATGACCTAAATAGAGCGGCTTGCTCGAACCCGCGCTGCCGTGCGCTTTGCGGAACTGATCGGACTTGGTCCAATGCTCGAAATCCGCGAAAGAGCGCCATACGGTATGCGACGCATAGAGGACGTGATCCTCGCGTTCCGGTCCTTTGAGGAGATGAAACTCGATGAATCCCGGCAACTCGTTGAGGTACGTGTCCCGTTTCATCCAGATATCTTCGAAATCCTTCTCGGAGCCCTTGGCAACCTTGAATCGGTTCATTGCGATGTACATGAAGTGCGCCTCCTTTGCGCTTTAACTTGCAACTCAATTCAACAAAATCGGCAGCGGACCGGCTGCGCGGGGTTTGCAGCCGGTCCGCCGCTCTCGCGGTTCCCTCAGGTGTGCCCGTACCCGCGCGAGCCCGATACGAGCATCAACACGCTTTGGTGCCGCAAATCGGAATTGTGTACGAGATGCCGGCTTTATAGTTGCGGCCTTCCTCGCTCACGCCCGCAGCGACAACTTCGTAGTCCTCATCCGTGACGTTATCGATACCCAGGTCGATGCGTACACCCTTCCACATTCCGTCGACCGGCTGCCAGATCGCATAGAGATCGAACACCTCATAGCCGTCTCGATACTCTGAGATCTCGTTCGCCTTCGTAAAGTCGCTCGCAAACGTTGCCCGCGCGCCGATGCGCGTGGAGATATCCGGAATCTTGAAGCCGGCATCGACAAAATAAAGATTAGGATAGAGATTGCCGGCATAGTCACCGGTGTCGAGATCGACGCCGTCGATCTGGGCGTACGTCGCGCGAGCAAAGAAATACCTGCTGTCATAGAAGGCTTCGACTTCGACGCCGTCGAGCCGTGCATTCTGTACGTTGACGTTCTGTGACGTCCAGCCGACAGCCGCGCCGCCGATGCAGGGCGGGCCGAACGGCGCTCCGAAGCACCGCAGCGACAGATTTTCAAACGGCGTGTTGACCTCGAGCTGAATGAGATCGTCGACAGTGTTCTCGTAGTAGGAGCCCTTGACGCGAAGAACGTCACCGTTGGCAACCACGTTCTCGAACTTGAAAGCGGCGCCCGCTTCCCAGCCCAAAGCCTCTTCAGGCTGGAGGTTAGGATTGGTGATGAAGTCGTTGGCAACAAGACCGCCCGGCAGCGGGATCACAAAGTGATTTCCGACCGCATAGGCCTCGTTATAGGACGGCGCTCGGAAAGCCTTTCCGTAGTTGCCAAACAGGTTGAACCACTCGACAGGACGCCAAGCCGCCGCGATCTTGGGCGAAAGGGCCGTCTCGTCAATGTCGTTCCCCAGGTCCGACTCCGATTTGAAGCTATCCCAACGCACGCCGGGGATAAGAGCGAGCTGGCCCGCACCTTCACCGACTTTACCGACTTCGAACTCCGCTTCGGTATAAAAGCCCATGAAATTGCTTGTGGCATCGGGAACGCCGCCGCGCGTACCATCGCCCGTTACGCTGTCGGACCCGGTCTGCTCATCCTGGTAGATATCGGTGCCGTAAGTCCATTTCAACCCGGCCATATCAGACAGCATGAACCGCGAGGTGTTCGAAGCCTTGAAACCGAACGTCTCGACCTCGCGCGAGGTGATGCGATTGGCCACGACCTCGGGCTCTTCGACCTCGTTGAGGGTGCGATAACCGATGATGCGCGCATCGATCAAATCGTTACCCGAAGGTTTCCACTCCAATTTGGACTGCAGCGTGCTGTTCAGCACCTTTCTGTCGACGAGTGGATTACCGGGCTCCGCGACGTTCGCGCCTTGCGGGTTCTGAGGATCGAGCGCGTTAAGGTTGTAGTACATCCACGACGTCGTCCACTTAAGCCCGTCGCCGAAGCCGAAACCGCCCTTGACGAACGCGTTCGCGAGTTGATCGTCGGCGGGCAGGATCGCACCGCTGCCGAGTTCGATATCAGACGAGTCGCGATAGCCAAGATGGGCCACCAGATCGACGTCGCCGCTCTCCGAGCGCTGCACGCCCGTCACGGCATAGCTCTGCTCGTCGTCGACGCTTTGGAAGCCGGCCCTTACTCGAACAGCGGCGTTCTGGCCCGGCTCCAGAAGATCAGCGGCCTCGATGGTGCGGAAAGCGATAACACCGCCGATGGCGCCTGATCCATAGATCGAGGACGTTGGCCCTTTGACAACCTCCGCCGCTCTCAGGATGTCGGTATCTATGAAGAAGCGGCCGTCATGACCGGCCGAGAAGTTCTGGCGCGCATCGTCGAACAATATGACAACGGATTCCCCTTCAAATCCGCGCACATTCGGCACCTGTCCGGAACGGCGCGGACCGCCCTCGAAAACAATACCCGGCACGCCCTTGAAGACGTCGGCCGCCCTTGTCGCGCTCAGGTCCTCGATTGCCTCGCGTTCGACGACACTCACTTGCCCGGGGTAGAGGAATGCCGTGACAGAACCCCCAGCTGTCGCGAATACAGAAATCGGATCAAGCGAGATTTCCTGCGCCTGCGCCGATGCGGTGACAGAATTCAAAGCGATGACGGAAACGGTCCCCGTCAAGACTCGCGATAAGACTCCGGACATGATGATGCCAGCTCCCCCAAAGCTCAATTCTTGAGTGTGTGTGGCTGGCTGGCGATGCGGCGCCTATGAGGCACCGGCTGGCTGACTTGCCACTTCGCGTCCGCCAGGTGTGCGCAGAAAGACGCGCGAAGATTTTTGACTGTGGACTTGGGGACCATATTATTATCTACTTACTGAGTCAACAATCGGTCGATGCGCTGTTCCGGTGCGTTCCCGTGGAGCCACACCTCATGCTGCAAGCAAATATTTCACGAGCGTTTGCGCTCGCCCTCACGGGCTGTGCGTGTCTCGCCGCATCCCTTCTGATGCCGGCCAAATCCCAAGCTGCCGCACCGCTCGATACGTCGCGAATTGCGTCCATCGGCGGTGACGTAACAGAGATTCTTTACGCGCTCGGCTTTGAGCCCAACATTGTCGCGGTCGACAGTACGAGCGTGTTTCCCAAGCAGGCTTTGCAGGATAAAAAGAGCCTCGGCTACATGCGCGCACTTTCAACGGAAGGCGTCCTTTCAGTCTCTCCGACGCTGATCATCGCCACCGAAAAGGCGGGACCACCCGAGGTCATCGCTGCGCTGAAGGAAAGCTCGGTGCGCTACGAGACGATTGCTTCGCCGGATAGCGCGGAAGGTATCGATGTGCGCGTGCGCGCGGTCGCCAACCTGCTCGGCGTTCCCGGGCGCGGTGAGGAGACGATCCAGAAAGTTCATTCCCAACTTGATGCGCTCAGGCAACAGCGTGCCGCCGTAAAACGCCCAACGCGCGTTCTCTTCCTGCTGTCGCTTCAGGGCGGCCGCGCCATCGCCGCCGGCTCAGGAACTGCCGCGCACGAAGTCATTGCGCTTGCCGGGGGCGCGAATATTGCCTCGGACTTGACGGGCTACAAACCTCTGTCCGACGAAGCGGCCCTTGCGCTACAGCCCGACGTCATCCTCATAATGGACCGCAACCAGCAAGCGGATGGTCCAAAGGATAGCATCGAAGCCCAGATGGCCGCGTTCCGCGGTTTGAGCTCGACGCCTGCGGCGCGCGACAAGCGGATCTACGAAGTTGACGGCGCTGCGCTTCTTCAATTCGGTCCGCGCACGGCGGAGGCGATGCTCTCGCTGCTGAAGCTGCTGCATCCGGAAATCGAAGCCGCCAAGAGCGGAAACTAATTTGATGGCCGAGACGCAGTTCGTGGCAGAGAAGCCTATGAGCATAACGGGAGGGCGGCCGCGCGTGGCAACGCTGCTAGCCTTCCTATCGGTCTTGTTGGTTCTTGTATTCTTGTCTTCGCTCTCGATCGGAGCGACAGGCGTTCTGCCGCTCGATACCTGGTGGTCGCTTTTCAGCGACCGCGACGTTGCCGGCACAGATGGCATTTTGATCCTGCTCGATATCCGTCTGCCGCGAACGCTCCTTGCGATGTTCGTGGGAGCTGCCCTGGCGGTAGCCGGCGCAATGATGCAGGGCATGTTTCGAAATCCCCTGGCCGACCCCGGGCTGATCGGCGTCTCATCGGGTGCGGCGCTGGCGGCGGTCACTGTCATCGCCTTCGGCCATGGCATCGCAGCGCCCCTTGTCGCGCTGCTCGGGCGGCATGCGCTTCCGCTTGCGGCGTTCACGGGCGGACTTGCGGTAACGTCCTTTCTCGTCGCTTTTTCGGGTGGAACCCGTCCGCTCTCCACTGCCGGTCTCCTTCTTGCCGGTCTGGCGATTGCGGCGTTGGCCCAGGCCTTCATGGGCATCGCCGCCTATGCGAGCGACGACCGGGCGCTGCGGGATCTGACATTATGGACTTTGGGCAGCTTTGCCGGGGCAAGCTGGCAAAAGGTCTTCGCCGTCATCCCCTTCGCCGTCGTCGCATCGATCCTGCTGCCGCGTCTCGTGCGAGGCTTGAACGGCCTGCTGCTCGGCGAGGCGGAGGCGTTTCATCTCGGTATCGACGTACGGCGCATGAAGTACATGATCGTCTTTGCGACCGCGGCGCTCGTCGGAGCGGCCGTTGCCGTGGCCGGGATCATCGGCTTTGTCGGCATTGTTGTGCCCCACGTGGTTCGCCTCATTGCCGGGCCCGACCATAGGGTGGTGCTGCCTGCGAGCGCCCTCCTCGGCGGGACGCTCGCCATATCCGCTGACATTGTCGCGCGCACAGTCGTGGCGCCTGCGGAGTTGCCGGTCGGCATTGTCATGGCGCTGATCGGAGCGCCCTTTTTTCTTCATCTGATCCTCAAACGGGCGGGCCATGTGTGACGCAGCAATCGTGCTCGAAGCGTGCAATGTCAGTTATCTGGCCGGAGGAAACCGCCTTGTGGACGGCGCGAGCCTCACACTGTGCGCCGGCGAGGTTGTCGGCCTCCTCGGGCCAAACGGCGCCGGAAAATCCACATTCCTCAAACTCGTTTCCGCGGAATTGATCCCCGCCGCCGGATCCATCAAACTCAATGGACATGATGTCCAGAGTCTCACAGCCGCGCAGCTTGCCGGCATGCGCGCTGTCGTTGCGCAGTCCTCGGATCTCACCTTTCCATTCACCGCCGCCGAAGTCGTACGACTGGGTGCAACGGTTCCAGGCTTCGATATCGCCATGCCCACCGTGGATGCCGCATGCCGGACAGCTCTGCGCGCCGTCGATCTCGATCATCTCGCACTTCGGAGCTATCCGACCCTTTCTGGCGGCGAGCGCCAGCGCGTTCAGATCGCGCGGGCGCTTTGTCAACTTGCGACATCGCGCCGGCCGGGCGGAAACGCGCCGCTGATCCTTCTCGACGAACCGACGTCAAGTCTCGATATTGCCCACCAGCGCATGGTTCTCGATGTGGTCAAAGCGCAGGCGCAGTCAGGGGCGGCCGTGTTGGCCGTCCTTCACGACATCAATCTTGCGGCGGTCGCGTGTGATCGCCTCATTGTCATGCGGCAAGGACGCATCCTGGCGGCGGGTACGCCGAAAGAGGTCGTAACCAGCAGCATTTTGAGCGCGGCGTACGGCTGCACAATCACGGCAAATGCGCTGCCCTCAGGCGAGGTGCCTTTCGCGCTTCCGTTCTGTTAAGGCAGCGCATCATTATTGTTGACTCAATAGGTATATATTATATGCTCGCCGCGACCGATTATGGAGCCTTGAACTCCGTCAATTGGAGGAGACGCATACAAATGACCGATTTACACAGCGGCCGGCCACGGTCCGCTCCTCTTTCGCTTGTCGTCGCTACATTCAGGAGCCTACGGTTTGCCCGCCTCGCGCGGCGCGTTTTCGGGCTTCTTTAAAGCCGGATGAGATGAGTTGGCTGCGCGCAACGCGGCCTCGTCATGACATTTGAAAGGGGTCACCTCATGTCCGATGCCGATAGGCAAAATCGTTCCAGTTCATCCTCTGCCGATTGCGACGACAGTGACAATCTGTGCGCAGCAGCGAAGGCTGGATTGCCCAAGCGCTCTTCATTTGCATTCTCCGCCAGGGAGGATACAACGCTCGACGTCTTCCGTTTCCTGCTTGCAACGATTTCGACAGCCGACGCGCACCATTGGAATTCCGCGCTCGATTATGCGGAATACCATCTCGGTGAGGAAAAGGGTGCTGCACTGGTGATGCGCGCAACGCAATTGGTGCGCGCGCTTCTCAATCAGCGGCGACGGCCCTTCAACTTCCTGACGTCGGGATGCTCGCACATTTGCGAGGACGAACTGACGCTGATGACGGCATTGCGCATCGCTCATACCGGTCTTGGGCCACATTTCCAGGATGCCATCGGCCGTGTGGCGCAATCCGACGAAAACGCACGGCTGCGCATGCAGATCATCCAGCTTTCAGACTTTCTTTATGGCGACGGACGTCCGTCAGAAACGCCGGCTCCAGGCGTGTTCCCTGTCACACACAACGCAACGCTCCATTGAACCCGGAAAAACAAAAGGTGAAGAAGTCCGCCCAAAGTGATCCCGCGACTGAAACCGAACAGTCGCGCCCCCTGCGATCGAGCGATATCATGGGCACGCAGCGCGAAGTGTGGATCGAGCATGGCGGGCAATTGTACCGTCTTCGCATCACGTCCAACGACAAGTTGATCTTGACGAAATAGATGCGGCGGCATCTTTCCTCTCCCGGAACGGGAGAGGACGTCGCGAAGCGACAGGTGAGGGACTTCCGTATGCGCCGCTGATTGCGACAGCCCCCTCATCCGCCCCTTCGGGGCACCTTCTCCCCGCGGGAGAAGGACGTCATTCCATGAAATCGAAATTGGCTGTAGCGCAACGGCGCTCTGCGCAGGCTGAGGCGTCGAGCCGAAATTCAACCAGACTTATCGATATTGGAGATACGCTCCAAGAGACGGGTCCGGCGCGGTGGGGTGGAGGCGGCCTTCTCGCCCTTGGCATCGCCAGCGGATGCCTCGCCCGCGCCGCCGACTGCTTTGAGGTGTGCGGTTCGTTGCGGGGGTGCTTCGCCGTTGACGTTGGAATTGCCGGCTGGACGCACGGCTTCCACACTTGCTTCCGAACTTCGACCCGGCACGCGCGGTTGCACGATACGCTCGGCCAAGGGGCGACGCGGCGTCTCGGCGGTATTATGACCGGGCGCCTTATCGCCTTCAGAAGTCTGCACACTGAGGCGATGCATCTCCTCACGGAAGTGCTGTGCCTGCCGGGCAAGCCGCTCGGTGCCCGCGGCAACCTCGGCCCGTAGTGCCTCGATGGTGTGCTTTTGCTCTTCCACTTGAGCTTGAAGCCCACTGATTTCGGCCTTGGCCGATAAGGCGTCCGCCTCTTCACGTGTGTTGGCGGCTTGCTCGTAGGTGCGTAGCTGCGCCATCAGGCGCGCGATCTCCGACAACTGCTCGCGGTTCTCGTCTTCCAGAGCAGCCATGCTTTGCGTGTTTGACGACTCCGATTTCAGCGCAAGCAGGTCTGCTTCGGTCTTGGCGAGTTCGGACTTGAGGCGCGCGACTTCGGATGCTTGCCCGGCGGCCTCGTCATTGCCTTCGGCCTCATCACTGTCTTTCTTCGCCGCGGCGGCCAGCAGCTTCTCGATCATCTGAGCTTGGTCCTGCGCCTTCGCACGCAATGCTTCGATCTCCGTGCGCAGCGCCACCTCGCCATCAAAGCGCGGATCGCCGATGGCCTCGCGGTTGCGCGCCGCGCGCGTATTCAACGCCGCCCGCAGACGCTGCGCCTCTTTCGTCAGTTGCACGTTGATCTGGCTGGCCTGTTCCAGCGCTTCCGTCTGGCGTGCGCCGGTCTGGACCAAGGAAGCGATCTCGCCATCACGCTGAAGCAGCATGCGTCGCGCCTCACCCAGCCGTGCCTCGACCTTGGGCAGGCGGTCGAGAATGGTCTGCTCGAGTACGCGGCGCGCGTTCTGATGCTCTTCAACGTTGGTTTTCTGGGATTGCAACAGGTTCTCGAGTTCACTGATGCGGGCATCGCGCCGGTTGATTTCGACGCTCTGGCGGGCGTCCGCAAGCGTGGCATCCTCCAGCTTCATTTCGAGCTTGTGGATCTCGGTCGCGTACTCGGCGCGGATGCGATCCTTGTCGGCCCGGATCTCGCTTTCGGTGAGCGGCAAGGCACGTTTGATGCGTTCCGTCGTGAAGCGCTCCACGCGCCGCCGGTAGGCCGGCAGCAGAAGCAGCACCGCCAACGCCGCCAGCAGCGTGCCGAGAACAATCAGCATGGCGTTGTAAACTGTGATCAATGGCCTGTTCCTGGCACATAGGCGACGCGACGACAAAAGCCAGCCGGGCGAAACACACGTCCGGCTAAAAGCCGTTGATCAAAGCGCCGACTCAAAACGGGTTCCAAGTCGGGTTACGCGTATACTTCAAATAACCCACGTTGGCACCTAAGCGCACGCCGATTCCCGAACGGATAGGCGCCAAGGTCACGTTGCCCGATTTTTGAAACTGCACGCCGACACCACCAACCAGATATGCCGCGCCCTGAACACCGCCAAAGCGATCATAAATCTGAGACGGGTCCTCAAGGTTGTAGACAAGGACCATCACCTTCGACCCTTCCGCGCCCACGTCATAGCCAAGTGTCGGTCCCTGCCAATAGACTTTGTGGTTGCCGGCGTCTTTGGTGTACAGCGTTCCTTCGCCGTAGCGCAGACCGGCGATAAGTGCACCTCCGGCATCCTCACCCAGAATATAGCCGTTGGGGCGTCCCGCCTTTTGGAACGCCCATTCAACGGCTTGCCCCAGCTCCTTAGAGACCGTTCCGAAGAAGCCGTGACCGGTATTGACGATTTCACTCTGCGAATAATAGCGTCCGCTGCCCTCTTCGGGCGGTCCGCCATCGCTTGGCGGGGGAACGGGTTCATAGTGCTCGCTCTTAGCCGAAGGCGCGGAGTAAGGCTCGCCATAGCCGCCGCTGTCATAGGCCGGGGGCGCCGCATTCGCGCCGCCGCCAGCATCGTAGCCATCGCGGCGGCTGCCATCCAATGGCCGCACCGGCTCGTAGGTCTCGGATGGTGCCGGCTTGATCTCGTCGGGGCGGTAGGAGTCGTCAACCCGCCCGGCGTCGCCATAGCCGCCCGAGTCAGAGGGCGAATAGGCGTCGTTGGCGGCGAAAGCTGCATGCGGAAGCGTGGCCATCAGCACGCTGGCCAGAGCGAACCTCCAGCGGCGCGGGAAGCACACCTCGATCATGTTCGAATCCCTCGTTGGTCCCACTTGGCGGGATGGCTGGCCGGTGCCGCTTTCCGGGTGAACCCCCAAACGTTGAGGGCGGCAGAACCGGTACAGTCCGATTCGGCTTAGAATCGCTGGATAGTTTTGCCAAAGTGTGGCCGAAAAGCGGGAAAAAGTGCCTATTCCTGGCTCCACTCAACAGATGTGGCAGCACTTGTAAGGCTGAGAAGACGCGGGAGCGTCTCAACCGCCTGCCTTGGATACCGGTTTTGAACGCCTGAACCCCGTCAGCAAAGGCGGACCACCCCACGCAACGAAACTGGTGTTCAGATAGCTCTCGGCGCTTTTGCCATAGACCATCGCATCGCCGTCAATGGTCGTGACCGAACCTCCCGCCGCTTCCAGAATTGCCTGGCCCGCCGCCGTATCCCACTCGTAGGTCGGCCCGAAACGCGCATAAAGATCGCCCTCGCCTGCCGCGATGAGGCAGAACTTTTCAGATGACCCCAACGGGCGGGCCTCCTGCACGTCGAGCGCCGCCAGGAATTCCGAACTCGCTCCCCCGGTCGTCCGGCTGTTGAACGCGACAAGACGCGCCCGATCGGCCGGTCTCGTATGCAGGCGTTCTGGCTTGATCTCACTGAGACTTGCAGGGGCATCGGCATTGGCAGGCAGAACTGCGCGGTAGGCACCTCCGTCGGAACGCGTCGCGTACAATACGCCGCGGGGGGGAACATAGATCAGGCCGAACACCGGCCTTCTTGCGTGCACGAGCGCGATGTTTATAGAAAACTCCGGTTTGCCGCGAATGAAGTGGCGCGTCCCATCGAGCGCGTCAACCAAGAAGAAATCGCCCTGCTCGGAAGGAAGGCCGCCGGCGGCTGCCAGTTCCTCCGCGATAACGGGGACCTTGCTCCAGTGACGCGCCAGGCAGGTCAGCAGAATTCCTTCTGCCTCGTGGTCGGCCGCCGTGACAGGCGACGCGTCGGGCTTGGAGAGAACGGTGACGCCTGCCGAAAAATGCCGCAACTCGGCACGAGCCGCTTCCAGAACGGCTGGAAGCAGACCGGCTATCAGCGAATCGGCGTCGAAGGCGGCCATCGGTCTCCTAAATCTTGCATTGTTGCGGCTGCCGGGCCTGTGTTCGCAAGCTCCGCTGCAAACGGACAAGCCAACGTGCCCGCATGAAATCCGAACGCCAACGGCGCAGGCGGTACACTTGCCAGGGCCACGCTATCTGGGACCGTGGCCGCAATAGCTCATCACGCCCTAGATCGACCGGGGCCGGGCCGGGCAGGACGGCAAGGGCTTGGCAAGTCGCTTGCGGCGCATGTATCAGTGCATACTGGCCATTTGCAAGCGGCCCCGTGTGCTCGCGTCGTGCTGTCGCGCTTGAGCTGCCGCTTTCCGTCATGGTCCTGGCCGCCAGACCAGACACCCTTTTGACGAATGGAATTGCAATGAACACCCGCGTTGTCCCTAGCGACCTGGAATTGGCCGCGCTCATTTCGAGCAAGATTTGCCATGATGTGATCAACCCAGTGGGCGCCATCTACAATGGCCTGGAAATCCTCGATGAGGATGAAGACGCCCAAGCCAAGTCCTACGCACTCACGGTGATCAGGAATGTGACGGAACAGGCCTCCGCCCGCCTGCAATTCGCACGTTTTGCCTTTGGCGCCGCTGGCTCTGCCGGCTCGATGATCGACTTGGGAACGGCCGAGCAGATTTCCCGCGGCTTCGTCGGCATCACCCAGGGCAAGCACAAGCTCGTCTGGCGCGGCGCGCCCGGGCATATGGGCAAGGACAAGGTCAAGCTGTTGCTCAATCTGGTGGCGTCATCCGTCACTGCACTGCCCAAGGGCGGCGAGATCGACGTTGCCTTGGGCGGATCATTCGAGACGCCCAGCTTTCTGCTGCGCTGCCGGGGCAACGGGGCGCGTCCGCCGCAATATCTGACGGACTTCGTAGCGGGCAACCCTCCCCCCCTCGATGCCATGAGCATTCAGGCCTACTACACGTACAGAATCGCGCAGACGGCCCATATGCGGCTGGAGATTCTCAAGGACGGGGCTGACATCCTGCTCGTGGCCAAACCGCAAGGGTGACCCCACGCCGCTACGTAACGCCATTTTCTTGCGATCTTTCCGGCAAAACGCGCTTGTCAGCCACCTGATTTGCGCGTTTTGCGTCACCGATTAAGGGCACATTAGGATTTTGGCGGGCACAGTCTCTTCGACTGGCGCGGCCCACGTGAACAGGCCTGCGCCATCCCTTGCGACAAGCCCGAGCCCTAAACCGCGCCATGAAGCATATCCTGATCGTCGACGACTCTCCGATCATCCGCAAATTCGGCCGTCTCATTTTTGAAAGCCTCGGCTTTCGGGTGAGCGAAGCCGAAACCGGTCCCGAGACGCTGGAGCGCGCACGCAGCGACCCTCCCGACTTCATTCTCGTGGACTGGATTCTGCCGGGCGCAAACAGCCATGAGCTGATCCAGAAGCTGCGCCGCGAGCGCGTCGAAAACCGCCCGTACATCATCTACCTGGTGACAGAAAACGACATTCCCGATGTCACCCGCGCCTTCAAGGCGGGCGCAGACGATTATCTGCTCAAGCCCTTCAATCGCGAGATCATCGAGATGAAGCTGCACGAGATTCAGGTCGCGGCCTGAGGTTTCCAACCGCCATGCTATCGTGGCGTCTGGCCCTTCGTCACGACGCCTGCTAATCCTCGGCGTAAGCCTTTCAGGCTTCGACTTGAGGATTTCTTTTGCTTCGCATCGACCAGCTCAAGACCGCGCCGCTTCCGCCATTGACGTTCACCGTTGGCGACGGCGAATGCCTCATCGTGGAAGGCCCGTCCGGGTCCGGCAAGACGCGCCTGCTGCGCGCCATAGCCGACCTTGATCTCGCCAGCGGCCATGTCTTCCTCAACGGTGCGGAGCGCAACGAAATGACCGGGCCGCAGTGGCGCAAGAAGGTGCGCTATCTGTCGGCGGAACCGCAGTGGTGGACCGAAACTCCGCAAGGCGCATTCGCGCTCAACGAGGACAAAGCCGCCCAGGACCGCATCGCGCGCCTTTTGACATCGCTCGGCTTGGCGCCTGCGCTTCTCGACAAACCCGTGGCCTCTCTCTCAACGGGAGAGCGCCAGCGATTGGCACTGGTGCGCAGCATCGCGGACGAGCCCGCCGTGCTGCTGCTCGACGAGCCGGTCTCCGCGCTTGACATACCAACTGCGGCGCTCGTTTCGGAGTTGCTGCGCTTTCAACTCCTCGCCGGCCGCACGCTCATCATAACGGCGCACAACGATAATCCTGTCTCCCGCCTCGGCCACGCGCGCCTCCAGCTGGCCCCCATCACCGGAATGCCGGCCCGGCGAGCGCTCGCTTCTATGGCTGTCAGCCCACCGTCCGCCCCGCCACGCAGCCAAGGCGGTACATAGCCATGACCTCCTATGTGCCACTCTCCTTGACGGACCTCAGCATCGCCGCAGCGCTCGTCCTACTCAATGGCGCGATCTCGTTTGCTTATCGTCTGAGACTGGAAAAGAGCCTGGCGCTGGCATCGTTGCGCATGATCGTACAGCTCGCCGCCGTTGCGCTCGTGCTCCGCTTCATCTTCCAGCAGGTCTCGCCCCTGTGGACCATCGGATTTGCTGCGGTCATGGCGACCGGAGCGCTTGCTGAAATCATCATGCGTCAGCAGTACCGGCTGAAGGCTTGGGTCCCGCTGCTTCTCAGCGCAAGCCCTGCCTTCCTGTCGGGCCTGGCGACCACGCTGCTGGCGCTCGCCGTCATCCAGCCAAGCCCGTGGTACGCGCCGCGTTTCCTGCTTCCGATCCTGGGAATGCTGGCGGGCAACACCCTCTCTGGCGTGGCGCTCGTTCTCGACACGCTGACTTCGACGGCAGAACGTGAGCGCGCCATCATCGAGGCCCGCCTCGCGCTCGGCGCAACGCGTCTCGAGGCGTTCCAGGACATCCTACGCCAAGCGATGCGCACGGGCTTGATGCCGGTTCTGAACTCCATGGCCGCAGCGGGCATCGTCGCACTGCCCGGCATGATGACGGGGCAGATCTTGGCAGGCATCGATCCGGTGGAAGCCGCGAAGTATCAAATCCTGATCATGTTTCTTATTGCGGGCGCGACCGCGATCGCCGTTCTGACGTCCGGACTGGTGATCGTGCACTTCATAACGGATGATCGGCACCGTTTGCGGCTCGATTTCCTCGTCAAATCGAAGAGCTGATCAGACCCCTTTCTGCCACGTCAGGCGCAAAAGACAAAAGCCCCCGCGGCGCTCCGCGGGGGCTCCAAACTTAGACGCTCGACGCTCTTGTAATCAGGGCGTCGCTTGGCTGTCGCCGCTCGAAGGGGATGCCGAATCCGCGCCCCCGCTCGTCACTTCGTTCGAGTTGGGGGCCTCCTCGGCATTGTTGTCGACGGCTGCTGGCTCCTGCGCTGCAGGCGCCGCTGCCGCCGGCGTATCAACCGAACCCGTCTCGATCTTCGCGGGGGCCTTTTTTGCTGCCGATTTCGTGGCCTTTGGTTTGGCCGCCGGCTCGGCGCCATCATTGAGCGCGCTCGTCTGCCCCGTGCCCTTCACCGGCGCACCGTCCCAGCACACACTGGCCTCAGCGCGGCAGGTGTACTCGTCGAAGACGACGAAGTCGAGGAACAGCTCGCACGTCACATCCTTCTTGCCGGTTGTATATTTCGCAATGCCGTTATCCCCTGCCCACTTGGCGATGTACTTGTCCAGAAGCTCCTTGGCGTCGCGCGTGGGACCGTCCTTGCCGTAATCATTGACCGAAAAGCCAAGCCGCGTGCAGGCAGCAGACGCCTCATCCGCAAACGAGAGACTGACGGCGGCAATGGCCGCGCAAGAAAGGGTAAGAAACGATTTGCGCATCTATCGAGCTCCGGCAAGCATACGAGAATTTTCCCACGTACCTATAGCCAAGGGCCTATGGCATGAACAGGGCACGGCCGGTCGATATGGGTCACATGCCACGGGAAAAACGCCCACAACGACAACTTCGAAAGATCGATTGACGAAAAAGCCACAGTCGAGAAAGAGGCGGGCTATCTAGGCTTGCAGCACCATTTGTTACCTGGCGATCACGCCCGCCAATTAAATGGCTTGCTTTCAGTTCACAGACGGACACGGGTTGTAACGGTCTGTTACAGTGACGCACACTTAGGGGAAGAGGGTAGGGGTACGACAGCGAACAAAATCGCTGCGCTAAATCCCGCCCACACAACACGTGGAGGCAATGGCATGGACATCGTTACCCTTATAATCCAGCTGATCAGCGGCGCGCTTGGCGGCAATGTCGCGGGCGCACTGTTCAAGAACATCAGCCTGGGCACACTGGGCAACTCGATCGCCGGAATCGTCGGCGGCGGTCTCGGCGGACAGATTCTGGGCTCGCTGCTCAATCTGCCAATGGCGACGGATGCCGCCGCCGGTCTCGACCCGATGGCCATCATCTCGCAGATCGCCAGCGGCGGCGTTGGCGGCGGCGTGCTGATGGCAATCATCGGCCTGATCCGCTCGATGATGGCAAGGTAAGCCGTCTCTAGAGCCGGTCTTCACTTTTCCGCAAAGCGGAAAGAATAGAAAAGGCCCGCTACAGTCATGTGGCGGGCCTTTTCATTGGCGTCCATCATCAGGTGTGTTGGCGGTTTTAAGCGCCCAGCGTTATCCGTATTGCTTTTTGGAACGCGTCCCACACGTCAATAAGCCTTCCGGAAATCAGCTACAGGCCTTGCGGCGCGCCATGCAATGCGGAAGCCCGTTTGGCGCGTCGCATTTCATCGCAACCGGGCCAGCCGCTTTCCAGCCGTGAGCGGCAATAGAATTCTTCAGAGCCGCTTCGGCCATGAACTTCGCCAGATCCTCGGTGATCATGGTCGCTTCGCCACCTGCCATCACGCAACCCGCTTGCGCCCCCGTTGTCGAAACCGCGGCGAACGCGGCCGCGCTCAATGCCATAACTTTCCATGCTTTCATTGCGAATTCCCCCTCTTGAAATGTGTGAACGCCTTAGAGTTTGCAGATCGTCGTCTGGCCCCGGCAGGTCACGCCCAGCCCACCTTTCGAGCAGCGATATTTCACAGGATTGACCTTGTAGCCCGGCGTTGTTCCATTTGCCATCCAGGCGGCCCATGTCGACCAATCGGTCGCCTGCAGCAGCGCTTCGTAAACCTGGAACTTGGCGGCCTTCTCGTCAGAACCTGTACCTTCCGCTGCCTTTGAGACGCAGTTGCCAGCCGCCTGCGCGCCGGAGACGGCAACGATCGGAGTGACAACGGCGATGGCGGCGACGGCGATCCACTTGAATGACGTCATGATCTACTCCTTCAGGAAATGTCTGAGCCCTATGAAATCGTTGGCTCGCGATAGGGAATGTTTGCCAGGGCATTTTAGAGGCTGCATCTGGCTTTCCGGGCGCAAAAAGGCGCGCGTATCACTTTAATAAATTTGCAGTGGCGATGAGGCCACGCCATGACAAATAGGCAAAATGAGAAAATCGATGTGCTGGATCTATCCGGCCTGCTCGAGATTGACGGCTTTTGGCCCCTTGCCGCGCTTGTCCGGCTCAGTTTCAAAAGAGATCCGCATGCCTTCCACCAGCGCACCGATGCCTGAACGTTCCACCGCCGTGACATGCACGAAGATGTCGTTTCCGCCGTCATCTGGCTTGATGAAGCCATAGCCCTTCTGCGTGTTGTAGAATTTCACCGTGCCAACCTGGCGCATGCATGCTCTCCTCAAATTCCTCCGCGCGGGGCGCGAAAGCGAGTGCGAGAAGGGGCCAACTGGCGCGCCTCTTGGCTCGCACCAATGATTGCATCAGGGCAGAGTCAAACCGAGCGCCTCAAGTCCTGCCGTCAGGTCCGCGACACATACGGACGCAACACTTGGCATAAGACGTCACCGGCAAGCGTGGTTGCTCTACCCGGCTACAGCTCTACAATTACGCAAGATCGTGCTTTTTCTGCAAGCCGAAAGCTCAAGTCTGGGCCCGATCGGTCATGAAAACCTCTTTCCGGAGCAACTGGCAGCTCAGGCTGACCAGTCGTTCAAGGTGTAGCCGGCGCCCGGTCCTGAACCCATCAGTGTGCTCAAGATGGGCAGCACGCGCCCCATTTGACCGGCAAGCACGTAGGGTGGATTGACGACCAGAAGCCCTGTTTCGGTCAGCCCGGGATTGGTGCCGCGCGCACACACCGCCAGTGTCACGTTGAGCACTTTCTTGAGGCCAAGCCCCCTCACATCAAGAAGAAAACGGCTGACCTCCCGGGCATCCTTGATAGGATACCAGATCAAATAGGTGCCGGAGGCAAAGCGGCGAAGCGCCTCTTCCAGCCCCGCCGAAAGCCGAACGAACTCGTCGGGAGCTTCGAAGGGCGGATCGATCAGGACAAGGCCGCGCCGCTCCGGCGGCGGCAGCAGCGACTTCAGAGCGACCCAGGCGTCCAAGTTGAGCGCTTTGGTATTAGGCGCGCCATGAAGGGCGTCCTTCAGACGTGCAAAGTCCTCCGCATGAAGCTCGTTGGCAACGAGCGTATCGCTCTTTCGCATCAACGCGCGCGCCAATACGGGCGAGCCGGGATAGCGGCGCAGTTGACCCGGTCCGTTGAAGGCTGCAACCGCATCGAGATAGGGTGCCAGCAGCGCCCCGGCTTCCGGCGGCAGCTCACATCCGAAAACGCGGCCGATGCCGCCTTGCCATTCACCCGTCTTGCCGGCCTCAACGCTGTCGAGATCGTAGCTGCCGATCCCGGCGTGGACGTCGATCACGCGCAGGGGCTGAGGCTTGGCGGTCATGTATTGCAGGATGAGCGCCAGAACCGCGTGCTTCAGCACGTCCGCGAAGTTTCCGGCATGATAGGCGTGGCGGTAGTTCATGGCGCTTGTAGAAACCCGCCGCCTCTAAGGTGTCAAGGCGCTCACGCCTTGCGCTCCCAGCGGCCTTCCTCAGTCTGCTGCCAATAGGTGACGGCGCAGCCCGCCTTCTTGGCCGCTGTCCATTGCGAGCGTGCAATCGCCAGCGCGTCGGGATCAGCGCCGTCGAACAGATAGACGATGCGCACAAAGCCGTTGAACGTCTCGGCCGTGGCGCCGTCGACGAGAAAGCGCACGCCGGCTGCATTGGGAGTTTCGGGACCTGTGGTCAGGAACACGGGCTGCTCCTCGGCATAACCGGCCTTGCGCTGTCCGTGGGGCAAAAAGCTGTCATCGCTGTAGGTCCACAACGCCTGATCCAGCGCATCGAGCCGCTCCTGGCTTCCGGCCTGCACAACCGCTTTCCATCCCCGCTCCAAGGTGCGCGCAAGAAGACTGGGCAGCACGCGCTCCAGTGGCTGACGCTCCAAGTGATAGAATAAGACTTCGGCGAGCGCCTCGCCTGAACTCGCCATCGTGTCCGTGTCCGCCATACCCAATCTTTCCGGCCGCCTATGCCGCTCGCATTTTAAAGGCCGAGCGCGCCGCGCCGCGGCGCAACGACGTTCGTGCAGTGCACTTCGCACCGGGCCCGGCCTGCGGCATCGCGTTTCAAAGACTAGCGCATATCTTGGGTCGTGACTGCCCTTGCAGTCTTAAGCGGATCGACTATCTATCGAAGTCCGGAGCGGCGCCAGATGTGCGGCTGTCGCCCGTGCGGGCGGTGAGCTGGGCAGCCTTCTTTATGTTTGCTGCCGTTGGCTCCCGCCCGCTGCGCTTTTCAAACCACGGGAATGGATGTCGCTAAAATCCGAGCATTCCCCGGCGAAGAGGTTACCATTCGCCGTAGAGAATACGATAAGACATAATCGATAGCGCGCATCCCACTCCGCAGGATCGCAAAGCCCTTTAGCGGCGCAGATATTTGCGCGGCACTTCTCCGGCATCGACAAGGGCGCGGATGCAGCCCTTGGACAGCGAGCGGCGGTTGCTTTCAAAGCAGCGCCGCGCCGCGCTCGAATTGGGATCGTATTGAGAGCAGAAATCCTGGTAGTCGAGCCCGCAAGCCTTCCTGACCTTCTTGTTGAACGCAAGAGCGCCAGTGGCCGACATGCCCACCACGGCCAGCGCCATGGCGGCAACGCTCATCGTCGTCTGCAATTTCCGCATCGTGTTACTCGTCCTTGTTTGATGGCGTCCCGCAGCAATGCCTTCGGGCGAGCCTCGACCACAAATACCGGCTCGCCGGGCAGCGCGCCAGACGGGCCCTCACAGACCTTCCAAACATGGCGCTTCCGCGACTTATTTCCTAGCGAAGGGGTTATCGCCCTTGCGCAAATTGAAGCGGACCGGCACGCCGGGCAGTCCGAATGTCTCACGCAGGCTATTCGTGAGATATTTCAGATATGATTTCGGCAACACCTCGGCGCGCTGACAAAATGCCACAAAGGTCGGAGGGCGGGTCGAGGGCTGGGTGATATAGCGGATCTTGATGCGTTTGCCGGCTGCGGCGGGCGGTGCGTGACGCGCCAGAGCCTCGCTCAGCCAGCGGTTGAGCTGAGGTGTGGGCACGCGCTTGTTCCACAGTTCGTAAGTCTTGACGATCTCACGCATAAGCTGATCGAGCCCCGTCTCGGCGCGCGCCGATATGGCAACGAGCGCCACGCCGGGAACTTGCGCCAGGCTCTCCGCGACCGTCTCCCTGAGCGCGCGCAAGGCTTTCTGCTTGTTCTCGACCACATCCCACTTGTTGACAGCCACCACCAGCGCGCGGCCTTCCTTGGTGACCATGTCACCGATGGTGAGGTCCTGCTTCTCGAACGCGCGGTCCGCATCGATGAGCAGCACGACGACCTCCGCGAAGCGGATCGCGCGGACCGCATCGCTCGCCGATAACTTTTCGGCCAACTCGTTGATGCGCGCCTTGCGGCGCAACCCGGCTGTATCGAACAGCCGGATCGGCTGACCATTATATTGAATATCGCTTGCCACGCTGTCGCGCGTGAGGCCGGGCTCAGGTCCGGTGATCATGCGGTCCTCGCCGATGAGCGCGTTGACGAGTGTGGACTTGCCCGCGTTCGGACGCCCCACGATGGCAACACGGATCGGCTTGGGGCCTTCCTTGGGAAGCGCCGCTGCGGCGGCCTCGTCGTCTTCGCCCTTGCCGGGCTTGCGGCGGCGCGCAGGCGGTTTGAGCCCCAGCGCAGCCATGATCTCGGCGACGAGGTCACCAATCCCTTCGCCATGCTCGGCCGAGATCGCGAGGGGCGCGCCAAATCCCAATGAGAAGCTGTCGTAGAACCCTTCAGTGCCTTGGCGGCCTTCCGCCTTGTTGGCGATGAGAATGACGGGCTTGCCGGACGCGCGTGCCAATTTCGCAAAGGCCGTGTCGGTGGGCGTGACGCCTGCGCGCGCGTCCACCACGAACAAGATGAGGTCGGCCTCCGCGATCGCCTTCTCGGTCTGCTTGCGCATCCGATCTGCGATGGAGCCCGGTGCGGCTTCCTCCAATCCCGCGGTGTCCACCAGACGGATCCTTGGGCCGCCGAGATCCGCCATCCCCTCGCGGCGGTCGCGCGTGAGACCCGGCATATCGGAAACCAGGGCCGCACGCGTGGCCGTCAGCCGGTTGAACAGCGTCGACTTGCCGACATTGGGACGGCCAACAATTGCGACGACAGGCAGCTCGGACATTGGGACGGCGGGCTCGACGGAAGGCTCAGAAACGGTGAGGGCCCCGAAGGGGGCCGCTCAGGATTGGGTTGTTCCTAGCCCAAAAATCAATTGAGAGCGATCAGTTTTGCCGAATCCGTCAAAACGAACATTCGCCCCTGCGCGACGATCGGGGGAATATAGACCGGATCGCCGAGCTCGACGGCGTTCCCGACCTTTCCGGTCGCCGCGTCGACCCCGATCAGCCGTCCCTTGTTCGACGTCAGCCAAAGCGTGCCGCCTGCGAGGACCGGGCCCGACCATGTGCGCGTTTCCGGCAGGCTTGCTGTCCATCGCGTGCTGCCATCGGCGCGCGACAGCGCCATCAGCTTGCCGGAGGTGTCGACAATGTAAACCGTATCGCCGGCCACGCACGGCGTCTGCATGCTGGGCACGTTTATGGACCACAGCCGTTCGCCGGTATGCGCGTTTGTCGCAATCATGCGGCCCGCGTGGCCAACGGCGTAGACGGTGCCGCCTTCGATGGCGGGGCGCGAGGCATCGCTCATGGAGGCAAGCTGCGAGGTTGCACGCGTACGTGCGAGACTTTCGGTCCACACCGGCGAACCGTCAGCGACCTTGAGCGCCATCAGATCACCAGAAGGATACGGCACGACGACAATATCGCCATCGACCGCTGGGCTTGTCGATGTCGTCAGGCTCGCCTGCTGGGGCAGGCCGCGGACAGACCAAACTTCCGCGCCATCCAGTGTGCTGAGGCAGAAGAAGCGCCCGGAAACCGTAACGATGAAGATCTTGTCGCCTGCCACGGTCGGCGCGGCGCGGACAGGCGCACCGAGATTTTTCTGCCAGAGCACTTTGCCGGAGCCCGGATCGAGCGAAACAACCACGCCAAAGCCGTTGGCGACGAAGAGCCTGCCGTTATCTCCAGCCAAACCGCCGCCATGGCCGCCGCCGGCATCCGTTTCAGTCTCCGGCATGGTGGAAACACCGAAAATCTTGCCGCCTGCCATGGAGAACGCGCTGACGTTTCCTTGCGCGTCGAGCGCGAAGACCTTGCCATCAAAGACGATAGGGCTGGCCATGACGCGGCCAGCCTTGGAGGACCCCTCACCTGCGCTTTGGCTCCAGGCCTGACGGACAGCTCCGTTCAGCGCGAGATTGCCCGGCGCGTTGTTGGGTTCGCCGCCCGACTGCGGCCAGCTGTCGTTGGCACGTTGCGGCGGTACAATGATCGGTTGATCGGCGGCGGCAAGATTGGAGGCGATGCTGTCCGTCGTCTCCACGATGGGAATGCGTTTGCCCGGAAGCGGCGTCTGCTTTTCCTTGAAAGGGTTGAGCTCGCTGATCTTGGGAAGCGACGGACCGTCGCTCGAGCAGGCGGCCAGTACGAGCGTGGGCGCGATGAGCACGGCAGTGATGCTGCGCCTGATCCCTGCCAATCTCCTTCTGGCTCCCCCCAAGGACATCTCCTGTTCCTGCCGTCTTTCTTGGCGCCTTCCAAATGAAGGGCGCAGCGTGCACGTTCTGACGCGGCTTACTGGCAATTACTGGGCGGGCGTTGCAGGCGCCGCTTTTTCTTCGGTTCCCCCGGCGCCAGTCTTATCGGCGCCAGCCTTATCGGCCTCTGTCTTACTGTCGCCGGCCTTGCCGGCATCCTCCCCTGCGGCAGCGGCTGGCGGGACTGTCTGCGTCGCCGCCGGTTCGGTCTCCGGCTTGTCCGCCGGTGCGGTCTGTGCGCTGGCGGGCGATGCGGCTGCGTCGGGCTTTGCCGGCTCCGTTGCTTGCGGCGCCGCGCCGCTGGCCGGCTCCTTGGCCAGTTCCGCCGCCGTGATCTCAGCCATCACGACTTTGATGCGATCCTGAATGGCCCGCGTAGCGTTCGGATCGATGAGCAACGGCTCGAGAAGTTTGCGTGCCTCCTCCAACTTGCCCGCCTTGAAGGCCGCGAAGCCTAGAAGCTCACGGGCGCTGACCTTGTAGGGACTCGAATCCCCTGTGAGCGAGTTGAGCCGATTCTGCATCTCGGTAAAGTCGGCCTGGTCCATGCGCAGCGAGGCGGCCTGGAGTTGTGCAAAGCTTTTCAACAGCTGATCGACGCTCGGATCAGATGCCAGAGCGTCGAAGGCGGCCACCGCCTCGGCCGTCTTGCCGTCCTTGACGTAAGCGCCCGCAATGTGGAGCTTGGCGAGTGACGCATAACCGTGTGGGCCGGTTTCCGCGATATTCTGGAAGGCCTTGATTGCTTCCTCTCGCTTGTTCTGGTTGGCCAGTTCAACCGCGGCATTGAACTGCGAACCCGCGGTGTAGGTGGCCGAGAGACGGCGGTTCTCAAGGAACTTGTAGCCCGCAACACCGGCGATGACGACAGCGGCCGCTCCCAGGATCAACCCGTTGTAGCGCTGCCAGAACCGCTCCATCTTCTCGCGGCGGAGTTCCTCATCGACCTCCCGCAGCAGCGAGTCGCCATCGTCAGCCATACCTTGTGCTCTCCCGCGTTCTTGCCCCAGCCAGCAGCACCCTTGCGCGCCATGCCGGTGATTGTTCCCTTGCCGTGCCCGAGCCGCACAACCTCCGCGGCCCGCCTGTCCGCGCCTGGCGGATCTCCGGCTCTATGGGGGGCATCAATACTAAAGCGGGCCGACAGGGCAAGCCCAAGCCGGTCCCCGCGCCGCGATAATCCAAGTTTCCCCCCACCAATCCGGCATCGTAAGCCGCCGGAGTGCGTCAATACGATGCCTCAAGTGCTTGGATTTTTCGTCTTTTTCGTGGCTCCGGGGCGGGAGGCGGCAGATGCGGCCTCTGCGCGCGCCGCCGGCGGGTCTTCCGCCTTCATGTGATAGGTGTGTTCGGAACCCGGAAATGTGCGCGCCCTGACCTCTTCCGCGTAGCCGCGGATGGCGTTTTCAATGGCCGCACCAATGGCCCCGAACTCCTTGACGAACTTAGGAACTCTTGGCGAGAGCCCGAGCATGTCCTCCATCACCAGGATCTGCCCATCGCACCCCGGAGATGCGCCGATGCCGATCGTGGGGATCGGCACGGCCCGTGTAATGCGATCGGCCAGCGGCGCGGCGAGCGCCTCCAGGACGACCGCGAACGCGCCAGCCTTGGCCACCAGTTGCGCATCCTCCTCGATCATCGCCCACTGATCGGCTGTGCGCCCTTGCGCCTTGAAACCCCCGAGCACGTTGATCGACTGGGGTGTCAGACCGATGTGGGCCATGACCGGGATGCCGCGCTCCACGAGAAAATGGATGGTCTCGGCCATGCGCCGGCCACCTTCCAGTTTCACCGCACCGCAGTCGGTTTCCTTCATCACGCGTGCGGCGTTGCGGAATGCGATGGACGGACTTTCTTCGTACGTGCCGAAGGGCATATCGACCACCACCAGCGCGCGCTTCGAGCCGCGCACGACAGCGCGTGCGTGCATGATCATGAGATCGATCGGCACCGGCACCGTCGTCTCGTAGCCGTGCATCACCATGCCGAGACTGTCGCCCACCAACAGGAAGTCGCAATACCTGTCGGCGATTGCGGCCGTGTGGGCATGATACGAGGTCAGCGAAACGATCGGATCGCCGCCCTTCTTGGCCGTGATGTCGGGCGCCATGAGGCGCTTAATTGGTGCGTGTTGAGACATTGCTGCGGTGGCTTTCGTGCGATTGACGCGAAATCATAGGGCTTGGCCCGCATCCTCGCCAGTAGGCGACAGAAGGATACCGCCGGACAGGTGAAGCCCCGGCCGCCGCGCCTGGGTCCATCCCACCCCCATCTGCACCTTGGTAAATCCGCACAAGCGTCCGCGTATCAAACGTGAACAATCAAATCGTTGATTTTACGCCACATCGCTGGCGATAGTTGCAGCAAAAACCGCGCCTTTTGTTGAGAGTACGCGCTGCGTCTGATAACCAAGACTTAGTGGTCGTTGGCTACATTCAGCGTCAGTATTTTCGGGGTGGTAGTCCAGTGGGTAGCGTCGCAATCCAACCCGCCAGCCGTCTGAGCCGGATGTCCCTGCATCTGATTTCAGCCGCAGCACTTGGCGTTTTTTTCGCCTCGTCCGTTTCGTGCCACGCGCAGACGGCCGCTCGCCGCGCCGCCGTGAAGGCCGAGCTGGCACAAGAGACCGCATCGGGCGCCAGAACCATCGTCATCTCCCTGCGCAAACAGCGCCTGCGCCTGTTTTCTGGCAACCGCGAGATTGCGTCATCGCGCATTTCCAGCGGCATGCGCGGCTTCGAT
The DNA here is from genome assembly GCA_016793445.1 of Hyphomicrobium sp. GTDB lineage: Bacteria > Pseudomonadota > Alphaproteobacteria > Rhizobiales > Hyphomicrobiaceae > Hyphomicrobium_B. Next base: position 43,706 of record JAEUME010000020.1, on the reverse strand, counting down.
ACGCCGACCGGCGTCTTCTCGATCCTGGAAAAGAAAATCTACCACGAGAGCAATATCTACGACGGCGCTCCCATGCCCTTCATGCAGCGCATAACCTGGTCGGGTATCGCCATGCATGCGGGCGTCGTGCCGGGCTATCGCGCCTCGCACGGCTGCGTGCGCCTGCCCTATGCCTTCGCGAAGGCCTTCTTCAGCCGCACCGACGTCGGCGGCCGCGTGATCATCACCAACGACGAGGTCGCACCGCAGACGTTCCAGCATTCGTCGCTCTTCAAGCCGCTGCCTGAAAGCGATCCGATAGCGCCCAGCCAAGGCGCAAACGCCCAAAGCGCGGTCGTTGCCGCAAACGACACAACCGCGGCGGACAAGGCGGCGCTGCACTCGCTTGTTGCCGATGCCGCAGCCACCTCACCTGCGCTCGCCGGCGCGCCGGAAGGCAAGCCGCGCTCGCGCGCCGAGGCGTTGCGCCGGCAGGCCAAGAAGCTGGAAGACCTGAAAGTCGCCATGGACGCGGCGCAGGCCCGCAAGATCGCCGCCAGCGAGAAGGCGAAGGCGGCGTTGCGCGCCGCGCAAGACGCCGAAGCGAAGTATCAAAGCGTGCGCAAGCCGTTCGAGGATGTGTTGAAGGCCACCGCCAGGGCGCAAGACGCCCGTGAGAGTGCCGCCCGCGCCTACCGCATGTTCCTCACGAAGATCGCACAAGGCGCGGACGAGCCGGCAGCGGCCGCCAAGAGCACGAGCCGTGCGAAGAACCGCAACGATGAGGCGGCGCTTGCCCCGGAAGAGCGCGAACTCGATCTGGAAGACCGCCTTCTCGATCTCACGGTGGAAGCAGACGCGACGCGGGCGGACTCCGCCCAGGCTGAACTCGTCATCGCCGAAGCAAAGACGGCATTTGCGACCGCCGACGCCGCCAGAGCGCGCGCGCTCGAGGAGGTGAAACAGGCCGTGCTGGAATTACGGGGCGCGCAGAAAGATCTGATCGTGGCGCGGGAACAGGCAGCCCGCCGCGACCGTCAGCTCTCTATCTTCATCAGCCTCAAGTCGCAGCGCATTTTCATCCGCCAGGGCTTCGAACCGGTGTTCGAAGGGCCTATCGAGGTGGACGATCCACCGGGCGCCATCGGCACGCATGTGTTGACCGCCATCGACTATGACTCAAGCGGCAATGACTTCGTGTGGCAGCTCGTCAGCGCGCAACCACCCCGGCCGGCACTGATCGAAGCATCATCCTCCAAGAGCAAGAAACGGCAGCCCGAGACGGTATCGGCCAATTCGCCGCTCAACGTAGAAGCCGTGCGGGTCGCGCTCGATTCCATACGCATTCCGGCGGACGTCCTCGACCAGCTTGCAGAGCTGGCGAAACCGGGGACCTCACTGATCATCTCCGAGAAGGATCTCTCTCGCGAAACAGGCAAGGGCACAGAGTTTGTCGTCCTGACACGCTGAGCGGCGTCTTAGGGAAGATCTCAGCCGCTCAGTGCGGGAAGCGGCGGCACACCGATCAGCCATTCGTGCAGCCGGTAGAGAACGACGAAGTAGAGCGCGCTGCCTGCGATGAGGACAATCAGATCGTTCACGATGCCGGAGGGCTGTTTTGCGCCCAAGGGCCCCAATGCGCCGCGGGCCTTCACGCTGATGAGGTCATAAACCGCGTAGGCAAGGAACGATCCAAACAGCAGGATCGAAGCAACGTCGCCGTTGGCGAGCAAATGAGCCACGGCCCACAGCTTCACCGCCATCAGCATCGGATGCTTCACCGCGGAGCGGATGCGCGAAGGGATGTAGGCGGCAACCAGGAGGATCATCGCGGGCAGCATCAGCGCCAACGTTATATGGCGCATGAACGTCGGCGGGTCCCAAAGCACCGGGTTCTTGCCCGGGTGAAGCTGCATCTTGTGATAGCCGAACACGATTACGACGAACCCTGCCAGCGAAATCAGCGAGAAGATCGCGCGGTACATACCCGGACCGAAACGATTGATGAGGCCGTTGCGGATATCCGGCGAGGTCGGCAGCAGATGGATACCGAGAAAGATGACGAGACCGACGATCATCAGCATCATGGCTTGAAACTCCCTTGCAGCCGGAACCCTTGAGCGGGTTCTCATCACTCCGATGGCCCCCTGTCTAATGTGGTTCGGGAAGGCTGGAAACCACCGCCGGCCAATTTCACCGGAACGCGACTGAAAAACGGGTGCGCACTTTTGCGCACTCATTGTCATTCCGGCCGGACGCTTTTCACGATTGTCATCCCGGCCGAGCATTTTTCTTTCATTGTCATCCCGGCCAAGCGCAGCGCGCGCCGGGACCCAGGAGGGCTTGGCCTGACGGTGCGGTGAGATGTTTCGCGCTTCGCACATATGTGCTGGGTCCCGGGTCTGCGCTCTGCCGGATTGCATCCGGCTTCGCTTGCCCGGGATGACGCGCTTGACGTGTGCTCCGGACTGACCTGTGGAAAGCCACGAGATGGCGTGTCCCAAGCCGCCGCCAACTTGCCTATACAGGCGGCACCCTTGCCTCGCTCCAGCCGATCCCGGCGTTGCCCAACCTATCGTCGAAAGGCATCCGATGCGGCTTGCCACCTATAACGTCGAAAACCTGTTTGCGCGCGCCAAGGCGCTGAACCTTGCGGACCAGACCATCGCCGCGCCGATTTTGGAGCGCTTCGCCACGCTGAACTCCATGTTCGAGGAGCCCGTTTATAGCGAGCAGATGAAGGCCGACATGCTGCAAATGCTGGGCGAGCTCGGCATCGGCAAGACTAACGAGGGTCCTTACGCCGTCCTGCGCGAGAACCGCGGTCAGCTCATCGCCTCCTCGAAGCTGAAGGGCACGCGTATCCTCGCCAACGGCCGCGGCGACTGGATCGGCTGGCTGGAAATGAAGAAGGACATCATCAACGAGGTCGCAACGCGCAACACCGCGCAAGTCGTGCGCGACGTCGACCCGGATGTGCTTGCGGTCGTGGAATGCGAAGGACGCCAGGCCCTGCGCGAATTCTCTCACCAGCTCTTGCCGCTCGTCGGCGGCGCGGCCTTCGACAACATCATGCTGATCGACGGCAACGACGACCGGGGAATCGACGTCGGGCTCATGAGCCGGCGCGGCTATCACATCGGATGGATGCAAAGCCACGCCGACGACAAGACGACGCTCGGCGAATACGTCTTCAGCCGCGACTGCCCCGAGTTCGGCGTGCGCACGCCCACGCGTGAAACGGTGTGGGTGCTCGTCAATCACTTCAAGAGCAAAGGCTACGGCAACCAGGATGCTTCTGCCCGCAAACGCTGGCTGCAGGCTGAGAGCGTACGGCGCATCGTTGAGCGTCTGGAGCTTGAGAAAGCGGCGCTCATTGCCGTCGTGGGTGATCTCAACGATACGCCCGACGGCGCCGCACTTGCACCTCTGCTGAAAGACAGCAGATTGAAGGACGTGTTCGAGCATAAGAACTTCGACAACGGCGGACGGCCCGGCACCTACGGGCGCTGCGCGGAGCGCGACAAGATCGACTACATCGTTCTTTCACCGGCGCTCTTCGAGCGCGTGAGGAAGGGCGGCGTCTGGCGCAAGGGCATCTGGGGCCCGAACAAGAAGCCGCTATGGGAGGTTTATCCCGAGATGAAGCAGCCCTTCCATTCAGCCTCCGACCACGGCTGCGTCTGGTGCGACTTCGAGGTATGAGCGAAGATTTAGCGTGAACGCCCGGCGTTGTTCTGCGCTCCGCCAAGCAGCGGATGATCGGCTGGCAGCATGACATCGAGGCGGACGCCCGCGCGCTCTCCGCGGGCCCACATGACCTTGCCTTGCAAACGCGCGCCCGTATCGAGTGCAATGGTCAGCGCCATGCCGGGGGGAAGGCCGGTGATACGGCTGAGGCCAATGCCGGTGCGCGAGGCGTTGTCGATGACCACAGGCGTGGCGCCGTCCTCCAGAAGCACAAACGCCTCGATCTGCGTGACCTTGCGCGCGTGCAGCCGGCTTTCCGCCCAAGGCGGCATCCGCATCCGGCCCTCCTCGGTAATGCAGGGCTGCCCGCCGGCTTTGGCGGAGCGCAGCAGCGCTTCGGCATGCTCATTGTTGACGGGCGGACGGCTGTAGCGAACCGAAGCCAACAGCTCGCGCGTTACGGAGATCGCGGCCAAGGCCGTGCCACACACATGGCGCCACGATTCCTCGAGTGTTTCGAACTCCGCCGTCCGGATGGTCTGAGAAGGTGCGGGGCCCGCGTCCACGACGGCATGCGTGAGACGGAGTGCGTAGCTCAAGCGTGCGTGATAGGCCTGCAGCGACAAGATCACATGCGGTGACAACGCTGCGCCCAGAGCCGTTTCGATGTGACGCCGGTAGGCGTTAGGACTCGACGGCAAGTACCCGGTCAGATGCTTGAACGTCAGCGCGGGCGCCCTGCCCTTATGAAGTGCGCTGGCGATGCTCGCCGTGATCGCGATATAGACGCTGGCTTCTTCGATTTCGATAAGAATGGCGCGCACCGCTGCCAGCACGTCTGCGTTGATGGTATCGGCCGTCGCCGGACGCACGCCCTTGGTCTCCGCCGGCATCATCCATTGCTTGAGTTCTCGCGCAAACAATTGCTGGTAGACTGCCATGGAGCGTTCCCGGTCAGAAAGCCAAGTCTCGAGGCACGAGCTTACGGGGCGTTCGTAAACACGCCGCTAACCTGTAAGGCAGAAATTAGTGCGTCTTCGCTGCGTTTGTCCCTCAAACCCTCTCGTTTACGCGCTAGCTTTTGTTTTGTCGTGCTTCTTATCGGACAACCGGTTCCCACTTTTCCGCAAAGCACTCTAAGGCAGATAGCCTTTGTCGAGATCGAGCGCCTGGCGCTGAAGCGACTTTCCTCCGCCGTCGAAGTGCACCGCCGTCCACGCCATGTTGGTGCCGCTCTCTTGCGAGGACTGCGAACGGATCGAAACCATCACGGTTTCGCGGGCCTTTACCTCGATGGGCGACAACAGCGGGAAATAGAGCTGTTCCCAGTGCGTGCGCGGCGCGTCAGGCGCCGTTGACAGCGAGATGCCATGACCCAAGCCGGCACGCCACCAGCAAGCAAAACCATAGATGGTTGCTGCCCGGTTGAGCATCCAGCTTGCCTCGCCTTTGCGGTTCGACCGCTTGTCGGAGCCAAGCTGTGCCGCATCCCATTCCTTGGCGCTTGCCATGCCGTCCAGCAACTCGGAAGGCTTTATGGTGCGCACGTAGGCGTTGTTGAGGCTCATGGTCTGCGCCACCGACAGATCGATGCCATGGCCGACCCGCGCCCAGGCCCGCAGGTCGTGATCGATACGCGGAGCGATGACGGGGGCCACGAACTGCGCGACATGAGAGGGGATCATCACGCCGCCGTCCTTCAAGAACCGCGTGCGTGCATCGTGGAAGGTTGCGATCATGTGCTCTTCGAAAGCGAAGTTCCCCAGCGTCTCGGACACGACGACATCAACGCGCGGGGGATCATGAAACTCGGTCGAATGACACGGAATAACCTGACAGTTCTTCGCGCGGTTTGCCTTCAGCACCTTGGCCGCCACGCCTGCGACCTCGGCTGTTTCAAACAGCAAGACCTCGCGCGCGCCGAGTTTGGCGGCCATCAGTCCGAGTAGTCCCGTGCCCGCGCCGATATCGGCGACAACGGTCTTGCCGGGAACGATGACGGCCTTCAGCGCCGCATGGAAGGCCTCGTTGCGGACTTTGTCGGCGATGAGCGTGCGGTGATATTCGATGCGCATGCAGGGTCCTCGGTGCGCTTACGTATAGGGCGCTCGTAATGTCGAGCGTCACAGTTTGAGATGCGGCCAACGGATCTGGTAGAGCGTGAGCGCCGTGGCGATCGCAAGGTTGAGACTGTCGAGCCGGCCTGCCATCGGAATCTTGACGCGGCGTGTTGCAGCCTGGGACAAGCGCTCGGACAAACCAGGGCCTTCACTCCCCATCATGACGAGCTGCGGCCCGCGATACTGCGCGGAACGAAAGTCCTCGGTCGCCTTCAGATCCGTGGCGATCACGTCGCCCGGCCAACCGGCCACACGCGCCATGAAGGCATCCAGGCTCATGCGGATCAGCGGGACGCAGAAGATGGAACCCATGGTGGCGCGGATCGACTCCAGCGAATAAGGGTCGCAGCAGTTGCCGATCAGCATGATGCCCGCCACGCCGACTGCATCACAGGTCCGGATGATGGTGCCGAGGTTTCCAGGATCGCGCACCTCTTCGAGCGCCAGCCACGTCTGGTCCTCACGCAACGCCTCCGCCGTGGGTTCGCCGGCAAAGCTCTGGCGGAAAACGCCGAGCATGGTCTGCGGATTGTCCTTGGAGGCGATCTTGCCCAGCACCTGAGCGGAAACCTCGAGGACCTCTGCGCCTTCCTTCAAGGCCCAGCTCACGAGACCCTTGTTGATACCGCTGTCGGCGGTGCCCGTCTGATAGACAAGCGTGCGGGGCACAAAGCCGTTGTCGCGTGCCGTGATCAGCAGCGAAGCGCCTTCCGCCACGAACAGCCCCGTCTCCTTGCGCACCTTGCGCATTTCCAGGGCGCGGATCGCCTTCACGCGGTCATTGGTAAGACTGGTGATGACTTTGGGCTCGCGCGGCCGGTCGCTCATGATCTGCTCTGCCTCATGGCGTGCTCGCCCAGCGCACGAACAGCGACGTCGGCACCAGGGGGCCGCTTTGCGCCTGAATGGCGAGTTCGCCGGTGTCATACACGCCGCCCCGTCCGGCAAGTGTGTCGCGCAGCAACTGGTCGAAGGCGACGGCCGAGGCGCGGATGGCATAGACCGTCAGGACGAGACCGGCCCGGCCCGGGGCGAGCAATCTGGCGCAATCGGCAAGCAGGGCGGGCAGATGCGTGAACAGATCCCACACCTCACCTTCTGGTCCGCGGCCGAACTTGGGCGGATCGACCAGGATCATATGATAGGTGCGGCCACGGCGAACCTCGCGGGCGGTAAACTTCGCCGCGTCATCCAGGATCCAGCGGATCTTGGCGCCATCAAGCTTCGAGGCCGCCTGGTTCTCGCGCCCCCAGGCGATAGCCTTCTTGGAAGCATCGACGTGCGTCACCTCGGCGCCGGCCCTGGCGGCCAGCAGCGAGGCACAGCCGGTATAGCCAAACAGATTGAGCACGCGCGGCGTCTCACCTTTGACCTTGGCAATCTCGCCCAGCATCCATTGCCAGTGGGGTCTCTGCTCGGGAAAGAGTCCCAGATGCCAAAGGCCCGACAGCTTGCACAGCATCGTGACGCCATCGACCACCACCGGCCACTCGCCGGGCACCGGCTTGTCGATGCGCCACTTGCCCTTCTCATCGTCCTCGCCGGAAGCTGAGAAGACGGCATGCGCCTTGGCCCACTCGGCCTCGCCAAGGCGCGGTGTCCACAGGGCCTGCGCTTCCGGGCGGTCAACCAGCACCTTGCCGAATTTCTCGAGCTTGCGGCCCGCTCCGCAGTCAAGCAGCGCATAATCGGCAAAGCCCGGCGACGAGGCGATGGAAAGTGAGGTGAGCGGTGCTGACATGGGGTGTGGCCGCGCGGCGGCAGTTCTTGCTGTGAGGGTCGTTCTGACCGTGAGGATTGCGGCTCTAGCACGATCCGCCACATGACGCACTCTTAGAGCCCCGAACGAGAAAAATACGAAAACCCATTATTTCCGCCATCCTTGAAACCAAGCGGGACCGCCAGTCCACAGGTTGTCCCAGATGAGCAACAGCACAGGGCGATACGCCCTGTGCTCGTTTAGGAGCAAATCGCGAATCGGTGCAAAAGATGGGGGAACTCAAGTCTTTCCGGAAAGTTAACGATGGCCGCCGAGGCTTCCCGCGCCCCCCTCTCCGTCTACATGCTGGCAGATCATCTCGACGCGGCTCTCGCTGCGGGCGAGGATCTGATTGCGGGCGGCGGCGCATGGCGGCAACTCGTGGATACGCCGGGGAATATGCAGACGTTCCCGCAGCGCCAGCGCGCCATCGTAGAGGATATTCGCGCCCTCGAGCTGATGGTGGTCGCGCGCATCCTCAAAGCCCGCGACCATGCCGGCGCCTTGGCCCAAAGGGATACCCGGTTTGCCGCCATCGCGAATCTGTTCGTGTCGGGAACTGCGGTCCTACTCGACGCCGTGGAGGATTGCGGAGACGCGACCTGCAGCGATTTCGATACAGCGGATGGGCTGATGGCCTACGTGCGCAGCCGCGGGCTGATCGCGCCGAATGCCGCCGCAATCGAGAACGCAGCGCAACTCACGATCGACGACAGCTTTCTGGTGACCAGGAAAGCCGCACTCGGGCCGCTGATGGACATGGCGGCTGCCTTCCTGGATGCGCTCGAGACCCACTACGACCTGTTTGCCACCGAGGATGCCGGCGACGGCGTCGACACGGTTTCGCAAGCAACGATCGAAAGCGGCGCCATTGATCTGCAGATTGCGGCGGCGCGGGCGGAAACGGACATGGGCGCCACGGCATCCCCCATTTCGTCACCGACATCTCTTCGCGACGCGGTGCGACGCGAGTTCGGACGGCGTGAGCGTCCACCCCTCAACTGACCTTACGCCACAAGTGCGCTTGGCGGCGCTCCGACGCGGGGTGTCATCAACGAGAAAAACCGGACGCCAGGGCGCCCGGTTTTTTCGATTGGGTTGCTTCGTCCGGTTCGAACACCCGGCTCTAGAAAGCCTGCCGCATGCGCGCGTAAAGGGCGTCAGCAGTCAAGGTCGAGGGCGCGATGCGGCGCACGTCGGGCTTGAGACCCAAGGCCCGGCGCGCGGCCGCACGCAGCCCATCGGCAGGCGTCACGCCGTCATCCTCTTCCGCATTTTCTTGGGTCGCGATCATATCAGCGGCAGCAAGCTTGATCGCATCGGCCTTGGCCATCGCCAGCACCATGCCCGAGTGCGCGGACGCCACCGAGGTGAACGCGCCCAGATGGCCAGGGACGGCGTCATAACGGCGGTTTTTCTTGTAACGGGCTTCAGCCAGAGTGGGAGCGGAAACCACTTTCACGACCAGCTTGGCGACGCCCTTGTTCTTGAAGCCCAGCTTTTCGGCAACGCCGCGCGAAACATCGAGCTTGCGCTTGCCCCAGTAGGGTCCTGAATTATTGACGCGAACCGTTGCAGCTTCCCCGTTTGCAGGATTCCACAGCAACAAGACCGTACCGTTGGGATAGACCGGACTGGCCGCATTGTCGGCATCGTTGGGGTGAAACTTTTCGCCGGACGACGTCAGCCCGCACGGGTTGTAGCGGTCACGTTTGCAGTCGTCGTAGAATGAGGTCGAGAGCGTTTCTTCCGTGCCGACGAGGCTCACCATCTCATGGATGGTTTTCACCTGATGGCACACGCGGTTGAAGCAGTAGGTCTTGCCGGGCGTTTTCGCCTGAACGGCGGCAGGTGCGAGCATCGCAAGGGATGCAATAAGCGCGGCGGCGAACGGGCGGCGGTTCTTTCGGCCCGCGACGCCGCGGACAAACGCAGTCAACATGTGACGCTCCTTGAGTTCCAAATTTTGCGCACGGGCCTCTGCGCGCTCATCCTCCATGGGCCTCTTGCGGGGGGCGGCCTTGGTTGAGTTGGCCGGGCCGAAGGAGGCGGGCGGAACTTAGGAAAGAAGGTTACCAGCGCGCACCGTGGCGGATTGACGCCGATGCTGCGGCGCAATACAGCGCTGTTTCCAAGGCAATTTCTTTCGCTTGGCGCGCTTTGTTGACGTTTGGTCGCAGCCCGATCAAGGCACTAATTTGGCGCGCAGGGTGGCCAGCGCCTGCTTCAGCCGGTCCGGATCGGTCGCCCGCAGAACGAGATCTACGATCGGCTTGCCGTCTCTCATGGCCGGGTAGCTGCCCATGGCGACATCGGGGTAGAGGCGCTGATGCTCGGCGAACAAATCGGCGATCGCGCTCTCCGGTTGCCGGATCTGAATGCTCTCCGAAAGCAGGCGTGCCCCCGTCTTCAGATGCGGGGTCACGGCATCCAACATCACCTGCATGATGTCGGGGATGCCGGCCATGACGATGACATTGCCCAGGATGAAGCCCGGCGCGATGGAAATCGGATTGTCGACCAGTTCGGCGCCGCCAGGAATGCGCGCCATGCGCAGCCGGGCGGGCGTCAGTTCCACGCCTCGCGCGTCACACGACGCCTGCATGAGGGCCCTGGCACGTGGATCGACGCCGATCGGCACGCCAAAGGCCTTGGCCATACTGTCGGCGGTGATGTCGTCATGGGTCGGTCCGATGCCGCCGGTGGTGAACACATATGTATAGCGCGCCCGCAGTACATTGACCGCGGCCACGATGTCTGCTTCCTCGTCGGCGACAACCCGAACCTCCCGCAAACGGATCCCGATCTCGGTCATACGGTCGGCAACCGCACCGATATTCTTGTCCTTGGTCCTCCCGGAAAGGATCTCGTCGCCGATGACCAGGAGGGCTGCGGTGATGTCTTCAGGCTGGGCCATGCGATCGGCTCTTTTCAAACGGTTGGGACGCGGGGCGGCAAGCTCCATAGCATTCCGCCGAAACAAGCGCGAACGCGGCGCAGATGCGCAGGCGCGGATCACGGCTCAGTCTTCAGCCCCTCCGCAATATCGTGGACGGCCGCATCGACCTTCAAGCTCAGCAGCTTTTCGCCGCGCTCCGTGCTCGCGCGGGCCGGATCGCCCACGACGCCCTTTTCATTGGGAGCCATTTTGCCGGCACGAATTCCGCCGGGATAGACTGCCATCAATTCGGAGGTGTCGCGGATGCCGGCATGGGTGCCGATCTGCGCCTTGGTCTCGCCCTGCCCTTCAAGCCAAGCCTCCCCGCCGTTGGCCGCATAGTACGTTCCGGCGTGGATGACGCGCACACCCTCCTTAGCCCACGCCTTTGTCAGCGCTTCTGCAACCTCGTGTTGCGGGCCTTGGTTGGGACCGCTGTCTCCCAGCAGAACGATGGTTTTGAAACCGTGGGCACGGAAACTCGCCGCAGCGTTCTCCAGCACGGCAGCAAATACGGCGGGGGGCACACTGATCGTGCCCGGATAGGCCATGTGTCCTTCACGGCCGGCGATGTCGCCTTCGGGAACGTAGGCGATCACAGGCGCGACAAGCGCATTGCCGAGCTTGCGCGCGATGCGCCGCGCAGTCTCCGCAACGATGAAGTTATGCTTGCCCAGCACCATATGCGGCCCGTTCTGCTCGGTGCCGCCGGTGGGAATGATGATGGTGGTTGAACCTTGAGCGAGCGCTGCGGCAACCTCGGGAGATGTCATGCGCTCGATCTCGACCTCGCGCGTTTCGTCTGCGCGTGACCTGCTATTGAACGCCCCTGCGCCAAGGGCAGCGAGCACGGCAAGCGCCAACGCCATGCCCGGCGCTGACATCCGAAGGGGGCGGGGCACTGGCTCTCTCCTTGGTTTGAATCACACGGCACCTTAGCAGTTTCGCGTTGCCCGGCGCATGGTGTGAGGGTATTGCGGCTTGCATGAAATTTCCCACTCCCCTGCGCCGCGGGCGTCTTGTTCAACGCTACAAGCGTTTCCTTGCCGATGTGACCCTGGACGATGGCACGGTGGTGACCGCCACATGCCCCAACACGGGCTCCATGCTCGGGCTGACAGCGCCTGGCTGCGCGGTGTGGCTGTCGCACAGCGACAAGGCGTCGCGAAAATATGCCCACACCTGGGAAATGGTGGAAGCGGACGCCGGCTCGGGCCCGACACTCGTGGGCATCAACACCGGGCATCCCAACGCCCTTGTCGCGGAAGCGATCCATGCAGGACGTATTCCACAGCTCGCAGGCTACGCGGGCCTGCGCCGCGAAGTCCGCTACGGCCTCAACAGCCGGGTCGACATCCTCCTGGAGGATGCCGCCAAAGGGCTTTGCTATGTCGAGATCAAGAACGTCCACCTGATGCGCAAGCCCGGACGCGCAGAGTTTCCCGATTCAAAAACCGAGCGCGGCGTCAAGCACCTCGCAGAACTCTCCGGCATGGTGGCCGACGGCCATCGCGCCATGATGGTCTATCTCATCCAGCGGGCCGACGCCGAGGTCTTCAGTCTCGCCTCCGACATCGACCCCGCCTATGCCCAAGCCGCCGCCCAGGCCGCGGCCGCGGGGGTGGAAATGCTGGCCTACCGCTGTAGATTGAGCCCGCACGAGATCGCCGTGAAACGGCGCATCGAGATCGAACATTTCAGCTGACCTCCACGGTTCCGCAGCAGCGGCCCGATCTCATGAAACTCAGTTCATGCAGTTGACGACGACGTGATAGCGTCCAAATCCTTGGCCGGCGAAACGTTTCTGTCCCGCACGCCGTATATGGATCGACGGCGCTGACATGGCATGCGCGATTGCGCTGCCCGCCAGCGTCAACGGTTTGAAAAAGAAGGGAGCATCCGGGATGTTCACCCGACGCCAGTTCGCCCAGGCCGGCTTGGCCGCCACCGCCTCACTTTCTACGGTGAGGAAACCCGCGCGCGCTGATGAGGAGAAGAAGATGACCTTTGAGATTACCAAGACCGATGCCGAGTGGCGTTCGGCTCTGACCCCACAGCAGTATCGCGTGCTGCGCAAACACGGGACCGAGACAGCCAGAACGTCTCCGCTGGATAAGAACTACGAGCCAGGCGTCTATCATTGCGCCGCATGCGATCTGCCGCTGTTCTCGTCCGACGCCAAGTACGACAGCGGTACGGGCTGGCCAAGTTTCTGGAAGCCGCTGGACAACGCCATCGGCACGTCAATCGACAGGTCCCTTTTCTTCAGCGCACGCACCGAGGTGCACTGCCGCCGGTGTGGCGGTCATCTCGGTCATGTGTTCGAGGATGGCCCTCAGCCGACCGGGCTGCGCTACTGCATGAACGGCGTGGCGATGAAGTTCGTGCCCAAGGCATCGGGCTGAGGCTATCTCGCGCAACCAGGAAAGCTGATGGCGATGGCAGGGTTGGCCCGGTTCTTTGTTGGCACGCTTGCTGCGGCGGTCCTGGCTTGCACGCTCACGCTCAGCGCGCGCGAGAGCATGGACGGCTCAGCGCAAGACGCCGCGCGGCCGCCGCAGTCGGCCCATGCCGTGTTCGCAGCCGGCTGCTTCTGGTGTGTCGAGAACGATTTCGATCGCGTTCCTGGCGTCACCGGCACGACGTCGGGCTACACAGGTGGCAAACTCAACAATCCGACCTATGAACATCACACCGGACATGTCGAAGCCGTGCAGGTCACCTATGACCCGGCCAAAGTCACTTATATGCAGCTGCTCGACTATTACTGGCATCACGTCGATCTGACAGATGGCGGAGGACAGTTTTGCGATCGCGGTCCCTCCTATCGCCCGGTGATCTTTGCCGGCAATGACGCCGAGGCGGCACTGGCGAAAGCCAGCAAGATTGAATTGGAGCAGAGCGGGCGCTTCGAGCAGGTTGCCGTGCAGATCGAGGCGGCGGGGAAGTTCTTCCCGGCGGAGGACTATCATCAAGACTACTATGCGAAAAATCCGCTGCGTTACCGTTATTACCGCGCAGGATGCGGACGGGATGCGCGCCTGAAGCAAATTTGGGGAGCGGACTATCAGCATTGAGGCGGCGCGCGCCGGGGCGGGCCTAGTCAGTCGGTCCGCATTCTAAGCATATGCGGGATCGTGTGCGACACTTGAGCACCCGCAATATATTTTTGCATAGGATTGAACACTGAAAACCGCCTGGAATGTCGCGGCGCACGCCGGGCGATATAGCCGCCAACACTGGACGAACTCTTGTTCTCGCAGTGCGCAATTTCGCAAGGCAACACAACATTTTGCTCTGCCTAAGCACCGTTCGCTCGTGCGAGTTGCCCTTGTTAATAACTCTTGGCTCGTGTCATATTGCCGTAGCACTTAGGTCGTACCAGACGCAGTGTGGATATGTGACGTCTTTGCTCACTTCAGAAGTCAATCATGTACTGGAGGGCAGTCATGACAAGTGCAAAGGCCGAGCTGCTCGGCAAGGTCGTGTTTCTTTTGAACGGCGCAAAAGCCCAGAAAGGAACCGGCAAGGCCGTTGACGTTCAGGCCCCAGAGAAACTGCTGGAAACCGCCCGTAAAAATCCTGACGCGGTCGCGTTCGGATACGTCTCGGTTTCGGATTGCTGGGTCGCCGCAGCCTAAGCGCTCTTTGCGTGCCGCCCGGTTGGGCGGTACTCCCCCGTGCTCTGCTTATAAACCGGACGGCACGTAAAAGATGCACCCCCCGATGAAATCAGAAAGGCGGCCAACGTGCCGCCTTTCTTCGTTAACTCCTCCCGCGGCCTTCTTTGTCTGTCCCTGAAATGACGCCGCGGCCCTACGCGGCGCCGGTCAGAACGATGGCCAGGGTGACAACGCCTTCAAATCAGCGGCCTTACGCAGCGTCCTGTTTCTGGGATGCAAGCACCTGATCTTTGAGCCGACCCGTCAACTCGGCCAAATGGTCGAACTGAGAGGTGAAAGAGCCGACTCCCGCCGTCGCAGAACGCAAATCGACGATGAGGCTGTCCATCTCGGAGGCAGGGATATGCGCCTGGATGACGTCCCAGCCCGGCCAGCCCTCACGCGCGTCGAAGCCGAGGATCTGGCCGCGCCGCTGCGAGATGATGCCGTTGATGCGCGAGTTGGCTTCCGACGGCACGGCAATCTCCACCGCCATGACCGGCTCCAACAGGACAGAGGAGCATTTCGGCATACCTTCCGACATGGCGAGGCGACCGGCCTGGCGGAACGCCATGTCCGAACTGTCGACCGTATGATAGGAGCCGTCCGTCAGCGTGACCGAGACATCGACACACGGGAACCCCAATGGCCCTTCCTCGAGATAGTCGCGCACGCCGATCTCGACGGAAGGAATGAAGTTCTTGGGCACCGCGCCGCCGGTGATCCTTTCACCGAACGTAATGCCTGAACCCCGCGGCAGCGGTGCGATCTCCAGTTTCACATCGCCGAACTGACCGTGTCCGCCCGACTGCTTCTTGTGGCGGGCTCGGATCTCGGTCGATCCGCGGATCGTCTCCTTGTAGGCGACTTTGCGCGGCTCGCGGACAACCTCGATCCCATACTTGCGCGCCAACCGCTCCAGCGCCACGCGCAGATGCATCTCGCCTTGGCCAAATAGAAGGATCTGGTGCGTGTCGGTCGTATGCTCGACACCGAGCGAGGGATCTTCCTCCAGAAGTTTGGCGACGGCGGCAGACAGCTTCACCTCGTCCTTGCGGTCTTTCAGGCCAAGGCCGACCGCGTACACGCCTTGTGGCGCGGGCGGTGTTGCCGCCTGCACAACCCCGCCCTTCTCAAGGGTCACGGTCTCGCCGGCAGTTATATGCTCCAGACGGCCGAAGGCGACCGTATCGCCAGCCTTGGCGGCTCCGCGCTTGGTCGTCTCCTCGCCCTTGATCGAAAAGATCCCCGCCACGCGCTCCTCTTTGCCGTCCCGGCCGATGAGGGTGGCGCTGTCGGGGATCTCTCCGGTGAGAACGCGGGCGAACGACAGCTTGCCGCCCGCCTTGGTATGTAGGTTCTTGAAGATGTAGGCCGCCGACTTGGCGTTCTCGATCTTGAGCCGCCGTGCGGTGTCTTCGACGGTCGGCGCCTCGTGGCGCAGGGCCTTCAACAGCCGCAATATGCCATTGCCGTGTTCGGCCGACCCCAGCAGCACCGGCACGATGAGCCCTTCGCGGAGCTCCTTGGTGAGATCGCCGAAAACCCTGTCCTTGGGGGGCGCTATATCGGAGAGCAACTGCTCCATGAGCTCGTCGTCGTAGTCGGCCAGCTTCTCCAGCATCTGGAAGCGGGCCTCCTTCTCACGCGAGGAAATGTCCTTGGGCAGTTCGATGATCTGGCTCTCGGCATGCTCTCGATAGACATAGGCGCGCTCGGAGGCGAGATCGACGTAACCCGTGGCTACCCCGTTCTCCCAGATCGGGATTTGACGGAGCACCAGAGGCTTGGCGGAAGCCGGCTGAAGCGCGGGAATGATATCACGCACATGGGTGGAGGTGGCGTCGATCTTATTCAGGAACAGCAGATGCGGCAGCCCCATGTCCTCCAGCCGCTTGAGGATCATTTGCAGGGCCGGTACCCGCCGTGCATCAGGCTCACATACGACAACCGCAGCATCGCAGGCTGGCAGAGCGAGCCCGCCCTCGTGCAGGAACTCGACCGATCCGGGGCAATCGATGAAGGTGAAGGTGTCGTCGAGGAATTTGACCTCCGCGACGTTGAGCTGAACGCTCATGCCGTGGTCGCGGGCTTCGGGAGAACCGTCTCCGACGGTGTTCTTTGCTGCAATCGAGCCGGGTCTCGAGATTGTCCCGGTGCGGGAGAGGATCGCTTCGAGCAGCGTCGTCTTTCCGCTTGCGAAGGGCCCGATCAGCGCGATGCAGCGTGCGCCGCGGACCCCGTCTCTGCCACCTTGCGTGCCGTTTCCGCCCCTAGGGGCGCTTGCATTGCCCATGATCTTGCCTCCCACGTTGTTGCGAGGCGCGCGACAGCGATCGCCGCGCCCCGCGCCTCGTGGGACGAGCGCGGCGGACCGTCATGCTCCTCCTTCGCCGCGGCGCGCGCAACTGCAATCGCACAAGGTTGCTACGCAAAGTTTCGTGACGCCGTCATATTGCGATGCAACCATGCAAGGCGTTCCGGCATTGGATTTGTTGCGACGCATCACAGGTTGCTAATCCAAGCGCATGAATATTCGTAACAAATAGGAGAAAAATAACTTGCTCGGCTGCATGATCAGCCAGATAGTAAACTGACAGCGTTGGAGGTTTGAATGGGCGCAAGACTGGAACGCTGTTCGGGCCAGAGGGAAAATGGCTCTTGTAAAGTACGAGGCGCAGTAATGAGTATCGAGGCACTCATGTCCGCTGTAGATGCAGCGGGTTATGTGATGGTAGCAGAGGACGATCTTCCCGAAACGTTCGGCACGGAGGCTCATGCGGAGCCGACTGCCTTGACCGTATGGCAGCCGGTGCTTGCCGCAGCGTCCAGCAAGCCGGCTTGGTCCGCCCAGGTGTCCAATGCTTGGTCTTGGGTCATGGGCCGCTTCGTGAATGGCGCGCCCGCCTGATGGCTGGCTGAGAAGCGCCACAGAAACGGCAGGCTTCTGCCTGTCCGCCGAAGCGCGCAGTTATGCGCGCTTTTTTTGTTTGTACGAGGCACGCCTATTTCGCGGCAGTATCACCCGCG
Organism: Hyphomicrobium sp.; assembly: GCA_016793445.1. GTDB lineage: Bacteria > Pseudomonadota > Alphaproteobacteria > Rhizobiales > Hyphomicrobiaceae > Hyphomicrobium_B. The sequence goes on along the minus strand of JAEUME010000020.1, from coordinate 26,528 downwards.
CCGCTCGTTGGAGCCCAGGCGCCGGTAGCCCCGGGGGCCGATACCGTCTTGGGTGGAACGGGCTTGAACGGGGCATTCAGCGCCGCGAGCAGCTTGGGATCGCGCCCATAGAGATCACGATAGAACCGCGCCCCGCCATCAAACGTCGGGTCGACGGTCCAGTAGAGAAGCAGAACGGGTAATTTGTTCTTGAGCCCGACGCTCTGGAGCTTTCCCGTCGCGACCAATGCGTCAATCTTCTGCCGGTTCCAGCCGAGGCGGTCGCCCAGGATCAAGTCGGCCAGATGCAGGGGGTCCTCGACCCGTATGCACCCGTGACTGAGGCTGCGATCGGATTTGGCAAACAGCTGGCGGCTCGGCGTGTCGTGGAGATAGACGGAAAACCTGTTCGGGAAGAGAAATTTGACGAGCCCCAATGCATTGTTGGGACCCGGCCTCTGGACTACGCCGTAGGGGAACGAGGCGCCGGTGTAGGCCCCCCAGTTGATACCCGCCGGATCGACGACGCCTCCGTTCCCGTCTGTCAAATAATAGTTGTTGGCCGTCAGATAACCCGGGTTCGCCGCGGCTTTGGGGAAGATCTCGTTGCGCACGATACTACGCGGCACGGTCCACGTCGGGTTGAACACGATCACGCTCATCGGTTCCGTGAAGATCGGGGTCTTGTTATACGTCTTGCCGACGATGACGCGCGTGCTCCACACGTTCTTGCCCTTGAGGAAAAGGTGCAGCCTCTGCGCGGCGATGTTCACCACGACCATCTCGCTGCCCAAGGGGCGCAAGATCCAGCGGGCGCGCTCGAGATTGACGCGGATCTGATCGACACGCTGGTGCGCCGAGACATTGAGCGCCGCCATCGTCGCGGGGCCACCGACGCCATCGGCCTCAAGGCCCTGCGCGGTTTGAAATTTCTTGAGCGCTGCGACAAGCGGGGGATCGAACGTCTGACTGTCTGAGGGAGGATCTGAATACTCGCCCGTGATCGCGAGCCTGGCGCGCAACTGCGGTATGCGGGGATCGTTTCCGTCAGGCTTCAGGACGGGGCCATCGGAAATAGCCGGCCAGCCGCCATTGGCTTCAAACTGAGTGTAGGCTTGGAGCGTCGCTTTGAGCGCGGAGTACAACGGGTGCTTGAGACGGACATTGTCGATCAGCTCCGCCACCTTGCCGTCGGCGATCGCCTTCGAGATTGTTTGAGCCGGATCGTTGGCCAGAAGCGGCCGGGCAAAGTTCCAGTTGGGGTCCAGTGCGTTTGGATAGACCTTGCCGAAATACAATTGATAGAGCAGCCGCACGAGCGCGTCGCTCATGAGGATGTCCTGCTCATCGGGGGATGCGACGGGCTTGTTCAGCGCGTCGGCATGGAAATCGGACGGCATAAGCCCGTCTTCCCAGCTGCGCGCCACGGCATCGCGAAGCGCCGCCACGTTGCGTTCGTCCGTCCAGGCGCGCGTGTTGCTCAGCGCAGCGTAGAGCCTGACAAGGAACTCCGAGGAGGCAATATTTTTGCCCCCGATCGCCATCTGGCGGCCCGCGGCGAGAGCGGCAAGCTGAGCGCCAAAGCCCGCATCGGGCTGCTGCGCCAGTGTCGTGCGCCCCGGAAAAACCAGCAGCAACGCCAGACAGACAAGTCTTGTCCACCGCCATGATGCGTCTGCGAAAATCCCAGAAAAAGGCATATCGAATGTCCACAGACCGGATGATTGCAGGCAGTCCTATACCATCTCGCGCAGAGAGGCGCGCGTCCTGTCTTACTGTCCTGCCTTGTTGTCCCGTCTTATTGAGCAGCGTCCGCTCCGGAGCCGGAGCCTGCTATCCTGCGAACCACCACAGCGCCGCCATACCGCTAAGCGTCACGAGCAACGCCGTCCTCCAGAAGCGGCAAGAGCGGCAGGGCTTGTGCACCCGCCGCTCTCGTTGATCCGATTGGGAAACTTGCGCCGACTGCGGGCGCGGGGATGCCGGTTCGCCCGCACCCATCGTGTTCACCTCAGATTGCCGCAAAAACGCTGGATGCGCTTGCACGCATCCTCCAGGCTCTCGGTGGACGCCGCATACGAGATGCGGAACGATGGCGAGCCGGCGAAGGCTGCCCCGTGCACGCATGCCACGCCCTCTTCCTCCAGAAGCGCCGTCACGAAATCCTCGTCATTGCTGATCTTGACGCCGCCCGCGCTGGTCTTGCCGATCGCTTCCTTGCAAGAGGGGTAGACGTAGAAGGCTCCCTGGGGCTTTGGACACACCAGACCCTTGGCCTGATTGAGCATCGAGACCACGAGGTCACGGCGCTGAACGAAGGTGGCGTTGTTCTGGGCGATGAAATCCTGCGGGCCGTTGAGCGCCTCCACGCCCGCCCACTGGACGATCGACGAAGGGTTCGACGTGGACTGCGACTGCAGCTTGCACATGGCCTTGATGAGGATTTCGGGCCCGGCCGCGTAGCCGAGCCGCCAGCCGGTCATGCAATACGCTTTCGACAAGCCGTTCATGGTGAGCGTGCGGTCGTAGAGCTTGGGTTCCACCTCCGCGACGGTAGCGAATGTCAGCCCGTCGTAGAGCAGATGCTCGTACATATCGTCGGTGAGCACCCAGACGTGCGGATACTTCAAAAGCACGTCCGTGAGCGTCTTGATGTCGGCCGCCGAATACGCCGCGCCCGTCGGGTTCGAGGGGGAGTTGAAGATGAACCACTTGGTGTTGGGGGTGATCGCGTTTTCGAGATCCTCCGGCTGCAGCTTGTAGCCGTTTTCGAGGGTCGTCTGCGCAAACACGGGCTTGCCGCCACCCAGCAGCACGATGTCGGCGTATGACACCCAGCACGGCGCCGGCATAATGACTTCATCGCCCGGGTTCAGCGTTGCGAGCAGCGCGTTATAGAGCACCTGCTTGCCACCCGTGCCCACCGACACCTGCGAAGTCTTGTAGTCGAGACCGTTCTCGCGCTTGAACTTGGCTACGATTGCGGCCTTCAGCTCGGGTATGCCGTCGACATCGGTATATTTCGTCTTGCCCGCGTCGAGGGCTCTTTTGGCGGCGTCCTTGATGTTCTGGGGCGTATCGAAGTCTGGTTCACCGGCCGACAGCGAAATGATATCGCGGCCTGCGGCTTTGAGCTGCCGGGCCTTGGTTGAAACGGCGATGGTTGCAGAGGGTTGAATGCGGTTCAAACTGTCGGCGATGAAGCCCATGTCGCGTGGCCTTGCGTGTTCGAGGAGATGTTCTGGCGTGCTGACGCAGCATCCTGTCTGTATCTAGCGGGAAGATACATATCGGGTCGGGAAGAGCATTTCGCGAGTGCGAAATAAACGGCGCGGAAGCTACGCCCATCGCGTCGCCACCGCAAGACGGCCTTTGGTGGGCAAGTCCCGCTTGCGTAACGATTTAGTAAGCTTAGCGCCTGATACCGTTCTGCCACATGCGCTGCCTGTCTTGCATTGCAGGGGCTAATGCACCGCCAGCGCCACATTCTCGGCCAACGGGTGCCATGCTGACGCGCTCAACTCCGCCAAGTTCAAACGCGGGTCGAAAGTTGTCATTGCGGGGAGGCTGGTTATGGCGATTACCAAGCGATCAAGTGACGTACGGCGGCCGTTCTGGCAGGAGGTCCGGTACGGCCGTGGCGGATGGTTTTTCGTGCGCCCGGCCATCGACGCGGCTGTGGCCCTCGTCCTGTTCATGATCGTGAGCATGACGCTGACCTGCGCGCCGAGTTCAGCAAATCCCCAAAATCCAGGCTCGGTCGCCCAACTCCGCAGTTTGGTGGCAGAGGAGCGTCCCATCGTGGAAATCGCCACCACGAGTTCACCCGAGGCGCCCGACGCGGTCTACCGGCGGACGAGTTTCAGTGCCGCTTGGGTATTGTTATCCTTTGCATTTTCGATCCTCGTGGCGTTCAATCTGGCGTTTCTTCGCCATATGCGCCGCGCCTACGCCAGGAACCGTGAGCGCCCGGCCGTATCAGGCCGCTCTTCAAGCACGGGAATTTGATCGCATGGGATCGCCCCAAAAGCCTCCCGGCACGTTAAGTCAACCGCACTCGGCCAATTCGGTCGCACCTAGTATCTAATATCTAGTATCCACTAGTTATCGTCGACGATGTCATGAAACAGCCAAGGTTCACGGGGCCTTGTCTTGGGTGCCTGTACGGGGGTGCCTGTACACTGACGGCGAATTAGCGAATACTACGGGCTGACGAAAGTGAGGAGAACGGAATGTCCTACGGACTGACGCGCATCCTGAAACCTGCCACGGCTGCAGCGGCGCTGCTGGTCCTTGGCGGTGGCGCTGCCGTTTTGACCCAGAGTTCCGAAACCCTTCTGCGTTCGAGCTTTGCGCGCGCGCTTCAGCCTGTCGGCTCTCAGGTGGTCGCCAACGCTTCGGTGAATGCCCGGCATGCTGGCGTTCCCATCTCCGGTAGCGAGGAATTCTGGCTGACGGCCATGGGTCGCGATGTGGCGATGTCCAAAGGCGTTTCGCTCGGCGACCGCATCACGTTCAACTTGGACGGTAAGGAGCGCAACTATCGGGTGACCTCGGTGAGCGAGATCAAACCAAACGTCACGCGGGTGGATACCCGGGCGTTCAACACGCGCGTTGTCCTCGTTACCGCACGCGACACCAGCGCAGACCCCGGCGCGCGCTCGATCCGTTTTGTCATCGAGATCCCCGGCCCGCCGTCTTCGGTCGTCGCCGGACGCGGTGCCCGCGCCCTTTAAACCTCGACGCGCACACCTTGGGCCGGCCTTTGACCTGATGCGCCTGGGCCGGCATTTGTGCGCATCGATGGCTCTTCATGTGAGTGGCGGGCAGCAGCTCGCGCGGAAAATCTGATGCGTCTCAATCCACCCACGCTCTTGATGTTCCTGATCGCGCTCGTCTTTGCGGTCCTGGCGATCATCACCAAGGTGGCCACCGGCTTCATGCCGCGCTTCATACCCCACCAGGAATTCTGGCTGGCGATCATCGCCTATCTGACATTGATGATCGGCAACCTCGTCCGCGGCCTCTGAGCCGCGGCTGCCTCCGTAACCGTATCGCCAGCCTCTTTCAAAAGACCCGGCCGCGATGACACCATCACTTGTCATCCCGGGCAAGCGAAGCCGGATGAAATCCGGGCGGAGCGCAGACCCGGGACCTAGCGCATCAGTGCGAAGCGCAAAATATCTCACGAAATATCCCGCCAAGTCTCCTAGGTCCCGGCGCTCGCTACCGCTCGGCCGGGATGACAAGTGAGGGAAAATGCTCAACCAGGATAATAAAGAAAGATCATCGCTAGGCCGGATTGACACCATCACTTGTCATCCCGGGCAAGCGAAGCCGGATGAAATCCGGGCGGAGCGCAGACCCGGGACCTAGCGCATCAGTGCGAAGCGCAAAAATCAAACCGCGTCCGCGCACAAGCATCCGCGAGCACATTGAATTCAGCGAGCACATTGAATGACGTGAGGCCCTGACCTCACCGCAATCGTCATCCCCGCGTCAGGCGGGGATCTGCCCAAGCCGCGATTAAGGACAAATGTTGAAGCCTGGACGGATCCCGGCGCGCGCTGCGCTCGGCCGGGATGACAGTGGCAGGGGGCGCCAGCTCTGAGCAGGCACAGGCATTGCACACCCCTGACAACCGGCCCGCCTCTCGGGTCAATTCGAAACAGCCGCCGGACGGGGGACAAAGCCCGGTCCGCGCGCGCAGCAGGAGAGCATCACCATGGCAAGCAGGCTCAACATGCCGGTTCTATACGGAATCTGTATCGGCCTGGGACTTGTCGTGGCGAGCCAGTCGGGACGTTCCGGGCCATCCTTCCGGCCTGAACTTGTACAATGCTATCCGAGCACACCTGCGACGGCGGGCCCCGGCGCGTCAAACCCGGACAGTAGCGGCTCGGCGGCAGTGGCGCTGCGCACCGCACGCGAGGCGGTAAGCCACTGCCGGTCCGGATGGTGCGACCGCCAGACCCGCAGCCAACTGCACCAAAGCCTGACAGCTTACCTTGCCTACCGCCGCACAGTAACCAATTCGCTCTACCAGACACAGGGAACCGCAGGCTTGGAGGAAGCGGCGCGTCTTTTCTCCAGCGCCAACGACGTGGCGCTCACTGAAGAGCTGGCCGCACTCTTCGCCAGAGGAGGGCTCAGCTTCGACGACCTCCCCGAAGAACGTCCCGCGCTTGCACTGGTCCTTACGAAACCCGCCAACGCCTTCAAGCCTTGCCAGGCGTTGCGCCAGGCAAGCCCCACAGCCGCCCCCTACGTGTATTAGGAACTTTCTACTCGGTCCGGGTGCCTCGGCCAGCACGAAACCGCACAGGACTAACGCTGCGCCAAGACGCAATCTTTTGGGGCGGTTGCCGCCGAGGGCGGATGCGTCGGATTGATCCCGTGCGGGCTGTCCTCCATATTCCTGCCCATGGCACGTCCTCCGAAGTCAGATTCGCCAAAGCCCCGCGCTTCGCGTCCGAAGTCCGGCAAGCCCCCAGCGCCGCCGCAGGAGACGGCCGCGGGCACGCCGGGTTTTGGCGAGGCGCCGCAGACGGGTTTTACGGCAGCGCTTCCCTCTCTTCCCGCACTGCGCGGCGTGGGAGCACCGACGCCGCCCATGGGCGGAGGAAGTCTCTCCGACAGCCTCAATGCCATTCTCGCCAAGCCCCAAGAGCGTTCCGATCGCGCCAAAGAGATCATCGCGCGCCAGCCGATGATCGCCGCGCATCCGCTCGTCTCGGGGCAGATGCCCATGTTCATGCCGCATCGGCCGGAGCGGCCTGAGAAGAGCGAAGGCGGTGTGCCCTTCAAGCTCGTATCCGACTACACGCCCAAGGGTGACCAGCCGCAGGCCATCAGGGAACTGGTCGAAGGCGTTTCCAAGCACGAGAAGAGCCAGGTGCTGCTCGGCGTCACGGGCTCGGGCAAGACATTCACGATGGCGCACGTCATTGCCGAAACGCAGCGGCCCGCGCTGATCCTCGCGCCCAACAAGACGCTGGCTGCCCAGCTCTACGGCGAGTTCAAGAGCTTCTTTCCGGAAAACGCGGTCGAGTATTTCGTTTCCTACTACGACTATTACCAGCCCGAAGCCTATGTGCCGCGCACCGACACCTACATCGAAAAAGAAAGCTCGGTGAACGAGCAGATCGACCGCATGCGCCACGCCGCGACGCGCGCCCTTCTCGAACGCGACGACGTGATCATCGTTGCATCCGTGTCGTGCATCTACGGTATCGGCTCGGTCGAGACCTATACCGCCATGACCTTCACGGTGCGCGTCGGGGAGCGGCTGTCGCGCGACCAGTTCCTTGCCGATCTCGTGGCGCTGCACTACAGGCGCAACGATGCCAACTTCATCCGCGGATCGTTCCGTGCGCGCGGCGATACCGTCGAAGTGTTTCCGGCCCACTTGGAAGACCGTGCCTGGCGCTTCTCGCTGTTTGGCGACGAGATCGAATCCATCGTGGAGTTCGATCCGCTGACGGGACAAAAGACGGACGAGCTTGCTCTGGTGAAGCTTTACGCCAACTCGCACTACGTCACGCCCAAACCGACGCTGCAGCAGGCGATCAAGGCGATCAAGACGGAGCTGAAGCAGCGCCTCGATGAGCTGTATGGAGTGGGCAAGCTGCTCGAAGCACAACGTCTGGAACAGCGCACGACGTTCGACATGGAGATGATGGAGGCGACGGGAAGCTGCGCGGGAATCGAGAACTATTCGCGCTATCTCACGGGGCGCAATCCTGGCGATCCGCCGCCCACGCTGTTCGAATACCTGCCCGACAATGCGCTGGTGTTCGCGGACGAAAGCCACGTCACCGTTCCCCAGATCGGCGGCATGTTCCGCGGCGACTACCGGCGCAAGGCGACGCTGGCCGAATACGGCTTCCGGCTGCCCTCCTGCATGGACAATCGCCCGCTGCGGTTCGAGGAATGGGATGCCATGCGTCCGCAATCCGTCTTCGTGTCGGCGACGCCCGCGTCCTGGGAGTTGGAGCAGACCGGAGGCGCCTTCGCCGAGCAGGTCATCCGCCCCACCGGCCTCATCGATCCGCAGGTCGAGGTCCGTCCTGCCAAGTCTCAGGTTGATGATCTTCTCGACGAGGTGCGCCAGGTCGCCCGGAAAGGCTACCGCACGCTGGTCACGACGCTGACCAAGCGCATGGCGGAAGATCTCACCGAGTACATGCACGAGGCGGGGATCCGCGTGCGCTACATGCACTCCGACATCGAGACGCTGGAGCGCATCGAGATCATTCGCGATCTGCGGCTCGGCGCCTTCGACGTGCTCATCGGTATCAACCTGTTGCGCGAGGGCCTCGACATTCCCGAGTGCGCTCTGGTCGCCATTCTGGATGCCGACAAGGAAGGCTTCCTGCGCTCGGAGACGTCCCTCATCCAGACCATCGGCCGCGCCGCGCGCAACGTCGACGGCAAGGTGATCCTGTACGCCGACAGCATGACGGGGTCCATGGAGCGCGCACTGGCCGAAACCAACCGGCGCCGGGAAAAGCAGCTCGCCTACAACATCGAGAACGGCATCACGCCCGAGACCATCAAGCGCAACATCCATGACGTGCTGCAGTCGGTCTACGAGCAGGATCACGTCACGGTCGACGCCGGCCTTGCCGAGGAGGACGCCACGCTCGTTGGGCATAACCTCGCGAAAGTCATCGAGGACATGGAGCGGCGCATGAAGGAAGCCGCCGCTGATCTGGAGTTCGAGACCGCCGCGCGCCTGCGCGACGAAATCAAGCGCCTGCGCGAGACGGAACTCGCCATCGCCGATGATCCGCTGGCGCGGCAAGCCGAAGTCGAGGACAGGACGGGCGGCTACAAGGGCGAGAGGAAGTACGGTGCTTCGGCAAATCTGCCTCCGGAGAAGACTGCGGGCGGATCACGCATCAAGACCGAGTACGAGCCCGTTCAACCGACCTTTGCCCAGCAAACCGTGCGGCCCGGCACGGGCTCGCGGGTGAAAAAGCCCTCGCTCGACGACATGGGACCGGGCACGGACCGGCCGGTCCCAGCGCGCGCGCCAAAGATCGACAGCCGCGTGAAGGCGGGCGCGTTCGGTGAGCACGTCAAAGGGCCGCACAAGCCAACGCTGGATGAGATGGGTCCGCATGCGATGCTGCCACCGCGCACCGCTGGCAAGCCGCTGCCGCAGAAGCCCACGATCACGCGCGAGTTCGATGACCCGAGCGAGAAGGGCAAACGCCGCGGCCGCCCGAAGAAGACGGGGCGGCCAGGACGGTGATGGTCATCCGGGAGAGGATGTTCTGGCGTCTTTGCCGTTGGGCGGCAATCGCCGTCTTGTTCTTGAGCATTATGCTCGCCCTGCAAATCGCACTCGCTGAATTTAACGTCCTGACCTTCAACGTTGCCAACGGCGGATGCGCAAACGATAAAGGTGTTTATACCTGCAGGGGATTTTTCGGCGCAGCGGTGCTATCGGCGGCATTCGTTGCACCGTACGCCGTCCTCTTCTCGGCATTCTGGTTCTCGGCGGCCTTGCTCTCCGGGGACCCTAGCGGGCACTTCGGCTGGGTCTTCCTCCTGGGGCTACTTTCTGCAACCCTCTTGGTCCTTGGGTGTGCCGGTTTGCTGCGCGCTCTTGTCGTGCTCGCAACGCCCTGGTCGAGCGGACAACGCGAGATAGGGTAGGGAGGGGTAAAGATGGCGTCTGGATTTCTGCAATGGCTCAAGAGATTATTCGGTACCACCAGCCGCACGCCCTTTCCCGCGGGCGCCGGCCCTGCCCGTCTGCTCATTCTGCGGCATGCGGAGAAGACGGGCGACAAGCGCGACCGGGGTCTGTCGGAAGCAGGCCAGGCACGGGCGGAAAAGCTTGCGACCTACATTCCGGAAACGTTCGGAACGCCCGATTTTCTCGTCGCGGCCGCCAGCGGCAAGAAATCGGACCGGCCCTACGATACGCTGGTGCCTCTGGCGAAGACCCTCGGACTCCAAATCTGGGCGGACCTCGACGACGAGGAGGTCGATGACCTGATCGAAGCCCTCGCCGATACGCCGGAATGGAGGGGTAAATTCGGCGTCATCTCATGGCGCCATTCGGATCTTTCGCGCCTCATCGCAGCGCTCGGCGCGCCCGATGGCACCTACCCCGATCCCTGGGACCCATCGCGGTTCGATCTGCTCATCGATATGACATTCCCGGGCGCAGCGCCGCCTGTAGTACGGCAGATCGATCCACCCTTCTAAGCAACGCACATCGCTAGAACTCGCGGATGTGAGCGGGGCGGGGCACCCGGAACGGAACCACACTGGAGCTGGCTTCGGAAAAGGGAATTTTTCCCATTGTCCGTAGTAACTTACGTCACACACTTGTGAATTGCGGGTGACGTTATCCTATTACATTTCTGTCAGTGAGACGGCCGTTATACGCTTGCCACGGACGTCATCGTTGAGGTTCTGCCGCTTCCTCCTAGGTGGGGCTTTGACTGGATACGCTGCCCGTTATCGGGTTGTGCCATCGGCGAGGCCGCGAACGACACGCAATTGCACCCGTTCTCCATCCAGGCAGGGATCAAGTGCCAAGTTCGCGGCCTCGTATCTTGGCAGCGGCAACCGCTTCCCGCATCAAATCCTGCAAACCTCCTGGCGTGCGCATCAGCACGCTGAGCGCGGCCGCGGTCGTGCCTCCGGGGGACGTCACGTTCTGGCGCAATGTGGCTGCCGGCAGCGGCGAACGGTGCATGAGTTCGCCCGCCCCTGTCACGGTGGCTCGCGCCAGTTGCATGGCGAGCTCCGCATCGAGCCCAGCCGCTCTGCCTGCGTCCGCCAGACACTCGGCCAACAGGAACACATAGGCCGGCCCCGAGCCCGATACCGCCGTCACGGCGTCGATCAGCGCCTCATCGTCGATCCACACGACCTCACCAACCGCACGCAGCAGGTGATCGCAGGCCTCTTTCTGGGCGGCTGTGACGTGCGCATTGGCAACCGCACCGGTTATGCCCCGTCCGATGGCGGCGGGTGTGTTGGGCATTGCGCGCACGACGGCGGCGCCCGGCTTCAAAAGTTTCTCGAAGCTCGCAATGGACTTGCCCGCCGCGATCGACAGCACGACGGTATCTGGACCGGCAAGCTTGGCAAGCGGTGCGAAAACCTCGTCCATGACCTGGGGTTTAACCGCGGCGACGATGACGGCGGGCTGCGCTGGCAGGGCCGCAATAACAGCGTGCGCCGCTATGCGATGGCGCTTGGCCAACTCAGCCGCCTCGCCCGCCAGACTGGGCTCCTGGATGATGACATCGGCGGGGCTGAGCCCCTGCGCCAGCCAGCCGGAGAGCATGGCGGCACCCATTTTGCCGGCGCCTGCAAGCAGCACCGGCCCATCGAACTTCAAACTCATGCGACCGTAATCCTAGCGGGTAGGGATCAAGCCTGACCCTCGGTCTCGAACATCGTCGACACCAGAGCCTCACGGCTTTCCTTACCTGCCCAGACCACGAACTGGAAGGCCTGGTAGTAGCGCTCGCAACCCTCCAAGGCCGCCCGGAGCATCGCCTCGCACTGCCGGGTGGTCGCCACCGAGCCGTTGAGAAGCAGGGCGTGGCGGAACATCACGAGACCTTCCTGGGTCCACAGGTCGAAGTGGCCGAGCCAGAGCTGCTCGTTGATCTGCGCCACCAGACGATACATTTCCGGCAGCCTGTTATCCGGCACCCGGAAATCGAACGCGCACGCGAGATGGAGCGCTTCGAGATCTTCGCGCCAGTTGAGCGAGACGTGATAGTCGGTCCACGTTCCAGCAACGATCAGCGTCAACTCGTCGTCGCTGGAGCGGTCGGCCGACCAATCGTGCGCCGTAGCCAATTGCTCCACAAGATCGATTGGATTGATCAGGCGCTCATAGCTGCGTTCAGCAGTGCCCATTCTCGCTTCATCCTTGTCCATCGCGGCCAGCCCCTACGGGCTTTTCCCGCTCGCTGTCCTTCTAACCCACACACGCAACACATTAAGAGCCGAAGGCCAGCGCCGGCCGTGGCGGGACGAAAGCATCGTCGGCTTCCGAGTCGCAAGCCAACGCAGGCCTTGTCCACGGGCAAAGTGGCAAAGAGCGGGCGCGGCGGGCAAAAACCGTTCTCCAAGACAACTTGATGTTGAGAACTTGAAGGCCGCTGTGGATGGCGCCAAGCGGCCGGATCAGGCGGCCAAGAGCCAGCCGGCGAAAACCTGTGCGGCCCCGCGCAGTCAAGCAGCCTGAAACTCCGTGCGGGAGACGGCGCGATGCACACAACCGAACGCGACACGCGGTAAGCAAGTAAGCGAGGATATGCACAAGCCGCCGGGCGTCAGCGGCTGGAGAGCCTAGCCTCCAGTTCAGCCAGGCGCGCCTTCAATGCCTCGTTCTCCTCACGTGCTTTCTGGGCCATCGCCTTGACGACTTCGAACTCCTCGCGCTTGACCACATCCATGGAGTTGATGAAGCGCTCGGCCTGCGCCTTCATCACGCTTTCAACTTCCTTTTTCATGCCCTCGGCAGCGCCGGCGGCATCGGTCATCATCTTGGCGAGATCGTCGAAAATGCGGTTTGATGTCTGGGTCATCGGACATGTCCTGGGCTTGGAGCTGAAGGAATTCAAGGCTTTCCATATGACGGCTGGCGCTTTCGACTTCAAGGGTTGCTTGACAATGGGCAGGCAGGCCGCAGACAACGCCACAGTGCGGCGAGGTGGGGCGGCGCATCCAGGTAAACGCGTCAGCGCTAATGCAAGAGAGGCGTTGGTTTCTTCACGCGCATGAGGGCACATGATCGAGACATTGGCGTTCCTGACCTACCCGGCCATCGATCCGGTCGCCATCGAGATCGGCCCCATCGCCATCAAGTGGTACGGCCTGTCCTACATGTTCGGCCTTCTGCTGGGCTGGCAGTACGTCAAGCGGCTCTTGGCGACGCCACAGCTCTGGCAGGGGGCTGCCCCCCTCAAGCCTGCGCAGGCGGACGACCTGCTGTTGTGGCTGACGCTCGCCGTGGTCGTCGGCGGACGGCTTGGCCAGGTGCTGCTCTACGATCCTGAGTACTACTTCGCCAATCCGGCCGAGATCCTGAAGGTGTGGAAAGGCGGCATGTCGTTTCACGGCGGCGTCATTGCGACAGGTCTTGCGCTCATTCTGTTCGCGCGCCTGAACGGCGCGCCGGCGCGCTCGGTCATAGACCTCGCCTGTGCAGGCGCCCCATTCGGCCTGTTTCTCGGACGCATCGCCAATTTTATCAACTCCGAGCACTGGGGCCGGGAGACGGACGCGGCAATCGGCATGGTCTTTCCAAACGGCGGACCACTGCCGCGCCACCCCAGCCAGCTCTACGAGGCGGCCCTCGAAGGCCTCGCGATGTTCATCATCTTGCGCTTCGTCACGCACACGAAGTTTGGCTTGAAGCGCCCTGGGCTCGTCGCCGGCGTGTTTCTCACTTGGTACGCCGTCGCACGTGCCATCTGCGAAGTCTTCCGCGAACCCGAGCCCGCGCACGCCTTGAACATCGGCCCGTTCACCGCCGGCCAGATGTATTCGATCCCAATGCTGTTGATCGGCCTCTACTTCATCGCCACCGCGCGGCTTGCCAAGGCCGCGGACCCGACCGATCCAGCGGCCGCTGACCTTGCAAAAAGCGAAAAGGTGGCACCTTGAGCCCGGACCCCGGCCTGCGCCGGCCGACACCGCTGGCATTGAAGCTAGCCGAGCACATCCGCACGCATGGGCCGATGAGCGTGGCGGAGTACATGTCCGCCTGCCTGTGGGACGAGGCGAGCGGATACTACGCCACGCGCCACGCGATCGGCGCCTCCGGCGACTTCATCACGGCGGCAGAGATCTCTCAGGTCTTCGGTGAGATGCTGGGACTGTGGACGGGCGTGGTGTGGCAGCAGGTGCTGGGCGCCCCCCCGGCCCACACACTCGTCGAGTATGGCCCCGGCCGGGGCACCATGATGCGCGATGTGCTGCGCGCCGCGCGCGTGGTCCCCGGATTTGCGCAAGCGGTCAACGTGCATCTGGTCGAAGCCAGTCCCGTCTTGCAGGCGCTCCAGCGCGAGACGCTTGCTCAGGCCGGCGTTCCAATCAATTGGGGACATAACCTCATCGGCTTTCCTGCGCCCGCGATCATCCTCGCCAACGAGTTCCTCGATGCGTGGCCCGTCGATCAGTGGGTCAAGACGTCTCATGGATGGCGCCAGCGCGGTGTGGGCCTCGACGGCAACGGCACGCTCGCGTTCTGCATTCGCGACATGAGTGAGACGACGGGCGCGCTCGACAGCCTCTATCCGCAAGCCCCGGCGGGAGCGATCGTCGAAAGCCAGCGCCCCGAGCGTTTTGCCGAAGCGCTCGGCGCGCTCTCGCGTACCGGGCCCTTTGCCGCTCTCATCATCGACTATGGCTACGCGACGGCGTCGGCGGGCGATACGCTGCAGGCAGTGCGCGAGCATCGTTATGAATATCCGCTTGCCTCGCCGGGTGAAGCCGACATCTCGGCCCACGTCAGCTTCTATGAGCTGGCAAGCGTGCTGCACGCCGCCGGCCTCGCCATTGACGGCCCCGTCACGCAGTCGGAGTTTCTCGGCAACCTCGGCGTCATCGAACGCACCTCGCGCCTCATGCACGCCAATCCCGCACGCGCTGGCGAGATCGAAATGGGCGTGGCGCGCCTCATCGCACCCAATGGCATGGGCACACGCTTCAAGGTCGTCGGCGTGCGGGCGCAAGGTCTGCCACCATTGCCTGGCTTTGGGCAGGCGACCATGTAGTCCGGCACATTGACCGATCGTCATGACGCAGTGGTAGAGTGCCGCCAGCGTCTTCACCCACCCGTTCAACCTACCACGCCATGCTGAAACCCATCACAGCCATCAACCTCGCGGCTCCAGGCATTCGCCACGGCTTTTTCACGCGCGAGGGCGGCGCGTCGCAAGGCATCTACGCCGGCCTCAACACGGGACTGGGTTCCAGTGACGATCCCGCATCGGTCCTGGAGAACCGCCGCCGCGTCGCCGAACACCTGGGCGCTGAGCACGCAAGCGTGGTGACGCTCTATCAGGTGCACGGCGCGACAGCGCTGACCGTCACCACGCCCGTGGACCGGACCGCGCTTCCCAAAGCGGACGCCGTGGTCTCGCGCACGCCGGGTCTTGCCATCGGCGTCCTGACCGCAGACTGCACGCCGGTCCTCTTCGCCGACCCCGAGACAAAAGTCGTAGCGGCGGCGCACGCTGGCTGGCGGGGTGCCGTGGGCGGCATTCTCGAAGCTGCGGTGGCCGAGATGGTGCGCCAGGGGGCGAGCAAGCCCTCCATCCGCGCGGCCATCGGCCCGACCATCAGCGCGAAGATCTATGAGGTCGGTCCTGAATTCCAATCGGACATGCTGAAGCTCGATCCGGGCTGTGAGCAGTATTTCCACGCACCTGCCCCCGGCGCACGCGTGCACTTCGATCTGGCGGGCTATGTCGCCGGCCGTCTCAACCGTATTGGCATCGCCGACGTGGAGACCTGCGCCCCCTGCACGCACGAAAACGAATCACTCTTCTTCAGTTACCGGCGCTCGCAGGCCCTCAAAGAGGGCGATTACGGGCGCCAAATCTC
Organism: Hyphomicrobium sp.; assembly: GCA_016793445.1. GTDB lineage: Bacteria > Pseudomonadota > Alphaproteobacteria > Rhizobiales > Hyphomicrobiaceae > Hyphomicrobium_B. The sequence goes on along the minus strand of JAEUME010000020.1, from coordinate 10,949 downwards.
CGCCATTGTCGTGGCTTAGTTGCACAATCCACAGGCAAGTGGCCGGTTGGGGCCGGGTAGAGGGCAGGTGACCACAGATCTCGCATCACGCCATCTGGACGGGCGCATATTGGCTGATCTACAGGTGCAGACGTGGGTACCGGTAATGTCTAGTGAGGGAGTGAAGGCCGCAGGGTTGGTACGTCGGTCGCCGGAAAGAGCGGTATAAGAACGGGGGAAGTCGCCGTGACGACGTTTATATCAACTGCACTGAAAGGCCGGACCGGCTCGCTGCTTGGCGCCGCGTTGGCATCGGTGATGGCGATTGCTCTCGCCGGCTGTGAGACCGGAAATTCACTACTCGCGGGGGGCGGGCTGACAGCGCCCGATACGCAACTTGCCGGACAGCCGGCACCTGCATCCGGCACTGCGCAGACCGCGCGGCTTGAAATCGCACCCATCATCGGCGCGCCTGAAAACGTGTCGCGCGATCTGCAGACGCAGCTCGCGTCATCCTTCGAACGCAATAAGATTTCCGTCGCACAGGGGCCGTCGGCCAAAGGCGAATACGTTCTCCGTGGCTATATCGTAGCCGCTCGCGAGTCGGCCGGCTCCAAGATTTCCTATATCTGGGACATCACCGATCAGACCGGCAAGCGCGCGCACCGCATCACGGGCGAGCAACTGGCCGCAGGCGGCGGCAACGATCCCTGGTCGGGCGTCAATGCCCAGGTGATCCAGAGCATTGCCGACAAGACGGCCACCCAGGTCGCCACTTGGTACAACGGCTCCACCAATGTTCCCGTGGCCTCTTCTAGCCCCACCGGAACGCCGGTCGCGCAAAGCACGCCTGCACCGGCAGCCGCGGCCGCAACGCAGACGGCTGCCCTGGCACCGGCCGCACCGGCCGCCGCCACGGCGACCACGGGAAGCATCGAGAGCGGCTCATATCACGCGATCATTCCAGCCGTCACGGGCGCCCCGGGTGATGGCGGGGTGTCGCTGACGGGCGCAATCCAGCGCGAATTGAGCAAGAACGGCGTGCCGCTGGCTACGGTGGCGACCGGGGACACCTATAAGGTCGAAGGTAAGGTCGCCATGGGCCAAGGCAAGGATGGCAAGCAGCCCATCCAGATCGACTGGAACGTGTTCGATCCCAAGGGCAAAAAGCTCGGCACCGTGTCGCAAAAGAACGAGATCCCGCAGGGCTCGCTCGATGGTACATGGGGCAAGACGGCCGACGCGGCCGCGCAAGCCGCTGCTCAGGGCATCATCAAGTTGCTGCCATCCAAGACGAACTAAGAACTCAGACGAGCCTGCCCGCTTAACGGCTGGTAGATCATGTCGCAAAGTTAAGCGGGCCCGGCGGTTGCCACCACCGGGCCCGCTTGCTAGAAGCCCGCTGACAACAGCAGCTTTCCGGGATCGCTGGGAGTGCCCCGCTCATGCCTTTCGATGCCCGTGATGCAAGTGGCCGACAGGGCCGGGAAACGTCAGACGTGAAACTAGTTGCCGGCAACTCCAATCGCCCGCTCGCAGAGGCGATCAGCGCCTATTTGAAGCTGCCCCTGACCAAAGGGCAGGTCAAACGCTTCGCCGACATGGAGATCTTCGTCGAGATCCAGGAGAACGTGCGCGGCCAGGACGTGTTCATCATCCAGTCCACTTCGTTCCCCGCCAACGACAACATGATGGAGCTGTTGATCCTCATCGACGCTCTCAAACGCTCCTCAGCCCGCCGCATCACCGCTGTCATCCCCTACTTCGGCTACGCCCGCCAGGACCGTAAACCGGGTCCCCGCACCCCGATCTCAGCCAAGCTCGTTGCCAACCTGATCGAACGCGCCGGCGCCGATCGTGTCCTGACGCTCGATCTGCATGCCGGCCAGATCCAGGGCTTCTTCGATATCCCCACCGACAACCTGTTTGCTGCGCCCGTCATGACGCGCGACATCGAGGATCATTACGGCAACAATGGCGATATCGTCGTCGTCTCGCCCGACGTAGGCGGCGTGGTGCGCGCGCGCGCGCTCGCCAAACGTATCGGCGCTCCGATCGCCATCTGCGACAAGCGCCGCGAGCGCCCGGGTGAGAGCGAGGTGATGAACGTCATCGGCGAGGTGGAAGGCAAGCGCTGCATCCTCATCGACGATATCGTCGATTCCGGTGGTACTCTGGTGAATGCCGCCGAGGCTCTGCTGAAGAACGGTGCCGTCGAAGCATCCGCCTACATCACGCATGGCGTACTTTCGGGCGGCGCGGTTAACCGCATCCAGAACTCGCGGCTGAAATCGCTGGTCATCACCGACTCCATCCTGCCGACGCAAGCCATCAGGGCCGCCAAGAACATCCGCGTCCTTTCGATCGCGCCGCTGATCGGCGAAGCGATCGCACGCACCTCGCGCGAGGAAAGCGTTTCCAGCCTTTTCTATTGAGGCGCGACCCGCGCGCTGTTGATTCCGCTTCGCCTTGGGGAGAAGCTGCCGCACCAGATCACGGCACGTCTCGGGAGAGCCAGCACATGCGCCTTCTCATCACCGGATCGCACGGACAGGTGGCGCGCGCGTTTCTCGACGTTGCGCCTGCCGCACGTGATATCGAGGCTTGCGCCATCGGACGTCCCGGCCTCGACATCTGCAATTCGCCCACCATCGAGCGCGCTCTGTCGGACATCAAGCCGGACGTCGTCATCAACACGGCCGCCTATACCGCCGTCGACGATGCCGAAGGCGAGGCCGAGCGCGCGATGGCGCTGAACCGCGACGGCGCCGCGATGCTGGCCGCCGCCGCCGCCAGGCGTGGCACGCCCATCATTCACCTCTCCACGGACTACGTGTTCGATGGCGCAAAGCCTGCTCCCTACGTCGAGGACGACGTGACCGCGCCCACGTCCGTCTATGGCCTGACCAAGCTCGCAGGAGAGCACGCCGTCGCCGCGGCCAACCCCAAGCACATCATCCTGCGGACGGCATGGGTCTATAGCCCCTGGGGCAAGAACTTCGTAAAAACGATCCTCACGCATGCGGGCAAGGGAACCGATTTGAAGGTCGTCAACGACCAGATCGGCAGCCCGACCTACGCACCCCACCTCGTGGAGGCGATCCTGGGCATCGCGCGCAAGCTCGCCGCCCCCGGCGGCGCTGCTGCCAACCCGTGGGGAATTTATCACGCGGCGGGCAGCGGAGAGGCGTCATGGTACGACGTGGCGCGCGAGATCCTGCACCGCTCCGCCGAACTGGGCGGTCCCTCGACGTCGCTCAGCGCCATCGGTACGGACGGCTACCCTACGCGGGCGGCGCGGCCGAAGAACTCGCGTCTCGATTGCTCCAAGCTTGAGCGCATCTTCGCCATAACCCAGCCCGATTGGCGCACCGGCGTCAGCCTGTGCGTGGCGAGACTGCTCAAGCCTCAAACCTGAGCCTTGCAAGAAAGCGAACCTCGTTGTCATCCTGCGCGCGCTAGCTCGGGCGGCAGGACGCCTTGAACTGCAAAAGGCCCTAACCCGGCATAACGGGCGGCACGTAAGTCAGGGTCATCGCAAAGAGCCACAACAGGAACAGCACGAACGGTGTATGCAGCAGAAACTGCAAGAATGTGAAGCCCACGATATCGCGCACCTTCAGCCCGGCGATCGACAGCAGCGGCAGCATGAAGAACGGATTGATGAGATTGGGTAGCGCCTCAGCCGCGTTATAGATCTGCACCGTCCAACCCAGATGCACCTTCAGCTCGTTGGCGGCCTGCATGACGTAGGGTGCCTCCAGCAACCACTTGCCGCCACCCGAGGGGATGAACATGCCGAGCACGGCGGAATAGATGCCGACTGCGATTGCGAATGTATCCTGGGTCGTCATGCTGACGAAGGCGTGCGCGATCTGATCGGAGATCGAGACGCCGGCTGCATTCTTGGCTTGCGTGAGAATGGCCGCGATGGCCCCGTAAAGCGGAAACTGAATGATGATGCCGCCCGTCGCCGGCATCGCCTTCTGCACGGCCTTGAGAAAATTGCGTGGTCTCCAATGCAGCAGCAGGCCCAGCGTGATGAAAAAGAAATTGTAGGTATTGAGATTTGATACTGCTGTCAGAACGCTCTTGGTTTGGAATTCATTGACGAACCACAGCACGGAGATGCCGACCAGCACCAGCGTCAGAAGCGGGGAATATTCCAGCCACTCGCCCGGGCGTGATGGCTGTGTTTCGTCTGCCGGTGCGGGGGAGAGATCAACGCCGATCTGCTCGGCAGTCACCGACTTCTCGATGGAAGGCGCGGAGAAATGCGCCACCACCACAGAGAGCGCGAAGATCAGCGACATCATCAGCATGGACTGCCACAGGAAGATGGTCTGCGTGAGCGGGATCACTCCGGTAATCTCCAGCAGCGCCTTCGGCATGCTGCCCGGATTGGCCTGGAGCTGCGCGGCCGATGAACTGATGCCAAGCGCCCAGGTCGCGCCCAATCCCAGATAGGCCGCCGCGGCCGCCGCACGGTAGTCCATGGTGAGATCCCTGCGCCGGCCCAGCGCGCGCACCAGCATGGCGCCAAAGACCAGGCTCATGGCCCAACCGATCAGTGACGCCGCCATGCTCATCGCTGCGGCGAGCGTGACGGCTCCGCGGCCTGTCTTCGGCAGGCTTGCAAGCCACGTGATGAACCGCTCGACCGGCGCGGAGACCGCCACGACGTAGCCCGAGATGACCATAAGCGCCATCTGCATCGTGAAGATGATGAGGCTCCAATATCCGTCGCCAAAAGCCGATGCGACCGCCATCGGCTGGGCGCCGTTGAGAAGCGCGCCGGCCACCACGATGGCGACCGCGAGGGCGACAAAGACGAAGGCATCGGGGAACCAGCGTTCGGCGAAATCCGTGAACCTCAAGGCAAGCCGCGCCAAGGTGCCCTCGGCGGCGTCCGCCTTTGTGGTATCGGCAAATTCCATCCGTTGTCCTTTCGGTCTTGTCCCCGTCGCGAATATATCGCGAACCATATATCGGGATTGCGCGCGAGCCATCCGGAACGGATGGGGAAGGGCAGCCCAACGGGTGCAATGCAGCACTTCCATGTTCGACTTCCAGGTTGCCTAAGCCCGTCACTGGAGGCTGCATATGCCCGAGAAACCGGCCAGACGCTGCAATACAGGTACAGCGGGGCGCCAAATGTTGTGCTCCGTCAGGCTATCCACGGTTTCGCCCGGCTTGGTGTTCACACTCCTGCGCCAATCAGATAGCACTTCTGTTTTTGCACATGCGTCACCCCCGGTCCTTTGAGGTTTCTTCATGACGGTGCGCTTCAAAATTTTCTTGGCTTCTTTCCTCGCGTTGAGCGTTTCTTGCATCAGCGCCCCTGCCCAAGACGCCTTAGCGCAAGAAACGCACGCACAGGTTACGCCGGACCAGGACGCAAGCGAGCGCGCCGGCCCAGACGATGGAACCGCCGAGGACATGAAGGATAGCGCCGCCGGCGCGAACACAAGCACACCGGCCGATTCAGCGGCTGGCGCTGCCGCATCTCCAGCATCGCCAGCCGTTGCCGGCACTGCGGCCGCGTCCGCCCCGCTGAACGCACTTGCATCCGCGATCAAGGACGGGATTGAAGCAACAGCTTCCAAGCCGGGTGATGAGCGCACGGCGATCGAGCGTGATGCTATGGCGGCCTTCTATCAGGCGCGGGCTTACGCTCCGCTGTGGGTCGGCGAAAGCGGTCCTCTCCAGCAGGCCAAGGACCTCGCAGCAGCGCTTCAGGACGCCAACTCTTACGGTCTGGAAGCGTCCGATTTCGCCATGCCCAACCTCGATGCGGCGCCTACCGGTCCTGCCGCCCTCGCGGCCACGGAGCTGACGCTCACGCGCTCCGCCCTGCTCTATGCGCGCTACGCCCGCGGCGGGCGCATCATGGAGCCTGCCGACATGCTGAACTCCAATCTGGACCGCAAGCCTCAGCTTCTTGAGCCTAAGGATATTCTCGCAGGTCTCGCCGCAGCCTCCGCGCCCGCTGCGTATCTCGTCTCAACGCACCCCAAGCATCCGCAATTCGAAAAACTGCGTCAGGCGTTCCTTGCGGCGGGTGGCGCCAAGGCCAGCACCGGGGTCGAAGGCGGCAAGAGAGTCCTCTCGGCCGCCGCCAAACGCCTGCGCGCCAATATGGAAGAATGGCGCTGGATGCACGACGACATGGGTGAACTCCATGTACTCAACAACATCCCGGAGTTCATGCAGTACGTCTACAAAGATGGAAACGTCGTCCGCAAAGAGCGCATCGTGGCAGGTATGCTCGACAAGCAGTCGTCGATCTTCACGCGCAATTTGAAGTACGTCGTGCTGCGTCCGAAGTGGCGCGTTCCGGAATCGATCATGGTGCACGAGCTTTGGCCAAGCCTGCTCAAGGGCGGTGGATTGATGCGCCAATATGGCCTGCAGCTCGAGACCAAGGACGGCAAGGTGCTCGACTGGCGCCAGATCGATTGGACCAAGGACGACATCCGCAATTACTACGTCATGCAGCCGCCGGGCGGAAAAAGCGTGCTTGGCGTGGTGAAATTCTCATTCCCCTCCCAGCATACGATCTTCATGCATGACACGCCTGACAAATGGATGTTCCGCCAGGCGCAGCGCACGCTCTCGCACGGCTGCCTGCGCGTGAAGAACCCGGTCGAGCTTGCCGAAATCATCCTCGACTACGACAAGGGGTGGGACAAGGCCAAGGTCGCCCAATTGATGCGCTCAGGCCCGCTCAACAACGAGGTGGCGATGGAAAAGCGCGTTCCCATCCACCTCACCTATTTCACCGCGTGGGTGGAGGATGACGGCAAGGTCCGCGCCTTCCCCGATATCTACGGACACGAGCGGCGCATCACGCAGGCGCTCGATGGGCAGTGGGACAAGATCAACAAGGGCCGCAATCACCTTGCGCCGCCCCAACCCAACTTCAATCCCAAGGCGGTTGCTTCATCATCGCCCGCCCAGCAGAAGCGGCGCGAGCCGCGCTCCACGGGCGATCTCATCAGCGACATGTTCGGTTTATCGTTCTAGCGCGTCTGTTCCTCTCCCGGGACGGGAGAGGATGTCGCGAAGCGACAGGTGAGGGATTTCAGCCTGCGTCGTGATTGCGCCAGCCCCCTCATCCGCCCCTTCGGGGCACCTTCTCCCGACGGGAGAAGGAAGTGAGGCGATGAGATCGCTACCGGCTGTAGCGTACTTTTCAGATCCTACGGACTCGGATGCGCGCGCCGTTTTGTCTTGTCGCATTTTCGACGGCGAACCCGCGTCCACTTCGATAAAAAATGCTCAGCCGCCGGCCGATCGGGAACGCGCGGACACCGCGCAGCAGGTCCTGCATTGGCCGCGCAATTCCAGCGTCATGGTGCGCACCGCGAAGCCGGCGCGCTTGGCCCATTGGGCGAGACTCCTTTCAGCCGTCTCGCTGTCGAACTCGGTGACCGCTCCGCACGCCTCGCAAATGGCGAACACCGCCTTGCCCGTGTGGTGATGGGGATGGTTGCAGGCCACAAAGGCGTTGAGCGACTCCAGCCGGTGCGCAAGTCCGTCCTCGATGAGCCGGTTGAGCGCACGATAAACCGTGGGCGGCGCGGTGACGCCTTTGTCCCGCAGTTCTTCGATCAGCTCATAGGCCGACACCGGCCGCCCGACCCCGCGCAAAGCCTCGACCACGATCTTGTCCTGATCGGCAGCTGAGCGGCGCTTAGTGGTCTTCTTGTCCATGAATCCTCAAGGCGCGGGCGGCAGACTGCGCAGCAGCCCATAGACTTTGCATCGATAGTCTACCCGTCGCGCTGCGCGCGGGGAACCCTCCGGGGAACGCAGGGGAATTCCGCCTCCATAAGTGCCGGACGCGATGCGCAGGACGCAAGTCACCCGGAAAAGTTGCATAGCCTGCGGACCGTTCGCGGGCAGTCAAACCCGGCCTCGGGATCGCCGTGCGTTTCTGGTCCAGGTTGCGCAGGCCAAGGATCACGGCTATAAGCCCGCCATCTCATGAACACTTGTGAGACGTCGCCCGGCACCCTTGGAGGCCGGTTGCGGCTTTTTCTGGTTTCCCCATGGGGAAACCCCAAACACTCGGAGACATGCCATGTCTGGGCTCATTCCGCTCAAGGCTCAGGCGCGCCCGCGTGCCGGCAAGGGGGCCGCACGTCAAACGCGCCGCGAAGGAAGCGTACCCGCCGTGATCTACGGCGACAACAAGTCCCCTGAGACCATCTCGCTCGATTACAACGACCTCTGGAAGCAGGTCCTCAAGGGCCACTTCACCTCGACGGCATTCGAGATCGATGTGGACGGCACCAAGCACATCGTGCTCGCCCGCGACGTTCAGCTTGACCCTGTACGCGACACGCCCCTCCACGTCGACTTCCAGCGCGTCGGCAAGGATGGCATCATCCGCGTTTCCATTCCGGTGCGCTTTGCCAACGAAACGGCATCTCCGGGCCTGAAGCGCGGCGGCGTGCTCAACATCGTGCGCCACGACTTCGAAGTTTATTGCCCCTACGACAAGATCCCGCCCTACTTCGAGATCGATCTGACCGGCCTTGAGATCGGCCGCTCGATCCACGTGTCGGCAGTAGAGATGCCGGAAGGCATCTCGCCCGTGATCAAGGGCCGCGACTTCACCATTGCCACCATCGCCGGCGCTCTCAAGGGCGACGACGAGGCAGCCGCGACCGAAACCGCTGCAGCGGCCGCACCGGCAGCGGCAGCTGGCAAGGGTGCTCCGGCGGCTGCCGCGGGCAAAGCCGCTCCGGCCGCCGCAGCCGGCAAGGCCGCGCCCGCAGCGGCAGCGGCCAAGCCCGCCGGCAAGAAGTAATCTTAAGACGATGCTTCGCCCGGCGGCGCACTTTCGAGTATGCCGCCGGGTTCTCACAAGGCCCCGCCTCGCGGCCGGCGCGCTGCGGGCGTGCCGGGAGGCGCGAGCGAAATGAAACTGTTTGTCGGTCTCGGCAATCCCGGCCCTAAATACGAGGGCAACCGCCACAACATCGGCTACATGGCGCTGGACGCTATTGCGCGCGCGCATGACTTTCCGCCCTGGCGCAAGAAATTCCAGGCCCTCATCAGCGAAGGCGCGATCGGCGGCGCACGCGTCATGCTGATGAAGCCCGAGACCTATATGAATGAAAGCGGGCGCGCGGTCGGCGAGGCGTTGCGTTTCCTCAAGATCGATCCGGCCGATGTCGCCGTCTTCCACGACGAGCTTGATCTGGCACCCTCGAAAGTGAAGGTGAAGCTTGGCGGCGGCATTGCGGGCCACAACGGCTTGCGCTCGATCTCAGCGCACATCGGCAACGAGTATGTGCGCGTCCGCCTGGGCATCGGCCATCCCGGATCGAAGGACGCCGTGACCTACTATGTGCTCAACGACTTCGCAAAATCCGAACGCGCGTGGGTGTCGGATCTGCTCGATGCCCTCGCGCGATCGGCTCCGTATCTCGCCAAAGGCGATGACGCCCGCTTCCTGAGCGATGTTGCGCGTTTCACGCAAGCGGACGCAGGAGGGCCTGAGCCGCGCAAGGCAAGCCAGGCTTTGCCACCGCAAACGGCGGGCGCTCCGAAGGACGAGGCTCCCGCGCCACAGCGACAGGCAAATAAGCCCCATCCTGCCGGAGAACGGGCCAGCAAGCGCCAATCCGCGCTGGCGGAAAACTTGAAAAAGTGGCTCAGCTCGCGAAAATCGGACGGTTGAGAGACGGCGCGGGCAGGCTTCTGGTAACTGGCGCCCGCTTCCCTGCATCCGGGCCGTAACACGAGGGCTTGTCGAGAATGGCGCAATACGACGACGACTTCGGCAATGGGCGCGCCGGCAGCGGAGCCGCTGCAGCTTCCCTCAGCGCTGGAAGCAGCGGCGGCGATCCACACGACAGCACGGCAAGAGGGTTCCTGCATCGCCTGTTTGGCCCGCGCGAGGAAGCCATGGCCGGGCTTGTCGCCCTGCTGTTCACGCTCACCATCGGCGCTATCGTGCTCAAGGATGCCTATTTCTCACAGTTCATGGACAAGAGCGGCGCGCAACACATCTTCGCCAAACGCTGGAACGAACGCACGCTCGTGTTCCCCATCGAGGGCACGGATGCATTGGGCCGCCGTGCGCTTTTCGACGTCGTTGTGCTGACCAAGACCTACGGCTGGGTCTTGGGCTCGACGACCGAGCTTGAACGCGGCAACGAGCGCCTTTCGCCCACCGACATCCAAAGCGAAGTGCTCGCACCGCAGATGCGTGAAGGTTTGGGCGGCGCACGCGCGTTGATCGCCGTAGGGCTTGCAAGCCAGGAGGGAGACATCGGCCGCGAGACGCAGCGCGGCGGATTGCGCGCGGCACGCACCGCCGAATGGGTGCGCGGCGCCGTGGACCCGCACATTCCGATGTGGACGCTCAATCTCGGCCGTTATCTCGAACCGTGCGCGGAATGCGAAGACGATGAGACAAGCTGGCAGCGCCCTTTCATCGTGATCGCCATGCGTGAGGCCGACAACGGCGTCAACATCGAGCAGGCGCTGCGCTCGGCCATGTCGGGCAAGACCAACTTGCCGAGCCCCGATCGCTATTCAACGTTCGCATTAGCGCGCCATTCGCAGTAGCGGCGTGCCACTGAGCATCTTGTGCGCCAAATCTTCGCCGAAGGCATTAGGCGCTTGGCATGCTCTTGCATTGGATGCCCGCCTATCGCAAATACCTTTTGCCGTTTTGGCGGACAAAAGGATCGCGTACCATCCCATGGCGCACGGCACATCCTGAGGAACGAGATGGCGCGTAGGTCCGCAAATCAGATTGACCACCGTCGGCGCGTGTTCACGAACGCTATAGCCGATTGCGATCTCACGGACTCACTTCCTTCTCCCGCGGGGAGAAGGTGCCCCGAAGGGGCGGATGAGGGGACTGCCGCAATCAGCGGCGCGTGCCGACGTCCCTCACCTGTCGCTCCGCGACATCCTCTCCCGTTCCGGGAGAGGAAAAAGTGGCT
>JAEUME010000015.1 GCA_016793445.1 Hyphomicrobium sp. | reverse complement strand
TGTCCGTCGTCGAATGCTTTGAGACAGTTTGCGGCGTGAACTAGCGTAGGCTTTGGCTCATCAGGTTTCGAGTTTAAGCGGCTTTCGATTGATGCTGCAATCGTCGTTTAGTGATGGTGTCGCGTTTAATCCTTTCTCGTTGCAACAGGATGGCTTGCCCGCGCCCGAAGTAGACGTCGGCGGGTGTCAGATTTTTCAGGCTCTCGTGGTATCGGCAGTGATTGTAATGCTCGACGAACCGTCCAATGTGAGCTTCGAGATCGCCGGGCAAGTAGTAGTTCTCCAACAGGATACGATTCTTCAAGGTCTGATGCCAACGCTCGATCTTGCCCTGGGTCTGCGGATGATGGGGCGCACCGCGCATATGATCCATGCCGTTGTCGTCGAGCCATTCCGCAAGCTCAGCTGAGACGTAGCTCGAGCCGTTGTCGCTGAGCAGGCGCGGTTTGTGGACGACACGGGCGGAGCGCGGATGCGCGTGGGCATCCGAAGCGCCAGCCGAAGAGTAGCCTGACGCGTTCAGCGCCAGCTGCAACGTGTCCGTGACGTCTTCGGCTTTCATCGTGGTGCATAGCTTCCAGGCGATGATGTAGCGGGAGAAGTCGTCGAGGATCGTCGAGAGGTAGAACCAGCCCCAGCCGATGACCTTCAAGTACGTGAAGTCGGTCTGCCAGAGTTGATTGATGGCGGTCGTCTTGTCCCTGAACTCATCGGCAGCTTTGATGACGATAAACGCCGGGCTTGTGATGAGGTCGTGGGCCTTCAGCAGGCGATAGACGGAGGCTTCAGATACGAAGTAATTCTGGGTATCTGTAAAGCGTGCCGCCAGTTCGCGGGGTGACAGTTCGGGCTCGTCAAGTGCCAGTCCGACAATACGCTGGCGGACGTCGTCTGGAATGCGGTTCCAGACGCTCGACGGCTTCGATGGCTTGTCTTCGAGCGCTTCGACGCCGCCCGTTTGATAGCGATCATACCAGCGATAGAACGAGCCCGGCAGAATTCCGAGCTTCTCCAATGTGCGTCGCACCGGCAGGTGGGATTGCTCGACGATGCGAATGATCTCGAGCTTTTCAGATGCGGGATATCTCATTCCTCGTCTCCCCCATCCCCGGTCATGCTTTTTTTGAGCAGGCGGAGTTCGAGCGCCTGCTCGGCGACGACTTCCTTCAGCTCCAGGGCTTGGCGTTTGAGGTCTTTGACTTCGCTGGTGGTCGCGGATCGCGCCGTGTCGCCGGCGAGGCGGCGCTTGCCGGCTTCAAGGAATTCCTTCGACCAGCTGTAGTACAGGCTCTCGGCGATGCCTTCGCGACGGCAGAGCTCGGCGATGGTGACTTCGCCACGCAGGCCGTCGAGGACGATGCGGATTTTGTCCTCGGCGGAATGGTGATTCCGGGTGACCCGCCGGATGTCGCGGACGAGGCGTTCGGATGCCGATGGGCTTGCTGGCCACGCGTTTGGCGATGGTCCTGGCCGTCTGGATTTCTGTCTCATGTCCACTCCTAAGGTGGCTACGATGAGCTCAAAACCCTCCGTTCCTCAAGCCGCCCGTTTTGACTCACATGCGTTGATGTCGGACATAGCGGACGAGGGTAGCCTCGCCAACAAGGCGTCCCTCCCAAAGGTAGAACATCTTGGAAGATTCAAACGCCTCGATGGCCTTACTTCCTGATAAAAAAAGGAAGCCCACACGGCGCCGCTCGCCCGGCCACATCACTTCTTCCAGAAGTGGATAGCCATCCCAAGCTTCTGTACAGCTTGTATCTTTCGAGCACGGGCATCCGTAGCCGAGCATAATTGGCTTAGTCTTTCCGCCGGCATCTGTCGGATAAAGGTAGAGGTCGACGACCAAGTCAGGCTGGTTGTTCGACAGTCGATCGCGCAGCGTCATTTCGCGTGTCATGATGGTCTTCTTATAGCATCGAACCTTAAAGGACCGCTCCGGGCCAGGAAGGGACATCTTACCGAACGTTTATTTAGGTGTTATGCACCCTGCTGCCATCCCTGCCCGGATCAAATTTGCATGTCGGCATACAATCAAATTTTGCTTAAGACGCGATGGCCATACTTCAAAAAGGAACTCGATGAGGCGCTGACCTATTTCGGCGGTGATCCAAAGCTGCCTCCAGAAACTCCGTGGCCAACTATTCCATGGCGTGGCGCGGAGCTCCCATTGCATTTTATTGCGCAGTTCGACTGCTCGAACTTGCCCAGCTGCGAGGGTAGGCATCTACTTCCAGAAAGTGGAATACTATATTTCTTCGCCGTTATGATGGACGACGCAGAACTGAGGCAAGAAGATTGTTGGCAAGCGCACGTAATATTCTTGAATGCTCCGAAAGCTCAGTTGCGCTTGAGAGCGGCACCCGCTGGCCTGGCGGGGCTACATCCGATGACACGAGGCCGCCGACCGTGGGTCAAAGACGTCCTAGGCACACAAGCGGCAGAGGATGAAACCAAGCGATTTGCTTTCTGCCCTTTAGAGACTGTGGCCATGACAGCCCCTACCGGGCACACTATGTACACAGAGGAACTCGAGTTCGAGTTGGAAGCCGCCTATGCTGCGGCCATGGCACCGCTTGCGCCTAATCCAGGAGATTTAATCAATGATCCAGAATGGCCAGAAACGGTATTACAGGCACTAGATATGTTGGGTCGGTGGGGCCCACTTAAGTACCACGAGGACATGCTGTCCGCTATCGATGCAGGTACGCCTTGGGATGATGCGGCCTTATGCAAAAACAAGTTCTGGGCAAATGGAGATACGGATGCGCGTAGGAAACTAATCGCAGAGTGGCGATCGTTAGTCGAAGCACGAAACTATGACCTTGCAACGGCCCAGACAATCTCTACTGAACTCAAACGGTACGAGCCGTTGTCTGTTACTCCCGCCGAACTTCGCCAAGAAACGCGAAGGCTGACAGACAAGTTAGGTGCAGGCTCTTGGCCATCTGAGGACGTGACATTCTCGGTGATGCTAAGATTGCCGGTAGACGCTGTTCCGTTCAGCAAGACTAGCGTCGCTCTTGCACGATATCGAAGCGAGAATCCGACCCTACTAGGAACGAATTACCATCACCTGTTAGGTCCATCACTACCTCATCAATCGGATCACGCACTGATGTACTTTAAAAGGTTTGGCATTTTGGATGCGGGTGCGACCGGCGCTGATATCGTGCAGATTCTGACCTTAGGTTCAGACATGCCACTTGATGCATGCTTTGGTGACGCGAACGAACTTCACTTTTACGCGCCTCGCATCGACCTAGAGCACGGTAAATTCGATCGAGTTATCTCGCTCATAATGAGTATTTAGCATAGATCTAAGCGCAGGAACGTACGAGCCATTGTCAGCTCAGGGCCATAACTGTCCAGAAGGCTTCGCGCCTTAGGTGCAGCGCGCAAGGCTGCGACACCAATTGGTGACCTCGTGCCTTCGTGAATCGGGGGCGCTCAACGTGCCTGCCATCTTTCTTTGCGGCGAAGCTTCTGCGTTGCCGAAGGGCCTAGGCGCCGTGTGTTAAAGGAGAACTTGGTTGGCTTAGCTTCGCCATGATTTTCGCATCTGAGGCTCGTGCAACGCTTTTGGGCAGCATTTGAAGTGAGAAACGGCGGCGCAGAGGCGCCGCCGTTCAATTTCTGTCAAAACCGAAGTTTCTTCGGACGACACTTCGGCTGGCAAATGCCTCACCGCTCAGCCTGCTAGATCAAAGCGACCCAGGTTCATCAAACTCTCATTTCTTCGTTATGGAGACGTGATGAGAGCGAGCATTGAAAAAATAGCCGGAGAGAGGAGCAATTGGAATTGCGAGTCCGGGGATCGGAGAATTTGATTCAGATCAAAATTGATTGACGCGACACAGCCAAGAGCAGAGGCAAAGCATGCTAGGACGATCACGAAATAACTGGCGACTTTGGTCGCTTCGGCCCGAGGTGTCGGTAGTACGACATCGACCATGCCGAACATCATCGGGTCGGGCATGCCGCAATTGCTCAGGGCCGCTCAGGGTCAAAATCGGACATGAACTTCAGAACGAGTTGGCGCCCAGTGGCGGAGTCAGAAGCACAGCCAAGCGCCTAAGCAGGTCTTGGGTGTTGCGCCTTTGCAGGCCATCTGCGAGGAGTAACACGTCGTCGTCATCGAGCCTGTGTTGCAGGTCGTGCGCACGGGCCCCTTCCCCACGCGACCTTGCGCAGCGAGCGTATTTTTAAGAGCGTTTGTCGAGAAGAGCACGGCGGTATCGTGGGTCAAGGTTTCGCCGAGGGCTGTAATCCTGGCGCAATCGGCGGCCTGAGCCGTCGCCGAAAGTGCGCAGACCATCGCCGCTGCCATCAAGCCGAATTTCAAGGACTGCATTGCCCCCTCCGAAAATAGAATCTCAGTCGGACGCTAGTTGAGTGCATCGCGCTTACCAAGGAATACTCTGTAGCAAGTTCGGATCTACCCACAAAGCCTCTCCGCCGAGTAGCGGTATTTTCCCCTCTTTCCACAGGTACCTCATGGCTATCTAGACAGTCTGCTTAGGCCTCGCCAAGAACGGCGAGGGCGGCAACGCCACCGTCGAAGCGGCCGTGCGCGCCAAGTTCCCGATCTACTCGTAAGGACGCTAGTCGTTTAAACGACGTACCTGCACTGAAGCTCCCGGCCTCCGCGCCGGGAGCTTTTTTGTTGGGCGCAGGTCTGCTGAGGCCAGAAGCGGTCGCACTGCTCCCGGCACTTGAGGCGGTGATCTGAGTATTCAGAATCTCCCTCTAACATTCTCTGGCGATATGAAGAGCTCCCGGTCATGGGCCGGATCACACGCGCTCGACGCTTGTCTCTTTTTTTCCTGTTCCGTCCGAAACAGCGCCGATGCTGGGAATCCGGCACAACAAACACAGCGATACGAAACAACCTACACCCTCGGGAGAACCACTATGCCCACGAAGAGCGAAATCCGCACTTTGATCCTCCAAGAGATTGATCTCGTGGCCGGTGGCACCAGCCTGTCTCCCGAGCAGCTTGCGCGCGGCCGCGCCACCATCAAAGGAACGGATGGATCGTCCCCTGAAGAGTCGACCTCGTTCCTCGGGAAGTTCATCCGGGGATTGATCAAGCTGTGAGGCCCGCTGGCCGCGCTGGCGGAGCATCCAATGCTCCTGGCCCGGTGCGGTTCAGCTGCCGATGCTTGCAGCGACAATAACCCGACGTACTCCGCACGTCAGAGCGTACTGCGAAAAGCTAGGCAAGAACCTCGCAGGTCGATAGCACTGGACCGAGGGCCGCCGAGTGTGAGGTCGGACCTCGGCGGAAGCCCGGTCGGACGTCTGTAGTGGGTCAAAATCGACGTTTGGTAACCAGCCGAAGGAAGAATTGGCCCGAGAACGGTCGCGAAATCCCCTCGTTTGGTCGAACTGGTCTGCCGGTCTTCTTTTGCCGGATGGTTGCTCTATCCATCGCATAGCCGCTTGGCGCCACCTCATCGACACGCAGAGCCACGACATCGAAGCCGCGAAGCTTGCTATTGATGGCGAGATTGAAAGCGCCAGGTCGCGCTTTCGATCTGCCATTGAAGCTTGGTTCTTATGGACCAGACGTGGCTCGGGCGCAGCGGCGGCTTGGCGCCGATGAGCTTGCCCTTGTTCCAGGGTACACGGCGCAAAGACTTAAAGTCGATCGCATGACACTCGACGTCTGCAATTGGGACCGACCGGCGATTCGGCACGGGGTGACGGCTTGACGTTGCTGTGGTCCGAAAGCTGTACTCAAGACATTGGCGTTCAGCGCCATGCGGACACGTGAGTGTCCTTCCGCCTCGCGGCGGAAGGCATCAAATTCGTATCGGATATCAGGCCTTGATCCATGCGGGCGCAGCGCTGGTGCCCCAGCCGAGGAAAAAGCCGAAATGGATGTTGATCTCGCCGACCGGTTCAAGGTAGCGGGCGTTCGACAATGGGCCGGACTCGACGGGCTCGAAATCGCCTTTGGTGACGATGTCGGACACGACTTTCTTGGCGGCCTCGTCGTCGCCCGCAACGAACACCTGCACCGAACGACCCTTACGCGACTCAGCTGGCAGGAGCTGTGCGAAGATCGTGTTGAATGCCTTCACGACCTTGGCTTGCGGCGCGAGCTTCTGGATTTCCTCTGCGGCTGAGGTTGAGTGGCCGACGGTCAGCGCCTTGTAGTCCGGGGTGATCGGGTTCGAGATATCGACGAGGACCTTTCCCGCAAAGCCGTTGGCCTCCCGGATCGTTTCAGCGGCTGCCGTGTAGGGGACTGCCAGGATCACGACGTCGGCGAGCTTGGCGGCAGCGGTAATGCCGCCACCCTCAGCGCCCGCGCCAATCTCCTCGGCAAGCTTGGCGGCCTTGGCCGGATCGCGTGAGCCGATAGCGACCTTCACGCCTTTGCTGGCGAGCAGCCGCGCGATGCCGGCGCCCATGTTGCCCATTCCGATGATTGCGATGGTCATGTGATTGCTCCTTTGTTCGTTTGTTCGCTGGCCGATCGTGTCGGCGGTGACCAACGATATGGACCCTTCACGCGTCGAGATAAATCGGCGTATGATAAGGACACTTGAAACTATTGGTTGGAAATTGATGGATCGCTTCGCGAGCATGGAGGTCTTCGCAAAGGTCGCTGAGACCGGATCTTTCACGGCCGCTGCCGATGCCCTCGGGATCTCGGGCCAGATGGTCGGCAAACATATCCGGATGCTGGAGGAGCACCTTGGCATTCGTCTTTTGAACCGGACGACACGGCAGCAGAGTCTCACCGGTGCGGGCAAGGATTTCCTGGAACGGACGCGGATCGTGCTTGCTGAACTCGAAGCCGCCGAGTTGCTCGCTGCCGAAAGCCGGGCCAAACCACGAGGCGAACTCCGGGTGAACGCGCCGATCACTTTCGGCGCCTTCAGTCTGGCACCGCTGCTCCCCGTCTACATGGCCGAGAATCCCGAGGTGACGGTTCGCCTCACTCTCAACGATCGGGTCGTCGACCTCGTGGACGAGGGCTACGATTGCGTCTTCCGTGCCGGTCCCCTGATGGACAGCACCTTGATGGCTCGCGGACTGCGGCCGCTGGAACTCATCGCCTGTGCGGCGCCAGCCTATCTGAAGGCGAAGGGAACACCGCGCCAACCGAGCGACCTTTCGGGACACGAATGCCTGGGTTTCGCCGGATCAGCAATCGAGGAGCGATGGGAGTTCAGCGGGAAGGATGGCAAGGTCGGAGTTCGCGTCAAATCGCGGTTTTCTGCCAATAATGGTCAGGCGCTGAAGCAGGCAGCGCTTGCCGGCCTCGGCATCATCTTCCAAGCCGCGGAACTCACGCAGGATGATGTCAAGTCCGGTAGATTGGTTCGGGTGATGCCCAAGTGGCGGTCCACACGGCCGCTGCATCTCCTGTTCGCCCCTGACCGGCGGGTTACTCCAAAGTTGCGGTCCTTCATCGAGTTCGCGGTGGCGAGGTTTGGGTGAGGTATTCAGAAAGCCCACAGTCGCCTAGACGGCGCACTCTGACAGGTCCGCTCAGGGTCACTTGCTGCCGTGGCACTCGAGCGAGCGAAAACACCGGCCGCCTGCGCAGCCGGTGCTTTTGGTTCTGACGAGCATCACGCCGCGACGGGCTGCCGGGCGCGGCTCCACTGCCGCGCGACTTGCGCGATGCGCGCGCCGAACAGTTCGGCGGTCTTACGGTCAGCGGCCGGAGGGGCAACGTCCGGGCCCTGATCGGCGTTGGCCTGCGCCATGAGCCCGAGAAATGAGCCGAGACGGTTCACATCCTCGATAGAGGCCTTCGAGCTGTTGTTGCCGGGCAGCATGCCGGTTCCGGTCCAGATCATGCCATGCTGCGCGGCGAACACGGCGAACTGCATCAGTGTCGAGAGTTTGTCGCCCGATTGACTCGCCGATACGGTGAAGCCCGCCGCGATCTTGTCCTTCCATCCCTGGCCGGCCCATACCTTGGAACTGGCATCCATCAACTGCTTCATGGGCGCCGACGCCGAGCCCATGTAGGTCGGGGCGCCAAAAACGATGGCATCTGCTTTGGCGAGCTCGGCCCAGGGCCCCATGTCAGGCGAACCAAGTTCTTCGGCCTTGTAGGTCTTGACGCTGACGCCAGTTACCGCCGCCGCGCCCTTGGCGACGTGATCGGCAAGTGCGGCGGCGTGGCCATAACCGGAGTGATAGACGATGGCGAGGGTGGTCATGCGGTGTCTCCATGCGGTTGAAATTCGCTTCGGCACCTGCGATATATGAGGAGAGAACTATTCGTAAAGTACGCACCTTTTGGTTCCTGCTGTACGCACCTTTTGGTAACTATGGAAAGAGCGCCTGATGGTCAGAAAAATTGTTCTTGAAGGGCGAGAGTGTCCGCCGCCCAACGTCTATGCCGAGGCGTGCCCGTCGCGGGCCATCCTTGAGTTGATCGCGGACAAGTGGACGCTTCTCATCCTGCCGGCCTTGAAGCGCGGCCCCGTGCGAAACGGCGATCTGATGCGGCTGATCGAAGGCGTTTCGCAGAAGATGCTGACGCAGACGTTGCGCGAACTGGAGCGTAACGGGCTCGTTTCGCGCATCGATTATGGCGAGATCCCCCCGCGCGTCGAATACGCCTTGACGGATCTGGGCCGTTCGCTGGCGGACGCTGTCAGGAAGCTCGATTGCTGGGCCGAGGCCCACATTCCGCAGGTCATGGCAGCGCGGGCGGAGTTCTCCAAGAAAGAACGTCCGGCCCCGCGTCCCGCTCAAGGGTAATTCGCGCCTTGACGCGCACGGCCGGGCGGTCGAGAAGCGCTCAAGCCAAGTGAACGAGGCAAGGAACGCCCAGCATGCGCTGTCCCTTCTGCGGGAGCGAAAATAGCCAGGTCAAGGACAGCCGGCCGTCGGACGAAAACTCCGCGATCCGCCGGCGGCGGGTCTGCTCGGATTGCGGCGGGCGCTTCACCACGTTCGAAAGGGTGCAGTTGCGCGAGTTGACTGTGGTGAAGCGATCGGGCCGCCGCGTACCCTTCGAGCGTGACAAGCTCGAACGCTCCGTGCAGATCGCACTGCGCAAACGTCCTATCGAGCCCGAGCGCATCGAGCGGCTTGTCACGGGTCTGGTGCGTCAGCTCGAAAGCTCAGGCGAAACAGAGATCACCTCGGCGGAGATTGGCGAACTGGTCATGGCGGCCTTGCGCGAACTCGATCCGGTTGCCTATGTGCGGTTTGCTTCCGTTTACCGGGATTTCCGGGACGCCAGCGATTTCCAGGCCGTGTTGCGCGATATTGCCTCCGATCTCTCCGACAGACGGTTGCGTGATGACACCTACGCAGCCGGTTCGCCACCTGATGTTCCGGCAGCAAAGAAATAAAAAATCGTGACTGGCGTGCTCTTAAAAAGGCGGAATGTTCGCGCCCCCGGGACCGGCACATCGCACGTGAAAGGGGCGCGTGGTGAGCGCTGACCGCGCCAAATTCGATGCCCACATGATGGGGATCGCCTTGATGATGGCGCGCCGGGGGCTCGGGCTCACGGCGCCCAATCCATCTGTCGGCGCCGTGATCGCAGACGAGGTCACGGGCGAGGTGATTGCGCGCGCCGTCACTGCGCCAACCGGCAGGCCGCACGCGGAACCGCTCGCCATCGCACAAGCAGGCGCGCGCGCCAGGGGCAAGACAATCTACGTCACGCTGGAACCCTGCTCGCATTTCGGTAAGACGCCGCCCTGCGCGGAGGCGATAGTTGAAGCGGGCCTCAAGCGGGCCGTCGTTGCGATTGAAGATCCCGATCCTCGTGTGGCCGGCCGCGGCCTCGACCGGCTTCGGGCCGCCGGACTGGAGGTTCGGCGTGGCGTCGGAGCGGAGGAGGCACGCTGGATCACGCGGGGCCACATCGTCCGAATCACCGAACGCCGCCCATTCGTCACGCTAAAAATGGCGCTTGATAGCGAGGGCCGCGTTCCTGAGGGAACCGGATCTTCGCCCGTGTTCGTGACGAGCCCACAAGCGCGGGCACATGGTCACCTGCTGCGTGCGCAGGCCGATGCGATTTTAGTCGGAGCGGGCACCATACGAGCCGACAATCCGCAATTGACGTGCCGTCTTCCCGGGCTTGAGAGTTGTTCGCCCTTGCGCGTCGTGCTCTCAAAAGGACTCGATATTTCACCCCATGCCCGCCTCTTCGACGACTCCCACGCCGTTGGCGTTCTCTGTATCGCAGGTTTGGGAGCCGACCCGGTGCGCAAGGCGACACTCGAACGGATGGGTGCGGAGGTGGCGCTCGTCCCCGTGGTAGGGGCGCAGCTTTGGCTACCGGCCGTCATGGAGGCCCTTGTGAGCCGCGGCATTACGCGATTGCTGGTGGAAGGCGGCCCGGGCATGTGGCGGGCTTTCAGTGACCAATCGCTCGTCGATGAGATCGCCATGTATGTCGCGGGCGTTGGCGAACAGGCGAGATCTGAGGGTCTTGGCAGCATTTCGCCGCTTGGGCTTGTTGCACGCTATGCAGGCAATCTGCCGCTGGGAATTGTGGATACCGCGACTTTGGGACCTGATAGACTTTGGCGGTTGCGCTTGGCGCATAGGCAGGAAGGGCATTGAGCATGTTCACGGGGCTGGTGAGCGACGTTGGAGAAGTCGTGTCGCGCCAAGGCGGTGCGTTCACGGTGCGCACGTCCTACGGCGCAGATACAATTCCCCCCGGCGCCTCGATTTGCTGCGATGGCGTATGCCTCACGGCCAAGGAAATCGCGCGCGATCCGGCCGGAGCGCTCTTTACGGTGGATGTCTCCAACGAGACGCTTTCCAAGACGACGCTCGAGGGCTGGAAGCCCGGCCGCAAGATCAACCTTGAAAGATCGCTGCGGGCCGGCGACGAACTGGGCGGACACATCGTCTCGGGTCACGTCGATGGGGTTGCCAGGATCATCTCCATCACGCCGGATGGGGACAGCCGCCGCTTTGTTCTGGAAGCTCCCGAGCATCTGGCGCGGTATATCGCTCCCAAGGGCTCCATCGCCATGGATGGCACATCCTTAACCGTCAACGAGGTGTCCGGAGACCGCTTCGGCGTCAACCTCATTCCGCACAGCTTGACGGTAACGACCTGGGGCGCGAAAAGGCCGGGCGACCTCGTCAACATAGAGGTCGACGTTTTTGCGCGCTACGTCGCGCGCCTTCTGGAGTTCCGCCCGTGATGCACGGTTCGCAAAGCGCTACCTCCGTACTCTCGCCGATCGAGGAGATCGTCGAGGACATGCAAAATGGCAAGATGGTCGTGCTCGTTGACGCGGAAGATCGCGAGAACGAAGGCGATCTCGTCATTCCTGCGCAAATGGCGACGCCCGATGCCATCAACTTCATGGCCAAGCACGGGCGCGGGCTGATCTGCCTGACGTTGGCGCAGGCGCGCGCGACGGAACTGGGTTTGCAGTCGCAGGCTCGCGCAGGCGTGGGCCGCTCGACGGCCTTCACGCAGTCCATCGAGGCGCGCGAGGGCATTACAACCGGCATTTCCGCGTTCGATCGCGCGCGCACCATCGCAACCGCCATCGATCCGACCAAGGGTGCAGGCGACATCATTTCACCCGGTCACGTCTTTCCGCTGATCGCACGCGAAGGTGGCGTGCTGGTTCGAGCCGGCCACACGGAAGCGAGTGTGGATCTCACACGGCTTGCGGGCCTTGTACCCGCCGCGGTCATCTGCGAGATCATGAACGACGACGGTACCATGGCGCGCATGGGTGACCTTGTGCCTTTTGCCGAGAAACACGGGCTGAAGATCGGCGCCATCGAGGACTTGATCGCCTACCGCCTCAAAAATGATCGTATCATCAAGCACGTCGCCAAGACGCATGTCGAGGCACGCATCGGCGGAGACTTCGATCTTCATATCTACGAGACGACGGTGGACCCGGCCGAGCATCTAGCGCTCGTCAAGGGCAAGATTACAGGCCGCGAGCCTGTGCTCGTGCGCGTGCAGCCGCTCAACGTGTTCAACGACATCCTAGGGATCGGAGGCGAGAGCGGGGCCATCATTTCCCAATCGCTGCGCGCCATCGAGAAGGAAGGACGCGGCGTCCTGGTGCTGATACGCGATCTGCGGCCCAAGGCTCTGTCGGAGTGGGTGAAGCAGCAGACACCCGGCATGCACGACAGTTCCAAAGAGCGCCGCCAGGTCGAGATCGGCGTGGGCTCGCAAATTCTTGTCGATCTCGGCGTAAAGGATATGGAATTGCTCACAACGTCACCCGCCCACGTCTATGTTGGCCTGGAAGCATTCGGCCTGCGCGTCACGGGCACGAGAAAAATCGAGTAGGGGTCATGGTCGTCAAAACCGGTAACGAGGAAGCGAGCGCACAACGCTCCGGCGCGCCCCTGCGGGCCCATGTCCTCATCATCGAAGGGCGCTTTTATACGCACATTGCGGACCTTCTGGTGGAGGGTGCCATTGCGGAACTCGAGGCGCGCGGCGTCACTTATACGCGCCTGACTGTACCCGGCGCGCTCGAAATCCCGCAGGTGCTGGCGACCGCTGTGGGTGCGCGTGCGGCCGGCCGGATGAGTTTCGACGGCGCGATAGCGCTGGGCTGCGTCATTCGCGGCGAGACGGCGCATTACGATATCGTGGTCAACAACGCCAATCACTGGCTGATGGATGTCGCCGTGCACAACGACGCGCCGGTCGGCAACGGGGTTCTGACGGTGGACACCGAGGCCCAAGCCATTGCCCGCGCCACCGGCGGACGTAAGGGCAAAGGCGGAGACGCAGCCCGCGCCTGCCTGGCGCTCATCGAGATCAAGCGCGCCTTCTGGGGACACAAGGCATGACCACCAGGAAGCAGCCTGTCGCAGCGTCCGAGCTGATCTCAGCGCGCACCGCTGCGCGGCTGGCGGCCGTGCAGGCGCTCTACCAGATGGATATGGCTGGCACGGACCTCAATGACGTGATCGAGGAGTTTCTGGCCGAGCGCATCACGCAAAAGCCCGGCGCGGCTGCCGACGATGGCACAGAAGAAGATGCAACGGCCGCCGCGGCCGCCCAAGGCGCGGACCGGCAGTTTTTCGCCGACATCCTGCACGGCGTTCTGCGCCGTCAGCGTGAGATTGATCCTTTGATAGACGATCAGCTTGCGACGGGATGGCGGCTGGTGCGCGTCGACAGCATTCTGCGGGCCGTGCTGCGCGCAGGTGTTTGCGAGCTGTTAGAGCGCGCCGACGTGCCCGTGCGTGTTGTCATCAATGAATATATCAATGTCGCTCACTTCTTTTTTTCCGAAGACGAACCGCGTGTCGTCAACGGCGTTCTCGACAAGATCGCCCGCAAGATCCGGGCGAAGGATTTCGAGCCCAAGGGCGGTTCCGTTTGACGCATTACGGCGGCACGCCGAGAGGTTGGTTTGACGCAACGGATCGCAAATGAAACGGAACTGATCCAGACGTACCTCGTCCCTTTGAGCGCGGGCGCGCCTGGAGCGCTCGGCCTTTGTGACGATGCCGCATTTTTCACCCCGCCTGCGGGTTGCGACATCGTCGTGACGACGGACCCGATCGTGGCGGGCGTTCACTTCCTCGCCGACGAGCGGGCCGACGATATTGCCTGGAAGGCGGTCGCCGTGAACGTCTCGGACCTTGCCGCCAAAGGCGCCTTACCACTCGGGTACACGCTGGCGCTCGCCTTTCCCGCACCACCCGAGCACGCATGGATGGCGCAGTTTGCGCAAGGTCTGGCGGGCGCGCAGAAGGCCTTCGGGTGCACGCTGCTGGGCGGTGACACCGATAGGACGCCAGGACCGCTCTCGGTGTCCGTTACGATCTTCGGCGCCGTGCCGTCGGGCACCATGGTGCGTCGTAAGGGAGGGGCGCCGGGAGATGCCATTTTCGTCACGGGAACCTTAGGGGACGCAGCATTGGGACTGGCGCTGCATCGCGAGCCCGGTCTGCTCGCCGATGTGTTGACGAGCGGCGATACGGGCTTTCTTTGCGGGCGTTATCTGCGCCCCGCGCCGCGTGTGGAACTCGCACCACTCCTGCATCGCTATGCGACGGCGGCACTCGATGTTTCCGATGGCCTCGCCAAGGACCTGGGCCGTCTGGCGGCAGGCGCAGACGCGCGCGCCGAGGTTGCGTTCAAGTCCCTGCCGCTATCGCCCCCGGCGCAGCTCATGATCGAGGCGGACGCGCGCTGGGCGCAGGCTGTGATTTCGGGCGGGGATGACTACGAGATCCTGTTCTCGGTCCCCAGCGACCAGATGGACGAGGTACAGGCCGCGAGCGCGACACTGCCTTTCAACGTTTCGTGCATCGGCCGGCTGAGGGAGGGCGCTGGCGTGACCGTGACCAACGCCAGCGGAGAAAGCATGGCCCTCGGAATCAAGGGTTACGACCACTTTTCATAGGGGTACTTTTCCCAAGGACGGGACGTGTTGCGAAAGTGTAGCCCGACATCTTGGGGCGCTGACGGGCCTTATACTTTTTTGAGCGGGGTCAAAGGCATAACTGCAACACATCGCAGGTTTGCACCTCCGGCAGATGACTCTGCGTCACCGTTTGGCCATATGCTTGCGCAGAAGGTAGCCTTATGTGGCGTAATTGCGCTAAGCGTGGCGAAATGCCCTTGAAGGGGAGTGCAGACTCGCGTGAGCGAGTTTGCTCGAACAGACGACAATCCAAGTGGGCCGGGCTAAGGAATGAAATCTCTTCACTGCTTTACGTCGGCGAGGTTCAGTGCGGGCTGGGCTCTCGTCTTATCGGCATTGAGCCTGGTTGCTGGGGCTGTGCCAGCGAACGCGCAAGCGTCTTGGGCCGGTCAACAGATGGGCAGTCCAGCCTTCGGCGAGGGTGAGCCTGAGCAGCGGCCCGAACGAAAGCCTGAGCCGTTGAACGATTTGCGTCCTGATGCCACGCCGTGGCGTAGCGACGTGATGCTCGACGCCATGTCGGCCGCGATCGAGCAGTATCAGCGCATCGTCGATCAGGGCGGTTGGCCAGAGGTGCCTGCGGGTCGCATGATGCGTGCGGGCGACGAGGATTCCCGAGTGCCTATTCTGCGCAAGCGATTGCGCGTATCCGGGGACATGCCGGCCAAGAGCCAGTACTACAGCAGCGAGACATTCGACAGTGAGCTGGAAGAGGCCGTGAAGCGCTTCCAAGCACGCAATGGAATCCGCCCCACGGGCCGTATCGAACGCTCGGTCTATGCCGTCCTCAACATGACGGCGCAGGAACGCCTCGATCAGCTCAAACTGAATTACGAGCGCCTGCGCGGCCTCATGCAGGGTGGCATCGAGGATCGTTACGTTCTTGTGAACGTACCGGCGTTCCAGCTCGAGGCGGTCGAGAGGTACGAGGTGCAGTTGCGCCACCGCGTCATCGTCGGCCGTACGGAGCGGCAGACGCCGGAAGTACGCGCCACGATCAAGGCGCTCAACTTTTTCCCATACTGGCGCGTGCCCGACAGTGTCGCCACGCTCGATTTGGTGCCGCGGCTCAAGAAGGAGCCCGAATACCTCACCAACGAGGTGATCCGGGTCTTCGACGGCTACAATGGTCCCGAAGTCAATCCCCAGACCATCGACTGGAACGCCCCCCAGGTCGCGAACTATAAGTTCAAGCAGGATCCTGGCGACAAGAACGCTCTCGGCCTGGTTCGTATCGACATGCAGAACGAACATGGCGTCTACATGCACGACACGCCCATGAAGAAGCTGTTCGATCAGCGCAACCGATCGTTCTCGGCGGGCTGTGTGCGTGTACAGGAGGTCTTCCAGCTCGCAGAGTGGATCGCCAAGTATGAGCCCGGCTGGGAGCAGCCAGGACGAGTCCAGGAGGTGCTCGCCCAGGGCCAGGCGCTCGATCTGACGCTCATACGGCCCATACCTGTGTATTTCACCTATATTACGGCGTGGGCGGAGCCCTCCACGGGCCGCGTGGAATTCCGTCCTGACATCTATGGACGGGACCACCCGGCATCGAGCACGCCGCGCATGTGGGTTGATCCCGACGAAGAGCGTCCTCCGGCTGCTGCTGCCAACGCTCTGGCGCCCTGACCACGTGTGGCGCGGTTACCGCGCAGGTGCGATCAAGCAGGTGCGGGACAGGCCGTGCCTCCCGCCTGTTAGGGTTCGATTAACGAATCCAACCTAGCCCTTGTCGGGGCGCGCGCAATCCGTGCCGCTTCTGCTTGGGACACATGCGAATGGCCAGGATCTGGGCGAGCCTCATCTGTGTAGGTCTTCTGGCTTGCGCGGTACCCGCGCACGCCCAGGCACTGCCTGGCTCCAAAACAGTCAGCATCGACGGCCCGGAAAGCGCACGGGTCATGGCCGTGCGGGTCGACGAGCGGCTGAGCGAGCGGGTGCTTTACGATCTGGCGAGCGATCTCGCCGCCAAGCATAAACCGGGCGAGACGATCGCCGCGATCTCGTTCTTCCTTCCGAAATCCGATTTGGCCGCGCAGCCCTGGGCCATCGCCCGCTTTGAGACGACCCCTCCGGAGATCGCGATCCTCGGCTTGAGAGCCGAAGAGGAAGCGCTGTTTCGATCAGAAGCCCAACTCGATGCGCGCGATGTCGTGGGCGTCTGGCTGACATCGCCACCCGCGCTTCCCGGCAAGCTGACTATTCTGAAATCCAAAGACGGTCTCATCGCAGAGTGGCACCTGCGCAATGGGCAGAAGACGTACGATAAGCTCAGTGCTTCACGCTCCTCGCGCGGCGTGCGCTATACCGTGGTTGGTGGAGATGGCGCCTACTATCTTGCTGCGCGCGGCGGGGAGTTGCTGCTTGGTGATGCTACGCGCATCATCGCGGTGGCCGAGCGGCTGCCGGTGGACCCCAATGCACGCCTGGCAGCCAGCAAGGCGCAGGCGAGCGGCCTTACACCAGCAGTGCCGGCACAGGCGACCACGACGCAGGCCACCACGACGGCGGATGCGGCCAGCGCCAGCGCCGCTCCGGTGGTTCCGGCTGCCAAGACACCGCGTGCCCGCTCTCGCCGCGCCGTCCAAGCGCCTGCTCCCAAGAACGGTGGCTTTGTGGCCGACCTGATGCGGGGTGCGATCGCACGCTGAGTCCGCCGCGAGCAGAGACGCAGGTAGCCTGACCAGAGGGATGGCCGCTCCCTGTCAAAGATCAAGCACCAGCCGGGTTCCCTTGGCCCTTGAAACGCAGATGCAAGCGCGTCTATCCACGATGCGCTCGTCATCACTTAATGTCGTATCGCGATGGTCGACCTCACCTTCCAAGACGGTCACCGCGCAGGCGCCACATTGTCCGGCCCGGCAACCGAACTCTGCCACGACGCCGGCCGCCAGAACGCCATCGAGGATCGTCTCGTCTGCCGAGATCTGTACGCGTGTGTGCGACCGCGCCAGAAGCACCTCGAAGGCGTGATCACGGGCGGCGGGTCCAGCCGGCGCGAACATCTCACTGCGGATGTTCGACCTTGGCATGCCGAGGCCAACCGCCGTGTCGCTCACGTCCTGGATCAGCCCGGGGGGACCGCAGACATAGACGTTGGCAGTGATGGGCACAGCACGCAGGATGCTGGCGACATCGAGGCGGTTTGGGCAATCGCCCTCGGAGTGCCAGAACCGGACCTTGGTTCCAAAGCGGTCGCCGAGATCTTGCATGAAAGCCGTCTCGCGCGGGGAACGCGCTGCATAGTGAAGGACGAAAGCTGTGCCATGCCTTTCCAGCGCGATCGCCATGGCGCGAATAGGTGTGATGCCAACGCCACCTGCGATCAACACACAAGGAGCGCGATTTGGTATCAGCTCGAAATGGTTCGATGGATACGCGCATCTGAGACGCATACCTTCGCGGTAGCCGCCATGGACAAACCGTGAGCCACCACGTCCTTCCTCGTGTCGGAGAACGGCTATCTCGTAGACATCGCGCAGCTCACAATCGCCCATCAGCGAGTAGCAGCGCGTTTCAAGTCCCGTCGCGAGCGCCACGGGCACCTCGATATGAGCACCGGGCGTCCACAGAGGCAACACGGCGCCTCGTGGCGATTTCAGCTCGAACTTGCGGATGCGCGGCGTCAGATCTTCAACCCGGCTCACCAGCAGTTCCAGCGGGCCCGTGCCGAGCACGTGCTCCCCAGAGTTTCGCGCCGAAGCAGAGACCGGCCGCGACGCCGTTAAATCCGCTTGGTTAATCGACATGGCGCAGCATCTCCTGTCGCAATTGCGCATCGTCCCGAAAACGGCCGAGCATCCGGCTTGTGACGAGATCGGTTCCGGGCTTCATCACGCCCCGCGTCGTCATGCAGTGGTGCGTTGCCTTGAGCACCACGGCGACCCCCTTGGGATGCAGCGCGCGATCGATGGCATCCGCGATCTCCGCCGTCATCTTTTCCTGGATCTGCAGCCGCTTTGCGTAGGCCTGGACGACGCGAGCGAGCTTGCTGATCCCGACGACGCGCGTATCCGGCAGATAGGCGACCCAGGCGCGGCCGAGGATCGGCGCCACGTGATGCTCGCAATGGCTCTCAAAAGGGATGGCGCGCAACAGGACCATCTCATTATAGCCGGCAGTTTCTCCGAACGTCTTCTGAAGCAATAGATGCGGATCGACGGCGTAGCCGGCGAAATGCTGCTCCAGCGCGCGCACGTAGCGGGCCGGCGTCTCGGTGAGACCATCCCGGGCGGGGTTCTCGCCGATGAAGCGCAGAAGGGTGCGAACCGCCTCCTCCGCCTCGTCGCGGCCGGGCTTTGACACATAGCCGGGACGGAGCACCGCAAGGGCGTCGGTATCCAGGTCACAGGCAGCCGGTCTCATGGTGCAGGTCCTCTCGAACTTGAGCTGGTGGGTGGCACGGCCGCTGCTGGAATTGCAACTGACCGGCGCCGAGGCGGTAGGGTCACGTCACCTGGCGGCAGAGCTGTCGGGAAACTGCGTGGGGATGGCGTTGCCGAGACACATTTGCGACCATCTTCCCCTCTCGATCGGGCCGCGCCGGCCTGTCAGGTTACGGAGAGTTCGATGGAGTCATTGCGCAAAAGGTTCCCAAGTATTCGAGGCGCGCGATCGCGCTGGCGAACGGGACGCCGCCGCGAAGCGTGATCCAGTTCCTGGTAAGCGCGGCTCCGAACAGGCGGGGGGCCGATAAGGGTTCGGTGCTTGAAGATTTCCTTCGTGATTTCCGGAGAAGATCGCCGCCGCTAATCGCCGATGCGAATGCGCTTGCAATCGGACGCGCACGGGCCGTCGCTGTCGGGGCTGCGCGGTCCCGGCCGGTGGAATACCGATTTGGTGAGCGTGATATGCGCAACGGTTGCGCCGCCCGGCCGCGTCGTCTCGTTGGCGGTTCCGTTCAAGATCAGCGCGTAGCCGCCCTTCTCTTGTGGCGGCCAGAACAGAGAGACATTGGGATCCTTCGTTATGTTTTTCGCGGCGCTGCTGCCAAGCACGCACGTTATGACGCTGCCGTGAAGCTCGACCGTGACGCTGCTGGTATGCGGGCCCGTTGTGCTGATCGTAAGCAGATACGCGTCGCGACCATACTGCGAGATTGCATCTTCGAGCTTCGGCGCCGGCATGGGTCCGCCTCCAATTCAAAATGAAGCCGCCCGAACTGCGGCGGCAACCGCTTCACCCACGCATTAGCGCAAAATCTATGCACCCGCCAAGCGTGTTGCGGCTCTGCATTGCTTTGAAGGCAAACAACCATCACCCAAATCGCCCGCACCTTCTCACAAGGCAAGCGGATCGAAAGCGCGTCGTGCTCACGATGCTTGCACTCGCACGACTTGGGCACTTGTCCTCAATGGACAGCGGCAAGACATTCATGCTGCGACGGGTGGCCTGATCGGGAAGGTAAGACGTTCTTGACGGCGCACCTATTACGGCCGTCGAACCGATCAGGCGCGCAATCGGGGTGTGCCTGGACACCGATCTCGATAAAGGTCCATGCAGCCACACCGGCAGGGACACAATGACGAACTTGGCTCCGCGGGTAGGATTCGAACCTACGACCATCCGATTAACAGTCGGACGCTCTACCACTGAGCTACCGCGGAATGCCTTGCTGCAACGGCTGCCGGGGGAAGATCCCGAACGCGGCAGCGAGCGCCCGAATTAGCAGAACACGGGCACCCTGGCGAGCGCTTTTGTACACATCGCGCCCCTTGTGCAACCGCCATTTCGCCCCATGGGGCTGGCGAGCAGAACAATGCCGCTTGGAGGCCACGCCCGGAATTGAACCGGGGTACGCGGATTTGCAGTCCGCTGCGTCACCACTCCGCCACGTGGCCTCAAACGTTCCAAGCGACATGCCCGCGTTATGGCGCGCACACCATCCTGGCGCACTCGACGGGCGAGTGACTGCACCAAAGGACAGGCTGGCCGTCTATCATAGTCCTGGAAGGGGTTACAAGATGGTCAGCGCGGCTCTTTCGCGCTTGCGGCAGCTTATCTGTCGCAGGAGGATGGGACTTGGCGTATATCATCGGCGGGCTTTCGCGCCGCGTTTGGGGCTATGGAGCCAGCAATTTCGGGCTATTTGCCTTCCGCAAGGTGTCAGGATCGAGGAGAGACGACACGTCATGACTGACAGCGCGCTCCAGCGAAAAAACATGGTCGAAAGCCAGGTGCGGCCCAGTGATATCAGCGACCGGCGCATTACGGCTGCGATGCAGGAGGTCGCGCGCGAGACATTTGTGCCTTCCGAAGCCGAACGATCGCTTGCCTATATGGACGGTGCGCTGCCCGTCAGTCCCGGCCGCGCCATGATGGCCCCGCGCACGCTGGCGCGGCTTCTGCAACTTGCGAACATCGAACCGACCTCCAAGGTCTTGGTGGTGGGCGCGCTGACCGGATATTCGGCCGTCATCGCTGCCCGCATGGCGGCAAATGTCGTGGCGCTTGAGGCGGACGCCACGCTGGTCGCGGCTGCTCGTGAAAACGTGGCTCGGGCCAGCGCGGGCAATGTCGAAGTGGTCCAAGGCGATCTGGTGGCCGGCTACAGCGCCGGCGCGCCCTATGACATCATCCTTCTGGATGGCGCGGTCGAGGAAATTCCCGAAGGCCTGGCTACGCAGATCGGCCAAGGCGGTCGCCTTGTCGCTATCGAAACCAGTGCAGGCCTTGGCCATGCCATCGTGCTCGCCAAGATTGGCCGGGTGCTTTCCAAGCGCGTTGCCTTCGAGGCTGGCGCTCCGGCACTCCCCGGCTTTGCGCGCCCGGCGGGCTTCGTTTTCTAGGGTACTTTGCGGAAAACCGGATCTCACTTTTCCGCGCAGCTCTGGCGCGTTTCATTTTGGCCCGCGCCTACGCGCGCGTAAGCGCCGGCTTTACTCTTCGTTTAGCGAATCAGCCCCCAATCCCAGCCTGACAGACATGTGTTCTGAAGGGTTTGGAATTGCAGATGAGCTTGGGTGCGGGGCGTAAACAAACGCTTGTCGAGAAGCCTGCGCGGTCGCTCATTCAAATGAGTGGGCTGGTGCTCGCGCTATCCGCATCTGCACTGGTCCTCCCCACGTCTGTTGCCGCGGAATCATTGAGGGACGCTCTGGCGGCAGCCTATATCTATAGCCCTAAGCTCGATGCCGAACGCGCACGCCTGCGCGCCACGGACGAGAACGTGACCCGGGCCGAGAGCGGCTACCGCCCGAGCGTCGAAGGATCTGCGGATTTTGGCCGCCAGACCGCCGACAGCAAGCCGAAGGCGGAGACCAATGGCGAGGCAAGCCCTTGGGGTTACAGCATCTCGGTGCGCCAGTCGGTGTTCAATGGCTTTCGCACCACCAACGAAGTTTCTGAAGCGGAAGCCTCCGTGAGGGCGGGGCGTGAAGATCTTCGCCTCGTCGAAACCAATGCGCTGCTCGATGCTGTCGGTGCATACATGGACGTCGTCGCCGCCCAGGCGATCGTCCGCATCCGCGAAAATAACGTCGCCGCACTTACTGAGGAGCTGGAATCGGCCAAGACCCGGCGCGCGGCCAAGGAAGTGACGCGAACCGATGTCGCCCAGGCCCAGGCCCGTCTTGCGCGCGCCATCTCGACGGCCGATCTGGCAAAATCGGATCTCAAGACGGCCCGCGCGCTCTACATGCGGGTGATCGGGCATGCTCCCGGCAAGTTGATGACGCCGCCCATGTCGATGTCGAAATTGCCCAGATCCATCGAGGAAGCCTGGGAAATGGCTGAGCAGTACAATCCGGCCGTGGGATCGGCCCTCTACCGCGAGGAGGCGGCCCGCTTCGCCGTCGACAAGGTGCGCGGCGAGCTTCTGCCCGAAGTAAATCTGGAAGCCAGCTACGGTTATCGGGAAAATCTCAACGCCTATTACAAGGAGCAGGATGGCGCCTCCATTACGGCGCGCGCCAGCATCCCTTTCTACGATGGCGGTGAGACACGGGCCCGCGTGCGCCAGGCCAAGGAGATCCATGTTTCGCGTCTGCAGGAGATCGAGCAGGCGCGTGCCGACACCCAAGCAAGCGTGACGGCGGCGTGGTCGGCGTTGATGGGGCAGCGCGCCAAGCTCAAGTCCGATCAGGTCCAGGTCGAAGCGAATCGCATCGCTTTGGAGGGTGTTCGTGAAGAGCAAAAAGTCGGACAACGCACTCTGCTCGACGTCCTCAATGCCGAGCAGGAGCAGTTAGAGTCGCAGATCGAACTGGTCAGCTCGCGCCGCGAGGTCGTCGTCGCAAGCTACAAGGTTCTCGCTGCAACCGGACAACTGTCCGCCGAGCAGCTCGGACTGACCGCGACGGTGTACGACCCAGCGATTCATTTGGAGGAATCGCGCCAGAACTGGTTCGGAATCGATATCACGCACGCCGATGGACGCCACGAATCCTATGAGGCCATGGAGTCAAGCGATTGACCCTGCCCAGGTGTAATTAACGTTGTTTAAAAGTCTGAAGCAATGTGGGAATTGGGCAACGCCGCGTCGTCAAAGAAGGGAAGATCCGCTCAACAATCTCCACGTGCGAACCGCATTGAGCTATGCATTGAGTTGGGTCTGTGTACGAGTGCGCCCGCATAGCACGCGTTATTGTGATATCGAGCTAGCCCAGGAAAGTCGGGTGTAGGCGCGTTAGGAGGGGCGTTCCGCAGTGATCTGGGGAGATCGCGCGGAGCTTACAGGGACT
The DNA here is from genome assembly GCA_016793445.1 of Hyphomicrobium sp. Lineage (GTDB taxonomy): Bacteria > Pseudomonadota > Alphaproteobacteria > Rhizobiales > Hyphomicrobiaceae > Hyphomicrobium_B. The sequence continues at coordinate 61,416 of JAEUME010000015.1, read as the reverse complement.
GATATATGAGCCGGCGCGTGAACGGGGGTTCAGGGCGGGCATGGAAGGGCGGAGCCCTTGCCGTGTTCGCCATGCTAGCGGCGCAAAGCGGCACTTCCGCACGAGCGGAATCGCTTCTTGATGCTCTTGCGGCTACTTACCAATACAACCCGCAGCTCGATGCGGAACGTGCTCGTTTGCGCGCGGTCGACGAAGAGGTTGCTCGCGCCAACTCTGGCTATCGCCCTCAGATCGGCTTTGGCGCCGATGTCGGCCGCGAGAATACGCGCGTGCGTCCCTCATTTGGCGGATCGGGCACGACCACTCCGCGCGGGTACGCAGTCAATTTGATTCAGCCGGTCTTTCGGGGCTTTCAGGTCACCAATGCGGTCAACGAGGCTGAATCGGCGGTGCGCGCCGGGCGCGAGACGCTGCGCAGCGTCGAGCAGCTCGTGCTGCAGGACGCGGTAACCGCCTTTGCGGATGTGGTGGCTGCCCAAGCGGTCGTGCGGCTCCGGGAAGACGGCCTGGAATTCTTCAATCAGGAGCTGAAGGCCACCAAAGATCGTTTCACCGTTGGTGAGGTGACGCGGACTGACGTGGCTCAGGCAGAGGCGCGGCGCGCGCTCGCGGTGGGCGATCTTGATGCCAGCCGGGCGAACCTTAAGTCCGCCCGGGCACGATTTGAGCAGGTAGTCGGTCATTCGCCGCAGCGGTTGTCTGATCCTGGCTGGAAAACCCGACTCCTTCCGAGTTCGCTGAACGAGGCTATCGCGATCAGTTCTCAAGAGAACCCGGAGGTCGTGGCTGCTCTTTATCGTGAGCAGGGCGCGCGTTTTACCGTGGATCGGATCCGCGGTGAACTGTTGCCCTCAGCTGAGCTTGAGGCCTCCTATTCGGAACGTTTCGACACGTCGACATCAATCGACGAAGTCAATACAGCGGCCGTCGTCGGCCGCGTCAACGTGCCGATCTATACTGGTGGCGAGGTCGAGGCGCGGGTGCGTCAGGCCAAGCACACTCACATTTCGCGCATCCAGGAGATCGAGCAGGCGCGCGCCCAGGCGCAGTCGGCCGTGGCCCAGGCTTGGGCCCAGCTTCAGGGTGCCAAGGCGCAGCATGAATCCGATAAAGCCCAGATTGAGGCCAACCGGACGGCGCTGAATGGCGTGCGTGAAGAAGAAAAAGTCGGCCAGCGGACTTTGCTCGACGTGCTCAATGCTCGCCAGGAGCTGCTTTCTTCTGAAATCCAGTCGGAAGCCACAAAGCGCAACATTATCGTCGCGACCTATGCGGTGATCGCCGCTATCGGCCGGTTGAATGTGGCCGAGCTTGGCGCGGTCGACACTGTTTATGATCCTGTCATTCATGCCGACGAGGTTCGCCGCAAGTGGTTTGGCATAGACATTACGCATGATGACGGCCGCATGGAGCACCACGAGTTGTGGCGGGCGGACGTTACGCACGAGCCTGTGAAGTAAGGTCCAAGGCCGTCTGCGACTCCGGTATCAAGGAATTGAGCGGGCCCCAATCGGGCCCGCTTTTTTTGATCTTGAACACAAGCGGCATCGCGCTGCATGGACGGTTGGCTCTTTCCTGCGCGGTAGGAATGTGCGGCCTTAACCGCGACGAAAAGCGATGCAAATTGCCTTGAGAGCGCCGTGAGTGCGGTCTATTTCCTTGTGGTAAACGGCCGGTGTGGCCTGCATGCAGCGTTTCTCCGTCTATACTTGGCCTCAGTCGGAGTGCGCCGCATAAGGCTGGAGCCCTCGGTTGGCGCGATTAGCAGTAATGGACGAAGGAGCGCGGCGTGGCCCGGTCGCGCATCTTGAAAGGTGCGGTATGACGAGACTTGATCCAGTCGGCGAACCCAGCATGGAAGAGATTCTGGCTTCGATCCGCCGGATCATAGCTGAGGATCCTCCTGGCTCGCGCCCGGAGCCTGAAGCCAAACCCGCCTCCCCGGCGCGTGCCGCTGAAGAAGCTTCCGCAAAGCCTGCCTTTGGTCCTCTTTCGACGCTCGACGCAACCCCCGAGACGTCCAACGGTGATTCTGGCCTCGCGGCACAAACGCGGGAGACGACTTCAGAAAGCAAGCCATTCTTGGCGGGATTTTTCTCCCATCGGCCTGCTTTTGACGGGGCACGCGCGCAGCCCGATTCTCAAGCTGACACGCCATTGGATGCTCCAACGCGATCCTTGGCCTCGACCATGCCGCAGGTGCCCACGACCGGTATTGACGCCCATCGCGCGGATGTGCCCGGCGCACCCGCAAAGGGAACCGAACCCGCATTGCAGACGCCGACACTCTCGATCGGAACGTTGCCCGCTCACAATCTGCAGGAGACGTCCAAGGATTCTGTCCAGGCCGCGCTGGACAGCCTTGGTGCGCCTGCGCGCTCGGAGAACCGTCCGGGCTTCACGGTTTCGCGCGAGGGCTACCTTGCGGAGGGCCCGAAAAATGCAGAAGCAGCCAAGCCTGCACCAATTTCTCGCGAGCCCGATCCGTTTGAATTCACGCTGGGACCTTCACCTTTCGCGCGCAAGTTCCCTGGGTCCGAGGCCGCCCCCATTCAACCTCAGCCGGCTGAGGGCCGCCGTGATCCATTCGGCTCGTTCATTCCCAAGCGCGAGGCGGTCGAGCCTTCAGCACACGTCGACACGCAGACCGCCACGCCCGCCACACCGTTCACCGCCGCAAAGCCTGCCGAACCCGATTTTGGCGTGCTGAGCACCAAGTTTGGGGTGCCCGAGACAGCATTCGAAGAGTCAGTATCCGCGCCGCCGGCGGCTCCTCCTGCCGCAGAGCCCGCGCCCACGCCAGCCGCGGAGGCTAGCGTCGCCAACGCAGCACTTGTCGAGGATCCCTTCGGCGAAATCACGTTTCGTCCGTCTCCGTTGCTGGCTGCCACACGGACATCCGCAACGGTTGAACCGGCCAGCGAAGCCCCGCAAGTGTCTTCGCGCGCGGTGCTTGAACAACTCGTGCGTTCCACAACCAGCGCGCCGGCCGCATTTGCGGCGCAAGATACCGAGTCCGGCACGATCTTCTCGACCACACCGGCAGATGGCGCCCAAAACGTCCTCGAAGACAGCGATTCCGAGGCAGAACGTGCAAACACGGCGGTGGAACCCGAAGCCGAACGCGGTATGCCCGCGCTGTCGGATATCGCGCCGCGCAGCAGCGAGACCGAGGGCTCTTCCTTTGATTTCAATACTGCGGCGGGGGTGACTGAAACGGAAGCGCCTGACGTCGAAGTTGTCGAGCCGGAGAATGATGACGACACACAAGCCGATCATCAGAAGGCTTTCGATCCGTATTACGCCGATCCTGAAAAAGAAGCAGAATCTTACACTCAACCCAACGAGGGACGTTCGCTCGTTCCGCATGATCGCGGCGGCCACAACATACCTGCTCAGCGCACGATGGAAGACACCGTTGCAGAGCTTTTGCGCCCGATGCTGAAGACTTGGCTTGCGGAGAACATGCCCAGGATCGTAGAACGCGCGCTGCGCAAGGAGCTTGCCGATAGTAGCCGAGCCCAGCATAAGCCCGCCGCAGAGTAGAACTTTAGGACCGGATGGTGACGCGATTGCGTCAATAAAAGCGGGGCTTTCCGAGCCCTGCTTTTATTTTTGCTCCAGAAATTTGCGCAAGCCGCGAGGCCGCCATACGAGCGCCAAGGATTGGCGCTAATGCAACATGCAAGCGCGAACAACAAGTCAACCGTCATCGGGGACGGAACGGGAAGAGCGCCAGCGGCGGTGAGAGCTCGATTGAGAAGCGGGCAAACACCGGCGGGGAGAAACCGAACCGAAGGGCAATGAGCGGGAGTGCCGGCGCGGTTCTGCGAAGTAATTCGTACGCAGACAGAGGTAGCGTCATGACCAGCATCAATGGGTATAACGGGGCCAACCACAACGTAGAAGACATCCTCGCCTCCATCCGCACATCCATCGCCGATGAAGGCGGTCCGGCGCGCATGGTTGCCTCAGACATGCAGTTGCCTGCCCGGCGCGAGCCGCAGGCGGGACAAGAAGCGCCTGAATTCGAGCTTCCAGCCATTTTCAAGCCCGGCCATGCCGGAGCGCCGGAGAAACCAAAGCTGTTTGGCCGCCTCAGTGACGCACTGAAGTCGGCTGCGCCGCAAGATCAGCAGGTCCGCTCTCGCACCGTCATTCCGTTCGATCCCTCCGTCGCGGGCCGCATGCTTGAACCTCCGGTTCAGACTGTCATGAGCGCCGACAAAGCCTCCCGCAACACGAGCGCGCATCAGAGCAGCCAGTCTCAGCCGGCATCCACGCAGTCCATGGACGAAGAGCCTGTCGCCCGAGTGATGCCGACCTTCTTCGATACGCGCGTCAACCGGCTTGGCGAGCTGACGCGCCAGGCTTACGAGCCCAAGAAGCCCGAACCCCAGCCGGAGCCTGCCGTGCAGCCCGCAACGGCCACGCATCAGCCTCCGCAGCTCCCGGAGGGCGGTTTTGCCCAGCACGCGGCGGATGCGGTAGATGACGCGGCCGCACAGTTGCTGCGCCCCATGCTGCGCCAGTGGCTGCAGGAAAACATGCCGAAAATCGTCGAGAAAGCGCTTTTGAGCGAGGTGCAGGGGACGCCGACAAAGCCGCGCAGCTAGCCGCACAGTTGACAGCACGGGAAGGAGCGCCTTACGACCGGGTTCATCCACGGTTATTCAAGCGAAACCTTCCCCATGCTCGAAAAGACATTTCAGCCGGCCGAGATAGAGCCGCGCATCGCTGCCGAATGGGAGAAGGCGGAAGCCTTCAAGGCGGGGCGCGGCGCGGAAGGTGGCGGTAAAAACGCTGCGTTCTCCATCGTCATCCCGCCGCCGAACGTGACGGGCTCGCTCCACATGGGGCATGCCTTGAACAACACGCTGCAGGATGTGCTGGTGCGTTTCGAGCGTATGCGCGGGCGTGACGTGCTCTGGCAGCCGGGCACGGACCACGCGGGCATCGCCACGCAGATGGTGGTGGAGCGCAAGCTTGCGGCCGACGGTGAGCCAAGCCGGCGTGAACTCGGCCGCGAGAAGTTTCTCGAGAAGGTCTGGTCATGGAAAGCTGAGTCTGGGGACACCATCGTCAACCAGCTCAAGCGGCTTGGCGCGTCTTGCGACTGGTCGCGCGAACGCTTCACCATGGACGAGGGACTGTCGAAGGCCGTGCTCAAGGTCTTCGTAGAGCTGTATCGGTCTGGCCTCATCTACAAGGACAAGCGGCTTGTCAACTGGGATCCGAAATTCCAGACCGCGATTTCCGATCTCGAAGTCGTGCAGCTCGAAAAGCGCGGGTCGGTGAACTGGACGAGCGGCGATCCCGAAAAGCCGTTTGATGAGGCCGCGCTGGCTAAGGTGTTGGCCCGCGATCCCAACGGGCATATGTACCACTTGCGCTATCCGCTGACGAAGAAGGCCGCCGGATACGACAAGGATTACATCGTCGTTGCGACGACGCGCCCCGAGACGATGCTGGGCGACACGGGCGTCGCTGTGCATCCGGAAGACGAGCGCTATGCGCCGCTCGTCAAGGCGGGCGCCAAGGTGAAGCTTCCGCTCGTTGGGCGCGAGATCCCGATCGTTGCGGACGAGTATTCCGACCCTACGAAGGGTACCGGCGCGGTGAAGATCACGCCTGCGCACGACTTCAACGACTTTGAGGTCGGCAAGCGCCAGGGCCTGGAGCAGATCAACATTCTGGATGCGTTCGGGCGCATCAACGAAGAGGCGCCGCAGGACTATCGCGGCCTTGACCGGTTTGAAGCGCGCCTCAAGGTGGTCGCCGCGCTCGACGAACTTGGGCTTCTGGAGAAGATCGAGCCGACGACGCAGACCGTGCCGCACGGCGACCGCTCTGGCGTGGCGATCGAGCCCTGGCTGACGGATCAATGGTACGTCAACGCTGCTGAACTTGCCAAACCCGCGCTCGCTGCCGTGAAGGACGGCAAGACTCGCTTCGTGCCGGAACGGTTTGCGAACGATTATTACCGTTGGCTGGAAAACATTCAGCCATGGTGCATCTCGCGCCAGCTCTGGTGGGGCCATCAGATCCCCGCCTGGTATGGACCCGATGGCAAAGTGTTCGTCGCGCACGACGAGGCGGACGCCCACGCGGAGGCCAAGCTCTACTACAAGAAGGATGCGCCGCTCACGCGCGACGAGGATGTTCTCGATACCTGGTTCAGCAGCGCCCTGTGGCCGTTCTCGACGCTGGGTTGGCCTGACTCCACCCCGGAAATCGGCAAGTATTATCCCACCAGCGTGCTCATCACCGGCTTCGACATCATCTTCTTCTGGGTCGCCAGGATGATGATGATGGGCCTTCACTTCATGGACGATGTGCCTTTCCACGATGTCTACATTCATGGCCTTGTTCGCGACGGCGCGGGTAACAAGATGTCGAAGACCCGCGGCAATGTCATCGATCCGCTCGATATCATCGACGGCATCGAGATCGACGCGCTCATCGCCAAGCGTACCGCAGGCTTGTCCAAGGAGCAGGCCAACAGGGTCGAGAAGGAAGTGCGCAAAGACTATCCGCAAGGCATCAAGTCTTATGGCACCGATGCGTTGCGCTTCACGATGGCGGCGATGGCGGCGCAAGGCTCCGACGTGAAGCTGTCCATCGAGCGCGTCGAAGGCTATCGCAATTTCGCGACCAAGCTATGGAATGCCTCACGCTTTGCCGAAATGAACGAGTGCGTGCGCGAGCCCGACTTCGATCCCGCAGGCGTCAAGCAGACGATCAACAAGTGGATCGTTGGGGAGACGCAGCTGGTGGCAAGCGCCATCACCGCGTCGCTCGAAGCCTACAAGTTCAACGAAGCCGCCATCGCGGCCTATGAGTTCGTGTGGGGTGAGTTCTGCGACTGGTATCTGGAACTCATCAAGCCTTTGCTGGCCGGAGAGGACGAAACGGCGAAGGCCGAGACGCGCACGACGGTTGCGTGGGTGCTCGATCAGATTCTGAAGCTGCTGCACCCTTTCATGCCGTTCATCACCGAAGAGCTATGGGCGCATATGGTCGAGCACGGCGTCGCGCGGCGCTCGTTGCTGTGCCTGTCCTCGTGGCCGCAATTCGACGGCCTCTACGACAAGGCGGCCGCAGACGAGATCAACTGGATTGTCCGTCTCGTCTCGGAGATCCGTTCGGTGCGCACCGAGATGAACGTGCCCGCGGGTGCGAAGATCCCGCTCGTCATCATCGGTGCAGATCCCGCGCTCAAGGATCGCGCCATGCGCAATGACGACACGATCAAGCGGCTGGCGCGCCTCGAAGACATTTCGTTCACCAAGACCGAGCCTAAGGGGGCAGCGCTCATCGTGTCGGGCGAGACGACGGCGGCGCTGCCGCTGGAGGGCATCATCGATATGGCGGCGGAAAGGAAGCGCCTCGCAAAAGCGATCGAGAGCGCCACGTCGGACCTTTCGAAGATGGACGCCAAGCTGTCCAACCCAAGCTTCGTGGAACGCGCCAAGCCCGAGGCAATCGCCGAGGCGCGCACGCGCAAGGCGGAACTCGAAGCCGACATCACCCGTCTTGCCGCAGCGCTCAAACGGCTCGGGAACGATTGACCGGCGTTTAAGCGCCCGCCACCGGCTTTCGGTAGAAGCGGTAGACATGGCACAGCTCATGGGCCACGCGGTGTTCGTGGGCCGCGAGCGGCTCGAAGCTGAAGGGCTCGAAGCGCGCCAGCGCGGCAAGCTCATCGGGATGGAAGGGGATGTGGGGCGGCCGGTCGTTGAAGCCGACGATCAAATGCCCGCCGGGCCGTAGGATGCGCCAAGCTGCTTCGAACGAGGCTTCCGCTTCGTCGTGATCGTTCAAGCCCCAGCCGATGACGCCGTTGCAGACCACGAGGTCGGCCTGTCCTTCGGCCATCAGCGCGGCGAGATTGCGCATAGGTGCGATCTGATGCCTCGCCGCTCCAAAGCCAGCTTTGGCGATGTCAGGATCGATCGTCCAGAATTTCTTATGCGCGAAGAGACGCTCGTATCCCGCCGTATACCAATCACATCCCACGAAGACGATGTTGCGAACGTCCGGGTCGAGTTGGTAGTAGGGGATCACGACATTCTCGAGAACGAGCCGGTCGGGTGTGTCCTGGTAGAGCGCACCGTTGTAGGTCTTGGCCACATGGGAGACCGCGGCCACCGTCTTGTGGCGCATGCGGTTGCCTACCCGCGACACGAGTCCGTGCGTCTTCACCATTTGCGGCAGCACGTCGAACGCGCCCATCATCGCAAGTTGATAGATGAGATGGAATTTCGAAGGCATAACGACCCGGAGACACTCGTTGTCACCACAGCATCAAGGGTCTGTACCATGACATTCGTTTACAAAGAATACGAACGCTGTGCGGTTTGCTTACCTGAGTTAACGAGCGAACACGCGGGTGGCCCCGAACTTAACGGGCGGCCGCTTTCGCGCGCTCCCAGAAGGTGTAACCGCCGGCCCGGCCGCCGGTATCGGCGAATTTGACGATCGCATTCTCTGCCGTCTGGAGGATTTTCACGCGAAGCTCCTTGAGCTTCCACCCGAAGCCGTCGATCGCAAGCTTGCCCAGATACATGCGGTTGGGATCGTGCTTGTCGACCATGTCGATCTCGAACGTCGTGAGTGAGGTAAATTCTGCGCGCCTGACGCGTGCCCAGGCGCGTTTGATGCGCTCGGCGAGCGCCAGCTTGGCGTCGTCGGGCTGGCCCGCGATGTAGTCGCGATAGGCCTTGCGGGCCTGAAAGAGCTGCGGCAGGCCCTCCGGCGTCACGTAGCTCTCAATGGCCTTGTTGACCGCGCCCTGGCCCCAATAGGCCTTGAAGCGCTGCCACAAGCCCGGTTTGACGGCACGCGCCGTTTCCGGGTCTGGCAGGTTGAGCGCGATGCGGCCGATATCGGGCGCGAGGGACGCGCGCAAACTCGGCCAATCGATCTGGCGGGTCAGATAAGCGCTATCGCCATGGTGAACCGCCTCCCGGATTGACCAGGCGGTCAGAAACGGGGAGGCGATGTAACCGGCGATAACAAACAGAACCAGACTGGCCTTCAGTAACAGCGCCTTCATGCGCACCAAACTCCCGGCAGGACGCATACCGCGACAACCATAAGGAAGCACCCTGCCTGGGGATTCTGGCCCCATTCAGGCCGATTTTCGCCAGTTTGGCGCGTTTACCCGCCACCGGCGTGAAACATTTGGGATCTTGGCAATGCAATTCAAGGCTGCGGATAAGAAGCGGCAGTCTTCGGCAAATAAGTCCGCCCAGCCAACGAGCCTGGTCGAACCTCGGCGAAAGCTCAACGCTTTGCTTCGTCCTCTGCCGGCGGCGTCAGCGGCGCCGTCGTTGCGCAAATAGCCTTGAAGGCACGCCAGTCTTCCGCGGAAAGCGCCGGCGTCGATGGGTAGCTCGCCGACATGCGGATGCGTTCGGCGCGTTCTTCGGTCGGTGGATGGGTCGAGAACATGTCGAGCGTGCGCGCCAAGCGGTCGTCCTTTTCCTGGCTCTTGCCGCCGTTCGTGTTCTGATCGTCGTTGGCGTATTTGCCTTCCTCGCTGAGAACGCGGCGGAAGAAATTCGCCAGACCCTGCTGGGAGATGCCAGACTTGCGCAACAGCACCAGCGCCTGATCGTCGGCTTCGCGCTCGGCGGCGCGCGTATAGCCAAGCTGCGCGAGGATGAGGCCGAGGTTGGCCAGCGTTCCGCCCGAACCGCCCATCATCAACTCGACGGCCGCCGACATGCCGATGGCTCGGATGATCCCTGTCTCTGGATGAAGCGCGATGCCGTGGCCCATCTCATGGGCCAGCACGCCCGCAACCTCGTCCGGGCTGTCGGCCTTTTCGATAAGCCCTTTCGTCATGATGATCTTGTTGCCTGGAACCGCAAAGGCGTTGAACAGATCCCAGTCAACGATCAGGACCTTGAAATCCTGCCCGGTTCCCGAAACGGAGCTGAGGCGCTGGGTCAACTGATCGAGCGCGGCGGCGCCGACTGGATTGACGCAGCGTTGCCTGTTCTCGGCCATCGACTCGATGGCTGCATCGCCAAGCCGTTCGCGCCAGGACTGCGGCAGCAGATTTGCGATCGTGCGCAAGGGCGTCCAACCGGCAGTGTGGATGAGCACCGCAAGGCCGGCGAGGACGGCTGCCCCGATGACCCAGGGCTTGGCGTGACGCCATCGCTCAGCGTGGCGCGTGAGCTGCGGCGCGCGTGGCGCGAGCGCATTTGGGAATTGCGTTCCAGGTACAAAGACCGTGACGCCCGGTGCGTCGGTGGAGGACAGCAGGACGTCGATGGACTGGGGACGCAGCGGCTCGTTCGCGCGCAGGCTCTCATAAGGCCAGCGCATACGTACCGCGCCATCGTCGGAGACAATCTCCAGTCCCGAAAGATCGAGACGGACGCGGCAATCACGCGCGGCCGCCGACTTGCCATCGCTCAGGCGGGCATAGTGGGATGCGGCATCAGAATGCATCGAGGTCGAACACCTGTGCGAGCCCCTCGCCAAGCCGTGGTCCGGAGCTTGCGCTCTGCTGAATGGCGGCCAGATCGACCGGGCCGTCGAGCTTCAGACGGGAAAGAAAGTAGCGGGCCGAGCGGAACTGGGCAAACGTCGTGGCGACGGTGGTCGCCAGCACGATGGGCAGCATGATCAAGAGAACCGGAATGATGCCCGGCTCGGAGGGCGGCGCGCCGGGCGCAGATGGCTGAGGCGTCAGGCCGGCCGCGTAGACGAGCGCGCCGCCTACCGCCAAACCGAAGACGACGCCCAGCATCGAAATCAGCCAGTTGGACAACATCAGCCACATCAGGCTCTTTCCCGACGCGTTGAGGCGGAAGGTTGCGCCTTCAAGATGGGTGTGGGTCGCGAAATGGTTGTACTGCATGGCGCGATACCACGCCGTGACAAGGCCCATGGCAATGATCGTGACGATCCAGATCAAGATGACGGCCGCGACCTGGGTCAAGGTCGGAATGGGCCGTTCGCCCGCGGCCACACTCTCCAAATAGCCAGATTTATTCATGAACAACAGAGTCGCGACGCCTGCGGCCACGACCAGCAGCGCGCTTCCCATCCACGCGAAGAAGTAGCGCTTGTAGAGTGGTCCGGACCTGCCCGAGTAGCTGAGCGGCCGGTCGCCGAAGCGCATGTCGTTGGTGATCCTGCGTTGCAGCATATTTGAGCGCCAGGGCAGGACCCACAGCGCCGCGATCAACCCGAGGATGGCGACAGGCCCCGCGAGGGCGGGCGTCACCACCCAGCCGACGAATGCCGTCAGCAGGGCAACGAGCAGGAAGGGCAGGCCGAGGGTCCAGAAATAGGTCCAGCCGTAGCGGGCAGGGCTTCCTGCCAGCCAGCCCCGGATGCTGCGCCAGCGCGTGCGGCTCAGCCGGTAGCGCTGGGCGCGGTACAGCGCATTGCCGAGGAGGAAGAAAAACAGACCGTAGGCCGCGAGCTGATAGATGGCGAGCGCGCCCCTATTGCCGGGAAAGAGGAGAGCGATAGCCAAGCCGCCGAGCATCAAGGGCACCACGAAGGCGAAAAACACGATAATGAACCCCAAGAACAGCTCCTTGCCGGTTCCGGTGTATTCCAGCGGCTCGCCGTTGATGCGCGTGAACGACCACAGGCGCCGCCGGACCTCCGTTTTGGCCCAGAACGAATAGAAGCCCAGCGAAAGCACCTTGAGGACGCCATTGACCAGTCCGAGCCCGATCAGCCTGTCGCCGCGATTATCGAACGTGATGTCGATGCGGTCCGCCTGTCCCAGTTCCTGACCCAGTCCAGCAGGGCCCGTGTTGTCCTGCATGCGCTCGTTTCTCCCTCACAAGCCCGCGGCGGCGGAGAAGGTAAGAGCACCATCGATCCGCCTGCGGCTTTAGTCCGTTGCGTGAATAGCGCAAAAAATGCCGTCTGACTGCCGCACCTGAGCCCTCTCCCCGCCGAAGTCGGCCGTTAACCTGCTTCTCAACGAAATTTATCGGCCTGCCGGGCGCATCGCCACATCCTAATATCGCGGCTGCTCAGCATCCGGTCGAAGCAACAGCGGTGATGGAGGGAGCGAGATTGCACCCGTAACGCCGGGTCATGGATAATTTATCAGTCCGTTAACGTTTGTGACAGAAGGGCAACGTTCTGGCTGATGAGCGCCACTATCGGGCCACAAAGTCCGCGCAACTGCTAGCCGAGAATTATCAGTACCGGCGGTCCAGGTCCGGTACGCACGATTCGCGGGCATCGGTCTTGTCTTGTGGGCTTTCCGCCGCGCCAAAGTGCGCTTATGAGCAGAAAAACAGCCACGCAAGACAAACGAGGAATGAAATGGACGCCAAGACGTTCGACAAGACAAAGCTGCCGAGCCGCCATGTGACGGAGGGGCCCTCACGCGCGCCTCACCGCTCCTACTACTACGCCATGGGGTTGACCGAAGAGGAGATTCACAGGCCCTTCGTCGGCGTCGCGTCATGCTGGAACGAGGCGGCGCCCTGCAACATCGCGCTGATGCGTCAGGCCCAAGCCGCCAAGAAGGGCGTCGCGGAAGCCGGCGGCACGCCGCGCGAGTTCTGCACCATTACCGTGACCGACGGCATCGCCATGGGGCACCAGGGCATGAAGTCGTCGCTGGTTTCGCGCGAGGTCATCGCTGATTCGATCGAGCTCACCATGCGCGGCCATTGCTACGACGCGCTCGTGGGCATCGCCGGCTGCGACAAGAGCCTGCCGGGTATGATGATGGCCATGCTGCGCCTCAACGTCCCGAGCGTCTTCATGTATGGCGGTTCGATTCTTCCCGGTAAGCACAAGGGCAAGGACGTTACTGTTCAGGATGTTTTCGAAGGCGTCGGCATGCATTCCGCGGGCAAGATGTCCGATGGCGAGCTGCATGAACTGGAATGCGGCGCGTGTCCCTCGGCCGGCTCGTGCGGCGGTCAGTTCACCGCAAACACCATGGCGTGCGTGTCGGAAGCGATTGGCCTTGCTCTGCCGGGCTCGGCGGGCGCGCCCGCGCCTTACGAGAGCCGCGATGAGTATGCTGTCGCGAGTGGTGAAGCCGTGATGAGGCTGCTTGCGCATGGATTGCGCCCGCGCGACATCTGCACGCGCAAGGCGTTCGAGAATGCCGCCATCGTAGTGGCCGCAACCGGCGGCTCGACCAACGGCGCGCTTCATCTTCCCGCCATGGCGCATGAATGTGGCATCGAATTTGATCTGTTCGACGTCGCCGAGATCTTCAAGAGAACGCCCTACATCGCGGACTTGAAGCCGGGCGGCCAGTACATCGCCAAGGACGTCTTCGATATCGGCGGCGTGCCGCAGATACTCAAAGCCCTGCTGGAAGGCGGCGTGTTGCACGGCGACTGCATCACGGTGACCGGCAAGACCATGGCCGAGAACCTGGAAAGCGTTAAGTTCAATTCCGCGCAGAAGATCATCTATCCGGTGGCAAATCCGCTCTCACCAACGGGCGGCGTCGTGGGCCTGAAAGGCAGCCTCGCGCCTGACGGTGCCATCGTGAAGGTGGCAGGACTGAAGAACCTCCAGTTCCGTGGTCCTGCCCGCTGCTTTGACTGCGAAGAAGATGCCTTCGCCGCCGTTGAGGCGCGCAACTACAAGGAAGGCGAGGTTCTCGTCATCCGCTACGAGGGCCCGAAAGGCGGCCCCGGTATGCGTGAGATGCTCTCGACGACGGCCGCTCTTTACGGGCAGGGCTCGGGCGACAAGGTCGCGCTGATCACCGATGGGCGCTTCTCTGGCGCAACGCGTGGATTCTGCGTTGGCCATGTGGGACCCGAGGCCGCCGTGGGCGGGCCGATCGCGCTCATCAAGAATGGCGACATCATCGCGCTCGATGCGGTGACGGGACGGATCGATCTGGAAGTCGATGCGGCGGAGCTTGAGAAGCGCCGCAAGGAATGGAAGGCCCCTGCGAGCATGTATCGCTCGGGCGCATTGGCGAAATTTGCCGATCAGGTTGGGCCGGCGCGCTATGGCGCGGTGACCCACGCCGGCGGAAAGGCGGAAGTCCTCTGCTATGCGGACATTTAGACGTGCTTGTCTAGGCTTGATTATGAGCGTGGCTCTTCCGGCGGCGGCACTTGCCGCCGGAACGATGACGTTCCGCTCGGGCGAGGATGCCTTGAAGCAGGGCATCGCGGCCTTCAATGGCGGCTACTACGAGCTGGCGGTTCCCGCCCTCGAGGTGGCCGCCGAGTCCAACCCGGTTATGGGGACGTTTTACATCGCGCGCATCTACGCCGATAACGAAGGCGCATACACCGACCACGTGAAAGCCTACAACATCTTCCGCAAACTCGCCGACGAGTTGCGGGATGTCGATCCGGACGACGATGATCTCGCGCCCGTCGCCGCCAAGGCGCTGACCGAAGTGTCGCGATACCTGCGCGCGGGCATTGCCGAGGGCTCTTTGAAGCCCAATCCCAAGCTTGCCGACAGCTTGTTGCAGCGCGCGGCCCTGTTCTTCAACGACGAGGACGCGCAGTTCGAGCTTGCCAAGGTCTTCCTGCGCGGCGAGGGACCCGATCTGGCCATGCGCGCACGGGGCGAGGAGAGCAAGACCGAGAATGGCGTCCATTGGCTTTCGCGGCTCTCCAAGAAGGGGCACGCGGGCGCTCAGGCGTTCCTTGCGGATTTGTTGTGGCGCGGCAAGTTCGTGCCCCAGGATCAGATCGCGGCGCTCAATCTCATCGATGTCGCCGTCGTCAACGCCTCCCCCAATGAGCGGTTGTGGATCGAGGACATCTACCAGAACATTTTCTGCAATGCGGGCGAAGGTGTCCGCCAGCAAGCGACCGGACAGGTCGCCGAGTGGCGCAACCGTTATGGCCGCCACCATGAGAACGTCGTCGACAAGAACGGCCTCGACCAGCTTTCCGCCGAGCCCATTCGCACGTGCGCCAATGGCGAGCCGGTGAAGCCTATCGGGGCGGCCGGCACGCCGCCTTCTGCAATGCCGCCTCCAAGCGGGCGCGTGCTCGACTTGCCGTCGGCCGGACGCAGTTTGCGCGACGTGGGCGTAGGATTTTCTCCCTCCAACTGAGGTTTGGTCATTTCCACTTGGGTTATTTGCGGGCTCTGCGCGCAGAATCAATCGTGGCTCTCGCGGCACCCTCGCAAGCGAACCACGCTCCCGGCCCAGGAACGTGTTTGCAGGCCGGCGGGCTTGGCCTTAAAGCCTGGAGTGCTTTGCGGAAAGGTGAGAACCGATTTTCCGATACCAAGCACGATAGAATAAGGACCTAGAGCCGTTTCGCCATTCACTTGAAGCGGAGCGGCGGCCCAAGCGTGGCGCGCCATCCAGCCCACTGCGCGTTCACGGCCGCCTCTTTCCCGCCTTCCACTTCTGCGGAGTTCTTCGCGATGCCAACCTGGCAAGTGATCCTGCTCGGCCTCATCGAAGGGCTGACCGAATACATTCCGGTTTCCTCTACGGGCCATCTCTTGCTGGTAGAGCACCTGCTGGGCTTCACCTCGCCGGGCCGTACGTTCGAGGTGTTGATCCAGCTTGGCGCCATCCTTGCGCTGCTGACGGTTTATGCCGCCAAGCTGTGGGAATTGGCCCGCGCGCTGCCCAACGATCCGCGCACGCAGAAGTTCGTGTTGGGTATCCTGCTGGCATTTCTGCCCGCCGCTGTCATCGGTGCGGCTGGTCACAAGATCATCAAGACGATTTTCTTTGAAAGCCCGCTGCTGATCTCCAGCATGCTCGTTCTGGGCGGCATCATTCTGCTGGTGGTCGACAACATAAAGTTCGAGCCGACCTACACGGATGTCCTCGATCTGCCGCCTTCAACCGCGTTCAAGATAGGCCTTTGCCAGTGTCTGGCGCTCATTCCGGGCGTTTCACGATCGGGCTCGACTATTGTCGGCGCACTGTTTCTGGGCGCCGACAAGCGTACGGCGGCCGAGTTCTCGTTCTTCCTGGCCATGCCGACCATGGCTGGCGCGTTCGCCTACGATCTTTACAAGAACTGGTCCGTGCTGACCGTCGACGATGCCAACAAAATTGCGCTGGGCTTCGTAGCGGCCTTCATCGCCGGCGTGTTTGTCGTCCGCCATGTACTCGATTTCATCAAGGCCAAGGGGCTGTCGTTCTTTGGCTGGTGGCGGTTGATCGTCGGCGGCATCGGACTAGGTGCAATCGCGATTGCCGGCATGTAGATGCTCCTTACCGATCACGTCGCAGCGTTACTCGGTCCGCTCAATGAAAAGGCCCAGCGCAACTGCTGCGGGGCCTTTTTCGCTTCATGGACTTGGTCGCGAGGCCTCTCAAGCCGCGTGCGACGTAATAGGTGAGGTGAGAACGCGCGTCAGCGCGGCCTCGTCCTTGGCGCTGCGCAGAGCCTCCAGAGTCGCTGGATCGCGCACCAGACGCGAGATGCGTGCCAAGGCCTTCAAATGATCTCCGCCGGCGTGCTCGGGCGCGAGCAGGAAGAAGACGAGATCGACAGGCTGCTCATCATGGCTTTCAAACGCCACCGGAGTGGACAGCCGCGCGAACAGACACACGATCGACGTCAAACCTGCAAGTTTGACGTGGGGAATTGCGATTCCGCTGCCAAGGCCTGTGGAGCTCAACCGCTCACGCTGCAGGAGGGCGGTATAGATATCGTGTGTGGCGACCTCTGTAACTTTGCTGGCGCGTTCGGCAATCGATTGCAGTACCTGCTTCTTGTCCTGCGCCTTGAGCGCCGACACCACACCGTTCCTTGCGAGAATATCGCTAAGGTTCATGGTCATATCGTTCACCTTTTCCCAAGGTCCAAGTCTGCCCTGCATCGGCGGCCAGCCGAGGGGACGCTTCCCGCGCACTCCGACAACGCGTAAATAAAGGCAGGATTCTGTCCACCCCTGAACCCGCGACCGCCTTACCCTGCGGACCTGGCCTCGCCATTCACGATCTTCTGCTTTGGAACATCGGCATCGATCCAGCCGATGTGTCCGTCCTGGCGGCGGTAGACAAGGTTCACACCACCGCTGCCTGCATTCCGAAAGATTAGAAACGTCGCTTCGGTCAGGTCGAGCTGCATCACTGCCTCGCTGACAGATAACTCCAAAACGTTACGCTGGGTTTCCGCGATAATGAGCGGATGGTCATCAGACGGTGCTGCGCTGCTCGTCTCGTCCTCGGCAACACTGACAATGGCGTCGCGCGCATCAAAACCCCCGCTACGCGCCGCGTTCGTGCGGCTCGCATCATGGTCTTTGAGTCGCTGCTTGTATTTGCGCATGCGCGTTTCAAGACGGTCGACGGCCGCGTCCGCGCTCTGATAGGCGTCACCGCCTTCGCCGTGAGCTTCGAGCAAAAGTCCGCTTGCCAAGCGGACGGAGCAGTTGGTCTTGAAAAGTCCACGCTCTTTCTCAAGGCGAACATGGCCGTTGAGATCGCGGCTTACATACTTCTGCAGCAGGGCGCGGATCTTGTCGGATACATAGGTCTGATAAGCGTCACCAACTTCGACATTCTTACCGGTGATCTGTATGGTCATTTCTCAACCTGTTATTGCGTGGCATGACGGCGAGCCACGAGGCCCAGCCGGAAGCGCCGGGGTCTTTACCGGCAGAAGCATCTTAACATCCGTGCTATACAGGTGGACTAGTCACTGTGCCCTGGAGCTTTGAAGATATCTGCAGAACGCGACAACCTGTCTCAACAGTTATGGATAGCCGGGCGTTCTGTCAATTCACGGTTGTTTTCGCTGCTGAATTTCTTGGCGATTTTCCCCGGACGGTAAATGCCAGGAATAATCAGATCGTTCCACCCATGCGCTCGAAAAGCCGTTTGTCGCGGCGGCGCTGAACGGAGGATGGAATGCGCAAGGCCTCGCGGTATTTAGCGACCGTGCGCCGGGCAATATCGATTCCCTCCGACCGCAACTTCTCTACCAGCTTATCGTCGGAAAGGACGTCGTCGGCGCTTTCGGCGTCGATCATCTGTTTGATTCGGTGACGCACGGCCTCGGAGGAGTGCGCCTCCTGGCCATCGGCCGAAGCGATAGCGCTGGTGAAGAAGTATTTTAATTCAAAGATGCCGCGCGGTGTCGAGATGTACTTGTTCGACGTGACCCGCGAGACGGTCGATTCGTGCATAGAGATGGCGTCCGCCACGGTCTTCAGGTTGAGCGGCCGCAGGTGCTGCACGCCATACATGAAGAACGCATCCTGCTGGCGCACAATTTGTTCGGCGACGCGCAGGATCGTTCGCGCGCGCTGATCGAGGCTCTTGATGAGCCAGTTGGCGGTTTGCAGACAGTCGAGAAGATATCCTTTGTCCTTCTCTGTCGCTGCGGTCTTGGAGACGCGCGTGAAGTATGTGCGGTTGACGAGCACGCGCGGCAGCGTGTCTGAGTTGAGCTCGACGTGCCAGCCGCCGTCTGAAGCGGGCCGTACGAGAACGTCGGGAACCACGGGCTGCATCTGCACCGAGCCAAACCGAAGACCCGGCTTGGGGTTCAGCCGCTTGACCTCCTGGATCATCTCGGCCAGCTCTTCCATGTCGCAGCCTACCGCCTTGCGGAGCGCGTTGAGGTTGCGTGCGGCGAGCAGATCGAGATTGGCGAGCAGCGCCGCCATATAGGGATCGTACCGGTTCTGGTCCTTAAGCTGCAGGGCAAGACATTCGGCGAGCGAGCGTGCGAACACGCCCGGCGGATCGAAGGTCTGCAGCTTCTGCAACACGCCCTCGATCATTTCGACTGGCGCGCCGAGCTTCAGCGACAGGCTGTCGAAGCCAGAGGGGATGTACCCGGCTTCATCAACCAGATCGATGAGATATTGTCCGATGAGCCGTTCGCGCGGATCGGAGATGGTGAGGGGAAGCTGCGCGGCCAGATGATCGCGCAGAGATTCTTCGCTGGCGACAAACGACTCAAGGCCGTCGGAGTCCTCAAAGCCGTTGCTCATGCGCTGGCGCACGTTCGCCCAGCTTGAAAGCGCCGCGTTGTCAGCGCTGCCCTGCGTGTCTGCGGGGCCGGTGTCCTGATAAAGATTGTCGTAGTCCGTATCGAGCGCGCCAGCGGGGTCTTCCACCGGCTTGCGCAGATCCAGCCACTCGTCCTCGCCGCCAGATGATGGTTCAGGCGGCGGCTCGGACATAGGTTCGTCGGCCGGCTTCGCCTGAGGCTGGTTGTCCTCGCGTTCCAGAAGAGGATTGCGCTCCAGCTCGGCGTCGACGAATTCAGCCAGCTCCATGTTGGAGAATTGCAGAAGGCGAATAGCCTGCTGCAACTGGGGAGTCATCACCAGTTGCTGGCCTTGCCGCAATTCCAGTTTGGCCGACAGCGCCATACGCTAACCCGCTCGTCTCTCCAGCAATCTCAGCCCAAAGGCTATAATCAACGCGTGTTAACGAACATATCTCCAAGATAGACCCGGCGCACGTCTTCGTTGGCTATGATTTCAGAAGGCTTACCTTGTGTCAGAACCTGACCATCGTAAATGATATAGGCACGGTCGATCAGACTCAGCGTTTCACGCACGTTATGGTCGGTGATCAAGACGCCGATGCCGCGTTCGGTCAAGTGCCGGACGAGCTGTTGGATATCGCCCACGGCAATGGGGTCGATACCAGCGAAAGGTTCGTCCAGCAACATGAACGACGGCCGTGAGGCCAGAGCGCGGGCAATTTCGCATCGCCTGCGCTCGCCTCCCGAAAGGGCCATCGAGGGCGACTTGCGCAGCCGCGTGATCGTAAATTCCTCAAGCAGGCTGTCGAGTTGCTCCTGACGTTTTTTCTTGTCGGGCTCGACCAGCTCCAGCACGGCCATGATGTTCTGCTCGACCGTCAAGCCGCGAAAGATCGAAGCTTCCTGCGGCAGGTACCCGATGCCCAGGCGGGCCCGCTGGTACATGGGCAGATGCGTGACGTTGGCGCCGTCGATGGTGATCCGGCCGTCGTCGGCAGGCACCAAGCCCGTGATCATGTAGAACACGGTCGTCTTTCCCGCGCCGTTGGGTCCGAGCAGGCCGACTGACTCCCCGCGCCCTACCGCCAAACTCACGCCCTTCACGACCATGCGTTTGCGATACGATTTCTTGATGTCGTAGGCCGTCAGCCAGCCATCGGCGCCGATGGCGTGCGGATCCTGCTCAGCCGGATCGGCGTGGCGACCGTTTGCGTGGCCTCCGTTTGCTTGTCCCGCGCCATTGCGCGCGCGTGCTCCCTTGGCTGCGGGCTTGCCGCCTGTCCTAAGCCCGAGCTTGGAGCCGAATGGTAATGCCCTGAACACAATATATCCGTTTGGGTTTTGCGCCCGCAGCGCCTGGGTTTACAAAATACTCTAGCTTGACTTTGCGACTATTGGGAGGGCGCGGAACGCGCTTGCCCGCCGCCCGCCGCGGCGGCTCCCTTGTCAACGTGCTTCCGGATGTCGTTTGGATAGAAAACGGCGCTGGGCCGGCCCGATTTAATGATTAGCCCGGAACCGTCCGCCTGGCTGGACGATGTCATTCCGCCGCTGGCTGTTTCGGTGGATATGACGCTTTCACCGCTGGTCATGTCGATGACGAGCTTGGTCCCGCGCACGATATTCTTGCCTTGAGTCATGACCACGTCACCGCCAAGGGTCACGGTGTTCGCCTTGGTGTCGTAGTCGGCCCAATCACCGGTGGCCTTCTGGCCCTCCTTGGAGGTCACGACGACGTTCTTCTTGGCCTTGATGCGTGTGAGGCGCGCGGCGGCCTGTTGTGCATCGGGCTTGATCGCGTCGCCCGAGCCTGAAAGTCCCGCGGATCCTGAGTAGTTCGCGGCCAGCTCCGCTGCTTCCAGGACGAAGCCTGCCTGTTGCGCCTTAACAGTACCCGAGAAGACCGCCATCTTGGCTTGATCGTCAACGTCGAGCCGGTCAGCGGCAATGTCGACGGGCGCACTGGGATCGGTCTTGAAATTGCCGCCGAAGGCAAGACCGCGCTTGGGCGTTTCGCTCTGACGGGAGGCGGGCTGTGGTGCGCCAGCCTGGCTGAAGCGCGCGCTGATGCGGCCGTTGCCGCTCCCGGCTCCGGTGAGGTTCATTTTGCCGGAGTTGCGGTTGAAGAACAGCCGCCGTCCATGGAGTTCGTTCTTGCCCTGCGTCAGCCAAACAGGCCCGGTCAGTACGACGGTGCCGGCCGTCTGATCGATCTCCGCCCGATCTCCCGTGACGCGCCGGTCGGCTCCTTCCGACATCACGACATCACCCTCGAGGACAGCCACTTGGGTGGCAGCGTCGAAGTCTGCGCTGCGGCTGGTGGCTTGCTGGCCGTTGCCCTGGGTAAGTGTGACCGGATTTTTCGCAACCACGCGCTTGATCTTGCCCCCCGCATCAGCGGATGCCGCAGTGTCCGGCGCGCCTGCGCCCTCTTTCTTGGAGCTGGCGTCCTTCTTGGAACCGGCGTCCTTTGCAGCGCCTCCTCCGCCTGCGCCTGACATGCCCGCCGCACTTCCTTCGTAGGTCACTTCCAACTCGGGTGACGTCAGAATCGATTGACCCTGCTCAGCGCGCACGGTGCCGGTGTAGGTGGCAATTTTGGTGGTGTCGTTGATGTCGAGGCGGTTGGCCGTAATGAGGATAGGTTCACTGGAGTTGCCAAAGCCGGTCGTGGCTTTGCCGGCGCTGGCGGCATCGGGGCCTTCGGTGCGCGGCGCGCGTGCCTTCAAGTCGGTGCGAACCTGGTTATTGAAGGTATATTCCTTTTCTTTCTGGCGGATCATGAGCTGGTTTGCGGTGATCGTGCCGGCTGGCATTTCCACCCGGACGGGGGCGTCGGACAGAATGACTCCCTCCTTGGTCTTGATAGTGGCGCGCGTGAGCTGCGCCTTGAGGCCATTGTCGCCCGCAATGTCGATGGCATCGAACAGCTCGATGACGCTCTGCTTGTTGTTGAACGTGCCGCGCGTGGCTGTCAGCTTGGTGCGGTCCTTGTTGGCGGCGATCAGCTCGCCCGAAATGGCCTCGAGCTTGATGAGGGATAAGTTCTTCAGATCCTGCATGGCCTTCTTGGCGGTGACCCAATAGCGGCCGCCGTCGGCGTTGAAGCCCTCGTAATGCGGGTTATCCATGGCGAGGTTCTCTGCCAGGATATGGGGTACCTCAAGCTGGGCGAGACTCTCACCCCAGCCTGTTTTGTCGAACACGCTCAGACTGTAGCCAGCGATGACGAGCAGTGCGGTTGCGGGCAGAGCGCTCTTCAGAATGCGGACGCGGCGCGTATGGCGCGCCGCCGCAATGCGTCTCGGCCCGCGATCGCCGGCCAGGACGATGCCACTGCCGGTCGCACGCGATGCGCCCGCGTCATCAGTCACGCTCGCCATGAAGCCCGCCCGGTTTCACACCCCATCCCCCTTGGAGGCCTGACATTCGGTTCCAAATGGGGTGAGAATGGGACCGAGTACGGCTGGAACGCGCTCTTAGGGCGGCCCTGGAAGCCTCGCCACCGCCAGTTGCGGTTTGGGTGCACAAGATTTGAGCGCCTGCGCTGCGCGTATGCGGGTTTCCAGCCTGTCAATGCCCGAAAATCAATGCGAGAGAATGTCGATTTCGCCAAAGCCGGCAAGATCGAGCTTGGCCCGCGCCGGCAGGAATTTGAACGCAGCTTGGGCCAGTTCTGTGCGGCCCTCGCGCGCCAGCATGGCATCGAGCTTTTCCTTCAACTTGTGAAGGTAGAGAACGTCGGACGCCGCGTAGGCAAGTTGACTGTCGGAGAGCTTCTCGGCCGCCCAATCGGAGCTCTGCTGCTGCTTGGACAATTCCACGCCCACCAGTTCCGCGCACAGATCCTTCAGTCCATGGCGGTCGGTGTAGGTTCGCGCCAGCTTGGAGGCGATCTTGGTGCAGTAGACCGGCGTCGTTTCAACACCCAGATATTTTTCCAGCACGGCGATGTCGAAGCGCGCAAAATGAAAGATTTTCAGCGTCTTCGTATCGGTGAGCAGCGCCTTGAGATTGGGGGCGGCATACTTTTGGGCGGAAAGCTGGACCACATGCGCGTCGCCGTCTCCCGCAGAGAGCTGCACGAGACACAGCCGGTCGCGCTGCGGGTTCAGTCCGAGCGTCTCGGTATCGATGGCAACCCCGCGCGGAAAGGCCAAGCCGGACGGAAGGTCGCCCTTGTGGAGATGAATTTTGGGGGAGGTCGATCGGGACGGCGACATCGCAGATTGCATCCCACAAACCGCAAACCGGCGCGACAGGGTGGCGGGCGGCATCGCGCGAGGAAAATGGTGCCCAGAAGAGGAGAAGGCAGACCTTTTCGGTAAACCATTCATTTTCAAGGCGTTAGGTGGTCTCTTGAAATGCACTGTGCATCAGCGGTGTGCATCAGGTCAACGGGTATTTTGGGGGGTTGCCACAACTTACTCACCCGCTTCAGGAGGAGAGACATCGGCAGCCATGAAGGCTGCCGAGTCTTCATACGGTGACAGCTATCTTGTCCTAAGGTGGTTTAACACCAATCCGGCCAAAACCAGCGCTGTTAGTGATGCCACCGCCGGATGCACCCGGAGCCCCACCGCAAATGAAAAAGCACCTAGGACAACACAAAGTGCCAAGATAGTCGGGCTTGGCCAAGTGGGTGCTGGTGCCGAGGGCTTCCTTCTTTCACAAGCGCTATCGTCAGGTTTTGCAGGTGTAAGCGTTTCGCCTTCTTTCCTCATCATGTTTTGATCGCTCCTTTTAGGTCCTCCGGATGTCCTCGGGCGACCTGACGGTCGTCGTGGCGATAAAGGAGTGGACGCAGTGGCCCCTTTAATCGTGATCACACTGAGGAGTGGAGCGGGGGGCGGGGTGTTTGTAGGGTGCCGCTGAATTAGTGAACTTTCGGTGAAAAGTAGTAGTCTATCGAATGATGGGTCGAATGATGGCGCGGGGAGCCCGATGATCGCTTGTCCTAAGTGTCACTCAGTTAACATTGTAAATAACGGTCCCGTTAGCACGTCTGCTGGCGGAGAGCATAGAACGGTTCAACGGTTCAAATGTAAAGTGTGTGGCCACTCTTTTCGAGAGGTTGACGTTCGAGAATATCCTATATTTATCAAGTATTTAGCTAGATTTCTTAGGGTTCGACGATGGCGCTCGGCAGTAGGTGGTGAGTTTGAGCCAAGCAATGCGAACGTTGCTGAGATGATGCAGATGAACCCAAGTGTTGTAGAAAAGTGGGTTAAGGACGTTACGTTGTTCGATAATGCTTATAAGGACTTTGTTCGGATCAGTAGCTATGGCGGAGAAGTTATTGTTGTGTTTAGATTTTTTGAAGTTGCCATACGTCCACGATCAAGAGTGGGAGCAACACAGCCTATCGATGAGTAGCTATCATTCAATTTTGCGTCGCACGGCTAGTTAACCGCGATATGTTCCTCGTATGTTCGTGGAGTGCTATAGTTTGTTCATGAACGACCGACGCACCATCCGCCAACGCTAACCCGGCCCTTGGACCTTTGAGGAAACTCGGAGCGGGTTCGCCGTGATCAGCGCCAAACGGGGTCCGGATTGCCCACTCCACACGAAGAGCCGGTCGGCGGTTGAGGGGCTTACAGTGGGTGAGGCGAAGGCGATAGCTACGGCGATTAGGCTGTTAGGCGGAGAAGGCTAAGCAGCGATGCGCGGCTTTTTTCTCGGTGGGAGAGCCTTCAAGCTGTCTGCCTTCTTGATGGTCTCTTTAGAAGGCAACTCGACATGCGACATTGAATGATTGGAATACGTCTCCCAGCTTGGCGCGTAGTCGCTTGCTTGATCTCCCCAGGCAGACCAATTCTTGCGCTGCCCACGTGCAAAGAGTTCGAGGTATGGACCCCAACTGCAAGCCTCGATTACATCGTATAGTTCGTCGGGCTTACGTGAATGCTCCCTCTTCATTGTCTTGATGATGTTAACTTGCCTACGCCCAGGCTTTAGCGTCCTAACGTCCTTACCCTTGACGCCAAACAGGACAAGCTCTGTCGTGTTTCGAAAGTAGAAGCCGACGCCTCTTCCGTCGGGACCGCCGTCTTTGCGCACCTTGTGCCAGACGATGTTGCTCTTGTACTCGAAGCCCCAGGCTTTCATCACGGCAAGTCCTTCGGGCAACAAGGCGTTCGGTACCCAAAGGTAAAGATGCGAGCGATTGGCAGCCAGATTTGCGACTGGCAACGCTTTGATGTCATCCAAAGTCATAGTGCCATAGCGGCTCAGTCTGCGGTGCTCAGGCGCCATCTTCCCTGTTCGGTTCTGAAACTGCCAAGGCGGATCAGCCAAGATAGTGCCGAACGACTTGTTCCCTAGCCTGTCGAAGCTGTTAATCATCCGAACCCTCACTTGCCGTCACTTCGATCTGACCAGCTTCATCCTCGATGTAAAGCTCTTTGCTTATTCCAAAGACCAATACGGGGCAGCCGCCGCCAGCGCCACCATCAATTCGAGTTAGCAATTTGTCCATGTGCGTCGTCGAGTTCCCATAGCTGGGACCGCGTCCGAGCGCGTTGAAAATTTCTTGAAGGTGTGAGCAACGAGTTATGATGATGCCGACTTCGATTGCCCTGAGGTCGAACAGCAGCCGAAAATTGTTCAGATCGCGGTCGTAGAATGGGTCTTTGTTGTTCCATTCGACTTCAAGTGCGACGTGGTTCTTGTAGCAATCGATTTTGTGCGTGGGTGAATCAAGGCGCTTGCCATCTAGTTCGATTGCCGTCTTGAATTGCTTCTCTACCCAGCCTCGTTGCTTCAATTCGGCATCGAACCGGTTTGCGATTTTTGACTTGCTTCCGCCGGGGGATACGATTTCGCTCCGGTAGAGCCGGAACAGACGCAGGGTTTCAAGAACTTCTTGCCACTCAGTCGGTCTAGACGTGGACAACACCCCAGCAGCGTTCCGCCACTCGTGGACCTCATACAGTTCGGCGATGTCCTTAGGGACAAGGTGTAGTGTCGGCATTTTTTCGCGGTCTCGGCTCAATCGTCGTCGTGCCAACTCCGGTGGTATTCGAAGAAGGCAGAATCGACCTTGTGGCCAGGATGCAGCTTCAAAGCTCGTCTATGCAACGGTGACTTCACATCTAATGATTCTATCACCAGCTTTTGCCCCACACTTCTGATCCTGAGGATGCCTTGATCAAACTGGATGTGATGGTTTGGACACAGGATGAGTATGTTGCTCGTGTGGTCGGGGCCGTTGTGCGGCGTTCCCAGAGGCTTGATGTGGGCAGCTTCCGAGTAGTGCCGCAATGGGTCGGTAGCAACGCAAAGTGTCTCGCCACAGAACATGCAACGGTTGTTGTAAGCGATCTTGAGCGCTGAGACGATCTTGCGGTCACGGACTTGAGCAAGGGCAGTACGCAACCTTCGCTCTATCTGGCGGTCCAGTCCGGTCTGCGCTTGGAGCGCTTCGTCTAGCCCACCAAACGGTGGGGTGATGCCGGGGGGATTTGATGCCCCTGTCTTCTTCTTGGGCGGGCTCTTTCCTGTCTGTTGCCCGGGGTAAAGCTGGATTGCTTCCGCCGCCGTCTCTTCCACGAACTCCCAGGATGTGCCCAGTAGTTTGTGAACTTCACGGGACCTCAGCGGTTCAATGAAATCATTTGGGCGAAGCGTCGAAAGGCTTCCATCCAAGATCAGTCGATCCCAAGCCAAGAAGTATGCGCTCGGCAGAATTCGGATTGGGGACGTGTTGAGCGGGCCAGTTGCTCGCTTCGAGAATCCGCAAAGTTCTAAAATGCGCAGATAGTTCGTTGCGCACTTTGGCGCTGTGTCATCCCCTTCCGCGAGAACCCGGTCCTCTAAGGCCGTTCTGAGACGATTACTTCCGCCATAAGCTTGCCAAGCGTCAGCCCTCCACAGCACGTCCCGTACAGCTTCGTTTATCCATGACGCAGGATGTTGTGCGTCCTTGCCGCCATTCGTCCTTTGTCCCGCCTCGTTTAAATTCAGGGCAAACAGCGCTAGCAGATCAAACTTGCGACTGTGGGGCTCGTTGATGGCAACTCTAACGAGTTCGTCGGCCGAAACTTGATCCGCCCTGCGAACGATGTGATTGTGCAAAAAGAAGTTGAGCGGAATGAGTTGTCGCGCGCTGTCTTCAATGCCGCAGTTGGCGCGCCAGCTATCACGCGAGACTGCCTTGATCGAACTGTTGAACCCGAACTTGATTGCCTCGTGAAGCTTCACTAAGCCCCTACCGGCAGTCTCCCAGCCGAAGTTCTTTGTAAAACTGCCCGGCTTGTACTTCATAGGTCGCCGCTCTTCCCATGGTTGGAAAGAGCGTACATGCCTGAGGACGATTCGGACCGATACGGACCACGTTGCTCACAACTAAATCCTATTCACAGCGCTGAGAAGAAGCTCTCTTTGATTGGCAAAAGTATTGTCCTATCAGAATTTCATCGATCCGATTGATTCTCTTGGCTAAGCGGCGGGACACTATGCTGAAGTTTATTGCTCGCGTGGACTGGCTAATATTCTTGTTCGGCCTTTTGGCAGGCATTCTGGTGGGCTGGGGGGCGGCGGCCTATTTTGGCAGAACGCCGCTGGATAGCGGTGTTGCGACCCTCGTAGGCTCGGCCATTGGTGCTGGGTTGACAGTAGTTGGTAGCGTTTGGGTTGCTCGTTATCAAACCAACGCGGAGCAACGGGCATTCAACAGGTTGGCAGGGGATGCAATTGGTGCCATCCGCGACGAAGCGCATTGTCTAATACTGCTAACGGAAATGAAGGGGTTTGAGACCAAGTCCCTGGAAGCGGCGAAGCTCAAAGGACAAGTCGGAATACTAAAGGAGGCTCTTGGTCTCTATGAACGGACCGTCATGGGAAGCAAATTTGCTGAGTACGACTTCCAGCTTTGGAACAGCCGACTCGAAAAGCAAATAGCGGATAACGTCCTTGTTCTGGAAAAAGAGTTGCGGTGGCTTAGCGGTACTCTGTCCGACAAAGTCATGCAGAACGCAAGAGGAGCCCTGAGCTATTCTGCATCCCTCATCGTCGAAGCCTGTGACGGGGCGCTCAACGAGTTGGGCGACGATAGACCCTTGCCGACTGAAGCTGATCTTACCAAAAGGATTGCAGTTTTTCAGCCTGACGAAGATTAGGGCGCTAGTCCTTTTGCTGTCTTTTTTGCGCGCTAGCTTCTACCCCGAAACCGATTCGTGGCCGCGGAGTTTCAATGCCAGAGGCAGAGTTGAAAGGTGAAGATGCCTACCGATTTGAAATCGAAGAGCGGAAGGAACTGCTTGCCGATGTCGTGTCTGAATCGAAGCCTCTAGTTGATTTTTTGGCTCTTATTACTGCCCACGTCGCCGTGTCAGCGGTTGTTTGGCTCTTAGCAGCAAAGGCGTTGGGTGGATTGAGCCTCCAACTCTTTTTTGGATTGTGTGCAGCGATGGCGTTTTGGCTCTTGTTACTTGGGCACGTTACTCGCGCGTTTCGGCTAATTGCAGAGATTATAGCATTGAAGGTACGCGCGCGCCTGCGCCTACCCGCCGATTTGCATGAGCGCCATCTTGCTACATTAGCACTTTGGCGTGCCACTCTTTCGACGGTTGAAGTGTGCGTCGTTTGGGGGTCGGGGTACTTGGTCGCCGAAATCATAAAGACATCCGCGTCGGTGCATTGAAGGGAAAGCGATGCTCGGCAGACCCGATGATGATGATGATGCGCATTACTATAGCGAGCTAAGCTCGCAATATCAGACGTGGCGCGATGAAAAAACGTTATCGGCAAATCCGGGAAGAGAGTTATTTGCCAGCTGCACGCTGGTGGTGTTGGCGGTTGCAGGCCTGTTCTGTGTTGCGGTGCGTCTGCCGAATATCAGTTTCCACGCCTTCTGGTTCGTTTCAACGTTCCTTGTTACTCTGATTTATTATCTGCGCGACGCTTCTTCCGCCATGTACACAATCGACTTGTTCGTCGTTCGTTTTTACAAATGGTTGGGACTAGCGCCTGCCATTAGGCAAGCGCATTTGACCAAGTTCAAGATTGCGGAGGCTGCGTTCAACTTGGTGGTCGTCGGGGCGCTGTTCTTCTGCTCACTATATCCCACTTTCTTAGCAATGGACGCTGCCCTCACTTGGGCGGGGTATCCTCCTCCTGCGCAACCAACGCCTTATACGGGTGGCGGCTAAGCAATGGCGACCGTTACAACGTTGGCTGAACCAACGAACGCCCCCATTTGTCAGTTCTCAGCCATCGAACGCCGTGCACCTTGTCGAGCTTGGTGCCGAGCGCCTTGTCGATGTCCCGCAATGGTGGCGTGAGTCGTGCGTTGTACGGCTTGCCGAGTGCAGCGGCTGCCCGGCGTGTGGCGCCGTAGTCGAGTAGGATTAGATCGCGGTCGGTCTTAGGACTGAGCCGTGCCACGGCAAACGCGCGGCAGTAGCGCTGCCATTCGGTTGTCAGGCGTTTCGGGTCTTCGTCCATTACGGCTTGGATGCTCAGGCGATTTTTGGGCGCGTAGAAGACGTAAACCGTCACAGCTTCCCCATCGAAATAGACCACAGGCACAACGAGGCACGGATCGTCATCGGGATGCCTGACAATGAAGGGCGCTTCCCTTGATCCCTCTTCGATGAGTGCCGTAAGGGCGAAGTTCGATAGGTATTCAGCCCATTGGGAATTGGTTGCCATAATACGCCTGCTACTATTGAGAGCCAATGGCAACGGCGGGACTCAGTCCGAGCGATTACGGGAAGGAATCGCAGCCAAATAGACGGTCCGCCGTTGCCTCGATTTAAATGGTGGTGAGATAAGGAAAGTCAAGGGGAAAGGTGAATAAAACGGCGAATTGGCAATTATTGTAGACGGACCCGGTGTATGTGTTTTTTTCGAATAGACGTCCCGGCCTCTGGTTCCATATGCCCTTCTATTTCCGGCTTCCAGATTTAAAAGCTTGTGGGGAAAGGCGAACCGGCGACTAGGCATTCGCCTTCCAGCCACACGGCGTTCGCTGCTTCGTGTTTCGTTGTGACGAAGCTCGAAGCCAATCACGTGCGACGGCGCGACGGATAGGCGTGAAGGCGATTAGGCTGCTAGCCGCTCTTGGACTCGCTTCACAGCCATCGCAGACCATTGTCCGCCGCGCGGTGTGGCGATCTGGCGTGCGTTGAGTTCTGCGGCAAGCGCAGCAAGGCTAGTGATGCCGTTCGCCCGTAATTCATCCAAGACAGGTCGCACAAGCTCAGCACGTTCGTCAGCAGCTTTAATGAGCGTTTCAGCGGCTTTCAGGCGTGTAGCCTGATCGGGGGCGCCTTTGCCGCGATAACCGCCCAAGGTCACGCCACGGGCCTTTGCAGCGGCAAGCGCTGAACGGGTGCGGTCTGAGATAGCGCGCCCTTCGTGTTCTGCCATTGCAGCCATGATGTGAAGGGTAAGCCGGTTGGCAGTGGGCATGTCGCAAGCTACGAAGTCAACGCCTGCTTCCATCAAGCCGCTAATGAAGTGAACGTTGCGGGCAAGGCGGTCCAGCTTGGCTATGACAAGCGTTGCGCCCGTGCGCTTCGCCATGTCGAGCGCCTTGCGTAGTTCGGGGCGGTCGCTTCTCTTGCCACTCTCGACTTCGCGGAATGTCGCCAATACCGTGCCGTTTGTCGTGTATCTGGCAATTGCGGACTCTTGCGCTTCCAATCCAAGACCGGAATCACCCTGCTTCTGAGTGGAAACGCGAAGGTATGCGATATATGCAGGCATTGTCACTCTCACTCAACGGACGTTGTGAGATTTGTTATGTCATAAAGCGGCGGCAAATGCAGCCGGAATCCAGGTCAAAGGAGATTAGATCGTTGAATAGAGTCAACATAATCCCAATATATAGAAAGCGGCTATAAGGCGGTTCATATTAGCCGGATCGGCGTTAGGCGTTCGCCTGTTGGCGAACAGACGATCTGCCGATCAAGAGACGAGGGGCACCGTTCCCCTGAGACGGAAGCGCTACCGGGTCCCTGAGACAAACGGTGCCGGGTTCGAAGACGTAGAGAGCGAAGCCCGCCCGTTCTCGCGCGGGTCTTACGGTGGCAGCGGGGCAAGTGATGCAAAGTGAGAAGCGTGATGAGTTCTGAAGTCGAAGCGATAGACTGGGAAGCCGTTGCCAAAGCGCTTGGCGTGCCGTTGAGCACCCTGCCGGTTGTTAAGTCGAGAAGCCTTAAAGCCGAGACGACGGCAAACGCGGCGCCCGATGTTGGTCAAGCCGTGCGGCCTAGGCAGATTGCTGGGGACTACGCTTTGACCGATGCTGAATGGGTAATCGTTGAGCCACTGATCCCACGCGGCCCCGGTGCTGGCGGGAAGCGGGACCGCCTGTTTATCAATGCGTGCCTCTACCGGCAGCGCACGTTAGGCAGCGGCCGTGAGTGGGCTTCTGCGCCTGAGGCTCGGGAAATTCCACTGAAGAGCCTACAGGGTCGATTCTACCGCTGGATTGATAGCAACTTTTTCCAAGAGCTAGCGGCGGCGGTAGAGGCGACCTGTCTTGGTGAGCGCCGCAAGGCTGAGTTCCGTGCCATGGCAGCCGAGGCGACGGTTCGCCGGGTCAAGGTGCTGGCTTTGCGCGCATCGTGAGCGCTTGTGGGCTGGTAGAGACCGGGTGCCGCTCGCTGCCTCTAGGAAGCCCGTAGACGGCGTTTCGGCGTTAGGCGTTCTGGCGAGGCGCTGGGAAGTCCAAGAGCCTGTACGGCGAAGTGCGGGGCTCTGGTGAGGGGGGGGTGCCCTTGGTTTGAAATCTGTGAGGGTCCCAGGCGTTCTTGGGTGTCTCGGCGCCCAGGCCAACTTCTGGGGCAGCATCATCAGCCCTAGGCGGGTTGGCCGTCTACCCGCAAGCTGCTAAGCACTAAAACGACAACTGCGAGGCTGAGCTTGACGATGAGCAGATGGGAAGCGTTCAAAGGCATACTTGAACGGAATGAGATTTTCTTCAAAACTATCGCTTCAGTATCGATTTCTGCCGCTGCTTTGCTCGTGGCCGTTCTTCAATGGAACACAGCGCGAGAGGCCAGTAGTCTTGCAGATATGCAAGCAAGAATAGCCGAAGCCAATGCGCTGCCGCAATTCGAGATAACCCAACAGCAAAAATTCAATGACGATACGAAAACGTATGATAATACCGCTATAACAATCAACAACGTAGGCGGGCCTGTCTATGAGTTGTCTAGTAGGGCCTACTACTTTTATCTGGTGCGTGGGCAAAAGCCAGGAAACGACGCGTCGCGAGAGTGGATAGATCAGCAGGTACCGGTTTTGGGGTATTACGATACTCAAGCCGTCAGTGGTGCGTCGAAGGGCGTACTAACCACCCACATGGGTTACAACAACAATGCGAAGACTAGGTCAAATTTCGACGAACTGCGCAAGTTAGCAACGCAGCAGTCGTGGAGTGTCTTCACAGTAGAACATCAAGTCTATGTAGGGATCAGTTACGCAGACTTGCTCGGAAGGAAGCATCAGGAATATTTTGAGGTTGCCGACGTCGGTCCCAGCCGGCGCATTTCTTCAAGCGAGGCACAAAAGGTGTTGATGCTATGGAATGACGGTAAGCGATACGAACTTGATAAGCTGAAGGCAGATGTTTTCTTGAGTGAGTTGATCCCCTCTGGTGCGAAGGGCAAAAAGGGACCAAACTAGTGGGGCCTAGTCTCGTTGCAGCCATCGACCATGAGGGTGGGGGCTCCCCCGATTGTCGTCGCTGAAACACTGCAACGCTGAAACACTATGTTTCTAAAACCTATGAGAGTTTGCGCTTAAACTACCCCCGCGCTCGCATAGTTCTGGAAGTTTCGTGCTTCTAGTGTTTCGGTGTTGCACTGTTTCATGAATGCAGTCCCACCCCTCAATTGGTCCCGGTGCACGAACCTTCAATCAGCATCGTCGCGCGTACCATTTTGCCGGGGCTGTCCAGCAAAAGGCAACCTTCGGCAACATCCCCGCGAGGTAAGTTCCCCTTATAGTAGAGGCGGGTTTGAACGCCGTTGACGCGGCGGTTAGTTGCCTTCCAACCGGACTTTTGCATCGCGCGCCTGATGCTCTGCGCGATCATGGGGCTAAGCGCCATGTCGTCCGTAACACCAACGGCCTCCCTGATGCTCTCGTTGGTAACAACTGCATATCCACAGTGATGAACCGTGTCGTCGACCTTCGCGGTGTCGATGGCTTGCACAAGACGGTCGTATATTTCGTCACCAACGTAGCGTGCATCTTGTTCTGATCGCGCTAGCGCGCTGATTTCCTTCGGGGGATAGATCATTGCCAGATCGCCGCTCTTTGCTGCCTGACGTTCCAAGTATGCCGCTTCGCCCCACAACTGTTCCAACTCATCCTTCAAGCCGTCTATGTCGATAGGGTCGTCGGCAGTGGCCCCGCACTTCAAAGGCCAGAAGCGCACGTTGCCGGTGGGATCGCTAAGCCAAAGTTCGTCGTTGGTAGTGCCGCAAGCAATGAACTGCCGGGGAACTTCCTGAACCACGCGCCCATATGCCGGTCTCGCACGATCCACAGCCCGTGCGAGAAATGCCTTCAACTTTTCAAGTTCATTGCGGCGCTTGCTTGCAAGCTCGCCAAATTCAACGATGAGCTTACCCCCAGTCAACTCAATCGTCTCTTTCGAGCTTGAGCCAAGTTCTAAGTTGTCATCAAAGTAGTGATCGTGCGCCAGCGCTCGAAGGAAGCTGGATTTGCGAGCGTCCTGCCCGCCTTCCAAGACGGGGACGTACTTGTATCCAAAGCCTGGCTGCCGAATGCGGCGGACCGCAGCCACCATCATGCTTATACTCACGAAGCGGGTGAAGGCATTGTCTTCCACCTTGGCGAGACGAATGAGAAATGTTGCCAAGCGAGGCTTGCCGTCCCACTTGGCTTCGAGTTCGTTGAAAAGCTTGCGCAGTGGATGGAACGGGACTTCCTCGCCGATGGCGTAGAGGTGCTGATAAAGGTTATCTAGCGACACCTTGTAGCCGAGACGTTGAAACTCCTTCCAAAGCAATCTCACTGCACTGTCTGTTACGCGCGTGTGCCCCGGCAGGTTCACGACGACAAACACCATCGCGAATTCATCGTAAGTGATCGCGACTTTAAGCTTGGTGAGCGCGAAGCGGGTATTCGCCACAGAGTTGTTCGGCTTCAAGCGGTCGTTCACGTCGGGGAAGTAGAGAAAGAATTCCTTACGACCTTTGTCATCGACGCGAGTGTGATCATCAATAAGTTCTTGCACCCGTTGGGCAAAGAGTTCGGATGGTCGCAGATTCTCAACGGTCGTGTTCGCCTCTTGCAGGGCGATTGATTGTTCAAGCATTACACATTCACTCCAAGTTCAGTCATGAGTTTGAGATATTCGTCCCGGCTCTCAGTCTGTGCGACTATCGAGCGGTGAAGGTTACATGGGGGCGAGGGGGTGAAGCCTTTTTGGCAATCGCACGCAAGTTTGATCAATGAGCCCATTCTTGCTGGTTTTGGATGGTCTTCGTCGATGCCTTCGAGTAACTTTTCAGTCTCTTCGAAGGAGTACTGAACGGATTGCTCTGACCATGTGTGAAACAACGTCCGCCCCTCGTCGCTTCCGCCCGTCTCATGCACGATGACGCACGCTATTTTGCGCCATACAGGGTAAAGAACGTCGGCGGGGATGACTTGTAAGCACTCACTGATCTGGCGAAGCTTTTCGTCACTCGACACTGGCAAGTGTTGTTTGCTGCGCTGGGTTTTGGTCTTCTTGGCGCGCTTCGCCTGCACGTCTTCCCAATACGAGCGCCAGTTCGACGGTTCGCCGAAGCCATAGCAAATGAAATGTTTGACGGTGGTGCCCTTGGGCTTCGTCGGAATGAACGAGGGCTGTGTTGGTCTACTACCCGCTTCGTCGTATATCCGTCCGCCGAAGCGGTGTTCGCCGAACGCGTGATAGATTTCGGTGAAGCCGTCCGTGCCGACTTCGCTTAGAGGTATCGGCTCTTTCAGGAAGAAGATGACGCGGAACTTCTCGACAGGATCGTGAGCGACTTCAAAGTAGGAAGCATCTACCCGTTTGTTGCCCTTTCTCACCTGTCGCTTCTGACGTTTGCCGTCGTGAAGCACGCGCACATTCTTCAAGTGTGAGTATCGCGGGCTTGAAGCACAATGCTCCCGCGCCTCTTCGTCAGTGAGAACGTCCTTGTCGCGAACTTTGATTTTGGTGGAAGTGGTTCGGTGATTATACGTCGTGTAGAGGCACAAGAAGCTGTCAGACTCTTCACAGAAGCGCTTCAGCGCCGCCTCAGAGATACCGCCATCGAAATCGTAGGGAAGCATCGAAACGGAAGTAATATTATTCTTCTTCCGTCCAGCTTCCGTCGCTCCAGGTATAAAGGCGCCGAAGCCTTTGCCGTCTGTCTCAAGGTGTTGTCCAAAATAGCTTTGAATCAGCCGCCCAACTTTCGCCTTGGGTACACATTGGAACTCAGTTTCATACTGACTCCGCCCCAGCGAGATTGGGACTTCCATATTTGCGAGGTGAAGAGGAATGCCCCCTGCTTCGTCGATAGGCAGTGTCGGTTCAAGTATTGCGCTCAGTGCGCTTTCGTTCGTACTCATAACTTACAATCCCGTACTTTTTCATTGCGTGACTCCTTTGGTTTTCGGCGTTGTCGGGTACACACGTCGCAGGCTTCGCAGCACAAAGCTGCGGTTCCCGTCGTCCACGAGCGCGGCTATTCGGCGTTTGGATTGATTGTCATCTGGCGCACCGGCTTCCGTCCCTCTGGCGGCTTGGCGCTGAGGCAGACCCTTGAAGGGAAGCGAGTGAAAGGTTAACGCTTGGCGTAGTAACCTTAAGAACGAAATATAGGTGATCGTCCGCAAACTGTCAAGTCGCCAGCAAATCCGGGCTTTTCTGAATAGGATCGCTCAAAAGTTAATGATTAAAGCCGGTCATACGTTAACGAATTTGTCGGGGCAAAAGTTAATTCAACTGTTTTGTCAGCCCAATCGTTAATCCCAAAGCTCTAGCATATTCTTCGACGCTTCCAAACCGCACACAAGCCGGATCAGCTTCAATCGATATGATTGCGTCGAGAGAGAGCGTCGGTCTGATGAATGCCTTACGCGGCTTGCGGATGACCCCTCTGCGGTAACAGTAGAGTTGTGCCCCTAGGTGCTCGGAATCGAGTCCGTGCGTGAGCAGCTTTCCCTCGTGCAGCGTGAAGAGCCTCAGGTCATACCCCAAAGCGCTTGCTATGCGGGTCAGGGTCTCGAAGTTCCCCTTGGCTTCGCGTTCAACTCGGCTGACCGTTTCATAGGTGCGTCCAATCTCAATACCGAGTGAGCGGCACGAGTGCCCGGCTTTTCGGCGGGCGTCGTGTAGCTGTGTGACGTAATCGGGAAGCATGTCAGTTGCGCCCTTTCGTCTTTGCAGCTTCTTCGTTCGCCAAGTCCAGGCGGCGACGCGCTGGCAAAGCCTCGAATTCTGCCTTGGACATTCCAAAGCGCGCCTGGAAGTCGTCCCCATTCGCCTTCTGCGGCGCCCCGTCTACCGGGTTAAATAGATGAGCGTTCTTCGGATCGTCGCGCAGCGCATCGATCACTTGGCTCACTTCCCAGCCGGTGAGGGTATCATCAGCCTTGAGCCACAGCTTGTTCATGGCTAAGGCGCGCCCGACGATGTCTTCGAACTGCGACGGTGAAAGGCGAAGCTGCAAAGCAACGGGGTACGCGGCTTCCATAACGGCAGCACGCAGGCGGGTCTTTTCGGCGTTCGTGTAGTTGGGCATATCCATACTCCATATCGGATGTTATAACATCCGATATGTGGTAATGGGCGTGACGATTGTCAATACCCTGACTATTGGGGATGCTGTTCGGCGCTCGTCGGTTCGGTGGGGCGGCGGAAAGGCTATTCGCCTATTCGCGCGCCTCGCAGCAAACGGCTTACAGGCGACTAGAAGCGAAGGCGTTTCATCGTTTCCGCGCGCTGGGCAAACAAGACCGCATCGTTCGCCTCAGTCTGATAGCTGCCGCCATATCGCCCTGCGACGCCTGCCACGGCATGCCCCATGATCCTTTCGCGCGTTTCGATATCGGTGGGCGCGGCTCTCTTAAACTCCGCTGCAAAGCTGTGTCGCAGCGAGTGGTAGCTCAGGCCCTTTCGCTTGATGCCCAAGATGGTCAGATGCCGAGCGAAGTTTTTTGAGGGCGTATCTGAAAGCCTCCCCGTTAACTCGCGCGGGGTCAGTCCGGGGAACAGCCTCCTGTTTGGATAGCTCGAAGCGCCCTTCACGTATTCAAGGAAACCAAGCTCAAGAAGTTTTGGATGTAAGGGGACAGAACGGACACAGGACTCTTTCAGCCCTGTCTTCAATCTGAGTTCTGGGCTGAAATAGAGTCGAGGCCCGTGCTCGTCGTTCACAACGTGGTCGGTGGTCAACTGACAAAGCTCGTTCAAGCGAGCGCCAGTGCAGAGTCCAAGCCATGTAAGCCAATACAGGTGCCCGCGTAAGTCTGACGCGAGTAGCGTCCTTAGCTCTTCCTGTGAGAATGCGTCTCTCTGGTTGGCAGCGGAGTCATCGGCAACGACCCAAGCCGTCTTGTCGGCGAACGGGTTTTCGACCCCTTCATATTCGGCTTTGGCGAACGCGAATACTTTTGATAGCCGCGCACGTTTCATTTGGATCGTCTTCGCGCCTTGTCGCGGCGTGCCAAGCTCTTCTGCCCTATCTGCCGCCGCAGTCAGTGATAGGTGACGAAACTCTTTCCGTTTCCTCCAATTTGCGGGAAGCTTCAAGAGCACGCCCTTGAAGGTCCGAACATCCTGCTTCGTGTAATCGCCGACGCTTTTGTCACCAGCCACGATGCACAAATCTCGGACATCCGCGCGAAAGTCGGCTGCAACAGCCCTGGACATCGCTGCGCCGCGCTCTGTGATGTAGCGTTCGGCGACTTGTGACAAGAGCGGCGCTGTCGAAGTCGGCGCGGGGTTGGGGGCGGTAGGTGCTGTCAGCATTCCGTCGGTTTCTAGAATCTCGCGGTACGTTTCGACACCTACTCGCGCCATTGCCATTAGCGCGCCGGTCCGATCTGTAACCTCGCCTACGCCTTTATTGGCGAGGTAGGTGAGCAGCCATTCTTGGTTGGCAAAGTCGTGCGCGATTGCTCTGTTCCGCGCTTCGTTCAGCGCTCGCTTAACGTGTTCTCGGTACTCGGCCGCCAGTTTTGCATGATCCACCGCCTGGAAGTTCTTATCCGCAATCGCCAACACCCCGGCTGTGTGCTCCTGGCGGAACGCGCGGACGCTGTCCAAGATTCCGTCGCGGTATCTCTGGCACACGTCGGCTATCGAGAGCACGTTCACGGCGGGCGGTTCGGGCTTATGGGCTACCAGTTCCGCATAGACGGCTGGAAGCCTTCTACGGGCTTCCTTCAGGTCTGCCGTGCCGAGCGACTTGTTGACGAGTTTGCCGTCAACGCGACACCGAATTTGGTAGACATCAGACCCTTTGCGCCGGGTCGGATTCGGCATATTCGCGGGCATCGCACGCAGCCTCTCTGTGCATCAGTGGTGTGCATCAGTCAGAGACTACCAAACGCCTGTAAATGCTAAGTTTCTTGGAACTAACCGAATTCCAAAGAAATGGTGCCCAGAAGAGGACTCGAACCTCCACGGTGTTACCCGCTAGTACCTGAAACTAGTGCGTCTACCAATTCCGCCATCTGGGCGTTTCAGAGCGCCATCACGTAGTCGCATCGTGGCTTTGTGTCAATTGCAGGAAAGCGCCGATAAGCCACGCTTCACACTTCCCACGGCGGCGGTTAAATCTTCAGCTAGGTGTTGACGGTGCGCAAACGGCTAAAGAGGGCATAGGACGCATGAACGGCAATGGCGGTTTAGTCACGGTATTCGGCGGCTCAGGCTTCGTAGGGCGCCATACGGTTTCGGCGCTGGCCCGGCGCGGCTACCGCGTCCGCGCCGGTGAGCGGCGGCCGGATCTCGCTGGCTACCTACAACCCATGGGTGTTGTCGGCCAAGTGCACGCGGTCCAGGCCAACGTGCGTTTTCCCGCCTCCGTAGAGGCCGCGGTCGATGGTGCAGAGGCTGTAATCAATTTGGTCGCTATTCTCGCCCCATCCGGCAAGCAGACGTTCCCGGCGCTGCATGTGGAGGGTGCGCGCACCGTGGCGAAGGCCGCGCGCGCGGCCGGGGCAAAGCGCTTCATTCATATCTCTGCAATCGGCGCCAGCCGCTCATCCGCGTCCGCCTACGCGCGAACCAAAGCGGAAGGCGAGGACGCCGTGCTGCAGGAATTTCCCGAGGCGATCATTATCCGCCCTTCGATCGTGTTCGGTCCGGAGGACGAGTTCTTCAACCGCTTTGCAACGTTGAGCCTGTCGAGCCCCTTCCTGCCACTGATCGGCGGCGGCCGCACCAAATTTCAGCCCATCTATGTGGGTGATCTTGCCACCGCCATTGCCAACGCCGTGCAGGGCGCAGGCAAGCCAGGCACGATCTATGAGGTGGGCGGACCGGAGGTCTTCACGTTCCGCCGTCTGCTCGATCTCACGCAGGAATACACGGGCCGCAAGCGCGCCTACCTGCCGCTGCCGTTCTGGCTCGCCAAGCTGCAGGCGCTACTTCTGTCGCCGCTGCCCAATTCGTTGCGTCCCATCACCAGCGATCAGGTCAAGCTGCTGAAATCCGACAACGCCGTCTCCGAGGCTGCCAAGAAAGAAGGCCGCACGCTGCAGGATCTGGGGGTTTCTCAAGCGACGGCCGTGGAATCCGTCGTGCCCGGTTATCTTGAACGCTTCCAGCCGCGCGGGCAGTTCGCCCACTATAAAGTTTAGAGCATTTTCCGATCATACAGAGCCACTTTTTCCTCTCCCGGAACGGGAGAGGATGTCGCGAAGCGACAGGTGAGGGACGTCGGTACGCGCCGCTGATGCGGCAGTCCCCTCATCCGCCCCTTCAGGGCACCTTCTCCCCGCGGGAGAAGGAAGTGAGTCCGTGAGATCGCAATCGAATTTCACGCTTCGGACGTGATGTTATGGGGAGCGCGTCCGCTTGGATGGGCTCCCCTTTTGTTGGCCATAGGGCGGAAGCGGTTCAGGCGCTCCGGCCATCGCCGGGATAGAGCCATTTGGCCACGCGCAAGAGCCCGGCGTCGTTGCCGCGCGCTGCGACGAGCTGCACGCCGAGCGGCAAGCCACCGGCCTCAAGCAGCGGCAGTGAGATGCACGGCATCCCCAAATACGTCCACAGGGCATTGAACATCGGGTTGCCTGTTGCCGAAAGTCCGTGCGGCGCAGGGCCAGGCGCGGCGGGCGTCAGGATCGCATCGTAGTTGATGAGGATGGGGCGCAGAGCGTCATAGAGCGGATCGCGTTCGGCGCGCGCGGCGGCGATGTCCGCTGAGGAGAACGTGCGCCCTTCCGCAATCGCCTCCTTGAGTTTTTCGGTAACGGCGCCGGGGTTCTTGTCGGCAATGGGGCCAAAATTTTTGGCGATGTCGGAGAACTGCACGATCCTGTGCAAGCGCAGCGCGCCGTCGAACTCGGCCGGGAGTTGCGTGACGACCACTTCGGCGCGTGCGCCAAAACCGGAGGCAAACTGCTCGTAGGCCGAAACGGCCTCTGGATCGGCCACCGCGCCTGAGGGCGAGATGATGAAGGCGAAGCGCGGCGCACGATCAAGTGGGGTCGACAGTCCCGCAGACAGCGGCGCCTTGGGACTCGACGTCATGTCTCCATCGCGCGGATCGAAGGCGGAAATCGCGTCGGTGAGGAGCGCGATGTCGTCGATGGTGCGCGCGTAGGTGCCCACCGTATCGAGCGGCGGCGACTGCGGCATGATGCCGGTGCGCGAGATGTAACCGAATGTGGGTTTGAAGCCGACAGTGCCGCAAAACGACGCGGGCCGGATGACGGACCCGGCCGTCTGGGTGCCGAGCGCCAGCGGCACCTGGAAGTCTGCGACCGCTGCCGCCGAGCCCGACGACGATCCTCCCGGCGTGTGTTCGCGGTTATGGGGGTTGCGCGTTTTGCCGGGTCCGAAGAACGCCAATTCTGTCGTAACGGTTTTGCCTAGAATGATTGCACCGGCACGCTTCAGTTCGCCCACGATCGTGGCGTCAGTGCTCGGATAATTGCCTTTGAAGACCGGACAGCCGTACTCGGTTGGATATTCAGCGGTGTCGATGATGTCCTTGATTCCAACCGGTAAACCGGCGAGCCGCTGAAGTGGCGCGCCGCTGTTGCGGAGTGTGTCGGCCTCACGCGCCTCTCGTAAGACTCGCTCCGCATCAACAAATGCCCACGCCGCAACGTCTTGATCTCGTTGCTTAATGCGCTCAAGGCAAGCCGACACGAGCGCTTGCGAGGTCAGCGTCCCTGCCTTAAGTGCCGCAGCAGCCTCCGTCGCGCTCAGACGGGTCGGATCGTTCGCGGTCATCAGCATCCCTTTGTCTTTTTCCCGCCGGTGAGCCCATGGCGCGGTCTGGCATTGTACTTCCGTCGCACCTCATGCGTCAGCTTGTGCCGACTTTCAAGGCACCAGCGCTCAGCATGTGGGCAGTTGCGTCTTGACGGACCTCGCGTTTGCCCTAAAGAGAACGGATCTTTTGCAGGTTTGGCCCAGGGCTTCTTGATCTGGCACATGTACCGTCAGTGCCATGTCGGGGAAGGCTTGGCCTGTTATGACGATCAGCCAAGTCAGAGGGACCCTATGTCGAACGAGCCCCGCCGCGCCGGCCGCCACTTCCTCCAGATTCCCGGGCCGACGCCTGTTCCCGAGCGCGTCCTCTCGGCCATGTCCCGCCAGATGCTCGACCACCGTGGCCTGGAGTTCCAGAAGCTCGGCAAGCGCGTCCTTCAAGGCGTCAAGGGCCTGTTCAAGACCGCCCATCACGTCATCATCTATCCGTCCTCGGGGACCGGCGCCTGGGAAGCCGCGCTGACGAACACGCTGTCGCCCGGCGACAAGGTGTTGATGTGCGAGACAGGGCAGTTCGCCGTCCTCTGGGCCGGCATGGCGCAGAAGCTCGGCCTGGTGCCCGACGTTCTGCCTACCGACTGGCGCGTTGCTGCTGACGGCAACACGTTCGAGGCTAAGCTGCGCGCCGACAAGGCGCACGAGATCAAGGCCATCTGCGTCGTTCATAACGAGACGTCGACCGGATGCCGTTCGCGCATCGACGAGATCCGCAAGGCGCTCGACGCGGCAAACCATCCCGCGCTGCTCATGGTTGACACCATTTCTTCGCTCGCCTGCACTGATCTGCGCCACGACGAATGGGGCATCGACGTGACGGTTTCAGGCTCGCAGAAGGGTATGATGCTGCCGCCGGGGCTGTCGTTCACCGCCATCTCCGACAAGGCGCTTGCCGCTTCCAAGACGGCGAAGCTGAAGCGCTCCTACTTCTCGTGGGACGACATGCTGGCAAATAACGCCAACGGTTTCTTCCCTTACACGCCGGCCACGGGACTGCTCTACGGCCTCGCCGAAGCGATCGATATGATCAACGAGGAAGGGCTTGAGAACGTATTCACGCGTCATGAGCGGCTCGCGGAGGCAACGCGCCGCGCCGTGCGCGCCTGGGGCCTCGAGATCCAATGCCGCGATCCCAAGTTCTACTCGCCCGCCGTCACCACCGTGATCATGCCGGAAGGTCATAACGCCGACGCTTACCGCAAGATCGTGCTCGACAACTTCAACATGTCGCTCGGCACCGGTCTCAACAAGATCGCGGGCAAGGCGTTCCGCATCGGCCACCTGGGCGACACCAACGAACTCACCGTCATGGGTGCGTTGACGGGCGTCGAGATGGGCTTTGAGCTTGCCGGCGTGCCCTACAAGAAAGGCGGCGTACAGGCCGCCATGAGCTATCTGGCAGAAACCGCGCGCACGCGTGAGCTGGTAGCGGCCGAGTAGCCGGCGGGAGAGTATGGAACGTGGCGGGGGCGGTCAGACATTTCGTCTTTGACGCCTTCGGCACGCTCTTTGATGTTCATTCCGCCGCCCGTGGCTGTGCGCAAATCATCGGGCCGCAATGGCCGCGCGTCTCCGAGATCTGGCGCAACAAGCAGCTCGAATATTCCTGGATCTACGCCGGTATCGGCCGTCACATGCCTTTTCGCGAGGCGACGCGCCAAGGCCTGATTTATGCGCTGGAGGTCACGGGGCTCAATATGGCCATGGCCCGCGAGGTGCTGGCGGCTTATTCGCGGCTCGCGCCCTTCGCGGAGGTGCCGGAAGTTCTGGTGACTCTGAAAGCGCGCGGGGACAAGCTTGCCATTCTCTCGAACGGCGATACGGATATGCTCGATGAACTCGTCACGAATGCCGGCCTGACGAACCTGTTTGATGCGGTGCTGTCAGCAGAGGCGGCAGGAACCTTCAAGCCGGCGCCACAGGTCTATGCGCTCTGCCAGCGCCGATTTGGCGTGGCGGCTTCGGAATTGACGTTCATGTCGTCAAACCGGTGGGACATCGCAGGTGCGCGGGCCTTCGGCATGAATCCGGTCTGGGTGAACCGTTCTGGTGCGCCCGATGAGTATCCCGATCTCGCGCCCGTGCGCATCGTTGGCGATCTGAGCGCTTTGCTGGATGGCGCGCCTGAAGCCTGACCCGTTTCGATGGCATCGGACCATGAAAGGCTCTACGGTCGCCGCGACGTGATGGCCGTGCGAAAGCGACAGCTGTCTGCGCAGACATGAAGCGACACGGCCTCCCGCGAAATGTCACATATTCTTCGAGATTGTAGACGCGATGATCAGGACTTCTGCTCTGGCCCTTAGCGGAAATTTCCTTCGCCTCAACCCAGCGGCTATGCCAACATTATTCAGTCAGCCGGCAAGACGATGAGGAAGAGAGAGATGAGCAAAAGATACGACGGCGCGACCGTCTTAAGCCTCGTTTGTGGTGAGGTTTAGCCATGCTACAGGCTTGGATGTCGATCGGTTACATCGTCCTCCTCGCGGTTCTCGTGCTTGCCTATAGCCTAGGGCGCAAGGGGAATTCCGTTCTGGCCGTCGCTGCACTCGTGCTGGGTATCCCTCTCTGGGTTGGATGGGAATACGCACGTCCAGCATGGACAACCGGCATCATCACAGGAACGGAAGTGCGCCGCAGCGATCCCGACGCTCGCGGCAATACGACCGACATCGAATACATCTACATGCGTAATCAGTCCGACAGGGGGCTCGAACTGGTCAACGACGATTCCTGGTGGTGGTTGAAACGGAACAGCGAGCGCGTCTTCAACGATGCCAAGACCGCGCAGTCGCGTAATACGCAAATGACCCTAATGTGGAATCGGTGGCGATCCACGCTCTTCAGTTGGTACCCAAACGTGATCGCTATCGGCCCCGCCGGCTCCTGGCCGTTCTGGTCGGCGCGAACCGTCATCTTCTATGGCCTCTCCGTCGCCCTCTGGCTCGGCTATTTCTACGCCTTCTTCAGGCTGAGCCGATCGAGTACGCCGCTGCCTGAGGGGCGATAACCTGTCCCAGCTTTATCGCGAGCCAACGTCCCAGGCCGCCGGAGCTGCACAAGCAGTTCTTCGTCTCGGACCTGGAATGGTTCGTGATGACGCCGGTGCTGCTGCAGCAGTTCCGCACCTACTACGCGACCGACAAACCGGTTGGTGTGGTGCTGTGGGCGAGCGTGTCCGACGAGGTTGCTGAGCGCCTCGCGCAAGGCACGACGAAGCTGCGCCCGCAGGATTGGAAATCAGGCGACAAGCTCTGGATCGTCGAAGTCATCGCGCCGTTTGGTGGCGCGGAGGAGATGGTGAAGGATCTCAAGGACAAGGTGTTCCCGTCGCGGCCGGTGAGTTTTCTCGCCGTCACCAAGGATGGGAAGCAGGTGAGGGTAAT
This sequence comes from Hyphomicrobium sp., assembly GCA_016793445.1. GTDB lineage: Bacteria > Pseudomonadota > Alphaproteobacteria > Rhizobiales > Hyphomicrobiaceae > Hyphomicrobium_B. Next base: position 16,654 of record JAEUME010000015.1, on the reverse strand, counting down.
GTGATGGAACTTACGCACTCCGCCGCAGTGGCTCAATTGAGCGCACGCGCCGCAACGGCATGCGCGAAGGGGGGATTCTGATGGAAGCTTATATGTTTCGGCAGGACTACTACACGATGACCGAAGCTGAGGAGATAGATCGTGTTCCTATGCAATTTGATCCTCTGGGTAAATGGCAACTTGAGACGGGCGGGGGGGCTAAAGTCCCGATAGAATGGTTCAAGGCATGGCCAACGATCGCGATCGTGGCTCCGAGTGATAAACCCTTGACCCCTTGGCTCGCTGCCGGAAGCTACTGCGTCAACCAGGATGTTAAAGACATCATCGAGGAGTTGGCTCCGGACGTCCATCAGTTCATCCCGCTCAGCGTGGAAGCCGGTCCCGCCGACGGTCGCAGGATTCATCAGTATTACTCGCTCCATATTGCCAATCGCGCGGATGAGGTCGTGGTCGAAAAATCGAACGTTGTGTGGGAAGTTAACAAATACAGTGCGAACAAAGTATGGAGGAAAAACAAGGCGATGGCGCTGCCATTGGCCTCGATCAAGGGCAAGCACCTTTGGCGCAACCGGCCGTGCATGATGTACTGCATGTCGGGTGAGCTGCATGACCGGCTTCAGGAGCGCAATCTCCTGGGCGGGCTCGAGCTCGAAAAGCAAATCGTCGTCGAATAAACTCTAACGCAGGAGCTTCGACGCGCGTCGGAGGGCGCTTTCGAGGTTATCGCGCCGTTTGGTGGCGCGGAGGCGAACGGTTGCGCGATATAGCGCTGCTCGAAGACGAGGTGTCCCTCATGGAGCACCGATCACACCATTCGCAAGCATTGCAGGATCACGATTGTAAGTTATCGAAGCTTATTTCTGCAAAGAAGCCAGAATGGAGTCGTGAAAAGGTGAGACAGTGCATGCGTTACATAAATAGCCATAATGGACTCGAATTGGAGTTCGACGTCCATATGGCAACTAAGCGAGCCTATGAAAGGCGACTTCGGAACGAAATTTGATTCCCCGTGAGGTCGAGCAACATAAAGATCCGAACACTGGAGCCCCCCTCATTGCACCATCAAAACTCGGGATCAAACATCTAGAGTGCTTCCGGAAAAGTGGGAACCGGCTTTCCGACAAGAAGCACGACAAAACAAAAGCCAGAAGCCGTTTCGCGATTGATCAAATGCGCAACGGCTCTAGCGTTTGAAGCCCGCGAGCGCCAACTGGATCTGGCAGCGGCGTCCCAGCTGCAGGAATTTGCTTGCGACGCAGACCTTGACCTTCGAGACCGTGGGGTTGGTGCCAATGCACAACCGGCGTACGTCTTTCTCGCAGGCCGCGCGCAACTGAGGCGTAACCTCGGGCGGCAGTTTGATGTCTTCCTCACCCGCGCTAAGCGGAAGCGGCGCCAGGGCGCCGAACGCAGCGAACACAGTTGCTCTGATAACGCGTTTCAACGCCCACTCCCTCCGTAGACAATCAGACTAGTACCGCGGCGCAAGTTGCACGGGGGCGGGCCTTGAATTAAGGCGGCAAATCCCCCCGCGACCGTTGACCACACGCATTCCACAACCGGCGGTCGTGATCGCGCGCAAAAGTGGCCCATGCGTGCGGCATTCGCGGCTGAGATGTTTGGTTTACGTCAGGAACGTCAGTTTTGGTCAGGACGGATCGGCATCCGGCTTGAAGACGCGCTCAAGAGCTTCAGTGAGGCGAACGCTGTCCACATCGTCCTTGTGGATCACGTCGTTGGCGCCCGCTGCAATCAGCACCGAGCGGCGGTTGCGCGTTGCTTGCCCGCTCACAACGACGATAGGGCCTTCAAAGCCCGCGCGGCGTAGCAACGGGATCGTCTGGGTGGCGTCATCGGACGGCTTGAGAATGTCGTCAAGGAAGATGAATTCAGGCATTCGCGCGAGGACCGCATCGAGTGCGGCGGCCAGCGTATTGGCGCGGCGCACATCGAGCGTGTAACCGAACATAACGCGCAAGGTGGCGAACATGCGATCGGCATCGAGGCTTTCATCCTCGACGATCAGCACATCCTTTAGCGGCGGAAGAGAAGCGCGCGTGCGCATCAAGGCGCTCTTGCGCGCCAGAAAATCCCCACCTGAACCTGTCGAGGACGCTGCCATATCTTAAGTCCTTGATGCTCCGCTCTTCCTGGTCTTGCCGGTGGGACCTTCCTATGAGAGACGCTCGTTGCAAGAAAATCAGGCCTTGTCACGACAGCTGGCGTTCAAGGCCATTGCAAGGGCCTTATATGTCAATTTTGCGCGCGTTAGAACGCACAATCAAATTGAGATGAATCGGGGCCACGAGACGTGGAACTTCGTGCCTCTGCGAACCTGAGGGTCGGACTCCACGGTAATGCGGCCCCCCGCCGTTTCAACCATCTTTTTCACCATGGCAAGGCCCATCCCTGTTCCGTCTCCGGGGCTGCCCTTGCTGCGATCGAGCTTGCGGAAGGGCAGGAAGGCTGCGGCGTGATCCTTGGGCGCTATGCCTGGTCCATCGTCAGCCACGGTAAATGCAAGGTGGTCGGGTCGTTCCTCGCACGTGAGCGTTATAGCGCCAGCTGGACGATCATGATGCTGAATGGCGTTCTGAATCAGATTGCGCAAAACGAGATCGAGCGGCGCGGCCAGTGTCGTCACGACCGGCCAGTTGCCTTCGATTGAAATTCGCAACGAGCTGTGGGGAAACGAGCCGGCGATGTGCTGGATGAGCTCGCGCGTGTCCGTTTGAGCCAGCGCCTCGTACTTTCGCCCCAAGCTTGCGTAGTCGAACAATTCGGTGAGCATGTGCGACATGCGTCGCGACAGAGCCTGAAGCTGGCGCAGCTTCTGCGTCACCTCGTCGGGTCCTCCGGCCTGGGACACCTTTACGATCACATCGTCGGCGATCATGCGCATATGGCGCAGAGGTGCTTTGAGGTCGTGCGATACGATCGCGGCAAAGCTTTCCAGGTCGGCATTTGCACGCGCCAGTTCCCGGGACTTGGCGGAGATCTCCGCCTCGGCCATCAGGCGCGCCCGGATCTGACGCGACAGTTCCAGCTCAAGCTCCGTCTGTACGTTCGCGCGGAACGCAAGCAGCATTGGACGATCCTCATCTGCAAGCCAGAACAGCACGAAGTTCAGTCTCTTGCTGTCCCCGCTCTCCGAGGCCACCGCTACGGCCGGTAGCTCGAGCAGCCTGTCGGGGCAGGACCGCAGGGCGCGGATATCATCCTCAAGCCCGATGAGGGCGAGGATGCTGTCGGTCAGCGGCTTGCCCTGCGTGACAAAGTCGACGAGCGGTCCATAGGTCATCTCAACGGTGAGCTCATGTGTGAGCCACACGAGGCCATAAAGCTGCGCGTCGGCAAGGCGCGCGATCGCCTCTGCCAGTGCGCGCGGCATTGGCGCACCAGTATCGACCTCCGCCTCAGAGCCCCCGGCGGGCGATGACGTCGGCGGTTTCGATGAAAGCTTTGGCGACATTGCTGCCTGTCTTTGCGCTCGTTCGAATGAGGTGCGATCCGGCCTGCGTCAAGCCGGAGGGAAGCGGTGCCAGATCCGCGTCGGGGACGAGGTCGGTCTTGTTGACGATGAATGCGCTATGGCGGCCTGGAAACGCGTCCCTGAAGCCGGCGGCAAGCTTGACCATGGTTTCAAGCGTTGGCGCCCGTGCCATGTCGCCGACAATGAGCGCGCCCGCGGCCTCTTTCATGTAGATGTGGCGGAAGAGGGCGTCGCCGAAGTTGCCGTCCGTATCCCAGATGATGAGCGTGGTCGCGGAGCGCGTGGCGCTGGCGGGCACCTCATAGCGATAAATGTCGACACCGATGGTGGGTTTGTAATCGAACTCGAATTTGTCGAACACCAGGCGGCGGGCAAGCGAAGACTTGCCCACGCCGATCTCGCCCAACAGCATGACCTTGCGCGCGCTCATTGCGGCGCCTCACCCTCGTAGGCCAGTTCGAACACCACGCGGCGGTTCGGGCTATCGGGCCCTTGCGCAGGGCTGATGTCCTGCGCATTCCGGCGTCCCAGGGCTATGAGCAAGTTGGCGGGCACCTGGCGGGCAACGAGATCCTGACGCACCTTCTCCGCGCGCGCCAAAGCAATGGCCGCATTGCCCGGCGAGTTGCCGACTTCATCGGTATAGCCAACGACGCGCATCGGCGCGTTGGCCTCACGCACCAGAGACGCCAGCTCATCGAGTATGCGCTCTACGGCGGCCCGGTCCCGGTACTCTGCCGCATTGGTGAAGAAAATGGCGTGGCGGTCCGTGAACGTGGCGAGCCGCGTGCGGGCGTCTACGGGCGCGGGCTGAACGACGACTTTGGGCTCGGGAATTTTGATGGCATTGGCCGCGAGCACCGCGGATGTCAGAGCCGACAATCGTTCGGCGTTGGCCATCATGACCTCGGCCGCCGCCGCCGGATCGGATGTGCGCACAGCCTCGTCGCCTTCCTGAGCTGCACCAATCAGTCCGGCCAGCCCCTCGTTTGTTTGAGCGATGCGCGTGCCGATTGCGTCGATGCCGGCGTGAAGGTTCTCCACTTGCGCTGCTGCTAGCGCCGACGGATCGGCTAGGCGCGCTTTCAAGTCGGCCAGATCTTTCGACAGTGCATTGAGTTCCGATACCGTCGTATTCAAAAAGGCGCGCTTGTCTTCGCCTTGGGTGGCGTTGGCGGATTGGCTGATGTCGCGGGCTGCGAGGGCCACGCGATGGGTCGCCCGTTCGGCGGACCGCCGCATCGCCGATAGCGTGACGCTGGCTTTGAGATCCGCCAGATTGGTCTGGAGTTTGTTGATCTCGGGAGCTGTGTCGGGGATCGCGATATCGCTTCCCGGCACCACGGCCAGCTCATCGTTGATGTGCACCGTGGGGAGTGCTTGACCGATACGCGAGATGATGTCCGCCTTGATGCTCTGCGAGGGCGCAAGGCCAGAGATTCGCAAGGTTTGGCCCACCGCGCTCGCCTCCAGGTGCGTTGGGTATCCCTGCATGGCAGATGTACTGGCGATGACGCTGGCGGCGGCTTGGCGCGTTCGCGCGTTGGCATAGTGGACCCAATAGGACCATCCAACCCATGCCAGAAGCGGCAAGAGGATCATGATGGCCAATGTCTTCACCGGATTGCCCGAGGGCTTGCGGAGCGCCGACGTCTGCGCCTCGACGCGCGAGGTCAGTTCGTTGCCCAGGTCTTGGAGCAACTGTCCGTGCAGGTGCGCTTCGCTTTCTCCGTCGGCCTGTTCGTAAAGTTCCTTTTCAATTGTATCAAGGAACGCATCGTCAAGCGTCTGCTCGATCCGTTTGGGGGCGGTGCCGGAGCACTTTGCGGCCAGAAGATAGAGCTGTGAGCCGCGCAGATACACGGTCTCTTCGCCAAGATCGATCTGGCGCAGCGTGCCCTCGTCGGCAGATAAAGCCTCATTGGCGAAGGCATTGACCGCGGCAAGCACGCCGCTCATCAGATGCTCGCGTCCGCTGGCCGTCTGCGGCCAATGCTCGATGAGTTCGCCGGACCCGCGGCGAATGAGAAACAGCTCCAGAATATGGAAATCCTGAGTCGAGGCGAGGGCAAGCTCTCCGACCGAGCGGCCGGTCATCAGGCTTTGCAGGCGCAGCATGACCGGGTTCATCTCGAGCCGGCGGTTCATCTCCTCGGTGAGATCCTTGATGGCGCTTGCCACGTAGGCCTTCACGAGGCGTCCGGTGATCGGATAGAGCGCCTCAACCATCTCATCCTGACTGTTCTTCAATTCGGCTTTGATGGTGGTGACGACGAGAGGCGCGATCGAAAGCGAAAGCTGCGAGTGTTTTTTCACCTCAGCGCGCCGCAGCGCCTCATCGATGGTCTCCGCCACGCTTTGGGTGAACTGTTCGGTGCTTCCCACGCGCTCCAGAACCGATCCGATCTGGGCGCGCAACACTTCGCGTTCCTGACTTTCGCGCAAGTCGATCTGCGTGACACGGCGATCCAGCTCGGCCAGGGCCTGGGCCTCGGGCTCGAACAGAAGCTCCTTCAAGCGGTTGACGGATTGCGACATGGGCTTCTTCTAGAACTTGTGAACCATGAGTCTGGGTCGCTTCCGGCGGGAGGCGGGATGTTCAACCTCGCGAAATGCGGTGCACCTGCTCGCCCAGATCCGAGATGCTGCGTGCGAGCGCCTCGAACGCAGCACGGCGGTCAGCCTCGGCCGAACCTGCAAGCGTTTGCAGCCGCGCCTCGACGGTGTTGAGTTGTCGCCCCAGCCCTGTTTCGAGGTCGCTGAGGCGCATTTCCAACTGCCGCAGGCGCGCCTCAAAGACGCGAATGGCATCACCGAATAGCAGTTCGCGGACCTGCTCCATCTTTTCATCCGAAAGGTCGCGTCCACTGGCGCGGAGGTCGTCGAAGGAGGGCGCATTCATGGCGCGGGGGTCCATAATCCTGAATAAGTGGCTGGCTGAACCGGGCGGCTAAAATCTTGCCGCACACTACCACATTTGAAGGGCGTGTATACCTTGTTAGAATTCAAAAGGTTACGCAGAAGGGGCCGTACACGGTCAATTTGACCCGGCGCCGCCTGCCGTCCCGGTGCGGGCTCGCGGAAACCGTAGGCAGCCTGGCGGCTCCGCGATCCCTTATTGAACCTGGGATGGCATGTTCAACCTAGCGAGGCGAGCTTTCCCACCTTTTCTGCCAGCAGATAATAGAAGGTCACGCGCGATTTTTTGCTGTCGCCCTTCATGGCTGAGCAGACGTCGGCGATGAACTTGTCGAGTGTGGCATCATCGGCCGTCATGGCGAGCTTTTTCTTCAGCCAGCTTTCGCGCACGCGAGCAAGCTCATCCTTGCTGGAGCACGATACCATGGAGGCATCGGGACTCTTGAGCGCGATCCCTAGATGCTTGACGATGGCCGCGACAGCCTTCTCGTTGACCTGAGGCTGGTACCGCTTGATCTCGTCTACGTAATTCTTAGTCATTTACCTCCTCCGTGAGCACGAATGCTCTATGCGGTATGGCGCACCGGCCTCTAGGCGGTATGACCCACCGGCGCCATGGCCCCTGCCTATGGGGCTTGATTGGCGAAATGAGTTAGCGGCTGTCGCCGCCAATTGGGGCGACAGCGGAGCAACTATTAGTGGCTGACTAAGTTATGAGTTTGCCGATAGCAAACCTAAACTGTGTTCATTGGCTCATATGCATGGTTTCAGTTTATCTAGGCCAGCCTCACCTGACTGCATGCGGCCATGTAAGCGTCATTGAATTGACGGGTTTGTTCGCTCGATCCGGCGAGCTCGGCAACGACCGCTTCGCCCACACGGCGAACGCGTGGCGCGTCTTTGCAGTCATAATAGATCGTACCGTAAGCTTGCGCTATCGCCTGCTGTAAGATCGCGGCGCTGTGTGCGTCGTGCCTTTCGCGCCGGAGAGAATAATCGCGAACGCTGGAGAGAACCGCCTCGCGCATCTGTGGGGTCCAGTTCCTCCAGACGCGGGTGTTCACAGACAGCGAAAGAGCACCCGCATGATCTGCCAGCGGCGCGCGCGCGGCGTATCGCGCCAGCTGAGGGATCTTCAGCGCGATCGCTTGGGTCAGGGTCGCGATCTCGACGGCGTCGGTGCGCCCCGAGCCGAGTGCCGATGCGGTCTCGCCGGATGAGAGAGGAACGGGTGCACCGCCAAGCCCTGCGACGACCTGGGCATTCAATCCGCTTGTTGCAACGCTTCGCCCTGAGAGGGTGTTGAGCGATACGCGCGACCACAACACAGGGGCTTCGCCCGCGTGGCCGGCGTAGATGGGGGTCACGCCATAACCCTCAAGGGCTTCAGCCCACAGCGCGCTGCCGCCGTGCTGTTCCATGAATATGCGAAATCCTCGCGCATCCATTGCGAGGCGGCCGGGCAACCCGGCTACGAAGGCCAATGCGGGCACGTGGGCCGCATTGGCCTGCTCGGGACCGTAGAAGAGATCGGCGCCCTTGCCCGCGATCGACTCGATCGAGCCTTGTGGGCCGGAAACGACGTCGATTTTGACACGGGCCTCTAAGGCCCGCTCAAGGTCACGAGCCAGCACACACGCCTCATCAAACAGCCCAGCCGCGCTTTCCGGCGACGGGCACGCCAGCATGAGTTCTTGCGTGCGCTGCGTTGGTGTGGCGCGCAGGCCTGCCCATGCGTGTGCAGGCCTCATCGGGCTCGCGCACGCCAGCGCGGTCGCGGCACTCGCGGTGGCGATGAAGGAACGGCGATCCATGGTTGGCACCTCGCTGCACACCGCGCGCCGCAAGGCGCGCACGGTCATCCGCGCCCGATCAAAGCCGATCGGCACGGTTATGACAAACGATATGCGTTCAAGGTGCGGTGGAAAGAAGGTAGTTGATGGTGTGAAAAAAGAACTCTGGGCCCGTGTAGCCAGGAATGCGGCCGACTTCCTTGTTGTTCTTCAAGACGACAAAGGTCGGCACGATATCCACGGGGTAGTCTATGCCGATTGCGCTGGCGGCTTCGTCGTTGATGTCCACGAAGCGGATGGGAAGATCCTTGCCCCTCGGCGACGCCGTGTAGGCCGGCAGCACATCGCGCCGGAACAGGGTGCAGTAAACGCATCCGGGCGCTTCCATCACCACAAGCTCCATGTTGCCGTTCGCGGGGATTGGAGCTTCAACGTCGAGGCCGGCATCGACGGCCTCGCAAAGCCCGAATGCGAACAGAGCGGCAAGGGTCAGATAAGAGCGGCGCATACGCTGTAGGACTTTCCTAAAAGCGGGCTTGCTGAGCGCGCCATGCGGCGCAGCTAAAGGGCAATCTATCCGCTCAAGGGTGCACAGGCGGGGCAAATCTTAATCGCTGGTTAACCCGCGTTCCGGATTGGTTACAGCGGAGAGCCGCCGTTCAGCGAGGCGATGAAAAAAGCCGATCCCAGGATGAACACGAGGCTGGCTCCGGCAAATCCAGCCAGGGTTTGGATGCGCCACGCCCACGGGCTGCCCTCGCCGGAAAGCCGCACAGCGAGGTCGCGCGATGAGACGGCAAGCGTGGCAAGTACCGACACGGTGAGCGCGGTGCCGAGCGCCATGGCAAGCGTGCCGAGCACGCCCGCCCACCACATGCCTTGGCTCATGGCGAAGATGAGCAGCAGCAATGCGCCGGTGCATGGCCGGATGCCAACCGATAGCGCCAGCGGCAGCGCCTTGCGCCACGACCAGGCACCCTGAAGATCCTTCGGGTCTGGCATGTGGCTGTGCCCGCAGCCGCAATCGGGGCCGTGGACATGTACGGGTGACACGCCGTGCAGATCATGCGCGGGCGGCGCATGTGCGGTGCTCGCATGGTGGTGATCGTGATGATCGCACCCGCCGGCATGATCGTGATCGTGGGGTAAGTGGGCATGTTCATGGCTGTGCATATGGGTTGCAACCGCCGGGATTCGTGCGGGCCGCAAGAACACGCTCCGCAACTGGCGGTACAGCATGACAGCGCCGATGAGCGCGACAAATCCCCAGCTGAAAGACTCAAGCAAGGCCTCGCTGGCCCGCATCTGCATGCTGGTGCGATTGAGGATGATCGCGAAAATGCCAACAAAAACGATGGCAGAGATGGCCTGGAAGAGTGCCGACAGGAACGACAGCGCGATACCACGCCGGACGGTCTCCTCGTTGGTCAGGACATAAGACGAGATGACCGCTTTGCCGTGTCCTGGCCCTGCCGCGTGCAGCACGCCATAGAGGAAGGCAATGAGGATGAGCAATCCGGCCGCGCGCATCGGGTCGCCCGACTTGAGATCCTTCACGGCGCCGGCCATGTCCCGGTTCATGCGTGACTGCTGCGTCAAAAGCCAGGTCCACGCCTGAGCCATGATGCCGGGAGGCTCGGCGGCTACGGGAGACGTGTTTTGCTGCTGACCCTGTGGCAGGGCGAAGGGGCTGGCCTTCTGCTGCGCATCGGCGATGCCGCACGTCAAAACTGCGAGCATGACCACGACGAGTGTACGGATCGCCGCACAATGGCGTTTCATGACGTCATGACTTTCCGCAGGTTACGGAAACGGTTGGTGTGAAGCCAACACCGATGTTGGTGGTCTGACCCAGCTCCTGCGCGAAGGAGTCGTTGAGGAGTTGAGCCTTGAGATCATCGCTGGCCTGATCGGTCTTTGGTTGAACGATGAACGCCTTGCAGCCTTCCGGCGCGCCGGCGGCGAGCTTGATGGGATCGGTTTTTTCGGGCTCGAACGCGATGAAAAACGACGGATCGTAAACCGCGAAGGTGAAGTCCTTGGCGTCGGCGGGAACGGGCTTTTCGAGCGGAAGACGGAAGTGCAGCTTCAGGATGTCGTTCTTGTGTTCGAGCCAGGCGTCCTTCGGCGAGGCCATCTTCTGGTCGGCATTACCGACTTTGGCGAAGGTGAAGTAGTCGAAATCCTTCAGGCCCTGCATGTTGACCTCGGCGAGTTCAGCGAGCTCCTCGCGCGTGTAGACGCCGTCGCCGTTTTTATCCAAGCCCTGGATCGCCATGGCCGTATACATGTCGTCGAACGTCCAGACGTGCTCGAAGCCGGTCACTGCGCCATTCTCGTAGACCACCGTCGTCTCATAGGTGATCCAGACATGCGGATGCGCGTGCGCGGCCGGGGCGAGCGCGCTCACACCAAGCAGGAGCGCCATGACAGCACCCAACAATCTGTTCCGCATATGATTCTCCCTTTCAGTGTCCCAGTGTACGCTGCTCCGCGACATTGTGCATTGGGTGCGCCTCAAGCCTCGTTCTACGCCCCAGGAAGATGGCGGCACGGCGACACCGGGACCACAAAACGATTTGAATGGCCGTCTGTCAGCTGCTGCGGCGGCCCCAGAAACTTCTCTTGTCAAATCGGTTGTTATAACATACGAAATGCTCGAGGGCCGTGCGTTGCGGAGCCGGGCCGCTGTGCGGGCTTCCGGGATGGAACGCAATTTCCGAGACAGACGTGCCGACGGGAGTAAGGGGATGGAGCCGAGTGGATTGATGCGCCTTGGCACCGCATTGGCTTTTGCGAGGCAGGCCGCATTGGCTGCCGTGCTGGGCGCGGGATCTTCGGCAGCGTCATTGGCGCAAGCAGCGGACCAACACGGTGTCGTCGTGACGATCAAGCCGGTTCATGCGCTGGTGAGCCAGGTCATGGAGGGGATTGGCACGCCGGTCCTCATCGTCGAGGGCAACGCCTCCCCGCACACGTTCACGCTTAAGCCGTCCAGCGCCAGCGCGATCGCCAAGGCGGAAGTCTTTATCCGCGTATCGGATGAGCTCGAGCCCTTCACGCGCAAGCTTGTCGAGGGTCTGCCGCCATCCGTTTCGCTGCTGACGCTGGCCGATGATCGCCTCGGCATCAAGCTGCTTGACCTGCGCCAGACCGGCACGTTCGAGCCCCATCACCACGATCACGAAGAAGATCATGACGCCCATGAACCCCACGCGGGTCAAGCGCATGAAGCGCATGCCGGTCACGACGAAGACGACCACGAGGGCCATGATCACGAGGCCAAGGATCCGCACATCTGGCTTGACCCGGACAACGCCAAGGTGATCGTCAAGGCCGTGGCTGACGTGTTGAGCAAAAAGTGGCCCGATAAAAAGGAGGCGTTCCAGGCCAACGCTGAGAGGGCGCGCGCGCGCATCGATGCACTCAGCTCCGACATCGCAAAGGACCTGAAGAGCGTGCGAGAGAAACCCTTCGTCGTCTTCCACGACGCCTATCAGTACTTCGAGAAGCGCTTCGATCTATCGGCGGTGGGCTCGATCACGGTCAGTCCGGATCAGCAGCCGTCCGCAAAGCGCCTGACTGAGGTGCGCGCCAAGATACGTGAATTGAAGGCTGGATGCGTGTTCGCAGAGCCGACGTTCCAGCCCAAGCTCCTGTCAGCCGTAACGGAAGACACCGGCGCGCGAACCGGCACGCTCGATCCGGAGGGACAGACCTTGGATCCCGGCCCGCAACTCTATGACACGCTGATGCGCGCTCTGTCGCACGATCTCGTCGCATGTCTGGGGACCTCTCCGGTCCCTTGAAGCTCAGGCCACCTCTTTTACCGCCTCGCTAGCGCATTTTCCGATCATACGGAGCCACTTTTCCTCTCCCGGAACGGGAGAGGACGTCGCGAAGCGACAGGTGAGGGACTTTGGCAGGCGCCGCTGAATTGCGACAGCCCCCTCATCCGCCCCTTCGGGGCACCTTCTCCCCGCGGGAGAAGGAAGTGAGTCCATGAGATTGCAATCGGCTATACATCCATATGTGTTGATCATGCCCTGGGGCCGCGATCCACCTGTCAAATGCTCTGAGTTCATCAAGTAGCTTATCGGCAGATTTGGGCAGGCGCGTTACAAATAAAAAAGCGGCAAGCATGGCTTGCCGCTTTTCTTTTTACCGGAAGTCGATCGGCGCCTTATTCGGCAGCCGCAGAGGTTTGGACGCTGGAGCGATAGCTCTTGCGCGCGACGGGGCGCGTCGGCTTCTCCGAGGGATCATCGAAGAAGAACAGGCTGCCACCCGACGGCTTCTTGCGCGGTGAGGACGCCGGCGAACTCATCGCAACATTGGAGGTGTTGAAGTGCTGCCACGTCACCAGCACGCGGGCGCCGACGGGGACGCGCGGATAGAGATCGAGCACGTCCTCGTTGAGCATGCGGATGCAGCCATGGGAAACGGCCTGACCGATTGTCCACGGCGCATCTGTGCCGTGAATCCGGTAAGCCGAGGAGCCCAGATACAGGGCGCGCACGCCAAGCGGATTCATCGGGTGGCCGCCGGGCACCCAACGCGGCAGGCGGGGGTTCTTGGCGACCATTTCAGGCGTCGGTGTCCACGGCGGGTTCACGCGCTTGTTGGACACGAAAGTCGTGCCTTGCCAGCGGGCTTCGCCGGTGGGGACGGCTACGGGGTAAGTGATTGCCTGTCCGGGCTGGGTGATGAGATACAGCCGGCGGTCGGAAAACGAGACGATGACCTCGCCGGGCTTGTATTGCGGGTTGAAGCTTACGACGCCGCGGCCGCCGCCAAATTCTTCTGTTCCGCCCCACAGGAAATCGAATCCCTGAGCGCTTGCTGCGTGCGGCAAAAGAGTGACGGCGAGCGCCGCCACGGCAGCACAGGCAAACGAATTGAGACGTGCACGAAAGGTCATCGGGGGATGCTCCTTGTTCGGAAACCATGGGGCGCAGATGAAGAACGTCATCCTGCGCAACGATGGTGAACACTGCGTATATACCAGTCCCGTTATTCGCGGCAGAGCAGGGAAGCCACACTCGTGTCATGAATGCGCCTATTCCACGCGATCGCTCAGTCATCCCAAAATAATGAGATTGCAGACAATTTTGCAGGCAGCGTGACTAAATCCCGGTCTTGTTGAGATTGTTCCTGTTGTGTTCTTTTTGCTTGACGCAATGAGTGGGCGAGGTATAGAACAAAAACAGAACTTCTCGCGGTGTTTAGGAATGCCCCGAGGGTCTTTTCTCTCCTTGTAAGCGAGGCGTCTCTCGTGGAACCGGCGGCTCACTCCCCCTTCTCCCTGCTGCCCCCGCGCGGGTCTCGCAGGTCCGGCTTTGCCGGGCCGGCCGGAACGGCGGATCTCCCCTCTGCCGTTCCGGCAAGGGGAGGGGGTGACCGGGACCGGCTTCTCCAAGCTTTGCGCGCGACGATCGCAAATCTCGAAAGGCCCATGCTGGGCGCTTCGCCGGCTGGGCCAAGCACCCGGACTGCTTTGCAGGACGATGGCTGGTGGCTTGGCTGCGCCGCGGCGGACGCGCTGTTGCCGGAGTGCGGGCTGTCGCTCGCCGGGGTGCATGAAATCAAGCCTGCGGGTTCGGCAGGCAGTGCGTCGGCAGGGGATTGGATGGCGGGGCTGGGTTTTGCGCTGCGTCTGGCCGCGTTGCGTCTCAATCAGCTTAAGGGGCCGGGAAGCAAAGACGCCATGATGCTGTGGTGTTGGCCGCAGCCGTTTTCCAGTGAGCTTGGCCAGCTCTCGCTGCAGGGGCTGGCGCACATGGGCATAGACCCAGCCCGTGTCCTCCTCGTCGAGACGCCGCGCCAATCCGAAGCGCTGACTGCGCTTGAGGAAGGTTTGAAGTCGGGCCGGCTGGCATTAGCGGCCGGCGTGATCAAGGATGTGGATCTCAATGGCGCGCGCCGCTTGAGCCTTGCTGCCGCTGCGCGCCGCACACCCTGCCTTCTTGCAACGCATCCGGCCGCGTCCGGTGCGGCGGCGACCGCGACACGCTGGCGTGTCGCGGTCGCGCAAAGCGGGCAGCACCCTTTCGATTGCAAAGCGCCGGGCAAGGCCCGCTTCAAGGTCGCTCTGGAACGCTGCCGCGGGCGTCCGCAGAGCATGGATGCTGCGCCTTTTGTCATGGAGTGGTGTGATGAAACGTTTCGTTTCGGTTTGGCTACCCAATTGGCCCATGGTGCGGCTCGCCCGCGCCGAGCCGCATACGGTTCCTGAGGATGCGCCTTTTGCGCTCGTCGATCTTGCGGGCTCTCGCGGCGTCGTCATTACCGCGGTCAATGCTTCGGCTGCGCGTGAAGGGATCGCGCCGGGCATGGCGCTCACCGATGCGCGCGCCGCGCTGCCCTCCCTGCGCGTGCGCCCGGGAGATCGCTCCGAGGATGCGCGGGTGCTGTTCAAGCTCGGGCAATGGGCGGGTCGCTATGGCCCGAGCCGCGGACACGATCAGGAAGACGGTTTCTGGGCCGACGTCACGGGCGTTGCGCATCTCTACGGCGGCGAAGAGGGTCTCATGGGAGACCTCATTGACCGGCTTGACGATCTTGGCATTCCAGCTTGCGCGGCTCTCGCGGATACCTACGGCGCGGCCTTCGCCCTGGCGCGCTTCGGCATCCCGGACAGGCCGGGGTGGCGGATTGTTGCACCAGGGGAGACGCGCGCGGCGCTTGAGCGGCAGCCGGTCGATGCTTTGCGGCTCGATGATGATTGCGCCGTTCTTCTGAAGCGTCTGGGATTGCGGCGCATCGGCGACCTCTATCCTATTCCACGCATCAGCCTGGCTCACCGCTTCGCTTCCAATGATGTGGCGCAGCGCGTGCTGTCGCGTCTCGATCAGGCCTTGGGCCGCGCCGCCGAACCGCTTATTCCATTCTTTGCGCGTGCGCCGTTCATCGCGCGCCGCACCTTCCCCGAGCCGCTGATTTCCTCGCAGCCGCTCGAAGGCGTGATCGACGAACTGTGTGATGAGCTGGCCAGCGCCTTGAAGGACAAGGACATGGGTACACGCGCGCTATTGCTGCGCTACTACCGCGCCGACGGCACGGCCGGCGTTACAGGTACGAGGATGCGCGCGTACAGCAACGATGGCGCGCATTTCACAATGCTGCTGTCGCCAAAGCTTGAGAAGATCGACGCGGGCTTCGGTATCGATCTGGTCTCGATCGAAGCAACGCAAGTGGGCCCGCTCAAGGGTACGCAGCCCGGCTTTGCCGAGGAGGGTGCGGCGGCTTATGATCCTGGTCCGCTCATCGATGCCTTGTCGAACCGGCTTGGCGAGAAGGCGGTCTGCGTGCTTGCGGCCCATGCCTCCCATGTGCCCGAGCGCAGCCAAACGCGGATTGCGGCCGTCCGGTCTGCGGCAGGGGCCGCGCCAGCGTCCGCGGCGCGCGGCAAACCGCCTTCCCATCTTTCATCCCATGACGCGGCTCCATGGTCTCATGGCCAAGGCCAAGGTCCGCGCCGTCCGCCGTTCCTGCTGGAGAGGCCGGAGCCCATCGACGTTGTCGCTGAAGTCCCCGATGGTCCACCTGCCCGCTTCGTCTGGCGGCGCGTGGAGCGGCGCGTCGCGCGGGCCCAAGGTCCACAGCGCATCGCACCTGAGTGGTGGCGCTTGATCGGCGTGCCGGGCGCCAGGCCTGCGCGCATACGCGACTACTACAAGATCGAGGACGAAGGCGGCGCGGCCTACTGGGTGTTCCGTCATGGCCTGTTCGGGGGCGCGCAAGAGGAAAATGCGCAGGAGGCCGTTCCCCCACGCTGGTTCCTGCATGGGCTGTTTTGCTAGCCATGACCTATGCGGAGCTGAACATAACCTCCAACTTCTCCTTCCTGCGGGGCGCCTCGCACGCCGAGGAACTGGCCGGGCAGGCCAAGGCGCTGGGTCTTGCGGCCATCGCCGTCACCGACCGCAACACCCTTGCCGGCGTGGTGCGTGCCCACATAGCCGCCAAGGATGCAAATCTGCGCCTTGTTATCGGCGTGCGGCTCGATCTGGAGGACGCGCCAAGCCTGCTGTGCTACCCGACAGACCGCAAGGCCTATGGCCGTCTGTGCCGGCTGCTTTCCCTGGGGCAGGGGCGTGCGGAAAAAGGCAAGTGTCAGCTTTTTCTCGCCGACGTCGCCACCTACGCGCAAGGCTGCATCTTCATCGCCCTGCCGCCGGAGAACTGGGACTGGCGCGAGGCGTCGCGCGCGACAGACACGCGAAGCCTCGCCGTGGCGGAAATCATCCCTTTCCAGCATGCGCTGCAAAGGGGCGCTTTGGCTTGCAGCAGCGACGCCGTAGGTGACCCTGGGTCCCGGCTCTGCGCGTCCTCGCTGCGCGATGCCGCTGCGGCCGGGATGACAGAGGAGGATGCCGCATCTGCGGATAGCACCATACCGTGCCACCCGAGTCGCGTTGGCCCACCGCAAACCGTAACGCCTCATCCG
>JAEUME010000005.1 GCA_016793445.1 Hyphomicrobium sp. | reverse complement strand
GATCTGCCAACCCTGTCGGTTTGCAATCTCGCGCAACTCATAAATCTGATTCTCGACCGTCTGGTTGCTGGTCGAGACTCGTGCGTAAATCGCTACTCGGCGCTTCCTAGTCACCCATACCCTCCTCTGTTGCTATTCCCTCTTTTGAAACGACAAAATTCTTCAGGGCGACGGTCCTCGCCATCGATTGATCAAAGTGTCCGTAATGCTGTTCAATGAAGTAAACACTTGTTCCAACGATTTTGGCGACATCGAATACCGATGCACCTGCTTTCAAGCGACACGTGATCCCGAAGTGACGGAGTGAATACCACGTGAGATTGCGCTTCTTGTAATCAAGACCGATGCCGGTCATTAATTCCGACCACGCATCATAAAATTTCTTCCTTGAAATTCGATCGCTACCGCGATCTCCGCAGAACACATAATCGTTACGCTCGACGACGCGTCTTGACCGCTTGCGCTGCGCTTCAGTGCGGTCCTGGAGTCTCTTGAAATATTCACCGCCTCTGCATGTAATGAGACGGGACTTCCTGTTTTTTGCCGTTTCAGATCGAACTTTCAGGGTGACTAGAACTACAGGTCTGCCGGTTTCATCTCGAACGTTCTCGTACCTTGAAATATCTGACCATCGAAGTTGCCAAAGTTCCCCGACGCGAAGCATCGTGTTACTAGCAACAAGAATGCAGTCCTTTATCATGAGGCGGACGTTGCGAACGTCCTCGGTCGGCGCTTCTTTCGCCGAAGTCCAACAACGCAGGAATTTGATCAGTTCGTCATATTCCTCAAGTGTAAAAGTGTCCCGGCGAACCACCTCTCGTATTTTTATCGTGGGGAATTCGAAGCGATCAAAGTGGGCGTACCCTTGACGATAAGCGTACTTCATCATGTGATTGATGGTGACTTCTTCGTTCCTCAACGTCACATCTTGGACACCAATGTTGTGAGTTCTTCGCCACTGCGCATAGTCGTAAAGCGACTGGCGATCTAACTCGCAGAGTCGTGTTTCATCGCCCTTGTACTGTCGCAGGTGCTTTAGTTGCGACGTGATTGTGACTAGGCGACCCGCGGTGATGCTGCCACCTTTCACGTCCTCTTGCCGCCACTTGAGGTACTGTTCGATCAGTTCCCCCAGACGGATGCCAAAGAGTTTCTTCCCCGATGCGATATCGCTGTACAGTTGCAGATAGAGCGTTTCTGCCCGTTGAATCGCAGTTTCGAGGTCTCGGGTTTTGAGGGTTTTTCGAACGTATTTCTTCTCTTCAGGCACCCACATACGGAACTGCCAAACGTCTCCGGACGCCCCAGTTCGCAAAATTAGTGCCTTGCCACCCAGTATCTCATGCGTGTTGGTTACACGCGATGTTCTCGCCTGAGATTTATGACCCACAGTAATGCCCGAATATCTGTAAGAACGTTCGTCAGTCTGTAGGAAAAACCGTTAGAAATCAATCCAGAAGGGGAAAGTTTGCATCAAATTTGAAAATAAAATACTGTTCAATATCAAAGTGTTGACGTATATTTTTTACTCCCACTCGATGGTGCCCGGCGGCTTAGATGTCACGTCATAGACGACGCGATTGATGCCGCGCACCTCGTTGATGATCCGCGTCGCCGCGCGCCCGAGGAAGCCCATATCGAAGGGAAAGAAATCCGCCGTCATGCCGTCGACCGACGTCACCGCGCGCAGCGCCAGGACGTGGTCGTACGTGCGTCCATCACCCATCACACCAACGGTGCGCACCGGCAGGAGAACGGCAAATGCCTGCCAGATGGCATCGTAAAGCCCCGCGCGGCGGATCTCGTCGAGATAGATCGCATCCGCCTTGCGCAAGATCTCGAGCTTCTCATGGGTGATCTCACCGGGGATACGGATGGCAAGGCCGGGACCGGGAAAAGGATGGCGCCCGACGAAGGCCTCCGGCAATCCGAGTTCGCGTCCCAGCGCGCGCACCTCATCCTTGAAGAGCTCACGCAGCGGTTCGACGAGCTTCATGTTCATCCGCTCCGGCAATCCGCCGACGTTGTGGTGGGACTTGATCGTGACGGACGGCCCGCCCGTAAACGAAACGCTCTCGATCACATCGGGATAAAGCGTGCCCTGCGCGAGAAACTCCGCACCGCCGATCGTCTTGGCTTGGGCCTCGAACACTTCGATGAAGTGCTTGCCGATGATCTTGCGCTTGGTCTCGGGATCGGACACGCCGGCGAGCGCGGTCAGAAACTGCTCAGAGGCGTCCACATGCACGAGAGGGATGTTGTAGTGATCGCGAAACAAGCCGACAACTTCCTGCGCCTCGCTCTGACGCATCAGGCCGTGATCGACGAACACGCATGTCAACTGATCGCCGATCGCTTCGTGGATGAGCACGGCCGCCACCGCACTGTCGACACCACCTGACAGGCCGCAGATGACACGTCCCTTGCCCACCTGTGCACGGATGCGCGCGGTCATCTCCTTGCGGTAGGCCGCCATCGTCCAGTCGGACTTGAGGCCCGCGATGCGATGGACGAAGTTGGACAGCAGCCGCGCGCCATCGGGCGTGTGCACGACCTCCGGGTGAAACTGTACGGCGTAGAAGCGGCGCCTCTCGTCGGCGACGGCGGCGAACGGCGCGTTCTCGCTCGTCGCGATGACCTCAAAGCCGCCCGGCAACTGCGTGACGCGATCGCCATGGCTCATCCAGACCTGATGGCGCTCGCCCTTGCTCCACACGCCCTCAAACAACGGACTGTCGCGCGTAACCTCAAGAAGCGCGCGGCCGAACTCGCGATGGTGGCCGCTCTCGACGTGGCCGGAGAGCTGCGCCGCCATGGTCTGCTGCCCATAGCAGATGCCAAGCACGGGAATGCCAGCGCTGAAGACAACGGCGGGCGCCCTGGGGCTTGCCTCGTCCGTAACCGAGGCGGGGCCTCCCGACAGGATCACCGCTTTCGGCTGCAGTTTCTCGAACGCGCTTTGAGCGTTCTGGAAGGGATGAATCTCGCAGTAGACACCGGCCTCGCGCACGCGTCGTGCAATCAACTGCGTGACTTGGCTGCCGAAGTCGACAATGAGGACGCTATCTGTCATGGGGCGCGGGCTCGATCCTGAAATAGCAAGAGGACAGGTCAGGAAGTTACGACTTGGGGCGATAGACCACCCTCCCGGTGCACGGTCAAGGTGGTGCCAATGGACAACCTGTTTTGCCGCGGCAAATGCGTGGAAAGAGCGGGGAAAAGCGGATGTTCCACCGGCCTCGGGCCTAAACCGGCAGGAACTGGCGCAGTGGAAGCGGGCCCACTTGATGAGGCTAATGCGGCAATTCACGAATAGCGGTTATGGCGTCCCAGATATGTCCCAACACCCAGAAATGGCCCGCACCCTTGATCGGGACGTAGGAGCACTGCGCAAGCAGCCCTGCCAGATACCGTGCTGCCTGGGGTGGCACGATCCTGTCGTCCGTTCCCTGCCACACGATCACCGGCATGTTCACGCGCTTGAAGTCCACATTCCAAGGGCGGCCGTAGATCGCCAGATCCGACGTGCCACCGTATGCACCTTGCCGAAAGGCCTCGCGCAGCATGGACGTGAAATAGGCTTTGACCTCGGGTCGAGAAAAAAGTGCTGCATCCGCGCCGCCAAAAAAGCGTGTGCCAAGCCTTAAGAAGGCTTCGGGCGCGATGCGCACGAGCACACCCAGCAAGCCGCCCGCCGGTACTGTCACCCACAGACGCCCGCTGGTATGCAGGAAGAGCCGGCGGTGAGAAAACGCGAGCGGATGATCTACACCGCTTGCGGACGATTGGTATTCGGCGACCGGGCCCATGGGTGACACCAGCGCAAGGCTACTCACGCGACCGGGGATCAGCCCCGCAAGGGCCACCGCATAAGGCGCGCCGCCTGAAACTCCAAGCAACCGGAAGCGCTCAAGCCCCACCGCATCGGCGAACAGCGCAAGCCATTGCGCCCGCGCGGCTAGGGACGCATCGCGATCAGGCGGGGTCAATCCATAGCCCGGGCGATCGGGCGCCACGATGCGAAGCCCTCGCGCCCGTGCGGCCTTGTCGGCGATTGAAAACATCAACCGGCAGGCGGGCGCGCCATGAAGAGCAAGCAGAGGTGCGCCATCCGGATCGCCGTAGACGGCATAGCCGGCCGTGCGCCCATCGCGCAGGGACGCGATCAGATTTTCGTTGTCAGGCCCGGGCATCGGCCTCTCACATGCAAGCGCGTGAGGTCAGTCTGTCTGCAACGCGCGTGTCAAAATCGCGATGAAGAATCCATCCGTGCCATGCATCCCCGGAGTGAGAACGAGATGCTCAAGCGATCCGTCGGCAGACGCGGGCGGCTCGCCCGGCAAGCACGCGCGCCACACATCGGCATACGGCACGCTGGCGAAATCCTTCTGGTGGGCGAGAAACGCAGCGATCTGGTCGCTGTTTTCTTCAGCCAACAATGAGCATGTGACGTAGACGAGACGTCCGCCGGGTTTGACGAGCGCGGCCGCCTGCCCCAGCACATCACGCTGCTGTTTTTGACGGTCAGCGAGATTATTGGGCTTCAACTTCCATTTCGCATCCGGTCTGCGCCGCCAAGTCCCCGTCCCCGTACACGGCGCATCGACCAGAACCACATCGAAGCGCGGACCCAAAGCGCTCAAGGCACTTTTATCACCCGCCCGCAGAACCTGCACGTTGCGCACGCCCGCACGCTTGACGCGATCGAAGATCGGTTTCAGACGCATGCGGTCTTCATCGTAGGCGTAAATCTGTCCGGTGTTCTGCATGGCCGCCGCCAGGGCGAGAGTCTTGCCGCCGCCGCCCGCGCACAAGTCGAGCACCTGCTTGCGCGCGCCTGCCTCCGCCAACGCGGCGGCAATCTGGCTGCCTTCATCCTGAATTTCGCACCAGCCCGCCTGGAAGGCGGCCTCGGCCTGCAGATTTGGCGTGCGCTGTGGGCCAACTGGAGCAGCAACGCGTACACCCAGCGGCGAATATGCTGTCTCCGCCGCGTTAAAGCCTGCCAACGCCTTCAACACCTTCTCTCGCGTTGATTTCAGGCTGTTGACGCGAATGTCGGCAGGCGCGCGCCGGCTCATCGCCTCGCCCTCTTCCCCCGCACGGCCAGCGAACGCTCTGACGAAGCCTGGCCAAAGCCATTCCGGCACATTGGCGCGTACATGCTCCGGGGCGTCATCAAGTCCGCGCGTTAGCCCACGCACTTCGGTTTCGCTCAAGGGCGCCGGAGAATGGTTTTCGCCATCACACGCGGCCGCGACCGCTTCGGGCGTCATGGCGAGCGCGCCCGCCGCGGCGCCCAGCGCAAGCGCTCGCGGCGCATCGCTTTCCATCGCCCAGGCGATCGAGCTCTTGCGCCGCATGGCATCATACACCAGCCCGCCGATGGCGTTGCGGTCGCCCGAGCCAGCGAACCGGTGCGCCTTGCCCCAATCGGCCAGCGCGGTTGCGACCGGCTGATGGCGGTTCAATATTACGTCGAGAATTTCAATCGCTGCTGCGATCCTGGCGCCCTGCTTCATGGATCACGCGCCGGAAAGGGCTACATGCAGGAACAGCCGCACCCACATGACCATGACCAGGATGGACCCCGCCAGATAAACCAGGAACCGGTGCGGAACATAGTTGTAGGTCGTGTGGATGTAGGTATGCACCAGACGCGACAGCACGAACGCCCAGGCGAGCGCGAGCATCAGGACATCGACGGCGCTGGCGAGCATCGAGAACGCCACGACAGCATAGAACAGCACGGGAATTTCAAGCTGATTGTGGAACGCGTTGGAGACGACGCCTGCACGCTCCGACCAAACGGGCTTTTGACCCGGATGCGACCCACGGTTCACGGTGCCGGACTGCACGGCCTTGTAGCGCTCCAACCCCATCCAAACCTGCAGGCCGAAGGTCAACGCGACCTGCACGAAGACAGGATAAAGAATGGCGACGTCCATGAATGGGTCTCCAGCCGTCAGCCGCCGGTGCCGGGATAATTCGGGCTTTCGCGCGTGATCAGCACGCCATGCGCGTGGCTTTCGCGGATGCCCGCGTTGGAGATGCGCACGAACTTGGCGCGCTTCTGGAACTCAGGGATGGTCTTGGCGCCGAGGTACCCCATGCCGGCGCGCAGACCGCCGACGAGCTGATGCACGACCGCCTCCATGGGACCCTTGTAGGGCACCTGTCCTTCAATGCCTTCGGGAACCAGTTTCAGGGCATCGCGGACTTCGGCCTGGAAATAGCGGTCTGCCGATCCGCGCGCCATCGCGCCGACCGATCCCATGCCGCGATAGGCCTTATACGTGCGGCCCTGGTAGAGGTAGGTCTCACCGGGCGCTTCATCGGTGCCCGCCAGAAGCGAGCCGACCATAACGCACGAGGCGCCCGCCGCGATGGCCTTGGAGATGTCACCCGAATAGCGAATTCCGCCGTCCGCGATCACGGGCACACCGGAGCGCGCGGCTTCCTTCGCACACTCCATCACAGCCGTGAGCTGAGGCACGCCCACGCCCGCCACGATGCGCGTCGTGCAGATTGAGCCGGGACCGATACCAACTTTGATGGCGTCCGCACCAGCCTCGATCAAGGCCTGGGTCGCGTCCGCCGTGGCGACGTTGCCAGCAATGACCTGCACGCTGTTGGATTTCTTCTTGATACGCGCCACCGCCTCGATCACGCGGGCGGAATGGCCGTGCGCGGTGTCCACCACGATGACATCGCATCCGGCGGCGATAAGGCTCTCGGTGCGCTCAAAGCCGTCCTCGCCGACCGTCGTCGCCGCGGCAACCCGCAAGCGGCCCTGCTCGTCCTTGCACGCATTGGGGTGTTTTGCGGCCTTCTCGATGTCCTTGACAGTAATAAGACCAATGCACCGGTAATCGTCATCGACGACGATGAGCTTCTCGATGCGGTTCTGATGCAGCAGCTTCTTGGCCTCCGCCTGGCTGACCGAGCGCTTGACCGTCACAAGCTTGCCCTTGGTCATCAGCCCGGAGACAGGCTGGTCGAGGTCGGTGGCAAAACGCACGTCGCGGTTGGTGAGAATCCCGGCGAGCTTGCGGTCCTTCTCGACCACCGGCACGCCGGTGATGCCTTTCTTGGCCATCAGATCGAGCGCGTCGCGCAGTGTCATCGAGGGATTGATCGTGACGGGATCAAGCACGATGCCGCTTTCGTACCGCTTCACCTGGGCGACGTGCTTGGCCTGATCATCGATGGACAGGTTCCGGTGGATCACGCCGATGCCGCCCTCCTGGGCCATGGCGATGGCGAGACGCGCTTCCGTCACGGTGTCCATGGCAGAGGATAGAAGGGGGATATTAAGGCGGATTGCCTTCGTAAGCCTGGTGGCGACCTCCACCTGTCCGGGCATGACCTCGGAGGGGCCTGGCACCAGCAGGACGTCATCAAAGGTAAGGGCTAACCCAGAATCGAGCACGAAGGGGCTCGAAGCCATGATTCTTCTCCGATTTTCTGGGGGCGACACAGTCTTGCGCCCCACGGGCGAACAATGTCGCTGGGCCTATAGCACCAACATAGAGCAAGGGGAAGCCACCCCGGGCGCGGCAAAAGCAGTGCTTCGAGGGCAGCCGGCCGGGCAAATGCGAAACTGGACGGGAGGGCATAGGAAACCCATGGACGTCGATGTCCCGGATGCCGCAGGAGACTGTCACACGCCTGTTGAAAAGATCTGAGATCTCTTCTCGCGAGGGGCGAGGAGCCCCGTGAGATTCGAGCACCGCCCGATGTCGCCAAACCCCCGAGCCAATCTGGCAATTCTGGCGCTTGCCGTTTTCGGCTGTACGACAATAACCATGCTGCCCCCGTCTGATCCGGCGGCCCGCTTCGTGGCTGCCGATCACCCTGCTGCGGTCCTTGCCTGGGCCAAGACGCGCTGCGCGCAGAGCCTCGACCCCCTGCCTTCGGCTGTCCGCGTGCACGCAGAAGACTTGTTGATGGTTGCAAGCAACCTCGACGCTGCCGCGCGCCTCTGGGATCTCGAACGGACCTGCGCGACAGCCCGTGCCATTACCAAGTCGGTGCCGGGCCTGATCCTATCACGCGGCCTACCGGAGATTGCGCTTGCTGGCCCGACCCCTGCGCGCTGAGCGTCAACGGGTGGCAGCTCAGTGCGTTCACGACAGCGAGCTGAGCGCGCGATTCAAGCTGCTGTGGCCGGCCGCATGCTCGCGGCGATCAGCATGGAGGGGGCGCGGTCAGCGTAGCGCGCAAAGACGAGAGGGTCGTTGTGGGCCTTGGCCAGAACCTGACCGCCTTGGATCATCCCCATCAGCAACTCGGCAGCGGCAGGCACATCTGCATTTTCGAGTTCCATCGGCTTCAGATACTCGTCGATAATGGGGTGAAGCGACCGCGTCAGTGTGTCGATGGCGCGCTCTACCCGCTCGCGCACGACCGGATCGGTTGCGGCCATCTCGAGAATGATGTTGCCGATGAAGCAGCCCGGGGCCACTCCATTCATCTTCTGCCAAGCCATGTTGCGCGCCTGAGGCACGCCGAAAACCTCGCGCAGCTTGGTGAGGGCGGGGCGTCGCTAGCGGCGATACTCGCGAACTGCTTGTCGACCTCGCGCGCATAAAGGTCGATTACCTCCAGGAGAAGATTTATCTTGGAAGGAAAGAAATGATAGAAGGTTCCCTTGTTGACTTTGGCAACCTCGCAGATCTCCGCAATTCCGATCTTATGAAAGCTGCCGCCCAGAAACAGCTCGGAAGCGGCCGCTATCATCCTGTCTCGACTGTCCGTCATGTGCGGGTTCTTCATCCTTCAATCCTTCAACTCGCAAATAAAACATAACTTGGCACGAAATCGTATCGCTCGCCACGCGTAGCGATACTCAAACGATAAGATAAGACGGTCTTTAGACGGTAAACCGTCAGGACAGTTCTGCCATAGTGCTTAATCCGTCAACCTATCATCCGCAGCATCCCAATGGAAAACCAATACCATTCGATCGGAATGCGTGTCTTTGCGCATCTTCCCGCCGTGCTCCAAGCCTGCAATGCCCGCTTCAAGATTCAATGAGTGATAACGTGGCCGGCTTGCCGGTTGCCGCATCCGGCACTTTCACGTCACGCTGTTTGATCAAGGCATAGATCACAGGAATGACGATCAAGGTCAGAATTGTCGAGGAGATCATTCCGCCGACCATCGGCACCGCAATTCTCTGCATCACCTCAGACCCTGTTCCGTGGCTCCATAGGATGGGCAGAAGGCCTGCCATGATCGCAACAACAGTCATGATCTTCGGCCGCACACGCTCGACGGCACCCTCCATTACAGCCGCGTGAACGTCGTCACGCGTGAGCGCACGCCCTTGCGATACAGCCCGGGTCCGCCGCGCCTCCAGAGCATGGTCGAGATAGATGAGCATAATGACGCCGGTTTCGGCGGCGACGCCTGCCAGAGCGATAAAACCAACCGCCACCGCAACAGACATATTGAACCCCATCCACCACATCAGCCACAGTCCTCCGATCAGGGCAAAGGGCAATGACAGCATCACGATCAGCGTCTCCGTCATGCGGCGGAAGTTCAAATAGAGCAGCATGAGAATAAGCAGCAGCGTCAGTGGAACCACGATCGCGAGGCGCTTCTTGGCCCGCTCATAGTATTCGAACTGTCCGCTCCACACGGCGTAATATCCGGCCGGGAAGTTGACCTTCTCCGCGACGGCTTTCTGCGCATCCGCCACGTAGCCGCCGAGATCCCGGTCACGCGCGTCTACGAACACATATGCGGACAGCTGCGCATTCTCGGTCCTGATCGAGGCCGGTCCCTGCCTCCGGCTCACCTCGGCGACTTGCCCCAATGGAATGGATGCGCCGTTGGCGAGCGGCACGAGCACCTCGCGCGAGATGGTGACAGGATCGGAGCGCATGTCGCGGGGATAGCGCACCACCACCGCATAGCGCTCGCGCCCCTCGACCGTCGTCGTCACTGTCTCCGCGCCGATCGCGGACGCGACCACCTCTTGCACGTCCGCCAGGCTCAATCCGTAACGCGCCAACTGGCTGCGGTCAGGCTCTATATCGAGATAATACCCGCCCATGATGCGCTCAGCATACGCGCTGGAGGTGCCCGGCACGGTCTTGATGGCGGCCTCTATGTCACGTGATATCTGCTCGATAACCTTCAGATCCTGACCCATCACCTTGACGCCCACAGGCGTGCGAATGCCGGTTGCAAGCATGTCGATGCGGGCCTTGATCGGCATCGTCCATGCATTGGAGACACCTGGAAACTGCAACGCCTTGTCCATCTCGCTGATCAGGGCATCGATGGTCATGCCCGCACGCCACTCCTCCTTCGGCTTGAGGTTGATAACGGTCTCGAACATTTCGGTTGGCGCCGGATCGGTGGCGGTGGCCGCGCGGCCCGCCTTGCCGAACACGCTCTCGACCTCCGGAAAGGTTTTTATGATCCGGTTCTGGATCTGCAGCAGCTCTGCCGCCTTGGTGATCGACAAGCCCGGAAGCGTCGTGGGCATGTAGAGGATCGTACCTTCGTTCAAGGACGGCATGAACTCCGACCCGATCCTGGAAGCCGGCCAAATGCTGATTGCCAGGAGACCCGCTGCGACGGCGATGGTCGCCACCTTGGCCCGCAGCACCGTCTTTATCACCGGGCGATAGAGCCAAAGCAGCGCCCGGTTTATGGGATTGCGCGCCTCCGGCACGATACGGCCACGCACGAACAGGACCATCAAAGCAGGCACCAGCGTCACCGACAGCATGGCCGCCGCCGCCATGGCAAACGTCTTCGTCCACGCCAGCGGCTTGAACAGCAGCCCTTCTTGAGCCTCGAGTGCAAAGATCGGCAGGAATGAAACGGTGATGATGAGCAGCGAGAAGAACAGCGATGGACCTACCTCGCACGCGGCCTCCATAAGGATCTCGGATCGTGGCTTGCCTTCGGGCGCGCGTTCGAGATGCTTGTGAGCGTTTTCCACCATGACGATCGCAGCGTCGATCATCGCGCCAATGGCAATCGCGATCCCGCCGAGACTCATGATGTTTGACGATATACCCAGCAGCCACATGCACAGGTAGGCGATCAGAATACCGATCGGCAAAGTCAGGATTGCGACCAGCGCGCTTCGGGCATGAAGCAGGAAGATGAAGCACACCAGCGCAACGATGGCGCTTTCTTCCAGCAGTGTGGACTTGAGCGTCGCAATGGCGCGATGAATGAGATCCGAGCGGTCGTAGACCGGAATGATCGACGTACCGTCCGGCAGGCTGTCCTTGATCCGTGTGATCTTGTCCTTCACGCTGTCGATGACCGTCAGCGCGTTCTGGCCATAGCGCTGCACGGCAATGCCGGAGACGGCTTCGCCCTCGCCGTTGAGTTCCGTCACGCCCCGGCGCTCGTCGGGCGCGAGTTCCACGCGCGCCACATCTTTCAGCAGAACCGGCGTGCCGTTTTCGCTCTTGAGGGCAATTCTCTCGATGTCCTCGACGCCCTTGAGGTAGCCGCGTCCCCGCACCATGAACTCGGCTTCTGCAAGCTCAACGACGCGGCCGCCCACATCAAGGTTGGATTGGCGGATGGCCTCGCGGACGCGGGACAAGGGAATATTGAAGGACCGCAGGCTGCGCGGATCGACGATGACGGAGTATTGCCGCACGAAGCCGCCGGCGCTGGCGACCTCCGCCACACCCTCCGCCTTGGCGAGCGCAAAGCGTACTTGCCAATCCTGCGTGGTGCGCAGCTCTGCAAGCGTTCGGCGAGCTGCCGTCACCACATACTGGTACACCCAGCCGACGCCGGTCGCATCCGGGCCCAGTGCAGGCGTCACGCCTTGCGGTAACGCGCGCGACGCCGATGACAGATTTTCCAGCACGCGTGAGCGCGCCCAGTAGATATCGGTCCCCTCGTCGAAGATCACGTAGACGAACGACACGCCGAAGAAGGAGAACCCGCGCACCACCTTGGAATGTGGCACGGACAGCATCGCGGTCGAGAGCGGGTAGGTGACCTGATCCTCGACGACCTGAGGTGCCTGCCCGCTATACTCGGTATAGACGATGACCTGCGTATCGGAGAGATCAGGAAGGGCGTCGAGCGGCACCTTCGTCACCGCGTAGATGCCCCCCAGGGTCAGCAGAGCTGTTGCGGCCAGAACCAAGACGACATTGCCCGCCGACCACTTGATGATGCGCGCGATCATGGGGTGTCGTCCTTGGAGTGCTGATGCTGGGTGTGGTCAGGGGCGGCGCCGGGCTGCTGGGAAGGCGGCTGCGATCGCGGGTCAGATCCAGATGCCCCTTCTTCGGTGAAGCTCGAAAGCGCAGCCTTCAGGTTGCTTTCCGCATCGATCAGGAAATTCGAAGCAACGACGACCTTTTCACCCTCCTTCAAGCCCTCGCTGATCGCCACGTAACCCTCACCCCGCAGCCCCGTCTTGACGTCGCGCGGCTCAAAGCGGCCATCACCAAGATCGACAATCACGACCTGCCGCCTGCCGCTGTCGATCAGGGCTGAGTCTGGAACCGCAAGCTGCTCGGCGCGGCCCGTTTCGGTATCGATCTGCACGTCGGCGAACATTTCGTGCTTGATGCGATGACCTGGATTTGGAAGCTGAATACGCACCTTTGCCGTACGCGTCGCCATATCGAGCTCGTGCAGAATGAAAGTGACGTCGCCTTCAAAGACTTCACCTGGAAAGGCCCGGAACGTCACCTTGGCCTTGTCGCCGATCTTCACCTGCCCGATATCCTGCTCGGCAACGTCCGCGATCACCCAGATGCTTGACAAGTCGGCGATGCGGAAGATCTCGTCTCCCATTTTCGCCATCATGCCTTCGATCGCGTTCTTGCTCAGCACGAAGCCTGTGACGGGTGAAGGCCAATCGAAAGAGAGCACCGGCTCGCCCGTGCTCTTCAATTGCGCGACCACGGACGCAGGCAGCTCCAGGTTTTCAAGGCGCTGCGTCGCGCCTGCCTCGCCGCGATCCCCGCCCGCGCTCCGCGAAATGCGGTAGTCTACCTGCACCTTGACCATGTCCGGGCTGTAGACGCGAAACAGGGGCTCGCCCTTCTCGACATGGCGGCCGTTCTCGTTGACATAAAGCTTCTCGATGAAGCTGTCGGCGCGCAATGCCACGGAGTAGAGCGTGCGCTCGTCCGGTTTGGCAACACCCGGTGCGCGCACCGGGCGCACCACGTGGCGCAATGCGGCCGGTTCGCTTCGCACGCCCGTCCGCTGGATCTTGGCAACGCTGACCTTGACCGTCGAACTGTCGTCATCCTCGCCCTCATAGACGGGGATGTAATCCATGCCCATGGAATCCTTCTTTGGCGTGGGCGAGGTGTCCGGCAGTCCCATGGGATTGCGGTAGTAGAGGATCTTCCTGTGCGCGCTTTGGCTCTCCTGTTTGGCGCGCGCGCCGGCGAAATCCACCTCCTGATCGTCGTAGACGGGCACGTAGTCGCGTCCATCGGGAGTCTTTGCCGCCTCGGCTGAGAATTGAGTCTCGTCGGAGGGATGACGCCAATAAAGCACTTTGCGCGCGTCCGCGTGCTCATGGGACGAGCCGTTGCGCGCAGCGGCCGGGAATTGCTTTGGATCGGGCCAATGGCCCGATCCAAAGCGAAATCCGCCCGCAGCGGCTGCGAGAATTGCCATCATCGCCATGCCTCCGGCGAGGAGCTTGTTCATGACCGCACTCCTTAGTCCTGAGCCCGGAAGACGACACTGCCTTCAAGGGTTTCCGCCTCGCCTGGCACCTTGGCCATGAGCTTGAGCGCCCATTGTCCCGCCATCGTCAGATGCGCCTTGAAGCGATAGACGCCGTTTTGCGATGCTGGGAGAGGTTCCACCTTCGCGGTCATTTCGCCCATGGAATCGGGCGACATATCGAGACGGGTGCGAAACACAATCGCTCCATCCACCGGCTTATTCGACGGCTTATGTATGAGCCGCACCGCCAATTCGCTTTCCGGGCCGTTCTTCACGGCCGCATTGACCGGCTCGAAGGCGTAATCCGCTGCGCCTGCGATTGCTGCGTCATGCGCCGTCATCATGCCCGTCCCGAAAAGGGCCGCGCATACCATCATCCTGAGTTTCATCTGACGATTTCCTTATTTCCAAAGCTGTGGGAGCGCAAACGGCGGCGAACGCCGTTGCGGTGCGGTTCGCGCCGGGCGGACCGCAGTTGACCGGCGCAGAGCAGCGCCGGGTTGCTTTGATTTCAGGCTCGGGGAGGCGGTGGCGCGGGACCGTAGGTCCAGTCCGGCGGCAACGTGAACGTAACCATCGGAACATGAGCGACGCTGAAAGCCAGCCGGGCATCAGCAGGCGCGAGTACGGCGAGCAAATGGAAGCACTTGGCAAGGCATGCCGCTGCACACGACTTGCCGTCATCGCAACAGCCATTCTTAGGCGCGTCCCGGGGTACGTCACCGCGCTCGCCATGCTGCTTCATACCGTGGCAATCGCCGTCCATTCCGGACGTCATGCTCGTGGATGCTTCATGATCGTGCTGAGCATGTTTATGACTCGCGTCAGCCCTGGCGTGGGTTGTAGCCCCCACCCCCGGTGAACCCGCCAAGGCGCGGCCCATCAGCGACGGCCCCAGGCCTATCGACAATGCAACGAGCACGGCAATCATGACGCGAAGCATCTTCACGCGGGTGCAAGGTCCTTCATGGCGAACGCGGCCTTATATCATGCTGATGTCCGGGCCGCACTTTAGATTTATGCCGCATCCCACCTTCCGTCCCGCCTATAAACAGGCACCCGTTTCTGTGGCGTTGAAAACCGCGGAGCTTCCTGACAGTATTCGGCCGCTGAAAGCATTGTCGCAAATCCATTGCCGGACATTCCTGTATGATAAGTTTGAAAAAGCTTGCGGTATGGCTCGCCTTGGCCTTGCCGCTCGCGAGCCTTGCGCCGTCTGCCGAGGCGGCATACCAGCTCTGCGCGCTTCGGGATGGGCCGTCTGGCCCCTGCACCTGCAAATCCGACGATGCCGCCGCCGGCGAATTCAAGGTCGTCCCGAAACGATACTGCCGGACGGCCAAGGCCACTCAGGCACCTAAGCCCAAGGATTCTGAAAATACCGACGCTGCGACCAGCGTGCAGGAAACAGGGGCGGTTACAGACAGCAAGCCATCCGCTCCTGAGACCGGCGCCGCCGCACCTCCCTCAGAAGAGAAGGACTCCGCAGCGCAGCCGTCTTCTGCCAGCCCGCCAGAAACACTCTCGATTCCGGCGTCCAAGAAGCTCATCGAAGTTCGCTCGCGCGGAAAGTTGCTTTGTGGCGTCAACAGCAGCCGTCTGGGGTTCTCAAACCAGACGCAGACGGGAGACTGGGCGGGCATTGACGCAGAGTTCTGCCGCGCGGTCGCCGCCGCGATCTTCGGCGACGTCACAAAGGTCGAATTCATTGCCCTGGAGAATGCCGACCGTTTCAGCGCCCTGCGTTCCAACAAGATTGATGTCCTGTCTCGGAATACGACATGGACAATGCAACGCGACATCGAGGAGCAGGTCGACTTCGCGGGCGTCTTCTTCTTCGACGGTCAAGGCTTCTTGACCACGGACGACCGCGGTTTGGTCTCAGCCCAGCAACTCGCGGGGACGACGCTCTGCGTGGAGCAGGCGACGACCTCGGAGCAGAATATGGCGTACTATTTCGAGTCCCATAAGATCAATATTACAAGCAAAGCCTACCCCAATCACGACGCGATGCTGGAAGCCTACAAGGCAGGCGAATGCGATGCCTTCACAGGGGATCGGTCTTCCCTGTTTGCCGACCGTGCGGCCCTTCCTGAACCCGACCGGCACGCCATTCTACCCGAAGTGATTTCCAAGGAACCCCTGGGGCCGGCAGTCGCCAAAGGCGATGAAGAGTGGGCCGCCATCGTGCGTTGGACGCTCGCGGCGCTGATAAACGCTGAAGAAGTCGGTCTGACCAAAGCAATGGCTGGCGCGAAGGAACCGCTCGCAGGAGACGCAAACCGGTTGGTCCAAGGCAGTGGACCTATTGGAGTGAAGCTTGGTCTCTCCTCATCATGGGTGCGCGACATCATTGCTGGCGTCGGCAACTATGGGGAAGTCTTCGAAACGAACGTCGGATCTCAAAGTCCGCTCGGCATGGAGCGCGGCATCAACGCTCTGTGGAAACGCGGCGGTCTGCTCTACGCGCCTCCTATGTGGTGAGCCGCAGGCCTGCCGGATCAATCGGGAACGCCCCCGCACAAACTAGAGTCCCTTATGAGTGAGTTCTGAAGCCGTGAGACTGATTGCGCGTCGAAATCTCAGCCTCGCCAAAGTCGCAGCCTGCCTTGTGCTGCTCACATGCCCGTTGGCGTATGCCCGCGAACGCCTTCCCCCACCTGAGCCAACCCATCAAGCCTTTGTCAGCACCGAAGGTATCGCCCGCCTGTCCCGCGCGATCGAGGCCTACAAGAACATAGCGCGCTCCGGCGACTGGCAACCGTTGCCAAACCGCATCACGCTGCGCCTCGGCGACAGCGATGCCAATGTCGCCATCCTGAGGCGACGGCTTGAGGCCACTGGAGATGTCGCACGTAGTGCGCGCGATCCCTACACGTTCGATCCAGCACTCGAAGCCGGCGTCAAGCGCTTTCAGATGCGCAACGGCATCGAGCCAACCGGGACCGTCTACGGAATCACACAGCGCTTGCTCAACGTGCCGATTCAAACGCGCATCCATCAGCTTGAGGTCAATCTCGCACGCATGCAGCAACTGCTGCCAAAGTTGACCGCGACTCCCAAATACCTGCTCATGAACGCCGCGAGCGCCGAACTCCAGGGCATTCGCGATGGCCAGGTCGAAATCACGAGCCGGACCATCGCCGGAAAGCGCGCCACGCCGACGCCGGCGCTGCAGGCGCAGGTGCAAGCCATAAACACGCTGCCCTTCTGGCACGTGCCGGGAACCATCGCCAAAGCGCAGCTTATCCCGGCCGTGCGCAAGGATATCTCCTATCTCGCCAAGGAGCGCATTCGCGTCTTTTCAGTGTTTGGCGGCGAGGAAGTGAATCCGGCAACGATCAACTGGTGGGCGCCGGATGCTGAGCGCTTCGTCTTCCGGCAAGACCCCGGGCCGCAGAATGCCCTGGGCGTCCTACGGTTCGACATGCCCAACAAGCACATCGTCTACATGCACGACACGCCCATGAAACACCTGTTTCAGGATTTCGAGCGCGCATTCAGCGCTGGCTGCGTGCGCATCCAGAACTTCTATAATTTGGCGGACTGGCTGCTTGCGGGGCAGGACGGATGGAACGCGCAACGGCTGCAGCAGGAAGTCCAAAATGCCTCGCAGCGCACCATCAAACTTGCCAAGCCGGTGCCCGTCTTCTTCATCTATCTCACCGCCTGGGTTGACGGCAACGTCGTCAATTTCCGTAACGACCTGTATAATCGAGACGACAACGCCTTTGACGGCGGCGAGGACGTGAGTGCGCGCGCATTCTCAACCTCGATTGCGCCTTGAGACCTCAGCCCTTGTTGCGCACGTAGCTTCCAGGCGCGTCTTCAATGACGCCGAGCCTCCGGCCGGCCGCGCGTTTCTCGACCCAGCCGCCCGAGCGCCCCGCCAGCCAGTCTGCCCAATGCGGCCACCAGGATCCCGGGTGCTCGGCCGCTGACGATATCCACTCCTCCAGCGTCTGGTTCGCAGACAACGGCGCTGTCCAATGCTGATACTTCACCTTCTTGCCCGGCGGATTGATCACCCCCGCGATGTGACCAGATCCTGCCAGAACGAATTCGACATTACAGTTGAACAGCTGCGCGCCTTTGAACACGGAGACCGCCGGGGCGATGTGATCCTCCTTGGTCGCGAGTTCATAGATCGGAATCCTCACCTTCTTCAGATTGAGCTTGATGCTTGTCAGCGTCATCTCGAGAGGTGCGCTGTCCGCGCCGTCTTTGAGACCGCGCAGATAGAAGACGATGTGATCTTCCTTGGTGCGCAGACCGCTGACATCGGGTTCAAGCCGGGCCCGGCAAGGCCTCCGGTCGGTCAGAGCAAGCTCGCCCTTGGCGAGTTTATTGGAAGCGTAGAACTCGCGCAGATAGAACTTGTGGTTGGCCGCCGGCATCCGTGTCGAGTCCTGATTCCAGTAAAGGATGTCGAAGGCGGCCGGCTTCTTGCCGAGCAGATAGTTGTTGACGACATACGGCCAAATAAGATCGCGCGGCCGCATCATGTTGAACACCGCCGCGATGCGCGAGCTATCCAGATAGCCGCGCTCTTCCATAAGTTCCTCGATGCCGGCGATCTGGTCCTCGTGGGTGAAGATGGTCAGATCGCCCGCCAGGGAAAAGTCGAATTGCGTCGTAAGGAACGTCGCCGACGAGAAGCGCTCCTCGCCGCGCTCGGCAAGGTAGGCCAGCGTCGTGCCCAGCAGCGTGCCGCCGATGCAGTAGCCAAGCACACTGCATCTCTCTACGCCCGTCTCGCGGCGCACGGCATCCGCGGCCGTCAACAATCCGTCCGCTACGTAGTCCTCGAAATTCTTCTGAGCGAGACGGGCATCCGGATTGACCCACGAGATCATGAACACCGTGAAGCCTTGATCGACAGCAAATTTGACGAAGCTCTTCTGCGCCGAGAGATCGAGGATGTAATATTTGTTGATCCACGGCGGCGCGATGAGCAAAGGCACCTCGCGCACGTTCTCGGTCGTGGGCTCGTATTGAATGAGCTGGAACAGCTCGTTCTGAAAAACCACCTTTCCCGGCGTGACGGCGAGATTCCGGCCAACCTCGAAGGCACTCGTATCCGTCTGGCTGATGGTGAAGAGATCGCCCGACTTGTCCAGGTCAGCGATGAACTGCTTCATGCCCTCGACGAGATTCTTCCCTCTCGACCCCAGCGTCTCGCGCATGACCTCGGGATTGGTCATCGGGAAGTTGGAGGGTGACATCGCACTCATAACCAGACGCAGATAGAACTCCGCCTTGTCGCGCGACCTGTCGTCCAGCCCCTCGGTATGCCGCAGAAAATCCTCGGCCCAATTGGCCGTGAGCAGGTAGGCCTGTTTCCAGAAATCAAAGTAGGGATTGGTGCTCCACTCGGGATCCTTGAAGCGGTTATCGGCCGGCTCGGGCTTGACGACGGGCTCTGCGTCACCGCCGAACGCCTTCATCATGGATGCGCACCACAGACCGGCATAGGACATGCAAAGCTCGCTCTGCGCAGCCACGGTGCGGGCCGGATCATTCATCCAGCATTCCGCAATCTCACTCATCGCTTCCACGGCGGCGTACATATCGCGCACGCAAGACTGCGCATCTGTGCTGGCGCTTTGCCGGCCGATGAGGCCCGACATCGCGCGGCCCCACTCGGCAAAGAGGCCTAGCGCGTTACACACCAATTCCTCCCGGTCGTCAGCCGGCGCGGGCTGAGGCTGAGTTTTCGAATTAGCGTGTGTCATCGTCGGCAAATGGCATCAAACCGCAACAAAGAAGAATCGCAATGAATCCAAATCACGAGCTGGCACGGGATCCCCAGCACCTATCGGCTCGTGTTCTGAACGTCGACGATTCTTCTTCGCATCGCCAGTCCGTACGGGCTGCATGCGCACGGGATTCGCGCTTGTGTTGTAGCGGGCGCGAACGCGCCTGGATTTCTTACAGATGACATCCACAAGATATCTCCGGCGCCCATATGCGGGGCTGCGGGAGATGATAATCTTCGCATCCGGTCTGATGAAACGCGCAAGACCTATTCGGCTGCTTCAACAAAATCTACCGGAGGCTCGAGAGCGAGTTCGCCCTGCGCTCCCGTGCGTATCGCGACGGCGCGCTCCAGCAATGTAATAAAGATCTTGCCATCGCCGATTCTCCCCAGCCGCGCTCCGTGCGAAATGGCTTCGATCGCCACAGACAAATCACAGTCGCGCACAGCAACCTCGATCTTCACCTTGTCCAAGAGCTTTGGAATTTTTCCATCACACCAAGTGGTTTCGATCCATTCGGGCTGGCGGCCGTGGCCACAGCATTCCGTAATCGTCAGCCCTTGGATGCCTGCTGCAAGAAGTTCCGAGCGGACGTGTTCCAGACGGAAGGGCCGAATAATTGCAGCGATCATGAACATGACCACAATGCCTCCTCCAAGACGTTGATCCTGGAATCTCTCCGCATAATTCGTGCCGCGCCGAAATCCAGCAAACACGGGCATGGCGCACGCGCGCGCGGGCGGTGCCAAACCCCGAATATTGAGCACCCCGCCCAAGAAAACAGCACGGGCTATCTGCCATCCCGGCCCTTGAAAGCAGCGCCGGCCGTGACGAACAAGCCGTCACGGCCGGTGCACGGGGGGAAAATTATTCTGGCCTATTCTGCGGGCTGGGGAACAGGTTCCCCAGCGCCCTTGCGGCGCCTCAGCCCCGTGAACCACCGGCAGAGCACATAGAACACGGGCGTGAATATGAGGCCGAACACCGTCACGCCAATCATGCCTCCAAACACCGCGGTCCCCAGAGCCTGACGCAGCTCTGCACCCGCGCCGACCGCCCACACGAGGGGAACGACGCCCAGAATGAACGCAAGCGACGTCATAAGGATGGGGCGCATACGCAGGCGAGCTGCTTCGACGGCGGCTTCGAAGCGGTTCTTGCCGGACTTCTCCAGCTGCTCAGCGAACTCGACGATCAAAATCGCGTTCTTCGCCGCCAAGCCGATCAACACGATGAAGCCGACCTGCGTGAGGATGTTGTTGTCCATGCCTCGGATGATGACCCCCGAGATCGACGCCACGAGACTCATCGGCACGATCAGGATGATCGCCAAAGGCAGGGTCAGACTTTCGAACTGAGCCGCCAGCACCAGGAACACAAAGGCAACGCCGAGCGCAAACGCAAACACCGCAGCATTACCAGCGCGGATCTGCTGGAATGCAAGATCCGTCCATTCATAGCTGAACCCTGCGGGTAGCGTTTCAGCAGCCATCTTCTCCATGATCTCGATGGCCTGACCTTGCGAATATCCCGGCGCAGCCGAACCGTCGAGCTCTGCGGCCGGATACAAGTTGTAGCGCGGGACGCGCGCAGGTCCGGAAATGTTGGAAACCGTCGCAAACGAGCCGAGCGGCACTGTTTCTCCCGCGGAGTTCTTCACGCGGATGGCAAGTACGTCCTTTTCCGACATACGGAAGGCGCTGTCGGCTTGGGCTGTCACGCGGTAGGTGCGTCCCAGCAGGTTGAAGTCGTTGACATAGGCGGACCCCAGATAGGTCTGCAGCGTCGAGAACACATCCGTGACATTGATGCCGAGCATCTGCGCCTTCACGCGGTCGACGTCCAGATAGAGCTGGGGCGTAGAGTTCTCGAACAGGGAGAACACCTGCTGTACGCCGGTCGTCTGCGCTGCCTTCGCCATCATGAGGCCCACGGCCTGCTGGAGGGCAGCCGGCCCGGCCGAGTTTCGATCCTGCACCATCATGCGGAATCCGCCGGCGCTGCCGATGCCGCGCACGGGCGGCGGCGGAATAACAAGAACCAGGGCGTCCTGGATGGTGGAGAATTTGGCCAGCAAGGCCTGACGGATGGCTGTCGCCGACTGGTTGGGGTCCTTGGCGCGCGCCTCGAACGGCTTCAGCGTCACGAAAATGGCGCCGGAGTTGGACGCATTGGTGCGCGTAGCACCCGAGAAGCCGATGAAGTTGACCGCGTGTTCCACGCCCGGCACCTGAAGAGCGAGGTCCACGACGCGCTTGTTCACCTCGTCCGTGCGCGCAAGCGCCGCCGCCGGCGGCAACTGCGTGACCGTGATGAGATAGCCGGCATCAAGCTGCGGGATGAAGCCGACCGGCGTCTTGCGGAACTCATTGAGGCCGAACGCAATGATGCCGATATAGATGAAGAGCATCACAACCGCAAAGCGCACGATCCGGCCGACGAACCATGAATACCCGGTAGACAGCTTGTCGAAGGCCCAGTTGAACCCTCTGAAGAATGTATGCACCGGCCACATGAGAATCGACGGCTTGCGGTCGTGATCGTGCGACTTGAGCAGAAGCGCGCATAGCGCTGGCGACAATGTCAGCGAGACGATGAGCGAAATGATCGTCGCGCCGGCGATGGTAAGCGCGAACTGGCGGTAGAACTGTCCAGAGATGCCGGTAATGAACGCCGACGGCGCAAACACGGCCGTGAGCACCAGCGCAATGGCAATCAGCGCGGTGCCGACCTCGTCCATCGTCTTGTAGGATGCTTCGCGCGGACTCATGCCCAGCGCCATGTTGCGCTCCACGTTCTCGACCACGACAATCGCGTCGTCGACAACGATGCCGATAGCGAGCACCAGGCCGAACAGGGAAAGGTTGTTCAGCGAGAAGCCGAACACCGACATCAGGAAGAACGTGCCGATCAGAGACACGGGGATCGCAACAATAGGGATGATCGCCGCACGCCATGTCTGCAGAAACAGAATGACAACGATGACAACAAGAAGCACGGCCTCCAGGATCGTTTTAACCACCGCATCGACCGACTGCTGGATGAAGTCCGTCGGATTATAGACGATGTCGTACTTGACGCCCGGCGGGAAGTTCTTGGAGAGCTCCGCCATCGTGCTCTTGATCTTCGCGGCGGTAGAAATGGCGTTGGAGCCCGGCAACTGGAAGATGCCGAGCGCTACGGCCGGGTTCTCGTCGAGATAGGAATTTAATCCATAGTCGAGCGCGGCAAGCTCCACGCGTCCAACATCCTTGACGCGGACCACGGACGACTCCGACTTCTTGACCACGATCTGGCCAAACTGTTCGGCATCGGCAAGCCGGCCTTGTGCCTGCACGGCGATCTGGAAGGCGCCTTGTTTGGGAATAGGAGGCTGGTCCAGCACGCCGGCCGCGACTTGAATGTTCTGCCCCTGAAGCGCGCTCACCACGTCGCCCGACGTGAGGCCCAAGGACTGCAAGCGGTCGGGATCGAGCCAGACGCGCATCGAATAATCACGGCCTCCAAATACCGTGATCGAGCCGATGCCCTCAATGCGGCTCAGCACGTCGACGACGTTCACGCTTGCATAATTGGAAATGAAAACAGTGTCGCGCGATTTGTCGGGGGAGAGCATGTGCACGACCATCATGAGGTCGGGCGAGGCCTTGGCGACCGTTACACCGATATTGCGCACGTCGGCCGGCAGACGCGGGAGCGCCGTCGAAACACGATTTTGAACCTGCACTTGCGCGATATCGAGATTGGCGCCGAGGTCGAACGTAATGGAAATGGAGAACCGCCCATCGCCCGTCGAGTTCGACGTGATGTAGAGCATCTTCTCCACGCCGTTGATCTGCTGCTCGAGCGGAGCAACCACTGTCGAGGCAACGACCTCGGCGCTCGCGCCGGGATACTGACCGGTGACGTTGACGACAGGAGGCGCGATATCTGGATACTGCGCAATAGGAAGGCGGCCGACGGCAACACCGCCGAGAATGATGAAAACAAGCGAGATCACGGCCGCGAAAATCGGCCGGTCGATAAAGAAATGTGAAATCCTCATGGGCGAAACCGCCTTACTCAGTTGGTCTTGACGGCCGGCGTGCCGGGAGCGGCATCCGCCGTCGACTGCTGCGGCGAGACCTTCGAACCAGGCCTGATGCGCATCAATCCGTTGACGACAATGACATCATCCGCAGTCAAGCCCGCGGTCACGATGCGCATGCCGTCGACCTCGGCGCCAAGCGTCACATATTTCGGGTTGGCGACATTGTCGCTGCCGATGGTGTAGACGAACTTGCGGACCTGCTCGGTACCGATCGCCGTATCCGGCACGAGCAAGGCACTGGCGGGTGCCGAATTCGGCACCTTGATCCGTCCGAACATGCCGGGTGTCAGCTTCCCGTCCGGATTGGGGAATTCCGCGCGCAGGCGGATCGTGCCCGATGAGCGGTCGATCACATTATCCACGAAATCGATCTTGCCCGTATGCACAAAATCCTTCTCGTCGATAAGCTTCAGCGTCACCGGAATGGAATGAGACTTGCCGGCATCCTCGGGCCTGGAAGCCATGTCTGCCGCCAGGAAGCGCAGATATGACTGCTCATCCATCGTGAACTCGAACCGGATGGGATCAATCGACACGATGGTGGCGAGCAGCGTCGTGGTCGACGCGCCGCCCGAACCACCTGTCACGAGATTGCCGATTGACACACGCCGATCACCGATCCGGCCGGTGATAGGGGCCTTGAGCTCGGTATATTGAAGATCGAGCTCGGCCTGCTTGATGGCCGCGTCCTGGGCGACCAGAGCGGCCTCGGCGACGTTTCTCGCCTGAACGCGCTGATCATACGTCTGCTGCGTGATTGTAGAACCCTTGACGAGACGATCGCCACGCTTCAGGTCACTATCAGCATAGGCGAGATTGGCTTCGCCCTGCGCACGCGCCGCCCTGACCTGCTGAAGGGCAACCTCGTACGGGCGCTTATCGATGGTGAAGAGCGTGTCGTCGGCCTTTACCAACTGTCCGTCCGTGAAATGGATCTTATCAAGATATCCAGACACACGCGCACGCACTTCCACGTAGTCGACGGCGCTGAAACGCCCGACATACTCGTCGAAATCGGCCACGACCTTGGTTATGGGGCGCGAAACGGTGACTGCGGGTGGGGGCGGCGCGGCAGCCTGGTTGGGTTTGGACGCGTTCTCACTGCAGCCGCCGGCTGCGAGCGCTAAGGCCAGCGAGGCTGCGACAAATGAGGTAACACGCGTTTTCTGCATGGCAGTCTCCAA
Source organism: Hyphomicrobium sp. (assembly GCA_016793445.1). Classification (GTDB taxonomy): domain Bacteria; phylum Pseudomonadota; class Alphaproteobacteria; order Rhizobiales; family Hyphomicrobiaceae; genus Hyphomicrobium_B. Next base: position 402,020 of record JAEUME010000005.1, on the reverse strand, counting down.
CTCTTCGCCGCGCTCGATCACCAATTTGCGAATGAACGGCTCGTGACGCGAGAGCAATCATATGCTAGACGATACCGATCGGTAACAATGGGCTTACCGAGCGGTAACATTTCAGTCAAGGCACAATGTCGAGATTAGACCCATCAGGAATGCATGACGGGGCTGCGGGTTCCGGCGGATTTGCATCGCTGTCCCCAAAAGAGCGCATTCTGCATGCCGCGTGCGAACTGTTCTACCGCGAAGGTCTTAATACGGTCGGCGTAGAGGCCATCGCCGCGGCCGCACTCACCAACAAAATGACACTCTACCGGCATTTTGGGTCGAAAGACGAATTGATCGTCGCCTATGTCACCCACATGGCGAACATAAGTGACGCCAATTGGGACAAGCTTGATAATGAGTACCGTAACGCACCTGAAAAGCGGCTCAACGCGTGGGTCGACCACGTTGAAGAGGCCCTGACCAATCGTTACCAGCGCGGCTGTGCGCTCGCCAATGCGGCGGTCGAGCTTCCCGCTTTGCATCCCGCCCGGGAGGTGATCGAGGCCTACAAGGAACGAAAGCGCAAGAGCCTCGTGCAACTGTTCACTGCCGCGCGCTATCGTCAGCCTCAGATTCTCGCCGACGAAGTTTTTCTTCTGTTTGAGGGCGCGCGCATCAGCCTTCAATGTGGCGGCAAAATTCCCGTCACGCGCGTCGTCTCGATGCTGCGCGACCTTCTCGCGCGCGCCCCAAAAAAGCAACGGGCCCTATAGCAAGACACCTCGCGCCGGCGCGATCGGACACTAGCGTTCGCGCAGTGCCGTATGACGCATCCGCGTCAGGGGCTTCATCAGGTAGCCGAGAACCGTTTTCTCCCCCGTCCGCACGTCCACGTCGGCCACCATGCCAGGAATGATCTGGAGCTTCTCGCCATTGTGCTCCAGGGTGCGGTTGGCGGTGCGCACAAGGATCAGATAATAGGTTTCGCCCTTGTCATCGGTGATACTGTCGGCGCCGATCTGCTCAACCTCGCCTTCCAGTCCGCCATAGAGGGAGAAGTCGTAGGCTGAAAGCTTGACCAGTGCGCGCTGGCCTGGATGCAGAAATGCGATATCGCTGGGCTTGATGCGCGTTTCGACGAGCAGAGTGTCGTTCATCGGCACGATCTCGATGAGGCTTTGGCCCGGCTGCACGACCTGTCCGGGAGTCGTGATGTGTACGGTCTTCACGATGCCGGAAACCGGAGCCTTGACGGTTGTCCGGCTCAGCTTGTCCTGAGTGCCTTTCGCCTGCTCCGCGAGAACCGCCGCTTCCAGCCGCGCCGAGGAGAGCTGCTGACTGGCGTCGCTGCGAAATGCCGACAGCTTCTCCGCAATGCGATCCTGGGCTTCCTTGTAGGCTGCCTCCAGCCTGGGCAGCGAAAGCTCCGCGCTCGAGAGGCTACCAGCCGTATCGTTCACACGACCCTCGATGGCAAGGATCTCCGCGCGAGATGCCGCTTTGCTCGCCACCAGCGGGCGCATGAGTTCGAGCTGCTCTTGAGCAAGAACGAGCGCACGCTTCATGGTCTCGATCCGATCCTTGACTTCAAGGATCTCCTGGCTGCGCTGCTGCACCTGGGTGCGCAGAACGGAAATGGCGGACTGCAGCTCGTTCTGCCGCGTGCGATAGTGCGCTTGTTCGAGTTCGACGAGATGGGACCGCCGGCTGGCAATGTCGGAGGAGAAGACGGGAGCGGTGTCATTCATTTCCGCTTCCAGTCTGGCCGACAGCGCTGTCAGGCCATCCAGCTTCTCCTGGATCTCGCCAAGAGAGGATCCGGCCTGCGTGGGATCAATTCGTAAAAGCGTGTCGCCCGCCGCGACGGTCGCACCCTCGCGAACGAAAACCTCGCGCACGATCCCGCCCTCGAGGTTCTGCACGACCTGCAGTTTGCTCGCCGGTACGATACGGCCGCTGCCGGTCGTTACTTCCTCGATGCGCGCGAACCCGGCCCACAGGAAAAAGACCCCGACCAGAGCAACGAGGCTCATCAGCAGCGCGTCCAACCCGCGCGCGGGCAATGCAAGGAGATCGGCACTGATCGCACTGGGAACGCCGAGCCGTTGCACGGGCGCGAGGTCCTCCGGGTGGAGGGCGCCCATTCCGCTTGGTCTCGACCCATCTGCGGTAGCGGTTGCCGTTTCGCTCATGCGGCACCGTCCCGCGACGCGGCCGGGTTGCGCGGCTGCACCATGGCATTTCGAGGTTTGTTGCGCTCCGCATTCACGGCCTTCAACTGGTTTAACACCTCGGCCTTCGGACCATCGAGTATCTTGCGGCCGTTCTCCAGGACGATCAAACGCTCTACGAGCGCGAGAACGGCGGGCCGGTGAGATATGGCGATCAGCGTGCGGCCTTTGAGGAAGCTGTCGAGCGAGCGCACGACGTGCTGCTCGGCCGCGATGTCCATGTCGCTGGTCGGCTCGTCGAGCAGCACGATGCGAGGATTGCGAAACAACGCGCGCGCGAGCGCCACCGATTGGCGCTGCCCTCCGGACAATCCGGCGCCGCGCTCCCGCACCGGCGTATCAAACCCTTTCGGCATGCGCAGGATCCACTCCAGGGCGCCAGCAGCGCGCGCGGCCGCAAACACCTCCTGGTCGCCCGCGCCCGGTGCCGCCATGGCGATGTTGGAGCGGATCGTTCCGTGAAAGAGGTCGGCGTCCTGCAGCGCAAGACCAATGTTCGCGCGCAGCAGGGCCGGGTCCATCTGATGCGCGGGAATGCCATCCAGAAGCACGCGCCCAGACGCCGGAAGGTGCACCGCGTGAATGAGTTTCAGCAACGTCGTCTTTCCGCTGCCGATTGCCCCGATAAGCCCGACCCGTTCGCCGGACGCCACCGCAAAGCTGACATCGTCGAGACAAGGCGGCGCATCCTGCTCGTAGCGAAACGACAAATGCTCACAGGCCAGTGCACCGCTGAGAACATGCGTGGAAATCAGCTTCACGCCGTCGGGGCGCTCCTGCTCCAATTCGACAATCTCGCTCACCGCACGGAAGGCGAGACGTGTCTGATAGAGGCGCGAAATCAGCATCGCGATCTGCCCGAGAGGCTGCATCGCGCGCCCGGCAAGCATGGTGCCCGCGATCAACCCGCCGGTCGTGAGATTGCCGGCCTTCACCATGTAGAAGCCGGCGATCACCATCATGATCTGCGTGAGAGTTTGAATGGCGAATATGGCGTTGACGCCAAGGGTCGAGGTCCGCCGGATCTGATGTGAGGAGCGGATATGGTCGCTGACGGCCTGTTCCCAGCGCGTTGCCGCCCAGCTTTCCGCGCCCGCCGCCTTCACACTCTCCATCCCGACGACCGTTTCCACGACGATGGCGTTCTTCTGCGCCGTTTCCCGGAAACTCTGTTCGGAAGCCTTGGCGAGCGTGCGTTGGGTGAGCCAGCCCGCGAACAGCACAAGGGGTACGGCCAGGACCGGAATCACGGCCAACGGACCGGCAATCACCCAGATCATGACGAGGAAGATCACAAGGAATGGCAAGTCGCCGAATGTGGTGAGGGTCGCGGAGTTGAAGAACTCGCGAAGGGTCTCGAACTCGCGCAGCGCATTCGCGCGAACGCCCGCCGAGACAGGCTTGTTCGGAGTGCGCGCGCCCAGCAGGCGGCCGTAGATCAGATTGGACAGCCGCACGTCCGCCCGCCGGCTTGCGATGTCCACGAAATCGGCACGCAGCGTCTTGATGAGAAAATCGAACGCTGTCGCAAGCGAAGCTCCGATGGCGAGCGCCCAGAGCGTTGCCTCGACGGCGTTGGGAAGCACCCGATCGTAGACGTTCATCGTGAATAGAGGGAGCGCGAGCGCGAGGAGATTCAAGGCGACTGTCGCGGCGATGGCCTCCCCATAGATGCGCCGGCTTTCAAGGAACGCCGGCAGGAACCAGCCGGACTTCGTTTGACGAAGGGCTGCTTCACCACGCTCGTCGGCGCCCGAGCGCGGCCTGAGACGAATGATGGTGCAGGTGGCGGCTTGGTCGACCTCGGCTAGAGGAACTTTGACGCGCGCCTGCGCGCGGCCGGCCGGGCTCAGCACCGCCGCCATCGCACGGCCGTCCTGATCATTGTGGAGCTGCCAGACGATGTCGCAACCGCCATCGTTCATGAGCGCGATGACCGGCAGTTCGAAGGGCTCCAGCGCCTCGATGGCAACTTCATCCACGGCCGCCGACAGTCCGGCCCTTTGCGCGGCCAGCTCGATATGGTCGAGCGGCAACCGGCCGTCGCGCAGCGGCAGACCGGCGGCAATCGCATGGGGCGCAATCGTTACGCCGTAGTGCGCCGCAACGTCCGCCACTGCCGCACAAAGCAGATCGTGCGACTCATCTGGCGAAGACGCCTTGGCTGCAGCCAGATTAGCCGCAAGCCTGTCCATCGCCGCCTGGAGCCGTGCCTTGGGATCGTCCGCGGCGTCGTCCGGGATGCTCACGTGACCAACCTCGCCGCGCGTCCCATGCGACCCGTCCTATTTTGTCGGGATAGAGCCGGTCACGATGTCGTGGTACACATCCGTCGGCCAGGCGTTGATCTCGGTTCGCCATCCTTCAATGAGGTTGGGAGCCGGCGGCACCGCCGCTTCCGGTGGCAACTCCAATCCGAGCCCCGGAACCAGCCGGCCCATCGACGCGAGCAGCCGGTATCCGCTGTAGACGCCGATCAATTCCTCGGTCCTCAGCGAACTCTCGACCACGAAGATTTCGTTCTGCGCGTCGAGGAGATCGAGCAGCCGGCGCTGTCCCGTGTCGAACTGTTCCATGTACGCGCTGCGCCTCTGGTGCTGCAGAGAGAGCTGCTGGCGAAGTTCGGGAACGCGAATCGACGACGCACGCAAGGACGACCAGGAGATGCGGGCTTCGCGTTCGACAAGGAGCGCGGTGTTCGCATTGATCCCATCCGCTTCGGCCGCGCGGGCCCGCGCTTCCCAGACACGCGCCTTGTCGATACCGCCGTTGAAGAGGTTCCAGCGCACAACGACCATGGCAGCCGCGTCGTAGTTGCGGTCTTCATCTTCAACCAGACCCCAGTCGTGACCCGTGAAGACTTCAAAATTGACCTTGGGACTGAAACGCGAATATGCGGAGCCTACGGCGGCCTGCGCGGCGATCGCATCGAATTGGGTGGCGAGCACCGACGGCGAGGCCGTTACCGCTTCTGCAACGGCAGCCTCTTCCGACGAGGGAAGCCCGCGCGCGCCTGACGCAGGTGAAAGTTTTCCCGGCATGCGTCCCACGATAGACTTGAACAGCGCCTGCGCGTTCAGCACAGCCTCTTCCGCCTGCGCAACGATGGCCTTGGCATTGGCCGTTCGCGCGCCCGCTTCGGCATCCTCCGCGGCGTTGGCAACCCCGCCATCGACGCGTTGGCGAACGCGTCTCATCAAGCTGTTGTGCGCTTCCAGGTTTGACTTGGCTGCCGCCAGCACGGCGTTGGCACGGATGCACTCGAGATAGGCCTGCACGGCGCGCAATGCGATCGAGTTGGCCGTATCGTTCACGCGCCACCGCGCGGACTCGACGCGGTTTGTCTGGCGCGCAATCTCATGACGGCTCTCAAAGCCATCGAAAATCCGCTGCGACATGATCGTCTGCACGCCTTGGCGATCATGCCAGTCGTTGGTCTGAGCAAACCCGCTGCCCGTCCGGCTGTGATCCCGGCTCGTGCCGAGATCGGTCCGCACATCGAAGGTCGGGAGATTGAGACCGCGGGCCGCGTTGAGCTCGTTATCGATCGCGCGCCGGTTGTACCGGATCGCGCCGATCTCAGGATTTGATTCAAGCGCTTCCTGTACGACGCCGACGAGCGTTTCGCCGGCGGCCACGCTGCTGCTGAAAAGGCACGCCAGGCTCAGCCCCAAAACCCAGCGTCTCATCGGTGAGCCCCTCATGCCCCTCGGCTGCAAATCGTGTCCCCTTCAGCCGCGTGGCTGGAGAGGACCCGTCAGGCCGCCCTTTCATATGATTTGCACTGACTGATTCGCGCAAACTGGGGTACATGCAGATCTTAATTTCTTTTAAATCTCCGCTGCTTCTTGCGTCGGGGGATGTAAAATGGAGACAGTTTTGGGTTGCCGAACCTGCCAGCCCAAGGGGCGCAGAACCGGCAAGTCGCTGTGCCACTTCGCTGGCTGCAGCAAGGCATCAAGGCTTGCCGTTACACTATGAGGTTGCCGTTGCTCTTCATGGTGTTGACATCGAGCCCGGTCACGCCCTGGAACACAACAAGATCCTGGAAGTTGTTGGCGCCACCGTCGGCGTCGACCTGGAGGGTCGAGTTGCCGGCCGCGGAGGTCACGCGAACGAAGTCCGTAAGGATCGACGTTCCAGGATCGAACCCGGCCAGAAGCGCGGCAATATCCACGGCATCGCCACCTGCTCCACTTGTGAAGTCGGTAATCGTATCGACGCCGCTGCCAAGATCGCCAGGACCATAGGCAAATTGGTCTGATCCGCTTCCGCCTGTCAGCGTGTCCGCTCCCGTGCCGCCAACGAGGCGATCATCGCCATTGCCCCCGCTGATGGTATCGGCCCCTGCAAGACCAAAGAGGATCTGCGTGCCCGCGCCGCCGCTGAGAGGATCGTTGATCCCGGTTCCTGCGATGACCTGAGGCACCGTGAGCTGGAACGTGTCCGTCACCGGTGTGGCAAGTGTGTCGGCGCCATCAAGCGTAACGGCCGACAGGCTGACCGTGAACGTCCCGCCGCTCGCCGTTGCTCCAACCTGGGCAGCGATGGCGTTGGCCTCGTCCTGGGTGCCGGTGAATATCCACGTCCCTGCCGTTGGGTGGGCGATACTTCCCCCGCCAGCGGCTTCCAGGGAAATTCCCACCGGCACCGACGTGAACGTGATGCGAATGTGCTCTTCAGCGTTCTCACCCGCAAGCGCACCGGTCGTGTCCGCCATGCGCACGTTGAGATCGAGCTCTTCCGATCCGCTTGCCCCGATGCTGACGTTCTTCGCCAGGATCTCCACCGTGTCCGCCCGGGGATCGACGATCACGTTGAACGTCGCCGAGGCATGTTGCTCGTCCCCGTTCGACAGTTCGAGGGCGATCGCGGTGAGCGTCAACGCCATCGTGCCCGAGTAGTGAAGCGGAGGCGTAATCGAGAGCGTGGCGAGGGCGGAAACCGGAATGGTCCAACTGCCATCGCCGTTGTTCGAACCCGCCGAGAAGCGCGAGCCGGCCGGGACGCCCGTTATCTTCACCGACAGCACCTCGGCGCCGTTCGTGGCATTCGTATCGGCAAGAGCCGCCGATAACCCTGGAATGGCGATGGCAAAATCTTCCGTCCCGTTGACAACGAGCGGCGCGCTGATGAGCGGCGTGTCCGCGTCGGCTGTTACGGTCGCACTGAAGCTCGCCACATCGAGTCTGATGTTGTCGCCATCGGGCGTGGGGTCGACCGGCTCGTTCGAATAGGACGCAACGTCGATCACCACCGTGCCATGCCAGTTGGGTGCAGGCTGAGCCTGCAGCGTGGCGACGTCGGCCAGCGGCACGCGATAGTATCCAACCAGCGATGTTGCACCGATCGAGGCATCCGGATCCCCCGCCGCGACGACAGCGTATCCGCCGAGCAGCGTCGCGCCGTTGGAGAGACGGACATAGACGTCGTTGCCAATCGTCTCGCTCCCGTCCACGTCGCGCTCCGAAAGCGTGATATTGAGGTCAATGGGCAAATCCTCGACGCCTGCGTCCGGCGCAGCAAAGATCGCCACACCGTCCGCGACGGGATCGACATCGACCGGAACCGTGGTCGCGCCCGTCGTTGCCTGCTGCAACGAGGCATTTACGGCAACCGCTTCTATGGTGACGTTCATCGTTCCGGAGAAATCATGCGGCGGAATGATCTGCACCGCGCCTGAATTGACTGCGGAAGCGCTCGCCACCCAACGTCCAGTCTCGGGATTGAAGCGCGCGCCGATGACCTCCGCACCAGCCGGGATGTTGGAGATCATGACCGCGACGGACGGGTTGGACGTGTCACCCGGCGCTGGTGTCGCCGTAACATTGAGCGTGATCGAGCCATCCTCGTTGCCGGCGCTCACGCCTATCGAAACGGTGGGCGGCAGAGGCGGCGTGCCTCCGCCTCCGGTGCCGGCGGTGACAGCGACGTTAAACGTCGTGCTGTTGCTCGCGACGTCACCGTCGTTCTCTGTAGCGATTGTCGTCACGCGCAAGTTCGCGGTCCCCGATGAGCCTGCCCCTGCAAGCACGTGCAGGTTCGCCAGATCCGCGGGCGTCAACAACCAGGTGCCATCGCCGTTGTTTAATCCAACCATGTGTCCTGCCCCGTCGGTAAAGCCGAGGGGTGGCGCGGACCCTGGATTGAGAACACTCACCACATAGTAGATGTCTTCCGACAGAGCGCGCCCAAGGGCAACGTCATTGTCCGTCGATTGACCGCCGATGCTGATCGGGATCTCACTGCCAGAGCTGCCTGCAACCGAGTTCGCAAACACCGTCGGAACATCGGCAGTGCCGACGAGATTCACGTTGAAGACGCCGTTTTCAGTCTTTTCGACCGCCACGGGACTACCGGAAATGATCGCTTCATCCCGGACGATTGCCGAAACGGGAAGGGAGAAGTCCTGATTGGAATCCACAAACAGCGTTCCGTCGATGGACACACCGGCGATGTTCGCGGCAAGAATTGTAATACGTCCAGTGCCTGCGTCATACGTGAACGTACCGCTGATGTAGTTTGCTACGAGATCGTCGAGATCTGCTCCCGGCCCCTGTAGAGAAGTAAGACGCGCGGCAATTCCGGCGTTTGCGATCATGTTCGAAAGATCGAACGTGTAACTGACCACGCTCTCGGAGCCGTCGTCATCGACATAAAGGTGGTTGGCCGCGCTCGCCAGCGAGATATCGCCACCCGCCTCGCTCACGCCTTCCGTCTGTGTCGCGCCCATGTTCCACGATCCGGGAACGATGCCGTCGACGGTTGCCGAAGCGATAACCGGATTGACGATAATTGTAACGGGCCAGGGCGCTGAACTCGCCTCGTCGCCATCCATCTCCTGGCTCACGGCGCGCACAGTGACGCCGCTATATGGATTTTCTCCGGAGAAGTTCGGCACCGCCGGAAGTTCGAGCGATGCCATTGCGGCAGCAGTTATGCTCCAATTGCCGTTTCCGATATAGACGACCCCACCCGGCACGGATGACGTGGGGATGGCGCCCTGCGGCAGGCCACCGATCACGAACGTCAAACTTTCAGACCCGTCAGTGTCCGTCATCAGGTTGTTGAGATTTCCGCCTGCACTCGCGACAATCGCCGCGCCAAGTGCGATGGGATCGTCCTCGTCCGCGGTGACATTGACCGTGCGCGTTCCCGGAGCATCCGCCACACCGGCCACCTCGACGTAAATATCGGTGGTCAGTGTGGTTTGCGACGTCCCGCCCGACGTCGTGTCGGTCACGACGGTTTCAGCGGTCAGCACGATGTCGCCGCTCAGCGCTGTCGAGAAGTTCGCCGGAGGACGCACGGCCAGCGCTGCAACGTCTGCGGGCGACAAACTATAGACACCAAAACCGTCGGGGAGGATTTGAACGCCGCCCGCGCCATAGATCTGCGTTCCGGCAGGGATTACGCCTGTGAGCCGCACGGCATAGGTTTCCGACCCGTCCTTATCGGCGAGCGTCACGCTCATTGGCACAGGGATGAGACTGTCTTCCTTGCCGACGCCGCTGCCTTTCACGGTTGGCGAGTCGGCCACTGGAGCGACGAGAATATCGATGTAATCGGTTACGGTCTCCGTCGCGGACGTTCCGTCCGCACCACCGTAGCTGGCGGGCGCAAGTTCGCTGCCCGTTGCGCCTTCCGTCGAGATGACGTCGACCCGGATGCCGTTCGTGCCCGTGAGATTGCCCGACCAGTTGCTTCGCGGATCGAAGGCGATGCCGCCGCCGTTGAGGAAACTGTCGAGCAGCGCCTCGCGCGTCGCGTTGTCAGGGCCCGCCGCCGTGACGAGATAGACACCGCCGCCGAGGTTCGTCAGCGTCACGTTTGCGGGCGGGGTGCCCGTTATCGTGCCGACAGGACCCAAGCCGTCGGAGGGTACTGTGATGCGCACCGAAAGCGTTTCGGAATTATCTGTATCCGCGCTGTTGCCGGCGTTGATGGTCAGAGCGATGTTCGCGCCGTCTTCGGACACCGCGGTGACAGGATCGACAACGGATAGGGTTGGCGTGTCCGCCACGGCCTGGATGACGATCGCGTGGTCGAAGGTGTTGTCCTGCGTGTTCGCGGTATTGTTGTTGACGTCAAGCGTCGTCACCGTGACCGAGATGAGGCCATTGAGGTCGCTATGGGTGGGGCCCATGGCTGCCGTAAAGCCGTTAAGCGTTGCCCGGATATCGGCTTCGGCCTGCGCACGATCGGCTTGCGAGAGCAGGCCTAAATCGGGCGCGCCCGTGATAATAGTGCTGGTGATCGTATAGATCCGCGTGCCGGCATCAAAGGTGATCTGCGCCGATCCGGCAGTGGCGCCCGGCGTGACCGTGTAGGTTTGCGTCGCCGTGTCGGCGGGGAAGTCGAGAACGACACGCGAGATCGTCTCGGAGCTGGCGTTGTTGCCTGTGCCCGATCCGTCGTCTGCGACCGCAAGGCCGCTGTTGATCGTGCTTCCGAATGCGACGGCGCCGTTATCTTCGACGCCCGTCGAGGCAGAAGGCGTGGTCACGCCGTCGGCGTCGGGTGCGACAGTGACAGGCAGCGTCTGGGCCGCCGTGACCGTGGTAACGTTTCCGGAGGTGCTCGCATCCACGACGACCCCGCGGACGCTGAGATTGATCGTTCCGCTATAGTTCGCGGGCGGCTGAATGCTGAGCGTCGCAAAGTTCGCTTCCGGGATGCGAAGCCACCCCGTGGTCACGATACTACCCACCAGCGTTGCACCGCTGTAGAACTGCGTTCCGGCGGGATAACTGGACGTGTCGATTTCGATATAGCGCGTTTCAGACCCATCGCCATCGGTGGTGCTCGTCGAAACACTGATTGCGCCAAGCGAAAACCGGGTGTCCTCCGTACCGGCCGCGCCGGACTCTATCGTGAGAGCGGGCGGCTCAGGCACTGGATTGACGGGAATGGTGAAAGTCCGCGCCGTCTGCGCCGTGGGAATGGAGATTTCCGGTCCGGCGATCCCGCCGCCCATCCCTGCTGTCGCGCCGTTGTTATCTTCCGCCGGATTGGACTCAACCGAGGTTGCGCGAACCGTGACGGTTATGTCTTCGCCGTTATTGGCGCCCGGCCGTACCTGAAGCGTCAGCATGGCGGCATTGATATCGGCAGCCGCACCTCTTAGCGTGACTTGCCCGGCCACCGATGTGTCGAACGTAACACCGGCTGTCGTGCCGAATTGAACCTCCGGTCTCGCCCCGGTCCCAGGCGTCGAGAAGGTCACCACGACGGACTGATAGGTTTCCGAGCCATCGGTATCGTTGAGGGCCGTGGTCACGGAATAGGTGACGAACGCGGAATCCTCGTCCACCGCCGGCTTTGTCGCGGCGCCCACGGTCACGGTCGGCAAGTCAGCCACAGCCTGCACCGTCACCGCATGCGAAAGAGAGAAGTTATCAGTTGAAACCGTCGTTCCGTTGGTGTCGGTCACAGTGCCATTGATTGAGACCGTGAAGTTCTCATCGCGGTCGTCTGCCAATGTCACCGAAAGCGAATTCAGCACGGTAATGACGTCGTTTGCGCTTGCGCCGCTGATCGTGACGGTGCCGGTCGCAATATTCACGGAGGTGCTGACACCCACAATGCTCGTGCCGAACGACATCGCCTGGGCATTCGCTGGGAAGCCCGTCAGCGTCATGGACAGCCCCTGCGAACCGTCGGGGTCGGCAATGGTCAAGCCGATGCGCGCGCCGATGGGAACAACCAGGTCGGGATCGGACGCGGCGGTCGAGTTATTGTTCTCCCGTACCGTCGTCGTGGCGTTGGTCTGCACCGGCAGGTCGCCGATAGGATTGACCGTAACGTCGATATACGTCGTCGCGGTTTCCGTTTGCGAAGTCCCATCCGCACCGCCGTAGCTGCCGGGGGCCAGTTCGCTGCCTGTAGCGCTTTCGGTGGAAATGGCCTCGACGCGAATGCCGTTCGTTCCCGTCAGGTTGCCGGACCACTGCGCGCGCGGCGTGAACGTTATTCCGCCATTGAGATAGCTGTCGAGCAGGACCTCACGCGCAGCGGCGCTGGCGCCGGTCGCGGTAACTGTGTACACGCCGCCGCCGAGGTTGGTCAGCGTCACTCCGGCAGGCGTTGCGCCCGTCAGAACACCGACCGGCCCGGACCCGTCTGACGGCACCGTGATGCGCACGGAGAGCGTCTCGGAGTTGTCATCGTCCGCGCTGCGATCTGGACGTATGACGAGCGTCGTTGTCGTGTCTTCGTCGAGCGTGATGGCGTCGGCCGACACGGAGGGCGCATCGGCCACGGCCTGAACCGTCACGCCATGATTGAAGGTGTTGGTGACGTTCGATCCGTCGTTGTCGAGCGTCGTCACCGCGACGCTCAAGGTGAAGTTGGCGTCCGAGTTGGAGGGCGCCGTCACGGCGAGCGTATCGAGCGCCGCCCGGATCTGCGCTTCGGAGCCTCCGGTAAAGGTGACTGTCAGTCCTCCGACTCCGACGATAACCGATTGCGGATTGCCGGCGACGTCCGTGTAGCTGACGGTGCTGCCCGGCGGGAATCCCGAAACAGCGACCGTCGTCACCGCCTCCGAACCGTCGTTATCAATCCGCGCGTAGGCGATTTCCGTTCCAAGTGTGTGCGCGACATCCTCGACGAGAACCGAAGAACCTGACTGCGTTACGCCATCCACGACAGCCGTGACCGTCACCGGCACGGCGAACGTCGTAGATGCTTCGGGCAAGGCGTTCTGGCCCGCACCTGCGGCGCTTTCAATGGTGGTGACCGTGACGCTCAGCGAGAAGTCGGTATCCAGATGCTGGCGCGCGCCGCCCGCAATGAATACGAGCGTCAGGTTTGCCAGCACATCGTTGATGGCGGCATCGTTGGGGCCAACCACGGTGTAGGTGCCATCGCCGTTGAGCGTCAGCGTGCCGGCGCCGGTGGACGACTCCGACAGCGTGAAGCCAGCCGGGATGTTGCCGATCACGACGTTCTTGATCCTCTCCGACCCATCCGTGTTGTCGGGATGGCCCACAGTGATCGACACGGGAATGTTCTGATCTTCAAGGCCCGAGCCGCTGCCGGACCCCGACGGAACATCGGCAACGGCCGCAACCGTAATCGTGTGCGTGCCGTTGTAGGTCTGCGTGACAGTGCCCTGCCCGTCGCTCACCGTGCCGTCAACCTTGGTGACGGCAAGGGTCAACGTGATATCCGCGTCGCTATGGGGAGGAGGCAGAAGCGTCATAGAGGCAAGGGCCGCCCGGATCTCCGTATCGCTGCCGCCGTTCAACGTCACCGACGTCGAACCGGCGCCAACCGTGAACGTGACCGCAGTCCCCCCGCCAACCGGCGTGTAGCTCACCACCGCGCCAACCGGAAGTCCTCCGACAACGATCTGCGTGATCGCTTCGGAGCCATCCGTGCTGTCTGTGGCACTGATGGAGATGTTGGCGCCGAACGCCACCGGCGCGACTGTCGACTGATCCGCCACGTTCACGATGCCATCTTCGTTCACGCTGCTCGACCCGCTGATCACGGGGGCATCGTTGACCGGAAGAACGCTGACCGGAACCGTGATCGTCTGCGCCGCGCGCAGCACCGTCACTTCGCCGCCCGACAGGCTGCTCTCGATCGTGCCAACCCGCACATCGACATTGAAGTCGCGGTCGCTGTCGGCGGGCGCGCGAACCTGAAGCGCCGTCGCCAGGAACGATTGGAACTGCGCCGCCGTCGTACCGGCGCCGGGCGTAAACGTGAACGTGCTACCCGACACTGACACGCTGATGCCGTTGGGCAGAGTGCCCGGATAGACCAGCGTAACGCCGGCGGGAACCGTGACGGCCGCGTACTCGTAGGATTCCGATCCATCCGCGTCGATCCGCGATGCGCTGATCGCTAGCGGGATCGGTTGGTCTTCACTCCCCGAAGCCGAGCCCGATACCGTGGGGCCATCCGCAACGGCGGCCACCGCAATGTTATGCACATGAGCGGATGTTGACGTCACCGCAGGCTCGCTCTCGCTTACCGTCTGATCCACCTTGGTGATGCTCAGCGAGACGGGAATGTTCACATCGCTATGCAAAGGCGGGGTCAGCGTGAACGTCGCAAGCGTCGCGCGGATGTCGTCCTCGCTGCCTCCTGAGATCGTGTAGCTCGTGACGCCTGCCGACGTCGCCGCGACGACCGTTGCAGAACCCACCGCCGTGTAGCCAACGGTTGCGGAGGCCGGGATGTTGCCCACCACGATTTGCGTAATCGCTTCCGAGCCGTCCGTCTTGTCGTTCTGGCTGATGAGGATATCCGCCCCGAAGTTGACGCTCGTATCCTCGTCCACCGTGCTCGATCCGCTGACCGAAGGCATGTCGATGACGGGAGACACCGTAACCGGGATCGACACCTGCGTATCCGCCTTCAGCAGCGTGACCTCGCCGCCCGACAGAACGCTCTCGATCGTGCCCACCCGCACATCCACGTTGAAATTCACGTCGCTGTCGGCCGGCGCCTGAACCTTGAGCCCTGTGGCCAGGAACTGCTCGAACTGCGCTGCCGTCGTCCCCGCGCCCGGCGTAAAGGTGTACGTGTTGCCCAGGACGGACACGCTGATGCCGCTAGGCAGCGTGGACGGGTAGATCAGAGTCGCGCCTGAGGGCACCGCGATGGCGGCAAAGTCGTAGGATTCCGAGCCATCCGCGTCCAGGCGCGAGACCGCGATAGGAAGATCGATGGGCTGGTCTTCGTTGCCCGAAGCCGAACCCGAGATCGACGGGCCGTCCGCAACGGCGGCCACCGTGATCGTCATCGGCAGCGTCTGCGTATCGCTGACCCCGCCGATATCTTCGGTCGTCGCAGTGATCGACAGCGTGATATTCTGGTCCGTGTTCGGCGGCGGTGTCAGCGTCAGCGTCGCCAGTGCGGCCCGGATGTCAGCCTCGCTCGCACCTCCGCCCAAGGTCACCGTGGCGCCGCCAGGCGGCACGATGAAGTCCTGCGGTATGCCGTTCTCGTCGGTGTACTGGACGCGCGTGCCGGGCGGGAATCCCGAAAGTGTGACTTCCGTAAGTGTTTGCGTCAGATCGTTCACCGTCAGCGTGATGTCGTCGCCGAACGTAATCGCAGTGTCCTCGTCCGTGGCCTGCGCCGGTGCCGTGATTTCGACGGCATCGGCCACGGGAGTGACCACAACCTGGATCGGCGCGGATGCCGTCTCTTGGTCCCCGTTCGAGGCCTCCCTCGCAATGGCGACGATGCTCATCCCGCTGAACGTGCCGCTCTCGTCGGGAGGAGGCAGGAAGTACACGTTCCCCACATCTGACGGAGACAGCGTGTAGGTCTTAGTGCCATTGCCCGCAATGATATACGGATACTCAACCCCGGAGACGTCCGTCAGCTTGGCGTCCGCATCGACGCCCCGGATCTCGACCGTGTGCGTCTCGGAGCCGTCCGTCAGATCTCCGTACGTCGCCGCAAGCGTCGAGAGATGGACAAGCGTATCCTCGTCCGTTACCTCATCCGCCCCAACCGCCGTAACCTCATCCGCAACGGCGTTGACATCGATATGATAGGTATAATGGACCGTTGTGCGATCCAGATACCCTGGAACATTTGCGGGCAAATTGCGCTCAATCGTCGTGACGGCCACGTCCAGCGAAATACGGCCGTCGAAGTCAGCAGGCGGGGTCACCTGAAGCGATTGCAGCAATGCCTGGATCTGTGCTGTGGCCCCCGTCACGACGAACGACCCATCGGCGCGATGCACAATCGTTCCGGGGAGCGCGGAATTCCAAGACAGGCTCGCACCCGCCGGCAGGCCGGAGATAACGACGCGCTCTATGTCTTCAGAGCCATCCGGATCTTGGAGGGAGACGGTGATCGGCGTCGCGACGGCAACGTCTTCATCGGTCACCGCACCACCTGAAATCATCGCGGGATCGGCGACGGCTCTTACGGTGATCGCGACGCTCCCCGTCACGGGCTGGCCGGTCCGCGGATCGACGAACGAATAGTCGAACGATGCAAAGCCTGAAAAGCCGGGAGCCGGCTTGTACTCGAAGTGGCCATCGGGGCCCAAAGTGATGGTTCCGAACTGCGGATCCATCGTCACTTTTCTGTCGGTGACCGGCAGGGGCAGCAGGCTCGGATCGAACAGCGCGCCGGAATAACCGGTATCTTCAATGGCGCGGAACGCGGATATCGGATCGAGCGGAGGCCAGATGGTGGGCGCATCCTTATCCGGTCCGAACAAATCCTCGTTATCGAGAAGATCGCGGGAAGCGCGCAGATATTCGATATCGCCCAGCAGCCAGAGGTGATCGAGTCCCGCCCCTACTGCGGTGGCCGGGCCATGATCGAGGACGTTCAGTCCCGAGACAAGTTTTTCGCCGTTACGATGACCGAGTTCTTCATCCCCCAGTCCGACGAGATGCGGCAACGCCTCGCCGACGCCCGTGCTCACGAGCAGTCCGCGCGACCCGGCCTCCCCACGGCGAAGGTCGTCACGACCCCAGCGCAGCGTCTCGACATCCATCGGATAAAGAGGCGCGTGCGCTCCCGTCAATGGACCCGGAATCGTATGCGCGGCCGGACGGCTGGAGCCATCTTCAAGGCCCACATACGCTTGCTCGCGGCCCGCCTGCTCGTGGTCCTCCACCGGAACGAATTGCGCAAGAGGGCGAATCCCGTCACCGCCATTGGCCAGCGCGTTGATCACGGCGGCAAGGCGATCGTGATCGCCATTCAGCACGTCGAGCAGAGCACCGTGCTGGTTGTCGAAAGCTTTTCCGACCGCCTGCGACCCGCGCAGCACGATCAGACCACCCTCTGCAAACCGCAGACCCAGAAGGCCGTCGCTCGTGATCATCGCCTTGGCGCCATTCGCGCGCACGAAGACCGCGAGATCCGCAGCATTCTTGTCGGTGACCGAAAGCTCGATAATCTCCCGCCGCGCCGGCACCCTCAAGGAGGAGCCGGGGTCTGACCCTTCGGCAGCTGCCTGCGCTACATCGAACTCAGAATCGTGCGATGCCGTGCCTTCGGCCTGGCGGTCCATGCAACGTATCTCCGGAATGCTGGCGGCGCAGAGAATCACGAAGAAATTCTGCCAATTGCAATAAACCGTATACGTCATCTTCTTTACGGATTACTAATTCTTTTTGGGAAAAGGATTTTTTTGGATCACTTGACAACGAATCATGGACGTTTCGGCTCAATGGCCGCGCTGAAGCCACCCAATTCGTTTAAATTATTTAATTCCCGGCAATTTCACTGACTGCTTTTTGGCGGAGTTATGCTGAAAATAGGAAGATAGACAACGCAGCCGCAGAATCGTGACCGGCCCTGTTATTGGGTGGGGATTTTCAACAGTGGCTCAAGCGATTCGCCCCGTCAAAAGGTGGCAGTAGATACAGCTGATGCCGTCAGCGTCCCCCTTCGACTCGCACCAAATGAGTTGTGCTGACACACCACCCGATCGGGAATGAAAAGGTATTTGCCGTCCTGGACGCGACGCACCGCAACATATTCGACCCACATATCCGATAAGTCTGAATCTGAAATCCGGGCCATGGCGGCTTAGCCGTCACGCGTAATTCCAAAGCGAATAGGCCTGAGGATTTCCGTGGCCGAACCGGTTGAAACCCGGCTGCATTCCGGAGGCCAGCAGATTTGTACGGGCAACCCCCTGCCTCAGGCGATGACGGCCTGCGCCGGCCCAATGGCAGGTTCGTGTGCTGCCGTGGTTCTATTATGTTCGGCGGCGAGGACCAGATAGATGACCGGCAGGATGAGCAACGTGAAGAGCGTGCCGATCGCCATGCCGCTCACTAGCATGATGCCGATGCTATTGCGGGCCTCTGCGCCCGCTCCGGTGACAAAGACCAGCGGCAGATGTCCAAAGACCGTCGCCGCCGTCGTCATCAGGATCGGCCGAAGCCTGGTCATGGCGGCTTCCTTGATGGCGTCGAATTTCTTGCGGCCTTGCAACTGAAGTTCGTTGGCAAACGCGACGATCAGGATGCCGTTTTTCGCGATCAGGCCGACTAGTGTTATGAGGCCGATCTGGCTGTATATGTTGACGGTCGTGAAGCCGAAAAACGTGAAGACGAGCGCGGCGCTGAGCGCGAGCGGGACAGAGCCGAGCAGCACAACGAGCGGATCTCGGAAGCTGCCGAACTGCGCCGCGAGCACGAGATAAATCAGCATCACCGAGAAACCGAGCGTGCCCGCAAGTGTCGTGCCCTCCTGGCGGATCTGTCGCGATTCACCCGCGTAGTCGACCGTATAGCCGGCCGGCAGGATTTTTTTAGCCGCCGCTTCTAAGGTGGCGAGTCCCGCCGATTTCGTAATGCCCGGCTTCACGCCGCCGAATACGCGAAAGCTGTCGTTCTGCTGGAAGCGCGCGAGCGTACGCGGCGCTGTCGCCGTCTCAAGTGTCACCATTGCCGAGATCGGCACCTGCTTGCCGTCGCGCGTGCGCACCTTGTAGTCAAGCAGGTTCGCCGCCGTCTCGCGCGCGTGCTTGCCGACCTGCGGGATTACCTTGTAGGCGCGGCCGTCGAGCGTAAAGCGATTCACATAGTTGCCCGAGATCATGATGCCGAGCTGGCGGCCGATGTCCGCCAGATCGAGGCCGAGGTCGGCGACGCGTTCGCGGTTCACGACAACTCGCACCTGCGGCAGGTCGATCTTCAGGTCTGTGTCGGCGAACATGAACTGGCCGCTGTTAATTGCGGCCCCGACAAGTTGACCCGCATAGTCCGCCATCTGCTCGGGCGTGCCCGGTCCCTTCAGAACCAGTTCCACGTCGAAGTTGCCTGCGCCCGGTAGAGGGGGCGGAAGCACGGGATAGATCTGCAGCTCCTTGATCTGCGAGACGGCGTTGAAAACCTCCGGCTGGATCTCATGCGCGGTGCGTGCGCGGTCGTGCCAGTTCTTGAACATGTAGCCCCCGAAGCCGTCCGAGGGGAACACTATCTCGAACATGGACTCGAACTCAGGCAGGGATTTTCCGATCTCATGCACCTTGTCCATGTTGCCGGAGGTGTAGGCGAGCGACGCGTCCGGCGCCGAGTTGACGATCAGAAGCACAAAACCCTCATCCTCGATCGGTGCAAGCTCCTTGCCTGAATACATATAGAGAGGCACCGCCAGCAGGCAGATGAAGGCGGCGAAAGCCAGGACCTGGACCTTCAGATTGAGGATGACGTCGAGCACGCGGCCGTAGCCGGCAGATACGCGATCCAGCGCGCGGCCGATGAAGCGCGCATATCGGCTCTCGTGGCCGCCTTCGGCAACCGAATAGGCGCTCATGATCGGCGAGAGCGTCACGGCCACAAAGCCCGAGACGATGACTGCGGTTGCGAGCGTGAAAGCGAATTCCTTGAACAGTACGCCGGTAAGGCCAGAAAGAAAGCCGATTGGCGCGTAGACGACGGCGAGCGTAACCGTCATCGCGACAATCGGGCCGAAAAGCTGACGGCTGCTCGCAAGTGCTGCATCGATGCGGCTCATGCCGTCGCGCATATGGCGCGACACGTTCTCGACAACGACGATGGCGTCATCGACCACCAGGCCAACCGAAAGAACGATGGCGAGCAACGTCAGGAGATTGAGTGAGAACCCCATGAGCGACATCAATGCCATCGCCCCGATCAGCGAAATCGGGATCGTGACGAGCGGGACGAGAGCGCTTCTCACCGAGCCGAGGAACAGGAACACAATAAGGCCGACGATCGCGACCGTCTCGGTGAAGGTCTTCGCGATCTCCTTGAGCGAGTTCTCCATATAGACCGTGCCGTCGTAGGCGAGCGCGATCTCCATGCCTTTGGGAAGTTGCGGCTTGGTTGCCTCGAGTTCCGCCCGCAGCGCCTGCGCAACACTGATCTCGTTCGTGCCCGGCAGGGGCCAAACCGCCAGATAGACGGCGTCCTTTCCATTGTGGCGCACGTTCGAGGTTTCTTCTTCAGATCCGAGTTCGACGCTGCCGATGTCGGAAATCCGGATGATCTGGTCGCGGTTTTCGCGAACGATCAGCTTCTCGAATTCATCAACACTTCTGAGGTCCGTATCTGCCAAAAGGTCGACCTGAACCTGATCGCCCTTGGCCCGGCCGACGGCCGCGACGAAGTTGTTGCGCGCAAGCGCATCCTGGACGTCGACCGGGCTGAGGCCGAACGCAGAGAGCCGCTCGGCGTCGAGCCAGATGCGCATGGCCTGCGGACGGGCGCCTTCAAGGCCGACATTCTGCACGTTGGGAATCGTGCTCAAACGGGGCTGGACGTTGCGCGAAAGGTAATCGGTCAGCTGGGACGGCGTCATGTCGTCCGACGTGACGCTCACATAGAACGTCGCGTAAGGCCGGTCGGCGCGCTGTACCTCGACGACGGTAGATTCGATCTCGGACGGAAGCTCGTTCTTGATCTGGTCGAGGCGGTTGCCGACCTCGGCGAGGGCGACTGTGCTCGGGTGATTGAGCTTCAGGCGCGCGGTGACTGTCGAAAACCCGGGCACGCTGCTCGATTCGACATAGTCGATGCCGCTCACGGAGGACACAGCGCGCTCGATCGGGGTCGTCACGAACCCGCGAATGCTGTCGGCGGAGGCGCCGACGTAGGTCGTCGTGACGACGATCGACGAGCTTTCGATGCGGGGATACTGCTGCACGGGCAGCTCTGTCGCGGCGCGAAGCCCGATCAGCACCAGCGCCAGGTTGACGACAATCGCCAGCACCGGCTTGCGCACAAAAATATCGAATGCGTGCATCGCGTGTCGCCTTGTTACCTAGTTCAGACCAGCGGCCGCGCCGTCCGCCTTCAGCGACTGGGTGTTCACGAGCGCACCGTCGCGCAGCTTGAAGGAACCAGACGTCGCAACGAGTTCGCCTTCGGATATGCCCTTCTCGATGCCGATTTCGTCCTTGTCCACGACGCCGGTTTCCACCGTTCGCGTGCGCGCGCGAAGCTTACCCTCCTCCTCGACGATGAGAAAAACGTGCTCGCCATTCGCTGAGCGGCGGACTGCGGAGAGCGGGACCAGAACCGTATCGCGCGGCTCGGAGACCACAGCAATGACATCAACGAAGGCGCCGGGGCGCAGCAGTTCTCCAAAGCCCGCGGCGGATGCGCGGAAGCGCACCGTGCGGTTGTTTGCGTCGACGCTGTCGTCCTCGGCAACGATCGTCGCGGAGTGCGTTTGGCCGTGCGATCCTGGCATCGAGAACGAGACAACCGTCCCCTTCCGTATCAGCGCGGTGCTGTCCTGGGGCAGGGCGAAGTCGATGTAGGCGTCGGCGTCGATGCCTTGCAGGCGCGTCATCAGGGTTCCGATTTCGAGATAGCTGCCGGGCTGCAGATCGGTGATGCCGACGCGGGCGCGGAATGGAGCGACGATCTTCTTCTTGTCGATCGCAACCTGAAGCGCCCGTGCGCGCGCCTGGGCGCCCGCGAATGCCTCACGCGCGTTATCGAGTTCCTGGGCGGAAAATGCCGCGCTGTTTTTCAAGGACTCGCGGCGCTCGAGTGTCAGTCTGGCGAGCCGGGCCTCGGCCTCGGCCGACGCAAGCGCCGCCTCCTCCTGGCGCGTATCAAGTTCGACCAGCATTGCGCCGGCCTCCACGATATCGCCCGACTTGAAGCCGAGCTTGGCGATCGTTCCGGCGATCTCGTTGCGCAGCTCCAACTGCCGCGTGGCAACGACGGTTCCGATCGCGCGTTCGCGGGCCACCCATTGGCCTTTGCGCGCGCGCGCCGTGGCGACCGCTTCCATCGGCTCAGGCGAGGCTTGCGCCGCAGCATCCGCGTTCTTGATCTCATTGAACTTGTAGTATCCGAGGCCGGCCGCGATCCCCGCCATCAGCGTCAAGACCACGAACCACGCCAGCAATCGTTTCAGCATTTGTTCCTCTGGAACTGATCGACGTGCGCAAAGTCTAATTCGATAATCACATAAAGGGAATGATACGCCCCCCGGGCTCACCTTGCGGGTTTAGATGCCAAGGGGCTTACCGGCCCTTTGAGGTGATCGCGTGATCAGCCAAATACGGCCATAGATCGCCGGAAGAAGGGCGAATATCGAAGGCAGCGGCGGCCTGGCATTCTTCAAACTCGGTTAAACACCCCCGCGGGCCGCCGCATGGCGCACAGGCGCTATCGGCTGGCCCTGCTTCAGCCGGGCAAGCTGGACGAACGTATGGCGCGGGCCCATCGTTGCTTTGGAAATCCATGGGAAGGGGCGGGCCAGGCGCGAGAACGAAACTCTTGCAGCCTGGACAGCGTTAAGGATCGGCCCGGGCGAGCCGTCGGCACGGACCGGCCGCGCCTCAGTCCGGGCTTTCCGCCGCTTGCGCGGACCAAGTTCATCCCTTGATCGTTACGATGTCCGTCTCACCATGTCCCGAGTGATTTGACATACGCGACCAGCTCCCACACCTCTTCGGCGGTGAAGATATCACCCCAGGGGGGCATGGGCGTTGCGCCTTTTCCGCCGTCCCTGATCGTGTTGAAGACGTATTCGGCTTCAAGATCGCTACGGCCGATGAATAGCGGTGGCTCGCTGCCATGGCAGTATTGGGCGCATGTCGAGTTGAAGCGCTTCTTGCCGGCCTCTATCCGGGCGGGATCCTTAAGTTCGAAGGGAGGACCGCCCTGTGCATCGTAATGAGCGGCCGGGGCCTGTCCTGGCGGCGGGCCTTTTTCAGCATGTGCAGGGCCGAGTGCCGGGATCATGACAAGTGCTATCCCGGCGAAGGTAATCGTCAGTTTGGCATTCATTGATTGAGGTCTCTTGGTCTGAACGAATTGTGCATGGCGCGAAGGCGATGCAGAGGGAGGGCGCGCGGGGGACGTGCCGCGCGCCCTCTTGCGAGCGGCCTGCTCAGTCGACCTGAACGGCCACGAGTTCCGCCGAGAGGCCCCCGCCGCCAATGGGCGCAACCACGAACTGCCGGCCTCCGGCCCTGTACGTCATGATCCCGCCGAATACGCCGCCGGGGAGTTTGACTTCGCCCAGCACGGCGCCCGTCTTTGCATCATGCGCGTAGAGGAAAGGTTCGGGTTCGTCCTTGGTCGCCTGGGTAATAAGAGCCGTCCCGCGCGTCGAAAGGCCGATGACGCTGTTTGTACCTTCAGGCGCCACGAACAACACGTTGTCGGTCAATGCGATGTGACTCTGCCGCGGCACGCCGACGCGATCCAATTTCGCCGCCTTGATTGCGGGATGATCGATCGGCCCTTTTCCGGCTGGAACGCGCCAGAGCTGATCGCCCGTGTTCATGTCAATGGCGGTGATCGTCGAGAACGGCGGTTTGAACAGCGGCAGGCCATCGGGCCCGCCGACACCGGCCCAGGTTCCGGTGTAATCATAAGCTGCACCATTCTCCTTCTTGAGCTTGATGGCGAACGGAATGGTGAAAGAAGGAACGTAGAGCACGCCCGTCTTGGGGTTGTGCGCCGGACCTGCCCAGCTGCCGCCACCCAGAACGCCAGGCACAAGAAGCGTACCGGCCTTTTCAGCACTCGGCGGCGTGAAGAGAGAGCCGTGAACGTAGCGCGCGAGGATCTTTTTTGCCTCCTCCTTCAATTCAGGCGTGAGATCGATGAGATCGGCTTCGCTCGCGCCTTGTTGCACAAAGGGTGCAGGCTTGCTCGGGAACGGTTGGGTCGGTGAGTACTTCTCGCCCGGGACGTTGCCTTGCGGAACGGCCTTCTCCTCGATGGGCCATACCGGTTTTCCGTTGGTACGGTCGAAGGTGTACACGAAGCCTTGCTTGGAGACTTGCGCGACCGCCTTTATCTTCTTGCCGTCTACGGTGATGTCGATCAGGCTTGGCGATGTCGGAAGGTCATAGTCCCACAGCCCGTGATGCACCATCTGGAAGTGCCAGGCGATCTTGCCGGTCGCGGCGTTCACAGCAACCAAGCTCTCGCCGAATAAACCGTCACCCTTGCGATGGCCGCCGTAGAAATCGTTGGTCGGCGTCGAGAACGGCATGTAGACGATTCCCGCTTCGTCATCGCAGCTCGGACGAGCCCACATATTGGATGAGCCTGTGGATTCGAGTGATCCGCCTTCCCAGCTATCGGCGCCGGTTTCATTCTCCTTTGGAGGATTGTGAAAGACCCAGTTGCGCTTTCCGGTCTTGATGTCGAACGCCGGCACATCGCCAGGCGGGTGATACTTGAACGGGGGACGGCCGATCGCGAACGAGTCGAGCACGGCGATGCTTGGAATGATCTGTCCGCCGCAAACGATGGCGGGCGAGTTCAGGGTAATGATCGAGCGGTCAACAGGCCGGCTCAGGTTCTTGGTGATGTCGACACT
Source organism: Hyphomicrobium sp. (assembly GCA_016793445.1). Lineage (GTDB taxonomy): Bacteria > Pseudomonadota > Alphaproteobacteria > Rhizobiales > Hyphomicrobiaceae > Hyphomicrobium_B. Next base: position 377,535 of record JAEUME010000005.1, on the reverse strand, counting down.
GCCGTGATCGCCCCAACTCTCGACGGGCTTTCCGGTCGCGGCATCGAGCATGACCAGATAGCCGTTGGCCGTGTTGGCGATCAGCCGTTTCTGGTCCCCGTCCTTAAAAAAGGTGATGCCGCGGCTGATGAAGCCCAGGTTGGGAGGAGAACCGTCCGCGTAACCTTGCGGATCATAAGTCCACAAGCTCTTGCCGGTCTGACCGTCGATCGCCGTTACCAGACCAAGAGGCGAACTTGAGTAGAGGACGCCGTCGACAGCGATGGGCGTCGATTCATTGACCCAGGTCCGCAGATCGGGGTTATCTGCTGCAAGATCGTTTCCGGGCAGCGGAGCCCGCCACGCGACCTTCATGTTCTTGACGCTATCGGCCGTCACCTTGCCGCCGGACAGGAAGCGTGAACTGCTCGTGTCGGCGCCGTACTGCGCCCAGTCGCCATCGCCGGCCATTGCCAACGAGGCACACGCCGGAAGCATCGCGCAGATCGCTCCCAGCGTCGTTGCCTTGTTAAACCTCATCCTTACATTCTCCCTTGAAATTTTCTTGATCTCGGTGGAGCCGGAAATATCGGGAAGTTTCCCGCTGCTCGCGCAGCAAGCGCCATGCCATGGGTGTCGCGAAAAAAGATTGCCCGCTTCCGGAAACTCCGGTTCCGGAATAAACAAGCCAGTTATTTGCCTGCGATTGAGAAATACGGGAAGAATTAGACGAATATGTCAGGAAGAAATGAGTGGCGCCTTGGGTGCACATGCCAGCACAGCGTTTGCTTCGGGAAATGGACGCCGCCAGGCCTGCAAAAATTCTCAAGCAATTCAGGAAGTTTCGAAGCGCCTACCTGTGCACGCGGACCCGGATTTGCGTCATGTGTTGCAGACCGCGTGCGACACATGTGATCAGTCTGATTTGTGTTTATCCGGCCGGTCTTATCCGGCCAGAAGGCAAGGGGATTATTCCCGAAGTTATTGGGAATAAATTACGGGATGAATCGCTTTAGTCCTGAAACTTCTTTCAGCAATCGCTATGATTTGCGCTCAGGCGGAACGAGCTATTGCAGTATTGGGCGGCGCGCCTTAGGCGCGTAGCAAAGAGATCGAACGATGAAGCCGTTTCTGGATCGATTGATTGCCGCTGCATTGGCGTGTTGCGCGGCTGGGCCCGCGCAGGGCGAGATCAAGGACTACGAGGTCCGCCGCTATCTCTATCTCAAGACGTCATGCGGCAAGTCGAGCATCGTCAACGTTGAGCGGCGCGACGGTGCGATCGAGTTTCACGCCGATTGCCAGAACAAGACCGATTTTCCCGACGGAGCCGTCGTCATCTGCAGCGACCCCGAGAGCGATCTGTCGTGCTCCCTGAAGAACCCTGGCGCCAATTTTCACTCTCTGAAGCTGCTGCAGGGCGACACCTCGAAAGCGCCCTCGCCCTAGGGTCCCTCCGGAAAATCTGCCTTCCAAGAACTATCGAACGGCATTGCGCGCTCCCGCCTTACATATTTTGCTTCGAGGTTATTCGACGATTTGTTGCTGGAACCTCAGCCCCTTCGTCAGTCCACGCTCGATCAATCGGTGATAAAGGTCGCCGGACATTAAATCGATACCTGCTTCTCTGTTCGCCCACAGATGCTTTCCCTTGATCGACGAAGCCGGCAGCACGAGGGGCGCCTGCTTCTTCGACCATCTACGGATGGTCGGTGCGCCTTCGAACTCGTAGGCGCGCCACTCCACATCGGATTTCTCGACGAGCACATCATCGATGCGCTGGCAGATGCGGAGCGAGAAGTAGGGATAATCGACATGTTCGGCGCGGGTGCCCGATTTGACCGTGAGCGGGATGAACTGGTGCACGCCGGATTCCAGCTCTTCAATCGTGGCTTTAACATCTGGCGAAACGCTGAATGCAGCAGCGGCGAGCCAACTTGTGGGCGGCCTTTTGCGGGGAGGTGCCCATGCTTCAGACGGATAGTGGGCAAACATTTCGATGGGGATCGGGGCATTCCAGTCATACTGTCGAAGTGGCATCGACGTGATGTCCCGGTTGGGTTTTGCGACGGTCATTTCCCCATCCTTCATTGCGAACCAATAGGCTTCCATGGTGTTTCTCCTTTCACGTCACATCACCCTCACCTGCTTCCCATCTTTGGTGACGGCGAGAAAACTCACGGGCCGCGACGGAAACACCTTTTCCTTGAGGTCCTTCACCATCTCCTCCGCGCCACCGAACGGCGCGATGACCTCGAAAGGCCCTCGCCCTAGGTTCCCTCCGGAAAATCTGCCTCAAAGCAGAGTTGAATCCGTCCATGATCTGTACCTTCGACGCGCGTCGAAGCCCCTGCGTTACAGCTATCCGACGACGATTTGTTTCTGGAACTTCAACCCGCTATCTAGACCGCGCTGAACCAGGAGGTCGTGAAGCTCGCCGGAAACGAGCAAAATGTTGCATTTTGCGGTTACACCAGAGACTCTCCCAATGCGTGGAGGAAACATGGGGCTCAGACCAATGGCAAAAGCTCCGACCTTCCTTCGATGGCTCACGATATCGGCTCTTTGCGGAGCCATTGTTCTCGCGCTTTGCTTAAATGGTTTTCTGAATGACCGCGCAGATAGGAAGTATTTTCAGATGATGTGTCCTGAATGGACTAAGCAACTCTCCGAGTTCGGCGGCGACCTGGCGTTACGTGAGGAGTTGAACGCTATCAATAGCTGCAAACTTTTATTCACAGATGCTGATGGACTATTCCAGACCTCGTACGGGTTTGAAGTGTTGCCGATGTTAGAACTTAACGTGAATGCGCCTTCGCCACTTTTGCGACTACCCGCGGCCCTAATTGGAATAACACCTCGTACGGTCCACTTAATTGGCAGAGGTGTCCGCGCAGAAACCGCGATAAACATGCCCGGAAACATGCTTAGAGGTTCGGGCGAGTAATAGTCGTTCAGTTGGGAGGGGAATGGAGCACTTCCACCTTTTCCTTGAGGTCCTTCACCATCTCCTCCGCGCCACCAAACGGCGCGATGACTTCGACGATCCAGAGCTTGTCGCCTGATTTCCAGTCCTGCGGACGCAGCTTCGTCGTGCCTTGCGCGAGGCGCTCGGCAACCTCGTCGGACACGCTCGCCCACAACACCACGCCAACCGGCTTGTCGGTCGCGTAGTAGGTGCGGAACTGCTGCAGCAGCACCGGCGTCATCACGAACCACTCCAGGTCCGAGATGAAGAACTGCTTATGCAGCGAACTCTGCGACATCAGCCACACGATCTCGCCCAGCACGGCCGAGATCGTTCTTGCGTGCCCCTCGGGCGGCGTCACGCAAACAGATCCCTAACCCGCGGCAACCACGGACAACGTCCGAACCTCGCCCCAAGACACAAAGAATTTAAATATCAATAAGTGGTGGCGGTGGAGGTAGTCATTCGCGAACTGGTCTCCCCGGTGAAGTGGGCGAGGAGCCGGGAAAATTCGGCGGTTTTGGCGCCTGAGAGGGGTCGGAAAAGGCTTTGTTTCCGGCCGGAAATTGCGCTTCGTTTGCGAAGGGCTACCTGCAAGAGAAGCCTGCCGGGCAGTCCTGGCTGCGTCACCAGGTTCAACCGCATGTATTCGGGTACTTACCGCGCGGCGACAAGCCCTCGGCCTATTCGGACCAACTGGATCACGATCATATTTCCCGTACGTAGATTAAGGAGTAGCGCATCATGACCTCCGAATCCGCTCCCGATCTCATTCTGCACCGCGGCCTCTTCACGACGCTCGACAGGAGAAAGCCTTCCGCCAACGCCGTTGCCATCAAGGACGGACGGGCGGTTCGTCGCCGTCGGCACCGACAAGGAGGTGACGGCGCTCGCCAGCACCGATACCCGGATGATCTATCAAGGGTCGCCGCGTATTACCCGGCCTGATTGACAACCATACCCATGTCGTCCGCGGCGGTCTCAACTTCAACATGGATGCTCGACAACGGTGAAGCCGCCGCGGCGCGCGGAATGATCGTTCGGGCGGCTGAAATCGTCATGAGAACCTCCAATTGACTGAAGGCAGAATATCGGCCCTGATGTCGAGACAATTCGGGAGTCGTGCGAATGGCTTCGGAGGCCGCAAATGACAGGCGAGAAAGCCGGCGATCCCGGCGACACCACCAGTGCCGAGTTCGGACCGTGGCTGGCGCAGGCGTCGATCCTCATCGTGGACGACGAGCCCGGAATGCGGAACTTCCTGGCGCGCATCCTCAGGCCACGCTGCAAACGGCTTGAGGAGGCCGAGACGGCGCAAGAGGCGTCGCGCAAGCTCGACGAAGGACATTTCGACGTCGTCATCCTCGACAACATGATGCCGGGCAGAAGCGGCCTGGACTGGCTGCGAGAGCAGAGGTCGGTCGGCCTGTTCACCGACGTCATCCTGATGACGGCCTACGCTGATCTCGACACCGCAATTCAAGCCTTGCGCGCAGGCGTCGTCGACTTCGTCCTCAAGCCGTTCCGCTCCAACCAATTGCTCAATGCGGTGGCGCGCTGTCTCGACCGGGGGCGGCTGCAGCGTGAAAACGTCGTGCTGCGCCACGAGCTGAAATCGACCTCCGACCGCATCCTGACGGACAAATTCTTCGGAAGCTCCACGTCGATCCGTCAGGTGCGCGACGCCATCGCCAGGGTGGCGCCACTGCCGACGACGGTGCTTCTGACCGGCCCCTCGGGCACCGGAAAAGAGGTCGCCGCGCGTTCGATCCATTCGCTTTCCCCCCGGGCCGACAAGCTCTTCGTCCCTGTCAACTGCGGCGCAATCCCCGCCGACGTCATCGAAAGCGAGCTCTTCGGTCATGTGAAAGGCGCCTTCACCGGCGCCGACACCGCGCGGCAGGGGCTGTTCATGCACGCGCAGGGCGGGACGCTATTCCTCGACGAGATCGGCGAGTTGCCTCTGTCCCTGCAGAGCAAGCTGTTGCGTGTCCTGGAAGACCGCAAGGTGAGACCCGTCGGCTCGGAGCGGGAGTTCCCGGTCGACGTTCGCTTGATCTTCGCCACCAATGCCGCGCTGCGGGCCTGCGTCGACGCGGGAACCTTTCGCGCCGACCTCTACTTCCGCATCAACGTCATGGAGATCCGCCTGCCGCCGCTGCAGGACCGTGGCGGCGACGTGCTCGAGCTCGCCGCACTGTTCATGCGCCAGCTTTCGCAGCAACTCGGGATGCCCGCCGTGCCGATGAGCGAAGCTGTGCGCGCATCGCTGATGCGCTATGGCTGGCCGGGCAACGTCAGGGAGTTGCGCAACCTCATCGAACGTACGCTGATCCTCGGCCACTTTCCCGATGATTTCGAGCGAACGGAAGCAACGTCGGCGGGGACCGGCGAGAGCCTCGCGGACATCGAACGGCGGCATATCCTGGCAGTCCTTTCGCATGCCGGCGGCGATCGCGAAGAGGCCGCGCGACGGCTTGGCATTTCACGCAAGACCATCGATCGCAAATGCGCGTCATGGGGGGTGTGAGGCGGACGCCGTCCCTCGCGCGCGCCGCGCGGGCAAGGACAGATTGTCCGGGCGCGTCTGGACAAGGTGTCCATCATGCCGCGGGCGTATACCCGTAACGCATTGAAATCCCTATCGATCGAAATTGGCCCGACAGTTGCTATGGGCTTCGCAGAGGCAGAAGGCTCGCGCATCCGTTTTCGAAGACGAGCCGACCTCTATGGCGCAGCCGAACACGCACGTGTTCGCGACCAATAGGGAGAAGGCATGACTGTGACAGTATCAAATCCTGGTTTGTCCGCACGCACCACGACCGGTCTGCTCGACCGCGAAAGAATCGTCGCCGGAGCCGGCTTCAATCGTTGGCACGTTCCACCGGCCGCGCTCTGCATCCACCTGTGCATCGGCATGGCCTACGGCTTTTCCGTGTTTTGGAAACCCCTGGAAGGGGCGCTCGTCGGAGCCGATGGCAAAGCGCTGCCGAGTTGCTCGGCCGGCGCAACCACGTTCAGCGAGAAGGCGCTCGGCACTCTGAGGGCCTTGACGGCCACGGACTGCAACTGGAGCCAGTTCGACCTCGGCTGGATGTATACGTTCTTCTTCGTGATGCTCGGTGTCTCCGCCGCGATCTTTGGCGCCTGGCTGGAACGGGCGGGCCCCCGCAAGGCAGGGCTCGTCGCGACCCTGTGCTGGTGCGGCGGCTTGCTGTTCTCGGCGCTCGGCATCCACCTGCACCAACTGTGGATGCTGTGGCTCGGCTCCGGCATCATCGGGGGCATTGGCCTCGGGCTCGGCTACATCTCGCCAGTGTCGACGCTGATCAAATGGTTCCCCGATCGGCGCGGGATGGCCACCGGCATGGCGATCATGGGCTTCGGCGGCGGCGCCATGCTCGGCTCGCCACTCGGCACGCTCCTGATGAATACTTTCAAGACGAACAGCGATCCGGGCGTCGCCGCGACGTTCGTCGCCATGGCCGCGATCTACGTCATATTCATGCTGATGGGCACGTTCGGCTACCGCGTTCCGCCGAACGGCTGGAAGCCGGAAGGCTGGACACCGCCCGCCACAACCAACGCCATGATCACGTCGAAGCACGTGCACCTCAACAACGCACACAAGACACCGCAGTTCTGGCTGTTGTGGCTGATGCTGTGCATGAACGTCTCGGCCACCATCGGCATCATCGGCGCGGCATCGCCCATGCTGCAGGAGACGTTCGGTGGCTTGCTGGTCGGCGAGCCGGGGGTGGGCTACAGCGAGATGATGACGAATGGCGCCTTGGCCAGCGCCGCCGCAGCGGTCGCGGCGGGCTTCGTCGGTCTCATTTCGCTGTTCAACATCTTCGGACGTTTCGCCTGGGCCTCGGGCTCCGACCTTCTCGGACGCAAGTACACATACTTCCTGTTTTTCGTTTCTGGAATCGCGCTTTACCTGCTGGCGGCCTTCGCTGCCGAAGGCAAATGGCTGGCCGTGTTCGTGCTGGCGTTTTGCGTCATCGCCTCGACGTATGGCGGTGGCTTCTCCACCATCCCGGCGTACCTGGCCGACATTTTCGGCACGCAGTTCGTAGGCGCCATCCACGGACGGCTGCTTACCGCGTGGTCGACGGCCGGCGTACTCGGACCGGTGATCGTCAACTACCTGCACGACACGCGGGCCGCAGCCGGCGTACCGCCGGACCAGATCTACGGCGCTATTTTCTACATCCTGGCCGGTCTCCTCGTGATCGGGTTCATCGCCAACCTGCTCGTGCGGCCGGTCAATCCGAAGTGGCACATGAGCGATAAGGACGTCGCGGCGGAGCGGGCTAAGCTCTCTCAATCGCCGAGCGCGACGACTGCGACCGGCTCGTTCGGGATCGGCAAGGGCGGTCTCGATGCCAAGGGCGCGTTGCTGTGGATGCTCGTCGGCGTGCCGCTCGCGTGGGGCATCTGGAACACGTTCGTCAAAACGCTGACCTTGTTCTAGGCGTCATCGCAGGCCGCAAGGCAAATGGGGGTGGCCCATCGGGCCGCCCCCCACCCTTGGCTCCAGCCTCGGAGCGGTGACAGCATGGCTCAAGCTGCGATCCCGCAATGCAGCAGCGATCAGGGTCGCCGCCGCGAAGTTCTGACGGCGCAATCCCAGCCAGGGTCCGTGGAAGCCGGCTCGGCGATGAACGGCCGCTATTGACCGGATAGGGGCGAGACTGAGAATGCAGCACGACGTTTGCTTCGAACCGGCAGCTTGCCATGTCCAACACCACCGAACAGCACGCCATACGGCCATCCGTCCGCTTCCGCCTGCTGGCCATAGCGCTCTTCCCGACCCTGGTAGCGATGCCGCTGTTGCTCGGCATCGCCACCTATCGATGGAACGCGAACCTCAACGCGGCCCTGGTCTCCAAGGCGAGCGGCGACCTTACCATCGCGCACCAGTATCTGGCCCGCATCCTGGCCACGACCCAGGAGAAGGCTGCCGCATTCGCGGCGTCGACTCGCTTCCGTGATGCTGAACAGTCCGGCACACCGCTCGACGGTCTTCTCGAGGAAACCCTCACGGCCCTCGGCTTCGACTTTCTCTACCTTATGGATGACAACCTTCGGCCGATCGCGTCGGCCCGTCCCTTGACGGGTTCGCCGATGGTAGACTGGCCGGTCGTGACTGCGGCACGGAAGGATAGGCCGCTCGCATCGATCGATGTCTTCGACAGCGATGATCTCGCCGTGTTCGGACCGGATCTGGTGCAGCGCGCGCGTCTCAAACTCGTGGCGACGCCCAATGCCGTCGCAACGGATCGCAGTGAGGAAACACGCGGGCTGGTTGTGCACGCGGCGACGCCGGTAACGTTGGCCGGCGGACACCGGGGGGTTCTGGTCGCTGGGCAGCTCCTCAACAACAACCTCGACTTCATCGACACCATCAATGAACTCGTTTATCGCGAGGGCAGCCTGCCCGAAGGCAGCCGGGGCACCGCCACGATCTTCCTCGACGACGTGCGCATCAGCACGAACGTGCGCCTGTTTGAAGGGTTGCGCGCCGTGGGAACACGCGCATCTGCATCGGTCCGCTCTGCCGTGCTCGACCGGGGCGAGACCTGGCGCGACCGGGCCTTCGTCGTCAACGACTGGTTCATCTCGGCCTACGAGCCGATCACGGATAGCTTCGGGAAACGCGTCGGCATGCTCTACGCTGGCTTTCTGGAGGCGCCCTTCGTCGAGGACCGGCAGAGAACGCTCCTTATTATCGCCGCCGCTTTTCTCGCCGTTGCCGCTTTGAGCATTCCGATCTTCCTGCGTTGGGCGGGGGCCATCTTCCAGCCACTGGAACGCATGACGAAGGCGATCGGCCGCGTCGAGGCCGGTGATTTCGACGCGCGGACCGGAGCCGTCACGACCGGCGACGAAATTGGCCGCGTCGCGACGCAACTCGATCGTCTGCTCGATCTGCTACAGCAGCGCGATCGTCAGCTCCGCGGCTGGAATGAGGATCTGAACACCCGTGTGGCAGAGCGCACGCACGAGCTTGAGGCCGCCAACCGCCAGCTCGAGGCGACGATGCGACAGCTCGTGATGTCGGAGAAGTTGGCGACGATCGGCGAAATCACCGCGGGCGTTGCCCATGAGATCAACAATCCGATCGCGGTGATGCAAGGAAACCTGGAGGTCGTGCGCGCACTCATGGGCAGCAAGGCGGCGTTAGCTGAAGCCGAGTTCCGTCTGCTCGACGAGCAGATCCAGCGCATGAGCCAGATCGTCATGCGCCTGCTGCAGTTCGCCAAGCCCGAGGAATACGCGGGCTATGTCGAGCGCCATGCGGCGGATGACGTCATCGCGGATTGCCTGCCGCTGATCCGGCACCTCCTGAACAACGCCAGCATCGACGTCGTGCGCGAGGGCGGCGCACGGCGCACCGTGCTCATGAACCGAACGGCCCTGCAACAGGTGCTGGTCAATTTGATGATCAACGCCATCCATGCCATGCCCGACGGCGGACGCCTGATCTTGCGAACGCGTGACGAGGATCGCGAGGGGTGCGCCGGCGTTGCGATCGACGTGACCGATACCGGCATCGGCATGAGCGAGGACGTGAAGGCGCGCATCTTCGACGCGTTCTTCACCACCAAACAACGGAGCGGCACCGGACTGGGCTTGTCCATAAGCCGGGAACTGGTCGCGCGACAGGGTGGCACGATCTCGGTCGAAAGCGAGCCCGGCAAAGGCACCACCTTCACGATCTGGCTCCCCGAAGCCGCCTGAGCCGGCGCACTGAGCGATCAGGGCGGTCTGGTGGCGGCGAACTCATGTCACCGACCCATGCCAACAAAACGGGCGTGCGCACGCCGCATCAGCCAGTCTCTCATCAAGCGGAGCCGCCGCTCCGCATCGAACGCAGCTTATCTGTCACATCGCAACGACCCGACGAGGCTGGGCTGAGCCGATCCCACTTCACCCGCGTGCTACGCTTGATTCCTCGCACCGGAAATCACCAATGCGATTATCCAGGGACGCCAGCCCCGCGAATTAGCTGCCATCCTCGACGGCGCGTAACTATTTCCGGCACAGCCATCCACGGAAGTCCGGCGCTCGGACGCCGACAACGGTACCACTCGAAACTTGATAGGAGACTTTGGCTGGCGCAGCACCACCAAACCGGCACCAAAGTGGTCTCTGCGTCGGGCCGCACTGTTCGGGCCGGTGTAACTCGCGGGAATTACGGACAGAGTTCGGATCTCGCCCAGAATCACGAAAAAGCGTTTAAAATCAATATGTTGTGGCGGAGAGAGTGGGATTCGAACCCACGAGACCCTTACGAGCCTACACGCGTTCCAGGCGTGCGCCTTCAACCACTCGGCCATCTCTCCTGATGAAGGGAACGGCGCGCACTATACCCAGGCCGGGCTCAAGCGCAACCACTTGACCGCCATCCCCACCACCCGGGCGGCGAGCCCTTGACGGACTGGGCTAATACGCCGCAATGGTGGCCTGTTCCGGTGAGAGTATGGCGTCGATTTCAAATGATCACGAGCCACCATGACCGCGCAACGCTTTCTCAAGTTTCTGGCCTTCATCGCCGTCGCCGCCGGGCTTGCTGCGCTCTGGGAGTGGCGTAGCGAAGGCTTTGTGACCGATTCCTGGCTCATACAGGTCTGCGCCGGCGCCCTCCTCGCCGCCCTGGTGGTCGGCCTCACCGGCCAGGAGACACGGCCCCGCGCCATGCTGCGGTTTCTCGCCGGCGTTGCGGCGCTTATCGCCGTCATTGCGCTGGTGGCGGATTTCTCCCGGCCCGGTTCCGGCTTCACCTCGCTCAGCGGCCATCTTTCCCAGCTGGCGCCCTCCGTGCTCGCCGCCGTGCGGTCCGGTGTCGCCCAGACGCTAGGCGACTCAGCCTGGAACAACTGGGGCGCCGCGCTGTTCGCAATGCCGACCTTCATCGTGTTTCTTCTGATCAGCGCGATTTGCGGCTACGCCTCCCGCCGCCGTCACAAGGTCCGCGTTTTCGTCAATTGACTCCGGTGAGGGTAGCGCACGCACTCTAGGATCGTCCCGCAAGTTCTGCCAGAAGCCCAAGCAGAACGATTGCCGCCAGCGCACTGCACAGCCCAAGCATGATCCTGCGATGCGCGGTGTTGAGCCGCTCTGCCTCCGCCGGATCGAGAATGTAGGTCTCCGTATCGTACTGCGAAATATACTCCAGCGCGCGATCGGCGCGGCTGCGCAGCCAGATCGTGCGCTGATCCACAAAAGGGACAGCCGCGCGCGCGGCGATCTGCTCGCCAATAATTGCATACGGAAAGGCGGGATCGTCAAACCCCTCCTGGGTGTGCCCGGCGACGATCTCCTTATTGTCCTTGGTTTTGATGACGAGCCCGCGCAGCAGTACGGGCGCGATTTTGCCGCCGAACACTTCCCGGCGCAGCTCCACGCCTCTGATCGTGTGATAGGGAATGTCGTGACTGGCATAGCTCCACAGCGGCACGGCCGCGCCATTCTTCGGCAGCGTGAACCGCACAGCCATCTTGCCGAGCACCAGGCGGGAGCGCACGCAAAAGAGCAGTTCGAGTGTGAGCATCGTCATCACCGCGCCCAGCCCCACCGCAAGCACGGCGAGCGCGGGAAGGTCGTACCAAAGCCCATCGCCGGCGCGACGCCCGATCATGACGGCCAATCCGATGGCAAAGGGCATCAGCGCCAGCAGACACAAGGCGAAGAACGTCTGGCGCAGTGCGCTCACGCCGTAATCGGTGCGGTCGCGGCGCTGCTGGGCTTGCGCGGCAAGCCGGGTGGCCAGCACGCGGGCCCGGCCGCGCGGCGCCTGCGCACGAAGCTCGTCTGCCGATGCGGCGCCGATCTCCGGCTGCGAAATTTCCATGCTGCCCGTTTCGCCAGCCATCGCGTGCTCTTGCCCCGCTTTGCGCATAATCGTTCATTTTGCGGCTGACGGTGTTTCAGGTACCCGACCCGCCGGTTGCGCCACTATGCACGAACTTTTGAACAAGACAGCGGCTTTTGCGTGTAACTTCAAGCCCCCTGGCACGTAATTCAGGTACGAGACAAGCCCTTGAATCACAGCAGGAACCTTCAGCTATGTTGTTTTCCAGCCGGTCCCCCGCGATGCCAACGCCTGCCGAGGCTTTGCCCGGCCGCACCACGCCGCTGCCCACGGCGGCGGAGCATTTCGTACTTCATCGTCCGTTGAAACCCCCATACCCGGCGGGCTTCGAACAGGTCTATTTCGCACTGGGTTGTTTCTGGGGGGCGGAGCGCGCTTTCTGGACGCGGGGAGACGGCATCTGGGTCACGGCCGTTGGCTACCAGGGCGGCTCCACGCCCAATCCGACCTACGAGGAGGTCTGCACGGGCAGGACTGGCCATACCGAGTCGGTGCTGGTCGTCTACGATCCGGCGAAGATTGCGTTCGAGGCGCTGCTCAAGACGTTCTGGGAGTCGCACGATCCCACGCAAGGCTATCGCCAGGGCAACGACATCGGCACGCAGTACCGCTCGGCCATCTACACGACGGCGGACGCGCAGTTGAAAGCGGCTCAGGCGTCGCGTGACATGTATGCGGCCGCTCTGGCCAAAGCAGGACATGGGACGATCACGACCGAGATCGCACCCGCCCCAGCCTTCTACTTCGCGGAAGATTATCATCAGCAGTATCTCGCCAAGGTTCCCGGCGGCTACTGCGGGCTCGGCGGAACAGGCATCACCTGCCCTCTGCCGCAAAAGGTGGGGTAGAGCGTGAGCCCGCGCGAATGCTGAGGCTCAATGCGTCGCCTTGGCTTCGCGCTTCACGTGCGGCCTGCGCTCCTTTGCGGGCTTCAGGACAACGCTGGCCGCTTTGGCGTCGGTTTGCTGGGCCGCCGATTTCTTTGGCGGCTCAATCAGCGCTTCCGGCGGAATATTGATCCCGTCCGCACCGCTTTGCAGGACCATCTTACAGTCTGGGGGTAACTGCGAGAGCATGAGCGGCAGCTTCGGGGGCGGCTTCTTGGCGCCCGGCACAGGCGGCTTGGGTGGACGGGCAAGCAGAGCGAGCCAATCATCGACCTCCTTGCCGCAACCATCCTGCCCGGTGGTGGGCCGCTGCGGCACGCAGCCAACGGAATCGGACGGGCAACCGATACGAATGTGCATGTGATAGTAGTGCCCGTAATAGGGCCGCACCTTGCCAAGCCAGCCACGATCGCTGCCTGCCGCCTCACACAGGGCCTTCTTGATGGCGGGGTGCACCAAAACGCGCTCGACCTGCGGGAAGGACGCCGCCCGCTTGATCAACCGCACCTGCCTCTCGGTAAAGACCTTCGGATCGACCGCGAGACTCGTCTTGTCGAGCATCGACGTGGCCGACATATTCTCCCGCTCCTTGCCCGAGAGCTTGCGATCGGGCATCGGCGTCAACCAGATGTCGGCATCGAGCCCCAACTGATGGCTTGCGTGGCCCGTGAGCATCGGGCCGCCGCGCGGCTGCGAAATGTCGCCCACGAGCAAGCCCGGCCAGTCACCCTTTTCACGGGACGCAACAGCGAGAGTCTCGATCAATTTGATCAGCCTGGGATGCCCCCAGACCCGGTTTCGCGAAAGCCGCATCGCTTGCCATGCCTGGCCATCCACCGGCAACGCCACGCCACCCGCCAGACAACCGCGCGAATAAGCGCCGATGGAGCGCGCCTGCAACAGAGAGGGCCCCTTCACTTTGCCAAACAGCATCTTGGCCGCGAGCGGCTTGGGCGCACCGCCCGCCTTGCCTTCGTTCTGATCAGGAACGGCGGCCTCCGCAACACGCTGCAGCCCACCACCCGCGTCGCGTGAGTTGAGCGCCGCCTGGATCGGATCCACATCACTGGGGGGCGCGTCGGACGCCGCGGCCTTCGTGTCTGCCGGTGTCTTGCCCGTGGATGTGACCGGCTCGATTGGGGCAACGATGCCGGCTTGAGCCGCCGCCGCATCCGTCTTATCGGCGCCCGGCGCAACAGCGTGCGCATCGCTGGCGGCAGGCAGCTTGGGCTGTTCTTGCGTGGTGCTGGGGAAATTCAGTTCGTGCTGCGTGTTGACGAAGTTTGGCAGATTGTGATCCTGAGACGGCTGCACGCGCGCGGGCGCAGGCACCGTCGCGACAGCCTCAGGCGCCGCGATGAACTTTGCCTTCGCGGTAAACGGGGCAGCAATCTTGGAGGCCAGCGGCAGAAGGTCATCGGGCCGCGCAATCACCGCGCCCGTCGTGACCATCAAGATCGCCAGAATGTACCTTCCGGCCCGCATCAACCCGTCCCTGAAAATCTCCGATTCGGTATATCCTACCTTGTTCTGCGACCAAAATGGGGCTCCAGCGCTTCACTTTCTGCCGCGGAACGGCAGCGTCAGGCTCCAGAGCAATCGCGAAGGTTTGTCGTCCTGATAAGTGACCAGCCCTATCGTCATGTTTTCGTGACCCTTTTCAGGCTCCGCCGTATAGGTCCCGAACAGGCGGTCCCAAACCGAAAGATTGAAGCCATAATTGCTGTCGTGCTCGCGCCGCAGAACCGAATGATGCACGCGATGCATGTCGGGCGTCACGATCAGCGCGCGTAAGATCCGGTCGGCGCCCGCCGGCAACGCGATATTTGCATGCGAGAACATCGCAAAGCCATTGAGGATGACTTCGAACACCACCACGGCAAGCGCGGATGGGCCCAGCGCGAAGACCCACGCAATCTTCCAAAGCATCGAAAGCGCGATCTCAACGGGGTGAAAGCGGATCGCCGTCGTCACATCGATGTCGCGGTCGGCGTGGTGGACCTGATGCAGCCGCCATAGCACCGGAACCTTGTGCGACAGCAGATGCTGCAGCCAGATTGCAAAATCGAGCACGGCGAGCGCGATGACGAATTCCAGCCACGCTGGCCACGCAACCGCGTTGAGCAGACCCCAGCTGCGGATTTCGGCGAAATGCGCCGCCGCCACAGCGGCCACCGGCACGGCAAGTGCTGCCATGGCGCGCACCACCACACTGTCGATCGCCACGATCGACAGGTTGGTGAACCAACGGCGGGGGACAGGCTCGCTGCGGCGGCGCTTGGGGAAGATGCGCTCAGCCACTGCCAGCGCCGCCAACACCGCGGCGAAGACACCAAACCTGATCCAGACCTCCTGGTCGCTTTCGATCAAAATTCCCAACTCCTGGCTTTCGTGCTGTTAAGTCTAACGTCCGCTCGATCTCGTCCTACCAAGAACGCACGAAGAGCCATTCTAGGCACACTTTGCACAAGCGGGGATAGCTCCCAAACACAACGTGAGGCACAGCGTCCGACCTATGCCAGACTTCATCGAGACCGGCCCACCCGGCGCATCCTGGCGGCTGCTTCTCGCCCACGGCGCAGGCGCGGCCATGACGAGCCCGTTCATGAACACCATCGCCGCCCTGCTGGCCGAGCGCAGTATTGCCGTCAGCCGCTTCGAGTTCTCATACATGGCGGCGCGGCGCGAAGCCGGCAAGCGCCGCCCGCCGCCGCGCGCCGAAACGCTCTTGCACGAATATGAGACAGCAATCGCAGCAGCGCTCAAATCAGCCCCCAAACACCAGCGTCTGTTCATTGGCGGAAAATCCATGGGCGGCCGCGTCGCCAGCATGGTTGCAGACGAGGCGTTCGCGGCTGGCTTGATCGCGGGCCTGGTATGCCTGGGCTACCCGTTCCATCCTCCCGGCAAGCCCGATCAACTGCGCACGGCGCACCTTGTTGGACTGACGTGCCGTGCCCTCATCGTTCAAGGTGAACGCGATCCCTTCGGGAGCAGAGCCGAGGTGGAGTCCATGCAGCTCTCAAGCGCAATTGCGTTCCACTGGGCGGCAGACGGCGATCACGACCTGGGTCCGCGCGGTGCCTCCGGATTCACCCGCAAAGGGAACCTTGCCGCGGCCGCCGGCGCCATAGCGGCCTTCATGGCGCAAAGCGCCGCCCGGCAAGACTAAATTGACCCCTCCCGATCAAGCCATATTTGACGCAAGCGCCCCCGCCACCTATAGCCGATTGCGATCTTATGGATTCACTTCCTTCTCCCGCGGGGAGAAGGTGCCCCGAAGGGGCGGATGAGGGGACTGCCGCAATCAGCGGCGCAGGCTGAAGTCCCTCACCTGTCGCTTCACGACATCCTCTCCCGTTCCGGGAGAGGAAAAGTGGCTCTGTATGATCGGAAATTACGCTAGAAGCACGAGGGCTTGTTTCACTCCCGCACGGGCCCAGGCGCGCGCCAAGCGCGTTTCGCTCCCATCATCGACCCTCAGACAGAAGCCGCTCCTGATGACCACTATCTCTGCCGACATCGCTGCCGCACTTTCCGACGCGAAGGCTTGGCCCTTCGAGGAGGCGCGCAAACTCATCAAGCGTCTCGACCGGCTGCCGGATGGCAAGGAGAAGACGGTCCTCTTCGAGACCGGCTATGGGCCCTCGGGCCTGCCTCACATCGGCACCTTCGGTGAGGTCGCGCGCACGAGCATGGTCCGTCACGCCTTTGAACTTCTGACTGAGGGCAAGCGCAAGACGCGTCTCATCTGCTTTTCCGACGACATGGACGGGATGCGCAAGATTCCCGACAACGTGCCGGACAAGGCGTTCCTAGAGCCGCATCTGCACAAGCCGCTCACAGCCGTGCCCGATCCCTTCGGCGGCAATTTCGCCAGCTTCGGTGATCACAACAACGCCATGCTGCGGCGTTTCCTGGATACCTTCGGCTTCCAGTACGAATTCGCCAGCGCGACCGAGTATTACAAGTCCGGAAAGTTCGACGCGATGCTGCTGCGCGCCGCCGAGCGCTACGATGCCATCATGGCCGTCATGCTGCCGACACTGGGCGCGGAACGGCAAGCGACCTACAGTCCGTTCCTGCCGATCTCGCCACAGACCGGCCGCGTGCTCTACGTTCCCATGAAAAACGTGGACGCCAAGGCGGGCACCGTCACGTTCAATGACGAGGACGGCACGGAAACAACCCTCCCCGTCACTGGCGGCAACGTCAAGCTGCAGTGGAAGCCGGACTTCGGCATGCGGTGGGCCGCGCTCGGCGTCGACTTCGAAATGTTCGGCAAGGACCATCAGACCAACGCCGTCATCTACGACAAGATCTGCGAGATCCTGGGCGGCGTCGCACCGCATCACTTCGTCTACGAGCTGTTCCTCGACGAGCAGGGCCAGAAGATCTCAAAGTCCAAGGGCAACGGCGTGACCATGGACCAATGGCTCGACTACGCTACGCCCGAAAGCCTCGCGCTCTACATGTTCCAGAAGCCGCGTGAGGCCAAGCGGCTCTACTTCAAGATGATCCCGCAGAAGGTGGACGAGTATCTTCAGTTCCTTGCCGCCTTCCCCAAGCAGGACGCCAAGCAGAAGCTTGAGAACCCTGTCTATCACATCCACTCAGGCCACCCGCCGGCGGCCGAGCTCCCGATCTCGTTCGTGCTGCTCCTCAACCTCGTCTCGGCGTCGAACGCCCACGACAAGAGTGTGCTCTGGGGCTTCATTCGCCGCATTGCCCCTGGCGCAACGCCCCAAGAGCATCCGCTGCTCGATCATCTGGTCGGCTACGCCATCCGCTACTACGACGACTTCGTGAAGCCTCAAAAGAAGTTCCGCGAAGCCGACGCGGTCGAGCGCGCCGCGCTGCAGGCGCTTTCCGACGCCCTCGGCAATGCGCCGGCCGGGGCCAACGCGCAGGACCTGATGACGATCATCTACGACATCGGCCGCGCAGTGCCGCGCTATCAGGATCTCAACGCCAAGGGCGCGACGCCGGAGAAACCCGGCGTGTCCAACGCCTGGTTCAACGCCATCTACCAGGTGCTACTGGGTGAAGAGAAAGGCCCGCGTTTCGGTTCGTTCGTCGAGCTCTATGGCATCGAGAACACGCGTAAGCTGATCGCGGATGCGCTGGCGGGCAAACTTGCCGCTGCGGCTGCGTGAGCGCGCTCCCGGCGGATACTCCTGCAAAACACAATCGGACCCCAGGAGCTCGCCCCAGGGTCCGGTTTGTTCAATCAGCCCATGCGCCAGATTACTTCGCGGCCTGGATCACGCCGCAGGCCACACGCGCGCCACCGCCGCCCAGCGCCGGCTCATCGGTGTAGTTGTCACCGCCAGCATGGATCATTAGCGCGCGGCCAATGACATCCGCGACCTTCACGTTCGGCGCCGTTAGCGAGGCTTTGGCGATATCGCCCTCCACCACCAGCTTGGGCAGATCGCCGACGTGGCCATGACCCTGCGGACCTGCATGCTTGCCGCTCTTGGCAGGATCGAAGTGACTGCCGGCCGCAAGACCCGCTCCCATCTTGCCGTCCTTCTCACCGGGCTCGCAGGATCCCTTCTCATGGATGTGCATGCCGTGCTCACCCGCCGTCAGTCCCTTCACCTCGATGGCGATGACGGCGCCCTTATCGCTGTCGGTGATGGTCGCCTTGCCGACCTCGGCGCCGATGCCTTCCGGCGAGATGGCATGGATCGTAGCCGACGCGGTTTCGCTGAACGCTGCAGTCGGAGCCATAATCAGAGCGGCGCTCAGCGCTGCCAGCGGGAGGGACAGGTATTTCATTTATTGGTTCCTCGGAAGCGGTTCTTCGTTGCACCTCATTGGCGAAAGCCGCCGGGACCGCCGGGCCGACGGCTGCATACCGATATGGTTAGACGCACCAGCACGGTCAACGGTTGCGTGTTCCCCTAGGTCTTCAGGATAGTAGTCATCTCTGGCCGAGCCTCGGATCGTCCGCCTCCACGGCAACATACTCGCGCGCGACACCGCCTGCCACCCGCCGGTCGACCGGCAGGATGTACTGATCCTCCCGCAAGGCGCCCATCTCCCAATCCTTGTCAGCCGAAACCACCGTCACATTGGGTCCCGCCCACACCACCACTGTGCCGCCCTGCGATTCCGCCGTGCGCGCCCATTCCTTGATAACCCCATAGTAGGGCGCGGCGCGCCAGGCATCGGGGCGGGCCGCGTCGGCATGAATGGCGATACGGCGGTGTTCGGCCTCGTAGTTGATGAGAAACTTGGCTTGAGATGGCTTCCACCTCTCGTCAATGTCCGCGATGCGCCTATATCCGCAATAGAAGGTGCGGCAGGCGATGGGGCGTTCCTCGTAGATGGTGCATCCCCGTTTCTTGTTACAGTGGGGACACCACACACCGCGAGGCTTTTGGAGGATCTCAATACTGAGCAGCTTGCAGCACATCGTGCACCCTTCACACGAGCGGCCCGCCACCAGTTCGTTTTCGGCTTGCGAATTTGCTGCGTCCATGAATTTATCCCGGCCAAGCGGCAAGACGTTAACGAAGGCTTTTCAACTCGTGCATCATAAGTTGTGATCAGGCAACCGTCAGCTCGTCTCATGTTTGAACGCAACCGTGTCGATAACCGAGCCGAAACACTGATCGCCATCGAAATCACGATGGCGGATGCGAGCGTGCTATCGGGGCGCGCGGTGCTCCCTGCCGGACGGGGCGTGCACAAGCTGCTCGACGGCGAGGAAGCCTTTCTTTACATCGAAGGCTTCGAAGGCGGCGGCAGCTTCGTACCCAAAAGCGACATCCGCAACGTCAAGGTGATCGCGCCGCCGCGGGCCGTGGCAACTGCCCTGTTTATTCCCGACGCCCGAAATTTCGATCCTCACCGCGTGCTGGGGCTGGAAAAGGGCGCCTCATTCGAGCAGATCCGCGACGCCTATCATCGCCTCTCGAAGGTCTATCATCCCGACCGCTATGCTGCGATCGACCTCCCGCGCGAGGTCAAGGCCTACCTGGACGCCATGAGTAAGAACGTGAACGCTGCGTTTCAGGCTCTGCGCCATGTTGGCCAGAAACAGCAGCCGGTCTATTCGCGCCGCGGCGCGTGACGGGCTGAAACCTCAATCCATTAGTCTGCAAGCCCTCCGGTCTGCGAGTCGCCCGGCTCATCCTGCCCTGCTGCAATGTGTACCTTGCAATCGCGCCCGCCGACCGCTAACGCCCATCCCGTAAAGATGGCGCGAACGGGAGACGGACTGATGCCGCTACTGCGTTTTGATCTCATGGAAGGACGCACGGACGAAGAGCTGACCAAGCTGCTCGACGCCGCCCATCGTGCCATGCTCGCCGCCTTCAAGGTGCCCGAAGGCGACCGCTATCAGCTCGTCCACGAGCACAAGCCCTCGCGCATGATCGTGGAGGACACGGGTCTCGGCATTCCCCGCACCAAGGACGTTGTTTTCCTTCAGGTCACCACCCGCCCGCGCCCAAGCGCGCAAAAGGAGGCATTTTATCGCCTGCTTGTGGCAGAACTTGAGAAGAGCTGCGGGATCAAGCCGTCCGACGTTGTGGTTTCGATGGTTTCGAACACCGACGAGGATTGGTCGTTCGGCCACGGCCGCGCGCAATTTCTCACCGGCGAACTCTGAAATACTCAAGACCTGACGGCAAACACGCGATCAATTCGGACACGGCTCTGAGCGCGCGCGTTCGCGTCGATCCCACCTGCCGCATCGGCCGCGATCAATGCCGAGTACATCTCGTCGAGGTGTTTCTCGCTGTAGGACAGCAGGAGAAAGTCGACGCCTGCATTGAGCGCCTTGACGGCGGCCTCACCCAAACCGGGTTGGCCACGCGTGATGGCGCCCATGCTGAAGTCGTCCGTGACGAGAAGTCCCTCGTGGTTCCACGTCTGTCGCATCAAAGTGTCCACGATCGTGCGCGAATAGGAGGCTGGCGTGGTCTTGTCGAGAACGCTGACCTTCACGTGACCAAGCATGGTGACGACATTGGGCTTGCCCATGAGACGGCGGAAGGGAACCCAGTCGTTGAGCTCCAGGGTTCCCTCGCTCGCGGAAATCTCGGCGCTGACAACATGCGTGTCGCGCGTCACGCGGCCTAGACCGGGGAAGTGCTTCAAGGTGCACATGATGCCGGATTCCGCCAGGGTGTCGCAGTACCAGCCGGCCACTTTCGCCACCGTGTAGGGATCGGATGAAATCGCCCGCAGGCGCAAGCGCGTCTCGCCGTCGCGGTGGTTGCCCGGATTGAGGTTGAGGTCCACGACGGGGCCGAAATTCATGTTGACGCCAATGCGGGCCAGTTCGTCGGCCTGCGTGCGTGCATAGCTCTCCACGAGCTTGCGGCGCTCTTCATCCTGTTCCACTTTGGCTACGATCGTGCCAAGCGACCTCTGCCGGCGCAAGGGTGGGGAGAGCCGCGAAACCGTGCCTCCCTCCTGGTCGGCGGCGATGATGAGCGGCGGCAGGTCTTGTTCGCGCCGGATGTCCTGCAGCGCGTCTATTTCCGCCTTCACGGCCTCCACCTTGCGCCCGCGCACATTATGATCGGTAATGAAAACGCCCGCGATGGCGCGCGCTTTGACCAGCGCTTTCACGTCCGAGAGCAGATGGTACCCGACAATGATGTGACGGCCGAGATTGGCAAGCCGCTGCGGATCGGTATTGAGAATCTCGGCACGGCTCATCAGCCGGGGCTTTGGGGTTGCGGCCGCGCCGGCAGTGACCGGGGGTTGAGCGGTGCCGGCCTTGCTCTTGACGACGTGTTTGTGGGCGGGGCGATGCGATGCAGACAGCGATCTGTGTGACTTGTGCTTGTGCGCCTTGCGGGCGACGGCCGATTCACACCATTGCGGAAGGACCAGCGCCGCGACGAGAAATGCGATAACGGCAGACTGCGGCCTCATAGGCATTGCCCTACCCGAACCTGATGACGGCCGCCTGGCCTGAACACATCTCTGAACACGTCTGGCATTTGACGTGCGAAGATCGTCCGCCGTCAAAGATTAACGGCACTCTCAGTAAATCCGAACCGGGAAGTACCGCTGTACAAGCTCCTCGAAACGTCCGGACGTGCGGACCTTGCGCAGGGCCTCGTTGATAAGCGCCTTGAGTTCAGGATCGCCTTTAGGCAACGCTATGGCCAGTCCGTCTCCGAAGAACCTCGGCTCGAGGAACGGGCCGCCCTTCATCTCGCAGCACTGACGCGAGAGCGTCCCGTTGATCCAGAACGCCAATGAGATGCCGTCATCGAAGACATAGTCGGCCTTGTCGGCGGCAACCGCTTCCCGAGCCAGATCGGCGTTCTCGAAGACAACGAGCGGGCTGTCCCGGAAGAACGACTTCAGATAGGCCTCGTGCGCCGTGCCGCGCGCAACGGCAATACGCTTGCCGTAAAGCCCGGAGGGGGAGACTTCCACGTCCTCACCGCCCTTGCGGCCGGCAAAACGAGCAGGCGTGTGGAAATAGCGATCGCTGAAGTCGACCTCGTCCAGCGCCGCCACCGTGATCTTGTGCGCAGCGATGACGGCATCGGCATCACCCGATTTGAGGCCTGGCAGAAGATCGTCCCAAGCCCGGCTCTTGATATCGCACGAGGTGTTCAGCTCCAGGCAGATGGCCCGCGCCAGATCGATATTGAAGCCGACGAGCGCGCCGTCTTCATCGTAGAAATTGAACGGTGGAAAGTCGCTGTCGGTCAAAAAGCGGATCACCACGCGCCGTGTGGTGCGGTCCGGAGCGGGCTTTGCGCCGCGGATCGTCGCGTCCGCTCCTGCCGTCGCACCTTTCGCCTCCTGGGCGGCCGCTGGAGGTGCAAACGAACCACAGAAGCTCAACACA
This sequence comes from Hyphomicrobium sp., assembly GCA_016793445.1. Lineage (GTDB taxonomy): Bacteria > Pseudomonadota > Alphaproteobacteria > Rhizobiales > Hyphomicrobiaceae > Hyphomicrobium_B. The sequence goes on along the minus strand of JAEUME010000005.1, from coordinate 354,982 downwards.
GCCAAACACGCACCGCCAAGCAACCCCGCGCGCGTAGTCCGGGAACACGATAGCCGTCGGGATGATGATCTCATGCGCTGAAAGCCGATCGTCCTTGCAAGCTGCTTGCAGTTTCTACCTTCGACGCCTAACGCAACGCTGCGCCCCTGGCTATAGTGTGGCGCTGCGCAACCGGCAAGAACTGTGGGGGAAGAGCAAGCGTGCAAGGGGGGCTGGTACGTACTGAGCGCACGAATCCCGGGCGCACGCCAGCGCGTGCGCCACACACTGGCCTGTCGGCGCCAGAAGGCGCCCGGCAGGATTCGGCCCATGCCTGTCCAGACGGCCTTGAGCCGGAATTGGACGAAACAGACCGCCTGGACATCGCACTCAATGGCCTGCGCCGCGCGCGGCCGGGCATGTCGGCCGATATCCTGACCACGCGGTTCCAGCGCAACGCCGGTGCCACACTCGCCGTCCTTGCCCTGGCACTGTGGATCGCCGCACCAAGCCTTGCGGAACCTTTGGCGGCCGCCATCCTTGCCCTGCCATTTTCGTTCATCACTCTGTTGCGGCTCGCAGCCCTTTGGCGGCTTGCAGGCCAAGACGCGCAGCAAGGCTTTGCCAGGATTGGCGCCGTCCGGCGCACCTGCGGCGAGGGCCGCCCCAGCGTCCCAACGCCGCCAGCGCCCTCGCCTTTGCCACCCTACACGCTGATCGTGCCGCTCTATCGCGAAGCCGGCGTAGCCGCAAAGCTCGTCGAAGCCCTTGCCCGTCTCGACTATCCCGCGGACCGGTTGCAGATTCTGCTCGTCACCGAAGCGGATGACGAAGCCACGCGCGCGGCGCTTCACAGCTCGGGTCTCGCCCGCAACATGCGTGTGCTCGCCGTTCCTGCCGGTCAGCCGCGCACCAAGCCCCGCGCGCTGAACTACGCGCTGACCTTCGCGACCGGTGAAATTGTTGCCGTCTATGATGCGGAAGATGTACCCGATCCTGGCCAGCTCAAAATGGCGGCACACGCCTTCCAGGCATCGTTTGGAGACTTGGGCTGCGTGCAGGCGCGTCTTGATATCTACAATCCCGCCGACACGTTCTTCACCCGCCAGTTCACGCTCGAATATGCGGCCTTGTTTTTCGCGATGCTTCCCGCCTACGAGCGCCTCGGCCTGCCGCTTCCGCTGGGCGGGACTTCGAACCACTTCTCGCGCGCCGTTCTCGAACATGCCGGAGGCTGGGATGCCTTCAACGTCACGGAGGACGCCGACCTCGGATTGAGGCTGGCGCGGCTCGGATTCAAGGTGTCGGTCATTGCCTCCGACACCTGGGAAGAAGCGCCCGCCACCGCCGCGCAATGGTTTGGCCAGCGTACGCGCTGGATCAAGGGCTGGATGCAGACCTTTAATTCGCCTCTGAGCGCATAAAAGTGCAATAAAATCAACATGAAATTTTTCGTCCGTCTGCATCTTGTGACCCAAAAGCCCCGATTTTGTGACCCATTTTGTGACCCAAAAAACGGCTAGTGCCGGGTCCATCCTGGCGCGTTGTCGACAAGCCAAACGAGTAAGGACACGCGGTCGTCGTCACTCAAGCGAGTGACCATGTCGGCAACGCCGTCATGGTCCATTTCAAAGAACTGCTCTTCGGTCATGCGGTAGGCGAGCCGCCAGAAGATGAGAGTTTTGCTCATAGACCGCAGTATCGGTCCCGCCTGAGGGGCGGGGATAACTCTGGCGACCTAGTCGAGCAGCAACCTTAGCTGTCGATCTTAATGGCGCGAGCGTTCCCAATTTGTTCCTCATCGCCGAATCGTATAAGTTCAACCGCGTTATGGTTGTCGTGTGCGGGGGTGATCAGATGACGCCATTAAATGCAGAGTACAAGGATTTCTACGCACGCGAGCTTCAGCGGCGTGAGGAATTGAACGGGTCCATCGAAAGACCGATGGCGATCATCACGGCGCTGGTCGGCGTGCTGTATTTCTGTCTGCACGATTTGTCCTCGCAGTTGACGTTGCTAACAGGACTCCAAATCGTAGTCGGCTTGGGCGCAGGTGGCTTGTTGGTGGCTGCAGTGGTTGAAATCGTGCGGTCCAACTACGATCACACATACGGTTTGGCTCCGACGCCAAAGGCTCTCGAAGACTACCGTCTGTCCTTGACGGATTATCACGCAACGCACTGCGAATTACCGGCGGACAGAATCGAGCAGAAGGTGATTGAGCACGTCTACTCAGCTTATGCGAAAGCGGGACATCAGAATGCAGTTATTAATGATCAGCGAAGTGCCCACCTGCATCGCGCGAAGAAGCGGATCATCTATGCGCTACCTGTCATTCTCGCTCTCGCGGCGTTGCGTTTAGTAGGCTCGAGTCAATTCAGCGGCTGGTTCTCCGACTTAGCCGTCTACATGAAAGGAATCGTGGTTTGAGCAGTGGAAAGGCACCACCGCCGCCGCCCCCTCCGCCTCCGCCGTTAAGGCAGGTCAAGGATGGTTGCACGGCGACTCCAATAGTGAAGAAATGATCATGGGAGGGGGGGGGCGCAGCGGAGTCTCCCTCGTCATTTTCGGGATGTTTCATGTCCGAACCGTTCGACACCTATAAGAAGTTTCGAAACAAAATCGCCGACTTGAGTTTTGAAGACAGCTTCGCTGCAATGTGGGCATTCTCACAGTACACGCAGATCAATGATTTTGACTTTCCTCGCGATGTTGAGAAGCACCATACGTTCACGTCAAATGGGCATAGTCAGCCGTACTGCTGGCAACTAGAAACGGTCGTTCGCGAGGTTGTCCTAAACTCTTCGCCCGCAAGTCGGCGCGGCAAGAGCCTAAAGCGTTGGGGTGATCTTGCGGAAATCGTGAATTCTCTTCGCAGTCTTGAGGATGTAATTCATCAGCAGACGCTGAGTCAGCACAATGTTCTTCTTGAAATGTTGCGCGTCGCTCATCAGCAGTTTCCTTGGCAAACGCGCGTAAGCACGCGACTAATCGGACGATACTTTCAGGTCTTCAACGCTCCCGAAATCGATGCGATCTGTGAGAAGCTTACCGGTCTTACGGTTCGCAAGATTTACGCAATCGGCTCTGGAACGTGGGGAGTTCTCACATCTAAGGCGTTCATCAAAGCGCCGATGCAAAGTACTATCAAGGGCATCAGCGACGAAGATTTAGCCGCGTTCTTCAAGTTGTTCTCAAAAGAACTTTACGCGCTACGCGGTGAGATAAAAGAGCAGCATATAGTAGATGACGCGTATGCTTACGATAGCCGGGCTATTAGAGCCCATCCGTTGATTGCCCTACGCCACGGTGGTCGAGACTTCATTGCATGTCCGCTGCCGACGCTTCTCTTCTGGCGGTTCACGTCGGGACTCTATTACGATTTGGCTGCCGAGCCAGACTTCTTCAACGAATTCGGTGCATCGTTCCAGAAGTACGTCGGTGAAGTACTGGCGCGTGCGCTGAAGGGTTCAAAGCTGAAGTTCCTTGCCGAAGAGAAGTACGGCAAAAAAGGAAAAACCAAAGATACGATTGATTGGCTTGTTCTCGACGACACGGCAGTGGTTTTTGTCGAGTGCAAGACCAAGCGGCTATCGCTAGACGCCAAGACGAAGCTCGTGTCGCGGGATGCGCTCCTGAAGGATGTCGGCATCTTGGCGGACGCAATCGTCCAAGTTTATAAGACGATAGCTGAGTACCAAGCAGGAAAGTACCCCTCGCTCGCCTTTAACGACGCGCTGCAAATTCACCCGATGATTGTGACGTTGGAAAACTGGTACCCGCTCGGCGATCCAATCGGTGCTGAACTCAACAAAGCTGCTTGCGAGAAGTTAACATCCGCCGGACTCTCGCCAGAACTGCTTCAACAGATGCCGTACACAATTGCGTCTGCGGAAGAGTTCGAAGTCGCTGCACAGATTATTGCGAAAGTGGGTTGTGCGAAGTTCTTTGCTGGTAAGGGCGATAAGCAATACAAGGGATGGATGCTGGATGGCTACATGAGCCACGCATTCAAGGCAGAGCAAAAGGAGGCCGTGAATTTATTCAACGGGACCTATGACGAGATTTTGGAGCCGTTCAAGTAATCCAGGTCCGTGCGCGTTCGCCGCCATGCCATTCGATCTAGCCACGGTCTCGCGTTGCTCCTCTGGTTCGTACTCGATATTGTCGCGAACCGAGGTCGCCCCAATTTCGAATACCTGAGGCTTTTCGGCAATAACTTCAGTTGTGCTGTCTCAGAACGGAATCTCTTCAGCCGTTGATGTTTTGAGCGGTTCTGCAAATCCGTGCCTTCTAAGAAGGTTCTCGATGCGATCTGAAACGCCCCAAGCTTGGCTCACCTGATCGTTGGTGCCATTCGCTTGCGACACCAGTTGAAGTGTTGACTGAGGGATAGTTGAGGGGACTTCTAATAGGTCCATGAGGGTTTTAGAAAGCGCGAAAGAGCCAGACCGCAAGAGCCGCCGTCCAACGGTATCGGACATTGCCGACTGGGATAAAGGGTTCTCAATAAGTAGTCGCGCAACATTCGATGCCGCTTGTTGAGCGGTCAACGAAGCGCAGTTGAGCGCTTGGAACCGTCCGATGAATCCATATGGGTCTTGACTAAATTTAAGCGGCAGGATTGGAACATTTCGGCCTAGGGCGAAACCGACTTCTTGATCAGTCCAGTTCGATTCATGAAACGTGGGTACTAGCATCGCCGCGAGCGCATCCATGGTACCTAGAGCCTTCAGAATTTCATCTAGCCATTCCTTTGTTGGCTGAATGTCGCTGTGGGCGACAAACGCCGACACGCCATATGTTTTGAGCGCGGTCTTGAGTGAGGCGGCCTCAGTCTTGAATTGCGAAACATGACTGAGGAATAAGCGGAAGCTAGGGGTTGCTCCCCAAATCCTCTCAGATTCAGCGACAGCAGTTACGCCAAGTTCGACATGCTCGGCGACTTTTGCCTCTGTGGTCAGGCCAAAGAATTCACCAAGTTCCTGAATTAGCGTGTCATCTACATTCTCTAAGCTCCAAGCAATGTAACTCTGCTTTGAACCTTGCCAGTCATCCGTTCGGCGACCGTTGAATTGCCCCAAGACTAAATCGACTGTTGGCCATTCATCCTGCGCCAACCGCTCCACAATTCGCAGCAGTGCTCTGAGTCGTTCGGAACGTCGCATCGTAAAAAACCGGATGTGCGTTGGGACCTAATCTTTCGGCGTCAGAAAATAGATCGGCGTCAGCGGCAGCCGCTCGCGCGCTTGGTTTTCCAGCTTCGAATAATGCTCGATCCAAAGCTCAACGAAGCGTTCAAGGTCTAGCAGTCTGATCTTCCGGCGCTCCTGCGAACGGGCGAAGTCTTCTGCATCCTTCGTGAACCCACCAGTGCAGAAGAACACGCCAGCATCTTCTTCGTTGACCAACGCGAGAAACGCGCTCAAGCCTTCTCGGCTGATGCGCTGCTGTTGGCGCTTCACTTGTACCTTGATGCGAGGGGGACGAGTGCCTAACGGGTCGGGATGCGCAATAATGTCCAGACCGCCGTCTTTGCCCGGTGGCGAAGTCCACGTAGGGTAGTAGCCCATGGCTTTAAGTAGGTCCGCCACCATGTCTTGAACCTCATACGGGTCCATCGCGGTGACGAATGATTCAATTTCAGCCCACGCCCGCTCTTCAGCTAGTTCAAAGGTTATGCTGGGGGCCTTTTCGGGTTCGTCGGGTAAAGCCTCAGAAGCCTCGGCAGTGACATTGGGCGTTGCTACCTGTCGCTTTTTCCAGACATGGTAGAGCCTCACGGCCTCTTTGTAGAAGGCCTCCGGTTGAGTGAGTTCGTTGTAAGCCTTGATGCCCTGATCGGTGACGGCCCATGTGCCCTTGTGCTTGATGAGCCAACCGGCCTTGACGCAATCGACGGTCGCGAATCGCACGATCTGCTCTAGCCTGCGACTGCCGGAGTCATAAACGCCCGCCTCGTACTCAGAGAGGGTCACGGAACCTGCAAGACGTTCCAGTGCCTCAGCCGCAGGAAGCCCTTCCGGCTCAGCCTTTAGAATCTCGAAGAGTTTGCGCAGAAGCTCGCCAGTTCTCGCGCGGGTAACATCAGCCATGGTTCATCCTTTGGGTGCCGGGCTTAGAGCCTAACAGCCTCTACTGTAGAGACGAACACTGATAGCCCTGAATCCACATGATCTTTTTCCCCTTTTCGGGCTCTCGAAGTTCGCTAAGGTGCGGTCATGATCACGACCGCAGACACGCCTCCGATTCAGGAATTCATCAAGCGCTGGGCCGCGTCCAGCGGGGCTGAGCGCGCGAACTTCCAGATGTTCGCGATGGAACTCTGCCGCCTTCTCGAAGTGCCGCCGCCGCACCCCTCGAAGGGGGAAGATGCCGAGTTGAATGACTACTGTTTTGAGCGCGGGGTGCAGTTCAAGGAACACGACGGCACCACGGCAGCGGGCCGCATCGATCTTTACAAGCGCGGCGCTTTCGTCATGGAAGCGAAACAGAGCCGCGAGAAGGGCCGTCCCAAGGAACTCAAGCTTGCCGGGCAGCCCGATCTATTCGTGCCCGACTACAAGCCGCGCGGCGAGCGCAGCGCCAACCGCGCCTGGGATCAATTCATGATCAGCGCGCGGCATCAGGCGCAAGAGTACGCGCGTGCGCTGCCCACAAGCCACGGCTGGCCGCCGTTCGTGCTGGTCTGCGACGTGGGCCACTGCATCGAAGTCTATGCCGACTTCTCGGGGCAGGGCAAAAACTATGCACAGTTCCCAGACCGGCAAGGCTTCCGAATCTATCTGAAGGATTTGGAAGACCCCAAAATTCGCGAACGCCTCAAGCTGATCTGGCAAAACCCGACTGCGCTGGACCCCGCGCGCCAGTCCGCCAAGGTGACGCGCGAAATTGCGGCCCGGCTTGCTGAAGTCTCGAAGGGGCTCGAAAAGCGTGGGCACAATGCGGAAGACGTGGCGCTTTTCCTCATGCGCTGCCTCTTCACGATGTTCGCAGAAGACGTTGAGCTTCTACCGGCTGATAGCTTCCAGGGATTGCTGGAAGAGGCAGCGCGCGACGCCAACCAGTTCGTGCCGATGGTGGAACAGCTTTGGACCGCCATGGATAAGGGCGACTTCGCCTATGCGCTGCGCAAGCAGGTGAAGCGGTTCAACGGCAAGCTCTTCAAGAACGCCAAGGCGCTTGAGCTTCGCCGTGAAGAGATTGGCGAACTTGCCGCCGCTGCCAAATACAACTGGAAAGAAGTTGAGCCTGCGATCTTCGGCACGCTGCTAGAGCAAGCGTTGAACGAGAAGGAACGCGCTCGCCTTGGCGCACACTACACGCCGCGCGCCTACGTTGAACGGCTCGTGGTGGTCACAGTCATGGAACCGCTGCGCCAAGAGTGGGCACAGGTGCAGGCGACTGCCGAGCGCTTGAAGGAAGAGGGCAAGCAGAAGGAAGCCATCGCGGTTGTCAGCGGCTATCACGAGAAGCTGTGTAACACGCGCGTGCTGGACCCCGCTTGCGGCACCGGCAACTTCCTCTACGTCTCCATGGAACTGATGAAGCGCCTGGAAGGCGAAGTGCTCGAAGCGCTGGCGGACCTTGGCGGACAGGAAGCGCTGGCACTCGATAAGCATTCGGTAGACCCGCACCAGTTCTTAGGCCTCGAACTCAATCCGCGCGCGGCGGCAATTGCGGAACTCGTCATCTGGCTTGGCTATCTGCAATGGCATTTCCGCACGAAGGGCGGCGTGCCGAACGAGCCGATCTTGCGCGACTTCCAGAACATCAAGGTCATGGATGCCGTGATGACGTGGGACGGCTATCCGCTTCCCAAGATCGAACGCCGCGACGGACAATCAGTCGAGACGTATCCAAACGCCAAACGTCCTCCATGGCCGGAAGCCGAGTATATCGTCGGCAATCCACCGTTTACCGGCGGCAAGGATGTTCGCGCGAGTTTGGGTGACGCCTACACGGAAGCCCTTTGGCGGGTACATGATCACATCAATGATAGTGCGGACTTCGTGATGTACTGGTGGGATCACGCGGCCGAAATTGTGGCCAATGGGGGGACAACGCAGCGCTTTGGCTTCGTTACGACGAATTCCATCACTCAGACATTCAGCCGCCGTGTCGTAGCGAGTAGGCTAGAGTCAAAAAAGCCTGTTTCGCTCGTGATGGCGATTCCTGACCATCCTTGGACCAAGGCTGCGCCTGATGCGGCAGCGGTGCGAATAGCGATGACGGTTGCAAGGAAGGGAAGTCACGCGGGTGTTTTGCGTGAAGTCATCAGTGAGTCCGCACTCGATACCGATCAACCGAATATTGAGTTGTCCACACGGATTGGGCGCATTAATGCCGATCTTACGGTTGGGGTAGACGTTACAACATGTCAGGCCCTCACAGCCAACGAAGGTCTGAGTTCGCCCGGCGTGAAACTTCACGGCGCGGGCTTTATTGTAACGCGAGTTGAGGCGGCAGCCTTGGGACTAGGGAAGAGGCAGGGCCTTGAATCTCACATAAGGCATTATCGGAATGGTCGCGACCTTGCGAGTGTCCCGCGTGGGGTGATGGTCATCGATCTTTTCGGCCTTGATGCAGACGAAGCGCGCAAGCAATACCCTGAGGTCTATCAGCATGTGCTTCAAACCGTTAAGCCAGAGCGCGACCGCAATAATCGGGCGTCCTACCGTGACAACTGGTGGGTGTTCGGTGAGCCTAGGAAGGATTTGAGACCGGCACTTGCAGGGTTGGCGAGATACATCGCGACCGTAGAAACGTCCAAGCATCGGTTTTTTCAGTTCCTAGACGACGCAATCTTGCCAGACAATAAGTTGATCGCCATTGCCACTGATGATCCTTTGATCTTCGGAATTTTGTCTTCGCGGCAGCATGTGATTTGGTCGCTTCGGGCTGGTGGCTGGCTCGGAGTTGGCAATGACTCTGTCTATGTTAAAACTCGGTGTTTCGATCCGTTTCCGTTTCCAGACTGCTCCGGCGAACCCAAGTCCAGAATTCGCGCCATCGCCGAAGAGCTTGATGCTCATCGCAAGGCGCGGCAAGCCGAGCACCCGCGTCTGACCATGACACAGATGTACAACGTGCTTGAGAAGCTTCGCGCGAATGAGCCTCTAACCGCCGATGACGAGCGTATCAAGCAGGAAGGCCTGGTTCTCATCCTCAAAGAACTTCACGAAAAGCTGGATGCCGAAGTTTTCAAGGCCTACGGTTGGCCCGCGACACTCTCTGATGAGGAAATCCTAGAGCGCCTCGTGGCTCTCAATAAGCAGCGCGCCGAAGAAGAGAAGGCGGGCAAGGTCAAGTGGCTGCGCCCTGACTACCAGATTCCGCGTTTTGGTTCGGACGTTGAGCGGACTCGCCTCGAAGAGGAGCGTCGTCGTGCACGCGACGAAGAGCGCGCAGCGGCACGCCAAGGTGCGCTTGAGCTTGAAGACGATCTGCAAGAAATGAAACCCAAGTTCCCCACAGGCAACGAGCTAGCCGAGACAGCCGCCGTGATGGGCGTGCTAGCAAGCGCGACCGATGCGATAACAATCGAGCAGATCGCCCGCATCTTCTCTCAAGGCAAGCAGATCGAAAAGCGCGTCGCTCTCACGATCCTTGCCCTCGCTCGACTTGGCCACCTGTCCTCAACAGACAACGGCGAGACGTTCATGCTGAGACGGGTAGCTTGATGACTGATTTGGGCGAAACGCTGATGAAGGAAAAGTTGGAAGCGCTGGTTCTCGAAGACAGTGATTTCAGGAAGTTGGAACAGGCCCTTTCGGTCTATTGTCCGTTCGAAGCACTAGGTGTCGAGCGCGCCGAAATTAGACACGCAAACTTTCTCGCATCGATGCTCGATCCCTATCGACCCCACGGCTTCGGGGACAAGTTTTTGCGCGCGTTGATCGATACGCTGCTCGCGCGGTCTGGCGCATCACAGAAGTTTTCACGGCTGCGTTTGCATCTGATGGATTTGGACAACGTCGAGGTTCGCCGCGAGTGGCGCAGCATCGATTTACTGGTCACGCTCGCCGAGCAGCGTCTTGTTCTCGTCTTTGAACTAAAGATAGATGCCCTTGAGAGCAAAGGTCAGCTTGAGCGTTATCGAGAAGCGGTAGAAGCGCGCTGGCCAACGGCAGGCGGTGAATGGGCGCATTTATACTTCTTCTTGACGCCAGATGGCGCGGAGCCATCCGATCCGGTTTGGAGGGCAATCTCATATGATGAAGTCATCGAAGCGATAGAAGCAGTGCTCTCGGTGGCAGCGGCTGATAGGTTGGCCGTGTCAATGTTGCGGGCATATGCGGCGATGCTGCGGAGGAATGTCATGCAAGATGAAGAGTTGGCTGCGATTGCTCAGGCGCTTTGGCAACGGCACAGAGAAGCCTTGGAATACCTAACGGAGCAACGACCGGATGAGCTTGGCAGCTTGGGTGAGGCGATTAAGGAGCGAGCAGACGAGATAGGACGAGCAGTTTCAACGCAGGCAATCAGACTCATCCAAGATGATTCGCTGCGAACTATGACTCGGTTCGCTGTAGAGCAGTGGGAAACGCTGCCGGGCATCAAAAGCGGAGCGGGATGGACCACAACGAAGAGAATACTCCTGGTGGAGATAAAGGCTGTGGTGGATCACGTGCAGGTTATGTTGATCTTGGGGCCGGGTGAGAAGGAGTTTAGAGAAGCCTATTTCAAAGCTGCCCAGCCTGAAATCAAGCGTGGCGCTAAGAGGCTTACCGACAAATGGAAGACCCTTGCCAGCAGTGAACTATTGGGCAAAGGCGAGCTTAAGAGTGAGTATGATCAGGAAAGGTGCATCGCACTTTTGAAGGAGCGGCTTGGTGTGTTCGTCAAAGAGACGCTACCGAAATTCGATGAGTGCTTCAGGGCAATAGGCTGGGATAGCCGCAGCTAACGCGTGGTGTCTCTCAAGGGCGAAGGAAAAAGGCGTGGCTTTTCGCTTCCGCAAGTCGTTCAAGGTGCTTCCCGGCGTCCGCCTCAACGTGAGTAAGAGCGGATTGAGCACGTCTGTTGGTCCGCGTGGCGCGAAGCTTAACTTCTCGAAAGATCGCACAACGGCAACCGTTGGCCTTCCGGGTACGGGACTGTCACATACGTCTACAGTCTCGCGTGGGGCTGTTCGCTACGTGCGCGCATACCCAATGACGTTCTCTTGGAAGCACAAGCGGCACAACTCCAAGCGGGGCAGACACGACTGGCAGACCGCAAGCTCCAACGCGCCAGTGAAGTCGCCGTTAGGGGTTAGAATTGTCGGGCGCTTGATCCTAGCGGTCGTGCTGGTTCTTGCGACGGCATTCTTTTGCTTCGTCGGCTACATTTTAGCGGGGATGTATGGCGGATAGCTCAGTCCCACCGGTACATTCTGCGGCAATCCATTTCCGCCGCAGCGCCGCCGAAGGCGTTCATGTTAGCGCAGTTCCTCGCGCCGTCTCGCTCAAGCCGTTCGTTGAGTTCACGCTTGAAGTCGGCTCTCGCCGCTTCTTCGGGTGACGGGCCTATGCTTTCATAGCCGGAACGAGCGCCGCGACCCCCGTTATCTTCAATGAAGGCGTCAAGATCGCTGCTATCGAAAGCTCGCGCTGGACTCCCGGCGCAGATAAACAGAATGGGCACAGCGATACGCAGCATTCGATGAATCATCTGTCTAGTAGCCTCGAACTCGCTTCAGAGCGTCTTTGCACTTGGTCTCGTTGGCAATTAGTTCGAAGTCTGACATCTGGTAGCAGTTTATGACTTGCATTCCGAAATAGCCTTTTGCGAGCCTTTCGGCATCGCTGCTAGACGACGCTGAATCGGGCTTCAATGCTCCGATGATCCCAGCCCCAAATATGCCCGTGAGGATCAAGAGCCCGACCCAAGCACCGACAGTGTGTGAGGGGCCAAACTCTTCTGATGGGTTCTTCTTCTTGTTCTCATTGTAAATTGCCACTGCAAACGGGTGGACGATGGTGCGCGAAATCCAACGTAGGAATGCGGACGCGAGTAGCGCCGCAAAAAACACGCTGCCAGCCACAACGTATGGGTACGCTTCCGACGGATACATGGCAGTGGTTACCCTCTGAACGCAAACCGATCTTCAAGGGACCGTGCCACATTCAAGTTAACGACCTATGATCCGCACAGATCGTTTATTCAGAAATTTGCGCCGCAATCGCGCGCCCATAGACTTCCGTCCGCAGCCCGCGCCTCAAGCGTGCGGCTGATGGCTGCCTTATCCTCGGAAGGCCCGCAGGCGTCGATAAACAGGACCTTAATTTTTCCTGTCTACACTGCACAAAAGAATTGCGGAAACGGTGTGGGTAAGGTCATGAGTTTTGGGCGTCGGGATTATAGCCGCGATATTGATGTTTCATCGTCGGTGGTCAATTGGCGTATTTGGTGCAGTGGTGGGCTCCTCATTGCAGCCCTCATAGCAGGCGTCATCGGCTACGGTTACCGTGTTCGGCTCGTACGAAGCCTCGCGCCACAGCACCTCGCCAATCTGACTGTGAATGGAGCGCAGCTAGACGGAAAGTGGTCCGAAGTCGCCAGCAATCCAAGAATAGGAAGCCAGGTTATCAACTGGACACTCACTGAAATGGCGAAGCTATGCGAGGACGGGCGAACACTCGGAAAACGTCTTGAGCATACGAAGAACATACAGAAGCTTGGTCTGGCCATAGACGATATTCAAAGCAGTGAAAACCTTTATGGCTCAGACAGGCGGAGCGCAAAAGCAGCCATTGGTGACTTGAAGCAGAAGCGCGCGCAATTCTGCGCTGAAGAGTATTTTGTTGCCGTGTACGACGGAACCGTGGCCGAGAATCGCTACCTAACCGCCTCGATTTCTCTGGACCACGAAGTGCTTGATTGGGTCGCGAGAGCGCAAGATAACTCTATCTCTTATTTAAACAAAATGAAGAGTGCTGGGCGGGTTCTTTTGGATACCGAACTTACCAACGACGAGCGCAATGTCCGCGACTGCGGGGAAGAAGCCGCTGGGAACGGCGATCAGATGTTGCTCTGCTTCGTTGAAAAGTCTGCTGGCGCAAACTCTGCGGCAGTGCAACGATTTATGCTTGCCAGAAAGAGTGCGCCCGTGAAGCCAACGTTGATCGGTCAATCGGAAACGGTTAAGCGTGGCTATGAATCACCGGAAATAGATATTCGAGAACGGTGTGCAAGCGTACACCGTTCTAACTACGAGTATCGAGAGATTTGTGAACGCAACCAGCGCGAAGCTCGATCTGCGATTGCATCGATGGATGTTCCGACGGAAATCCAACGGCATTGCGATGGTGTGCATAGTGACAACTATGAATATAGAAAAATCTGCTATACGAAGCAAATGAAGTCAAAAGACGAAAATGGGTATTGATTTGATCGGCTAGTAGGCTTTGGCCGCATGTGGCGCGCGTCTCTGACTTTCAATTTTTTATACTGCAAGACAAGGTTGCTGGTTTAGTGGCCATCGAAAGCGGCGAGTTTCGACCACCGCTCTTCGTGCACATACTTCAGTTTGGTCCCTAGCGCTGCATCGAGAGCAAGCATATCCGGCGCTGCGACGCCGTTGTAGGGTTTGCCGAGCGACGAAGCGGCGTTCCGCGTAGCGCCATGGTCTAGAACCACTGGGCCGTCATCCGTTAGTGGGTCAATTTGAGCAATCACAAACGCCCGACAGTACTTCCGCCACTGGGCTACTAAGTGATATTCGTTTTCGCTGAATAGCGTTCTCAAACTCAAGCGGCTTTTCGGATCGTAGAAGACGATGATCTTCAACTTTTCACCGGTGTACGGGACCATGGGCAATATCAAGCAGGGGACGCCGTCATCATGCCTGACGCCGAATGGCACACCAGTGGCTTTAGCTCCGATTAGCTCCGCGAGTGCGAAATTTGCTAAGTTGCGTGCAAAGCGGAGCGGCTCGCCGCCGAATGCGTATGACTTACTTCCCATGTAACGTTTCCCTGTTACGCGCGCGAATAGCGCCGAACCAATAGCAGCGAGGTTGGTATCAATATGATTTGTCACTTAGAAAAGTGCCGCCCCGCCGCCTGAATCCCAGATGGTGACTATTTCGTATTTGTCAAGGGGTTTTTTGGATTTAAATTGCGAATTAGCACCGATTAGAGGCGGACCCGGTCTTATATTCGAAAAGGGGACATGGGTATTCCCCTTGGGGTCCCCTGTGCCCTGCCTTTTGAGGGGGGGGAGTGTGTGTGTGATGCTTCTGTCGAGAGCAAGCAGCATCGGACGGCAGACAGCATGTTGCGTGTCGCGGATTCGATGGCTTCGTTGGTTTGTCGTAATGAAGTGAGTCACTCGCGCGACCCGCAGGTGTTGCGGGTGGGCGAACGCCGCTAGGCTGCTAGCCGTTTTAGCGCACGAGCAACAGCATGATGGCTAACCTCGATGCCATGTTGGGCGAAGTGTCCAGCAATCAGTCGGGTGCTGTAGCCTTTGGCGCGTAGGTCGCGCAATGTGGTCATTATCTCATCATCAGCTTCGACGTAACGTTCGCCGTCACGCTCTACTAGCCTTGTGCCGAATGGTGTGTCTCCGCCCATAAAGCGCCCTTGGCGGGCTAGCGAAGCCTTCGTTTCGACAATCCGTTCGCGTGTCCGAGACCGTTCGAAGCTGGCCATTGCGGACATAATTGAGAAGACCAACTCACCCACGGAGTCGCCTGAAACGAAGCCGCCAACGTCCTTCAAGTACAGAGCAACGCCACGGCGCTTGAAGTCGGAAAGGGCAGTCACAGCGTCGGCAACGTTACGGAACATTCGATCAAGGCGGAGTGCAATTACAACGTCGCCGGGCTGCAGTCCTGCAACGAGCCTAGAACCTTCAGGACGGCTTGCGAGCGGCTTCGAGCCCGATACGCCCTCTTCAACGAAGATGCCCGCCAGCGTCAAACCTTCGAGCTTGCAGATGGCTTCGCCCAATTCCTGTTGGACGGCTAGCGATTCGCCCTCTTTCACCTGAAGAGCGCTCGAAACACGGCAATACAAAAAGGCGCGACGCATGTGGTTTTGTCTCGATATGCGCTGAATGCATGGTCGAATATATCTGGAATTGTCGCGCTGATAAAGCGTCATAGACAGATGGAGTCAATAAAGCCTTCTATTTCCGATTATGATTCCCATATATGGATTTGGGACGGCTATCCGATATTTTGCGTTTCGTGTTTCTGTCCAATTGGCGATACCCCGAGACGACTGGTCGCCGGATCGCCGTAGAGACGAGACCCACCCGTTCCCCTTTAAGACGGACCCTATCCGGGTCCCGATGAGAAGCCGGGTGGCCGGGTTCCGATGTTTGAGAATGTCGATGGTGGGTTGCAGTGCCTTGCGCAAGAAATGCGAGTAGAGCGATGAGTGAGAAGTGTAGTCAGCACGAAGCGGAAGGCGATGAGCCGATCAATTGGGCGGCTGTGGCGAAGGTTCTAGACGTGCCGCCAAATACGCTGCCTCCCGTCGTGTCGGCGATTAGGCGATCCGTTGATTTGGCGGATGCTGTGCCGGTGGGACGCGTAAGCCTAGCCGACGGTTACGCTTTAACAGATGAGGAATGGGCGCTAGTCGAACCACTGATACCGCGCGGTCCCGGTGCGGGTGGCAAGCAGGATAGGGCGTTCCTGAATGCGTGCCTCTTTAGGCAACGGGTGAAGGGCAACGGGCGCGAATGGGCTTCGTCCCCTGAGGCGGCGACGATCCCTCTCAAGAGCCTTCAGGGCCGATTTCTGCGTTGGTGCATGAACAATTGGTGGGAACGGCTTGCGGTAGCCTTAGAGACGACAGCATTGTCTGAGCAGCGGAAGCGGGACTTCCGGGGCATCGGGGCTGAATCGACTAATCGCCGGGCAAGGGTTCTAGCTTTGCGCGCCTCGTGAGGGCGTGCGGGCTGGCGGAGACGGGCTGCCACGCAGGTCGTGAAATCTCCAACACGCGCGGGAGGGTGAACGTGAGGGGCGACCTTTTCTGACCTTTTCCCTGGATTCTCGGTCCCCGTTTTCGGCTTTACCGCAAATATTTCACTGCCGCATTTTAATAGTCGCAACCTCTCTCTCTCGCTCGAAAAGGTGGAAAAGGTAGGAAAGGTAGTCCTTATGCCGAATAATGCCAGCAACAACAGCGAGTTACAATCGCCTGACCTTTTGGGGAGCGAAGCCCTCAATTGACCTTTAGGTCCGCTCGCGCATGGCAGAACGGTGCCGCATGGCCCCCCTCCCTCACCCGTTGGCGTAAATTCTGTCGCGAAACGCTTCTTGTTCTGGCTTGGCGCTAACAGGTCGATCTTGTGACGTTAAGGTCTCCAAGCTGACCTTGCAACGAGCCGATACGCGGCGGCGCAACTCGTCCAGCGGAGGGAAAACATAACAGCGCGCGCTTTGAGCCCCGCCGATTAACGTGGACTCACTAGAATGCGCGAGTTCTGGCACGTTGCCCTTCTTTTTCGGGCCTAGCAACATTCCAAGCGCTGTCTGATCCGCGCGTTTCTGACCTCGCGGCGGAACGCTAGCCAAGAACGACTTCAACAATATGTCTTTGAGTACTTCCGTTTCGGAGTCGAGCTTCAACGGTATAAATGTGCCGTCCTTATCGATAAATCCGCCTTGCATTGCAGCATCCACGATCCACCTTTCCGGCGCAAGCAGGCTCTCAAGGCGAAGCTCGTCTTTAGCTGCCGTATGGGGCGCGTAATACCGATTGAACTTCGACAAATCACGATTGAGTAATCGCCAAACGAAGGCGATAACTACCGATGGGCTCCGGCACGCGACGGCGAGCCGCTTGTAATAAGCTGCGTAGGCTGGACTATCCTTGCCGTCTGGGAACTTCTTTGACGTGAGGGCCGCCTCCGCAATAAGGAAGCGGCGATCTTCTGGACCTACCGATACTGGCGTCTTGTTGTTGGTATGTAAAATGTAGCGGGTGAAGTTTGGGACTATAACGCGGTCCATCCCCTTACGCTCCATAGAACGCCGCGCAGTGCCGGTCTCATTTTTCAGCTTGTCTACGCTGCCGTGATCGCCTTGCCACGCGATTTCATCGCCGATGCACAGCGCCGATTTTGCCAAGTGCCCGTTGAACTTTGCTGTAAGGCCGTCGGTGCCCTGGACGCTGGTAGCATGAGACGGACCGATGATACGGTCGTGGAACAGATCGGCGATAATGTCCTTACCCGACCCACCAAGTTCACCCGTGCGCACGATTGCGACATGCGGTTTTTCATGGGGGTTTTGGAGCAGGTCCGCCCAAAAATCCAATTCATATTCGCACGTTTTCTTGTCACCGTCGTGCAGGACCTCGAAAATATGGGTCTCGATGAATTCCGCTTCGGCTTCGTCCTCTGCGGTGGTATTCATCCCCTTCAGCTTCTCATACTCGAAGCCTGCCCACTCATTGAGGTTCGGGCCGACGTAAGGCGTTCCAACCCCCACAATTCGTCCTGCTGGATAAATCCCAACGCCATAGTAGGTGCGGCGCGCTGGGCTCTTTTGCCAGATCGTGGAAACGGCGTACCGTTTTAGCTCGCCTTCCGCATCCTCTACTTCAATGTATTCCGACGCGATCAACATATTAAAGGCTTTGTGGGTCAGAAACTCCCGGCTTTGATGATCGTATACGAATGAGTCTTTGCCATGTATGACCAGCGAGAATCGTTGGTTGGTGCGTAGGGTGGCACTCAGAAACGGGTCGCTTGCAGCGGCTTTGAGCAATATCCGGTTTGGTCTGCCCATGTCATTAGCTGAATATTTCATATTCACCGAAGCTTGCGTGTTACCCGGTTCGTTCAGCCAAAGAACTGTCGCTTCGATGTCGATGAGGTATTCGGACCCTTCCAGCGCTTCAGCCGGAAACAGTTTGCGCAGATAGTATGGTATCTCAGAAACCTCGATACCTCCGATGATAGGCAGGTGGCCAAACTCTCGCGCATCGCGGACGATTATCCGGTGTTCCGGATTCTCCGGTTCGTACGGGTCCGGTCCCTGCCAAGCTTTCTTCGTAATATCTTCTGGGTCTTCGATTTCGACGAAATCGGGAAAAACTTCGTGGTTCTTTCTGATGTAGGAAGCGGCCTTGAATGCTTCCGCCGCAAGAGCGAAGTTATCATCTTCGGTGTTAGAAGCCTCCGCACTAAAATTCGCTTCCGCCGTATCGTGCGGTTCATCTGAAAATGTCTTGCCAAGGCGCGACGCGTCGAACTGTTCAAATGTGTTACTCATGTCATTACCCTCTGTACTTCTTAACTTTCAAAACGTCTGAAGCGAATAGTGCATTCAAAAATTCAACGTACGGGCGATCCTTGCATGTATCGCTGAAACACTTGCACACGGGCAGGGTGTTGCGGCTTCGTGCATTGTAGATCGCAAGTTGCCGTACACCCGGCTGGTTTGAAGTCGTATGTTCATCGATGAATGGGCACTCGATAGCGACTAGACCTGAGCTATCGCGCTTGTCCGTTGCATCGTCCCACAGGTCAGCCGCTGCGTCGGCTGCCAGAAAGCCTCGAAAGCCGCGCCCAAAGCATCCCGTCTCGTCAGATCGGTTGAGTGATCGCAAAAATTCTAGAGGCGCTTTTTTGGGACGCACCTCTGATTTGGTGACTGGTTCTTCTTGAGGTTCCGTACGTGCCAACTCAGCAAGCAAAGCGGGATCGTTCAAAGCGAGTGGTTTGCCTCGCGAGAAGACCGCGCGAACAGGTTCGGTGCGATTGGGATTTGAAGCAAAACCATAGTAGGCGCGCTCTATCGTTTCACACGAGCGATCATAATTCATTAGGCCCAACATACTTGCCACTGCGTGGTAGAATGCGACGTAACGGGCAATGAAGTCTTTCGTACTCTCGTTCTTCTTCCGTTTGAAAGGCTTCTTGAGAGAGATTATCAATCGGACTTTGGCGACCGGGCCGTGAGTTATTCTTACATATACCGTTGTTACGCGCTTAGAGGATACGATGACGGGCTGTCCCACGAGCGAAGCATCGCTCATCGCGTGCGGTGCGTAGCCTTCTTCCTCGATAGCGTATGCGCCCGCAAGGGCGTCGCTCGGTATTCTTCCATTGCAAAACTTTTGAAATTTGCCCGGCCTGCGAATCTCCTCACCGGTCTTACGGCACCTTTTTGTTGTCTCCCACGGCAACAAATGACTCGTCATGCCGTCATTATAGGAAGGCCCAGCCCCAGCAAGCACGCCGTGCGACGTGCATTTCGCAATCAGACATTCTTCAGACTCATAACCTTTGTCGAAATCATATACGAGCGTATCAAAACGCTCGACATTGTCTTGTACTCGCGGGCTGCCGTGATCGGCTTCGCTAAGCCTACCCGCCGTGTAGACGTTACAATCTTGTTTTTGGGGGACGGGGTTCGTCTCGCCTAGGTGGCTATAGTCCGCTAGGCATGTCCTAACACCTGACTCGAATGTCGGAAAAGTGACACTGCGATAGTGTTGGCTCGTTATGTCTCGTGCGACTGCGGTCTGGTATGCAGGCCCCGCGTCGTCGTGTCGTGCGTTGCGTTCCGCAAGTACTTCAATTGAGTCGCGGAAGTGAAGTGAATTGTCTTCCATAACAGGTACCTTTATTGCATGTGTTTTGTTTCATGATGTGACTCCGTCGGTTCGTTGAATCGTTATTCGTCAGTTCGTTGATTTGTCAGTTCTTCAGTACTTATCTGAGCGCCTTAACCCGTTGCGTTTAGCGGCGTAGGCGACATCGTCGGCTTGATAACACCACGTGCCTGCCTTGCACGTTCGCGTTCCGTGACCGAAACCACGGTCAAGCGGAAGGTGATTTCAGTGGCCGCAATTTCCCCGACGCCGAGAGCGAGCAACTGGGTAAGCAAGGCTTTTGCGCGTTCGGCTCTCGCCTGCTCAGTGACCGACACCAGACAGACATAAATTGCCTTGGGATCGTTGAGCATGATTTGGCAAACGCCGGTGCTGTCGAATGCTGACGGCTTGTTGCGAAGAGTTGCTGTGCCGTCTTCCTCCAACAAGTCCCAGCCGTTGTTTACGCGCACATGAACGAGTTTCACGCCATCATTCGGATAGTCGTTCTGAACGTCTTCTGTCCAATCTTCCCGGGAGCGTTGGCGAAACCAACGCCTTACGCCACCCTCATCGCACACAAAAGTATGCAGTTCCGAGCCGTCGTCTTCGGTAAACTCGACATTACTTGAAGTGTTACTCATGATAACTCCTAACTTCCGTACTTAAATTTGACTTTACCACAATAATTTACATGATGCAAATCGGACACATCGTTAAGAAAGGTTAACAACAACCGGAATTGTCACGCAATATCATTGTCCTATGCACGTGGTATGGTTAACTATTTTTGTCAAGGGCACCCTGCTACATTCGATTTAGACTTGAGTTTTCTGTCCGAATACTAGGCGTGTTGCAAATTTGCGACCAACTTCAATGTGTTGCAATGTCACAAAATTGTTGCATTCTTCACTGGTCGGAATTTATCGCGGCGAACGTGGGCACACCGAGCCAAGTGGGCTCGCCGATCCGTTGGAAAACGGGGAGCGAGAGGCTTGCTAGTGGGCGGTGGAACCCGGCTTCAGATTCGACGTGTCAGGCCAAGAGTGAGGCCAAGCACTTCAGCATATCTTTGGACAGCGGAATATCTTGCACGTGACGAGCGATTCTCAATCGCGTTGATGGCGCGAACGTCCAGTTCGCCACGCGCGCAGCGTTTCGTCGGCTTCAGAAGCTTTTCCCTATAGGCCCGCAGGCGCTTTCCGATGTCTGGTTCATCCAAAGCGAAAAGCAATAGTTCGCCGGTCTCCTTTATAAAGAGCCGAACGTCGAAACCGAGTGCGCTGGCAACTCTCTCAAGTGTTTCAAATTCGCCCCGCCCCTCTTCGATCCGGCTGACGGCTTCGTGACTCACGCCAGCCTTCGACGCGAGCGAGCGCATCGTATCCCCTTTGGAGCGGCGACAATCATGCAGTGTTGAGCCTATCATTTCAGCCTCGCTTCCGCTTAGGCGTTTCCGCCTTAGCTAGCTCTTCGTTGGCCTTTTCCAGCCGCTGGCGCGGTGTGAGTTTGTCGAATTCGGCTTTCGACATACCAAAGCGCGTCTGAAACTCATCGCTCTGGGCTTTCGGGTCTTCACTTGCCGGGCGGAACAGATGAGCGTTCTTGGGATCGGATCGCAGTTCGTCGATCAAGAACTCAACTTCGTAACCCGTGATCTTATCGTCGGCGGTCAGAAAGACCTTACCGCTCGCCACGATTCGTTGAGTGACATCTTCCAATTGCGCTGGGCTGAGCCGATGCTTCAGCGCGAGAGGGTACACCTTCTCTAAGACCGCGTTGCGTAGTCGGGTCATTTCGGCATTCGTGTATTTCGTCATCGGGCTTCTCCATGTGAGGTAACATAGTACCGCATATGGGAAGAGTGTTGACGAGTGTCAAGTGGCTGTTCAGTTATTCGTGGTATTCGAATAGGGATTATTCAAGCAGCGCTTCGGCGAATTGCGCCTTTTAAAAAAGCGGCTTCATCTTTTCGAATTCACGCGCTATCGCGGCCATGCTTGGCTTTTCATAATCCATCTCGTGCGTGTCTCGCGGGGCGTGACCAACGATTAGTCGGCGATATTCACCATCAATTCCGTCATCAGCCATTGCCACCTTCAGGGAGTGGCGGAATGAGTGCATGACTAGTCGGGGATCGGGGAGCCCGGCGCGGTCCATTAGCCGTCCCATATCACCTGACAGTCGGGTAGAGTACCTTCCATCTTCATCTGCAATGAAGGAGCTGAACACCCGCGTTTTGGTAGTGGTGTTCTTATCTTTGGTCTTTTGCATCCACGCGAGGAAGTCGTCCCGGATCGCAGAATGCAATGGTGTGGTTCGCACTGACGACCGAGTCTTCAGATGTCGTCCGTCAAGATCGTCAAACTCAATCACCCAAATCCCTTCTACGCGCTTTACATTCTCGCGAGCCAGCTGCGCTACTTCTCCCAACCTAGAGCCGGTGTATGCAGCGATCTTGATCAACCATGCGCGCTCGGAATCAATTCCATACTCAGCGACGGCCCGCGCAAGTAGCTGACAACGCTCTTCGCGGGTCATAGATCGTCTTTTGCTGGCTTTGGGACGCAAATCCTTCGGTGGTTTGATGCCCGTGGCAACATTCTTCGGTATCCAATTCTTATCTTCGGCACAGAAGCGAAGAAGGGCCTTTATAGTTATTAGGTGACGATTGACCGTTGGAGCGCTTACTTTTGGCAGGTCTTCATAACTGCGTAAGCCGCCGCGCTCGTTTGCGGGTAAAAGGCGATGGTCCGTTAAGTTCTCGATTGTTTCCCGATATTTTTTGACCATGTCGCGAGTAATCGAACGAACCGGGGTGTCGCCAAAAAGTTCAACAAAACGGTTTACTGCAACACGATGACGCTTTAGGGCCGCCTTGCCTTGCTTTCGCTCTTTAAACCACTCTTCCATTGCAGCAGTAATGCGTGGATTGTTCGGGTCGTCCGCGAGCGCCGTCGCTTTCAGTCCGAGCCTCTCGACAATAGCGTGAGCTTTGGCAAGGCGGGCACTCTCAAATTCCCAATCGTGCCTTTGCTTCTCAGTGTCGTAATCTGCATTAACTCCTGGCGCGGCCTCATTCAGCCCCAAAGCGATCCGTTGTGCTTGCAAGAAGTCTGTTACACGCTCGGTTCTCTGAATGAAGGCTCTCAATCCTCCAGCGTTATCGATTAACTTCCGACTTGCCAAATCCAGCTTGCCCAATTGCAGTTCGGCGGCGGCGAGCACCTGCAATTCTAGTGCGTCCGCGTCTTTACGTGCATCACCGAGTTCTGCTGCCGAGGTGCGTTCGTCATGTTTGAGGATGTCGGCTCGGTCGCGAGCCGCCTCCGACTGCACTGCGAGTAGCGTGGTACGATCAGGCGGTGGTAGGCTTCGCAAGCGGGCGATTTCTTGATCGTGCAGCGCCCCAAGCGCACGAGCGCCCACTTCAGCCGCGTGCTGATTGCTTGTCTTCAAGGACTGTTTCCACCAGTTCTTGCCAAGCAAATTTGAAAGGTCTTCCGGCACACGTCGCCGGTAATGGAAAGTGCCCCCGACCTTCACAACATAGCGCATACAGGATACCTCGCGGACTGGCTGTGTGACCCAGAAAGTGACCCGAACCAAGTGGAATTGTGACCCAAATTTGCCGATAAGTCAAATATTAATGCAGTAAAACCAGTGGTTAAGCATATAATTAAAGGTTGGATGCAGACCTACCTCGTTCACATGCGCAGTCCCGCCCGGTTGTTGCGCGATCTGGGACCGATGGCATTTCTGGGGTTCCAGATGATCTTCGGCGGGTTGATTCTGTCGGCGCTCGTGCATCCTGTCTTCTATGCCATTCTTGCCTATCAGTTCGCGCAAGGCGGGCCGCTGTTGCCCTCAATGCAGCCGGGATGGCAAGCCGCGATGTGGGTGTTGTGCGCGTTCAACGTCGTGACGAGCTATGTCAGCGCCATCGCGCTCGGTGCATTGTGCGCGCGCCAGCGCGCCAAGGGCTGGCTGGTGCGCTCCACCGTAGGACTTCCGGTCTATTGGCTGATGATCTCGGCGGCTGCCTATGTGGCCCTTGCAGAGCTTATCCGCCGTCCCCACCACTGGGCTAAGACGGCACATACGGGCGCCGGCCGCGAGAGCCTGCATACAAGCAGCGATCCCGCCACAGTGTAACAAAGGCCTAGCCGCGGCGTATCTCGACAGGCCCGGTTTCAGCTCACAGTGCCGGGCTTGGCCTTTCGCCCTTGCTCGTGCACAGTGCACCATCCTTCTCGTACCACGGCGGTAAATCAATCCGGAGACTACACATGGCTGGTTATTACAATACGCAGCATTTGGCGGATTTCGGCAAGATCGCCGACGTGCAGCCTGAGATTGGCAAGAAATTCTTCGAGTACTATGGCGCGGTGTTCGCCGACGGCGCGCTGACCGCACGCGAGAAGAGCGTGATCGCGCTCGCCGTCGCTCACGCCGTCCAGTGCCCCTACTGTATCGATGCCTACACCCAGGACTGCCAGCAGAAAGGCGCTGACATCGAGCAGATGACGGAAGCCCTCCATGTGGCGGTTGCGATCCGTGGCGGCGCGTCGCTCGTTCATGGCATGCAGATGCGCGAAAAAGCCGGCAAGCTGGGGATGTAAATGACGGAGATTATCCCGCCCCGCCGGTTCAAGGAGGTGGCCGACGCCGTCGCGGCCGACGCACAGTCGCCGCGCGCGGCCCAAAGCCTGCAGCGCCGCCATGCGCCGTTGGCCTCCACGAGCGCGCAACTCGCCATGCTCGGCGCCCTGCCGCTCGAACGGGAGGGACGCCAGGTCACGTTCGAGGATCTGACGGGTGGCGTTCTGCGGCCCGCAAAGCTCGAGATCTTCCAAGTGAACCTCGGCAAGCTGTGCAACATGGCCTGCCGCCACTGCCACGTCGACGCCGGCCCTGACCGTACCGACGCCATGATGAGCGACGAGACGGTCGAGCACGTGATCGCAGCCATCAAGCTCAGCACCGCGACGACTGTCGATCTCACCGGCGGCGCGCCTGAGCTGCACCCGCGCTTTCGCGACATCGTCGAGGCGGCAGTCAAGGCCGGCAAGCACGTCATGGATCGCTGCAATCTCACCATCCTGCTGGTGCCGCGCAACGCTGGCCTCATCGACTGGCTAGCGGAACGCAACGTGGAGATCGTCGCCTCGCTTCCGCACTACCGCCGCCCCAATACCGATTCCCAGCGCGGCGCTGGCGTGTTTGAAAAGTCGATGAAGGCGATGACGATGCTGAATGCCGCCGGCTACGGCACGGGCGATCCCGCGCACCGGCTCACGCTTGTCTCCAACCCCTCCGGCGCCTTCCTCGGCGCATCCCAGGCGACGGCCGAAAGAGAGTGGCGTCAATCCTTGTTGCGCGAGCATGGCGTCACGTTCGACCGGCTGTTCGTTCTCAACAACATGCCGATCTCGCGCTTCCTGGAATGGCTCGAAACCTCCGGCAATCTCACGGCCTACATGGAGCGGCTCGTCGCTGCCTTCAATCCTGGCGCCGTGGACGGCTTGATGTGCCGCAACACGTTGTCGGTGGGCTGGGACGGCGCCCTCTACGACTGCGACTTCAACCAGATGCTGGACTTGAAGCTGGCGCCTGCCTCCAACGCACACATCGAGAACTTTGACGAGGCGCGCTGGCATGCGCGCACAATCGTCACCGCGCGCCATTGCTTCGGCTGCACGGCCGGGGCGGGCAGCTCATGCGGCGGCCAGACGGCCTAACGCTCGCATCTACAACCGCTGCAATCCCATGGACTCAGTTCACTTCCTTCTCCCGTCGGGAGAAGGTGCCCCGAAGGGGCGGATGAGGGGCTGTCGCAATCAACGCCACATGCTGAAGTCCCTCACCTGTCGCTTCGCGACATCCTCTCTCGTCCCGGGAGAGGAAAAGAGTAGCTCTGTAGGGTCGCAAAGCGCACTGGCGTCAAGGGACCGAAACCAAGTGCTCATAGCGCTGGTCGGTGAGCGTGGAGAGAAACGCGATCAGCGCCTTGATCTCGGCCTCGCCCAGCGGCGGGGAGGTGAGCAGCGCAGTCTCGACGTTCGCGGCAACCTCAGGCCCAGCCCAGGGTTGGCCGGTTTCGGGATTGCGGGCCTCCTGCTGCGCGCCGCCATTGAACCGGTCGTGGAACAAGATGGCAGTGCGCAACTCCTGAAAGACGCCGTTGTGCATGTAGGGACCGGTTATCGCGACGTTGCGCAACGTGGGAACCTTGAACTTACCCGCGGAGCTTTGCGTGGCCGCGGCCGGGTTCTGCATCAGGCCATGATCCACGGTTCCCGCTTTGCCGTTCAGGCCGCGCACATTCGTATTTTCTGGAACGCCGAGATTGAAATAGCGCGCGTTGGAGAACGTTTCCCTGTTTTTATCTTCCGACAACCGGGCATGACACCGGCTGCAACTGCTGCGTTGGGAATCAAAAAAGAGGGCGCGCCCTGCCTCCTCCTCGTCGCTGAGAACAGCTTCGCCACGCAAAGCGCGGTCGTATTTTGAATCGAAGGGGGCGAAAGTTTGGGAACTCTCGAACGCCGCAAGCGCTTTCCCGAACGCGGCGAAGGCCGTGTCCTCGTCATCGAGCGCCGATGGGCCGAACAAGCGGGTGAACGCGGCGAGATAGGACGGGTTCTCTCTCAGCCGCGCTACCACGCTTGCTCTGTCCGGCATGCCCATCTCCACCGGATTGATCAAGGGAGCCCCGGCCTGCACCGGCAAGTCCGCCGCGCGGCCATCGTGAAACATGCCTCCAACCGGCTGGCCTGCGGAATTGAAATGAAACGGCGGTGTCAAGGAGGCATAGCCCAGCGTCGGCGCATTGCGGTCGCCAAGCGCGCGTCCGTCGTTCCCCCTGGAGACTGCGCCCTGCACCGCTCCCAGTTGTCGCGGATCGGTGAAGGCCAGCTCTGGTGAGTGGCAGCTGACGCAGTTCTGCCTGCGGCTGAAGGACAGGTTACGATCGGCAAACAGTGCGCCGCCGAGATCCGCTTTTGTCTCGATCACGTCGGGCACAGACGATTGCTGCGCACGCGCGCCTGGCCAGGAGCAGACTTCAAGCAGCACCAGAAGAACCACGCCCGCAAAAAGCTGACGGCCTGGGCCGATCACAGCCATCTCAGTTGGCCTCGCGCACCGTCACTTTGATTGTGCCGGCCGGCGCACCGACGATCTGAATGAGAGCGGAGCCGGGCGCAAGCTCATAGCGCACGCTCTTGCGGATGCTCTTGCACTCATGATTTCCCGTAAACGCAGTCGAGTCCACGAGTTTGCCGTCTTGCGCCACGTCGATCCAGCCGTTTTGCGACAGAGAGACCTGATAGGTTCCGGCCTTCTCGATCTTGTCGATCGTGAACCAGCCGGAGAAGCTCTCGCTGCCGACGGCCTGCTTCTTGACGCCCGATACCACGGGCAGCGTCTCCGACTTGCTTGGTTTCAAGGTGAGCGTCACGGCCTTGGCCAAGGGTGCGGGTATCGTTGCGCCGGTTGCAACGGCCTCGCTGTCGGCTGCGCCCATCCAGCCAATCTCGGTATCGACCGGCCACTTGAAGCCCGTGCACGCGTCTTGCGCAAAACCCGGCGCGGACACCAGCAGCAGAAGACCCCCGCTGGCGGCCAGCCCCGCCAAGCGGCGGCCTACGTTATATCTCATTGCACTCATCTTCATGACCTCTACACAAACGCCTCGCTTAGAACTTCGAGCGCAGATTGACAAAGAAGGTTCGGCCAGCCTCGGGATAGCCATCCGTCAGCACGTAATTTTCATCAAGAATATTGCGCGCCGCCACCATCAGACTCGTGTGCCGGTCGAAATCATATTCCGCCTGGAAGTTGAGCAATCCGAACGCACCTGTCTTGTAATACAAACTGCCGTCGGTCGTCACCGTCCAGCGCTCGCTCGCGAACTCCACGCTTGGCGTGATGCTGAATTCATCGGTGAACCTGTACGTCATGTAGGCAATGCCCTTGACCTCGGGCAGGCCGGTCAGTTCGAACTGGGGATTGGTTGGGTTGGTTATGTCGCGATGGACCCAGGTGATGTTGCCGCCGACCAGCATCTGAGTGCTGACCGCGTAATCGACCGAAGCCTCAGCGCCATAATATTCGCCTTTGCCGACGTTCTGGCTCTGGCTGATCGGTCTGCCGTCAGGCCCGAATCCGATCGGCACCGACTGGATGACGTCGGTCACGTCACTGTAGAATACGGCCGTCGCGAATTGGCTGCTGGGTGCAAACAAGCTCGACCAGCCAATTTCGTAGTTCCGCGCTCTTTCCGGCGCCAGGCCGGGATTGGATGTCGCGCCGCCGAACCGCGAACTGAACCGCTCGAAAATGGTCGGGAAGCGCGTGCGGTCGGAAACGCTGGCGTGCAGCGTCTCGGTATCGGTATAGCGATAGACCGCCGCCGTCTGCCAGTTGAAGGCGTCTGTATCTCTCAGCTCGTAATTGATGATCGCGCCGTCGGCGTAATCTTCCGCCTTTTGCAGATTGCGCCAATCGTAGCTGATACCCGCAACGATATCGATGCGACTGGTCGCGTGGAAGGTGTTCTCCAGTGCGGCGGAGTAGGTGTCCTCGATCGTCGTCTGATCCGGCTCCACGAAGCACGGCGCAATTGAGCCGCACGATACGCCTCTGACGTTATAGTCCTGCGTTTCTCCGTGGTCGTCACGCCGGAAATGGAACGCCGCCCTGAGCGTATCCCATGTGGTGATGTCGGTACCGGCCGTCACGCTGCCGCCCGCCGCCCAATCGTCATAGTAGCTGCGAAACGCATAAGGTCTCGTCTGTGTGGTCTGGTCGGGATCGTCATAGCTGAACAGCTTGTCGGTGTAGGTGGTGTAGTAGAGCTTCGTCTCTACGAACGCACTGTCTCCCAGTTTGGTGTGCGACAGCCAGTACAGGTTCTCCAACTGCGTTTCCGGCCAGTCCCAATAGCGCTGGTTAGCTAACGGGTCGGTGACGTGATAGGGCGCGCCCTTGGCGGAATTGATGCGCTGGTAGTTTATGGAATAGTCGTCCGTTGCGTTCGGAGTAACGCCGGCCTTGAGGCTGACCTGCCAGTTGTCCTTGTAGGAGTGATCGCGCTCGCGGCCGTCCTCCACTGGAGTGGGCTGGAAATCATCGGAAAGATACCAGCCGTCGTTATCGACGAGCACACCGCTGGCCTGGGCGTAGTAGCCTGTCTGCCTGGTCCCGAGGGACGCGTAGGTCTGGTAGCCTTCGTATTGGCCGTCGGTGCCGAAGAAGAGGCCACCTTGCACCTCGCCCTCGACCGGCCGTTCGGGCTTGCGGCTCACCAGGTTGATGGCGCCGCCGAGACCGCCTGGACCGTTGAGAACCGAGGTATATCCCTTGGCGATCTGAACCTCCGACAAGTCCGCTGTCAGGAAGCTCGAGAAGTCGATCCGGTTGTCGGCAGGGCGGTAGATGCGGATCCCGTCGATCGACAGGGGAACCTGCCAGCGGTCGAAGCCACGCACGAAGATGAGTTGTTCGTTGCGGCTGCCTCCGGAGTTGGATGCGGCAACGCCGGGCGCAAGGGCCAGGGCCTGATCGAGCGTGACTTTTGAAAAGGTCCGCATGGCGTCGCTCGAAATCGTGGTGCCGCCGACCATGTCGATCTGTCCCAGCGTAAAGACGCTGGGAATCGTGCTCGTCGACGCTGCAGCCTCGCCCAGCCCGCCATCGTCACCCGTACCGCCCGTGCCATCCTGAGCGGACCCACCCGAAGCATCTCCCGTCCCGGACGCCGCCGCCTTGGCTTTTGCTTTTTGCGGCGCCGGCGCATCGCTCGCGACAGGAACCGGTTTAGGTTTCTTTGTGACGGCGCGCGGCCTGCTCGTGATGGCTTCCTTCGGCGCGGTAATCACGACGGGGGGCAGCGTCGCCTCCGCTTCTCCGGCCTCTTGCGCATGCGCGTTCGCACCAAATCCTCCGACGAAAGCTACACCCGCCAACAAAGTATACTTGCCCACCTTCATCGCCATTCCCCTGGACTGACTCCCCATCAAGATAGCCCAACGGCTATAATGGAATTGATGAGTTCACAAGTGGGGACGGATGCGGCACCGGACGCCAGCATCGCTACCGCTACAACATAGCAAACCGGCTATTTTGGTAAGGGATTGAGGGGATCCGCGCGCGCGCGGCTTCACTTACAGCAAGAGTTGACGACGGCCGGGCCATCGGCCTGCACGAGAAAAGATCTGACGGTGTGGCGATCAAGACGCACACACACCCGTGCGAAGCGGTGCCAAAATTGCCTGAGTGACGTGGGGCTCTGCGACGAGATGGAGCGGGCGAAGGGAATCGAACCCTCGTATGCAGCTTGGGAAGCTGCCGTTCTACCATTGAACTACGCCCGCACTCCCCGGTCCTCTAGCATAACTCCCCCGGGGCGCAAAGCCAGGCTGCTGCAGCGCCATGGCTGGGTGGCAAGATAAACAAAAAGCCCCGGCCTCACGACCGGGGCTTTTGTGCGGCTCTACGCAGGATCATTTCTTCGCAAGCAGGTCGCGGATTTCCTTCAGGTAGACTTCCGTCGGCGACGGCGCGGCCGATGCTGCGGCGGCGGGCTTCTTCATCGAATTGATTGCCTTGATCAGCAGGAAGATGGCGAAGGCCGTGATGGCGAACTTGATGAGAGCGTTGAGGAACAGTCCATACTTGATTTCGATCGGATCGGTTGGCGTCGGCAAGGCAACCGCGAGATCGGAAAAATCGACGCCCGCCATCAGGTAGCCGATGGGCGGCATGATGATGTTTTCAACCAGCGTCGAGACGATGGGCGAGAACGCGGCGCCCATGATCACGCCGACGGCGAGATCCACGACGTTGCCGCGCATGGCGAATTCTTTGAATTCCTGCAACATGCTCATGTTTGAAAGGTCCTTCCCCTGGTGCGTGTGATGATCTGCTTCGATCTTATTTGGGGATACCGGGCCTCCGGCAGGCCGGATCCAGCCGCCCCTCAGGCGCGAACAGCCCGGCAATACTCCCCCGGACGATTCGCCCGCGAGGCTAGAATACATCCGTCCGAAGAACAATCGAACGAGCTCTGCAACTAGCCGCACTTTGAGCGGAAGTCTCTTTCCTTTAAGCCCATTATCCGGCCATGAATTGAGGTCACAACGCTCCGGCCGAACGGCGGTGGCACGCCCTCCCTGCCGGTCGATTGGGGCATCGAATGCCCACGAGGGCTGTGAATGCCCCGCGAACCGGCGCTGACGCGGGGGCTTGAGACTGCTACAGACCATCCTGCGGGGCGGCGATTTTAATGGCCGGCAGCAAGTCAAGAGCCGCCACAACGAGGTAACTCATGGAACGCAAGGAAAGAAAGCCGTACTGGCGCTCGACCAAATGGCAGCTCTTGGCGAGCCTCGTGCCCTTCATGTGCGTCATGTTCGTGCTGCCGCTCTACGCCGAGCAGTTCAACACAAACCGCTTCCTGGGCTTTCCGCTAGGCTATTTTCTCGCCGCTCATGGCTTCTTCCTGATCGCGGTGATCACGGTGGCGAGTTACGTCAACCGCCAGAACGCCATCGATCATTGGCACGGGGCGCACGAGGATCTTTAAGGCCCCGAGCACCCGCGGGCGACCAGCACGGGATAATCAAAAGCCTCCACGTTCACGCAAGCCAAAGACAGCCACGCACCGATGTCATTCCCCTCGCGAACACGCCTGGTCAATCCGCGCCTTGGCACCTATTTCAGTATTTTCGCCGCCCTGTTCGGCGCGCTCTTCCTGCTGTCGCTGATCTTCGAGGAGCTCAGCGTTGATGAAGGCCTTCTGCGTGTGGGCCTGTTTGCCGGTCCCTTGCTGCTCTATGTGGCGATCGGCATTGCGGTCATGTCAAAGGAGCCCTTGGATTATTTCGCCGCCGGCCGCCGCGTGCCGGCGGGCTACACGGGGCTGCTGCTTGCCATCATCGCCTGCGGCGGAACCTTGCTTGTCGCAGGGACGGGCGCCTTCTTCTTTTCGGGCTTCGACGCGCTCGTGCTGATGATGGGTGGACTTGCAGGCTTCGTCTTCATGGCGATGCTGCTGGCGCCCTTTTACCGCAAGTTTGGCGCCTATACCGTGCCGAGCTATCTGGGGCGGCGATTCGACAGCAAGTCGTTGCGTATCGCTGCCGCGATGGTCACGGCCGTGCCGATCCTGCTCGTGCTGTCTGCAGAACTGCATGTCGGCGCAAGCCTCGCTTCCCGGCTCACGGGCTACGGGCCGGGAGTGACGACAGCCATCCTCGTTGCCACGGTGATCGTGATTGTCTCGCCCGGAGGCAAGCGCAGTTTTACCTGGGCCGCCGTCGCGCAATCGGTGGCGGCGCTGCTGGGGCTCGCCATCGTCGCTGCGACCATTGCCACTCTGGTGACGAGCCTGCCCGTGCCCCAACTCACCCATGGTCCGCTGGTGCGCAACATGGTTCGCAATGAAATTCCCCAAGGCCTGTCCGTCATCAGCGCCGCGCCATTCGCCTTCGACCTTCCCGGGGAAGGCTTCCAGCATCTCACCAAGCCGTACACCCAACCCTTTGGTTCGGTCGGCGTGACCGGCTTCGCACTCGGTGTCCTTATGATCGCCACGGGATTTGCGGCGGCGCCCTGGCTGCTGCCGCGCGTGGCCGCCACGCCGTCCGTCTACGACGCGCGCAAATCGCTCGGCTGGGCAACCGTACTGTTTGGAATCGTGCTGCTGACGATCTCCTCGATTGCCGTTTTCATGCGTGATTACGTGCTGGACTTCATCATGACGGAACGTGTCGGCGCGCTGCCTCAGTCGATCACCGATCTCATGAGCTTGGGCTTCATGTCTTTGGCCGAGGGCGCCGATCACGGCGGCCCGATCGGCTATGACGCGATGTCATTTGATCGCGACGGCATCCTCTTTGCCGCCGGCGTCGCGGTTGGACTGCCGCGGTCTTACATGTACCTCGGCATGGCAGGCGCGCTGGCGGCCTGCCTCGCTTCGATTTGCGCCACGACCATGGCATTGTCGGCCATCCTCGCGGAGGACGTGGTTCAAGGCGCAACGTGGGAGCCTGCCACCAGCCCCTCCCGCGTTTGGATCGCCCGCGCGTTCGTCGGTGTGGCGCTGGCGTGCGGCGCGATCCTGACTCTGCTTGCGCCCACCGACCCACTGCGGCTTTTGCTTTGGGCCTTGGCGCTGACCAGTTCCAGCCTGTTTCCGCTGCTCGTGCTGTCGATCTGGTGGAAGCGCCTCACACGCAACGGCGCCCTTGCCGGCATGTTGACCGGCTTCATGGTTGCAGCCTTGTCGATCTTCCTGTCGGAAGCGGGCGTCTTGGGGTTGCCGAGCGCCATCGCAGGTGTTCTTGGCATGCCGTTCGCCGCAGCCGTGGCGTCGGCGTTGTCATTGGCATTTCCCGAAACCAGCCGTCACGATCTCGAGATTGTCCGCGACATCCGCGTTCCCGGCGGCGAAATCATCTACGACCGCGAGATGCGCCGCTTGGAACTCAAGAAGCACACCCGCCCCTGAAAGCCGTACGGACGTCGCCACATCCAACGCCTCGCTCCAGCCGGCGCGGCGTGTCTAAGCGGGTCCGATGGAAAGCTCCTACAAAAAGCCGAATCACTTTGAACGGCGTCTTGGGCGTGCTTTGTCATGCGCGCCGCGTGCTGCCCGAGCTGAATACATAACTATCTGTTTTTATTTATAAATTTTGAATATTCTTATTGCAGAACAACAATTAACCCGGCATTTACTTCGCACTGACAGCTTCCTTCTCAGAGTTCGAATCGTACCGAGTCCGGTTTTCCACGGGCCTAGCAGCGCGCTGCGCGCAAGGGGCGGTTTGAGGCTTCTGCCCCCGGCTGCTGATCGTCGAACACACCGGATACCGGTACGCCCTGAGGGACGCCGATGTCTAAGACCGACTGGAATGAGAGCAACCTGAGCAATGCCGACGCCCGTTTAGAGGCCGCCGCTAGTCCCAGTTGCCAGGCCGACAACCTCAAGGGACTGCTGAACGCCATCGTCAGCCAGATTTCCGAAGCCGACCGCCGCCAGTCGGACACGCTCAACCAGTTGCAAGACCGCCTTACCACCATGGGCCGCGACGCGCGTTCGCTGCGCGACAAGGTGCCGGACAGGTTCCAGGTTGCGTTCGAGCGCATCGAAGCAGGCATGGCCGAGCTGGCCACACGCATTTCCGAAACCGGATCTGACCCCTCCTTGAGTGAGGCGGAGCCCCATGCGTTGAAATCCCCTGCGGCCTTTCCAGCGGCCTTCGAAGCAGGGCTTCCCCTTTCGGCACCCCCTCAGCCCGCTTCGTTCGCGACTGACGCCACGCCGGCGGAACCTCCGGTCGCATTGCGTTCCGCGACCACAAGCGCGAGCTGGCGGCAAGAGGACAGCACCAGCAAGGTTGTGTCCGGAGTCGACACCTTTGATGTCATTGAGAGCCTGCCCGGCGATGTGGCCGATCCCTGGGACAGCGACTCCGCCAGCGCCCTTGCCAGCGTCTATGACAGCGAGCCTGCAACATTTCCGCAGGGATCCTACGCCCAGCCTTCCACCGAATCCCCGCGCCTCTATGCCCCGGCCGGCGCCGCAAGCTTGGACACGGGTATCGATCATTCCTGGCTGGAAAAGCGCTTCGCCGAAATTTCCGAGCGCATTGACGCCTCGATTGCCGAAATCCGCCCCGACCAGTCCTTCTTCGCGCTCGGCCAGCGTCTCGATCAGATCGAGCGCGGCTTCGCGCAGGCGTTCGAAAACGTGGCCACGCGCAACGACGTGGAATCGATCCGGCTCATTGAAGCCCACATGATCGAAATGGTGGAGCATCTGGAATCCAGCCAGTCTCACCTTGCGCGCATCGAGAGCATCGAAGCCCAGATCGCCGGCATTGGCGAACGGCTGGACGAAATTCGCGCCCTGGCGGATGCCGCAGGCGCTTCGCCTGATCAGGAGTACGCCGGGCCCGCCGCCCCCATAAACGTTGCGGCCGTCGCCAAAGCCGTTGCCGATGAGACCGCGGCGCGCCTTTCGGCGCTTGCACAACCGGGCACCGAAGTCCCCGGACTTCAAGACATGCGCGCATTGCTCGAAGAGTCGATGTCAAATGCGCGCCAAAGCGAGGAGAACACCACCGCGCTGCTCGATATGCTGCAGCAGGCCATGATCCGTTTGCTCGACCGCATGGACGCGATCGAGTTCAGTCAGCATCACAGCGTCAACACGCCCCTCCATCCATCCAGCCCTCCAGTGCTGCAGCGCGCCGAGCTGCCGGCGGGCGCCATGATGCACGACGATCCGGCTTTTGATGAGCCTCCCGCGCGAGCCCCGCACGACCCCGACCCAACGGGACTCGACGAAGCTGTCGCCGCAGTCGCCGCAAGCCGAACGGCCGCTCCGTCCTATCGCCAGTACAGTTCAGACGAGGATCTCGATGCGCCCGCCACGAGGCCGGAACCGCGTCCTTCCGAGAAGCTGCGCCAGGACTTCATCGCCGATGCCCGCCGCGCAAAGATGCGTCTTGCAGCGGAAACGGGCGATGACACCATCGTTCTTACGACCGCGCCGCGTGAACTCGCCGCCACCGCTCCCGCGCCCAGGGCCGGGAAGCCGGCAAAACCCGCAGCACCGACTGTTGCCGAGCGCATTGCATCCGTTGTCTCGCCGCGAGTCGTCGCGCTGTCGGTTGCGCTCGCTGTCGCGAGTGGTGCGTATCTTTTCCTTCCCTTTGGAAAGGGCAAAACACCCAACGCAGGGATGATGAGCCAGACGTCGGCGCCTCTCACCGGCGCATCGACCGTGCCCAAGAAAGCTCAAGGTTCCGGAACGCCGGCCGCGACCGCCGGAGCCGCGTCCGAAGCCCCACCTCCGAACGCTGATTTCACCAGTCCCGATAAGCCCGCGCAGTTCAACCTCCATCAGATGGAGGGACAGAGCGAGAGCGGCACAGAGACACATGGCGCGATGCGTCCCTTTAACGGCGTGGCGGTCGCGCATCAAGTGACTACGCCCGAGGAATTGGAGCGCGCCCGCCGCGACCACGCGATGGCCAGCCTGTCGACACGCCTGGGACAGGCTGCTGCGGAAAATCCGGCTGTATCCCCCGCCGCGCTCGATTTCAACGCCGTCGCTCAGAACGGCACGGCCGATGCCTCTCCGCAAGTCGGCAAGCATAGCGCGCTGGATTTGCCTCCGGCCATGGTCGGCCCGCTTTCGTTGCGCCTTGCGGCTGCCAACGGCGACCCTTCAGCCGAATTCGAAGTCGGCGCCCGTATCGCGGAAGGCAAAGGACCCGATCAGAATTTCAAAGAAGCCGCAAAATGGTACCAGAGGTCCGCATCCAAGGGTTTCGCCCAGGCGCAATATCGCCTTGGCACCCTGTATGAGCGCGGGCTTGGGGTGAAGGCCGACGAGGCGCGCGCCAAGGAGTGGTATGCCCGCGCGGCCGGGCAGGGCAACATCAAGGCCATGCATAACCTTGCGGTGTTGAGCGCCAACGGCAAGACCGGCTCGCCCGATTACGGGCTTGCCGCGAACTGGTTCACGCAAGCTGCGGAAGGCGGACTGGCTGATAGCCAGTTCAACCTGGCCGTGCTGTATGAGAACGGCCTTGGCGTTCCCGCTGATATGCGCCAGTCCTACAAGTGGCTCTCGCTGGCGGCCCGCCGCGGTGACAAGGAGGCTGTGCGCCGCCGGGATATCATGAAGGGCAAGCTTACGGCCGGCGAACTCGCCGAGGCGGAAAAGATGGCCGACGCCTTCCATCCCCGCCCGTCCGACCCGATGATCAACGACGCCCGTACCGCAGGGGAGGCATGGAAGAAGAATGCCCCCGACCAAAGTTGACACAATGCGGCGGATTTTATCCCGCCGCGCGGTGATGCCGTAATATTGCTGGCGTCTTTCCCTTCTCATGGGGCTCCGACCCGTCTATAGGCAAGTCAAAGCGACTCGTGGAGTTGGCGCGATGGACGCGCGACCACGAACGCGGCTTGCAAGCGGACCCAGAGGGTAATGTACGTCTACCTGCCGATCGCAGAAATGTCGGTGAATGTCCTGGTATTGCTGGGACTGGGTGCTGCGGTTGGGTTCCTCTCTGGCTTGTTCGGCGTCGGCGGCGGATTTCTGATGACGCCGCTGCTCATGTTCCTAGGCATCTCGCCGGCGGTCGCGGTGGCAACGGGCACGGCGCACGTCGTCGCCTCCTCCGTTTCCGGAGCTGTCGCGCAGTACCAGCGCAACAATGTCGACATCAAGATGGGCCTCATCATGTGCCTGGGCGGTCTTGTCGGCACGATTGTGGGCGTCGAGACGGTGCGCGTGCTGCGCAAGGCCGGACAGTTCGACCTCGTCATCTCGCTGACCTATGTGACCTTCCTTGGCGTCATCGGCGCGTTGATGCTGATCGAAAGCATCAACACCTGGCGCAAATCCCAGGCGGGCGGCGTGCCCACGGCCCGCAAGTCCGGACAGCATAGCTGGGTCGACGGGCTGCCGTTCAAGATGCGCTTTCATCGCTCCAAGCTTTACATAAGCGCCATCCCGCCCATTTGCATCGGCATGTTCGTCGGGTTCATGGCGGCCGTCATGGGCATCGGCGGCGGCTTCGTCGTCATTCCGGCCATGATCTACCTGCTGCGCATGTCAACCAACGTGGTGGTCGGCACGTCCTTGTTTCAGATCGTGTTTGTTGCCGCGCTCGCCACTATCTTGCATGCCATGCAGAACAAGACCGTGGACGTGATGCTCGCGCTGGCGCTGATGGCGGGGGGCGTGTTTGGTGCTCAGTACGGCACGGTCGTGGGCGACAAGCTGCGCGGTGATCACTGGCGGTTGGGTCTTGCCGTGCTGGTCCTGGCGGTATGCTTCCGCATGAGCTTCGACCTCATGGCGACTCCGGCCGACCTCTATTCCTTCGGCGTCCTGCAGCGGGGGCCGTGATGCACCTGCGCTCATTGTCTCATGCGTTGATCGCCGCCGCGCTTATCTTCGCTGCTCTGCCCGCACGCGCCCAAACACAGCCGCCCGAAACCGTGGAAGCCGACGTCTCCACGCGTAGCGTGTCCATCACTTCCAACTACACCGGCACGGAAATCCTCATCTTCGGCACGGTCGAGCATAGCCGCCAGCCCAGCGCCGAAGCCGGCACCTATGACGTCGTTGCCGTGGTGGAGGGAATGTCGCTGCCCGCCGTCGTGCGGCGCAAGTCGCGCGTAGCGGGATTGTGGATCAACACCCGTTCGGTGCGCTTCTCCTCGTTTCCCAGCTTCTACGGAATTGCCACGACGCGCCCACTCGAGGAGATCGCCGAGCCTGAAGCGCTCGGCACGCATCAGATCGGCTTTGAATACGTGCGCATGGTGCCCTCGGGCAGCATACGCTGGGCACCCGCGACGCCCGAGGAGGCTGAAGAATACCGCGCCGCCGCGATCCGGCTGAAGAAGAGGGATGGTCTCTTTGTCCAGTCGGACTACGGCGTAACCTTCCGGGGACGCTCGCTGTTTCGCGCCACGATTTCACTGCCCCCCACCGTGCCTGTGGGGCCGCTCACCGCGCGCCTGTTCCTGTTCAAGGACGGCAAGATGCTCTCGCAATACAAGAGCGAGGTCATGATGGAGCGAACGGGCCTTGAACGCTTCCTGCATGACAAAGCCTACGATTCTCCGCTGCTCTACGGGATCTCGACCGTGCTTGCAGCGGCGGCTGCCGGACTGTTCGCAGCCTTCGCCTTCCGCCGCACGCCACGCTGAGATATTCCTAATCCTCGCGTAACAACCGCGCCGCGACTGGATACACACCCTCCTGGCCAAGCATCCAGACAGACAGTCCCTCTTCGCCGAACACAGGCAAGAATGCGTCATCCATGATATTGAGCCCGCCGGTGTAGGCGCCAAACGCGGGCAGCACGAGGCGCAGACCGTTGCCCACAAAACAAGGCCGCCGCAGCGCCGTACCGTTCATCACCAGCCGCGCCGCCGGGTGCATGTGTCCGGCGATCTCGTGCGTGCGGGCGCCGGCCGCGGGCTCATGGCGGAAGGTGATGCCTTCGACGACAAGCTCATCGAGCACATGCCCGCCGAGCGCAGCCCCCGCCTCGCCGTCGTGATTGCCGGTGATCCAGATCCATTCGCGGTCCGCCAGCATGATGGCGAGCGTCTCACGGTCCGCCTCGTCCATGCGCTCCAGCGCCTCCGCGTCGTGGAAGCTGTCACCCAGCGCGATGATGCTCGCAGCATCGTACGCGTCGATGACCTCGGCGAGCTTGTGCAACGTCTCGCGTGTGTCGTAGGGCGGAAGCATGTGGCCACGGGCTGCAAAGTGTGAGCCCTTCTCCAGGTGCAGGTCGGCGACGATCAGCGCGTCCTCTGCCGGCCAGAAGAGTGCGCCTGACATATGCGCGCGGAAGGCTTTACCGCACACCGACATCGGCTGATCGGAAAAATCGCTCAAGACGAGACTTTCAGGCCTGAGCCCGGCCATGGCGCTCCCCCGTGTCATATCTAAGCCCCCGTCGCCTCCTCGATGAGATCCTGG
Source organism: Hyphomicrobium sp. (assembly GCA_016793445.1). Lineage (GTDB taxonomy): Bacteria > Pseudomonadota > Alphaproteobacteria > Rhizobiales > Hyphomicrobiaceae > Hyphomicrobium_B. Next base: position 315,925 of record JAEUME010000005.1, on the reverse strand, counting down.
GCGGCGGAGCGCAAAACGTCCTCATGCGCGCCGAAGACCTGCTCCCGGCCGATCTCCAGAAGTATCGGCACCGACAGCGGCGAAACGCGCTCCAAAGCTTGATGCCTGATTCGCCCCTTGATGCGGGCGAGAAACTCCCCCAGGCGGGCAAGATCAAGCAGTCCAGTCGCAGCATCCGCCCATGCCGCTTCCAATAGAATGTGGCCGGGATCATGGCGGCGCAGCACATCGTAGATCAGATCCGTCGACATCGTGACCTGACGGCCCGACTTCTCCTTGCCGGGATGGCGGCGCTCGATAAGCCCTGCGATCACCGCCGCCATGCGGAACGTGCGCTTCATCAGGCTGCTTTCCGCAAGCCAGGCGTCGAGGTCGTCGCCCAGCATGTCCTCGTCAAACAGCTCCGCCAGGCCCAGGCGACCGTCTGCAATAAGTCGCGAAATATCGCCGTTGCCCCAGACCGCGAGCCCATAGTCATTGGCGACGAAGCCCAACGGCTGCGCCCCGGCGCGGTGGAGACGCCGCGTCAGCAACATGCCCAGCGTCTGATGCACAAGCCTGCCCTCGAACGGATAGGCGACGAGATAGTGGCGTTGCGACCGCGCGAACGTCTCGATCAGAACGTCCTCGCGTCCGGGCAGTTGCGACCGGCGTTGCTGCAGAAGCAGCCATTGGGCGACGGGCGGAGGCAACGCACGCCACGACTTGGGCTCCGACAGGATCGCGCGCACACGCGCGGCCAGATGCGTCGACAGCGGAAACTTGCCGCCGGAATAGCTCGGGATCATCGGATCCTGCGCGGTTGTGCGCGACACGAAGGCTTCCGTGTCACGCAAACCCTCGAAACGCACCACCTCGCCTGCGAAGGCAAACGTCGTTCCCGGCGACAACTGCTCGATGAAATATTCGTCGACCTCACCGAGCATGCGGCCGCCCTGCAGCGTACGTGCCGCCCCCGACTTGCGCCTGCCGCCAGAAACCAGCCGAACCTTGATGAGCGGGGAGTCCACGATCGTCCCGGCGTTGAGACGATACTGTTGCGCCACCCTGGCGTTCGCGACGCGCAGCTTGCCCCCCTCGGCCGGGCGCAGCTTGGCGAAGCGTTCGTACGCCTTGAGCGCATATCCGCCCGTCGACACAAAGGAGATGACGCGGTCGAAGTGGGCGCGCGTCAAACTCGCATAAGGCAATGCGGTACGCACCTCGTCATAAAGAACGTCCGGGTCGAAGGGCGCCTGACAGGCCATGCCGAGCACGTGCTGGGCCAGCACGTCGAGCGCGCCCGATCGGGACAAGACCGCATCCTGGGCGCCAGCCTCCGCGGCCTGCAACGCGGCGCGGCATTCCAGGAGCTCAAAGCGGTTGCCCGGCACCAGGATCGCCTTGGAAGGTTCATCAAGACGATGGTTCGCGCGTCCGATCCGCTGCGTTAGGCGGCTGGCGCCTTTGGGCGCACCGACATGAATGACAAGATCGACATCGCCCCAGTCGATGCCGAGATCGAGCGTGGAGGTTGCAACCACTGCCTTCAATTGCCCCGCCGCCATGGCGCTTTCCACCTTGCGCCGCTGCGGCGCCGCCAGCGAGCCGTGGTGGAGCGCGATTGGCAGGTTCTGTCCGTTCACCCGCCACAACTCCTGGAACAGCAATTCGGCCTGCATTCGTGTGTTGACGAAAACCAGGCTCAAGCGATGCGCCGCAATCGCCTCGTAGATCTCGCCGATGGCGTAGCGCGCCGTGTGACCCGACCAGGGCACGCCTTCCTCCGCCTCCAGGATCTTGATGTCTGGCTTGGCGCCGCCCTGAATTTCAATGACGTGCGCGAGATCCGCCCGGACGTCGGGCGCCGTCTGCGCCATCAGATAGGCGCGCAATTCGCTTGGCCGTGCCACGGTGGCGGAAAGGCCGACTCGGATGTGGCCGGGGGCAAGGGACTGAATCCGTGCCAGATCGAGCGCGAGGAGATCGCCACGCTTGGAGGGCGCGAGGGCATGAAGCTCATCCAGGATAACGGTTTCCAGATCAGCAAACAGAAAGGGCGCGTCCGGGTGGCTGAGCAGCAGCGCAACCTGTTCCGGCGTCGTCAGTAGAATATCGGGCGGGCTGCGGCGCTGGCGTTGGCGGCGGGCGAGTGTGGTGTCGGCCGAGCGCGTCTCGGTCCGGATCTTGAGGCCCATTTCGGCAATCGGCGTTTCAAGATTTCGGGCAACGTCGCAAGCGAGCGCCTTGAGTGGCGATATGTAGAGCGTGCGCAGCCCCGCGCCCTTGCGCGGCCGCTTGCCCGGCTCGGACAGCCGCACGAGCGAGGGCAGAAATCCCGCCAGCGTCTTGCCCGCTCCTGTCGGCGCGATGAGCAGCGTGGAGCGACGCTGTTGCGAAGCTTCAAGCAGCGCAAGCTGATGCGGCCTGGGCGTCCAGCCGCGCGCTGCAAACCAGGCGGCGAAAGGTTCCGGCAGCACGGGCAAAGCTGACGCCTCGTGTCCCGCCTGATGGCGGGCTTGGCAGGCGCGTGAGGCGCGCGGCGATGGCCGTTTTGTGGACATGTTGGCAATTACGATCTAGACGGGCAAGGCGGGTCTTGGGAAGGGCGGCGCTGCATCCGCTTCACCCAAAGGCCAATTCGTGGCGTCGCCACCGGCAGGAGAACGTTACATGGATTTGCGCGGCTTTCTTGGCGGACATCCGTTCGCGGTGTTCGTGCGCTTGGCAATTCTGTCCGTGCTCACAGGCATCGTGCTCTCGGTGTTCGGCATTACACCGGCGAACTTCTTCCAAACGCTCGACGACCTCGCCCGGCGCATCTACGACATGGGCTTTGCCTCCATCGAATGGCTGCTCGACTACATGCTGCTCGGTGCGATGATCGTCGTACCCATCTGGCTTATCGCCCGTCTGTTGCGCTCACGCGGCATCAAGACGGATTGATCCGAAACATTGTGTGGCTCAGCCCAGCGGGCGCTGAGCCCATTCCTGCGCCTTGCGGCCTCGGATCCCCGCAAGGGAGGTCGCTCCGGCACTGCGCACCGCATCCGCCAGCCGCTCCTTGATGGCGCCGATGAGCCCGGGGCCCTCGTAGACCAGACCCGTATAAAGCTGCAGCAATGTAGCCCCGGCTTCGATCTTTGCGAGCGCGGCCTGCGGGCTGTCGATCCCGCCAATGCCGATCAGCGGCACTGCGCCCTTGCTCTCCTGGTAGACCCGCGCCAGCATCGCCGTTGCACGGTTAAACAGCGGACGCCCCGACAGACCACCCGCCTCGCGCGCGTTGCGATCCTTCAGACCCGGGCGCGCCAGCGTCGTATTGGAAACCGCGATGGCATCTACGGCGTGCGCCACGAGCCGTTCCACGATCGCGGGAATATCGGCTTCGGCGATATCGGGAGCAATCTTGACGACCAGCGGCCGCCTCGGCAGGCCCTGCGCTTCGAGATCGGCGCGCGCCGCCCCAAGACGCGACAGCAGATCATCCAGCGCGGCCGGCGCCTGCAGGTCACGCAGACCGGGCGTGTTGGGCGATGAGATGTTGACGGTGAAATAGCTCGCCAGATGATTGAACGTCTTCAGGCCGGCAACATAATCCGCCGCGCGGTCGGCTGCGTCCTTGTTGGCGCCGATGTTGACGCCGACGATGCCGCCTCGGCTCGCGCGGGCCTGCAGACGCGACAGGGCAGCCGCATGACCGGCGTTGTTGAACCCGAGCCGGTTGATCATGGCCCGGTCGTCAACGAGGCGGAAGACACGCGGCTTGGCATTGCCGTCCTGGGGCTTGGGCGTAATCGTACCAATTTCGGCAAACCCGCAGCCCATTCCCAAAACAGCATCCGGCACGCGGGCGTCCTTGTCGAAGCCGGCCGCAATACCGATGGGGTTGTGAAAGCGCAGGCCCATGACATCCTGCGCCAGCTCCGGCGGGTCGTCCCTGGATGCTCTAGGATAAAGCCCTGTCTCCATGGCGGCGATGGTTGCCGCATGAGCGTCTTCCGGGCTCAACATGAACAGACCCGCGCGTGCCGCCGGATAGAGCCAGCTCAACATTCCAGCCATTCCCCTTGCAGGCTCGGGACGCCATCCGCCCCAAGCTCCAAGGGCCTTTGCCAGAGGGCCAGCGCCACTGGCAATGGGCCATAAAGATGCGGGAACAAATCGCCGCCCCGCGATGGCTCCCACTTCAGCTCCGGCCCCAGAGCATCGGTATCGAAGGCGACAAGGAGATGATCTGCCTTGCCGCGAAAATATTTCGCCAGCGTGCCTTCGAGCTGATGAGCGGCCGAGAAATGAATGAACCCGTCGCGCTTGTCGTCGGGCGACCCGCGATACAGGCCGTCCGCGCGCGCCTCTTCCCAGCCGGCGCGCGCAAGAACCTTGAATACGACGGGCGGCTTCGCCCACGCGCTACCGACGTCTTCGGGATCGCAGTGTTGCTGGGACACCAGAACCTCTTTTCAGGATGTGCAAGCCGGCCTTGCGTTCAACGTCACTAAATTTCGCTGTTTCACAAGCCGCTCGTTGAATGTGTTGAGAATGGCTCTGATCACAATCTGGAATTTTTGCCACGCAATAGCGCCTATCGACATGCTATAAGGGTCCAAATAAGCAAATGTGCAGCTCGTGGTGCGTTACGCCGCGCAGCCGTGCCGCAGAAGAATCCGTGCCCTTATGCCGTCTGGTCTCCAAGCGTCCTCGTTTTCCATTTCCGATATTCTATCCGGCCCGTTTCTTCTTAACATACCCATTTATCAACGCCCCTATTCCTGGGGCGCGGAGGAAGCAGGACAGCTTCTCGACGATCTTCTGGACGCTGCCGGAATAGAAACCGGCAATGTGCCTGACCCCGACTATTTCCTGGGCGCGGTGCTGCTGATGGATTCGCAGCACAAGGCGGAGAAGACGAAGCTGTCGACGTCCATGCCGCCGCGGTCTCTGGACATCGTGGACGGGCAGCAGCGGCTTGTCACGCTTCTCACGTTGATCGCGGTATTGCGCGATCTGGAACGGAATTCGAGAAGCAGGATCGCACGGCGCGCGGCCGCGATCATGACGGCCCGCACCAACCGGGGCTTCTTTCCCACGTTTTCGCCGCGTATCCATCTGGCCGACCGCGACCAGCCCTTCTTTACCCGCTACATCAGCCAGCCAGGCGGCACTCTGCTGACGCCTGAAACAGACCCCGAGGGCGCCGCGGCGGCATTGCTGGAGGTGCGTGATCACTTCATCGCCCAGCTTTCCACCTACTCGCAAGCCGAGCGCGCGCGCTTGTGCGACTACGTGCTGGATCATTGCGAAGTCGTCGTCATCCTGAGCAGCGAGATCGACCGCGCCTACCGTATGTTCATCGTTCTGAACGAGAGGGGCAAAAAGCTACAGCGCAATGACATCCTCAAGGCCGACGTCATCAGCCATCTGCGGCCCATAGAGGTCGAATGGGGAATCAAGGCCTGGGACGAGACAAGTGCGGAGCTGGGCGACGATTTCGAGACCTTCTTCTCGCACTTGCGGACAATCTACGGTCACACGCGGCCCCACATCGTCTCGGCCGTGCGCGCGGTGGTCAACGAAGAAGGGGGCGGAGCGGCCTTCATCCAGAACGCGCTGTTGCCGCTGGCGGGAACCTTCTCAGCCATCCGCCGCAATAGCGCCCATAGCGGCGATCTCACCCCGCGGATGCGCTGGTATCTCCATTATCTTAACCGCCTCGCCGATGGCGACTGGGCCCCCGCCGCCATGCTGGCCCTGAAGGACCGCCGCGTGAACCCGGCGGCGTGCGAACGGCTGCTGGGAGAAATCGACCGGATGGCGCATCTGTTGCGCCTTCTGTGCCTGGGTGCAGGACGCCGCAAGAAGCGCTTTGGCGACATTACCGAGGCCATCCGCCAGGAAGGGCGCCTTTCCCCCACGCATCGCACCTTGGCGATCAGCCGCGAGGAGATGCGCAACATCGCATTCCATCTCAAGGATCTCCACAAACGCAACCAGAAGATTTGCAAGCTGCTGCTGCTGCGGCTCAACGACGAGATGGCCGGCCGCATCAGCGACATTGATCCCGACAAATTCACCATCGAGCACGTCCTGCCTCAGCGGCCGCCCAAGTCCAGCGAATGGCGCCAATGGTTTCCGTCTGCCGATGAGCGCGCGCAATGCATCGAGAACCTTGGAAATCTGGTTCTCGTCACCCAGTCGCAAAACGACAAGGCGCGAAACGCGCTGTTTGCGGAAAAAAGAGCCATCTTCTCGGCCGGCACGGTCTTGCCTGTGACTCGTGACATCTTGGGCTATGCAAAGTGGGGCAAGATCGAGATCGAGGATCGCGAAGCGCGGCTGTTCGGGATCATAGAGCGCATCTGGCGCATCGACCTGCCGCGGTCGCGTGCGAGCGGGGGCAGTGCATCAGCGGCGCCAAGGGCCTCCACAGGCTGACTGTCCAGCGGAGCCGATCGAGTAGATCCAGTATCCAGCAGCGGGGCCATTTTCGGATAAGACGCACGGCACGCCGGCCGGCAGTACGGGATGGATGAGCCGTAAAAATATAAAAGCCCCGCTCGGCGGCCTTGGGCCGCGGGGCAGGGCTGATCCAAGTAGATCTTTTGTGAACAGCGGCGCTAGTGGCGCGTCACTTTACTCAACCTCTCCATTTCGTCTTTCAACTTTAGCTTCTCTTGCTTCAACCGCCGGATTTCGGCGTCGTCGGTTCCGGGGCTTGCGATGGCTTCTTCGATCCGCTGATCGAGAAGCCGGTGCTTTTCCGCTAATTCTGCAAGATGAGCTGCCATCGCCATCTAGTCCTCTCCTCACGAAAGTTGCAGACTGCAAAAAGGTGCCACAAGACTGTAATAATGTCCAACGTTTCAAGGCTAACATAATTGTGTTTTGCCTTATGCGGATCAAACGCCAGTCGAACTAACCATCTAAAATTATTCTATTTTTTCATTGAGTTAGCAGTTGCGCGCAAGACAATTTGTCGAACATGGTCAAATTCGGCTACACTGATGAAACACAATCGTCGTGAGCCTTAAGCGGGGGCAGGATCACTTATATGCAGCGGCGCGACGAGCGCGAGCTTCGCGAAGAACTGGTCAAGCTCAAGACCGAGCATCGGATGCTCGACGACGAGATCGTGTCTCTCGAAGCCAACCCAATGGCAGATCAGTTGCTTATCAAGCGGCTGAAAAAGAAAAAGCTTGCCTTGAAGGATCGTATCACCGCGGTCGAAGATAAATTATTACCAGACATTATTGCCTGACCGGCGGTTCGGCAGTCCCCTCCCCCGTCAAGAAAGCAGTAAACCCTGGGGGCCTTGTCATCCGCCTTACCCTCAATTAAACCCCGGCCTTTCCGTGGCGTTCCCACACTTTGAGACGGGCGGTATCAGGTTATGACGGGCAGCAGGCCACGCGTCGGCATCATTATGGGCAGCCAGTCGGACTGGCCTACCATGAAACGCGCCGCCGAAATTCTCGACGAACTGGGCGTTTCCCACGAGACCAAGATCGTCTCGGCGCACCGCACGCCCGACCGGCTCTACGACTACGCCAAAACCGCCAAGGAGCGCGGTCTCCATGTCATTATCGCGGGCGCGGGCGGGGCGGCGCACCTTCCCGGCATGACGGCATCCATGACGCCACTCCCCGTGCTTGGTGTGCCTATCGAAAGCAAGGCCCTCAAAGGTCACGACAGCCTTCTGTCCATCGTGCAGATGCCGGGCGGCATTCCCGTCGGCACGCTCGCCATCGGCGAATCGGGCGCCAAGAACGCCGGACTGCTTGCCGCGCAAATCCTCGCCCTCAGCGATGCCGCCCTCGCCAAGCGCGTCCAGGCTTGGCGCGAGGCCAACACGCGCAGCGTCAGCGAGACGCCCACGGACGGCTGAGGCAACAATCGCGATGTCGGTATCAGCAATTGCACCAGGTTCAACCATCGGCATTCTGGGTGGCGGCCAGCTTGGCCGCATGCTGGCCATGGCAGCCGCCCGCCTTGGCTTGAAATGCCACGTCTACGCGCCGGAGGCCGATAGTCCGGCCTTCGACGTCGCCGCCCGGTACACGATTGGAGCCTATGACGACGAGGCTGCGCTGGAGCAGTTTGCAGCCAGTATCGAGGCTGCAACCTATGAATTCGAGAATATCCCGGTTCCGACCGTTGAATTCCTATCAAAGCACATCCCCGTGCGCCCTGGCGCCAAGGCGCTAGCCTGCGCACAGGACCGCATCAACGAAAAGACGCTCGCACGCCGGCTCGGCGCCATGACGGCGGAGTTCGCGGCCATCGGCAGCGAAGAGGAGCTTCTCAAGACCTTGGAGACGATTGCCCCGCCGTGCGTGCTGAAAACACGCCGCTTCGGCTATGATGGCAAGGGACAGGCCAAGATCCTCAAGCGCAAGGATGCATCGGCAGCCTGGGCCGCCATGCGCGATCAACCATCCATTCTGGAATCTTTCGTCAACTTCCAGCTCGAAGTATCCGTCATCGCCGCACGCAGCATAGATGGCGAGTTCCGTGCCTACGACGTGACAGAGAACGAGCATCGCGATCATATCCTGCACCGCTCGCTTGCGCCCGCACGCATCACCGAGCAGGCTGCCAAGGAGGCCATCGCGATTGCCGAGAAAATCGCCGTCGCGCTCGATTATGTCGGCGTGTTCGCCATCGAGTTCTTCGCCCTGCACCAAACCGGCAAGGACGTGCTCTACGTCAATGAAATGGCGCCGCGAGTTCACAACTCTGGCCATTGGACCATTGATGGCGCCGTGACCTCGCAGTTCGAGCAGCATATGCGTGCCGTCGCCGGTTGGCCTTTGGGTTCCACCGCACGCAAGGCGCCCGCCGTCGAGATGATCAACCTCATCGGCGACGACATTCACGCCTGGAAGGAGATCGCCGCCGACACCGGCGCCTTCTTCCACCACTACGGCAAGAAGGAGGCTCGCGCCGGCCGCAAGATGGGCCACGTCAACCGTCTTCTGTCCTCCCTGCCGCTGCCGGATTGAGCGTTGCCCGCACGCTGCGCTTTCCGCCGGCCTTACCGCGTCACGCCGCCGCACCAGGAGGGCGGGGGCTGCTCTTGCCGGTTTGCAACACCAGATCCCCCTTAACTCCCAGGCGGCGATGGACAACCCCGCGCGGCTTTGGTATACGCACCCCAAGAAATCGAGCGCGGGACCCGGAGGCAGCAGCCCCGGGCTCCGTGGTTTTTTGCTTTAACGTCCACACCGCACATCAGAGGAACACACCGCGTGCAGGTTCTCGTCCGCGACAACAACGTCGATCAAGCGCTCAAAGCCCTCAAGAAAAAGATGCAGCGCGAGGGCATCTTCCGCGAGATGAAGCTGCGGAACTACTTTGAAAAGCCGTCTGAGAAGAAAGCCCGCGAGAAGGCGGAGGCTGTACGCCGCGCCCGCAAGCTGGCTCGCAAGAAGGCTCAGCGCGAAGGTCTTTTGCCGGGCAAGCCCGCGGCACCCGCACGTGGCGCCAAGGGCGCTGGCCGTGGCGGCTTCGGCGGCGGCCAGGGCGGCGGCGGCTTTGGCAGCGGCCAGGGCGGTGGCTACGGTGGCCAGAACGGCGGCGGCCAGGGCGGCGGCGGGTTCTCGGGGCGCTGAACTTCAAGCCTTTCTACTATCTTAGAATGACAAATGGCCCGCCTCATCAAGGCGGGCCATTTGCTTTTGCCATTATGGCTGCTGCTGGCCTGCCCGCCGATCCTGCTCCTGGGCCTTTGCGGGCCACAGCTTGTCGATCCAAGCATTGATCGCATCATAGGACCCATACAGGTAGTGGTCGGCGTGTCCGGCGGCCTTGAACGTCACAATGTCCTTTGGCGCATTTGCCAGCTCATACATCTTGCGCCCCATGGTGACCGGGATCACGTCATCCTTCTCGCCGTGCACGATCAGCAGCGGACAAAGCACACTGGCGATATACGCATCGCTTTCGTAGCGGTCGCGCAGCATCGGCCGCACGGGCAGCCAGGGATATTGGCCGGCCGCAATGTCGACGATTGAAGTATAGGGCGCATCAAGGATGACGCCTCCCGGCGATCTGGCGGCGGCGACCTGTACCGCAACGCCGCTGCCCAGGCTCTCGCCATAGATGATGATATCATGCGGCGCCACCCCCTCAGCCACCAGGGTGTCGAACGCACGCTTGCCATCGGCAACGTTTGCCTGTTCGGAGGGCGATCCGGTCGAGCCCGAATAGCCGCGATAACTCATCATGAAGATGCCGCGGCCCGCGTTCTTGTACTTGCGTATGCGCTCCGACCGGGAGTCGAGTGAACCTGCGTTGCCGTGAAAATAGAGCAGCGTGGGTTGCCCCTTACGTGCCTTCGCGTACCAGGCGATAACGTGCTCGCCATCATGCGTTTCGATCACGCGCTCCGCGACGCCATCAAGGCCGGCGTTGGCTGGAAGCCGCCGCTGTGTCTCCGGCAGATATATGAGCCTGCGTTGGCCGAGGTACATGGCGAGTCCCACCACGAGGTAGAGGCCGACTGCGATGATCAAAGCGGTCTTCAAACGCACCATCCTCCCCTTCTCGTTGCTTGCCGCGCACCGTTCTAACCTCAACCGCCTCCCGCGTGCCCTTCAAGTGACCGAGAGATATCCAATATGCCGGCCTTCACGCCGGCGGATGTTTTCCAGAAGCTCGAAGACCTCATTGCCGTGCAGCGGACGGCCATTCTTCACCATGCGCGCATCGTTGGCGGCGAGAAGCTCGCGATAGATAGGTTCGGCCGTCTTGTGGAGCATGGCAACCGCCGCAACGGCGCTACGGCGCATGTTGATGGGAACCTTGGGTGCGATGGAGGACAGGATGTCCTTGGCGCTGTCTGAGAAGTACGCCGATAATCGCCCGAAGAACGCAACGGCGCGGATCAAGGCGGTATCCTTGAAGCGATAGCCGTAGGTGTCCATCCATTCAAAGAGCTTGTCGCACGTGAAGTCCTGCAAGCGCACGCTGGCCGTCTTGGTATAGTCCTGCCATTCGCAGACGAGATCGAACTCCTTCTGCATGTCGATGTCGCCGGGCGCGAACGTCTCCGTCGCCTTGACGCCGATGCGCTTGAGAAAATCGCGGTTCTGCATGCCGATATGGGTTGGATAGCGCGGAAGCTTCACCGCACCGTCACTTGCCATGTCGAAGGCGAGGCGCACGAGCTTGGAGCAGAACAGGCGCTTGCGGGCGTCAAGCTGCATCGAGAAATCATAGAGGATGCGCTTGCCGATACCCTCGCGCGACGCCTTCACATGCTCATAAATGAGCTTGGCGGCGCGGGCGGCAAGCTCATGGTCCTTGTGGCGATAGAGAACCGCGCGCGCAATGCCGTGATCAAGCGCTTGCGCAAGCGAGCCGAAGACCGCGCCATCCTCGATCAGGCTTTCGACCACGAAGTGCGTGCCGCCGTCGTCAAGGTAGGTCATGCAGACGTGCGAGAACTGGCTGTCCACGTCGCCGATGCGGGCGATGGCCGCGCTGTTGTGGCGCTCGCCGCGGACCAGGATCACATCGCCCGAGCGAAAGGCGACGTCACGTCCTTTATTGGGCGCAAAAAAGCGCCAGTTGACCAGCGTATTGGTCTGCCCGCCCGTGAAGCCGCGCAAGCCCTCGCCGGTCGCCACCTGCTTGCCCTGCGCCAGCGCCACCTCGCCGACCATGTCGTTCACATAGCGCAGGATGCGGAACACATCGCGCAAGCCCTTCTGAACGCCGGGAGACATGAGGCCCTTGTCTTCAAATTCACCCAGGCGGTCGCGCAGGCGCATGCGCACGTCGAACAGGCGGTACTGGATCGAAACGGCGTCCTTGGCGACATCGCGCACGTCGTAGGCATCGAGGTTGGCGGTGGCGGCGCGGCTGTAGATAAGCTGCAGCGCCTTTTCGAGCTCGTAAGCCTTATCGGCGGGCGTTGCTGACAGCCGTTCGATCACCGCGAGATCATGCTCATAGGACGACTGTGGACCGGCGGCGGACAACACGACTTGAACTCCAAGAAACCCTCTGGGCCGGACTATACCAAAGGGATTCCGGCAGAAAGCGTCTTAAGGGCCACACCGCGGGCGCCTTGTCCCTCCGCAATGTCACCGAGAACGCCGTTTCACCTGCCGGCTTGGCCGATCCATGTCAGGAGCCCGCCTCGCCCCCCAATAGCACAAACGGCGACCCTGGCCGGATAGACCAGGATCGCCGCCGAAGTGTCTGCGCGCCGGCTGCCAGCTTGTCAGTGCGCGAGCGCCTTGGCGATTTCTTCCGTCATTTTCTTGGCATCGCCGAGCACCATGACGGTGTTGTCCTTGTAGAACACAGGGTTGTCGATACCAGCATAGCCCGACGCCAGCGAGCGCTTGTTGAAGAATACCGTCGCCGCCTTCCACACCTGGAGAACCGGCATACCGTAGATGGGCGAGGACTTGTCTTCCTCCGCGCTCGGATTGACGACGTCGTTGGCGCCGATGACGTACACGGCGTCGGCCTGCGCGAACTCCGCGTTGATGTCTTCCAGCTCGAACACCTCGTCGTAGGGCACGTTGGCTTCCGCAAGCAGCACGTTCATGTGGCCCGGCATACGGCCCGCGACGGGATGGATGGCGTACTTGACCTCAACGCCCCCCTTCTTCAGCGCGTCGGCCATTTCGCGCAGCGCGTGCTGGGCCTGGGCAACCGCCATGCCGTAGCCCGGCACGATAATCACTTTCGACGCGTTCTTCATGACGTAGGCTGCATCTTCCGCCGAGCCGAGCTTGACCGGCTTTTGCTCGCCGCCAGCGCCCGCGGGGCCTGCCGTCTCGCCACCAAAGCCGCCGGCGATGACTGACAGAAACTGACGGTTCATGCCTTTGCACATGATGTAGGACAGGATGGCGCCCGACGAACCGACCAGCGCACCCGTGATGATGAGCGCGATGTTGCCAAGCGTGAAGCCGATGCCTGCGGCGGCCCAGCCCGAATAAGAGTTCAGCATCGAGACGACGACCGGCATATCCGCGCCGCCGATCGGGATGATGATCAGCACGCCGAAGGCGAGGCTTGCCAGCACGATCAGCCAGAACAGGAACGACGAGCCACCCGACTGCATGAACCAGTAGATCAGCAGGATGATGAAAACGCCGAGGGCGGCGTTGATCAGGTGGCGCATGGGCAGAATGATTGGCTTGCCGGACATGCGTCCCGACAGCTTGGCGAACGCGATCACCGAGCCGGTGAAGGTGATGGCGCCGATCGCGACGCCCAGTGACATTTCCAGAAGGCTGGCGCTCTTGACGCCGGCCTCGGCGTTCGTGGGATCATTCAGAATGCCGAAAGCCGAGGGCGCATACAGCGCGCCGGCAGCCACGAACACAGCGGCCAGACCGACCAGCGAGTGGAACGCGGCGACCAGTTCCGGCATCATGGTCATCGGGATCTCGCGGGCCGTCTTGGCGCCGATGAAACCGCCGACACCCATGCCAAGCAGGATCAGAAACCAGGTCCAGAAGCCGTAGTCGCCAAGCTGCGCGATCGTCGTGAGGATCGCGATTGTCATGCCGATCATGCCGAACATGTTGCCTTGGCGGGACGTCGCCGGGCTCGACAGACCGCGCAGCGCGAGAATAAACAGAACACCCGCGACAAGGTACAAAAAGGCTGCGAGATTGGCGTTCATAGGCAATTTCCTCTATCGGCAATCAGTCTTGAGGCGGGGCGGAACGTCATGTCTCACGAGCCCTGCTTTTTGGCGGGCGCGTCCTTTTTCTTGTACATCGCGAGCATGCGCTGCGTGACGAGGAAGCCGCCGAAGATGTTCACGGACGCCATGGCTAGCGCGAGGAAGCCGAAGAGCTTGGCAAGCACGCTATCGGAAGCAGTGAGGTTGACGCCGACCGCCAGCAGAGCGCCGACAACGATCACCGACGAGATCGCGTTGGTCACGCTCATCAGCGGCGTGTGCAGCGCGGGCGTCACCGACCACACGACGTAGTAGCCGACGAAGATCGCCATCACGAATACCATGAGGCGGTAAACGAAGGGGTCGACAGCTCCGCCCAGGCCCTCGGACGCAAAGGCGCTTGCCGGCACGAGGAGCATCGCGAGCCCAACCAGGATCAGCGCTTGGAAATGACGCATTGGGTGTCTCCCAGTTTTCATCTTATTCAGGATTGTTGCGCGAGATTGGGGTGAACGATCTTGGCGTCCTTGGCCACCAACGTGCCTTTGACGAGTTCGTCATCCCAATTGATGGCAAGCTTCTTTTCCTTCTTGTCGAGCATGATCTCGAGGAAGGCGAACAGGTTCTTGGCGAAAAGCGATGACGCGTTGACCGCAATGGTGCCCGCAAGATTGAGCGGGCCGGCGATCTTCACGCCGTTGGGTGTCTCGATGACCTTGCCTGCCTCGGTCAGCTCGCAATTGCCACCGCGCTCGGCGGCAAGATCGACGATCACCGACCCCGGCTTCATGCTCTCGACCATGGCGCGCGTGATGAGGCGGGGCGCCGGGCGGCCCGGAATGAGCGCGGTGGTGATGACGATATCCTGGATCTTGATGTGGTTGGCGACGAGATCGGCCTGTTTGGCTTGGTATTCGGCGCTCATCGGCTTGGCGTAACCGGCAGCCGTCTGGGCCTGCTTGAACTCTTCATCCTCGACCGCGACGAACTTTGCGCCGAGCGACTGCACCTGTTCCTTGGTGGCGGGCCGCACGTCAGTCGCCGTCACCTGGGCGCCAAGGCGGCGCGCCGTGGCAATAGCTTGTAGACCGGCAACGCCCACGCCCATGATAAAGGCCTTGGCCGCGGGCACGGTGCCGGCCGGCGTCATCATCATCGGCAGCGCTTGGCCGAACATGGCGCCGGCATCCACAACAGCCTTATACCCCGCAAGGTTTGCCTGAGAGGAGAGGATATCCATCGACTGCGCGCGGGTGGTGCGCGGCATGAACTCCATGGCGAAGACGGAGGCCCCTGTCGCCGCAAGGGCATCGAGCCCGGCACGGTCGTCATAGGGATTGAGGCCGGCGATCACGAGGGCACCCGGCTTCAGGGCCTTGACGTCGTCAGGCGAGGGACGGCGCACGGCGAGGAGGATGTCGGCGCCGCTAAGCGCCGCCTCGTGTGAGACAATCTCTGCGCCGGCCGCCTTCAGCGCTTCATCTGAAAAGCGCGAGCGCAGGCCCGCACCGCTTTCGACGCGGACGGTGGCGCCGGCTGCCGACAGCTTCTTGACAGTCTCGGGCGAGACTGCAACGCGCGGCTCTTCTGCCGGCTCACGGGTAACAGCGATCGTGACCATGAAAGCTTCCGATTACGGTTTGGGATGAGGCTTTAGAAACGATTTGGGCAGGCCGCTCCGTGGACCTGCCCTGGAATGAGGTCGTGCTCAACGGCCTAACAGACCGGCAACGCTCAAACCAAGAAAATTTTCATGCCGATGAGCAGCAGGACGAGGGCCGCTATTACAAACTTCGTCAGACGGAGGAAACCCTCATACGTCCGGCGATGCTCGGCGTAGTCCATAGCGGGATGCCCGCCAGTCGAATCAACACCCACGTCCTTGTCCTCCCTAGACGAAAAGGCCCATTCAGGCCGCTTTTGGTAACGCAACGCCCTGATGTCAGCAAGACAACGCGCAATTATCTTTCGGACAATGACAATGTTTCGCAGGATGCGCAAATGCCTTTCTCACCCCGAGCGTGGATCAAGATCCTGGCCTGCCACAAGTGCTTGGCGAGACTGGCTGCTTGCGGCTTGACGTTCGTCATATGGGTAAGTCCCATGCGATCGGCCGCCGAACCTGCCGTCTATGGCACGCTCGGTTCGTGCCTGAAGGCCGTCACCCATCAGCAAGGGGAAGAAATTTCCTGTGATTATATGGCCTTGCTCACGACCGAGGAGCGCGATGACATGCGCCGCATTTCTCGAGGGCTTCTTCAGGACGCCAGTTGTATCGTCAAAATCCGCATTGCGCGCGCCATTGTTGAGCCGGCCCTCACCGCCCAGGACCACGTCTTCCAATCCCCTCCGCAGCCTGTAAAATGCGACATTAAGACCAAGAATGGCGGTTTTCCCATCACGGCGACCTTTGCCCCGGAAGTCACATTCAAGGGTGGCTTGGCGGTAGCGGGCACTCCGGGGCTTGCCAACGTGGAGGGCATCAACAGCTACCTGGCATGGCCCGTGGTCGTTTATGTCAACAGATCGGCACGTATTCGCAATGCAATGCTTGAGATCATAAATACCTATAAGCCCCGGCTTCGCCCGTCACGCTGAGCAGGAAGGGCCACGCTCCTGCCATCTGGCGGGCCGACAATTGCAACCTTGAGGGAGCCGCTCAGGAGCCACGAGGGGGAAGGCGCCATCCTTGGAAGGAACGGCCGTTCGAAACGACCGGCCCGCAACGAAAGGAGCTCAACCCATGAAAGTCAAAGACGCGATGCACCGCGGAGTCGAGTGGGTCTCGCCCGACGCCCCCCTATCCGAATGTGCCAAACGTATGCGCGAGCATGACATTGGCGCGCTTCCCGTAGGCCAGGATGACAAGCTGGTCGGCATGGTGACCGATCGCGATATCGTTTGCCGTGGTCTTACAAACGGCAAGGAGCCCTCCAAGCTCACCGCGCGCGATGTCATGACGCCGGCCATCATCTGGTGCCGCTCGGAGGAAGAGCTTGATGATGCGACCCGCATCATGGAAAGCAAACGCATCCGCAGACTGCCTGTGATCGACGAGAACAAGCGCATGGTGGGCATGCTGAGCCTCGGCGACATTTCGCACGCCCGCAAATCCGGAGATCTGCCTGGCGAGGTCCTCCAGGCCGTGTCGGCACACCACAACTGACCTCAGCACTAGATCGCTTTTCGATCCTGCGGATCGGATGCGCGATCTCGTCGGAAAAATGCTCTAGCACACCGGCACGAGACGTTTGCGCAAATGAGGATGCGGGGCCTTCAGCCCCGCATTTGTTTTGCGGTCTTCTCAGAAAACCGGTTGCCACTTCTCGGAAGCACTCCACAGCCGGTTACGATCTAAACGGCAACCTGCGTCCCTACCTCGACGACTCGGTCGGTGGGAATCTGGAAGTAGGTCGTAGCATCTTCCGCGCTCCCTGCGAGCGCAATGAACAGCCGTTCCTGCCAGCGCGGCATCTCCGATTTTGACGTAACGCGCAACGACCGCCGCGACAGGAAGAACGACGTTGACCCCAGATCAATGTTGAGATCTTTGCGCCGGCAGTGATCGAGGATTTTAGGCACGCTTGGCGTTTCCATGAAGCCGTAGCGCGCAACGATGCGGATGAAATGATCCGACACGCGCTCCACTGTCACCCGTTCGTGCCGGGCGACGCGCGGCGTATCCTCCGTCTTGATCGACAACAGGATGTTACGCTCGTGCAGCACGCGGTTGTGCTTCAGGTTGTGCATGAGTGACGTCGGCGCGGCATAGGGATCGCCGGTGAGGAACACCGCCGTACCCGGCACGCGGTGCGGCGGCTTGGCCTCGAGCTTGCGCACCAGCCAATCGAGATCAGCTTCATTGCGCCGCGTCTGCTTGGCCAGCACACGCGAGCCGCGCACCCAACTGAACATGATGAGGCAAAGGCCCATGGCGATCGTGATGGGGACCCAGCCGCCTTCGAACAGCTTCAAGACATTGGCCGAGAAGAACACCTGCTCGATGAGGAGGAATGGGATGATCAGCAACGCCGACTTCCACAGCGGCCACTTCCAGTACTTCCAGACCACGAAGAACGCCATCATGCTGTCGATGACCATGGCGGCGGTAACCGACACGCCGTAGGCCGCCGCCAGATTGGAGGAGTTCTTGAACAGAAGAATGGCTACGAGCACGGCGGTAAACAAGAACCAGTTCACGCGCGGCATGTAGATCTGCCCTGCCATGCTCTCCGACGTGTGGCGGATCTCGAACCGCGGCACCAATCCGAGCTGAATCGCCTGCCGGGTCAGCGAAAAGGCACCCGTTATGACGGCCTGGCTCGCAATGACGGTGGCAAAGGTGGCCATGATCATCATCGGGATCAGCGCCCATTCCGGATAGAGCCGGTAGAATGGGTTTTCCAGCGCCGTCTCGTCGGAGATGACAAGCGCTCCCTGTCCGAAATAGTTGAGGAGCAGCGCGGGAAACACAAACCACAGCCATGCCGCCTGGATGGGCCTTCGCCCGAAGTGCCCAAGGTCCGCGTAAAGCGCCTCCGCGCCGGTTGCCGCCAGAAACACCAGCCCCATGATGGTGAGACCGATGACGCCATGGCGCCAGACGAAGCTGATGCCGTACGCCGGGTTCAGGGCATTCCAGATACGCGCGTTGTCGGCCACATGCATGAGGCCACCCACTGCGAGAATCGCGAACCAGAGCGCGGTAATAGGCCCGAAGAATTTGGCCACGCGGTCCGTGCCATGCGCCTGCATCCAGAACAGGATGGCGAGGATGACGATGGCGACGGGGATGACGGCCCGTTCCATATGCGGCGCGATAAGCTTCAGACCCTCCACGGCCGACAAGACGGAGATGGCCGGCGTGATGACCGCGTCGCCGTAGAAAAACGCCGCGCCGGCAATGCCCAGCGTGAGCAGCAAGGGAGCACTGCGTTTGGCGACCGACTGACCCAGCGCCATCAGCGCAAAGGTGCCGCCTTCGCCCTTGTTGTCGGCGCGCAGCAGGATGATGACGTACTTGATGGTGACAATAAGCAACAGCACCCAGACAATGAGCGACAAGACGCCCAGCGCCGATTCCCCCGTCGACAGGCCGCGCAACTTGGCGGCATGGATGGCTTCGCGGAACGCATACAGCGGGCTCGTGCCGATGTCGCCAAAGACGACACCGATCGAGCCAATGACAAGCGTCAAAAAGTTCTTGTCTTGATGCGCGTCGTCAGCGCTCTGGTGGCCGGCCTGCGTTTGTGCCATTCAGGCACCTCGCGGTTATAGGGATAATTGCCCTGTCCAAAGTCGCGGCCTTCTACTCCTCGCCTTTCCCGTTGGGAAGCGGCAAAATTGCGCGCTTCCCAGGCTATTTGACTTGACCCTGACGGGAAATCAGTACTTGGCGGTGGCCGGCGTGTCCCAAGAAGCGCGATGCAAGCGCATCGACGTGACTGGAAACGCACCTTCGCGTGCTTCACGCGACCGCCTGATCCATCGCCTCCAGGTCATCGATCATGCCTTCGATGACCTTCAGACCCTTATTCCAGAAGGCCGGATCGCGAGCATCAAGACCGAACGGCGCCAGCATCTCGGAGTGGTGCTTGGAGCCGCCAGCCTTCAGCATGTCGAAGTACTTGGCGACGAAGCCGGGATGGGCTTCCGCGTAGAGCCCGTAGAGTGAATTCACCAGGCAATCGCCAAAGGCGTACGCGTAGACATAGAACGGCGAATGGATGAAGTGCGGAATGTATGCCCAGAACACCTCATAGCCCGGCTTCAGATCGATAGCCGGTCCCAGGCTTTCGCTCTGTACCTCCATCCAGAGGGCATTCAGCTGATCCGACGTCAGTTCGCCGTTGCGGCGGGCCTCATGCACCTTGCGCTCGAAGGTGTAGAACGCAATCTGACGCACGACCGTGTTGATCATGTCCTCCACCTTGGAGGCCATCATGGCCTTCTTCTCGCGCGCATCCTTGGTCTCGGCCAGCAAGGCCTTGAACGTGAGCATCTCACCGAACACGCTTGCCGTTTCCGCCAGCGTCAACGGCGTTGGGGCCAGCAGCGGACCCTGCTCGCGCGCCAGCATCTGGTGCACGCCGTGACCCAGCTCATGCGCCAGCGTCATCACATCCCGCGGCTTGCCGAGATAGTTCATCAGGACGTACGGGTGCACGCTTGGCACGGTTGCGGCTGAAAACGCGCCGGGCGCCTTGCCGGGTTTTACCGGCGCATCGATCCAATTTTTTTCGAAGAACTCACGCGCAATCGCGGCCATGTCGGGAGCGAATGCACCGTACGCCTTGAGCACGATCGCTTGCGCCTCAGGCCAGGTGATGACCCGTTCGGGCTTCTCAGGCAATGGCGCGTTACGATCCCAATGGGACAGCTTGTCCATCCCAAGCCACTTCGCCTTCATGGCGTAGTAGCGGTGCGAAAGCCGCGGATAGGCCGCACGCACCGAGGAGACGAGCGCATCCACAACGGGCGCCTCGACGCGATTGGCAAGGTGGCGGCTGTCGGCCACATCCTTGAAATGACGCCAGCGGTCGGAAATCTCCTTATCCTTCGCCAGCGTGTTGGTGATAAGCGTAAAGAGCGGCAGGTTTGTCTTGAACGCTTTTGCGAGCGCTTCGGAGCCCGCGCGGCGGCGCGGCTCTGCCGGGTCCGTCATAAGGTTGAGTGTGGGCTCCAGCGAAAGCGGTTCCTTCTCGCCCTCCACGTCAAAGCGCAGGCTCGACATCGTTTCGTTGAATAGCCGCGTCCAGGCCGCGCGGCCTGTCTGGCTCTTCTCGGTGAACAGCGTCTCGAGCTTCTCGTCGAGCTGGTGGGGCTTTTCCTTGCGCAGATCGTCGAACCACGGCTTGTAGCGCGCTAGATCCTTGTGCGCGATGGCCGCGTCAAGCACCGCATCGTCGATCTGGTTCAGCTCGAGTTCGAAAAAGATCAAATCTGTAGAGATCCGCGTCAAAGCCTCCGAAACATCGCCATAGAATTTGGCGCGCGCCGGATCGCTCTGGTTTTGCGCGTAATAAAGGCCGGCATAGGAACCGAGCTTACCCATGGTATCAGACAGCTTCTCGTAATCCTTCACGGCAACCACCAGCTTCGCGCCATCCCTGGCAAGTTCGGCGAGCTTGCCCTGATAGGCGGCCTTCATGCGCTTGGCCTCCTCTCCGGCCGTAGCGATGTCGGCTTTGATTTGAGGTGCAGTGGGGCCTGCATAGAGGTCGGAAAGATCCCATTCAGGCATGTGGCCAAGTTCGATCTTCGGCGCGCCGGCAGCGGCAGTGGCGGGGGATGCGAGGATTTCGAGGCGCAGGAAGGGACGCATCGGCAATTGTTCTCCGTTATTCTTGAGACTTCGGGCCGCAATGTTAAAACGTCTACAGGCCCTCGATATCGGCCCGGAGCGGCTGGATAGCAACCTGACGCGGCGAAAGATAGCGTCCCCCGTCTCTCACACAAGGGTGTGAACACCATTTCACGCGGCCTAAATGTCGCCTAGGATGCCGTGCGAACCGGGCGTTCCAAGAGGAGACTGGTGTGATGCTTGCGCGGTTGAAAGTGATTGTAGCATTGGCCTTTTCGCTCGCACTGGCGTTCGCGGCCCCGGCATTGTGTCAAGAGGTCCCCAAGTCCAAGCAAACCGCTCTGGGGAAATATATCGATGCGAGGCAAACGTTCGATCTCGTCAATGAAGACCGCTCGAAGGTCTTGTTTGTGGATGTTCGCACCTCCGCTGAGCTCATGTTTGTCGGCATGACGCAACAAGTCGATGCTCACGTTCCCTTCATGGAGATGCTGCCCGAGTGGGACGCCAAGGCCGAGCGTTATCGGATGACGCCGAATGCGTCGTTCGTTCAGCAGATCGAGGCGCAGCTTGCCAAGAAGGGACTGACCAAGACGGATACGGTTGTTCTCATGTGCCGGTCCGGGGAACGCTCCGCGCGCGCCGTCAACGCCCTTGCGGCGGCTGGCTTCACCAACGCCTATAGTCTGGTCGACGGCTTCGAAGGCGACCTGTCGAAGGACGGCCAGCGTACCGTCAACGGCTGGAAGAATGCCGGGCTGCCGTGGGACTACAAGCTCGACAAGGCGAAGCTGGCAGCCGGCACCCCCTGAGCGTCCGGGGTCGAACGGTTAATCTCAGTTCGCACAAAAAATGCTCCATACCTCAACGAAGCGTTTACCGTTGTCGGGCAGTCTCACGGTCATTGAGTGAGTTGCCGGTCACCGGTTGTCCAATCCTGGATCACCTTGGGCATGTCGCCCTTTCCGGCCCTGTAACAGTCGGGTTAAGTCGCGTCCCATGTCCAAGCGTGTTCTCATCGTCGATGACGATCCCGCCCAGCGCCGTATCCTCGAAGAAACCATCAAGCGGTTAGGCTTCGACACCAGGACCTGCGGGTCCGGCGACCAGGCTCTTCAAATTCTCGAAACAGACGATCACGGCGGTGTCTCGCTGGTGCTTCTCGACCTCGTCATGCCTGGCATTGACGGCATGGCCGTCCTCGACCAGGTCGCGACCAAGCACGGCATGCCGCCCATCATAGTACAGACCGCACACGGCTCCATCGACACGGCCATCGCGGCCATGCGTGCGGGCGCGGTCGATTTCGTCGTCAAGCCCGCTTCGCCTGAGCGCCTTGATGTCTCCATCAAGAGCGCGCTCAAGATCGAAGCGCTCGCCGGAGAGATCAACCGCATCAAGAAGAAGGCCGAAGGCACGCTCACCTTCTCCGATCTCGTCATGCGCGGCGATGCCATGAAACGCGTGATCTCGCTTGGCAAGCGCGCGGCCGCCTCGAACATCCCCGTGCTCATCGAGGGTGAATCGGGCGTCGGCAAGGAGCTGATCGCGCGCGCGATCCAGGGTGAGAGCGATCGTGCGGGCAAACCGTTCGTCGTCGTCAACTGCGGCGCAATCCCAGAGAACCTCGTCGAGAGCATCCTGTTCGGCCACGAGAAGGGGTCCTTCACGGGGGCCGTCGATAAGCGCATCGGCAAGTTTCAGGAAGCAGACGGTGGCACGCTGTTCCTCGATGAGGTTGGCGAGCTTCCCCTCGACGCCCAAGTCAAGCTGCTGCGCGCGCTGCAGGAGGGCGAGATCGACCCCGTCGGCTCCAAAAAGCCGGTGAAAGTCGATTTCCGCCTGATCTCGGCGACCAACCGCGACATGATCCAGCTCGTCAAGGACGGCAAGTTCCGCGAGGATCTCTATTACCGTCTCAATGTGTTCCCTGTCTGGGTGCCCCCGCTACGCGAGCGGGTTGAGGACGTCCCCGAGCTCGCCCGCCACTTCGCCGCGCGTTTCGCCGCCGAAGAGGGCAAGCGTATCTCCTCCTTCAGCGAAAGCGCCCTGCGCCTCATTCAGGCCTATTCGTGGCCGGGCAACGTGCGCCAACTCGAGAACGCCGTGTTCCGTGCCGTCGTGCTCGCCGACACGCCCGAGCTGACGGTTGCGGAATTCCCACAGATCGCCGCTCACGTCGAAGGCTTCCAGGCCGAAATTCCGGCAGCCCCTGCCGACGTGCAAAAGCAGCCGGCCTACACGGGTCCTGCATTGCTGGGCGCGGAAAACACCGTTCCGCAGACCGTGGCTCTCAAAGGCAGCGGCGGCGCAGGTTCTCTTGGCATCCCTGCGATTTCCGAGGATGGCGAGATCCGATCGCTGGAGGCCATGGAGGCCGACATGATTAGACTTGCACTCGGACGCTATCGGGGGCACATGACGGAGGTGGCCAAGCGACTGAAGATCGGCCGCTCGACACTCTATCGCAAAATGCAGGATTACGGCCTCGAGCCCCGCGCCAACTGAGCGCTTCCAATCGAACGAGCTTTCCGGCCGCGCAAGCAGGCTGGAAGTCCCCCGGAGCGCTATGCCCTTCGCGCTTCGAGTTGAAGGCCCCGGCGCTCCTGGCCGGGGCCTTCAGTCTTTTCGACGCCCGATGGTGCAAAGCACGTTTTCCTCTCCCGGGACGGGAGAGGATGTCGCGAAGCGACAGGTGAGGGACTTCAGCCTGCGCCGTTGATTGCTGGCAGGCCCCTCATCCGCCCCTTCGGGGCACCTTCTCCCGAGGGAGAAGGAAGTGAGGTCCGCAACCGGCTTTTGGCCGTTCCGTTTTTGATTAAATCGCGAAAACGGCTCCTGGCTTTTGTGCATATCATCGAAAGTCGGGTTCACGCATCTAGCGCCGCCGCGCGAGCCGCCGGGCGCATTGGAAGGCTTCCGGGCCGGTCTGGCGGCGGACGGTATTGCCGGGACACAAGCACATCTGGCC
The DNA here is from genome assembly GCA_016793445.1 of Hyphomicrobium sp. Classification (GTDB taxonomy): domain Bacteria; phylum Pseudomonadota; class Alphaproteobacteria; order Rhizobiales; family Hyphomicrobiaceae; genus Hyphomicrobium_B. The sequence continues at coordinate 292,018 of JAEUME010000005.1, read as the reverse complement.
GGTCCGTGCACCCAGCGTCTGGCGCACCATGCCGCCATCACAGACCATCGTGGCTCCGGCCAAGGTGGCTGGCGCCTCTGCTGCCTCGGCGCTTGCGTCGGCCGTCTCCTGCCCGCTTGAGGGACTGAAGGCGGCATTGTCGGCCCGGACCTCGTTTTCGGCGGCATCGGCCAAGCGGCCAACCTTTCCTTTGCGAGACTGTCGCGCTTCTGTGCGGACCGCAGGCCTATCCTCACAACGGACCTCGACCCGCGCGACGCTCTCGCGCTCCGCCGTCTCGGCATCGGTGTAGAGCGCAGGGCTGGAGAGCACATCCTCCGAGGCGGACAGGCCGCTCAAGGCCAGGGCCGCAAAGTCAAGACGGCCCGCGGTAACGCGCCAGACCACAGGCACGCTCATGTCGAGGCGCAGGACGGCTTGCGTCCGTGGGGCGCCCGCGCACAGCGCTATGGCATCGCGTGCCAGCGGCCCTAGCGGATCGACGGCGAAGGCCAAGCGACCGTGGTGGTCGAGTGTCCGCGCGCCGGTTGCAGCTTCTGGAAGGACCGTCAATCCTCCACCCTGTCCGGCCTGCTTGAGATAGAGCTGGGAGGTGACGAGCCGCAAGCCCCGTCCGGGGTCGGTTTGGGCATTGAGCTGCAGCCCGATGGCAAGGTGGGAGTCTCTCAACGCCGGCTTTCCGTCCGCGCCGGTGGCAACGGTCAGGTGTGCATCTTCGTCCGCAGCCATATCGAGCATGATCGCCTCGCCCGCCAGGGACACCGAGGCAGCCGCAGCAAAGAGCACGGCGCTTGCAGCAAACCTTGCCAAATGCGTCCTCATGCAGGGCTTCAGATCACTCGTCATGGCATCGCTCGTTTTTCTGCGTGTTGCAGCTCGCACGCGGAATGCACGGCTGCATCCCCGGCAACACATTCGTCGCGCTACGATGGCGAATGGTTCGAGGAATTTCGGCGCGTTGATGTGGACACATAAAGCTGTTGTCCCGGGCGACATCCCACCGACGCCTTTTCGCCCTTCGACCAGCGCATTGACGACGCGTTGCAGCAACAGTTTCGCCATAGCCGCGTGTGAAAGGAATAGCCGGGCGCAGGGGTTGGCGTTAACTATAGTCAGCAGTCATTCCAGACCGCTGGCCGTGCAGTGAGGAAAGGTTGCGTCCATGGTCCGCGTGCGCCTGCATCCGGCGCCTTGCCTTGTCACACGTACGGCTGCCGGTCCGGCGAAACTGAGCCTGGCGAAATTTGCTGGCGGTCTCGCGTGTCTGGCGCTGGCGTTGGCATTCAGCACCCAAGCCCGTGCCGTGGATCCCGACGATACGCCGTGGACCGTGAACGACGCCGATCCGGGTTCGCAACCCGACTCCATTGAGGATCTGCTGGAGCGCGACGCAAAGTCGATGCTGCAGGACACCGACATCGTCCCCCCCGGCCAGGACCAACCGGATTTCACGGCCCATCAGCAGCCCGGCAGCCTGGACGATGATCAACTGTCGCCGCCGCTGCCGGCGGAGATCCACGACGCGCCGGATCGTGCGCCCCAGGTTGCCATCCGTACCAGGGCGCCCGAGACGGCGTTGGGCGGGGCGCCAGCCAAGACGGCCGCCCAGCCCGGTCCGGGCCCGGAGGCCATCTCTAACGGCCCAACCAACGCACCGCCGAAGCCAGTTCCGGCCAAGCCGGCACCACATGCGCTGGAACCTGTTGGGGGAGCCGCCTCGACCCTCGCTCCTGCTCGGGCAGACCCCTCCCCGTCCATCGAGAGCCGATCCAGCCTTCCGCCACCGCCTCTGCCGTCCCTAGAAGCCGGTGCGACAGGGGCCGTCGCAACACCTCCCCCCACCGAACTGCCGAAAGGCTCCGCGCCGATCCCGATCCCTGCCCGTGCCCCCGATCAGACCGCCATCCTGCAGGAGAGCGCCGATCCAAGCGCGCCGCCGCGCCAGGCGGTGCCCGCCGAGCCCGTCCTGCAGCCGGCCGTTGCCGTCAACGGTAAGCTCTATCTTCCCATCAAGCGCTATTTCGAAAGCAAGGCCGCTACGGCGCTGACCGGCTTTGACGCGCAAGACCAGGCCGCGTTGGCGGCGCACTATGAGAAGACAGTCGGCGAGGCGCTATGGGTCACGCGGGACGGCTTCAATGACGCCGGGCGCGCGCTGATGGCCGAAATCGCCAAGGCCGGCGAGTGGGGGCTTACCCGCGCCGACTACACGCTGCCCAATCTCACCGCCACGGGCGCCGATTACGGCTACGCGGACTTGATGGATGGAGAAGTCAAACTCTCGCTTGCCGCATTGGCGTATGCGCGCCATGCGCGCGGCGACCGCATAAACGACCCCACAGAGCTCTTGTCGTCTTATCTCGATCGCAAGCCGCAGCTTATCGAGCGCGCAAAGCTCATCGCGGATCTGGCGGCGGCGCCCGACAAGGCGGCCTACTTGCGGTCCTTGCATCCACAGCATCCTCAATTCGAGGCGCTGCGTGAAAAGCTGGCGGAGCTGCGCATCCAGCACGTCACGGGCACCGAACCGGAAATCATTCCGGACGGGCCTAAGATCACGCCGGGCAAGTCGCATGCGAGCGTGGCCGCCCTGCGCCGCCGTCTGGGCACGCCGATGCCGGATGCCAAACCCGGCGCCCCGGCCATGGACGAAAACTATTACGACAAGGATCTTGCCGCTGCCGTCATCGACTACAAACGCAAGAACGGCATCGAGCCTACCAATTCGACCATAACCACCGCATTGCGCGCCAGCCTCAATGCGCAAGGCCGGATCGACGAGGAAGCGGTGCTCGCCAATATGGAGGCGTGGCGCTGGATGCCGCAGGACCTGGGCGAGACCTACATCTGGGTCAACATTCCGGAGTTCCTCGTGCGCGTCGTCAAGCACGGGCAAATCATCCACGAGGAGCGGATCGTCACCGGCCGCAATGAGACCCAGACGCCGATCTTTTCGCATGAGATGAAGACGATCGTCTTCCAGCCGACCTGGAACGTTCCGGAGTCGATCAAGGTCAACGAACTGCTGCCCAAGCTGCGGGCCGGCCGCAACCCCATCGCAGGCCAGGGGCTGCGCATGGAGCGCAACGGCCGCATCGTCAACGCCTGGGATGTCGACTGGAGCCGCCAGGACATCCGCAATTATCATATCTACCAGCCGCCAGGCCGCGCGAACGTGTTAGGGGTCGTGAAATTTCTCTTTCCCAACAAGCATGCCGTCTATCTGCACGACACGCCGGCCAAGAAGCTGTTTGATGAGAACATCCGCACGTTCAGCCACGGCTGCATGCGCGTGCGCAATCCTGTGCAACTCGCCGAGGTCATCATGGCCGAGGACAAGGGGTGGACGAAAGAGCAGGTCGACTCATTGATCCAATCCGGTCCCGAGGACAACGAAGTCGCACTCGGCACACCCCTGCCGGTCCACATCACCTACTTCACGATGTGGATCAACGACGGTGGGACGGTTGCCACCTTCCCCGACGTCTATGGCCACGAGACGCGGGTCAGGCTTGCGCTCAATGGCCACTGGGACCAGATCGTCCGCAACCCGGATCACCTGGCGCCCGCCGAGCCTGGCGCTATGGTGTCCCGCGATGACTGGGGTGACGAGGACGACGACAGCCAGCGCGTGACCCGCCGCGCCAAGTCCCCGCGCCTCAGCGCCCGAACCAGCCAGCCGGGCGCGGTCAAATACAAGCCAGGCAGGGCCATCTCCGACTTCATCAAGAACGTCTTTGGCGCGAACTGACGGCTGGCGGCTCCCATCGCCAACCCACCGGATGGGCCGTGCGATATGGTCGGGTCGAGTATGCCGGACGCCGCCTTACAAAATGCCGCGCACACGCCCGTGCCCTTTTCTTGCCAAAGGATTGATGTTTCCTGAGCCAGTTACCGGGTCTTAAGAGTTGGGGATTAACTCTTAAGGTGCCCGCAACGGGGAACTTCAAAGGTAGAAGCGTAGGGATCGGGGGGGCAGGTGGCCTCACGACATTTCGGCGTTATTGCGAGCGCGCTGCTGCTTGCTGCCGTGACGAGTCTCTCCGCGGACAGGATCTCCGCGGCCGCGCCCGGGGAGCGCGTGATTTCCTTCTATCACATCCACACCAAGGAAACGCTGACGGTCGTCTACAAGAAGGACGGCCAGTACGTTCCCGACGCGCTGAAGAAGATCAATTGGATCATGCGCGACTGGCGCAAGAACCAGGCAATCGCGATCGATCCCAATACCATTGACCTCATCTGGGAGATGCACACGGAGCTGGGCTCGCAACAGCCGGTCAGCATCATCTGCGGCTACCGCTCGCAAGGCACCAACGAGATGCTGCGCAAAACCCGCGGCGGACAGGCCAGCCAGAGCCAGCACATCACAGGACGCGCCGTCGATATCACTTTTCCTGACGTCCCCTTGAAGCGCATCCGCTATTCCGCGCTGGTGCGCGAACGCGGCGGCGTCGGCTACTACCCGACCTCCGGTATTCCATTCGTCCACGTTGACAGCGCGCGCGTCCGCGCCTGGCCCCGCCTGCCGCGCTACGAGCTTGCGCTGCTGTTCCCCAACGGGCGCACGAAGCACATGCCCGCGTCGGGCGGCCCCATTACGCCTTCCGACGTTCAGACCGCGCGCGCCAAGCACGGCGATGTCGCCATCCAGATCACCGCCTATCTCAATCTGCGCCGCGCGCCGCGCCCGGCAACAGTGGTCGCTGCCGCGGAGGAACCCCCGCCACCTCCCAAGCCTGAACCCAGAGCGCCGATTCAGGCTCGACTGGCTCTGGCGTCCCTGGGCGGTGGCGACATCCTGCCGTGGGCGAAAAAGCGCCCGGCCGATCCGCCCAAACCGGCATCTGCCGTAACCTGGGAGCCGATCCCCGATCGGGAGGCTGCGCGTCCGCAGGTCGCCGCGCTCACGACGCCCCAGCCGGCGGCGGTTGCTCCCAAACTCGTTGGCCAGCCCAAGCTGGTGGATCGCCCGTCACGCTTTGAGCCTCCCAAGGCGGCCGCGAAGGCCCGCACCGAGCCTGACCGCTCCGCGCTGGCGGCCCTTATCGCCAAGACGCAGGCTGAGCCGCCGGCGCTCGTCGCGCAGCCAAAGCCTGCCGTACGGCCGGCCAAGGCACTGGCCGCCGCAGCCATGCCCGAGATCGCCAATAAACCTGATACGCGGGCGCCGGCCCGGATTGCCGCTCTCATCCCGCAAGACCAGGAAAGCGCCAGCATCACCGACATGAGCCCGGACAGCCTGGGCAACGGCTGGGTGCAGGCGCCGGAATTCGACGAAGATCACCCCGAGGAACTGGCCTACCGGCCCTTCCCGCTGGGCCCGCTGCTGACGGAGGAGCCGGCCTCAAGCGAACCGCAGTTCGGAGCTCTCCAGCATCCCGACGTTGCCCAGACGCTCGAGCTGATCGACGACGTGGGTGCCGTGCTCCCGATGCGCTTCCGCCCCGGCCAGCAGGTGGCCCAGGTGATATGGGCGCAGCAGTTCCAGGGATCGGCCGTGCATCTTGACGCTCTCAAGGAACTCGACCAGAGCCGCGCCGCAACCGGAATCTCCGAACGCGCCGTGCAGACCAGCACGCGTAGCCCCTGAGAACGCGGGCAAGTCGCAAAAAATATGCACGTCACCTCGCGCAGGCGCGCTTTGCGTTACGCCTCGCCTACGCGACGGGTTCCGCGTTTGATCGTCTCTTGGCCTGCAGCCAGAACGAGCTGCCCCAGCGCGCGGTAATCGTCGGCGCGAGGGCTTGAATGGCGCCAGACGAGTCCGATCGTGCGCGCCGGCTCGGGATCGACAAAGCGCATCAGCTTGATGTCACGGCCGCGTTCCTCGACCGAAACACACAACTCCGGCAACAGGGTGATGCCCAGCCCCCCCGCGACCATCTCGACAATCGTCGACAGGGACGACGCGCCAAACGTGTTGATCGTGTCGACGTGCTTCAAGCTGCAATAGGTCAGAGCCTGATCGCGCAGGCAGTGCCCCTCCTCAAGAAGCAGCAGCCGCTCCCCCTTCACCAAGTCGGGCGTCGCTTTGAGGCGGCCAGAAAGATTCTGTGTCTTGGGCAACGCCAGCAAAAACCGGTCTTCAAATAGCGTCAGCGTCTCGATGTCATGATGCTTGACGGGCAGGGCCAGAAGAAGAACGTCGAGCTTACCCTCAGCCAACTCATGCACGAGCGTCTCGGTCTGGGTCTCGCGCAAATGAAGCTCCAGGTCGGGATGTTGCGCCTTCAGGAGCGGCAACAGCGGCGGAAGCAGATAAGGCGCGACCGACGGGATGAGCCCCAAACGCAGTCTTCCCGAAAGCACCCCGGCCGACTGTCTGGCGAAATCGACCAGATCATGAACGTCGTTGAGGATACGCTGCGCGCGCTCCGCAATCTGCTCTCCTTTGGCGGTGAGCTTCACACCCGCGCGTGTCCGCTCGACGAGATCGAGCCCCAGCGATGCCTCCAACTCTTGTATCTGCATGGATAAGGCAGGCTGCGTCACGGAGCAGGCATCGGCGGCCCTGCCGAAATGCTGCTCGCGCGCGAGCGCATGAAAGTAGCGAAGCTGCTTGAGGGTCACGCTGTGCATTAGAGGTCCTGATTAAATTTCCGTCCGAATGCGAGTGGATGTTATCATGGTACTTTCGTACTTTCTACGGCATGATCGCGCGCCTTGGGCCGGGGAAGAGGCACGCGCAAACGAAAAGCACGACGGGCAGGAGCCCATCGTGCTTTTTACTTTGTCAGACCCGGATCGACAAAACCGGGGCTATTCGGCTGCGATCATGGCGTCGGCGGCCTGCTCGAGCGCCGCGGCGTCCTCCAGCATCCCGAGCGCGTGCAGGTAGACCTGCAAGACCGTGTCTTCTTCCTGGCGTTCGCTTTGGGATTTCTTCCGCAAGCGAATAATCTGCCGCAGAGCCTTGACATCGAAGCCGACGGCTTTGGCTTCCAGATACTTGTCGCGGATGTCGCCGGCGAGCTGCTTTTTCTCTTCCTCCAGCCGCTCGATCTGTTCGACCAACTGGCGCAACTGCTTTTGCGCGGAAGCCTGAAGCGTGCTCATGCCTATGTTCCTCTCGTTCGCATCACTTGACCGGACGCTAGCGAGGGCGCGCCCTGGGAACAAGGAGGGGTCGTGCGCAATCCCATGGGATAAGAAACAAGCGGGGCTTGACGTGCTTTTCGCGCCGCGAACCGATTCGATGCCAGCAGGGCGTCAGGCCACCAATCCGTTGCGCTTGGCCTCGGCCATGATCTCAGCGAGCACACCAATCGCCAGCGTTGCCTGCCCCTTGGCCTGGGGAATCGCGCCGATGGGGGCACGAATGCGCGCCAGAACGTCGGCGGAAAATCCCATGGCTTCAAGTTCCGCCAAGCGCTGGCGGTGCACAGCGTGGTTCCCCAGCACGCCAATATAGAAACACGGTTTCGCAAGCACGCGTTGCAGAATTCCTGGCTCGCTGACGTGATCATGGAAGGCAATCACAACCGCGCAGCCGGCATCGATCCGTTCGAACAGGTCGTCCGGCGGCGCCGATGTTCGAAAATGAGCAATTCTGCAAGCATCCAGAAGCGCGCGCGTGGCATCGTCTCCCGCCCACACATCGAGCGCAATTCCAGCCGCCTGTGCCATCTGACACAAGGCGCTCACCGTAGGTCCCGCGCCGAGCAGCACAATGCGCGGTTCGGGCAAATAGACGCGCGTAAAACGGCGGCCCTCGAGGCTCGTTCGCCCCGGCGCATCATTGCCAACGACTGAGGACATTGCGGTTTCAAGATCCGTGATGAGCGCGAACGGCCTGCGGTCACGCCGCAACTCTTTCATCGTGCCGGCGACGCCCGAAGGCAGTTGTGAGTCGAAGTAGACATCGAGACCGCTGCCGCAGGGCAGGCGCAAATCGAAATAAGGCGAGCCGCGGCCATAGCGCACAAGCCTGTTTTCACCTGCTTCCAGCACAGCCTGCGCTTCGAGCACAATGGCTTGCTCCAAGCACCCGCCCGATAAATAGCCAGCGTAGCGGCCGTCCTCGCAGACGGCCATCTGCGCGCCGACCGGACGCGGTGAGCCGCCTTCGATTGAAACAAGCGTTACAAGCACGGTCCGCAGACCCTCCGCCTGCCAGGCGAACATCGCAGGCAACACATCGTCGTGTGCCAGAGGACCCGTGGAAGCCGGCATATCGGGACGAATGAGATTCATTGAACCAACGTTGAAATCTGAACGCTCACGTGCACCTGTCAGGCACCATGCCGCTTGCGGCGCGGCGCACGCGCAACGTAACCCTTGCGTCCGGCGCGCGCCAGCGACGCCTCGAGGCGCGCATGCTGGACCTCGATCTCCTTCACAGCCTTGCGCGTGAACGCAAGATGGCTGGCGGCGGCACGCGCTGCCGCGTCTGGCTTGCGTGCAAGAATGGCGTCCGCGATCTCGATATGCTGGGCCAGCAATGTCTCTCGCACATTAGGGTGCAAATAGAGCTGCTTGCGGCTGTAGAAGATGTTTGAGCGCAACAGTTCCGCCAGCGCCCTCATCATATGCGCTAGCACCAGATTGTGGGAGGCATCATAGATCAGCAGGTGCAAATCAAAATCGGATTGCGCTTCCTGCGCGGGGTCCTCGTGATCGTGCACAGACTTCATCGTCGCGATGCAATTGCCGATTGCTTCGCGGTCCACTTCGTTGGCGCGCAGAGCAGCGTAGCGTGCTGCGAGGGAATCGACGCTTTGGCGAAATTCGAAGTAATCCTGGACAGCTTCGGAGTTGTTCTCCAGCAGTGTTGCGAGCGGCTTGGTGATCGGCGTCATGAACTGGGCGACATATGTGCCCGAGCGCGATGTCGTCAGCAGACCGCGCGACACGAGCAGCGCCAGCGCATCACGTAGCGAAGGACGCGAGACGCCCAGCATGTCGGCGAGTTCACGTTCGGCGGTGAGCTTCTCCCCCGTCCGCAACGCCCCCTGCAAAATGAGCCGTTCGATATGACCAGCGATGGCCTCTGCAACGCTTGGTGTCCGCACGACCGCAGCCATGAGATCTTCCCCGGTTCCTGCCCTGTGAACGGCCCTGGTCTCCACCTCTTGTGTCCGGCTGCTCGCCGGCCTTCCCAATTGGTTAGAGCAAGCATTTGCCCAACGCAAGTAACCGGTATAGTAATTTGACCAAAGTGCATACGGGAATACCAGAGCCTTGACGAAATCTGCAGCGACAATGCCCGGTGTAAGCCCGCCGCAAGCGGGAAAGCCGCTCGCATCCGAGGCCGGAACGGGAATTCCTCAAGGGTCCGCAAGGCCGCGCGTAGGCTTGTTCGTCACCTGCCTCGTCAATCTGTTCCGGCCCTCAGTCGGGATGGCTGCGGTGAGACTTTTGGAGGATGCAGGCTGCGAGATCGACGTACCGCAGACCCAGGTCTGCTGCGGACAACCAGCCTACAACAGCGGCGACAACGCTTCGGCAAGCGCGATCGCCAGGCAAGTGATCGCTGCTTTCGAGAGCTACGACTACGTCGTCGGACCGTCCGGCTCGTGCATGGCGACCATCCGGTGCGAGTATCCCAAACTGCTGGCGGATGATCCTCAGTGGTCGGCTCGCGCCGGGAAGCTTGCTGAAAAGAGCTATGAACTGCTCGACTTCCTGACCAGCGTGATGCACGCGGCGCCACAGCCGGTACGCTGCAATGGCACGGCGACCTATCACGACAGCTGCTCAGGGTTGCGCACGCTCAAGATCAAGGAGCAGCCGCGCCAGCTTCTGGCGAGTGTCCAAGGACTGCAACTCACGGAGATGCAGGACGCTGAAACCTGCTGCGGTTTTGGCGGCACCTTCTGCGTCAAGTATCCGGCCGTCTCCGTGAAGATGGCTGATGACAAGCTGGCCAATATCGCGGCAACCAACGCGGATTATCTGTTTGGCGGAGACCTGGGCTGCCTTCTCAATCTCGCGGGCCGGATGACGCGCACTGGCAGCCCCGTGAAGGTTTACCACGCTGCCGAGGTGCTTGCCGGCATGAGCGACCTGCCCGCCATAGGGCGCTCCGGCGAGTGAAGCTCAGTCCTGCGCACCGCGCGATTTTCCTTCGGCGTCCAGCACCGCGACCGTCTTGCGGTACAGCGCCTCGGCACGCTCCGGCGTTTCCCCGATGCAGACCACACCGAGCTTGCCAAACTGGGACAGTGCGCCGATCAAATGAAAAGCGACGCCCTCGCTCGTTGCGGCATGGAAATGCAGCCCGTTCCTCACGGCGATGTCTATGAGGTCGTCGGAGCACAGACCGCGATAGCGATCAGATTCCAAGTTGTCTGACGCGAAGTAGCAGCGCGGCCGGCCTGAGGGCGTAAGGAACTCGCCCGTGCGCGCGTCGTAGCGCCCGTCGGTCAGAAACTGCAGCATGAGAAACGGGTGCGTGGTGCCGCCTTTGCGCAAGTTGATTTCGATCGCGTAGTGTTTCCACGCCTCGCCCTCCTTCACCGAAATGAAGTCGAGCCCGAAGCGGCCCAGCACGCCTTTGGCGGCAAGTGTCTTTGCCGCCGACGTCGCCAGATCCTGAAGCTCCATGCGATAATCGGCCTGTGCTGGAAAGCGGCAGCCTAGAAAGATCTGCTGGTTCGCGCCGCCCAGGACCTGGTCGTGGGTCGAGATCGCCTCCAGCCGCCCCAGGGGATCGACGCGAAACTGCACCGAGGGCGACTGCTTCACGGCACCTGAAATGAACGCCTCGACGATCGCCCCCATCGCCTTGAGCTTGCTTTGGTAGAGATCCCAGGTCATGCCGCCGCCCTCGAACGCCATGTGCGAGAGTCTGTCACGCACCCAGTCGAGCAGATTGGCCCCGCGCGGCGCATCTTTCAGACTGAAGACGGCGTTTCCCTCACCTGAAAAACCTTCGTTGATCTTGACGACGGCCTTCTCGAGATCGGGCCATTCGCGTTTCAACTCCGTCAAGGCTCGTGCAACATCATCGGCTGTTTCCAGATCCTCATAACCCGGCGCCAAAGGGATGCCCGCCTCGCGGAAAATGCGCCGTGATCCGCTCTTGGTCCCCCAGTACAGTAGAGCCGGATCGCATCCGTAGACCGGAAGATCAAGCCGCAGCGATAGCTCCCGCTCCAGCTCCGTAACCGTGAAGCATGTCATGTGCGCGCTGCTCGTATCGCCGATGGCGGTTTTGATACGCTCGATGAGCCGAGGCCGGTCAAGGATCTTGCGCGAAAGCGCCACGGACGCGGAGTCCTCGCACGACAACAACGTCAAGCGTCGGCGCGCATGGGCGGAGGGGATGCCGGGCAGCAGATGGAGATAATAGTCGATGATCGTCTCGCAGATCGGCGAACTCGTGATATAGATGACGTGCGTTTGCGGCATCCGCAACAAGAGCAGCAGACACAGCATGCGCTCCTCATAGCGGTGCACTCCGGAGATCTTCGCCATCACGTCCACGTCGACCGTGAGACTGGGCACGATCACCACGGTCCGCTTGGCTTGCGGATCGTCGAAAATCTCGCCGTAAGACGTCTTGAACTGCGCCTGCAGGGCGGCAAACCGGGCCGCCGCATCGTCGCTGCCGATCGCTTTGGCTGCGCGGGCCCGTTCGTTGCACACCGCTGTCATGTCATCACCCGGCACGAGCTTCCTCTCCACCTATCGCAACCGTCCAGATGCCGCGAGCGCCACATCGGTCAGGGCGTGAGGATCGTGCCGTCCCGCGCGATCCGCTGCATCAGGTATCCGAGACAATCGAGCCGGATGGCGTTCGGATCCAGGGTCAGCATGGATGGGATCGCCGGGCGCGCCAAGCGAATCTCACCGGTCTGGTAGTCGAAATAGTCGCCGCGCAGCTTGAAATCCCCGCACGGCACGACCTCGAGACGCCGTGCCCCGCTCCCGCCCAGTGTTCCAAATACGGTGCCGGCTGACAGCTCGGAGAAGTTGAGGTGGTCGAGATCAGCGCGCAAACGCATGTCCGCATCTCTCCCGTCGAAGGAAAATGTCGCGTCCTCCGGTATCTTCAGAATGGCCCGCGTCTGAAGCAGGTCGATCTCACTTTCCGGCAGGCTTTTTGTGGGAAAGTGCGACATCGCAAGCGCCGCGTGGACGAACTCTGCGGCGTGCTCCACACCGGCCATGCCGCCAACGCGCCCACACTCCACCGTGACGGACGGACAGACATGCGCCATGGCGGCAGACTGCACACCGAGCGGCTTCTTGAAATAGACGATCGTACGGCTGAACAGGCGCGCCAGATGCAGGAACGGATCGCTCAGTTCATTGAGGCAGGCATAGTGCGGGTTGTGCCCAGTGTTGTTGTGAATATCGATACTCGCGAAAGGTTCGGCGGCACGAACGATCTCGATCACCGCGCGCATGACAGCAGCCTCGGGCACGTGTTCCGAAAGCGTTCCGGGCCACGTCCTGTTGTAATCGTTCTGCGCCGGCAGCGTGCGGACGTTGGCGCGGGCGGCATCGATATTGCCGACGAACAGCAGCATTGTACGAGGCAAACCCCTGGCTGCGGCCTCCTTCATCACGGACTGCACCGCCTGCCAGCCCGTATCCTCGTTGCCGTGAAGCAGAACGCTCACGAACAGCGGCTTGGGCTGACGGCCCTCGATGCGAAATAACGTCGGCCCCTTCAATGCGCGCCACAGCTCGGCCGCGGGCAGATCGAGCAACTCGGGCGCGAACCGATCGAGCATGTGAAGCTGCGGTCCCGCGATGAGAAGTTCTTCGGCAGAATTATCCATGCGTGGGCTGAGTTCCTTCTTATCGCTGTCCCGGTCACACATTGCGCCACTTGATCAAACCACACCACGCTACACGTTGACGTTCGTCAACACGCGACGATGCCTCGCTGTGTGATAGCCGCACAGAATTCCCACAAACATGAATGGTTATTCATCCAAGTCAGGACGGGTGCGGCAAACCGGGCACCATGGAACGCAGTCGCGCCAAGAGGCATTTAATCCACATGGTTCAACGATCTCAACAAAGGAGGACCCATGTTGCGATCCAAGAAATTTGTTGCCCTGGCAAGCGTTGTGCTTGCGGCGGGTGCTTCGAGCACCCTTCCAGCTGGCGCAACACCTGTTACGCCTGCCGCCAACGCGGCGGTCGTTCAAACGAGTAATTCCAACCTGCAGAGCGTCGCATGGCGCGGGGGACGCGGCTATGGGCACGGGCATGGTCACTGGCGCGGCTATCGCGGTTGGGGACCGGGCATTGTCGGCGGCCTCGTTGCTGGAGCTTTGATTGCAGGCGCAATCCGCGAGGGCCGCGCCGACGATGCAGATTTTGAGCGATGCGAGGATCGCTATCGCTCCTTCGATCGTGCCTCGGGCACCTACCTGGGCAGTGACGGTGAACGCCACGTCTGCCCATATTTGATGTAGTTCGCGTTCAAATAGACTCGGGTGGCGAAAGTCGCCCGAGTCCTTTTGTAGCGCGTCATGGGGTTACAGCCGCTGCAATGTCATGGACTCTTTATTGCCTCAACGGTGCTGGCGCCCCTGCAAGCTGCTCTGCCTCAGCAATGAGTGCACGGCCGAGCCGCAGCGCTTCCTCTGCGGCAAGACCATAAGGCACGTCATCCTCGAAGCGCACGAGCACGACCTGCTCGAAACGGCCCGCGCCGATAGCAAACTCACTCGGCATCTTGGTCGGCAGAGCCTGGGAAATGGTGGCAGGCCGCGCAGACAGGGCAAACTCGCCAAGCACGAGCGCGAGTGCCGCCGCTGTTTCAGCCGCAAGTGTCAGCGTGTGCTCGCAGCCCATGGCATCAGAAAGAGTAATCGCCAACCGGTCTGCCGCGCTTTCAGCGCGCGTCGCAACAATGGCCTGCGCCGCAAAGGGTTCCGTCATTTTCCGCCATTCTCCCCGCTCGAAAACGGCTCAAACTTAGCCATTCGCTTGCAGGCACGATATGGCAACGGCGCAACGCAGATCCCGCGATCGCACAACCGCGCACAACAAAAAGGCCCGGTTTCCCGGACCTTTTCGTGACAATGCCCTTGGCAAATTCACATGCCCTTTGTCCAGCTGTCGATTTCCTGGCGCGCCTTGTCCTTGGCGTAGCCGTAACGCTCTTGAAGAATACCCTCAAGTTGCTCGCGATTCCCGTTTACGCGGGCAAGGTCGTCATCGGTGAGTTCGCCCCACTTTTCCTTGACCTTGCCGGAGAACTGCTTCCAGTTGCCTTCGATGCGATCCCAATTCATGACCAACTCCCTTTGATTTCCACACAAGCTGCGCACGAACATCGGCCGATGATCGTTGCGCGACTATCCTCGAGGTGGTCGTAGAACGCGGGGGAGCGCGGGAGGTTCCACGTGGCAAAGTTTGAGGGCGTTATCCCAATCGCGCCATTTCCTCGCGCACGCGGATGTCGGCGATCATGCGATCCAGCAGCAGGCACGTGCGTTTGAACAGGTCCGAGCCTGAACGGTAGTCGGCCGTGGCGTAGAAATCACAGCGGCCGGCCTGAAACAGCTCGATGCATTTGGCAAGGCCCGAATGGGCAGGACTTGAAGCCTTCTCTTTCTGACCTGCCTTGGCCTTGGCGCGTTTACGCACGCCCGAGGACGCCAGCGGAGCATGAACCGCAATGGCATGGCCTCCGTTCTTCTTCAGCAGCGCCATGCTCGGCACATCGGTTTCGCCATCCCCGAAATAAATCATGTTCGAAAATGGTATTGGCCGCACCGCTTCAGGCATGTGCGTGTTGATGCTCTGGAACTGATCTTCCAGTCCCTTGTTGATGCGAAACAGGTACTGCGTCTTGCCAGTGTCGGTGATGACGCGCTTGGGGAAGGGAAGATCATAGGCGTCGAACCAATATTCTGACGCGAACACGTTATCGAACTTGCGGTAGATCGACGTGCCCTCGATGATCTCGGTGAGGCCGGAGGAAACCAGATAGTGTTTTACGGCGACACCCGCCGTTCCCGCCCGCTCGGCGGCGTAAGAAGCAATCTCGTCGAACCACGTCTCAACGCCCGGATAAAGCTCGACCGATGCACCTTGTGCAACGAGATCCTTGCGATCGACGCGCAGCCCCTTCTCTTTCGCCTTCTTGTACATGAGGTGCATGTAGGTGATGAGCGGATCGGCGCTCTCGGCGCGCGCCACACGCGTGCATTCCGCCCAGAAGTCGGCGGCTTTTATACCGAGCTGAGGGAGAAACGAATATTCCTGCATCGGCCGCGGCGACAGCGTGCCATCGAAATCGTACACGAGCGCAATCGTCTTTTTTGCCGGCTCGGTCGCCGCAATGGCTTTGTGCGTGCGTGCCGCGCGATCCGATGGCGCCGGCGCCGCTGTTGTCTCGTTGCCGGCATCCACATGAGACGGCGTCCTGCGCGCCGCGCGCCTCGTGACCCGTTCGCTCATGGCAAAAGCCTCCACCTTGCGCCGCTCGGCTTGTAGCGCCGACAGAATCCGATTCGGATGGCGGCATAAAGAAAATCCGCAATTCAGCTCACGTCTTTCCCATTTCTCGTCGTGTTTGCGCCGGGCGACCGCCATGATCGGCTCTTAAGTCATTTGTCGCCCGGGGATCAGTGCTTGCGTTGCCCCGGTGCGGAGATTTGCACTGATGAAAGGTATGATCGGTTCATCCGCCGCTGTTGCCTTGATGATATTGAGCGCACCAGCGCACGCGCAGAGCGCGAAAGCCGACTGCGAAAGCGCGCTGAGCGCCATCGGCGTTTCCACCAGTTCTGAAGGCGGCCGCGATTTCGAACGCTATGAGGGCCAAGCCCCTCCGGGCCTTGCACGCAAGCGCGCCATCGAGAATTGGCAATTGCAGATTGCCAACTCCTGTCCGCGATATTCAAGCAAATGGTGGCGCGCACGCGCCATTCGCATCGACTGTGAAGGCGCCAACGGCAGGGAATATTGCACGGCTACCGCTCAACCGGCACGCAAGCTCCTGAGCTATCTGTTGCCGTTCTGAGCGCAAGAAGCGGCGGAGCATTAAAAAACGCATAGCAGTAAATGCTACAAGGGTTTCGCTACCCGGAATCCGCGATAGATGAAACGCGTATTTGGTGGAACGAAACCTCGGTTGGCCGAGCGCAACACGCGGGGGCTGTCGATCCAAGAGCCCCCGCGCATCACGCGAGGGCAACCGGGTATTTCAGCGGCCGCCGAACCATCCGAAGGTGCGTTGACGTAGCTACCAGTGTAACAGTCAGCCACCCATTCCCAGACGTTGCCGTGCATGTCATGCAAGCCAAACGCATTGGGAGGGAATGAACCGACCTCCACTGTTCTCTTGCGATAGTCACCCTTCGCGCTGCCACCATATGTATTGGTGCCATCGAAGTTGGCGGCGTCTGCCGTCATCGTGCTGCCCGTCGCGAAAGGTGACGCCGTGCCCGCTCGCGCCGCATATTCCCACTCGGCCTCGGTTAAGAGACGATAGGGTTGCCCGGCTTTCTTGGATATCCAAGGCAGGTACTCCTTCACGACGTCGTCCCATGAAACATTGATGACCGGCCACCGATCGCGGCCCCAGCCGGAGTCCCGGGGATTATGACTACAGCCGCCGTCGGCAACGCAGGCATCCCATTCTGCGAATGTCACCTCATATTTGCCGACGGCAAATGGGCGCCCGATCCTGACAGAGTGTCGAGGCCCTTCGGAACTCGATCGCGCGTCTTCCTGTTCGGCCGACCCCATCTGAAACTCTCCAGCCGGGAGGACGACCATTTCAGGACATTGTGCGCAGTCCTTGAAGGCTTCCTTTGGCTTGAGGCATCGATGCACGCTGGCTACAAGAACCTCGGCGTTGTCGCATGCAAGTTCTGATGTGTCCGCAACGGCCTGCCTTGGAAGCATCCACGCCGATGCTCCCAAAAGCGCTATCAAGAGCAAAAAGCGAAGAGTATGGGCCAACCGGACACTCCCCAACGGTGCTCGTTTCGTCGGCCCATTCTATTGGCACCCGCAGCAATCGCGAATTGCCTCAGATCAAGCGCCGGAGCCAGCAAGGCACTCGTTAAGGCCACATGCGCTAGTGACTGCAGCCGCAGCCGCCCTTGCCGTTGCAGCCGTCCTTTGCTCCATGGCCCTGCCCGTGGTCATGGTCATGGTCGTGACCATGACCACCACAGCACCCTTCGCCATGCGCGTGATCGTGCGCATGGTCGTGACCGTGTCCGCCGCAGCAGCCGCCCTCATGGTGATGGTGGTCTTCGGGGTCGACGAGCGCACCGGCAAGACGCCGCTCGATGGCGATGGAGAACTCGCGCGGCGAGTCCTTATCTTCCATCAGCATCGCCATGACCTCGGCGCCGATGCGCAAATCGTCCACCGCGCCCAGGTAGTGACGGCGCAGACGGCCCTGCCGATCGAAAACGAGAATGGCGGGCGTGCCCTGTAGTTCGTAGGCCTCCATGGTGGCGGGCGGCTTGTCACCGTTCGACTTGTCGTAGGCGACGGGAATAGTGATGTGGTTGTCCTTCAGGAACGCCTCGACCTTCTCGGGCGACTGCTCGTCGAAACGCTCAAACGCCATGTGCAGCCCAAGGACCGCAACCTCATCACTGGAGAAGGCCTGACGCAGCCGCATCGCCTGGGGCAACCCGTAGCGGCCCGAGCCGGGGCACAGCATCTGAAAGACCGCCACGACGACCACCTTGCCCTTGTAGCCCTTCAGCGTCGTCTTCCCATCCGAGTTGTACCAACGCGACGCGATGAATTCAGGCGGGCTTTCGGGATTGAACATGCGAACGGTCCTTTATCGAGATGCAGGTGAGAACGGCCGCTTATAGCACAGCCGCCACCCCATGGGCGGGCTGCTCAGTCGCAGCCCTTCGTTTCCCTGGCGGCCTCCGCCCTGCTTTGGAATTCGGCCGTGCACGCAAACGTTTCGCGCGCCTGGCAGCCATCGAGGGGGCCCGTCGCCGATATGGTGAAGTACAGCGGACACCCGCGCATGACATTAAAGGCTTCGACACAGCCCACCGTCTTGGGACGGCGATACTGCATCCGGCCGAGGACACGCAAACTGTCGTCGCGGACCTCACCGGCAATGTAGCCCGGGCGTCCCTCGACCAAGGCGCTGCGGATTTCATCGGGTGCCGTGATCGAAGGATCGGGCGCTAGAACGAACCCGATCGAAGGCTCGCGAAAGCCTTGCACGGCAATAGGCCCCGGGGCGCATCCAGCGAGCGCGCGCGTGATCTGGCGTGCCGGCCAGATTTTGTCGATGGCCGGCATGGCAAGGCCAAGCAACGTGATTGCAAAGACCGACAACGCCGCAATTCCGCTCAACGCCCAATCTCGCAGCATACCTGCCCGGCCGGCACGCGCGCTGAGAAAGAACAGGGCCGCGACCGCGATGGCGGCAACAAGGACGTAAGGTGGAGGCATGTCGCGCAGCGCCGCGAAGGGCATCATCACAAGCGCGAAGCCGAAAAGAGCCGCAAGCGGCGGCCAGAGAATTGCGTGGCCTGCAGGCAGCACACCGTCCCCAGTGCGTTCCCACACCAATTTGGCAACGGCGAGTGCCATGGCCGGGAACATGACCTGCACGGTGTAAGTGCCGGGCTTGGAAGATAACAGCTCCAGATAGACGATGTAGCCCACGACCCAGGCAAGGAGAAACCGGGCGATCTTGTCCTGCGCCCGCAGCTCCCAAAGTCTGCGCATCGCCGGCCACAACAAGGCGGTTGCGGGCAGAAAACCAAGCACCGCGGCGAGCAGGAACGTGCCGGGAAACGCTCTGAGCTTCATGTCCTGCGCGCCGCCGAGAGCCGCGAGGAACTTGCTCCAGCCCATTCCGGCGAACGGAACGCCATCCTGCATCGCGCGCACCACAAGCCATGGCGCACCGATGGCGGCCGCGAGCGCCAAGCCTTTGCCGGGGTGCAAACGTTCCAACCACCGGACATCGCGATCCATGACACAAAGCGCGACCAGCATGACCGTAACGAGGATCGGAGTGTGCAGAGCGTTGACCAGCATCCCCAGACCAACCGCGCCCCAAAACAGCATGGCGAGCGAAAATGTGCCCTCACTCTCCTCGCGGGCGCTATAGATCCGCAGCAGCGCCAGCATCGCGACAGTCGCCGGCAAGAGCGCCAGCCCGTCCGCGATGGCGAGTTGTGACAGTGCGACCGTGAGAGGGGCAACCGCAAACAGGCCGGCAGCAATCAGCGCGCTTTCGCGTCCCACTACAGGCGTTGCAAGCCAATAAAGCGCCAGGACGCTGAGCAGAACCGCAAGCATCCCTGGCAAGCGGTAGACACGAATATCGCGTGCGTGGTCTGGGCCTGCCACCGATGCCGCAAGCCCCTGCGCCCAGAACGTACCGATGGGGCGAAACTGGTGGATGGTCTCGCCGTAGCGCGGATCAAGCAAAGCCCCGCGCTCCAGCATGGATCGTGTCGTCTCGGCAAACATCACCTCGGTGCGATCCACGGCGGGAAGCCGCAGAACACCCGGAAGGTAGGTGAGAAGGCACAGAATCGCCAACGCAAGCGCCGCCACCTTCGGGCGTGATGTGAGCTCTTTCAGCCAACGGGCCGATCCTGCTGCATTCTCCACGCGCTTGCTTGCCCCACCGCTTGACACGACTGCCGAGTTGGGTTGATTGCGCATTCCAGCAGGAAAAGACAAGGGGTGCGCACGCATGAGCGCGAATTCTCAGACGCCTTCGCGGCGCGCGCGGCTGATTGAAATCGTCAAGGCGCGCTCCTTCCAGGTCGGACCTGAGATGAAACTCGCGTCAGGCCGCACCTCGACATTCTATTTCAACATGAAGCCAACGATGCTGAACGCCGAAGGCGCGCGGCTGATCGGCGAGCTCATCTGTGACCAGCTCGACGGCGTCGACGCCGATCTCGTCGGAGGGCTGGAAATGGGTGCAGTACCCATTGCCGCCGCAACTGCGGCCATCGCACACACACGCGGGCGAAATCTGTCCGCTTTTTTCGTGCGCAAACAGGCCAAGGAGCACGGCACCCGCAGCCTCATCGAAGGATTGGCGCGCGACGAAACAATGGACGGCAAAAAAATCGTGATCGTAGAAGACGTAACGACGACCGGCGGATCCTCCATCAAAGCTGCGGAAGCCATCCGCGCTGCAGGCGGCGACATCGTTCGCGTCGTCACCGTGGTTGACCGGCAGGAAGGCGCTGCGGAAGCTTTTGCCGCTGCCGGCCTCGCTCTATCGCCCTTGCTCACGATGAGCGACTTCCGCTGATCGTTTCTGCGTCTGGCGCGCAGAGCTACAGCACAACGGTTTTTCGAAGCGTGATGCAAAGCGTGCAACTCCTGCTTCGAAATCGCGCACACTTTTGCCCTTGTCTCACCGCACCGATCGCTTTTGATTGGCATCAGCGCATCAGGTAGAAAGCCGTGGCGCGACAGCATCGTCGGTGCAATCACGAACGCGTGCGGAAACCCCGTTCGCTGTTTAATTATTGTGCACCTATGTTATGCACTTATTTTCGTAGCTTGATGGGCATCTTTTTGTGGTGCGGTCATCGAAAAAGCGCAAAGCTGGATCCCCAATGTACAGGCGTAGGTCGTTAGTCTTTTCCAGTGGATTGCGCAGCATGATCGGCCCCGGGCCACATGAAAATCGCGGTTCTGTGTCCGGCAGAATGGGCGACAGCACGCCGATTTCACGCCGCCCATCGCAAACGCCTGGGTCTTTGCATCACACGCAGCATCACACACATTCGTTACATCACACACATTCCGTGAAGGTTCGTCCGCTGCCTTTGCGCGCCGTGCCCTCGTCCCAATTCCCAGAAAGCGTGCGGCAGCCCGAGAAGGCAAGCAGCGGCGTGGATTCCAGCGCTGTCGACGTTCTGGCCGATCTGGCAAATGATCCTTCGGCCTTTTCCGCCACGGCGGTTCGCCCGGCCAAGTCTTCGCCAACAGGGTTGCGCGCAAGCGCCGCACTGATGTCCGCCGTCCATGTCGCGGACCGCGCCTGCAGGCTTTTGCTGGATGCAACCCTGATCCTGGTGTTTTCACCGGTGATTGCGATTTGGTGGCTTGCCGAGCGCAAGCACCGCAAAGATCGAGCCTAAATCAATAGGCTACCAGGTTCCTGACACGTTCCCACATTTGCAGCAGTTCCTGCGGGGTACGTTCGCATGCCCGGAACAAGTACGCCGCGCATAGCGTTATCCCTAGGAAGTTTTCCCAGACCGCGCCGTTCGACCGCAGTTCTCTGAGGACGTCGGCCAGCGTATCTGCTTTCCGAAACTTCCTTGGATCTTTGATCATGCGTAGATGGATCCCTTCCGCAAAAATCGAACAGCCTCCCAAGCACGATGACGACGGAGAACATGCGTTTCACGTTTTCCTCGCCATCAGCTTGATCTGCCTTGCAATCCTTACAGTCATTGCAGGGCTTGCCGCGCGCTGACAACGCGCTCGTGTGGTACAGTGGGCAACACTGATCTCTGCTTTACCGCCGTCTGCGGCGCGAGCTAGAGCCGTCCGGTTTTGATGAAATCGCGGAACGGCTCTAGGCTTTTGTCTTGTCGTGCTTCTTATCGGAAAACCGGTTCCCACTTTTCCGGAAGCACTCTAGGCTGCACCTCTCTCGGGGGGTGCCGAATGATCATGCAAACCTGGCTCACGGTCAGCGGACTGACGCTCGACTTTCTCGGATTCTGTCTGCTGCTGCGCGAGTGGTGGATCGCGTTCCTGAGCGAACGATCGTTCATGGCGCATGAGGAACTTCTGGAACGTCAGCAGAAACTGCGCGCGTTCGCATCGCAGAACGCCCCTGAGGCCATGAAGCGCCATATGGCGACGGCTGGCCAGATGCAGGACGATATGGCGATCCGCAAGGCCCGCAGCGATCGTACGCAAGCTTTGCGCGGCCGCCGCTTCTGGTTCATTTCCGCGACGGTCCTGATCGTTTCGGGCTCCCTCCTGCAACTGGCAGGCGCGCTCCCTCCGAGCTTCATGCCGTCAGGTTTTGCGCCCTGAAGAACCCGCCAAGCAGCTCGGCCGTTTCTCTCGGCAGCTGATCGGGAAAGAAGTGTCCCCCGGGAAGCGTCGCGGTGCTCATGTGGGCGAGGCGCTTGCGCCATTGCGCTTCCATGTCGAACAGCTTTGCCATCAGCCCGTCTTCACCCCAAAGCACCAGCGCGGGCGCCTGCACCTTGGTGCCGATATCGGCGCCATCGTGCACAAGGTCGATCGTTGCAGCCGCCCGGTAATCCGAGCACGAGCCGTGGATCATGGCCGGATCACGCCAGCAGCGCCGGTATTCGGCGATTTGAAAGGCGTTGAAATCCTCGATCTTCGTCTTGCCCCAGCCGACAAGGCAGGTCTCGTAGAAGAAGTCGGGATCGAGCGAGATCATATGCTCCGGGAAGGGCTCTGGTTGAGACAGGAAGTACCAGTGCCAGTAGCCGCCAGCGATGTGACGGTTGGTGTCCATGAACATGGCGTATGTTGGCACGATGTCGATCACCGCGAGGCTTGAGACCGCTTCCGGAAAATCGAGCGCCATCCGGTGCGCCGTGCGCCCGCCTCGATCATGCCCGGCGACATGGAACCGAGGATGCCCCAGGGCGCTCATGACATTCACCTGATCTTGCGCCATGGCACGGAAGGAATAGTTGGCGTTACCGGGCGCGCATCGCGGTTTTCCGCTATCGCCGTAGCCGCGCAAATCGGTGGCAACAACCGTGAAGTCCCGCGCCAGCAAAGGTGCGATGACGGCCCACATGGCATGCGTTTGCGGGTATCCATGCAGCAGCAGCAGCGGCGGTCCTGAACCGCCGATTACCGCATTGATGGACACTTCCCCCGCCTCGATCTGCCGGCGCTCGAACCCTTCAAACATGCCACGTCTCCATCCACCCCGTTGCGAATTTGCGACTACGGCGAAGCACAGAGGTTTCTGCTGTTCGTGATGCTGTTCCCCGGGCTCATCGCAGGACCATCGTGCGGCATCACGAGATCAAATGGCCGCCTGCTAAGGCGGCCATCTGGCATGATCTGACAACTCTAAAGCCTTGTGCTCACTCAGCGGCAACCTGACGGCTCACGGAAGGGCCCGCGCGCAGCACATCGGCATCAACATAGGCTTCGAACTTTGCGAAGTTCTTCGTGAACATGCCGGCGAGCTTGGCGGCGGTCGCGTCGTAGGCGGCAGGATCCGCCCAGGTATCGCGCGGCGTCATCAGTTTGGGATCGACGCCTGCCATCATCACCGGCACCTTGAAGCCGAAGATCGGATCAACGCGCATGGTATGGTTCTTCAACTCGCCCGACAGCGCCGCGTTGAGCAGCGCGCGCGTCACCTTGATCGGCATGCGCGAACCTTCACCGTATTTGCCGCCCGTCCACCCAGTGTTGACCAGCCAGCAATCCACGCCGTGCTTGGCGATCAGATCGCGAAGCAGGTTGCCGTAGACCGAGGGATGGCGCGGCATGAAGGGCGCACCGAAGCAGGTGGAGAACGTGGGCTTGGGCTCGTTGCCCATACCCTTCTCAGTGCCGGCGACTTTGGCGGTGAACCCTGACAAGAAGTGATACATCGCCTGGCTGGGTGACAGCTTGGCGATGGGCGGCAGCACGCCGAAGGCATCCGCCGTCAGCATCACGATATTCTTGGGATGCCCGGCGCGGCCGGTTGGCGACGCATTCGCGATCGCCTCAAGCGGATAGGCGGAGCGCGAGTTCTCAGCCAGCCGGGCGTCGTCGAAATCGGGCGTGTGACAGCCGGGCTTCAAAACAACGTTTTCGAGAACGGTGGCGAAACGATTGGAAGCCTCCCAAATTTCCGGCTCAGCAGACTTGGACAGGCGGATTGTCTTGGCATAGCAGCCGCCTTCAAAATTGAAGATGCCGCTCTCGCTCCAGCCATGCTCATCGTCGCCCAGAAGCTCGCGCGTGGGGTCGGCCGACAGCGTCGTCTTGCCGGTGCCGGACAGGCCGAAAAACACCGCCGAGTCGCCGTCCTTGCCGACATTGGCCGAGCAGTGCATCGGCATGACGCCCTTGGCGGGCAGCAGGTAATTGAGGAATGAGAAGACGCTCTTCTTGATCTCACCCGCATAGCTCGTACCGCCAATCAGCACGATGCGGCGGGAGAAGTTGCAGGCGATCACGGTCTCGGTGCGCGTGCCGTGATAAAGCGGGGCGGCGCGGAAGCTCGGCAGGTCCACAACCGTGAACTCAGGCACGAAGCCCTCAAGCTCGGAGGCCTCGGGGCGGCGCAGCAGATGGCGAATGAACAGCGAATGCCAAGCATATTCGCTGACGATACGCGTGTTCAGACGATGCTTGGGATCGGCGCCGGCATAAAGATCCTGAACAAACAGCTCCTTGTGCTTGGCAAAGGTGATGAAGTCGGCAAGGAGACGGTCGAATTGCTCCTCGCTCATCGCCTTGGAGTTGTCCCACCAGATGGCCTGATCGGTCTCCGCGTCGCGCACGACGTACTTGTCCTCCGCCGAGCGGCCCGTATGTTGGCCCGTTTCCACGGTGAAGGCCCCGCTCGCGGCAAGTTGCCCCTCACCACGGCGCAGAGCGATCTCCACAAGCTCGGCCGGCAATAGATTGCGACGGATCTTTTGCGACGCTTCGAGAGGGAAAAGCTGGATTGTCATCTATGGCCTTCTTCTGCCTTTGATTTCGCGCTCAAGCACGAGTGAACGCATTCGCAATGAGTTAGCACACAGACCCATTGTAGCTTACCTCCGCCGGTTGGAGATATTAGCATAGGGTGGCCGACATTGAGATCGAGTCAGGTATTTCTTGTGCTTAGACCTCTTTCGACTATGCGAGCCCCCCAGGCGCCTCAAGATGTGCCTTCGTCGGCATACGAAAGTCGCAAGCGATCCATTGCCAAGCTTAAGATATAGCTCAATTTTCCCACAAGATGTTGTCAAGGCCCGAATGCGGGACGAATCTGTGCGCCGGGCATCAAGGCAGTGGATAAGTTGGTCGCGAAACCGGCTGGCAACAGTCACTTGCGCTTGCCGCTGCCCCAGCCGATCGCCTATTCAGGTGGCATTCAGGGTCAAGGTTAGAATTTCGGCGCTGCCACAATTGGTTCATCATGCGACCATACAGCGCCCGTAGCGGGTCCGACCCACCCCTGGGCACGAGAGGAAACAATGAAAGAGAAAAGCACGATCGCCCTGGTGGACGACGAGCGCAACATCCTGACCTCCCTGCGCCTGGCGCTGGAGGCAGAGGGTTACAAGGTACGGACCTACAGCGACGGCGTATCGGCGCTTGAGGCCTTGACTGAGGAACCTGCCGACCTCGGCATCTTCGACATCAAGATGCCGCGCATGGACGGAATGGAGTTGTTGCGCCGCGTTCGCCAGCAGTCGACCATGCCCGTGATCTTCCTCACCTCCAAGGACGAGGAAATCGACGAACTTTTTGGTTTGAAGATGGGCGCCGACGATTACATCGCCAAGCCCTTCTCCCAGCGCCTGATCGTAGAGCGCGTCAAGGCTGTGCTGCGCCGCGTGGCCCCCAAGGATGGCGTGCCTGCCGAGGAGGAATCCAAGCGCGTCCTGGAACGCGGCAAGCTGAAGCTCGATCCGGAGCGCCACACCTGCCACTGGGACAACAAGGCGGTGACGCTCACTGTCACCGAATTCCTCATTCTGCAGGCTCTGGCGACCCGACCCGGCGTCGTCAAGACCCGCGACGCGCTGATGGACGCTGCCTATGACGATCAGGTCTATGTCGATGACCGCACGATCGACAGCCACATCAAGCGGCTGCGCAAGAAGTTCAAACAGGTGGACGATGACTTCGACGTGATCGAGACGCTGTACGGCGTTGGCTACCGTTTCAAGGAATGATCAGGCGCGGCAGGACTGCCGCTCAAGATGAAGGTGCGCGCCCGGCATGAACGACCTGTCCGAGACGGCACGGATCATGGAAGCAAAGGCGCCAGCGTCCGCGGTGGCGGCGCTTGCCGGTGCGGATGCGGCCGTTTCGGATGCCGGCGGCGCAGCGCGCCGTACCTGGAGTACCTCCGTCTCCAGCATCAAGGGGCCCCTGGCGCGCTGGTGGGGCCGCCAACCGCTCATCCGCTTCATCCGAGCCAGTCTCGGCCGCCGCATCCTGATGTCGAACATCATGGGGCTGCTCGGTCTTTTGCTTGGGATGCTCTATTTGAGCCTCTCACACGCCTGGCTGCTCGACGCCAAGATCGAAGTTGTCCGCACGCTTTCGCGCATTACGGCAGAGGCGATCGCCTACCGCGCGGTCAATGAGAACCGCGGCGCGCTCTTCGATCCCAACCGCCTGCCGGAAGGCGCGCCAGCCCGGCCCCGCCGGGATGACGCTTTTGCGGCCCTTGAGCTTCCCATAAGCCCCGAACGCGCAACGCCTGTTCTCAAGAAGCTCATTCAGCCGACGGATCTGATCGCCCGCATCTACTCGCCAAAGGGCACACTCATCGTCGACAGCGATACGCTGTTTGGCAAAGCCGACCGTGACGCCACCACCCAGCCGGCGGATTCCGATTCCTTAAGACTGAAGAACTTCTGGACCCGGTTCCACTACTGGCTGAACAACAAGGAACTGAAGGTTTATCGCGAACTCGGCACCGCCAACGGCTTTCTCTATCCGGAGGTGAAGCGGGCCGCGGAGGAAGGCGTCGAAACACCGATCCTCCTGCTCGACGGCAAGGGCCAGCAGATCGTTTCCATTGCCGCACCGGTTAAACGAGGCAACAAGATCCTGGCTGTGCTTTTGTTGATGACGCGGCCCGGCGAGATCGACCAGACCTTGTGGGATGAACGCTGGCTCATCATGCAGATCGCGGCAATCGCCTTTCTGGCCTCCATCGTGTCCTCGATCCTACTCGTGCGCGCCATTGCCGGCCCCATGAGCCGCCTCTCGGAAGCGGCCAACAATGTCAGCAACAACATCACCGCCAAGGCCGAATTGCCCGATTTTGCCGGGCGCAACGACGAGGTCGGCCAGATGGGGCGGGCGTTCCGCGCCATGACCAACGCCCTTTACCGGCGTATCGAGGCAAGCGAGAAGTTCGCCGCCGACGTGGCGCACGAGCTGAAGAACCCGCTGGCCGCTGCCCGTTCCACAGCCGAGGCGCTCGCTTACGCGCGCACGGATGAAGACCGCATGGAGCTCGTAAAGGAGGTGCAGGACGAGTTGAAGCGGCTCAACCGGCTCATCAACGACGTGTCGAATGCTTCCCGCCTGGACGCCGAGCTTGCCCGCCAGCAGATGACCCGCATCAACGTGCGCGTCGTTCTGGAAAACGTCTGCGGTATTTTCCGCGATCTCTTGAGCGACGATACCCGCAAGATCCTGTTGATTATCGATCCGGTGGACAGCGAGTTGCAGCTCACCGTCAACGGCAATGACGGACGGCTGGGCCAGGTCTTCACTAACCTCATCGACAACGCGCTCTCGTTCTCGCCTGAGGGGGACACCGTCACGATCCGGGCCAGGAGCCGATCGGGCCATGTGGAAGTGAGCGTCGAGGACCACGGCCCTGGTATTCCGGAAGACCGCCTGAGCACCATATTCGAGAGGTTCTATTCCGATCGTCCCGCGACCGACGCGAAGCGCGGCAAGAACTCGGGCCTGGGCCTGTCGATTTCGCGCGAGATCGTGCTCAGCCACAGGGGGGAGATTTTCGCCGAAAACCGGCGCGACGCGCAGGGCAGCGCCTGCGGCGCGCGGTTTGTGGTTCGGCTCCCACTCCTTGTCCCGGCTGGAGGAACGATTGGCCGTCCCGCATCCTGATTTAGATCCGCATAGTCTGGAGACGGTCACAATCCACGCCAGCGCCATTGCCGCCGGCGGACGCGTCGCCCTGATCCGCGGCCCATCGGGGGCAGGAAAGTCAGATCTGACGCTTCGCTGCATCGCACTGGCGCCGACCCCCCTTCTGCCTCAACAGGCCAGCCTCGTCAGCGATGATCAGACCGTGATCACCCGGCGCGGAGGCAAGCTTTACGCGTCAGCCCCCGCGCGCATCGCGGGCCTGCTGGAGGCGAGGGGGATCGGCATCGTTCGCGTTAACGATGCCGCCGGCCCGCCAATGCCGCTCGCCCTTGTCGTCGACCTCGTCCCATCCGGCGATGCCGCCGATCGTCTGCCCGACCCCTGGCCCATGGTCCCGATTCTCGGGGTTGAGCTACCCCTGCTGCGGCTGAAAATTCACGAAGCGTCAGCCCCAATCAGACTGCTACTGGCTCTTGGCTGCCACAGCCTTCCCGCAACAGGCTGAACCACCGCACCCCGGGTGTACAAAATGCGCTTGCGATTTGGCCGAACCCTTGCCAACTTCCGCCCGGCGCATCGGCTCCGCCCGCTTCGCAACGCAGCGGCGTTATTCGGCGAAAGCAGGACGGTACGCAAATATTGGTGGCATGCAGCGGAGCCCCACAAGGAATGGCCAACTGCACATGATCGGACTTGTCATTGTGACGCACGGAGGGCTTGCGGCCGAGTTTCGCAGCGCCCTTGAGCATGTTGTTGGCCGCCAAACCGACCTGGAAACCGTCGCCATCGGCCCCGAGGATGACATGGAAGCGCGACGGCTCCAGATCCTCGATGCGGTCAAAGCGGTTGATCAGGGCGACGGCGTCATTATTCTGACCGATATGTTCGGCGGCACGCCTTCCAACCTCGCCATTTCGGTGATGGACGAGACCAAAGCGGAGGTTATCGCCGGCATCAACCTGCCTATTCTCGTCAAGCTCGCCAGCATCCGCACTGAAATGCCGTTGGAGCAAGCGGTCTCGACAGCGCGCGACGCGGGCCGCAAATATATAAAGGTGGCGAGCCAGGAGTTGGCCGGCTCGCAATAGGACGCCAGGACCATGCCCGAGCTTAAAAACTCAAAACGCCCGGAGGCGGTCGTCATTATCCGCAACATCAAGGGGCTGCATGCGCGCGCGTCCGCCAAGTTCGTCAAATGCGCCGAGAGCTACGACGCGCGCGTCACGGTCATGCGCGATGGGCAGTCAGTGGGCGGCACATCGATCATGGGCTTGATGATGCTGGCCGCGGGACCCGGCTCGACGCTGCACATCGTAGCCGAGGGCCCCCAGGGGCCCGAGGCGCTGCAGGCGCTTGTGGCCCTCGTGGAGGCGGGGTTCGGCGAGGAGTGTGTCGCGGACGCCTAGCGCATCATCGCTATGAGCATCACCAATTTCAGAACACAAAAAGGCCGGGGCTCCCGCAAGTGCCCCGGCCTTTTTTTTTCCATAGGGTGGAGTGGACCCTATTTGGAAACGTAGAGATCGGTCAGCTTGATGGCGATATCGCGGAACGCCTGCTTGAGCTGCTCGCCACTGTCCGCCAAATAGGCGTGAGACGAATTGCTCGCACATGCACTGAGCGTGTTGATCGCCGTCGTGTTACCGCCCAAGTCGAAGCCCACTGTGTAAACTTCGATCCCGTCGTTCTTCATCCGCGTGCAGATCTCGACGGCCTGTTGAGCCGACGTCTTGCCGTTCGCCGAGCTGCCCGCGCCGCTATCGCCGACCGTCACGCCCTGAGAGTCACGCTCGAGGTTGTATTCGCCGTCCGTCATCAGAATTGCGATCTTCTTGAGACCCTCGGTGGCGAAGTCCGCCGGACGTGCCGCATTGCCAACAATGTTGCCCCAACTCGGCGACAGCATGTAGTATGCCCATGCCGTGCCGACATGGCCCGCAGTGCCGCCGCCGGTTGCCAGCCCATTGATCCGCGCGGTGACGGCGTCCTGATCCAAAGTGAGCGGCAGTACGGTAGCGGTGGTCGAGATATCGCAATAGTTGTTGGAAGACGAGTCGCTGTAGGAGGGAAGAACATAGGCTCCCGACTGCGCCACGGCATTGGTGTATTTCTGCGCGCCGGTCCGTTCACCCACACACTTGCTCTTGGTGTAAGTGTAGTACTTCTTCTTACTGCCGGAGCCAGTCGTCTTCGTGACCGTTGACGGCGCGGCCGGATCCGTCACCTGCGACAGAATCGACTGTGCCGGGCGCACGTCGCCTGAGAACGGAACGATGGCAAGGCGCGCCTTGAATTCGCTCGTGGCGTTATTCTTCATCAGAATCTGCACGAGATCCTTGGCGGCCACTTTCATGTCGTCGCGCTTGCTGCACGGCGAGCACATCGAGCCCGAGACGTCGAGCATGATCGCGACCTCGCGGTTGAAGCGCTCATAACGATCCTGCGCCGTCGTCGCCTCGGGGGCTTCATCTTTCGCAAACAGCGGCAAGCTTTCAATGTTCACAAAGCCGAGGAACGGCGTCCTGACCGACACCTGTCCGAGCGTCGCGATCGTGGCGCCATCGTCCTTCACGGTGAAGCGCACGCTGTCATTCACCACCTTGATGCGCTTTTTCGTGTTGCTGTCGTAAACTCGTTGTGCAAGCGCGATGGCATCGGCCTGGCTCGCACCGGTCTGCAACGCGCGGCCGGCAGCCAGGATGGCGGCGTCGATGGCCGAAAACGTCTGATCGCGCGCGTTGAGCCATCGGCCCATATCGACGGAGCCGCCGATAAGCAGGCACATTGTCATAAGCATCACGCCGAAGAGCATAGCGACGTTGCCGCTTTCGGAACGCTTGAACCGCGACAAAAGACCGGCTGAGCGGCTCGCCGCGGACTGCGTTGTGGACCGAAGTTCGTCGGTCAACGGACGGACAGAATTAGACATGGTTCGCTCCAATGCGAAGATCTTGCATCGGTTATGAAGCCAAAAGTCTTTACAGAACTTAACAGTTCGAATTTGAACTAATTATAGGGTTGACGAAGAGCTATCGAAAATCATCAGATATTGTTTCAAACCCGCGTAATTTATTCCACTCGCGAGATAGAACGTCCGTCGGCTGCGCAAACGGATTGCGGCCGCCGTTATTTCCTGCGTTTTGATAGATGGAGTTTCTATTTTGACAGATGGAGTTCTGTCGTCCGGATGGCGATATCACGGAACGCGGCGCGGAGTTGCTCCCCCGTCGCGACGGTATAGGACTTCGATGCGTCCGACGCGCATTTATTCATGGTGTTGATCGCGGTCGCGTTGCCGCCCAGATCAAAACCGACTGTGAAAACGTCAATGCCGCTTTTCTTCATCTCATTGCAAATCGCAATTGCCTGTCCGGCCGAATTCACGCTATTGGCCGAGGATCCGGCCACATTGTCAGAAGTATCGACGCCATTGGCATCGTATTCCAGATTGTATTCTCCGTCGGTCATGAGCACGGCGATCTTCTTGAGCTTGGGCGTATCGTAAGAACTCGCCTGGCTTGCGAGCGGCAAGACTGCATTCCACTTTGGAGACAGCATATAATAGGCCCACGCCGTTCCCAGGTGACCGGCCGTGCCCCCGCCCGTCATGAGCGCATCGATCTTTTTCTTGATCTCCGTCTTGTCGAGACTGAGCGGTGATACGATTGCGCCGCTGTCGATGACGCACTCGCCGTCCTGCGTGTAGGTTGACATCACGTAGTTGCCGGCTCCCGGCCCTGCGTCGGTGTACTTGTTGTCACCGTTCCGCTCTGCAACGCATTCTGTACGGGGGTATTGGACGGTCTCCGTCCTTTTCTTTCTCTTGCTCCCGGTCTCATAGGTAAAGGAACGCTCGGAAGGCCATGCAGGATCAGTGGCAGCCGCCAGAAGACCGGCGGGCGGGCGTACATCACCGGAGAATGCGACGATGGCAATCTTCGACCAGTAGGCCGTCTTGTCATTGTTCACCATCATGATGTCGACAAGGTCCTTCGCAGCCGCCCGCATGTCGTCGCGCTTCGAGCACGGCGTGCACATGGAGCCCGACACGTCGAGCATGAGCGCCACTTCGCGATTGTAGTTGGCAGCGGAATTCTGGGCCGTTTTTGCCTCAGGTGCTTCGGAGGCAACGAATAGCGGCAGCGTGCCGACGGCCGCGAGCCCCATGAACGGCGTTTGAATGTGGGCATAGCCTGTTGCCACGACGGTCGTGCCGTTATCGCGAACGTCGAAATTAATGGTATCGTTCTGCACGGGAAACCGCCCCGTCGTGTTGCTGAGATAAATCTGACGCGCAATCTCTTTGGCGGCCTCCTGGCTCGCCCCGGTCTGCAGCGCGCGGCCGGCCGCAAGCACCGCCGCGTCAATGGCGTCCATGGTCGCCGTGCGCGCATTGATCCACCGGCCGAGGTCTACGGCTGCGCCGATAAACATGAACAGCGCAAACGTAATAAGACCGAACATGAGCGCGACGTCGCCGGCCGCGTTGAGCTTGAAGGCGGCCCAGCGGCTGCGGGCTGCGGTGGCGAAACATGCGTTATTTCCGTTAGGGCCGGCCAAAACAGACGCCCGAATCCGCATGACCCGTCTCCTTGCAGCAAAATTTAACGTGCTCGAAAAAAGCTCCCGATAGCCTCAATGTATTTGAAAGGAATTTCACAACACTAAAAACGATCCGTAAAATTTTCCGAATTTACTGTATTTCCTGGGTGTTGCCTCCAATTTTGACTAAAGATATACACGCCGTGTTTTGCGATTACTGACCTTGCTCACATTTCTCTCTTCCGGCTCCACCAAGCCACCCCCCCCGACGGAAGCATATAAAGAGTTGTTTATATCTTGTTGCGGGTGATCGGCCGCTCGGCTATAGGTCCGGCGGCGCGGGCTGCCCAGGCAGTGGCGCCAAAAGATCCAGCGCTGCCTTTCTAGCGCCTTCCGGCGCGCCAGACCGCTGCATCCGGCAGGATGAGCGACCAGCAGCAACCTATGTTCAAGGGAGCCTATATGAGCAGCCGTAAGGACGATTACATCGTTAAGGACCTTGGCCTTGCCGAGTGGGGCCGCAAGGAAATTGCCATCGCCGAGACGGAGATGCCGGGCCTGATGGCGACACGCTCCGAATACGGCCCCAAGCAGCCGCTCAAAGGTGCGCGTATCGCGGGTTCGTTGCACATGACGATCCAGACCGCCGTCTTGATCGAGACACTCGCGGCCCTCGGCGCGGACATCCGCTGGGTGTCGTGCAACATCTATTCGACCCAGGACCACGCCGCCGCGGCCATCGCCGCCGCCGGCATTCCCGTCTTCGCCTGGAAGGGGGAAAGCCTCAAGGATTATTGGGACTATACCCGCAAGCTGTTTGAGTGGAGCGACGGCGGGATGCCCAACATGATCCTCGACGATGGCGGCGACGCCACCATGTTCGTGCATATGGGTTTGCGCGCGGAAGAAGGCGACACCGCATTCCTCGACAAGCCGGGCTCTGAGGAAGAAGAAATTTTCTTCGCCCTGCTGAAGAAAACGCTCCAGGAGAAGCCGAAGG
Organism: Hyphomicrobium sp.; assembly: GCA_016793445.1. Classification (GTDB taxonomy): domain Bacteria; phylum Pseudomonadota; class Alphaproteobacteria; order Rhizobiales; family Hyphomicrobiaceae; genus Hyphomicrobium_B. The sequence goes on along the minus strand of JAEUME010000005.1, from coordinate 258,774 downwards.
GCTGGTTCGCCGCGTTGGCCAAGAGCATCAAGGGCGTTTCGGAGGAGACGACCACAGGCGTTCATCGCCTCTATGAAATGCAGAAGAACGGCAAGCTGCTGTTCCCGGCGATCAACGTCAACGACTCGGTGACGAAATCGAAGTTCGACAACCTCTACGGCTGCCGTGAATCGCTCGTGGACGGCATCCGCCGCGGCACCGACGTCATGATGGCCGGCAAGATCGCCATGGTCGCAGGCTTCGGCGACGTTGGCAAAGGCTCGGCGGCGTCGCTGCGCAACGCGGGCTGCCGCGTGATGGTCTCGGAAATCGATCCGATCTGTGCGCTTCAGGCTTCCATGGAAGGCTACGAGGTGACGACCATGGAGGATGCCGCGACGCGCGCCGACATCTTCGTGACGGCGACCGGCAACAAGGACGTCATCACCATCGATCACATGCGCGCCATGAAGGACCGCGCCATCGTGTGCAACATCGGTCACTTCGACAATGAGATCCAGGTTGCCGGACTGAAGAACTTCAAGTGGGACAACATCAAGCCACAGGTTGACGAGATCGCATTCCCCGACGGCAAACGCATCATCCTGCTTTCGGAAGGACGCCTGGTGAACCTCGGCAACGCCATGGGCCACCCCTCATTCGTCATGTCGGCGTCGTTCACCAACCAGACGCTGGCCCAGATCGAGCTCTTCTCGAACCCGGAATGGTACGAGAAGAAAGTCTATACGTTGCCGAAGCATCTCGATGAGAAAGTTGCGATGCTTCACCTCTCCAAGATCGGCGCCAAGCTCACCAAGCTCCGTCCCGATCAGGCCACCTACATCGGCGTGCCTGCCGAAGGCCCCTTTAAGGCCGACCACTACCGCTACTGATTGAGGGCGCTACTGATTGAGGGAGCTCGAGACGGCAGGCCAGGCTCCTGCCGTGGTCTTCGAAACCGAACGGGCGCCGGACGAATGTCTCCGGCGCCCGTTTTCCGTCTCAGGGCACGCGAAGCTTAGGCGCGGCCGCTTAGAACAGGCCGCGTCTGGTACATATCTGCCGCAGGCGTGCACGGGTCGGCCGAAAAGAGCGCCCGAGGCCTCATTCCGCAGCCGTCACGGGTTGGCAGGACGCAGCCCGCCCCCGCATAATCGCAGATGATTCGCAAGGCGCCTGTGCGCCTTGTCCCCTTGTCTCTCCTCCCCTCCGGCGTCGATTGTCGGCGCGTTGTCATGCCGGGCCCGTTCTAATCACAACCCAGGCATCATGCGCGCGATCGCGAACAAAGCACAAACAGCGACGACACGGCGGCAACTCGCCATGCTGGCGATTGCGGCGACCGCCTGTGTCACCATGCTGCTAGGCGCGGTGATTGCGGGCGACAAGAGCCAGTCCGGCGCGCTCGACCTGCGCCACATCACGCTCATTGCGCTGGTTGCAGGCGCGGGCTTCATCGCGGGGCTCATCGTCTGGCATATGACGAGCTCGGCCCGCCGCGAAGCGCGCGATGCCAAGGCAGAGGTCCAGCAGCTGCGGCGCAATCTGGCCTCCGCCGACGCCATCATCCGTGCCGAACCGCAGGTTCTGATTTTCTGGGAACAGGGCCAGGCGGTGCGCATCGTTGCCCACACGCTGAGCGGCATTCCTGGCCTCCCTGAGCATCAGGGCGAAATTCTGCGCTTCGGGCAATGGCTGGAACCGGTCGCATCACAGTCGTTGAAAAGCGCACTCGACCAGCTTTTTGCCCAAGGCCGCGCCTTCAACGTCATCTTGCGCACCAACGCCGGTGGCCAGGTCGAGGCGGAAGGCCGCGCCGCGGGTGGGCGGGCTGTACTGCGATTCAAAGATATCTCTGGATACAAACTCGAGCTGTCTCACGTTCTGGAATCCCACCAGATGTTGGCGCGCGACATCCGCTCAAGTCATGCCCTGCTCAACACGCTGCCCATGCCCGCATGGCTGCGCGGGGCCGACGGGCGAATAAACTGGGTCAACGCCGCATACGTCGCCGCCGTCGAAGCCAGCAGCGAAGCCGAAGTCCTTGACCGCCAGATGGAACTGCTCGACAGCCGCGACCGGCGCGCTGTGGTCAAGGCCCTCTCCCAGGGCCGCTATTACCGCGACCGCGTGCACATCGTGGCGGGCGGCGAGCGCAAACCCCACGACATCGTCGTTCTGCCCGTCGAGGGCATTTCAGCGGGTGCCGCAATAGACGCAACCGCCATCGAGACGGTTCAGGGAGAATTGGAACGCCAGATCGCAGCCTACGACCGCACGCTCGATCAGGTCTCGACAGGTGTCGTCATCTTCAATCGCGATCAGAGGCTTGTCTTCTTCAACGAAGCCTATTGCCGGCTCTGGCAGATCGATCCCGGCTGGCTCAAGGAGCGCCCCACCGACGGGGTGATACTCGACCGGCTGCGCGAGCAGGGCAAGCTGCCGCCCGTTGTTGATTATCGCGCCTGGAAGAAGGAGATCCTCGACTGCTATCAGTCAGGCAAGGCATTCGAGACGCGGTGGCATCTGACCGACGGGCGCATCTTGCATGTCATCGCCGAACGCCGTCAGGATGGCGGCGTGACGTATTTGTTCTCCGACGAGACCAAGACCCTCGCACTCGAAAGCCGCTACAAAACCCTCATCGACGTGCAGAGCGAAACGCTCGACAGCCTCAAGGAAGGGGTTGCCGTGTTCGGCACCGACGGACGGCTCAAGATCTTCAACCCGGCGTTCGCGAGCATCTGGGGCATTCCTGCGCGTACTCTTAGCGAGTTGCCCCACGTCGAGGAGATCATCCGCCTCGCGTCGCGTCTTCATCACGACGTACAGATCTGGCAGCGCATCGGGCAAGCCGTCACCGCATTCCTCGACGAGCGCACACTTTTCGAGGGCCAGATGCAGCGCGCCGACAACAGCTTCATCGATTATGCGCTGAGCCCGCTACCGGATGGCGCGACGCTGCTCACCTTCGCGGATGTGACGGACGCCAAGCGCGCCGAGCGGGCGCTTGTTGAGCGCAACGAAGCTCTCGTCGCCGGCGACCGTCTGAAGACACAGTTCATCGGACACATCTCCTATGAGTTGCGCACGCCGCTCACGACCATCATCGGCTTCTCGGAGATGCTCGCCTCGCCTTTCATCGGCGATCTCAACGACAAGCAGCGCGAATACGTTGGCGACATCATGTCTTCGTCGAAGACTCTGCTCGCCATCATCGACGATATTCTCGACCTTGCCACCATTGACGCGGGCAGCCTCGAACTGAAATTGCAGCCTGTCGGCGTTCGCGGCATCATCGATAGCGCGATCCTCGGCATCCGCGAGCGGGCGGTGCGCGCCAAGCTCACCATCGACATCGCCGTTGCCGACAATGTGACAGAGTTCATGGCGGACGAAGCCCGCATGCGCCAGGTCCTCTACAATCTTCTGTCGAATGCCGTTGGCTTCTCAAAGTCCGGCGCCACCATTGACATCACCTGCTGGCGCGACCGCGGCGCCATTGCGTTTTGTGTCGAGGACCATGGCGTTGGCATTCCCAAGGCCGAGCTGGGCCGCGTCTTCCAGCGCTTCGTCAGCGGCAGCCGGGGCGGCAAGCACAGAGGGGCAGGTCTGGGACTTTCGATTGTCAAGAGCCTCGTGGAGCTGCACGGCGGCACCATCGATATCGAATCTGAGGAAAACCGCGGCACGCGGGTCACAGTCCGCATTCCCGAACGCCTGCTTCCCGTTGAGGACAGCGGCTACCCGGCACTGGCGAGAGCCAAGCGCACGGCGTAATCTTTCCGCCGCATGATGACAGTCGAGACTTTTCCCAACCTCACCGAAGGCGCATTGCGGCGACTCGCCCAGGATGTCGCATTCGCCCTCAAGCCCGGCGATCTACTGGCGCTGGAAGGAGACCTTGGCGCGGGCAAGACCACGTTCGCGCGCGCGTTGATCGAGGCGTTGTCACAGACACCGGGCATGGAGATTCCAAGCCCGACGTTCACGCTTGTGCAAAGCTACGAGGCCCCGCGCTTCGAGATCGCACACTTCGATCTTTACCGCCTCGGCACGCCTGACGAGCTCAACGAGCTGGGGCTTGATCACGCGTTGAGCCGCGGCATCGCGATTATCGAATGGCCGGAACGCGCCGGCGATCTGTTGCCGCGCGAGCGCTTCACGCTGCGCCTGTCGGAAACCGAAAATGCCGATACGCGCGATGTGGCGCTGTCGGCAACGCCGGCGCTTGCCCCGCGTCTGCAACGGCTTGTCGAAATCCGCACGTTTCTCGACCATGAAGGATGGGGAGCGCCTGATAGCCGTCTAAGTTATCTCCAGGGCGATGCATCACCGCGCCGTTACGCCCGCACCGCCAAGGCTCACGGCGGCAAAGCCATCCTGATGGATTCTCCAAAGCAGCCCGACGGTCCGCCGGTGCGCGATGGATTGCCCTACAGCCGCATCGCGTTTCTGGCGGAGGATGTTCGTCCCTTCGTCGCCATCGCGGAGGCTTTGCAGGTAAAAGGTTTCTCCGCGCCACGCATTCTCGCCCACGATCTCGAGAAAGGCTTCCTTCTGATCGAGGATCTGGGGGATGGCGTGTTTGGCCGCGAAATCGCCCATGGAGCCGATCAGCGGGCGCTATGGAAACGGGCCACGGATACACTCGTTGCCCTTCGCGCCTACCCACCGCCACAGACGATGCCGCTGCCGGACGGTTCCAGCTATACGCTGCCGCCCGTGACCCACGGCACGCTGCGTATCGAGGCCGAATTGCTGCTCGACTGGTACTGGCCGGCCGTTCACGGCGCTGAAGTTTCCGGCGGCATCCGTGCATCGTTCAACAATCTTTGGGAGGCCGTGTTCACACAGCTCGACGCTATGCCGAGGGGATGGCTACTGCGTGACTATCATTCTCCCAATCTGATCGCGCTCGATGACCGCGCGCCGCCGCACGATGTCGGCATCATCGATTTTCAGGATGCCCTCCTGGGCCCGCACGCCTACGATCTCGTGTCGCTGCTGCAGGACGCGCGCGTCGATGTTGCATCCACGATCGAGTCGGAGCTTCTTGCGCATTACATCGCGCGCGTGGCCGCTCAAGATCCCGCCTTCAATGAGGCGGCCTTCCGTTACGCCTACGCCGCTCTTGGCGCACAACGCAATACCAAGATCCTCGGCATCTTCACGCGCCTCGCCAAGCGCGATGGCAAGCACCAGTATCTGGCCCATATCCCCAGGATCTGGGGATATCTGGCGCGGGATCTGGCCCACGCCGGATTGGCGCCGCTGGCGGCGTGGTATGAGTCGCATTTCCCGGCGGAGGGACGCACCCGCCCGCTCGATATCTGACCAGACCGCGGGAGCGATCTTTATGACAAAGACTGAGCGGCCAACGACAGCGTTCGTTCTGGCTGCAGGCCTGGGAACACGCATGCGCCCGCTCACCGACACCCTGCCCAAGCCGCTGGTCAGGCTCGCAGGCAAACCCCTTATCGACCATGCCCTCGACAGGCTGGCCGCTGCGGGTATCACACGTGCGATCGTCAATGTGCATCATCACGCCGATCTGCTCGAAGCTCATCTCGCGTCGCGTAAGGTGCCCAAGATCGCCATATCGAACGAGCGCGGCGTGCTGCTGGAGACTGGCGGCGGCGCGGTGCGCGCCCTGCCCTTGATCGGTCCTCACTCCTTCGTCATCCACAACTCCGACAGTGTCTGGATCGAAGGCCCCGTCAGCAACCTCGACAAGCTCCTGAACGCGTGGGATGAGGCGCGCATGGACGCATTGATGCTCCTGGCGCCAACCGCGACGAGCCTCGGTTATGACGGCTGCGGCGATTTTTTCATGGACGCGGAAGGCCGGCTCACGCGGCGCACCGGCGCGCTAAGCGCGCCGTTCGTCTTCGCTGGCGTTTCGATCGCCCATCCACGTCTGCTCGACGGCGCGCCTTCCGGCAAGTTCTCGCTCAACGAGTCCTGGGATGCCGCAATCGCACGCGGACGGGTGTTCGGCATTCGCCTGGAAGGCACGTGGATGCACGTCGGCGATCCTCAAGCTTTGAAGGAGGCCGAGGCGCGCCTTCGCGAAGACGCTCCTGCCGCTAGGGGCCGTCCGGGAGCGAGCCCATGACCTCGATTTTCACCGTACCTGCAGGCGAGCCGTTCCTTCAACGACTCGCCCAAGCGCTCATCGAGGGCGACCTTCCGGTTCCGGGTGGCAAGGCTCCCAACGCGCTGGAGCTGCCTGACACCACGCTCTTGCTGCCCACGCGCCGCGCCGCACGCGCCTTGCAGGACGCGTTCCTTTCCGTCTCGGGCGCGCGCGCCTTGCTGATGCCGCGCATTCGTCCGATCTCGGAGGGCGAGGAGGATCTCACATTGTTGTCCGGACTCGCCGGGCTCACGACGCTCGGCGCAGACTTGCTCGATCTTCCGCCCGCTGTCTCGCCATTGGAACGCACGCTTACGCTTATGGAACTCGTCCTGCGCTGGCGCAACGTGTTGGCGCAGGCCGATCCCGATGAGCGCAGCGCCGGCTCCAACACGCCAGCACAAGCCGCGGCGCTGGCGGCCGAACTCGCGCGCCTCATGGACATGCTGGAGACGGAGGGCGTCGCCTTCACCGATCTGAAGGAGCTGGTGCCAGAAACGTACGCCGTGCACTGGCAGAAGACGGTCGACTTCCTGCGCATCGTCACGCACGCTTGGCCGGATTATCTGAAAGAGCGCGGCTTTGTCTCCGCCGTCGGGCGGCGCAACGCGCTTATTACGGCAGAGGCCGCGCGAATCGCCGCCACGGCCTCCGGCGGGCCGGTCGTCGTGGCCGGCGTGACCGGATCGATCCCGGCCACCGTCACGCTGATGCGTGCGGTGGCGAGCGCACCTCATGGCGCCATCGTGCTGCCAGCCCTCGATCTTGATCTCGACGAAGCGGGCTGGCGGGCCGTGGCTTGTTCACCCGAGCATCCGCAATTTGGATTGCACAAGCTGCTCGAGCAGCTCGGCGTCACGCGATCCGACGTTAAAGTTCTACCGGGCCAGCGCGCGTCCAAGATCCGGTCAGGGCGCGCGCGCCTCGTGAGCGAAGCCATGCGCCCATCCGCCACCACTGAACGCTGGCATCACTTCACTAAGACAGCCGACCGGGACGAAATCAGGAGCGCGCTCACCGGCATGTCGCTCATCGAAGCGCCGAGCGCACCTGATGAGGCGGAGGCCGTCGCACTCATCTTGCGCGAAGCGGTCGAAATGCCAGGACGCACCGCTGCCCTCGTCTCACCTGACCGGCTGCTTGCACGCCGCGTTGCCATCCGCCTGCAAAGCTGGGGCATTCGCGTGGACGACAGCGCGGGCCGTCCGTTCGCGAAGACCGTACCCGGCACGTTCCTCAACCTCGTCATAGACGCAGCCGTCAGCGACTTCGCCCCTGCGCAAGTGATGGCGCTCTTGAAGCATCCGCTCTGCCGCGTCGGCCTGGAACCCTTCGACATCCGTCGTTTCGGACGCGCGCTGGAGCTTATGGCCTTCCGCGCGCCTTATCTCGGCCGCGGTCTCGTCGGCATCAAGGCTGCGCTCGACCATGCCGACAAGCTCGCGTTGGAAGATGCGATCCAGCATCGCGCCGTGCGCAGGCTGTGGGATGAGGATCGCGCAGGTGCGCGCGACCTCGTTGCGCGCCTTACCGAGGCCTTCGCACCCTTGAGCGCCCTTTACGCGGACAGTACGGCGCAGCGCCCGCTCAAGGACTATGCGGCCGCCCACGTCGCCGCGGCCGAGAATCTGGCACAGCTCGCGCCGGAGCCGGGCCAGCTCGTTGCCTCGCCCGTCAATCCCCTGTGGCAAAACGAGGCCGGAGAGGCGGCCAACACATTCTTCGTCGGGCTCATCGATGACTCCATGCCCTCGCCCGCAATCCATGCCGCCGATTATGCCGATCTCTATCGCGCATTGCTGGCGCGCGAGAATGTCCGCGAGCGCACGCCGGTTCATCCCCGCGTTTCGATTTGGGGTCCCTTCGAGGCGCGGCTGCAGCAGCCAGACATTGTTGTGCTCGGCTCGCTCAACGAAGGAACGTGGCCGGAATCGGCTGATCCCGGCGCGTGGCTCAACCGGCCCATGCGCGCGCAATTGAAACTCCCCTCACCGGAAGAGGACATCGGCCGCGCCGCCCATGATTTCGTTTCTCTCGTGGGCGCGGAGCGCGTGTATCTGACGCGGGCGGGAAAGATCAACGGCGTGCCGACAGTGCCGTCGCGCTGGCTGATGCGTCTGAACGCACTGCTTGCAGGAGCCGAGCTTAAGGACGCGCTGAAGCCCGATAAGCCATGGCTGAACTGGGCCCGCGCACGCGACGGCCTGCCCGATGCGCCACGCCTGCGCATCAGCGCACCCAAACCCCGGCCGGCTCTTGAGCTGCGTCCGCGCAAGATGAGCGTGACGCGCGTCGAAGAATGGATCCGCAATCCCTATGCGATCTTCGCCCGCCAGATTCTGGAGCTGGAGCCGCTCGCCGCCCTCGGCGAAGCGCCCGACCAGAGCCTGCGCGGCGGCCTCGTCCATGAAGTGCTCGCTGAGTTCGCCAAACGCCACCCTGACCGGCTTCCCGAAAATCTCTTTGAAGAATTGCAGGCAATCGCGCGTGACGTTCTGGAAGACTATACCGGCCATCCGCGGGTTGCGGCTTTCTGGCTGCCGCGGCTGTCACGCTTCCTCGCATGGTTCGCCGAGACCGAGCCTGCGCGGCGCCAGCAGGTTACGGCCGTCGCCGCAGAGATTTCCGGCAGCCTCATCGTTGATGCGCCAAGCGGTCCATTCCGGCTCACTGCTCGGGCCGACCGTATCGATGACAGCACGGACGGTCTCATCATCACCGACTACAAGACGGGTCAGGCGCCCGCGCCGAAAGCCGTACAGTCCACACGCGCACCGCAGTTGCCGCTGGAGGCGGCGATCGCGCTTGGGGACACGGGCTTTCCTGGCCTTGCCGGCAAGCCCGTGTCCGCGCTGCGCTACATTCGGGCCTCAGGCGGAGAGCCGCCGGGTGAGGAAAAAATCGTCTCCAACGGCGATGTGGCGGCGCTCGCCGCGGCCGCGCGCGCGGGATTGGAACAGCTCATCACACGCTACGACGATCCCGAAACGCCCTATCAGGCGCTGCGCCGCGCAGGCTTCCGCTACGACTACGACGATTACGCGACGCTGGCGCGCGTCGCCGAGTGGTCGGCGCATACGGACGAGGAGGAGTGAGCTCCGTGAGCAAACCTCTTGACCGCGAGGAAATCAATGCCGCCCACCGCCATACGGAACGCGCGCAGGGTAACGCCGCCGATCCCTCCGGCTCTGCCTGGGTGAGTGCGAACGCAGGGACCGGCAAGACACATGTGCTGACCAACCGCGTGCTGCGGCTTCTGCTTGCCGGCACGCCACCTGCGCGCATTCTCTGCCTCACCTACACCAAGGCGGCAGCGGCCGAGATGTCGAAGCGCGTCTTCGACAAGCTGGCGGAGTGGGTAACGGCGGAGGAGGAGTACCTCACAGCGACACTCGCCAAGCTGACGGGCCTTGAGCCAAGTGCAAGCGATCTCGCCCGTGCGCGCACTCTGTTCACGGTCGCCATCGAGACGCCCGGCGGCTTGAAGGTGCAGACTATCCACGCTTTCGCCGAGCGGCTATTGCAGCGCTTTCCGCTCGAAGCCAATGTGCCGCCGGGCTTCCGCATCCTGGATGATGCCAAGAAGCGCGAGATCGTCACACGGGCCATCGACGCAACGATCGCGCAGGCGACGGCAAGGCCGGAGAGCCCTCTCGGCAAAGCGCTCACCGTGGCCGTCGGCTATGCATCCGATGCCGGCTTCGATGAGTTGCTGACGCGCATGATCGCCGAGCGCAAATGGTTGAGCCAGGCGAGCCGCATCGAGGAAGGCCGTCACGCCGATCCGTTCACGGGCGCCGAACGCCTGCTGCGCCGCCATTTTCGCGTCCGCCAGGGTATGACCCGCTCGGCCATTGAGGAAGAGCGCGCGCAGCTCCTCGATGACGACACCTTGCGCACGCTTCGCGATCATCTCGCAGGCGGCTCGAAGTCGGACGTGACCTCGAGCAAATCGCTTGCCAATGCGCTCACCGCGCGCACCGCGAAAGAGCGCGCCAAGGCGGTCTGCAACTATCTCCTGACTGCATCGGAAACAGCGCGCGACAGGCTCATGACCAACGGGCTGGCGGACAGCCGGCCGGACCTGCTTACTCTGGCGCAGCGCGCACAAACCCAGATGCTCGCGCTGACCAGCGAGTTGAAGGCGATCACCGTCGTGGAGGCGACGCTGGCGTTGTACCGGCTGGCGGATCGCGCACTGCAATTCTACGAGGAAGCGAAGGGGGCGGCGGCCGCGCTCGATTTCGACGATCTGATCGAGCGCACGATCAGCCTGCTCTCCACCTCTCAATCCGCCGACTGGGTGCTGTTCAAGCTCGACGGCGGCCTCGATCATATCCTGGTCGACGAAGCGCAGGATACCAGCCCCGAGCAGTGGGCCATCATCGAGGCGCTGGCGCGTGAATTCTTCTCCGGCAGCGGCGCGCGCGAGGACGTGATCCGCACGCTATTCGCGGTCGGTGACGAAAAACAGTCGATCTACTCCTTCCAGGGTGCGCAGCCTGAACGCTTCAAGCAGATGGGCGAGCTATTCGCCGAAATGGCGCGTCAAGCGGAAGCGCTTTGGCATGACGTGCCACTTAATCTTTCGTTCCGCACCGTGCAGCCGGTGCTCGACGCCGTCGATCGCGTCTTCGCCGACGAAAATCGAACGCCCGGGCTGACCGCCTCTCCTGGCCGGGCCATTCGCCACATCGCCAGCCGGTTCGGCGCGTCGGGCCTGGTTGAGCTGTGGGAGCCCGAGACGCACGGCGAGGACCAGGACACTGACCCCTGGGACCCGCTGTCGGAAACCAGCGCGCGCGCGCCTGCAAACCGCTTGGCCGAGCGCATCGCCGCCACCATCGACGGCTGGTTGAAGTCGGGCGAAGTATTGCCCTCGACGGGCAAGCCGGTGACCGCGGGTGATGTCCTCATTCTTGTGCGCAAGCGCAATCCGTTCGCGGTGCCGATGGTGGCCGCTTTGAAGGCACGCCGTATTCCTGTTGCGGGCTCCGACCGCGTCGATCTGACCGATCAGATCGCGGTCAAGGATTTGATCGCGCTTGGCGACTTCCTGACATTACCGGAAGACGATCTGGCACTGGCGACGGTTCTCAAGGGCCCGCTTTTCAACCTTACCGACGACGACCTTCTGGCGATCGCGCCACGCCGCAAGGGGGCGTTGTGGAAGGCGTTTCTTGCCCATGCGGAGAGCACGTCACGGTACCGCCCGGCCGCTGAAACATTGAAGCGCTGGCGATCGAAGGCGGATTTCATTCCGCCGTTCGAATTCTATTCCGCGCTTCTGGATCGCGATGGTGGGCGAGCGTCGATGTTGAACCGGCTGGGCCCCGAAGCCGCCGATTCCATCGACGAGTTTCTGGAACTTGCATTGAACTACGATGATGGCGCGCCGCCGTCGCTGACGGGCTTCCTGGCAAGTCTGCGCCAGGGGGGGCATGAAGTGAAACATGACATGGAGCACGGGCGAAACGAGGTGCGCGTGATGACCGTGCATGGCGCTAAGGGCCTGGAAGCTCCCATCGTGTTTCTGCCTGACACCTGCACCACGGCGAACGGCGACAGCCCCGGCCTCAAGTTGCTTGCATTGGAGTCGGCTGTGCGGCAGGCGGCTCTTCCCGCGCCGGTCGTATGGGCCGTGAAAGGCACCTCCAGCCTTGAGGGACTTCGCGAGGCCGCGAACGCCAAGACCGCGCGCGATGCGCAAGAGCGCAACCGCCTGCTCTATGTCGCCATGACCCGCGCCCGCGATCGCCTGTACGTCGCCGGCTTCGAAGGCCGCAAGCGTCGCCCGGCGGATTGCTGGTACGATCTGATCGCCGGGGCGTTGGAGCCGATGCTGACATCATGCGTGGCGAACGGGAATGACGTGCGCCGGCTGGAGACGCCGCAGATTTCCGCCCCTGAAACACCCAAGGACACCGCACTCGCCAATCACTCGGCCCTCGCATTGCCCGGTTTCGCACTCAAGCGCGCGGCCGCCGAGCCGCAACTTGCCGTGCCTTTGGCGCCTTCGCGGCTGGAGCCGTATGCGCCGGACACTGAGGGCGAACCCGCCTATCGCCAGGACAAGCCACCGGGAGACAGTTTCGACCGGCCATCGCCGTTGCGCCTCGCGGCAGGCGGCCGCTTCCTTCGCGGGACATTGACACACGCGCTGCTGGAACATCTGCCTCACATTCCGCCGGAAAAGCGCGAAGCCGCTGCCGTTGCTTTCATCGAACGCCGCGGCGCCGGCCTGTCCCCGGCCGCACGCACTAGCATCGTCAAGGAAGCACTGGCTGTGCTGACCGACCCCGCGTTCGCGCCCATCTTCAGTCCCGACAGCCGCGCGGAAGTCGCCATTGCCGCAACGCTGCCGCGTCCGGCAGGTACCGGCCCCGCGCTCAAGCTCAACGGCCAGATCGACCGGCTCGCCGTCCTGGAGCGTGAGGTTCTGGTGGTCGATTACAAGACCAACAGGCCGCCGCCGTTGCGAGTCGAGGCGGTGGCGCCCGCCTACCTCTACCAGCTTGCTGCCTACGTCCTGGCGCTTGGCGAGATCTATCCCGGCAAGCAGATCCGCGCGGCTCTGCTGTGGACGGACGGAGCGCGCCTGATGGAGGTGCCCAATACCGTGATACAGACTTATATCCGGCAGTTGTGGGACTTGGACCCTGCCAGCCTTGACGCCCCGTGAGGCAATTCCTACCTATGCTGCGACCAGTTAAGGGCCTGTACGAGACGTCTGGCCCGGTGAGATAATGAGGGGTGCTCATTTTGAGGCCCTACCAGGAGAACTAGCATGGCCAACGCCGTTACCGATGCAAGCTTCGAGCAGGAAGTTCTGAAATCCAGCGAGCCTGTTCTCGTTGATTTCCATGCGCAATGGTGCGGCCCGTGCAAGGCCATGGCGCCTGCGCTTGATCAGGTGGCTGCAGAACTCAAGGGGAAGGTCAAGGTCGTCAAAGTCGACGTTGATGAAAACCCCAAAGTGACGGGTGCCTATGGCATTCGGGCAATGCCCACGCTGCTCCTCTTCAAGGGCGGCAAGGTTGCCGCCCAGCACACAGGCGCCATCGTCCAGAAGAAGAAGCTTGAGGACTGGATCACGCAGAGCGTGATCGCCTGACCGGCTCTGGAGACCGTTCCAGCGCGGGCTTGTTTTCAGATTTGAGTGAGTGAAGGCCTGCACGCCACAACCGCGCGGGCCTTCCTTTTTGACCTCACGTCTGGCTATCGCCGGAGCGGGAAGACGGCGTTAGGAAATGATCACACACGTGCAGCTCCTCGATCAGTTTGGGCATGCTTGCGTGCGCGTTGTATGCCAGCTTGCAGTAGCCGATTTCCGAATAGTCGCTGAACCAAGCGTGGCGGCAGCGCTTGCAGCACTTCAGTTGGCTCATTGCGAGCAGCAGTTGCTCGATATCAAACACCGTAACACACCGGGAACCGCATCGGATACCAAGAGCATATCCCAGCCATTTCCGGTGGCAATCTGAACCTGTGGGCACGACGCGGTGGCAGATGAACCTGAGCTCATGGTTCTTCTGGTGTACGCTTGCGCGATCGCGGGCTTCGATCGTCTATAAAACAGGCGGATGCTCGGCGCCGGTCGGTGGAGGCCCGATGCGATCAAGCAGATCATACTCGGCGTCAGTGAACACGCGCGAGCGCGTCAGGAAACGCACGCCCTCGGGGCTCTCCACCGAAAAGCCCGAGCCACGGCCCGGCACCACGTCGATGATCAGCGCCGTGTGCTGCCAGTACTCGAACTGCGACTTGCCCATATAGAAGGGCTGTCCCGCAATCTCGCCCATGTAGACATCCTGCGCACCGACCTTGAACTCGCCGCGCGGGTAGCACATGGGAGCCGAGCCATCGCAACAGCCGCCTGACTGGTGGAACAGCAAAGGCCCGTGAATACCGACCAGCTTCGCGACGAGCTTGTCTGTTTCCGGTGTCGAACTGACTCGCTGAACAATATTAGGGCTCATTGCAACACCTGTTTGATGGATCATGTTTGTCGTGTCCGGCTTTGCGCAGCGTGAAGCGCTGCCCGGGCCCGGCGGCAATCGAAAAACCTATGGCAGGTCCCTGGGCCACATCCAGGATATAGGTGGAGGCCGTATTACGCCAAGTGCCATCGCGATCCTCCATCTCGTAAACCTGAACGCCTTCCACTTCGCCTAGAAGATGATCGCGGGCCCCGATGCGCAAGGCACCGGCTGGAAGGCAGATGGGAAACATCCGCCCGCCAACACGCCCTCCGCTGGTGTGCAAAATCAGCGGACCATAGGCTTCCAGCGCGCGGATAATGGCGTTACGCGCTTCGAGCGTTGCTGAGATCCGTGCAAGCGTCATCGGCCGGTCTTCCTATGAGAGACTTTAGCGAACGCGAGCCGCTCCGCAACCCGCAATCCGTGACGCCAAACGTCAGGTCGGCACCTTGCTCCCATCCGGCACGACGATGGCGAATATGTCGGCAAGCGCTGCAAGAGCCGCCTCGTGCACCTCCTGCGCCGGCAGATCGCTGCCGATGGGGTTTGGAAGCGAGCGCGTCGCCGTCGCCGACGCCACAACCGTGGGACGGTAACCCAGATTAAACGCTGCCCGCGATGTAGAGTTCACGCAGACATGCGTCATGAACCCAGCGATCACGAGATCTGTCACGCCCAGACGCTTCAGCTCCGCGTCGAGGTCGGTTTTCTCGAAGGAACTTGGGTAGGCCTTGGTGATGACCTTTTCACCAGCCTTGGGGGCAACAACGTCCGCAATACTGCCGATGTGCGCCTTCGTATCGTAGGGCGAGCCGGGGCCGGCATCGTGCTGAATGTGAATGACAGGCGCACCAGCATCGCGCGCTCGGGCCAGAAGCGCGGCACACTCCTTCAATGCCGGCTCGACGCCTTCGAGCTGCATGACGCCTTCGCGATAGGTGTTCTGACAGTCGATCAGGATCAGCGCCGATTTGGAGAGGGGCTGTGGTTCGTTCGGAAGCTGCAGTAGCGACCGTAATGTAGGCCGTGCCGGCATCGGCTTGGTCTCCGCTCAAGTATTCTGGATTTTCGATATCTTTGTAGATGATGTGAAAAGGGGCGGCCCTTGATGAGAGCCGCCCCCGATCAGCTTACTCGGACGTCACTGGAAGGCATCAGAAGAAGCCGAGCGCCTTCGGGCTGTAGGAGACCAGCATGTTCTTGGTCTGCTGATAGTGGTCGAGCATCATCTTGTGCGTTTCGCGGCCGATGCCCGACTGCTTGTAGCCACCGAACGCGGCGTGCGCGGGGTACAAGTGATAGCAGTTGGTCCACACGCGGCCGGCCTGGATCTCGCGGCCGAAGCGATAGGCGCGCGTTCCATTGCGGGTCCATACGCCAGCACCAAGGCCGTACAGCGTGTCGTTGGCGATCTTCAGTGCTTCCTCAGGCGTATCGAACGTCGTCACCGAGAGAACCGGTCCGAAGATCTCTTCCTGGAAGATGCGCATCTTGTTGTTGCCTTCCAGAACGGTCGGCGTGACGTAGAAACCGCTCGTAAGCTCACCGCCCAGGTTGGGACGCGAGCCACCGGTCAGAACGCGAGCACCCTCGTTCTTGCCGATGTCGATATACGAGAGGATCTTTTCCATCTGATCGTTGGAAGCCTGCGCACCGATCATGGTGGTCGCGTCCATCGGATGGCCCTGCTTCACCTTCTGCACGCGGGCAATCGCACGGTCCATGAACTTTTCGTAGATCGATTTCTGCACGAGCGCGCGCGACGGGCAGGTGCAGACTTCGCCCTGATTCAGCGCAAACATCGTGAAGCCTTCGAGCGCCTTGTCGAAAAACTCGTCGTCGGCGTCCATGACGTCGGCGAAGAAGATGTTCGGGCTCTTGCCGCCGAGTTCCAACGTGCAAGGGATGATGTTCTCCGATGCGTACTGCATGATGAGACGGCCCGTGGTCGTCTCACCCGTGAACGCGATCTTGGAGATGCGCTTGTTCTGGGCGAGCGGCTTGCCAGCCTCGATGCCAAAGCCATTGACGACGTTGATGACTCCTTCGGGGATCAGGTCGCCGATGATATCCATCAGCACCATGATGCTCAGCGGGGTCTGTTCGGCCGGCTTCAGGACGATGCAGTTGCCGGCGGCCATGGCGGGTGCCAGCTTCCACACAGCCATCAGCAGCGGGAAGTTCCAGGGAATGATCTGGCCTACGACGCCGAGCGGCTCGTGGAAGTGATAAGCTACCGTATCGTGATCGATCTCGGAGATGGTGCCTTCCTGCGCGCGCACGCAGCCGGCGAAGTAGCGGAAGTGGTCGATGGCGAGCGGAAGGTCGGCGTGGGTCGTCTCGCGGATCGGCTTGCCGTTGTCGATGGTCTCTACGAGGGCAAGAATGTCGAGGTTCTGCTCCATGCGATCAGCAATCTTGAGCAGAACGGCCGAGCGCTGCGCGGGCGAGGCGCGGCCCCATGCTTCGCGCGCCTTGTGCGCAGCATCAAGCGCAAGCTCGATGTCTTCCGCAGTCGAACGTGCGATCTCGCAGACATTCTGCCCGGTGATCGGAGTAATATTCTGGAAATACTGACCGCGGACCGGAGCGACCCATTTGCCGCCGATGAAGTTCTCGTAGCGAGGCTTGATGACCTGCTTGGCGTTCAGCTTGTCCATTGCAACGTGTTGCATGCGTTTCTCTCCTTTATTAAGCCTTGTAAGCGGCCTTCGTCAGGCGGGCCGGCATTGCCAATATGTTCTTTGGGGCGGATGGCCCCAGTCATACTCCTTCCCGTTCACTCCTGCCAGCCAGGGGAGCATTGGATAGTCTGGTTCTTTAGTCGAAAGGTGTACACCTCGCGCACGCGTGCGGTGTTCAGGTTATCGTGAGCGATGAAGGCAACAACGAGATGTTTCAACCTTGGCCGCTCGTGCCGGCGGTGCTGGCACGCAGAACATCAGGCCGGGACATTGATCTGTTGGCAGTCTGATCAGTTCGACTGCGCGGTCGTGCCTTCCTGCATTGCGAGGACATGGCCGGCCAGATAAAGCGAACCACAGATCAGCACACGCTTTTCGCCATCGTGCAGCGCCGCAATGGTCTCCAACGCCTCTCTGACGCCTGGACGGTCAGCAGCATTGAGACCGGCGTTGCGAGCAATTTCAGCGAGAGCTTCCTCCGAGTGCGGGGCTTCATGCGCGCCAGGAATTGGCACCGTGTAGATCGCACGGACCAGCCCGCGGAATGGCGCCAGGAAGCCCAGCGCATCTTTCTGGCCCATCATGCCAACGACAAGGTAGGTCGGCTTGGGCGCTTTGTCCTCCAGGCTGGCCAGCGTGTCTGCAAGCATATCGCCTGCTGCCGGATTATGCCCGCCATCGAGCCACAACTCGCACTCCGGCCCCACGATGGCAGGCAGCAAGCCTGACGTGAGGCGCTGCATACGGGCAGGCCACTCCACGGTGCGCAAGCCCTTTTCGATTGCCGCTTCATGGATAGCGAGATCGGGATGCTCCGCCGACAGGCTCAGCACGGCGGCGACCGCCGTCCCTGCGTTCGAAATCTGATGGCGTCCGACAAGAGCGGGCAACGGCAGATCCAGCAGATGGTCTTCGCGCTGGACGACAAGCCGCCCGTTTTGCTCGTAGGCATCATAGTCACGCCCGCAAACGATCAGCCGCGCGCCCACCACGTTGGCTCGGGCCTCGATGACCTTCAAGACTTCGTCGTCCTGCGGGCCCAGTACGCCTGTGACGCCCGGCTTCAGAATGCCCGCTTTTTCGCCCGCGATTTTCGCCAGCGTGGGGCCGAGCTTCTCGGCATGATCCATGGAGATAGGCGTGATGATCGTTAGCGCCGGTTTCTTGACCACGTTGGAGGCGTCCAGCCGGCCGCCGAGCCCCACCTCCAGCAGCAGAACGTCAGCAGGCGTTTCCGCAAACGCCAGAAATGCTGCGGCCGTGGTGATCTCAAATTGAGTGATGTCGTCGCCATCGTTGACCGCGTCGACACGCATGAGCACATCGACAAGAGCGTCTTCTCCAATCGGCCTCGCCGTGCCGTCGGGACCTGCCAGGCGAATACGCTCATGAAAGCGCACCAGGTGGGGCGATGTATAGACGTGGACGCGCCTGCCTGCGGCCTCCAGCATGGCCCTGAGATAAGCGCACACCGAGCCCTTGCCGTTGGTGCCGGCAACATGAATGACTGGAGGCAGGAGATCCTCGGGATGACCGAGCTTGCCGAGCAGCCTTTCGACACGTCCCAGCGACAAGTCGATCAGCTTAGGATGAAAGAGCTTCATCTGCGCCAACAGCGCGTCGCTCGTCGGCCGTTCGAGTTTGATCGCCATCAGGCTACGCCTTACCGCTCGCGGATCGTTGGAGACATGGCGTCTCACGCGCTCCTGGAAGCATCCTTCGGCGCGACATGATGCGTGCCGGCGGTATCACTGTCGCGCTTCGCTTTTTCGGTGCGCGGTTCGAACCGCTGGCTCTGCGGAACAGGCTCGGGCTCGATGACGCCTCCCGTCTCGCGTGCGGCCGTCTCGATCAACTTGCTGTCGACGGGTGATCCGTTCATGTAGTGATGGCCGTTGATGCGTTTACCGGTTCCTTTGCCGGCGTTCACACCCGTCATGATAAGGCGGCAGATGCGCGCCAGGGTTTCACGCAGTTTGTGGCGGTGGACAACCATATCCACCATACCGTGGGCAAGAAGATACTCGGAGCGCTGGAAGCCATCCGGCAGCTGTTCGCGAATGGTCTGTTGAATGACGCGGGGACCAGCAAAGCAGATGAGCGCACCCGGTTCCGCGATATGAATGTCACCCAGCATCGCATAGGATGCTGTGACGCCGCCGGTCGTCGGATCGGTCAGCACGACGATATAAGGAAGTTTGGCTTCGCGCAGCTTCTCGACGGTTATAGTCGTGCGCGGCATCTGCATCAACGATAGGATGCCTTCTTGCATGCGCGCCCCGCCCGAGGCGGCAAACAGGATGAAGGGCGTCTTCAGCTCGACCGCGCGCAGCATACCAGCGATCACCGCTTCGCCTGCCGCCATGCCCAGCGAACCCGCCATGAAGCGGAAGTCCTGAGCAGCGGCAACGACCTGCTGGCCTTCGAGCAGACCTTCCCCAACGAGCACAGCGTCTTCCAGCTCGGTTTCGGATTTCGCCGCCTTAAGGCGATCGGTGTACTTGCGGCCGTCGCGGAATTTGAGCGGATCCTGGGGAACGCCCGGCACGGAAACCGACGTATAGGTGCCGCCGTCGAATAAATGCTTCAGACGCTGGTCCGCGCCCATGCGCATGTGATAGTCGGAGCCCGGCACAACGAACTCATTGGCCTCGAGATCCTTGTAGAAGACCATCTGGCCGCTCTCGGGACACTTGACCCAGAGATTGTCCGGCACTTCGCGTTTCGTGGTCGACGACAACAGTCCGCGAATTTTGGGCCGGACTACGTTGTTGATCCAGTTCACAGCGATTGGCTCCTCGTCTACTGGCCTTGCGCGTTGATGGCCGCCGGCTCCGGCGGCGCCGCCAAGAAACAATTATGGCAGTGCGGACCCTGGAGGCCCGCGGTCCATGCAAGGCAATACAATCCTAGCGCCTGGCGGCCTGGGTCTCAAAGGGTAGCTTGCCGCCTATATGGCCCTTTGGAGCGATGCCTACCAGAGGTTTCAGCCGATCAATAGGGGAAAACCCTTAAGCCGTTCAAGACCGCAAGGCGGATGAAAGCTCCTTGACCCTGTCCAATACGGCTTCGGCCGTGGTCGCCGTCGGCGCCCCTTTAGAATCAAGTGTCTTTTCAATGGTTTGAACCAGCGCCGATCCGACCACCACACCATCGGCACCCTCGGCGATGGCTTTGGCCTGGGGACCGGTCCTGACGCCGAAGCCCACGACGACCGGAAGCGCAGTCTGCCCTTTGATGCGGGTCACTTCTTTATGAACATCGTTTACGACAGGCGCGGCAGCTCCAGTAATGCCGGTAATTGAGACGTAGTATAAGAATCCGGATGTGTTCTTCAGAACCGCCGGAAGGCGCTTGGCATCGGTTGTCGGGGTCGCCAAACGAATAAAGTTGAGCCCACGCTCCATGGCCGGAAGGCATAACTCCTCATCGGCTTCGGGTGGCACGTCCACCACGATCAACCCGTCCACCCCCGCCGCCTTGGCATCGTCGAGAAAGCGCTCGTTGCCGTAGACGTAGATCGGGTTGTAATACCCCATCAGAACGATTGGCGTCTCGGCATCCGCCTTGCGGAAACGGCGAACCATCTCGAGCGTCTTGATCATATTCTGGCCGCCCTTCAGCGCACGCTGAGAGGACATCTGAATGGCCGGACCATCGGCCATCGGGTCGGAAAAGGGCATGCCAAGCTCGATGACGTCTGCGCCCGCGCCCGGCAATCCGTGCAGGATCTTCTCGCTAGTTGCCAGATCGGGATCACCCGCCGAAATGAATGTCACCAGAGCGGCGCGCTTTTGCGATTTGAGGGCCGCGAAGCGCGCGTCAATACGGTTCGTAGTGTTGTTCTTCATGTTCAGATCTTCATTCCCAGGTGCTTGGCGACGGTGAAGAGGTCCTTGTCGCCGCGCCCGCACAGGTTCATCACCAGCAGGTTATCTTTGGGGAGCTTGGGAGCGAGCTTCATCACGTGTGCGATGGCGTGGCTCGGCTCCAGCGCCGGAATGATGCCTTCCAGACGCGTGCAGAACTGCAGCGCCTCCAGAGCTTCCTTGTCGGTGACGGCCGCATACGTGACGCGGCCGGTGTCCTTCAGCCAGGCGTGCTCAGGGCCAACACCGGGATAGTCGAGACCGGCGGAGATCGAATGCCCTTCGAGAATCTGTCCGTCAGCGTCCTGCAGCAGATACGTGCGATTGCCATGGAGCACGCCGGGCGATCCGCCGTTCATGGACGCCGCATGACCATTGGGCACTTCAAGACCGTGTCCCGCAGCCTCCACTCCGTAGATCGCCACGCCCTTGTCGTCGAGGAAGGGATGAAAAAGCCCGATGGCGTTGGAGCCCCCGCCGATGCAGGCGACGAGCGTATCGGGCAGGCGGCCTTCGGCTTGCTCTATCTGCTCGCGCACTTCCTGCCCGATGATCGACTGGAAATCGCGCACCATGGCGGGATAGGGGTGCGGACCGGCCGCCGTACCGATGAGATAATAGGTGTTGTGCACGTTGGTCACCCAATCGCGCAGCGCCTCGTTCATGGCATCCTTGAGCGTGCTTGCACCCGCCGTGACCGGATTGAGCTTGGCGCCAAGCAGCTTCATGCGCGCCACATTCGGCGCCTGGCGTTCGACGTCCGTTGCACCCATGTAGATTTCGCATGGGATACCGTACTTGGCGCACACGGTGGCGACAGCGACGCCGTGCTGGCCGGCGCCCGTCTCGGCGATGATGCGCGTCTTGCCCATGCGGCGCGCAAGCAGGATCTGGCCAAGGCAGTTGTTGATCTTGTGGGAGCCGGTGTGATTGAGCTCATCGCGCTTGAAGTAGATCTTGGCGCCGCCCAGTTCCTGCGTCATGCGCTCGGCGAAATAGAGCGGGCTGGGCCGGCCCGAATAATGCTTGTGCAGATGCGCGATCTCGGCGTGGAACGCGGGGTCCGCCTTGGCTTCATCGTAGGCGCGCTCCAGATCGAGGATCAGCGGCATCAAGGTCTCGGCGACGAAGCGCCCGCCGAATATCCCGAAGAAGCCCTTGTCATCGGGGCCCGTCCGCAAGCTGTTGAGCTTTGCATCGGACTTGTTTGCTTGGGTCGACATCAGATGCCCTTCATGAAAATCCCGGCGCTCCGCGCCTAGAGGGGAAGAAAATTCAAACGTGCTTAGCCGCCTTTGCGGCTTTGAGGAAGCGGCGGATCAATTCCGGATCCTTGATGCCCGGCGCGCTCTCCACGCCCGAGGACACATCGACAGCCGCCGCATTCGTCGCGGCGATGGCCTGGGCTACGTTCTCAGCCGTCAGTCCGCCCGAGAGCATGAACCGCATGCGGTCTTTCACATCGTCGAGGGCGTGCCAATCGAACGGGAGGCCATTGCCCCCAACTGTGCGCGCACCCTTGGGGGGATGGGAGTCAAATAGAATGAGATCGGCGGATTCGTTGTAGCGCATCGCGCGTGCCGCATCGACCGCAGTGCCGACCCTGATCGCCTTGATGACCGGCAGATGCAGCCGGCTCTTGATCTCACGCACACGCGGCGCGCTTTCATCGCCGTGCAACTGGATCATATCTGGCTGTACTTTCTCAACGATACCATCGAGCACCTTGTCGTCGGGATCGACGAACAGCGCGACGATCTTGGCCTGTCCGCGCGCCCGATCCGCCAGCTTCAGCGCGCTCGCCGCATCGACGTGGCGCGGACTGCGCGGACAAAAGACTAATCCGATGTAGTCGGCACCTGCGTCGAGCGCCGCGTCGACAGTCTCAAGCGTCTTCAAGCCGCAGATTTTCGCTTCCGTTACCATGGCAGGCTCGTTGTTCTCCCTTGGACCGCTTAAGACTATAGCCCCGCAGAAGGGCTTGGGCATAGCTAACCGTAGCGGTATTGGCGAAGACGACGCAGCCCGCCGTGCGCTGCACTGACAGGCCCGCGTTTATCGCAAGGCGGCTCCCCTGTCACCCCGTGGGCCGGGATCCCACCAGACGGCGGCGCTGCCAGCGCCTTAAAGCGATGAAGGACCAGATCGCTTCGACGATCCCGAATGGCCAAGCGCCTTGCAAGAATCCGTAGATCGAGCCTGCCGCGCAGGCGATGGCGAAGCCAAAAACGTTCCAGTGGCTTGCGTCTTCGAACGCATAGAACACGAGCATCGCTGAAACCGCGATGAGCCCGAAAATCGTCAGTCCATCGAAGATTTCCAGCATCGGCTAACGGTTGGCCACCGCGAGTTGCTTGGCGTGCATGACATTCGCCTCACGCTCGCGCGACAACCGCTCGGCCTCCGCTTCGAAGCGCTGCGCGCGCTGGCCCTGCGCGCGCGCCGTCCGCCGCCAGCGGCTTTGGCCGAGCCACGTTGCCACTCCGCCGAGAATGACACCGATCACGAGCGCGCCCATCAAATATGCGTAGAACGGAAGCTGGACGGCGAGCGCTGGCGTCTCTGGATTGAAAGGATCGAGGACGAGGCTCACGGGATGACGATTGGCGATGGCGATGGCCACCAGAAGGAGGCCGAGAGGAAAGGCGATAAGCAACGATACAAGACGCCTCAACACGGGTGCTACTCCTCTATAAACATACGCTTGGCGGCTTCAACGGATCGAATGCGGCACGCACGTCTCAGTGCTGCGTCTTTCCCGTTTCTTTGTGATTAAGCCGATCGCGGAGTTCCTTACCGGTCTTGAAGAACGGCACGAACTTTTCAGCGACCGACACTGTAGACCCGGTGCGCGGATTTCTTCCCTGACGCGCTGCACGATGCTTCACCGTGAACGCACCGAAGCCGCGCAGCTCAACGCGATCGCCTCGCGACAACGCGTCGACGATCTCATCGAAGATTACATTGACGATGCGCTCAACATCCCGGTGATAGAGATGCGGATTGGCCGCTGCAATCCGTTGTACCAGTTCCGACTTGATCACGGTTCGCTCCCCAGCCTGCCGAACAATTCTTCTTATTTATCAGAAGGATGCCAAACGGAAACGAGACCGTCAAGGCCAAGCGTGGAAATTGACCTGTCGCGCATCACGATTTGGGTGATCTCGCCGGTGGCTTTGCCAAGAACCGCACCCAGCACGCGGGAGGCCATTCCAAACGGCCCAAAACCGGAGCCGGCGGAGGGTTTCCAGTCGATGACTTTGGCATTTTTATCGACATTTTTCACGTCCTGGAGCCACTTTACGGCCTCGTCTTCACCTCCGATCTCATCAACAAGTTTGGCTGCCAGCGCCTCCCGGCCGGAGAAGATCCGCCCCTCCGTCAGTCCAGGAATATCGGCGCCCTTGATGCCCCGGCGGCTCTCGACCAACCCCAAGAACCATTTGAAGCCCTCCGTCACCATGCCCTGGGCAATCTGGCGGCCCTCCTCCGTCAGAGGCTCGAAGGGGGAGGGGGTAGCCTTGAGCGGTCCGCTTTTGACCTCGTTAACTTTGACGCCGAGCTTGTCCAGGAGTTGATTAAGCTCCGGCCATTGCACAATGACGCCGACCGATCCGGTGATCGTGTTGCCGCGCGCCACGATATGATCGGAACTCAGCCCAACGATATAGCCCGCCGAAGCCGCTACCGTTCCGAACTGCGCAACGAGAGGTTTTTTCTCCGCCAGCTTGCGCAGCGCCCCAAACAGCGCCTCTCCGCCGGTGGTCGTCCCGCCGGGGCTGTTCACGTAGAGGATCACGCCCTGCACGTGCTCGGCTTCCGTGATCTCTTTGAGCATTTTGAGCTGGTCGCGATCTTCGGTGATCGTGCCTTCGATCGCGATGCGCGCGATCTGCTTCTGGCCCGACAGCGATGCAAGCTTATCGCCGCCGAAGATCAGCAGGCCGACCGCAAGCGCCAGCGCCGCGATGCCCGCGCCGCGCCACAAGGTGAGCGAACGGCGCAACCGGCGGCGGTCAAGTACGGTTTCGGTCTCGAGCATGTCATCCTCTTCATTTTGACCGGCTAGCGCGTCCAACGCCCATCGTTCCACTGGCGCTTTGTGCAACGGCCCCAGCTAGGCGGCTAGAGCATTTTCCAATCATACAGAACCACTCTTTCCTCTCCCGGAACGGGAGAGGATGTCGCGAAGCGACAGGTGAGGGACTTCGGCATGCGCCGCTGATTGCGACAGCCCCCTCATCCGCCCCTTCGGGGCACCTTCTCCCCGCGGGAGAAGGAAGTCATTCCATGAGATCGAAATCGGCTCTAGTGGATTGATTTGCATCGACGTTAGGCAAGTATCAGGCACGGCGCAACGGCCCGGCGCATCCGAAGCCCAAAAAAGGCAAACGCGCGGAGGTCTCCCTCCGCGCGTGTCGTTAGTAAACGAACCATCCGCCGATTGGCAGCCTTATTCGCCCGCCTCGTCGTCGCCTTCAGAGCTTTCACGCTTCTTGATGGCAGCCTTGAAGATATCGCCCAGCGACGCACCCGAGTCGGATGAGCCGTATTGCGCCACCGCCTGCTTCTCCTCGGCAATCTCCAACGCCTTGATCGACACCGAAATACGCCGCGCCGCCTTGTCAACGCTGAGCACCGAGGCGTCGACCTTGTCGCCGACGTTGAAGCGCTCGGGGCGCTGCTCGGAGCGATCACGCGACAGATCAGAGCGCTTGATGAAGGACGTAAGATCGGTATCGGCGATCTTCACCTCGATGCCATTCTCCTGAACGCTCGTCACCGAGCAGGTGACGGCGTCGCCCTTCTTGAACTTGCCCATGGCGTCCACTGGATCGCCGCCAAGCTGCTTGATACCCAGCGAGATGCGTTCCTTGGCGCCATCGACGTCGAGCACCACAGCTTTGACCGTGTCGCCCTTCTTGTAATCCTTGATCGCCTCATCTCCCGGCTTCGTCCAGTCGAGGTCGGACAGGTGCACCATGCCATCGACGCCATTGTCGAGGCCGATGAACAGGCCGAACTCGGTGATGTTGCGGATCGGCCCTTCGACGACAGAGCCCTTCGGATGCTGGGCCAGGAAGCCGTCCCAGGGATTCTCCTGAGTCTGCTTGAGGCCGAGCGAGATGCGGCGCTTCTGGGGATCGACCTCGAGTACCTGAACGTCGACCTGCTGGCTGGTCGAGACGATCTTGCCCGGATGCGTGTTCTTCTTGGTCCAGCTCATTTCCGAAACGTGGATCAGGCCTTCGACGCCCGGCTCCAACTCAACGAACGCGCCATAATCGGCAATGTTCGTCACCGTACCCTTGATCTTGGCGCCGACCGGATACTTCTCGGCGATCGCCGACCACGGATCGGCCTGAAGCTGCTTCATGCCGAGCGAGATGCGCTGCGTCTCGGGGTTGATGCGGATGATCTGCACCTTCACCGTGTCGCCGACGTTCAGGATCTCGGACGGGTGGTTCACACGGCGCCACGCCATGTCGGTGACGTGCAGCAGACCGTCGATGCCGCCCAGATCGATGAAGGCGCCATAGTCGGTGATGTTCTTGACCAGACCGTCGATGACCTGACCCTCTTCGAGCCGGGCGACGATGTCGGCGCGCTGCTCGGCACGCGTCTCTTCAAGAACGGAGCGGCGCGAGACGACGATATTGCCGCGGCGGCGATCCATCTTGAGGATCTGGAAAGGCTGGGGCTGGTGCATCAGCGGTCCGATATCGCGCACGGGGCGAATATCGACCTGGCTGCCGGGCAGGAACGCGACGGCGCCGTCGAGATCGACTGTGAAACCGCCCTTGACCTTGTTGAAGATGACGCCCGTGACCTTCTCGCCCTTCTCGTGGAGGCGCTCAAGACGAGTCCAGCTCTCTTCGCGGCGAGCCTTGTCGCGCGACAGGACAGCCTCGCCGAGCGCATTTTCGACGCGCTCCAGGTAGACCTCCACCGTATCGCCGACCTTGATATCGCCGGGCTTGCCGCCAAGGCCGAATTCCTTCAGCGCGATACGGCCTTCCATCTTCAGGCCGACGTCGATAACGGCCATGTCCTTCTCGATGCCGACGACCTTGCCCTTGACGACCGACCCCTCGAAAAGGTCGTCCTTGGCGAGGCTCTCGGCCAGCAGGGCCGCAAAATCGTCGTGCGTGGGGTTCATCTCTTTCGATAGTTGCTCAGACATTCTTTCTCCAAACAGGTTGTTTTCCGCGCCGCGACCGGCAGGCGGAGGATTGACGGTAATTGTTTGCTGCTCGCCCGGAGAAACGGCCAAAGGCCATGCGTGCGCATGGCCAAAATAGACGGAGCTTCACCGGGTTGTATGGGTGTCTCGAAGGTTGCCGCGATGGGTGAAACTACCCTGCCGGAAGACGAATTTAGGCCCTGCTTTCAGGACCCCGTCCGGCCGATCTCCTCGTGATCTATCCGGCGGCAACGCCGAATGGGGTCCGATATAGGCGAAAGCGCACCAAAGGGCAAGCCGGACACCGCGATGGTTCGCCCAGGCACCAAAGTCAACGCGAAGCCCCGCTGGCCGGGCACCGTACTCAGCCTCTATATAAGCTAGACAGACACCATCTAATATTTTGCCGGACTCGCCCTGGAGAGTTCCCCATGATCATATTCTACAAGAACGGCGAGCAGCGCGTGATCACCGGCTGGCGGGAGTGGCTGATCTGGCTGGCAGCCGGTGTCATCCTCGTCGTGCTCGCCTGTTTGGCCCTCGGCTTCGCGCTGACGCTGTTTACAATCGCGATCTTTGCGCTGCCCGTCGCGATCGCGCTGGCGCTGCTCGCAGGGCTGGTTCAGTCACGGCGTTAGCTGCCCTCGATCTCTCCGCGCCGTTTGAGTTCCGCCTCTACGCCCGCCATGCCCTCAGCCAACGTGATCCTCGGCACAAAGCCCAGCACCTGCTGCGCCTTTTCCGTCGAATAGCCGCCGTGGCGGCAGAGAATGGCGATGGCGCCCGGTCCCATCTCGGTCTTCGCGCCAATAGCGCGCGCCAGACCGCCACCGGCTGCCGCGAGGGCTTTCAGCGCACGGGCCGGCAACGCGGGTGGTGAACCCTCACGCCCCAGCCAATGCCAATGGTAGGTGAAGAACTCCTGCGTTGTGACGCCCCCATTGGCGAGAATGAAGATCTCGCCGGCTCCCCTCGGGCTCTCGCCCGCAAGGATCGTCCCCGCCACCAGATCATCCACATGGATGGGACTGAAATGCCCTTTGCCCTCGTTCGGCAGAACGAACTGGCGCGCGCGCATCATGTTAAGCGGCTCGCGGATCCAGGCGGAGTCGACACCATAGACGTCGCTGGGGCGGATGATCGTCACCTCGATCTTGCCCGAAGCGTGGGCTGCAAGTGCCGCGTGCTCGGCGGCGATCTTGGAATCCGTATAGGTATTGCCGTTGGGCATGAGGGGCCACGTCTCGTCCGCGCCGTCGTCACTCTCAAACCCCATCGCCGCGACAGATGACACGTGAACGAACCGCCGCACGCCCCGGTTGGCGGCTTGGTTGATGACCCTTTGAGTCCCCTTGACGTTGACGGTCCAGGCGACCTCCCGCTTCTCAACGAGCGAGACGACAGCCGCCGTGTGATAGACGACGTCGCAACCCTCCAGATGATGGGCCCAGGGCATGGGATCAGTGACATCCCCGGCAACCACGCCAAGGGTGGCATCCGGACGGCGCGCGACGCCAACGGCCTCGATACCGCGCGCGCGGTAGGCACGCAGGATTTCCTTGCCGATGAAGCCCGTGCCGCCGGTGACGAGAACCTTGCGCGGGCCGATTGCGCTTTGCGCCGCCGGCGACGTTTCCTCGCTTGTTGTCGCTGTCATTGCGGGGGGCTCCAGGCGTTAGCGTCAGTCCTTTGACCCTAGAGTGCTTCCGCAAAAGTGGGAACCAGATTTCGGATATGACGTCCGACACGCGGCGAGCCTGCCGATCCGCACGCCAAACGACCAGAATGCTCAACCTGCCGGTGGAGGCGCGGCGCCTGCCAGCCGTTGCTCGATGATGTCGAGCGCCGCCTTGAAGGCCTCGTCGATCGTCATGTGCGTGGTATCGAGCTGAAAGGCATCCTTTGCCGGCCAAAGCGGGGCAACCTCGCGGCCGGTATCACGCGCGTCGCGGCGCTGGATGTCATCCAGCACATCCTCAAACCGCACGTTCTCGCCGCGCTTTTCCAGTTCACCATGACGGCGGCGCGCACGTTCTTCTGCGGTGGCTGTCACATAGATCTTCACTGGCGCATCGGGACAGACGACCGTTCCGATATCCCGGCCATCGAGCACTGCGCCAGCCGGCGATCTGGCGAAATCGCGCTGATAATCGAGCAGCGCTGCCCTCACGCCGGGAATGCGGGCGACGACGGATGCCGCCTCGCCTGCCGATGCACCGCGCAACGCCGGGTCGTCGAACGTCGCCGGGTTGAGAGACTTCGCGCAGCCGATGGCTGCCGCAGTGTCGGACAGATCGCGCCCCGCCCGCAGGACATCCCGCGCAACCGCCCGATAGAGCAAACCCGTGTCGAGGCAGGGAACGCAGTAGTGCTCCGCGATGCGCTTGGCGAGCGTGCCTTTGCCGGACGCCGCCGGTCCGTCGATGGCGATCACGACGCCAAGCCGCCCGAGCCGCGAGGCGGCCCCTGAAAGACGTGCGCCAAGCCTGCCAAGAGCAAAGCCCGCCGCCGCGCCACCGACCAGTCCGCCGATCGCCAAGGCGTAGACCGTCGCCTGCCAGAGAATGCGCCACGCCGGAACACGTTCGACGCCTGCCAGCGCGTCCGGCCGCACATAGTGAAACGCCACGAGCACGACCGCGCACGTCAACACGATGTCTATGGCCGCGAGCGCAAGCCTGCGAAACGTCCGCAGCGCGGCATGACCATCGCGCACGGCCATTCTCCAACCGAAGGGTGCAGCGAGAAGCACGGCAAGCCCGAACGCGCCCGTGTAGGCCGCCAGGATAGACGGCTGCGTGAGACATGCCGGTGCGGGATGCGCGAAGCAGTTTGCGATCTGCTCGAAATTGGTCAGCATTTCCCTAGTGCCCCCGCACGCCGTTTTGCTTCACCGGCTCTCGTTTTCAACCGCTCTCATCAACCCGGCGCCGTTAGGCTATAGGGGCTGATAGCGCGCACCAAGCTGCTCCATCAGCCCGCGAAACTCAGGAAAGCTCGTGGCGATCATCGTCGTGTCGTCGACCGTGACAGGCCGTTCACTGGCGAGGCTCATGGTGAGGAACGCCATCGCAATGCGATGATCAAGATGGGTCGCGACCGTACCGCCGCCCGCCACCTTGCCAGTGCCTGTCACGATCAGCGTCTCGCCCTCCACGCGCGCCTTAACGCCATTGGCGGCAAGCCCCGCTGCGGTCGCCGCCAGACGGTCACTCTCTTTCACTTTCAGCTCCGCCAAACCGTCCATGCGCGTTTCGCCTTGCGCAAACGCAGCCACGCACGCGAGCACCGGATATTCGTCGATCATCGAGGGTGCGCGCTCTGCAGGCACATGCACGCCCTTGAGTTTGGAATGGCGCGCGCGAATGTCGGCAATCGGCTCACCGCCCTCCTCGCGCATATTCAGGAATTCAAGATCGGCGCCCATGTCCTTCAGCGTCGTGTAGAGTCCCGTTCGTGTCTCGTTGACGAGCACACCCTCAACGGTGACGTCGGACCCTTCGGTCAGCAGTGCCGCGCAGACAAGGAACGCCGCCGATGACGGATCGCCCGGCACGGTCACATCGCGGCCGCGCATCTCGGCAGGTCCCGTGACGGTGATGCGCGTCAGACCGTCTTTCTCGACCGCGCGGACATCGGCGCCGAAGTAACGCAGCATCCGCTCTGTGTGATCGCGCGTCGCCTCCTTCTCGACGACGGTTGTCTCGCCCGTCGCCATCAGTCCCGCAATGAGGATGGCGCTCTTCACCTGTGCGGACGGCACGGGAAGCACGTACTCGATGGGAACGAGATCCGCTCGTCCGCGCAAGCTGAGCGGCAACGTCTCCTTGCCGTCCTCGAGGATCTGCAGGCCCATCTGCTTCAATGGCCCCAACACGCGGCGCATGGGGCGCTTTGACAGCGAGGCATCCCCCGTCATCGTCACGCTGATCGGATGGCCGGCGACGACACCCATCATCAACCGCGTGCCCGTGCCCGAATTGCCGAAATCGAGCGGCGCATCCGGTGCCCTGAGGCCCCCCACGCCGCAGCCTTTCACAACCCATATCCCGCCCGTCTTGGCAGCGGGAGCACCCAGCGCGGTGACGGCCTTAGCCGTGTTGATCACGTCCTCCGCCTCGAGCAGTCCCGTGATCCGCGTCACCCCGGTCGCCAGCGCGCCGAAAATGAGAGCCCGGTGCGAAATCGACTTATCGCCCGGAACCCTGACACGGCCCTTGAGAGCCAAAGCGCGGGCGGCGGAGAGGGGCCTGGCGGCTGCGGTGTGCGACACGAGGAGATTTTCCGTGAGGTTGCTGTGCGTTGGGGCGGAAATAGCCCTGCTGTGCGGCCAGGGCAATCGCAATTGCGCCCGATGCGGCCTGCCCCTCGCCTTGCCTGCGGACCACGCGCACATCCCGGCCGCCTTGTCGCAGGCCCCGAGCGACTTTAAGATTTGGTTTTGACAGCGGCCAAAGCCTATGGCAGACCGGCCCCTCATTCCAATCCATCGAGGCTGTTTTCTCTCATGGCGACCAAGCAAGCGCGCGGGACCAAGCGCACCTGTCAGAGCTGCGACGAGCGCTTCTACGATCTGGCGCGCACCCCGATCATCTGCCCCCATTGCGGCGCGAGCTATGTGATCGCGTCCTCTCCGGCGGCTCTGGCCGCGCTTCAGGCCGAGGAAAAGGCTGCCAAGAAAAGCCCCAAGAAGCCCGTCTACGCGGACGATGCTGATACGGCGGGTGAATTGCCCGCGGCTGAGGGCGAGGAGGCGCTGGAGGACGTCGAGGCCGATGACGCGGTCGGCAATGAGGACGATGAGACCTTCCTCGAAGAGGAGGAAGAAGAGGGCGGCGATGTCTCCGGCATTATCGGCGACGTGGCCGAGGGCGAAGAGGAGACTTGATAACCCTCAATAACGTCCTTGCAGTTTTGGCCTGGAGGACTTATCAGGCCGGTTCAACCGGGTGCTTCGCGCTCCCGGTCCATCCCAATAAGGTTCGGGGCCGTAGCTCAGCTGGGAGAGCGCGTGAATGGCATTCACGAGGTCAGGGGTTCGATCCCCCTCGGCTCCACCAACCCCATGAAATCATCCCATAAAACGGGCCTCTAATGTGTTGACACGATGAGGGAAAATGGCGCACCAATTTGGTGCGCATAGCGCCGTTCGAGTGAACCTTCAAAGGCAACGGCGCTTCGCCTTCAGGGCTTGCTTCAGCGCTTCCAAGATACCCCACCTACGTTCGGCCATTTGGCGCGTATTGCTTTGTCACATGATTGGTAGCGTTTGAAGTCTTCTTCGCTAATCCTGATCTGCCCGCGCGCACCGTTGTTCACGTCATTTATTGCCACCAAATAGTAGCCGTACATATCATCGAACGTGACCGTCGTACGTCTGCTTGAGCCAATCTTCAGTGTCGGCTTTTCAGACCGGCTTAAGGCGGAAAAGCAATGCCCTGAGATGAAGGAAGTACCTTTGGGATCATTAGTCCAGTTAGCCGTGACCTCTACGGCAGCATCATAATACGGTGGCCCCTCCTGCACGGTTCCTACGATGCCTAAGACTGGGTCATCAGGTGGAAATGTCGGGCTGCACCAGCTGTTTTTGTTACAGCTTCGTGAAAACCTAGGATGACCGTCGACGTCAACGATGACAACCGCATCAGGGAGCCGGACGTTGAAAAGATTGTGTCCGAAAAACTTTGACCAAAACTGGTTGGGCTGGTCGTCCGTGAAGTCCTCCCAGTAGAAAACCTCAGGCTTGAATTTTGAGTAGTCTGCACGGAATTCTTCGATGGTCTTGTAAACACGTGGATACTTGAAACGCACAGCAATGCTAATTAATTCGTCATCAGACAGCCAACGCAGATGCGACCACGAGAAGCCTGTAAAGTTGGCTGCTTCAAAGCAAAGAAACAACCCGGCAAGTACAAACCAGTTAGTCACGGCAACCTCACAATCTTTGTTAGTATGCTAGCTGAGGAATATGTGTGCCGCTCTCTCCCATTGACGGAATGTTCGGCACTGAGCCGCACGCAGCCGTACAACGCGATGGCTTGGCGTGTGTGGGGGGCTGACCTTCTTTGTAGACACCAGATACACGCAACACGACGCCTCTCGTTGCCATGCATCGTTCCGCATTGGGACGTCTATGGAACGTGCATTTACCTCCGCATTCATCCGACCTTATCGGCTTCACGATAGCATTGATCCGGAGCCGGATGCCGACGAGACCGCGGCAGTACGGGGAGGAAGCGCATGGGCATCATCGGTCGTTGGCTGCGGGTTTTACTGACTCCGGGCATTTGGCTTGCGTTTGTGACCGGGGCGCAAGCTCAGTTTCTGGACGGCATACCGTCGATCTGGAATGGGGTCTACGCTGGCGTACATGCCGGTGGGAATCTGATCGATGTCTCAAGCGAAGCTTACGGCTATCGAGACTCCTGGGAGAAATCGTCACCGTTTGGGGGCATTCACGTTGGCTTTCTGATCGGACGTGGCAACCTCGCTGGCGGCATCGAGGGCGACTTCAACTTCGAAACAGCCAGCGAAAGCGCTGCGGTCGATCTGGCCTCCTTGGGCGTGCCCATGAGCGCGAGTGCCGAGTATAGCTACAATGCGAGCGCTTCCGTCCGTGGGCGGCTTGGCTATACCTTCGACAACGTGATGATTTACGGCACGTTTGGCTATGCCTGGGCAGACACCTCGCTCGACGTTTCAGTGACGCCGGGAGGCTCGGCTCATATTTCACAAAGCTTCGAAGGGCTGGTCTACGGCGCTGGCGTAGAAGCTTTCGTAATGCCGCGCGTCCGCTTGCGTGTTGAGGCGCTGCACTACGACTATGCCACGATTGAGGAAGACCTCCCGGCCGTACCCTCGCTTGGTATCCCGGCATCCAAGTACGAGATCGATCCCAGCGCCACTGTCATACGCGCCGGTGTAACCTTCCAGTTGAACTAGGCTGTGTGGTCGCCAACGCAGAGATCGCGCGCCACCGTGACAACCGTCCCCGCGGTTGGGTGTGGCGAATGAAGACGCTGGAAGCTTGGCACGACAACGCTTCACGCCGTTGGCTTCAGCGGCCCTGGCGGGTTGGTCGGCTCATGGCGCAAGTACTTCAGCGTCAGGTAAGCGCCGATCCACGATCCGATGACCGCAAAGAAGACATACATCCAGTTGTTGGTGTAGCTGATCACCGCGAACGAGGAGAGCATGTACCAGATGCCGCTCCAATTCGCCGCCTGCATCGGCCGCTTGGCCACGACGGCGGACGTGAACATCACGTAGGCGGCATCCGTCGCGGCGGTGGCGATCAGAACGCCCAGTGCAATTCTCATGTCTATGCTCATGACGAGGCTCCCAATGTCGAGAGCCGCGATCCTAGCGCAAAGCGCCGTGCGCCGCCCTCAAGCATCCGGCCTTCGCGAACCGGTGGGCTTGCCTCATACGATGGCTGCCCGGCCATCTTCCGCACACACTGAACCCTTGGCTCGTTCACCCACCTGGAAGGCTGGTACACCGTGGCGATGCGTGCTTGGGGAATTCAGGCGCGCCGGCGAGAAGCTCTCGCCACGATGTAGTACTCCATTACGACGCTCGACCTTTATGGGACCCGATAACTGGCCGCAAAGACGTTTTCAGAACACAAAAGTCTCAAAGCCCACGATCCTTTCGTATCCACAGGCTCTCTGCGGGGTGAAATCGGGCGTTTCATCGGCTATGGTCGCTGGCAAAAGGCCTAAGTCGAAAAACGCGCTAGCTGGGGAACACGCTCATGACGGACGCCAAATCCATGTTGGGCTGGATGGCGGTGGCCATCCTGGGGGCCATCTCGCTGGGAATTGTCGCCCTGTCGCGCGGCGAAACCATCAATGCCGTCTGGCTCGTGTCGGCAGCGATCTGTGTTTACCTGATTGCCTACCGCTTCTACGGACAGTTCATCGCGCGCAGGGTGGTGCAGATCGACCCCAAGCGGCCAACGCCGGCCATGCGCCACAATGACGGGCTCGATTACTGCCCTACGGACAGGAACGTGCTCTTTGGCCACCACTTTGCCGCCATCGCCGGCGCGGGCCCGTTGGTCGGCCCGGTGCTGGCCGCCCAGATGGGCTACCTGCCGGGCACGCTGTGGCTTCTGGCCGGTGTCGTCTTCGCAGGTGCCGTCCAGGACTTCATCATCCTTTGGGCCTCCACGCGCCGCGATGGCCGCTCGCTCGGCGACATGATCCGTGGCGAGATGGGCAAGACCGCCGGTACCGTCGCCATGATCGGCATCCTGATGATCATGATCATTCTGCTCGCGGTCTTGGCGCTCGTCGTCGTCAAGGCTCTGGCGCATTCGCCCTGGGGCACCTTCACGGTGTTCGCCACCATTCCCATCGCCATGCTGATGGGCGTCTACGGCCGCTTCATCCGCCCGGGCTACATCGCGGAAATGTCGGTCATCGGCTTCGTGCTGCTGATGGCGTCGATCTTTTTTGGCCAGACGGTTGCGCAAGACCCCACGTTATCCGCCATGTTCACCTTCTCCGGCGAGCAGCTCTCCCTGATGCTGATCGCCTACGGCTTCATCGCCTCCGTGCTGCCCGTCTGGTTTTTGCTGGCGCCTCGTGACTATCTGTCGACGTTCCTCAAGATCGGCACCATTTTCGGCCTCGCGCTCGGCATCCTGGTGGTGCAGCCCGAGATCAAGATGCCGGCCGTCACGCGTTTCATCGACGGCTCCGGCCCCGTGTTCACCGGCACGCTGTTTCCCTTCCTCTTCATCACGATTGCCTGCGGCGCGGTCTCCGGCTTCCACGCGCTCGTATCCTCGGGCACGACGCCCAAGATGCTGGATAACGAAGCGAATGCGCCTTTCATCGGCTACGGCGCCATGCTCATGGAAAGCTTCGTTGCCATCATGGCGCTCGTTGCTGCAACAGCCCTCGAGCCCGGCATTTATTTCGCCATGAACTCGCCGGCCGCGATCATCGGCACGACGGCTGCCGACGCAGCCGCCAAGATCAGCTCGTGGGGTTTCATGGTGACGCCCGAGATGCTGGAGCAGGCGGCAAAGGACGTCGGCGAAGGCACGATCCTATCGCGCACGGGCGGTGCGCCGACGCTTGCTGTCGGCATGGCGGAAATTCTTTCGGGCGCCATTGGCGGCAAGGCACTGATGGCCTTCTGGTATCACTTCGCCATCCTCTTCGAGGCTTTGTTCATCCTGACGACGATCGACGCTGGAACCCGGGTCGCCCGATTCATGATCCAAGACTTGGTTGGCATGTTCGCGCCCGCCTTCAAGAACACGAAATCCTGGGGCGCCAACATCGCCGCAACGACGCTGGCCGTGGCCGGATGGGGCTATTTCCTTTATGAGGGCGTCGTCGATCCATTGGGCGGCATCAACACCCTGTGGCCTCTCTTCGGGATCGCCAACCAGATGCTCGCCTGCATCGCACTTATCTTGTGCACCGTGATCCTGTTCAAGCTGAAGCGCGAGCGCTACGCCTGGGTGACGGGCCTTCCCATGGCTTGGCTGGCAATCTGCACGCTGACCGCCGGTTGGCAGAAACTCTTCCATGAGGATCCGAAGATCGGCTTTCTGGCGCAGGCGCAGAAATACGGCGACGCACTTGCAAAAGGAGAGGTGCTAGCCCCTGCCAAGGATATCGGGCAGATGGGCCGCATCGTGTTCAACAACTACATCGATGCCACGATGTCGGCGATTTTCATGGCACTCGTCATCGCCATGCTTGCCTTCGGCTTCATGGCCATCCGCGCCGCCCTCGCCTCCCCGACCGCGACGGCGCGCGAAACACTCGTTGCCGCGGAGTAGCACTCATGGCGGTTCGACACCAGGCTTGGCCCCCAGAGCCAGCCCAAGCCCCGGCGCAAAGCGCCGGGGAAAAGGTGCGGGCTCTCTTCAAAAGCGTCACGTCAACGGCGCGCCTGATGGTCGGCGTGCCGGATTATGAGGCCTACGTGCATCACCGCCAGCAGATGCATCCAGGAGAGCCGGTGATGAGCTACGAGGAGTTCTTCAAGGAGCGTCAGAATAGCCGCTATGGCGTCAACGGCGGCAAGATCTCACGCTGCTGCTGAACTTTCCGCGCAATGATACGCGTCTTCCTCGCGGGATGGGAGGTGAGCCCCTCGAACAGACGCTTCAACAGGATCCCATGCCCCGTCTCCTTGCTGTCCTCGCCGGCCTTGCCCTCTTTGCTCAGACGCTCACAGTTGCGTGCGCCGAAAAGCCAGCGTTCGGCGAACGTCTTGAAGGCTTTGACTACCCCCATCGGGTTCAAGAGTTCAGCTTCGCCTCCCAAGGCCAGACCCTGGAGATGGCCTACATGGACGTTGTGCCCGCCCAAGCGGGCAAAGCCAACGGGCGCACCGCTGTCCTGCTGCACGGAAAGAACTTCTGTGGCGCGACATGGGAGGCGACCATCAAAGTGCTCTCCGATGCGGGTTTCCGCGTGGTCGTTCCGGATCAAATCGGGTTCTGCAAATCTTCAAAGCCGCAAGGATATCAGTTTAGCCTCAACCAGCTTGCCGCCAATACGCGCGCTCTGATCGCGCAACTTGGCATCGGCAGGATCACGCTCATCGGACATTCGATGGGCGGAATGCTCGCCGCGCGCTTCGCCATCGCCTACCCCGACGCGGTCGAGCAGCTTGTGCTTGTCAATCCACTGGGGCTGGAGGACTGGCAAGCCAAAGGCGTACCGTATGCGACCATCGATGCGCTTTACCAACGTGAGCTGAAGACCTCCTCCGCAACCATCAAGGCCTATCAGCAGCGCATGTACTACAATGGTGTGTGGAAGCCCGCATATGACCGTTGGGTTGCCATGCTGGCAGGCCTGTATGCGGGGCCGGGATTGGCGCGCGTCGCGATGATCCAGGCGCAGACGAGCGACATGATTTTCAACGAGCCTGTCGTTCATGAGCTTGAACGCATCAAGATGCCCGCGACGCTGCTGATCGGATTGAATGATCGTACCGCGCCGGGGTCCGACCGTGCGGCCCAGCACGTGGCGGAGCGGCTTGGCGATTATCCGGCTCTTGCGCGTGCTGCCGTGGGAAGACTGATAAACGGCCAGCTCGTCGAGTTCCCGGGCCTTGGCCATTCTCCCCATGTGGAGGATCCCGAGAAATTCCATGCCGCGTTATTGCGCGTCCTTGGGCACTGATGGTTCCTGGCGTGGCCCCGAAACCTGCTTCCGTATTCTTTGGCTCACCCTTGCCAAGATTATCCGGCATTTTAGGTAGTATCTTTCTGGCGCGGTAACCGATAGGCGGCAATATGCAGACTTCAGCTTACAGAGTATAGGCGCCATGCTCGAACTCGCGATGGACGTTCTTGGCACATTTGTCCGGGCGCTCCGCCTGTTGTTTCTGCGCCCTGTCACACGCTACGCAACAGAGCCTTCACGCATCGCCGTCGTTGTTCTCATAACTATATCGATTGCCTCGGGCACGTTGCTGGAGGCTGCGATCGCTGGCGAGAACCGCTACGTGTCCGGCTGGGGCGCCCTGGCTGCCGCAGGGGGCTGGGTCGTCTACGCTGTGATGTTGTGGCTTGCAAAGCCACATTACGCCCCGTTCGGACTGCCGCGGATACTTGCCGACAGCGCGGCGATTGGCACACTGACCGCAGCGATGGTTGCCGCCGTTTACGTAGCGGGCAAGAGTACCGGCAACGATGAAAGCTGGACGCTGTTTGGCGTATTCGGGGCGCTTGCCTTGTGGTGGGCCATCGCACTCTGGCGCGCCGGCCGAACCGCATGGACAGGTTCGCAATGGCGCTATGGTTTTCGCGCTGCCCAATATGCCGCCATTGTCGCGCTTCTCATGCCCGATGCTCCCATCGTGCGCGGGGACGCCACGCAACCCGGCTTCGACGTGTGGAGGACTGCCAACGCGTATTACAGCTATTACGCGGGGCTCTACGGGAGCGGCGAAGGCGACGACGGCTCATCGCCGGTCAAATGGGTTGACGTCGAACGTACCTACTACATGCAGCCGCAGTTGGTGAGTGCCGCGCTTGACAAGGTGCTGCCTTCCGATCCCAACCGGAGCGAAATCTACCTTCTTGCTGCGGCGGGATTTGCCGACCAGGACGTCTTCAAGAGCGAGGTCGAAAAGACCCGCGAACTGTTCGACAAACGATTCGGAACGGCGGGCCGCTCCATCGTCGCCATCAATCACACCGATACGGTCGAAGACACGCCCCTGGCCAATGTCTCAAACATCGAGAACCTGCTTGCGGGCCTGGCGCACAAGATGGACACCGAGAACGACGTGCTGGTGATGTACCTCACCTCGCACGGAACGCGTGGACGCTTTGCCGTCAGTTTCTCGGGTTTCTCGTTCAATAGTCTCACACCCGGCGCCTTGCGTGCGATGCTGGATACAAGCGGCATCAAGAACCGCGTGCTCATCATCTCGGCATGCTATTCGGGCAGCTTCGTCGAGGAGCTCGCCAGCGACAATACACTCATCATGACCGCGGCGAGTGACAACCGAACATCCTTCGGCTGCTCCAACGAACGCGAATGGACGTTCTTCGGCGATGCCCTGTTCAATCATGCCTTGCGTGAGACCTATTCGTTCGAGTCCGCATTCGCCAAGGCGCGCGAGACCGTAAGCCAGTGGGAGCGGGAACAGGGTATTACGCCGTCTGATCCGCAAATATCGGCAGGCAGCGCCATCCACGCCAAGCTCAAGGACGTCGCAGAGGCCTTTGCTCAGCAGCAGGGCTCTCAAGAGAGCGCCAAGGAGGACGACATCCCCACACTCCGGCAAGCCGCCGATTCCAGGTAAGATCACCCCGGCGCCATCCCGAAAGCCTATCTTACGATCACTTCTTGACGCAACGTTGCGTGGCTGGATCTCCCACTTGCCGCCGGGCTCACGGCACACTAAACCGGCGCGATGGCCCCTCCCCTGCTTACTCTCAAAGATGTCTGGCTCACCTTCGGCGGCACGCCGCTGCTGGAAGGCGCCGAACTCACCGTTGCCGGTGGCGATCGCATTTGCCTCGTCGGCCGCAACGGCTCGGGCAAGTCGACGTTGCTCAAGATCGCCGCCGGCATTGTGACGCCCGACCGGGGTGAACGCTTTGCTCATCCCGGCGCGTCCATCCGCTACCTGTCACAGGAGGCGGACTTCACGGGCTTTGCTACTGCGCAGGCTTACGTCGAGGCGGGCCTGGGTCCCACCGACGACCCCTACCAGGCTCTCTATCTGCTGAACGAACTGGGGCTGACAGGAGAGGAAGACCCTATGCATCTGTCGGGCGGCGAAGCCCGCCGTGTCGCTTTGGCCCGCGTGCTGGCCTCACGTCCCGACGTTCTGCTGCTCGATGAGCCGACCAACCACCTCGATCTGCCGGCCATCGAATGGCTGGAGGAGACGCTCAACCAATCGCGCGGCGCCGTTGTGCTTGTCAGCCACGACCGCCGATTCCTCGAAAATCTGTCGAAGACCACGGTGTGGCTGGACCGGGGTCGCTCGCGACAACTGCAGTCGGGATTCGCCGCCTTCGAGGACTGGCGAGACAAGGTCCTCGAAGAGGAAGAGACCGAAC
Organism: Hyphomicrobium sp.; assembly: GCA_016793445.1. GTDB lineage: Bacteria > Pseudomonadota > Alphaproteobacteria > Rhizobiales > Hyphomicrobiaceae > Hyphomicrobium_B. Next base: position 218,376 of record JAEUME010000005.1, on the reverse strand, counting down.
GCCACAAGCTCGACCGCAAGATCGTGCGCGAGGACCAGTGGATGCACGGCGGTGTCACAGGACGCCGCAAACGCAACGTGCGGCGCGTGCGTGAACTCAAGGAGATGCGCAAGGAGGTTCGCGAGCGCCGCTTCGTTCAAGGTAACGTCCGCCTCGAGAGCGCGGAGGGCGGGCTGTCGGGCCGGCTCGTCGCCGAACTCACCAATGTGTCCAAGAGCTACGGCGGCGGCGCGCCGGTCGTCGCCGATCTGTCGTTGCGCATCATGCGGGGAGACCGCCTCGGTCTCGTCGGCCCCAACGGCGCTGGCAAGACGACGATCCTCAAGCTCTTGACCGGTGAAATAGAACCCGACAGCGGCAGCGTACGCCTTGGCGTCAATCTGGAGCTTGTGTCACTCGATCAGCGCCGCGACGAGCTGGATCCCGACTGGACCGTGCAGGATGCCCTGACGGGCGGCCGCGGCGATCAGGTCGTGATCAATGGCAAAGCGCGTCACGTCGCCAGCTACATGAAGGATTTCCTCTTCATCCCCGAGCAGCGGCTGACGCCGTTACGCGTGCTTTCGGGTGGAGAACGCGCCCGCCTCATGCTGGCGCGAGCGCTCGCCAAACCCTCCAACGTGTTGGTGCTCGACGAGCCGACCAACGATCTTGATCTCGAAACGCTGGACCTTCTGCAGGAGTTGATTTCAGACTATCCCGGTACGGTTCTGTTGGTCAGCCACGACCGTGACTTTCTTGACCGAGTGGTCACCAGCGTACTCGCGCCCGCAGGCAATGGGCGGTGGATCGAGTACGCGGGTGGCTACAGCGACATGCTCTCACAAAAAAATGCCCAGGCCATAGTGCCTCAGGAAAAGCGTCCACCATCTTCAGCGGAACGTTCGCCATCTTCAACGGAGAGAGACTCTCGCGAAGCCACTGATGCGAAGACAGCGCGCAAACTTTCCTTCAAAGAAAAACACTTGCTTGACACTCTTCCAGACATCATCGCCAAGCTGGAAAGCGAGGTTCAAAATCTGTCGGGAAAGCTCGCAGACAATGGCTTTTTCGCACGTGATCGCGCCGGCTTCGATGCCGTGACGTTGCGTCTTGCTCACGCGCAGTCCGCGCTTGACGAAGCTGAAACACAATGGCTTGAGCTCGAGGAACGACGCGCTTGGGTGGAAGCCAAAAGCTGACCGCTTTATTCCGTATCAGTAAGACCTCGCGGTTTTGTCAGGTTGCGTGAATCTGGAACTTTGTTGTTCTTGTCAGGTTGAGTTGGCGTACGGTACGGCTCGCGCGTTGAGGCCCTGGATTGGATGAACGTCTCACCCCGTACGCACGAAACACCCCTACGCACTAAACCTGATCACATATTCAACTTCTGGTCCTAACTTTCCAGAACTGGGGCCCTGATGTCCGTTGATACTGAAGCACGACTTTCACCGCGGGAGCTGCAGTGTCTGTCCCTGCTCGCTCTTGGACACTCTAACGAAGGAATTGCCAAAGAGATCGGCATTCGCCCGCCGACTGTTGCCATGCACCTTGCAAATGCGCGCTCGAAGCTGAAAGCGGTGACACGTGAGCACGCGGTTGCGCTTGCTGTGAGCAAGGGACTGATCAAAGTCTGACGCCGTCCCGACGTGCAGCTCTCACGAGCGCTTCTTATTTGCGGGCGGCCCACTCGTCCTTCACCTCGTCGCATTTTTTCTCGATGAAATCGTTGATGTCGGTGACAAGATAGCTTGAGAGCAAATTGACGGTGTTGTCCGCCGCCGTCGCCGTCCACATTGCGCCTTTTATCAACGTCGGGGCTTCTATCTTGCCCCAGTTCATCTTCGCGGCTACCGCTTTGCCGTTCGCGAAGTCAACCTTCGGCGAAAACTCAAACTTGATTTCCGTCGGCTTGTCGTTCGACCGTTCGACGGTGCAGCTGACTGAATGCTTATCGAGCGTGGTCGAATACTTCGGCTCGGTCACCGCTTTCGCCAGATCGTCACGCTTGATCTTTAGCGAGGAGGTGCAGCGCACCGGACCATAAGGCCACGTCACTTTCAGACGTGACACCATCTTCACGAGCTGCTCCTTGCGCCAGCTTTTCAAGACATCACAGGAGATATCGTGTCCAGCTGCGGAGGGGTTCCTGAACGCGGTGCAGATGTCCACCTTGCAGGCCTTGCGAGCTTCCTTTTCAGTCTTCTCTTCGGGCGTCAGGACGATCTCCGGGTCCTTTGTCCCGCCCGCCTCGGTCTTTGCGGGCTGGACCACCGCAGCCGCTGCTCCAGCCTCCCCCGCCGCCGGCTCGGCAACGGACTGGGGTGCTCCCGCCAGGACGGCAAGCGCCAGGGCGACGGCGGACGCCGCTACGTTGGAGCACAAGCTTTTGAATTGAAACCGGATCATGACGGGTCCCTGGGCTGGCAGTGATAGGAAGGGCGCGAAAGGGAAACGATCTTTCTTCCGCGGTCGCGTTCCGATCCTTGCCGGGCGAGTTGAGCAGGACTGTGGCAGGTCTTCCGCGGCCGCGATGCAGAAATGCACTTTTTGTTCTCGCTTGCCACGTCGCGCGGCTTGAAACGCCGTCCCATCCCTCCAATATTCCAGGAGTAACCGGGCCGCGCCTTCGGGGCGGCTAGGTTTATAGGGGATGGCTGTAGCAGCGTTCCCGACTTGAAGGTCGCTTCGGCAAGACAAGGGCTTTCGGAAATGACACGTATGACCATGCTCTCGAACCCATTGCTTCTGGGTTTTGAGGATATTGAGCGGATGATCGATCGCGCCGGCAAAGGCTCGGCCGACGGTTACCCTCCTTACAACATTGAGCGCATCCCCAAGGAAGACGGCAAAGCGGAGCTTCTTCGCATTACGCTGGCCGTCGCCGGCTTCAGCCGCGATCAGCTGGACATCACTCTGGAAGACAACCAGCTTATCGTTCGCGGCAAACAGACCGACGACAAGTCGCGCGAGTACCTCTATCGCGGGATAGCAGCTCGCCAGTTCGCGCGCACCTTTGTCCTGGCTGACGGCATCGAGGTGAAATCGGCCGATCTGTCCAATGGTCTGCTTTCGATCGATCTGCACCGCCTCGAGCCTGAAAAGCTCGTGCGCAGAATCGAGATCGGGGCCAAGCTGGCAAATAAAGAGCGGCCGTAGAGTCTTTCAAGACACAGCCAACCCGATCGAATCGTCCGAGGATCGAGACGATGGGAATGATCGTTGGGCACTCTCGAAATCGCGCCCGTGACATCCCATAATTATTATGACCGATCCTCGTTCCATGGAGGAACAGCGTCATGAATGAAAAAACACCTGGTAAGACCAAGACCAAAGCGGTCCTCGACCCCCGTGCTGTGCCTTTGATGAGCGAGCTCGAATTGGCCCGTCTCGGCGGCGGAGAGGTTGCCTATATCAAGACATTGTCGTCCGACGACGCTCAGCGCATGTTCCCGATGGTTGAGGGTCTGCCGTCCGGCATCAACCTTTTCTCGTTGCACGCTGCCGACGGTACGCCGATAGCGCTCACCGATACCTTGCAGGCCGCCATCGGCCACGCACAGGAAGGTGACCTCGCCATCGCGGCGGTTCACTGAAGGCGCCAGAACGGCGAAGCCAAGGACTCATCCTGAGCCCCGGTTTCTGCCTGATCTCGTGCACGCCCCAAAAAGGAAACCCCCGGCAGTAAAGCCGGGGGTTTTTTCCAGTTTCGTCCCAGACTTAGGCCAGCTTGAAGGGCATGTCCTTGCCGGCAAAGAAAGAGTCAACGTTGTCGAGTGCTTCAAAGCCCATCTGATTGCGTGCCTCAATGGCAGCCGAACCCAGATGCGGGAACAGGAATGTATTGGGCAGGTCGTAATAACCCTCGTTGATCTTCGGCTCGCCGGCGAAAACGTCGAGACCCGCATAACCCAGCCGGCCCGACTTCAAGGCCGCGATCATATCCGCATCGTTGACGAGGTCGCCACGCGCCGTGTTCACCACGATCGCGCCCTTTGGCAGTTTCTCGATGGTCGCCTTGTTGAAGAAGCCGCGCGTTTCGGGCGTCGACGGGGCATTTATCGAGAAGAACTCCGACACCTTCAGCAGGCCATCCAGGCTGTCGTGATAGGTGGCGTTGTATTTAGCCTCGACTTCGGGCTTGGCCCTGTAAAGATCGTAGTAGTGGATGTCCATGTCGAAACCGCGGGCGCGCTGCGCGAGCGCTTGGCCGATCTTGCCGAAGCCGTAAATCCCAAGCACCTTGTTGTCGAGACGGCGGCCTACCAGTTGCAGCGGCTGCCAGCCGGGCCAGGACCGCGTTCGGATCATGTGTTCGCCTTCCGCGGCGCGGCGCGCCGAGCCCAGCAACAGAAGCATGGCGATTTCGGCGGTGGCGACGGTGACGCCGTGGGGCGCATTGCCCACCTTGATGCCGCGCGCCCTGCAGGCTTCGAGATCGATGTGATCAAAGCCGATCGAGAACGTCGAGATGCACTTGATGTTCTCCGGAATGCGGTCAATCACTGCCTTGGGGCACTTTTCATTCAGCGTCAGGACGATGGCGTCGACGGACTTGGCGGTCTCGAGCATTTCCTCAATCGTGATCTTGGGATCGTCGCCGTGGGCGATGACGTCATAGGTCTGCCTTGCGCGGGCCATCACGGCCTCCGGCAGGGGCCACGTGATCAGAATCTTCTTTTTCATTTTTGCTGGAACTCCCAAGTGTCCGACTTTCGTAGGATAACGCTTCTGCCTCAGTAGGCTGGTCCTGACAAGGGTGAAGTCTGTGCAACGGCCTCACGCCGCAGTGCGGCAATTAAGAGCCTGGTAACCATGTGGGGCGCACTCTCGTAATCGACTTCCAGATCGTATCGGCCTGCCGGCAAGCCCCGGACGTGATCGCATGTCGCGCCCAACACTCAGAATTGTCCTCATCGCCACCGCGGCCCTGGCCGGAACAAAGGTGTGGTTGCAAGACCGCTACCACCGGGCCATCTACGACGAAGCCTTGATGGCGGCCTATCAGGGCAAGGCCGCAGCGTCCTGTCAGAAAGAACTCGAAAGGCGTTGGGTCAGACTTGGCGCCCTCACCCTGTCGCCCCTGGGCGTTCGGATCGGCAATCCCGAGACGCCGGTCGCCTTATGGGACACGAACAATCCGTTGTGGGACGTGCGCTATCGTCATCCCCACGTGATGCTCGCCGCCGCACCGCGTGGCGACATACAATGTGCGTTCGATATCGTCGCGGGCTTGGCGAGCGTCGATATTTCGGCGACGCAGTAGTTTGGCGCGCGGCGGAAACTGATGGCGCTCCTCAGCGGCGTACGCCGGCGATCGCAATTTGCGCCATGAAAAGATGATCGTAGCGCCCCCCCGTCAGTCGTGAGAGCAGTTGAGTGCGCTGGCTGAATGGTGTCACGGGGCCCATCCAGGCGATGCGGAAACCTGCCTGTTCGAACATCTCGGCGAATGTCGCCGGCGTGAACCACCGCAAGTGAGTACGGTCGAAGACACCGCGATCGGTAAGATTGAAGCGCCCAAGAGCAATTTCGCGAACGACGCGCCAATGAGACACGTTGGGGGAACTGGCCATGACGATTCCGCCCTGGCGGACGTACCGCGACAGCGATTTCAGTACGCGGCCTGGCTCGACTAGATGCTCCAGAACCTCCGACAGGATCAAGGCGTCGAAAGATGCCGGCTGCCAGGGGAACTCCATCGTCTCGACATTGCCGGTGATGACTTCACTGAGAACGTTGCGGGCCTCCTCAGCGGCGGCCTCAAACAGCTCGACGCCGACATAGCGGCCACAACGGCCCTGCGCCAGCGCCAGCGCCCCTGTTGCACCCGTTCCGCAACCTATCTCCAGGATCGACGCAGCCGGATCGTATGGGAGCCTGCGTACAAAGTCGGACCGCGCGCCCGAGAAATAGGATTGTGGCTTGTTGGCATAGAACGCACTGAAGCTGTCGGCTGTCCCTGCCGTCTCAATCGACACGCCATCCTCCACACAACGCTGACACTCACCTGACGTGCTTAGCATCCAATTCTTGAAGAGCACGCTAACGAACGCAGTTACAGCGAGCTGCGATAGGCCGTGGCGCTGGCGACTTTCGATTGCCATACGGCAAGTCTTAATCCGAATTTAACCTTCCCGCGTCATTGCTTGTCATTGGCTTCGATCGTCCCTCACGGCCGGCCGGGGCACGTATCATTCCTCGACGAGCTTTTGTCTTGCGTAGTGTGCTCGCCAGAATTCCCGCCCGTGTTGCGGCCGCCTGCCTGGGCGTTACGCTGCTTGCGGGCGCATGCGCGTCACCCGAAGTCATCAGCGGACCGCAATTCGTCACCCAGGGCGGCGCGGCAGCCCTTCAACGCGTCTACCGGATCGGCATCGGCGACAAGCTCAAGATCTCCGTCTATGGCGAAGACAACCTAAGCGGCGCTGTCGAGGTCAACGCGTTCGGCCAGGTCTCCCTGCCGCTCATCGGCGAGATGCCAGCCAAGGGCATGGCGCTCAACGAATTCCGTGATTCTGTCGCGCTCCGCCTTGCCGACGGATACATCAAGAATCCCAAGGTCACCGTGGAGATGACCAACTACCGCCCGATCTACGTGCACGGCGAGGTCAAGAACGGTGGTGAGTTCCAGTTCAAGAACGGCGTTTCTCTGCGTGATGTCGTGGCCATGGCTGGCGGTTACACATACCGCGCGGACCAAAGTTATCTTTACATCGGCCGCGAAGGCGAAGCTGACGTCGCTGTTCGACTGCCTGCCGACGTTCCCGTCCTTCCGGGCGATAACATCCGCATTCCAGAAAGGTTCTTCTGATGCGGCGGCCCGCACCGAGCTGAAGCCGCATGGCAGGACCACGCACCAGCCACGTAGCGGTTTGGACGCGCCTCGCACACCGCGCGCGCGTTCTTGCACGTGCGCTGCCCGTGCGGATATGTGTGATGCTTGCTACATGTGCGCCGGTGCGCGCCGGAAACCTCGATCTTGACGACCGCGACGGCCTCAACACCACGACAATCGCCAAGAAAGAGCGCGACATCGAATGGCATAAGGAAAAGATACTGGGCGCCGAGGAGGTCCTCGGGCAGAACCGCAGCTTCGTCAAGCCTGACGGCTTGCGCGCCGGCAATTACATCATCCTGCCCGAGGCGGGCGCGGCCGTCACGTTCGACGATAACATCTTCAGCACCGATGCCGAAAAGGTGAGCGACTTTCGCAGCGACCTGACACCCTCGGTCCAATTCCGGTCGGAGTTGCCGCGCCACGTTCTTGATTTCTCGCTCGACGGAAGAATCGTCAATTACCTGGAACACACCGATCAGAACTACGAGAACGTCAAAGGGCGCCTGGAAGGCGCATTGCACTTCGACAATGCTCACACGCTGTCGGCCACCATTCTGTCAGCCCTCGACCACGAGGAGCGCAACAGTCCCTCATATCCGTTCGCGGCCAGCGAGCCTGTGCAGGTCTGGTACAACAAGGCCGCTGTCGGGATCACGCGAGACGTTGGCCGGCTGTACGGGACCATTTCCGCCGCGGCGGAAAGCTGGGATTTCGCCGACAATGTCGCCCTGGACGGGCAGCCGCTCGACCTCGACTACCGCGATACGCAAGCCTACAGCACCTCGCTGCGCATGGGTTACCGCATCTCGCCCGGCTACGACCTCATCGGCAAGGTTCGCGGCATCAAGACACTGAACCGCGGCGACGCCACGAGCAATCAGGACTCCCTGGGCTTCGAAGCACTGGCGGGCCTCGCGTTCGAGACCAACCCCTTGCTCCGGTGGCGCATCATGGGTGGTTTCGGAGTCTGGGACTACGAGCAAGCCGGGCAGGAAAACCTTACGACAAGCCTCATGGAGGCTGAAATCGAGTGGTTGCCCACGCAACGCTTGACAATTTATGGCACGCTGACGCGGCGTCTGAACGAAATCGGCGGGCCTGACGGATCCAGCCTTCTGCAGACCGGCGCGAACATCCGGGCCGACTATGAAATCTATCACAACCTGCTGCTGAACGTTGGAGCCTCCATCAGAGAGGACGACTCCGTATCACTGGGAACTTCAGAACTCGTCTACGGCGGCAGCATCGGGCTCGAATACTACCTTAATAAAAACTGGCTGTTCACCTTTACGTACCAACATGACGTCCGAGAGTCGGATAGCGATTCGCGCGACATGCACCGCAACCGGTTCATGATTGGCGCAAAGCTGCGATTCTAGGACGCTAGATGGAAGACAGAGACGGCGAACTCGATAGCGAGAAGTCGGGCGGCGGGGCCATGAGCCTCGAGCGCGCGATTTCGGCTGTCCGAAAGCGGTTGAAGCTCGTCGTCGCCATTCCGGTTGTATTGGCGGTCATGGCGGCGTTGATCGCTCTGTCGATGCCTAATCGTTACGACGCCTCCGCCCTGGTTCAGATTGACCCCCGACAGAAGCTGATCAGCAATCTCGACACCGTCGTCAGCGATCTCAAGGGCGATGCGCCGACCGTGGAGAGCGAAGTCGAGGTGATCCGCTCGCGGCCCGTCATTCTGGCGGTCATCGAGACGCTGAACCTGAGGAACGATCCCGAGTTCACCCACACCTCCAAGTTCGACAAATTCCTGACGTGGCTGGGCTTTCCTGCGCCCGACGCTACCGCCGTTCCCGATCGCGCAGCGCCACTGGTGCGCGACCAGATCGCGGAAGTCCTCAACCCCGAACGGCCCGGATCCGTCATGCCGGAACGCGACGAGGTCGCCGTCGCCTTTGCTGAAAGACTGAAGGTGGTACGCGTCCGCACGACACTTCTGATCGACATTCGCTTCTCAGCTTCCGACGCAACCAAGGCCGCACGGATCGCGAATACGGTCGCGGAGACCTATTTGCGCCAGCAGATCGAGACGAAACGGCGCGCCAATGCCTCAGCAACCGAAATGCTCGAAGCCAAGATCGAGGAGATGCGCAGCAGGGTCGCGCAGGCTGAACGCAAGGTCGAGCAGTGGAAGGCGCGAAACAACATCTTCGATTCCGAGGGCCAGATCCTTTCTGAAAAGCAGCTCGCACGTCTCATGGAGCAGTCGGTTAACGCGCGCAACGCCACGACCGAAGCCAAAGCCAAGTACGAGCAGACTCAAAAACTCGCGCGCATGGGCGATAATGGAACCGCTCTCGCAGAGGTGCTCAAGAGCCCGACCATACAGCTTCTCAAGGACCAACTCGCCACCGCGACCCGGAAATCCGCAGAATTGGCGACGCGCTACGGCGCCAAGCATCCGGAGATGCTCAAGATCCGCGCCGAAGTTGCAGAAGCACGCGCGCAACTCGATGGCGAGGTCGCGCGGCTGGTTGAGAACCTCAAGAACGAATACGAAGTGGCCGACGCGCATGAGCGCCATCTTGCCCAGACCATCGCTCAGATGAAGGAGCAGCAGGTCGACACCAAGGATGCCGGCGTGGAGTTGAAGGAACTGGAGCGCGAGGCCGCAAGCAACAAGCAGATTTTCGAAGCCTTGCTTGCCCGATTCAAGCAGACGAGCGGCACGCAGGACTTCCAGCTTCCCGATGCCCATATCGTGGAGAAGGCCGATATTCCCCTTTATCCCGCCTCGCCCAAGCGCAAGCAGATCGTGTTCCTGGCCCTCATTACGGGACTCATTCTGGGCATGGGCCTAGCTGTTCTGCTTGAGTTGATGGCGCCTGGCATCAGCCGGCCTGAAGACGTGAAGCGTGCGCTCGCACTCGATCATCTGTCCTCGATGCCCGCCATCGCGGGCGAAGGTATCGATAGAATCGAGCCGGATAAGGCCGTGCGCCTCATCGTCGCCGAGCCGGCAGGCGTCTACGCGGAGGCCATTCGCGGCGCACGCAGGGAACTCGACACCCGCCGCAAACTGCCGGGCCCCCGCGTCGTTCTGGTTGCATCGGCGCTGCCTAACGAGGGAGCCGAAACGATCGCATCGAACCTCGCGCACCATTACGCGCTGACGGGCTCGCGCGTTCTGCTGGCTGATGTCGACGTCCGCCGGCAACCGCTCACGCGCCAGCTCGCGCCGCAGCGCATTGCAGGTTTCGCCGATCAGCTCATCTTGAACCGGCCGGTCGAGGCCGCTGTGCTGCGCGACAGCCTGACGGGCTTGCATTTCCTGCCTGCCGCAGGCGATGCGCCCTTGGCGCGCTCAATTCCCGAAATTCTCGCCAGCCCCGTCACCGCAGCGGCTCTTGCACGGCTCAAAACGCGTTTCGAAGTCCTCGTATTGTCGGCCCCGCCCCTGCTTCCGGTCAGCGATGCACGCATCCTGGCCGATTACGCGGATCAGATCGTCTTTGTGATGACGTGGCAGAAGACGCCCAAGGCGCTTGCCAAGAAGGCAATCCAGATGCTTGGCGCAAACCAGTCCAAGATGACGGGCGCGATTTTAAGCGAAGTCTACGACGACGCGGACCGGCGCTACCTCGCAATGCTCGCGCGGGCAACGGCTGCGCCGGCCTCTTCAGCCAGCGATGCGGCATGAAACACCACGATTTTATGAATGCATGTCACATACCGGGCACCGGACCGTTCCCGATGTGCGCAAATGGCAGCGAACATCGCAAACACAGTCATTCGATCTTCAGTCAAAATTTAGACAGTTGCGATTAGATGAGGCCGTGCCGAAACCGAAAATGGCTTTGGCACGACTGCGTACATACAAGACAGGTAAGCGTATGAGCACCGAAGTCTCCGCATTGGCAACCGTCGCCGCCAGCAAACCGAAGGCGCGTGACGTCACGCGGCGCCGGCTGTCGCGCAATGTGGCCGCCGATATGGTCGCCATCGGCGATATTCTTGCCGTGGTTTTGGGCGGCTTACTGCCTGCCTTGATCTACGCCATCGTCGGCAACATCAAGATCGACCAGGTTCTGGTCGTCCAATCGGTACTCGTTGCCGGGTTCATCACGCATCTTTGCCTGCGCTTCCGCGGCATGTACGACACCACGCGCATGGATAGATTTGCGCAGGATCCTTTCGAACTGTTCATTGGCATCATCTGCGGCATGGTCGGCGTGCTCGGCATCGGGCTCCCGCTTGCGCTGCGCAACATGCATATCGTCGTGTGGTATGCTGCCTGGATGTCGGCAAGTTTCTCGCTCATTCTCTACAGCCGCATTATCGCCCGCAAGATCCTATCCCAGCTCGCAGCCAGCGGACGCTTCGACCAGCGCGTCGCCGTGTTTGGCGCAGGCCAGATCGCACGGCGCGTTCACGATCATCTCAAAACCCCGGGTCTCGGCATTCATTTCGCCGGCGTCTTTGACGACCGCGCCGGCGAGGATCGCCTCAGCTCCGAAGGTCTCGAAGTCACAGGCAAGCTTGAGGATCTGATCAACACCTGCCGCGAAGGCAAGATCGACCGGATCATTGTAGCCCTTCCTCAGTCCGCAGATCAGCGCATCTCGTCGATCGTCAAGAAGTTCGCCACGCTTCCCGTCTCTACGCATATCGTGACGCACATCTCTTCCGATCTCGTCGACAACGACATTGCTCACAATGTCTCCAGTCTTGGACCCGTCGGACTTCTTGACGTAAAAAAAAAGGCCTGACGGGCTGGTCACCGATCATCAAACGCATTGAGGACATCGTCCTCGCCGGCCTGATGCTCACCATCAGCCTGCCGCTGTGGCCGCTGATTGCGCTTGCCATCAAGCTGGAAAGCCCGGGCCCTGTCATCTTCAGCCAGCGCCGCCGTGGCCGCTTCCTGCGCGAATTCCGCATGTTGAAGTTCCGCACCATGCGCGTGATGGAAGATGGCGCCGCCGTTCGCCAGGCGGTGCCGGGAGATTGCCGCGTCACCCGCGCGGGCCGCATCTTGCGCCGCACGAGCCTGGATGAGCTGCCTCAGCTATTCAACGTGTTGCGGGGCGAGATGTCCCTCGTGGGGCCGCGCCCGCACGCCCTTGTGCACGACGAGGAGTTCACCCGCCTGCTCGAGATCTACCCCGATCGCCATCAGATGAAGCCGGGCCTTACCGGATTGGCTCAAGTGACGGGATTGCGCGGCTCGACCGCGAAGCCTGGATCCATCGAGGCGCGCGTTGAGGCGGACCTCGCTTACATCAAGAACTGGTCGGTGCACCTCGACCTCAAGATCCTGACCCGCACGATTGCGGCGGTGATTGCGGGCACAAACGCGGACTAGCCCGATTTCCGCAAGCGATTTGAGTTCAACGGCGATGAAGAAGAAGATCAAGAGAGCGCCCTGGCCCGTCCTGCTGCTGATCGCGTCGTTCCTGTGCCCGACGGAGCTGTCGCTCTATATCGCCGGCCTGCGCTTTCCTCCGCACCGTGTCGCACTCTTCATCCTGTTTCCTATCGCCATCGTACGCCTGTTGTCGCAGCGCGGCCTGAAGCTTCGCGGCTTCGACATCTTCTTCATCCTGTTCAACATCTGGACCGTCGCTATTTACATGTATCACGAAGGCGGCCAGCCCGGCCTCGTGTATGGCGGATCCCAGGCACTCGAAAGCCTGGGCGGATATCTGGTCGCGCGCACATGGGTGCGCAACGAAATTGAGCTGCGCGCCACTCTCAAGGCACTTGGCTGGGCGATCTTAGTTGCAGCGCTCATTGCGCTACCAGAGACTCTTCTCGGCCAGATTTACACCCATGACCTGTTGCGTCAGTTGACGGGCTACTATCACCCCATCGGCATCGAGCAGCGCCTTGGTCTCACCCGTGCCTACGGCGTGTTCGATCATCCCATCCATTACGGAACCTTCTGCGCCACCATGGCTGCAATGTTCTGGTATGCGGAGCGCAAGACGGCTGCCCGGTTCAAGAAGGCTGGCCTGCTTGCCTCGGCAACGGTTCTCGGCCTGTCGTCGGCCCCGCTGCTGTGTCTGGGGCTGCAGGGCGGCATGCTGGTTTGGGATCGCATCACGCGCGGATTGAAGGGCCGCGCCATGATCACCTTTCTCATTATTGCGGGTCTATATATCGGTGCTTCTCTGGTCTCCACGCGCGGGCCCATCGCCATCATCGCGACGAGCATGACGCTGGATTCGTGGACAGGCTTCTACCGTTTGCAGATCTGGGAGAACGGCATGAACAATGTCTGGATGTATCCAATCACGGGCCTTGGCCTTGCCGAATGGGAACGTCCCTCGTGGATGTTCTCATCGACAATCGACGCCTTCTGGCTGGTCATCATGATCCGCACGGGCATTCCGGCTTTCTTCCTGCTCGCTACCGCCCTCTTCATGCTGGCGCGCGCGGTCAGCAAGCGCGGGCTCAAGAACAAGGATCCCACCGTCCGCAATCTGGCGCGCGGATGGACGATGTCCCTCATCGCGCTCTCCATGGTCGCGACCACAGTGCACTTGTGGAACGTACCGTTCACATTCTTCTTCTTCTTCCTGGGTACTGCCGGTTGGATCGCAGATCCGATCAAGGTGCGCGCGAAGGCCAAGAAGCCCGTTGCGGCCGCACCCGATGCCACCGCACCATCAGCGCATGTGCCGCGCCATCCGCCGCTGCCCGCCGGGCCCGCGCCGGCGTATCCGCTCCACCCGGCGATGCCGCACGGCGTCTACGCTTAAGCAGCGCGCCCGCCCACAGCTTTGCTCAAACGAAGCCTTGCTCCTTAAAGCGGGGGCTTTACGCGGCCGGACGGTGCTGCTGGTCCTGCGCACCGTGCAACTCGGTGACGAGATCCTCCAGCGCCTCGCCCAGATAGTCGGCCTTGGCGTCCCATCCCTCGCTTGAAATACGGGCGCGGGCCTTTTCCGGGTCGTATGGCTCCTGGAGAGCAGCACGAATGGCATCGGCAAACGCCCTTGGTCCCTGCGCCACGCGCACCAGATCACGATACTTCTGCAGCGCGGGGAAATCCGTCGTGACAACGGGACGCCCCACAGCCAAGTATTCCTTGAGCTTGATCGGATTGCAGGCCTTGATCCAGTCGCTGTCATTCCACGGCATGATCAACACGTCCATGGCGGACATGTAGTTCGCAATGAGCTCATAGGGCTTGCGGCCAAGAAGCTTGACGTTGGGCGAGGGGCACCAACCCTCCGGCAGAGAGCAGCCTCCGATCAAAGCAAATTCGACCTCAGGCAGCCTGCGCGCCACGTTGACGAACAAGGGCGGGTCGAAGGTGTGCGCGTCGATACCGCCGATGAACCCGACGCGCGGACGGCGCATGATGGCGACATCCGCCGGACCGGGAGCGCGCGCACGGCCGGCCGCGATGAAGGTTTCAAGATCGACGCCGTGGGTGATGAGCAGCTGGCGGCGCACGTGTCCCTGCTCCTGCGCCATCAACACGGGATTGCAGTAGACGACGAGGTCGGCCTCGCTCTTGAGCTTTGCGATATGCGCGCCCACGATCTCGGGATCGGCCTCGGGAAAGGCCTCGAACCGATCGGTTCTCTGGAGAACGAGGGCCACATGCGGAATTTCGCCGGTGAGCGGCGCCCCGGCCGGGCAATGGATCCACAATAGCGGCCGTTGGATGCCCGCGCGGCGGGCTGCCAGCCTGATCTGCGGGCCTAACGCCCAGCGGGTCAGTTTTTCGCCCGACGGTCCGGGCGCGCAGATGGGGGAAAAGACCCAGAAATTATTCTCGATTCGCACGAGCCCGCGCGCCAAGCTCTTGAGCTTTCGTCCGATGCGGGCGGCGAACTGGCTCTTCTCCTTCAAGGAGGGCATGCGTACCGCGATCGAGTTGACGAACAGCACGGGCCGGTTCCTGGCCAGACGCCGCATGATCTGGAAATCGAAATGACCGCGGTTGTGGTACCACCAGTCCTCGCCGCCGATGCAGATGATGCCGTCGAAGCCCATTCCCTCCAGGCCCATGCTTTCCAGGACCGCGCCCTCGTTCGCCTCGCTCGTCATGTGCAGCTCCACCCGCTTTTTGGCCACGCGGCTATGCGCGACTCCAAACGCCCCGATTGTGCGGCATCGTCCGTTAAGCTTGCGTTAGCTTTTTGCAAACCCACCTCCATCGTTAAGCGTGGGTTAGCATCGCGAGGATAGTGTGGAGACGCTGCCGAAGCTGTTCCGGTCCGCTTGCAAGTTGCATCGCCATGTCCCGCATCGTTCCAATAAGCAACGTCGATGTCTCGATCATCGTTGTCAGTTACAACACCCGCGCACTGACCGAAGCCGCACTGACCTCGGTGCTGTGTGAGACCAATACGCTGCGTTACGAAGTCATTTGCGTCGACAATGCCTCCACCGACGGTTCGGCGGAGATGATCGCCCATCACCCGGTCAAGGCCGACCTCGTCCGGCTCGATGAGAACATTGGATTTGCGCGCGCCAACACGCTCGCCGCGCGCCGCGCGAAAGGCCGCTACATCCTCTTGCTCAACCCCGACACGATTGTGCTCGATGGCGCCATCGACAAACTCGTGGCGTTCGCCCGCACCCATCCGGCGGCCCGCATCTGGGGCGGCCGCACGCTGTTCCCCGACGGCAAGCTCAATCCCTCGTCCTGCTGGCAACGCATGACGCCCTGGAACCTGTTCTGCCGTGCCGCAGGACTGACGGGACTCCTCGCACGCTTTGAAACCTTCAACGGCGAATCCTACGGCCGTTGGCCACGCCACCACGTGCGCGAGGTGGATATCGTCTCGGGCTGCTTCTTCCTCATCGAGCGGGAGCTGTGGGCGGGCCTCGGCGGCTTCGATCCCATCTTCTTCATGTACGGCGAGGAGGCGGATCTGTGCCTGCGCGCACGGGGATTCTCTGCGCGTCCCCTGGTGACGCCTGCCGCCACGATCATTCACTATGGCGGGGCATCCGAGACAGCGCGCGCTGATAAGATGGTGCGTCTGCTCGCCGCCAAGGCAACGCTCATCAATCGCCATTGGTCGCGCGCGATGGCGCCGCTAGGCCGTGCCCTACTCGCAGCCTGGCCTGCATCTCGCGCCATTGCAACCACCGCACTTGCTGCTTTGACCGGATCACAGTCCAGGAAGGCGTCCGCCGCCGCATGGCGTGAGATTTGGGCGCGTCGCAAAGCGTGGCGACAGGGCTACGAGGCCTGCGCGCCGGATGCACGCAAACTCCCCGCTCTCGTTCAGTCCAGTGCGCGAGGACGGTCATGAACTCTTCTGCCAGGGCATGCGTGATGCGTGCCGAGTCGGAATTGCCGAGCGGTGCCCAACCGCGCTACACCATAGCGACGCTGGTCTCCGATCGCGCGCAGTACAACGCCATGCGGGGCTCGTTTCGCGCCGGCGGATTCAGCGGCGGCGACTGCGAGTACCTCTTCATTGACAACACCGCCCCCCTGCAGACCGACGCCTATCGCGGATTGAACGCGCTGCTCAACGCCGCGCGCGCGCCCGCCGTCATCTTGTGCCATCAGGATGTGCGGCTGCTGAGCGACGGCCGCGAGGTCCTTGACGCGCGTTTGTCTTCCCTAGACCAGATCGATGCCAGTTGGGCCGTGGCCGGCAATGCGGGCGGCGTCGCCCCTGGACAACTCGCTCTGCGTATTTCCGATCCCCACGGCCGCGATGTTCGCGTCGGCGAGCTGCCCGCAAAAGTTGCGACGCTTGATGAAAATTTTCTCGTCGTGCGGCGTGACGCGCGCATAGGCTTTTCCAACGATCTCTCGGGCTTTCATTTCTACGGCGCGGACATCTGCCTGCATGCCGCCCAGATGGGCTATTCGGCCTACGTGATCGACTTCCACCTGGAGCATCTTTCAGCAGGCAAGAAGGGCACAGACTTCGGCGCCATGGAGCAGGCTTTCGAGGCCAAGTGGGACCGGGCACTTTCTGCGCGCTGGCTGCAGACGACATGCGCGCTGATGCGCCTGTCGGGGGCTCCGGGTGCGAATTTCATCAGCCGTATCGCCAGCAAGCCCGTCTCAAAGATTTTGCGCCGGCTGCCGTCCGCCCGCGGCTGGTCGCGCGCGGGTCAGAGCACTCCATGACCGTCCAATCCGAACGCCCTACGGCGCAACCCTCGCATCAGGCTTGCGCGCCGCTAACTGCCCACGCACAGGCAGGCGCCGCCAGAATCGGGGCGCAAGGCATCCTGCTGTTTGCAGGCTTCGGTATGGCCCAAGCGCTGTCTTTCGCACGCAATGCGCTTCTGGGCCACGCTCTATCGCCCCGCGACTTCGGCATAGCGGCCTCCATCACGCTGCTGTTGCAGATGCTGGAAATGCTTTCCGACCTGGGGCATGACCGCCTCATCGTGCAGGCGGCCGACGGAGAACGCGATGATTTCCTTGCCACGACGCATACGATCCTGCTGGCGCGCGGGTTCGCGCTGGCTGTTGTTCTCTTTTCGGCGGCCCCTTACGCGGCGGCATTCTTCTCCATTCCAGAAGCACAAAGCGCATTCGCGCTGATCGCGCTCGTGCCCCTGATCAAGGGCTTCACGCATATGGAGTCCCGGCGCGCGCAACGCCGGTTCGACAATCGCCCGCAGCTTCTGATTGAGGTCTTGCCGCAGGCCATCACCTTGGCCGCCACGCTCCCTCTGCTCAAGATCTTTCCTGGATACGAGGCCGTGGTCGCGCTGTCTCTCATTCAAGCCTTTGCGAGCATCGCCATCGCGCGCATCCTCGCGGGCACGCCCTACCAGATCGCATTTCGCAGGGATGTCACGGTGCAGCTAATCCGCTTCGGCTGGCCTATCCTCTTGAGCGCGTTGCCGCTCATCGCCGTCTACCAGGGCGACCGCGCCATCATCGGCCGCCTTGCGGGCGTCGAAGCGCTCGCAGCCTACTCCGCCGCCTTCATGATCACGATGGTGCCCGGCCTCGTGGCTGCGCGCGCAGGCCATGCGTTGATGCTGCCCGTGTTTGCCGCCGCCCTGCGTAAGAAAGAAAAACTACGGCGCAGCTTCGCAATGATGGCGGAGGCAACGAGCATCCTCGCAGCGGTGTATGTCAGCTTGTTCATCATCGCGGGTGGACGCCTGCTCACGATTGCATTCGGGCCCGCCTATCACGGGCTTGATGGCGTCGTGGCCTGGCTCGCGGCCATGTGGGCCATGCGCATGTTGCAGGCTGTACCCGGCATGGCGCTGATGGCGGCAGGCGAGACCAAACCCTTCCTCATCGCGGGACTAATTCGTGCGAGCGTGCTTCCCATCATTTTCCACCGCGCGGCGCAGGGCGCATCGCTGGAGGAAATCGCCGCTATCGGATGCATCGGCGAAGCACTGTCTCTCCTTTACGTCGCTCTGCGCCTGCAGCGGCTGGAACGGGGGTTGTGCGCCATCCTCTTGTCGCGAGCCATTTTCCTCATCCCTGCCGCGGTGACAGCATCGCTCGCGGCATACGCTGTACCGGGCGGCCTGGTGTTGATAATGACCTGCGCCAGCGCGATGGCTCTCGGCCTTCTCGCGATCGGTGTTGGCGTGATGCCATCGCTCCGCGCGCTCCTGCGTAGCGCCATTGCACTGCGATCTCTTCAAACCCAGCCTTGAGGCCGACCCAACCTTGAGGCAATTGCCTGCGCCCTTGGCGCGCTTTCCCTTCGTCAGAGCTTCTGTTCTGGCGCACCCTGTCGAATTTCAAGAGGTCTTGGCCCGTTTCGGCGTTCAACGTGCGGGATGCGGCGCGGGACGCTGCGCCGTCTTTTGCTTGTCGGATAGAACAAGATCGTAAGCGGCCAGGAGACGGGCGCGCTCGTTTTCCCATTTGAGCAACTGGCGGGCACGGATCGTACCTTCCTCGCTCAGTGTCCCCGCAAGCTCCTTATCGTCGAATAAGTGCGCCATCTGAGCGGCCAGCTCCTTGGAATCGTTGTTGCGCGCGTAGACTGCCGCATCGCCCGACGCCTTCTTGCCCTCGACGAGATCGAATGAGACGAACGGTATGCCGAGGCTCATATACTCGAACACCTTGTTCATCGAGATCTTGTCATTGTAGCTGTTCTTGGGATCGGGAATGACGCCGATGTCGAATGTCGAGAACGCCTTCAGCAACGGTTCGCCGGAGAGAAAACCCGTGAAGGTAATGTAATCCGACAACCCCTTGTCCTGCGCCATCTTCTGCAAGGCAGGCAGCTCCGTGCCAGAGCCCACGATGGCGCACTGGATGTCGCTGCGACACTGCCTATGCACGAGGTCATCCATCGCCTCGATCAGGAGATCGACGCCGTCCTGCGCGCCCATGATGCCGACATAGCCCGCCAGATGCCGGCGGCCATTCTTAAGATCGGCATTGGGTTCCAGCCGCTTGAAGCGCTTCAGATCGGGGACCGAGCGCACGATGAAGACGCGGTCGGCATCCATGCCGCCGCGTTCGATCGCGATCTGCTTGAACGTCTCGTTGGTTGCGATCGACACGTCGGCCGTTTTGAAAGTCAGCCGCTCCAGCCACAACAGGAGTCTATGAAACTTGCCCTGCTTGTTGAACTTGGCCTCGAATAGCTCCGGATTGATGTCGTGGTGATCGAAAACGAACCGCTTGCCGAACATATATTTCCAGAACCCGGCGATGATAAACAGCAGATCGGGCGGATTGCACGCCTGCACGGCGTCGAACCCGACCTTCCAGTACGCTTTCATGGACAGCGCGAATTCCCAGCCCAGCGCCCAGGAGTATTCCAGCGCATAGCCCAACGCCCCGTCAGCCTCGATCGGCAACGGATGGCGAAAGACGTGAATGCCTTCGAGAACTTCGTAGGGCTGGGTGTACTTGCCGCCCTTCGGACAGACGATGGAGACCGTATAACCTGCTTCGTGCAGGGTACGCGCCTCTTGCCACACGCGCCGGTCGAGGGGAACCGTCAGGTTCTCCACGATGATCAGAATGCCCGCCTTGCGCGCCACAGACTTACGCTCCACCCACACACGCAAAATGCCCCACTGGGTGTGAGTGTGCCCACGATAGGTAAAGGAACCTTTCTGAATAAAGATCAACAATACCAATGATTTGTCTCATTTCGAGACAACCATACGGCTTGCACGTCCGGGCAGTTTCTGAGATAAGAGAAGGTATTGATAAAGTCTTAATCCGATTGTTCGAGTTTGAGGTAACGCGTCCCGTGTTCAAATTCTCAAAACTCATTCCCCAGCGCCCTCAGATTGACCTGGAGACGGTGCGCGAGACGTTGCTGTATATCGAGAGCGACTGCAGGGATTGCCCCGAATTGGAGCGCGTCGCGACGGCCATTGCCCGGACCATCAGTGAAATCGACCGCGTGAGAGAGCCTGACGTGCCGCGCGGACGGACTGACGTGATCTCCGCAAGCTTTCTACCGGCCGGACTCTGAAATCTTTACATCTCCAAAAATTTGGGAAGGTGTCTAATAAAAGCGGCGGGCATTGTACCCGCCGCTTTCGCTTTATCAGTCTTCCTGTGGTCCTTAGGTGGAGAAGATCCCCTAACGGCGCGGGGCGCCGCGTTAGAACCTCATCTTCACGCCGCCATAGATGGCGAACGGCAGGGATGGCGTGATGGAGCGCGGATCATTGAACGTCAGATCCTGCGGCTCGGCCGCTTCCGTCGCCTCCTCGGTGTCGAAGAACGTGCCATAGAGGCCGTAGCGCTGGTCAAACACGTTCTTGATCAGGCCGTAGATCTGCACGTTCTCGGTGACGTCGTAGGACGTGTTGAGATCCACCCGAGTGTAGCCGCCAAGCTTGGGATTGTTGTTAGCCTCATCGCCGAAGAAGAACTGGCTGGAGGCAGCTATAAGATCGGTGCCAACTTTCCACTGTGGCGTCAGCCAATACTGGATGCCCGCCTTGAATCGATGCTTCGGGATGCCGGGCAAGCTATCGCCCGATGACACGAAGTTGCAGAATGCCTCTTCGTCCCCTTCCTCTTCAACCGGGCACTCCTCGGCGCCTGGCGTGTTGGGCGCGGGCAGGATCAGGTCGGTTTCGAACGTGGCATCGACGTAGGCATACGATGCGTAGGCCGACAACCGCTGGTTCTGGTAGCCGACGGCCGCCTCGACGCCTTGGCGCAACGTGTCGCCGGCATTGAGGAAGAAGCCACGTCCCGTCGACGTCGCCGCGACGTTCAGAATGTCATCGGTGTTGAGCGTGTGGAAGTAGCCCAAGCTCCAGGCCAGCCGCTGGCCATCCCAGGACGTATGCTCGCCGCGGATACCACCTTCCCAGCTCTTGGAAACCACCTGCTTCAATGGCGGATCGTCCGTCAGGAAGCTTTCGATGAAGCAGGGATTGTCAGGCTCGGCGCAGCCCAGTTCCGCTGCCGTCGGAGCACGGTTCGATTCTGCATAGCTGCCATAGAGCGACAATCCGTAGCCGAGCTTGTACGTCGCACCGGCCATCGGGTTGAAACGATCATATTTGTTGGTGGTGTCGAGCTCCGGGAAGTTGCCCGTGAGATCGTCCATCTTGATGGTCGCATGATTGTAACGGCCGCCGACCGTCACGGACAGCGCATCGGTCACATCGAGCGTGTTGGTGAAGTAGAGACCGTAATACGTGTTCTCCGACGTCAGGTGGCGCGGTTCCAGATCGTCGGGTTCGACCACGATGATGCCCGACCCGTCGACGACAAAGCGGTCACCGATCGTGCCAAGTTCCGACGAGGTGTCGTAATGCACCTTGCCATGGTCGTAGCTGACGCCGACAAGGAACTGATTGGGACGATCGAACAGCCGAGATCTCTCGACTGCCTGCATCGTGCCGCCCCAGCTCTCCGCATCCTGACCAATACGCTCGATGGAACCCAGCGGGCCGTCGAACAAACTGGCGCTGACGGGATTGCCTAACCCATCCTCGACGAGCTCTTCTTCACCATCCTCGTTGATGCAGAGAAGGCCGTCGTTGGGGCCGCCCTCCTGGCACTCGTCAACTTCGGACAGGTTGCCGTCGATGACGTTCTGCTTAAACTTGCGGTAGTAGGTCAAGCCCGAGAAAGTCAGCGTATCGGTGACCTGCACACTGCCGCGCAACGAGGGCATCAGCACCTCGAATTCGGTATCCTGCGGACTGGTGAACGTGCGGCCCCAATCGATGGCGAGAAGATCGACGGGCGAGGCAGCAACGACACCGGCGTCGCTCTTGGCGCCATTGAAGCTCAGATGAAGCTCAACCCCATCCTTCTTGAAGCCGAGATCGGTATACATGCGCTTCACGTCGGCTTCGGAGAAGTCGCGGAAGCCGTCCTCGGCCAGGTACTCGCCAGCCGCATACGCCGAGAAGTTGCCGCTCCTTGCGCCCGCTTCGGTCGAAATCTGACGACGGCCAAACGAGCCTCCCATCACATCAATGGTGGCGCCCTGGAAGTCAAAGCCGTCCTTCATGGTGATCGAAATAGCGCCGCCGATGGCGTTCAAACCGAACACCGGGTTGCCGCCCACGACGGTGATATCGCTGATGGCGATCGCGGGAATTGCGTCAAGATTGACAGTATCGCCGAAGGCTTCGTTGATTCGGATACCGTTCATATAAACCGCAAGCGCCTGTGAGCGCCCGCCTACCGGCGAGGCGTCAAAACCGCGATAGGACACATCGGTGCGCAGGCCGCCGCCAGTCGTGTCGGACAAAATAATGCCCGGCACCTGCTTCTGCAGCACGTTCTGCACCTGCCCTGTTCCCTCACGCTCGATCTGCTCGGACGTAACCCGGCTGACGGCACTGGGAACCTTGACGAGCGGGATTTCGCTGCCCGCGATCGGCGACATCTTGACTTGCGTATCTCCAGCCGGCGGGCCACCTGCAAGAGGCGCCAACTCCGGTTGCGTTGGGGGTTGCTCCGCAAACGCTGGAGTTGGCGGCGCCTCCTGAGGTGCCGGCTGGGGTTGAGGTTTTGGCTTGGATGCCGCCACCGGAGCGGCCGCTGGCTTCTTCTTGGTGACGATCTTGGGCGGCTTGGCCTCAGGCGGCGCCGTCTCGGGCTTGGGCTGCGTCTGGATGACTTCCACGTCCGGCAGCTGAGGCGATTCCGACGTGCCCGACGGTGTCTGAGCGGAAGGGGCGGGCGCACCTTCCGTGGCGGGTGGCGGCGTCGAAGGCGCTGCCTCGGGAGCGGGCGCAGGCGCCGTAGGCGCGGCGTCAGTGGCAGCAGGGGGAGTTTCCTGGGTGTTTTGCGCAAAAGCCCCAGGCGCAGCCGCAAGCAAAGCAATCGTTGCGCCCGCGATCAGCCATCGCTCCGTGCGTACAGTCATATCGTAAATACCCCCCGTGCATTTCACGCCCGTCAACCAAAGATCCCCCCGGATCAACGACGGTTGCGAGTCATTCAATCTTGGAAAATCAAGATGCCTGCACAGGTATGTTGGTCAAGCTACCAACATTTCCCGAATACGCCCTTGAAAAGCTTATCGGGTCGCGCTGTGGCACTAATACACCTCTTTGGCATGGGACACGGGAAATGACGCGCACTGAGCCGGGAATAAATCCTGCTGCATTGCAGCGCAACATCCGTTCTTACGGTCGCCGCAGCAACTTGATTCTTCCTGAAAAAAAGCCATCGACCAGGGACGGGCTAGGCCGCTATAAAATCTCGCGGAGTTGATTGAAATTGTCCTGGTGAAGCCGCGTCAAACACACTAAATCCTCGAGCTTCTGAGACGGTGTAGCGCAGGAAACTTCACAAATCCGACGTCGACTGCAAGAGATGCGCACGTCAGACCACTACTTGGCGCAATCAAATTAGAGAGTTTTTTAGCGTGTCAAAAACAGTCTCGGTAATCCGCCGTGTCCTGGCCTGCGCAATCGCGTCCACGGTACTCTCCGCCACAGCCGCGTTCGCGGGTGGCGCAGGCGCAGAAGCCGCCCCTGCAGAGGGCAGCATAGCACTCGAACTCAATAAACTAGAAGCGTACGACAAAGGCTGCCGCGCCTTTATCGTCGCCAATAATACCTCGGACGTGACCTACCAAAGCTTCAAGCTGGATGTCGTGTTGTTTCAGAGCGATGGCGTCATCGGACGCCGGTTTGCGCTGGACCTCGCACCGTTGAAGCCCAAGAAGCGCACCGTGAAGCTGTTCGAACTGGACAGCCAAGGGTGCGACAAGATCGGGTCATTCCTGATCAACGACGTAATGGAGTGCAAGACAGATACCGGCGCGCAAGCTGATTGTCTGCAGCACCTGACAACGTCGTCGCTTACCAGCGTCCAGATATCCAAATAAGGAATTTCCACTTGGAACAGAACGTTGCGGCTGCGGCCCACGATTTTTCGCTTATTGGCATGTACATGGGCGCCGATCCCATCGTGAAAGGGGTCATGATTGCGCTCGGCCTTGCGTCTGTCATTTGCTGGGCGATTATCCTGGAAAAAATGATCCGGATGTTCATCCTGCGCCGCGATCTGCGTGCGATGGAGAGTTTCGCGAAATCACCCTCGAGTGTGTCACAGACGCGTGGATTAACGCGTGTACTCTTGAGTGCTGCCGAAAGCGAGGCGATCGAAGGCACCTCGCGCGGCGAAGACCGAAGCGACGTTCGCGCCCGGCTGGAGAAGGCCATGCGTACGGCGCTCAAATCGCAACTCCAGCGCATCGAAGTCGGTTTGCCGTTCCTGGCAACAGTTGGATCGGCCGCACCGTTCATTGGCTTGTTCGGCACGGTCTGGGGCATCATGAACTCGTTCACCGCCATCGCGCACGCACAGGACACGAGCCTTGCGACCGTGGCGCCCGGCATCGCCGAAGCCCTGTTTGCAACGGCTCTGGGCTTGGCGGCTGCCATCCCCGCCGTCATGGCCTATAACCACTATGCGGTGAAGCTTGGCCGCGCGGCCGCGCGCGCGGCCGATGCGATCGGCGAGATCGCACGGCAGATTTCGCGACCCGCGGATGCAGGCCCCATCAAAGCTTCCGTCGAACCTTTGCGTGCAGGAAAGGCCGTCTGATGGGTATGGCAGCGCAATCCGCGCCGTCGGACTCAGAGGACGGCGGCTACCGGCCGATGGCCGAGATCAACATCACGCCGATGGTCGACGTGATGCTTGTTCTGCTGATCATTTTCATGGTGGCAGCGCCCCTGATGGTCTCGGGCGTTCCCGTCCAATTGCCAAAGACGTCCGCCGCCAAGGTCGCACCGACGCGCAAGCCGATGGTGGTGACCATGACGGCTGACGGCAGGCTTCAGATCCGCAATGACTTCATCTCGCGCGATCAGCTCATTGCGCAGCTTCAATCCATCAAGTCTTCCGAAGGTGACGGTGTCGTCTACGTGCGCGCCGACAGCAAACTTCCCTATGGCGAGGTGATGCAGATCCTCGGCGAGGTCGGCCAGGCCGGCTTCTCGCGCGTTTCACTCTTGTCCAATCGCCTGCAGGGCCAATCCGTAGAAGGCAAGTCCGTGGAAGGCCAGTCTGCGGACTCTCCGCCGGCCGGGCAGAACTGAAAGCACTTATGAACCTCATTCGTGCCGCCGCCATTTCGATTTCAGTCCTCGCCCACGCAACCCTGGGCTACGCCTTGGCGCGCCATGTTTCCGAGCCGGCCGTGGCGGCCTTCGAAAAGGGTGAAGGGGAGGACTTCCTGACCGTTGAGCAGGGCATCGCGATTGAAGGTCTCGCCAAACTCGGCGACGCGATGGAGACCATTGAAACGGCAGAAGCAATGCCGGTGGAAGCGGTCACTCCGCCCCCTGTCCAGGAGGTAAAGCCCGTCGACGAATTATCCGAGGCCATCACCTCCGAGGCGAGCACGGTAGAAGACAACATCGTCAAAGTGGACGAGCCGCCGCCACCCGATGTTCAGGAAGAGAAGCCGCCCGAGCAGGTCCAGACAGTCACGCAGCCCCAGCAGGTGGCGATCCTCACCGAACAAAGCTCCGGCGAGGCCAAGGTCGCAGGCGACGCCACCGCACGCGCGGAGTATCTCGGGAAGCTGCGCAATGTCCTTGAGCGGGCGAAGGTCAATCCGCGCTCGCGCTATTCAGGCACGGTGGTCGTCAAGTTCAAGGTCAGCACCGACGGCCAGCTCATGTGGCGCGAGGTTTCATCCAGTTCAGGCTCCAAGACTCTGGATGACGCGGCTCTGGCCGCCCTTGATCGTGCCGCGCCCTTTCCTACCATGCCGGCCGAGGTTGCCGACGAGCCGCTCGTCGTCTCGGTCCCCTTCAGGTTCATCACCCGCTGAGGACGCCACGTCCTAAAAGCGGCTGCGAGGGCTTGCTTCTAGTAATCGATTTCAATCGACAACTTGTAGGTCGCATCCGGCGTGTTGCCGTTGAGCCCGAATAGAACACCTGAGCCGATGGAGATGGAGAGTTCCTTGTCATCCTCTCCGTCGTCCTTGTCTGCTACGGACTGGATGAGCGAGCGCGCATTGGGAAAGTAGCGATAGTAAAGAATGGGCCCCGCGCGGTGCTGATCGTGATCGCCGAATAGTTCGCGCGCCTCTCCCGGTGTGCCCGAATTCCCCAGCCTGTCAAATGTGCCGTAACCCTCCAACGCCAAGCTCCAGGTGCGTGAGAATTCGTATTTCAACTGCGTGAAATAGGCAAAGTCCCACTTCTCATCCCGCACGAAATCGGGATCGGGCGACTTGCCCCCCATATGCTTCACAAACGCCAGGTTGGCGATCGCGGACAACGGTCCGGTATGAGCCTCTATTATGGGACCCATATAGAGTTCGGCGGCGGACTCCGCTTCACCCACCGGCGCGCCATACTCAAACAGCAGACCCAATCCCACGCCTTCCTTTTTGGGCTTGATCAGTACGACGACGCCCTCGATGGCGACTTCATCGAACTTCAGCGATCCCATCTCATCGGCTTGGGAGAAGACGGCTGGGTCGTCGAGACGCTCCTGCTCGTATTCGACGCCAACGCGAAAGCGCAGCCAGTCCGTCACACCGAGTTGCACCTCCAGCGCTTGACGCTGGCGGATGACGGAGTTGTCGTCATAGATCCGTTCGCCCGGGGACACTTCCGCGGATTGGCGCTGCGGCTGGCCCGTGGACCAAGCGTTCTGACTTTGAAACTCGAAGTCGCCGGGCTCTGACTGCAGATCCTTGACTTCGAACTGGTTGATGGCGGGCCCAGCCAAAGCCGCAGACCCCGCCAAAGCCGACAAGGCCCAACTCGCAATCCCAGCCTTAACGAGTCGATGAAACGCCTTCACGTCGCCGCGATTCCCTTGAATGTCGCGGAGACCTTACCAAAATTCCCGCCAATATCAGGAATTATTCCACAGCAATCGACGGAGTTGGCCATCCGGTGGCTGCAAAGTCACACTCAGCTTGAATTCGTCTGTTCCATGCAAAATGTGTCCTTGCACAACCGGAATTAATTCGGCGCCCAGTCCGAATTTAACCCGCAGATTAACCGCGCATTAGGCGTCCGCCGATAGGGTCGATTCAACTAAATTGCACAACCACATGCGGGACATCCATGCTCAACGGAGCCTTCGGGACCTCCAAGACGAACTCGCTGATGAGCGAATATTCTTCGCTGTTGGGCGATGCCGTGTTGCGCCATCGCGCCCGTATCGCTGAGCATTCTGCGCGCATCGAGGCCGAACTCGCCAGCAAAGTGAAAAGCGAGTTCATCGCCAATATGAGCCATGAGCTCAGAACTCCGCTGAACACAATCATCGGGTTTTCCAAGCTTTTGTCGGAACACGACAAACGCACCTTGCCGGCCAACGAGATCGTCGAATACGCGACCCTCATTCACGACGCGGCCGGCCACCTGCTCTCTGTCATCAACGACATCCTCGATATCTCCAAGATCCAAAGCGGCCGCTATACGCTCGACAGCCGCGAGATCAATGTCGACGAAATTATCCAGAGTTCGGTCACCTCTTTCCGGCTGATGGCCAGCGAAGCGGGCGTCGCGCTCGTGCCCGTGGTGGCGATCGACCTGCCCTCGGTTCGCGGCGATTCGGTGAAGCTGCGCCAGATCTTCACCAACCTGATTTCCAACGCCATCAAGTTCACGCCGCGCGGCGGCAGCGTCACAATCGAGGCGCTCCGCATCAGCAACGGCGGTGTGGCCATTCTAATTCGCGACACAGGTGTCGGCATGACCGCGGACGAAATCTCCGTCGCGCTGACGCCGTTCGGCCAAGTGGACGGCAGCCGTTCGCGCTGGCGCGAAGGCACGGGGCTCGGCCTGCCCATCGCTAAGGCGCTCGTAGAACTTCACGGCGGCACGATCGAGATCCGTTCCCAAAAGGCACGCGGCACCGAGGTCGCCATCACGCTTCCTTCCCGCAACATGGTCTCGGCGGTTTCCGAGAACCACTACCCTTCCCACCAGTCTCTCTAAATCTGACAAACTCTTCTCGTCCAAGGAACTAGCGGTAATGCAGACGCCCTCATCAAACCCAGCGACTGGGTCGCGGCCAGTACGCGACGCCTCTATTGGACGCATCGTTTCAGTGACGGGCTCAAAAGCCATCGTTCTGCTCGATGGTCAGAATGACGGGCGTCCGCGATCGCTCAACGACCGGCCTGAAATGGGAACGCTGCTCGCCATCGACACCGCCAACACGATCGTGTTCGCCATCGTCTCGGCGCTGAGCGTACCGGTTCCTGCCCAGCGCGAGGGCGACGCTGAAATCTGGATCGCCGAGTTGGGCCTTGTCGGAGAATTGTGGAAGAACCTGGAAAACAGCAAGACGAGTTTCAATCGCGGCGTCACCATCTATCCCGCGCTCGGCGACCGCGTGCGCGTCGCCTCCAAGGGTGAACTCGAGATTGCGTTCTGCGGCGACACGGAGCGCTCGGTCCGCGTCGGCTGCATCCGCCAGGACGCTTCGATCCCCGCCATGGTCCGCGTGGACGACCTGCTCGGCAAGCATTTTGCCATCCTTGGCACCACCGGCACAGGTAAATCCTGCACGACCGCGCTCATTCTGCGCTCCATCCTGGAAAAGAACCCGGCAGCCCACATCGTCCTGCTGGATCCCCACAATGAGTATGCGACCGCATTTGGCGAATGGGCGGAAGTGATCTCGCCGCGCAACATGCAGTTGCCCTTCTGGCTTTTGAACTTCGAAGAAATTGTCGAAGTGCTGATCGGCGACACCGAGCGCAAGGCAGAGATCGAAATCCTGCAGGAGCTTATTCCGATCGCCAAAAGCCGCTACTCGTCGGGCCGCAATCAGGAAAACGCCAAGATTCGCCGCGGCGTTCTCGACACCGGACGCTATACGGTCGACACGCCGGTTCCCTACCGCATCTCGGATCTGACCACTCTGATCGAAGAGCGCATGGGCAAGCTGGAAAACAAGCGTGATCTAGCACCCTATCGCCAGCTCAAATCCTGCATCGACACCATCTCGCAGGATGGCCGGTACGGCTTCATGTTCGGCTCTCTGACCGTTTACGACGGCATGACGCAAGTGCTGGGCCGGATTTTCCGCGTGCCGGTCAACAGCAAGCCAATCACAATCCTGGAACTGACGGGGCTTCCCACGGAGATCATCAACGTCGTCGTGTCGGTCTTGTGCCGGATGACGTTCGATTTCGCGCTTTGGAGCGAGGGGCAGGTGCCCGTGACGATCGTGTGCGAGGAAGCACACCGTTATGTTCCGGTGAACTCGTCGCTGGGCTTTGAACCCTGCAAACGGGCCATAGCGAAGATCGCCAAGGAAGGCCGCAAATACGGCGCATCCCTTTGCATCGTCACACAGCGTCCTGCTGAAATCGATCCGACCATCCTCTCTCAGTGCAATACGGTCTTTGCGCTGCGCATGTCCAACGACAAGGACCAGGCGATCGTGCAGTCGGCTGTCGCCGACACAGGTTCGGGCCTGCTGGAGTTCCTGCCTTCTCTGGGTCAGCGTGAGGCCATTGCGTTTGGCGATGGTATGTCGCTGCCTGTGCGCATCAAGTTCGACGAACTGCCCAAAAACGCGCTGCCTCGCTCGTCGACGGCACACTTCTCGGAAAAGTGGCAGAAGTCGCTGGGGGACGAAGGCTTCCTGGAACAGGTCGTGGACCGCTGGCGCGCCTCCGGCCTGGGCACGGGCGGCGATCTGTCAGCGCAACTGGCCATGATGGCGGATGCCGTTGGAATTGCGCCTCAAGACGACTTCGCCGATCCCTATGCACAATCCCCTGCGATCGCGCCTGCCTCTGCGGAGCCGGCCAACCGCAGCACGCCCTCTCTTGGCCTGCCACAAGCCGGTTACGGTGCACAGCCGGGCGTGCCCCGCACGCCGGGTCTCACCCGGAAGGAAGGCGGGATCAGCCAGCTCAATCAAGGCTCCAGCCCGTATGCGAACCGCAGCGGCGCATCCGCCGAGCGCCGGGTTGCATCCCCGCAACAACCCGCGGACATGCAGGCGGCAACCGCAGGAGGCAACGCCAATTCGCTGCGCTCATTACGCGACCGCCTCATGCGCAATCAAACTTGAGCCACCGCGCATAACAACTTGTCACGTCTCAGCAAATGACGGCTTGGTGCGCCAAAGCAGCCGCGCACCTGCCTAAGACCGCCTGGTGACCGGGTTAAATCGATCGGGACAGCGCTGAGCCGAACTAGCCGTTGGACAAAACGAGCGCCGACAACTTTTGCAATTGCCCGAAAGAGGCCCGCAAGCCAAACTAGAGTTCTATCAGCACACCGCAGAATACATAGGGGTCGGGACGGCATGAGCACAATTTTTCCCGTCATTTTGTCGGGCGGGTCAGGCACCCGTTTGTGGCCGCTGTCGCGGGCCATGTACCCCAAGCAGTTCATCCGTTTCTTCGATGGCCAGAATGCGAGCTTCCTTGGCGCCACGCTGCAGCGGCTGAAAGCTGACGCGGGCTTCGCGCCGCCGATCCTGTTGTGCAACAACGATCACCGTTTCCTCGTGCAGGAGGAGGTCGAGCGCGCCGGAATTCAGCCCCGCGCCATCATTCTCGAACCCATCGCGCGCAACACTGCTCCTGCCATCGCGGTCGCCGCGCTGGCAGCCTTGCGCGAAAACCCGGGCGCGGTCCTGGCGGTCATGCCGTCAGACCACGTCGTGCAGGATGAAGCCCGCTTCGTGGAAGGCATCCGCCGTGCCGCCAAGGTTGCCTCGACCGGCCGCCTCGTGCTGTTCGGTATCAAACCCAGCGAGGCGCATACAGGCTACGGCTACATCCGCCAGGGCGCACCTCTCGAAGGCTTCAACGGCGGCGCATACGCCGTAGAGGCGTTCTATGAGAAACCCGACAAGGAAACTGCCCAGCGCTACCTTGCCAGCGGCGACTACTTCTGGAACAGCGGCATCTTCGTCTTGAATGCTCGCACCTATCTGGAAGAGATCGCACGGCTCGAACCCCAGATCCTCGAGGCCGCTCGTGGCGCGCTGGCGCGTGCATCCGACGATTTGGGCTTCGTGCGTCTGGACAAGGCCTCGTTCGCGGCCTCGCCCAATATTTCCATCGACTACGCGGTTATGGAAAAGACCACGTCGGCCGCCATGCTCCCGCTCGATGTGGGCTGGAACGACGTCGGCTCGTGGACGTCGCTTTGGGAGATCGCGCCGCGCGACGACAAAGGGAACTATATCCACGGCGAAGCGGTTCTGGAGGATACCGCGGGGTGCTATGTCCACACCGAAAAGTCGATCGTCTCGACCATTGGCCTCAAGGACCTGGTCATTGTCGATACGCCCGACGCCCTGCTCGTCGCCGACAAGAGCCGCACACAGGACGTGTCGAAAATCGTCCAGCGCCTCAAGAAGTCGAACCGCAAGGAGCAGGAACAACATCTGCGTAACTACCGGCCTTGGGGTTACTTCGAGACCCTCAACATCGGTCCGCGCTTCCAGGTCAAGCTGCTGCACGTCAAACCGGGCGGCAAGCTATCCATGCAGATGCACCATCACCGCTCCGAGCATTGGATCGTCGTGCAAGGTACCGCCAAGGTGGTGATCGGCGATATCGAGAAGCTCGTTCGCGAAAACGAGAGCGTCTACATTTTCGCCACGCAATGGCACCGCCTGGAGAACCCCGGCAAGGTGCCTGTCGAGATCATCGAAGTGCAGATCGGCTCCTACCTTGGTGAAGACGACATCATGCGCACCGACGACATCTACCACCGCGCACCGGAAGAGACGAAATAGACCGGTTTGGCAGGATCGGCAGCAGTGCATCGGCCGGGTTCCCGGTTGCTTCGCTTGGTCGCCGGGCAACCGTGCGGCGGCGAAGTCCTAACGCGGCGTTAACGCGAAGTTATCCTTTTTCAACCATGTTCTTGCCATCCGGCCGCGCGATGACCCGACGTTGCGGCCGGTTGTAGCTGCGTAATCCTGGGATCGCGTATCATGTCCGTCTTCGCATGCTCTAAGAGCGTCGCGGCCGTTGCTGCCACCACGTTGGCCATTCTCGTCACGCTCTCAGCCTCCTCCACCTCAGCCCGCGCCGAGATGCTCGCACCGATCTGGTCGGGCGTGTATGCGGGCGTTCACGGCGGCGCCAGATGGGCCGATGTCGACTTTGCCAACATCGGATCGGCCGATAGCACCGCTTTCACTGGGGGCGGTCACGCCGGTCTCAACATGGCCTTCGGCCAATTCATCGCCGGCGTGGAAGGTGACATCGACTACGATGGCAGCTCGTTCGGTTATACGAGCGGCGGCACGACCGGCAGCCTCGATGTCAACTGGGGCGCCACCCTGCGCGGACGTCTTGGCATGAATGTTGGCCCCGCCCTGCTCTACGCGACGGCGGGGTTTGCCTGGAAGGACGTCAGCGTCGTTGAGACCTCCTTGGGCGGTGTGTCGGCCTCCAACAGCCAGGTTCTGACGGGCGTCGTGTATGGCATCGGCGCGGAAACCTACGTGATGCCGAACCTGTCGCTCAGGCTGGAAGCGCTGCGCTATGACTACGGTTCCGAGGAACTCTCGATTGGTGGAGCGGCCGCCGCCCTACAGGAGATTGACCCCAGCGATACGGTCGTGCGCGCTGGTGTGACCTTCCACCTCAATTGATGATTTAGTTATCGGCGTTCCTCAACCGGAAAAGCCACAGGCGTCGCGGGCATCAGCTTGCGATCCCCCCACTCCACCCAGCCATCCGTGCCTTCGGGAAACCAATAGAGCGTGCTGTAGCCCAGCGCCGCGATGCGCTGCACGGCATTCCACGCCATCCAGCAATCCGACTGGCAGAAGACGATAATGGCGCGTGTCTTGTCCGCGTTCGTGAGCTTCTCGAGATTACGCGCAAGGTAATTTTCGAAGGCAGGTGTGATGCGGCCACGGCCAACATCGGGCAGCCATGTCGAACCCGGGATCGAGCTGTGGGGACGCGACAGGCGCCATTGCCCCGTCGCGGGATCGGGACCTGCGCCCTCCGACGGCATCACGTCGAGCAATATGGCGCCCTCGGTGACGAGCGCGTCGACACGGTCCAGATCGACGCGCGTGCCGCCTTTCACAGTATCGGGAACGGCGGCACGATAGTGGGCAATCCGGTAGCCCGTTACTGGGTCGAATGCGTCATCGTCCTCGCCAGCCTGCGCCACGGTTCCCAAGAGCACTGCAATGCCAACAAACAGCGCAACGCCAATACAGTGCAGCTGCGCGGAGCGTGACACGGAACGCGATTGCGCTCGAGGAGCGGCCCACCGCACGCATCTCTCCTTCATGACTAACATCAAGCTCAGCGTGAGATTGGGCAGGTGAATATTCCCCGCAGAACTTCGATTACTTCCGCTCTGTATTGCACTATTTGGCAATTCCCGCGCATGGCCACCTCTACATAGACTTTCGGCTACCACGCGCCCAGATCAAAAAAGAGGCGCCGGACGTGAGGAAACACTTTTCAAGGACCCGCACCCTTCATGCTCACCCGCTCGCCCTTCAGGGCTTTCCTTGCCGCTGCGCTCCTTGCGACGGCAGGCGCGGCCGATTTGGCTCTGGCCCACGGGGATGTCACGCCCCAGCCCATCGACGTTACAGGCCTCGCGCCCCTCAAAGAGGGCGAGTGGCTGACGCAGAACCCCTACAGCGGGGACCCGAAGGCCATCGAAATCGGTGCCTCGGGCTACAATCAGAATTGCGCCCGCTGCCACGGTCTTCAGGTGGTTTCCGGCGGTCTTGCCCCGGATCTGCGTTATCTCGAAAAGGGCCAGGTGGGCGATGAATGGTTCATCGAGCGCATTCGCCACGGGGCCCACAAATCAGATGGCTCGACGGTGATGCCGCCCTTTGAGGGCGTCTTCACGCAAGAGGCCATGTGGGCGATCCGCTCCTACATCGAGTCCATGCACAGCGACGAATGAACGGAGCTACCATGTCGATCTTGTCTTTCGCACGTGCAGGAATCGCGGTGGCGGCATTTTCCTTGACGTTTCTCGCGCCTGCCCAGGCACGGCCGCTCGACAAGATCAAGGAAGCCAATGAGCTGTTTGTTGTTGCCTACGAAGACAACAAGCCGTTCTCCTGGACAGCCGATGATGGCACGCCCAAGGGCATCGACGTCGAGATCGCGCAGGCAATCGCGGAAAAGCTTGGCGTAAAGGCCACAGTGGAGCTGCGGATGCAGGCTGAGCGGGCCGACGGCGACGTGCGCACCAACATCATCCGCGGCACGGTCGGCGGGGGCAGAACCGCTGACATTCTGATGAACGTACCGTTTGACCGGGAGTTCGCGCGCAAGTTCGATGATGCACTCATTTCAAACCCGTACTTCCAGCAGACCGTTGCGCTTGCCATCAACGCCCAGAAAATTCCCGCCGATGCGACCTTCGAAATCTTTCGCAAGGAAAAAGTCGGGGTGAAGCTTGCCAGCGTGTCGGATTATTTCCTGATGGGATACGCAGACGGTGCACTCGTCAACAACATCTCCCACTTTACCCGCGGACCTGTTGGCGCAAAGGAGTTCATCGACGGCGAAACGTCCGCAGTGTTGGGAGTACGTTCCGAAATAGAAGGCACGCTCGCGGAATTTGGCGCCAAGGCGTCGTTCATCACCCCGGAAATGCCCGACATCATCCGCAAGGCTTGGTCGATTGCCATCGCCACGCATGCCGACAGCAAGGATCTGTCGGACGCGGCCGGTACGGTCTTGGCAGAACTGCACAAATCTGGAAAGCTGAAGGACATCTTCGCCAAGTACGGCGTGACCTATGTGGCGCCGCCGGAAGGGTGATATATGATATAAACGCAAGCGGCCAACGAAAGCCGGATAAAGGCGGAACGGCATGATTAAATATACAATTGTATTTGCCCTCTCCGCATTTATCACCTCGTCCGCGATTGCCGGGGATGTTCCGGACGATCCACTGAATTCCCCGGTCTGGAAAGATATCGCCGCCCGGCAATTCGGCGCGGCGCAAGTCGTGTTCGACGACCGCGTCAAGGTGGTGGTCCCTGGCGTTGTCGAGAACCAGGCTCAGGTGCCGGTGATCGCCGACGCACGCGATCTCCCCAACGTCGACAAATTGATCGTCATCGCCGACCTCAATCCAATTCAGCACGTCCTCACCTATAGCCCTGGGCACGCCAAGGCTGTTCCCTACATTTCCTTCCGCATGAAAGTCGAGCAGGCCACGCCTGTGCGCGCAGCAGCGCTCACCTCAGACGGCGTGTGGCATGTCGGCGGCGTTTTTCTGGAGGCCGCAGGCGGGGGATGCTCTTCGCCAGCCACGGCACGCGAAGATGCCGACTGGACGGAGACCATGGGGAACGCCCAAGGCCGTGCTTGGCGTAAAGCGGACGGCACGGCGCGCATGCGCTTGCGCGTGAAGCATCCCATGGACACCGGATTGGCCAAGGACAATACGCCAGCCTTTTACATCGAACGGCTGGACGTCAAGAACAAAGACGGGGCGCCGCTTGCCACACTCGAAATGTTCGAACCCGTCTCGGAAGATCCAACGGTGACACTCGACATCAAGATCCCGCCGTCCGAGGGATCCTTCGTCATTGATGGGCGCGACAACAACGGCAACGTTTATCGCTCGACCATTCCCGTCCCATTTGACGGCAGCACGTTGATGCCGCCCGGCGGCGCATTCGCGCCAAACTTCCATTGGACGGCGCCTCTCAACCCTCCGGCATAAGCATGATCGACCGCAGAACGTTGATGCGCGCGGGGCTTGCTTCAGCCGGAGTGCCATTTTTGCCAATGTTTTCGGCGCTTTCGGCGCCGCTCACGTATGCGCTGAAACCCATTGCCGTCACCGATGGCATGTGGATGCTCGCGGGCGCTCCTCAGCCGATCACCTTCGAAAACGGCGGCGCAATTGCCAACATCACCATCCTCGACAGCTCCGAAGGCGCGATCATTATCGATACAGGCCCCTCCCGGCGCTTCGGGGAAGAGCTTGCGACGCTGGCGCGATCCCTGACCGGCAAAGACATTGCGCGGGTTTACATCACCCACTTCCATCCCGACCATGCGTTCGGCAATCAGGCATTCGTGGCCGAGAGCATTGCCGCACCGCAGGGTGTTATCGACGGTTTGCGCGATGCAGGCGCGGCCTTCTCGGATGCCATGTACTATATCGCACGCGACTGGATGCGCGGCACCGACATTGTTCTGCCCAAGCATGCCGTGACGAGCGGCGTGGAGGAAATCGGCGGACGCAGGCTGCATCTGTTCGCGCTGGCGGGACATACATCATCGGATCTTGTGATCCTCGATGAAACCTCCGGAACACTCATCGCAGGCGATCTCGCCTTTCTCGACCGCGCACCGACGACGCCCCACGCGAATCTGAGCGTCTGGCAGCAGTCGCTGACAACGCTTGGCGACTTGGACTTCAAGATGCTTGTGCCGGGGCACGGTCCGGTAGAGGCCGATAAAAGGGCGCTGACCCAGACGCACGAGTGGCTGGCGGCGATCGCAGATATCATCCAGCGCAGCTACGAACGCGGCCTCGACATGCTTGAGACCGCGCGCCAGCCGTTGCCACCTTCTCTGGAGAAAATTGCGCTCTCACGCTACGAATTTGAGCGGTCCGTAATGCACCTCTACCCGAAATTAGAGGCAGAGCGCTTGCCCGAAGTAGGCAAGAAAATTGAATAATGGCTATTGGAAAATAGTCCCAATTAGTCTGGTCCTCTGATGTAAGCCGTTTGTACTATTTGGCAATAAGAGCCGGATTGGCTCTGGGATAGCTTCTCGCACAGTGCGACTTCCTAAAAAACAGGGGAATCAATCCCCAAGACGGAAGCGCCGGTAAAAACGAGGAGACGCTCCATGAAAGCTTTCAAGTGGTACGCCACCGCGAGCGCATTTGCGCTTACGCTCAGCTTGACTGTGCCGGTTCTTGCTGCGGATGTCACGATCGATGACATCGTCAACGACGCCAAGACGACGCATGACGTCGTGACCAACGGTCTTGGCACCCAGGGCCAGCGCTACAGCCCGCTCACCACCATCAACAAGGACAACGTTCAGGGCCTCGTTCCCGCATGGACCATCTCGCTCGGCGGCGAGAAGATGAAGGGCCAGGAGACGCAGCCGCTCGTCAAGGACGGCGTAATGTACTTCACTGGGTCCTACTCGCGCGCTTGGGCCGTCGACACCAAGACGGGGCATGAAATCTGGCAGTATGATCACCGCCTGCCCGAAGGCATTCTGCCCTGCTGCGACGTCATCAATCGCGGCGGCTCGCTGATCGGCAACAAGTTCATCTTCGGTACGCTCGACGCCAAGCTCGTTGCGCTCGATGCCAAAACGGGCAAGGTCATCTGGAGCAAGACCATCGACGACTTCAAGGCCGGCTACTCGTTCTCGGCCGCCCCTCTCATCGTGCCTACGAAGGCGCACGGTCCGCTGCTTCTCAACGGCGTGTCGGGCGGCGAGTTCGGCGTCGTCGGACGTGTTGAGGCCCGTAGCGTCGAAACAGGCGAGATCGTCTGGTCACGCCCCGTGATCGAAGGACACGTGGGAACGCTGAACGGCAAGCCGACCACCATGACCGGCACAAAGAACGAGACCTGGCCGGGCGATCTGTGGAAGACGGGTGGCGGCGCCACTTGGCTTGGCGGCACCTTTGATTCCGAAACCGGCCTCGCTTACTTCGGCACGGGCAATCCCGCACCGTGGAACTCGCATATGCGCCCCGGCGACAACAAGTGGACGTGCTCGCGCCTTGCCATCGATGTCGAGACCGGCGAGATCAAGTGGGGCTTCCAGACCACGCCGAATGACGGCTGGGACTTTGACGGCGTGAACGAGGTCGTCTCCTTCGACGCAGATGGCAAGAAGCTCGCCGCGACGGCCGACCGGAACGGCTTCTTCTATGTTCTCGATCGCACCAACGGCGCTTTCCAGGGTGCTTGGCCGTTCGTTGAGAAGATCACCTGGGCGAAGGAAATCGGCAAGGATGGCCGTCCGGTTTTCAACCCTGAGAACCGTCCTGGCAACCCCAAGGATTCCAAGGACGGCAAGAAGGGCAACTCCGTCTTCGCCGTTCCAAGCTTCCTTGGCGGAAAGAACCAGATGCCGATGGCCTACAGCCCCGACACCAAGCTGTTCTACGTTCCCTCCAACGAGTGGGGCATGGACATCTGGAACGAACCCGTCGCCTACAAGAAGGGCGCGGCCTATCTGGGCGCAGGCTTCACGATCAAGCCGCTGTTTGAGGATCACATCGGTTCGATGAAGGCCATTGATCCGATGACGGGTAAAATCGTCTGGCAGGCCAACAACCGCGCACCGCTTTGGGGCGGCGTGCTCACCACCGCCGGCGGGCTCGTGTTCTACGGAACGCCCGAAGGCGAGTTCAAGGCGCTCGATGCAACCAGCGGCAAGGAACTCTACAGCTTCAACACCGGCTCGGGCATCGTCGGAAATCCCATCACTTGGGAGGAGAATGGCGAGCAGTTCATCTCTGTGATCTCAGGCTGGGGCGGCGCTGTTCCCCTGTGGGGCGGCGAGGTCGCCAAGACGGTCGCTCACCTCAACCAGGGCGGCATGATGTGGACGTTCAAGCTTCCCAAGAAGATGGCTGCGAACTGACGCAACACCAAAAAGGCTACATAAGCCTTCATCGTCACGTGAGAGGGCGGTCCAAAAGGACCGCCCTTTTTTCGTGACTGAGGACATGCCCTGTCTGAAACGCCATGGAGTCGGGAACCACCAACGGCTGGCTTGAGAGCCAAATCGAGAGTCTCGAACGCAGACGGGGTCAGAAATGGAACCTATGCCGATGCTGGCGCGTCCAAAAGAAAACCGAAAAATCAGTTCAGATCAGCGTCACCGGAGCAACGGGAGAATCGACAATGAAAGTCATGGTGATCGTCAAAGCCACCGAGGACTCAGAAGCCGGCACGATGCCCAGCACCGAACTTCTTGCCGCCATGGGCAAGTTCAACGAGGAGCTTGTCAACGCCGGCATCATGTTGGCGGGCGAAGGCCTCCAGCCGACCTCCAAGGGCGTGCGGGTGCATTTCTCCGGTTCGGACCGCACTGTTACCGGCGGGCCGTTTTCCGCAACGGAGGAACTGATCGCAGGCTTCTGGCTATGGGAAGTCAAATCGATGCAGGAAGCTATCGATTGGGTCAAACGCTGCCCCAATCCGCATGAAGAAGCCAGCGACATCGAGATCCGTCCGCTTTTCACGATGGAAGATTTCGGCGACGCCATGACACCCGAGCTGCGCGAGCAGGAGGAGCGGATCATGGCTGGGGCGGCCAAGCGCCGGGCAGGTTGAACGGCCACAGAAAAGCGGCGCGATCACCACTCATTATAACGAACACGAGTAGGAGACCCAATTATGAGTGATCTCAAAACCAAACCTCAAGCCTCGAGCGCCAGCCAAGAGACGACATCCAATCTCGCGCCTCATATCGTATGCGCGGGCGCTAACGACGCCATCGATTTCTATAAGAAGGCCTTCGGCGCGCAGGAGTTGCTGCGGATACCGGGAAAGGACGGGAAACTCATGCACGGCGCCATCACGATCAACGGCGCAACCGTCATGCTCACCGATGAATCACCCCAGTATGGTTCACTTTCGCCCAAGGCCTTGAATGGCACACCCGTCACGCTGCATCTCAATGTCGATGACGTCGATGCCTTCATGACAACCGCGCAAGCCGCGGGCGCCAACATTATCATGCCGCCGGCCGACATGTTCTGGGGTGATCGCTATGGCGTGTTGGTGGACCCCTTCGGACATCGCTGGTCGATAGCCACGCATCAACGCGATCTTACCCCAGAGGAGCTGATGACGGCCGCCCGCGAATTCCAGGAAAAGGCGAACTGCCCCTGACACTTCCAGATTTAAGCTTTGCGAGTCGAATTCACACCACAAAGAGCCGGGCCCATTGCGGCCCGGCTCTTTTGCGAACCCTTGTGCTCGGCCATGCCTTGACTGAAACCTGTTATCAAAGTGGTTCCCGTGTCATAATTGCACTTCACGAGCAACGGATCGGCATCCCTTGAGCGTTAACATCGGGTGTCCCCTCCAGTCGTATCAATAGATTAATGGGGTAGATCATCGCCTTCGCGCGCGTCCGATGGAGAATTCGCTCATGAATTCAAAAGGAAGCCGGATCGCCCGGGTGACCGCATACCTGCTCCTCTTGGGGCTGGCTGCAGGCGGTGCGTGGCTGGTTTCCACAGACGCCCAAGTGCGCCTCGCCGCTGTTAATCTATTTAAGTCCGTCGAAACCCGCTTCTGGGCGCGTGGGACCGGGCCTGACAGCGAGCAGGCTGAGGATGCCAAGCGCCGGCCGGATCGTGCTGTGACGGTCGAAGTTTCCGGTGCGCGTGCGGCGAGAACCTCAAGCGACATAAGAGCCATCGGCACGCTGCATTCCGACGAGTCGGTCGTTCTCGCCAATGAGATCGCTGGCCGGATTACCGAAATTGCCTTTCAGGAGGGCCGTCCCGTTCAGAAGGGGCAGGTCCTCGTCAGGCTCGACGACGCGCTTGCCAAAGCCGAGGTTGCGGACGCCGAAGCGCGGCTCGCCCTTGCGACCGCCAACAACCAGCGCGCGCAAACGCTTTCCAAGACGGGAATCGTTACGGGGCGCTCGCGCGACGAGGCGGAAACCAACTTCGAAACTGCCAAGGCTACTCTCGAACTCGCCAAGACGCGGCTGTCCAAGCTTGATTTACGAGCGCCCTTCGATGGCATTGTGGGCCTGCGCGGCGTGTCCGTCGGCGCGTTCGTCAATGTCGGTACGGCCATCGCCAACCTGGAAAAGATCGACACGCTTAAAGTCGACTTCAAGATCCCAGAGACGCATCTGCGTGACGTCTCGAATGGCCAGACAATCGAGCTGAAGGTCGACGCCTTTCCGGATCGCACGTTCACCGGTGAGATCTACGCCATAGATCCGTTGGTGGATGTGAACGGCCGCGCACTTCAGATCCGCGCGCGCCTGGAGAACACCGGTTATATCCTGCGGCCCGGCCTTTTTGCGCGCATAAAGGTCATTGGGGCCTCCCAACGCGATGTGGTTTTGATTCCGGAGTCCGCCATTATACCGCGCGGCGAGGAAACATTCGTTTTCAAGGTCGATGAGAACAAGGCGGTTGAAGCGAAAGTCCAATTGGGGCGCCGCGCCAACGCGGAAGTTGAGGTCCTCGAGGGGCTCGCGGCAGGTGCGCGCGTCGTAACCGCAGGCCACCATAAGCTGCGCAATGGTTCAATGGTGGAGATCACCCCCTCCGTCACCGAGCAATCGCGCAACCGTTCCGACGGCTCCCTGCCTGAGACCAACGTGAATTCCTCAAGCACCCACGCCAATCGGAGAGGCTGATGGGTATTCTGGAATTCTGCATCCGGCGACCGGTCTTCGCCACCGTACTCAGCCTTATGCTTGTCCTTTTGGGATTGGTGTCGTTCCAGCGCCTTACGGTGCGCGAATTTCCCAACGTCGACGAGCCGATCATTTCGGTGACGACAGACTATCCGGGCGCATCAGCCACCATCGTCGAGACACAGGTCACTCAGATCCTCGAAGGCTCGATTGCAGGCATCGAAGGCATCGACGTGCTTGAATCCACCAGCCGCTCGGAGTCGAGCCGCA
This sequence comes from Hyphomicrobium sp., assembly GCA_016793445.1. Lineage (GTDB taxonomy): Bacteria > Pseudomonadota > Alphaproteobacteria > Rhizobiales > Hyphomicrobiaceae > Hyphomicrobium_B. Next base: position 176,598 of record JAEUME010000005.1, on the reverse strand, counting down.
TCACCGTGCGCTTCCGGCCCGAGATCAATCCGGACGTCGCGGCCAGCGACGTGCGCGACCGCGTGGCGCGCGTGCGCGGCCGCTTGCCTGAAGAGATCACCGAACCTGTCATCGCCAAGATCGAGGCCGACGCACAGGCCATCATGTTTCTTGTGTTCACAAGTCCAACCCTGTCGAGCCTGGAGATCACCGACTACATCGACCGCTATGTGACCGACCGGCTGAAAACGCTGACCGGTGTCGCCGACGTGCAGATCTACGGCGAGCGCCGCTATGCCATGCGCGTGTGGATTGATCGTGTGCGTTTGGCGGCGTTCAATCTCACGGTCCAGGATGTCGAGAACGCGTTGCGTATGCAGAACGCGGAGATCCCCGCCGGTCGCATCGAGAGCTCAGAACGTGAATTTCCCGTCCTGTCGCGTACCGGTCTGTCGACGCCCGAGCAGTTCCGCAACATTGTCATCAAGATCGCAAACGGCCACCAGGTCAAACTTGGCGAGGTGGCGCGCATCGAGCTTGGGGCGGAGGATGAGCGGCGCACGTCCACCTACGGCGGCGCGCCCGCCATCGCGGTCGGCATCATCAAGCAATCGACGGCCAACCCGCTGGAGGTATCGAAGGCAGTCAATGAGGTATTGCCCGAGATCAACGCCGGTATGCCGCAAGCCTTGAAGGCAGAAGTCGGCAACGACGACTCGGTCTTCATCGATCGCTCCATCAAGGCCGTCTACCACACCATCGCGGAAGCGGTCGGCTTCGTCGCCCTTGTGATCTTCTTTTTTCTGCGTTCCTTCCGCGCAGCCCTCATCCCCATCGTCACCATCCCCGTATCGCTCATCGCGACGTTCACCCTCATGCTGGCGCTTGGATTCAGCGTGAACACGCTGACGCTGCTCGCCATGGTGCTCGCGATCGGCCTCGTCGTGGACGACGCGATCGTCGTACTTGAGAACATCTATCGCCACATCGAAAACGGCATGAAGCCGACGGCAGCCGCGGCGAAAGGCATTCGCGAGATCGGTTTCGCCGTCGTCGCCATGACGCTGACACTGGCCGCCGTTTATGCCCCCATCGCGTTCACGCCCGGGAAAACGGGCAGGCTGTTTCTGGAGTTCGCGTTGACACTGGCCGGGGCAGTGATCGTCTCCGGCTTCGTAGCCCTCACGCTGACGCCGATGATGAGCGCGAGGCTGTTGCGGCATAACCCGCGGCCAAGCCGCTTCTTCCAGATCATGGAGCGCGGCTTTGTCGGACTGGAAAACGGCTACCGCTGGCTGCTCGGGACCCTGCTGCGCGTGCGGCCGCTCGTTATCCTCGTCGCGATCGCCGTCGCGGGCATGAGCGGCGTATTCTTCACCGCTCTGAAGTCCGAGCTGGCGCCCGAGGAGGATCGCGGACAGATCCGCGTGCGCGGCACCGCGCCGGAGGGCGCGACCATATCTTACACAGAGCGCTATGCGCGGCAGATCGACGATATCCTCGCCACGGTTCCGGAAGTCCGCGGCAGGCTCACCATCAGCGGGACGCCGGAGGTTTCGCGTGCGCTCGTCGTGGCACCGCTCACCGACTGGGATCAGCGTACGCGGCTGCAGAAGCAGATCATCGAGGACATCAATCCCAAGCTGAAACGCATCGCCGGCGTCCAGGCCTTCGCGCAGACGCCAGGCCCGTTCGGGCAGCGCGGCTCCGGCCGGCCCATCGAATTTGTTCTCCAAACCTCCGGCACCTACGAAGATCTGCAGAATTACTCCGACACGCTGCTCGACAAAATCCGCGACTATCCGGGCCTTGAGAGCATAGATACCGATCTTAAACTCAACACGCCGGAAATCCGCGTCGAAATCGATCGCGCCAAGGTTGCCGACCTTGGCCTCGACGTCGCAGTTGTCGGGCGCACGCTTGAGACCCTTCTCGGCGGCCGCAAGGTCACGCGCTTTGAACAAAACGGCGAGCAGTACGACGTCTACGTTCAGCTTTCGCCTGACGACCGTTCCACGCCTGAGGCGCTCTCGACCATCTTCCTGCGCAACCCGCGTGGAGAATCGATCCAGCTCTCCAACATCGTCAGCGTGAAGGAGAGCGTCGCACCCAAGGAACTCAAGCGGTTCAATCAGCTCCGTTCGGTCACGATCCAGGCCAATCTGGCGCCTGGCTACACGGTAGGCGACGCCATAGCCGTACTGGAAAATGCCAAGCGCGAGGCGCTGCCTGCCACCGTTCAAACGACATTGAGCGGCGCCAGCCGCGAGTGGCGGGATTCCTCAAACAGTCTCGCGATGGTGTTCGCGCTCGCGATTGTGTTCATCTATCTCGTGTTGGCGGCTCAGTTCGAGAGTTTCCGCGATCCCTTCATCATCATGTTGAGCGTCCCCTTGTCCATGACCGGCGCGCTCGGAGCGCTTTGGCTCGCGGGTGGAACGCTCAACGTCTATTCGCAGATCGGTCTGGTCACCCTGGTCGGATTGATCACCAAACATGGCATTCTCATCGTCGAGTTCGCCAACCACCGTCAACGCGAAGGCGTCGAACGCACGCAAGCCGTGCTCGATGCCGCGGTGCTGCGCCTGCGCCCCATTCTCATGACGACGGCCGCCATGGTGCTCGGCGCGCTGCCGCTCGCAATCGCCAGCGGTGCGGGCGCGGAAAGCCGCCAGCAGATCGGCTGGGTGGTCGTCGGCGGTATGTCATTGGGCACGCTGCTGACGTTGTTTGTCATCCCGGCCATCTACAGCTACGTCGGCCAGCGGCATCAGGCAGAGAGCGAAGACGCGCAACCGCGCGCCGAATCTGCAAAAGCAACGTCCCTCGACAGCAAACGTCCCGGCGCGCAGGCCGCCTGATCGGGAGCCGTTCCAGTCTCGTGGAATCAAGGAACGGCGCTCGTCTAGTCGTCTGATCCCAGCCTTTGATGGGGCATCCTTATCATGCGCAACCGCGACGGTGATCAGCTGCTTGGTGCGCATTGGATAACGTCTTGAACGCGTCGTCCGCCTCGGGAGTTATGACGCCGCCCGGCATGAACGCGGGTGGATTTAGAGAAACGCAGATCGTTCACGAGCGCACCCCCTTGCGCACATCATGTTCAAACTGCGGAAACAGCACCTCATTTTCAAGCTGCACGTGCGCTTCGAAATCGTCGATGAAATCGCCTATTCCCTGGTAGAGCGCCGTCCAGGTGCGGCACGCACCTTCGGGCAGAGTCAGATCACCTGTCAGGTTACGGATGTAGGCGATTTCGGCACCTTGGTCGTCATGATCGGCGCGCATGATTGCGATCGGGTTCTCGATCCCTTCTGCGCCGCGCCTGATTGCGGGAAAGACGATCAGCTCTTCCTTTTTCATGTGCACTTCAAGTTCGCCGATCATCTTGCGCAACAACTCCGCAAGGCCTGTCGGCACCCCCGGGGCGCCGGCATGGACCTGCTCGACCTTCGCCGCAAGCCTCGCCAGTTCCGGAAGCTGTTCACGATGGCGCGCGTGAAAGCGCGTCTCGATATAGCGGGTGAGTTCGGCAGGATCTTTAAGGGAAGCGTTCTCTTCGGTCATTGCAGTCTCCCTACTCGAAGCTAAAGCGCGGCAAGGTGCAGCGCAGACTGGTTTTGCGCATCCTCGCGCCGGAAGGTGAAGGGATTGCGCGATGCCCGGATCGCGACGGCTGTGTCACTCGAAAATCCGTTGATCCGGGTTGCGTCCTAGCCTAGTCTCAAGAATAGGTATTGTAAATACCTATTCATAGAGGAACCAAACGGCGATGCGCCTGACCTCCTTCACCGATTATGGCCTCAGGATGCTGATGCGCATGGCGAGCGCGCCGGACCGCTCATTCTCGGCCGCCGAGATGGCCGAAGAGTTTGGCCTGTCACGCAATCATCTGGCCAAGGTGATGCAGACGCTGGCACGAGGCGGGATTATCGAGACGAGGCGTGGCGGCGGCGGAGGTGCGGTTCTGGCGCGAAAGGCAGGTGAAATCCGCATCGGCGCGGTGGTGCGCCTGCTGGAAGAAGGCCAAACGCTCGTGGAATGTTTTGCTCTCGGCGGTAGCGATTGCACCATCACCGGCTGCTGCCGGCTGAAGGCGCGGTTGCGCTCCGCCGAAGCGGCTTTTCTGGCCGATCTCGACCGCTCGACGCTGGCTGATATCGCGCTGCCCGCACCCGCGGCGGCATGATCCGGACCTAAAGATATGGTACGGATGATCTCGGGAGAGGTGCTGCCAAGCGAGGCGTCTGGACGGATAAGCTTCAGGAACGACGAAGCTGCCGCTGCATCCCCCCACTAAATCCTCTCACCAGATGCATTCCGCCAGATGCTCGTCTTCGTCTAAACGATCGACCTCAACCCCTGTAAAATCGCTGCGTGAAACAACACCGTATATCTTTTCGTTTTCGACGACCGGAAGGTGGCGGAAACCTCCATCGCTCATGATGCGCAGGGCATCGATGGCATGACTTCCTGGTGTGATCGTCACGGGATCGTGCTTCATCGCAAGCGCGAGACGCTTACTGCCTGCATCATCGCCTTCAGATAGAAGCCGCACGGCGTCACGGCCAGTGAAAATCCCGCAAAGCCTCCCTTGCGCATCCAAGGCGAGTACCGATCCACTGCCAGACTGCGTCATCAACTGACACGCGCGCCGGACCGTGTCGCCAGCGGCAAGCGCTACAGGTTTCTGGTCTCCGATGATGGATGATATTTCCCGGTGCACCGTCAGATGATGTCTACTCCAATCGAAGACTTCAAACTCCATTCCCTTAAAATCGCCTTTTGAAACGACGCCAAAAAGCTTCCCGTTCTCCACGATCGGAACATGCCTGAAATTGCCACTGACCATCACCCTCAGCGCATCGATCGCCCGATGAGCCGGCGTCAGCACCACGGGGTTGGAGGTCATGGCCTGCTGTAGCTGAGCACCAGCGGCGTCCTCGCAACTGGCCAGCAAGCGCACCGCATCGCGACCTGTGAAGATGCCGAGCAAGCTATCGTTGGAATCTACTACGAGGACCGAGCCTGCTCTGCGCTCCCACATCAGGCGGCACGCATCAGCAACCGTCACAGCCTTACCAAGCACAACTGGTTTTTGATCTTTGATGATGTAGGCGATTTTTCGATTGGTCATGATATCCCTTGGGCGATCAAGTCTCTCAGTATGCCGTATCTCTCTTTCAAAGTCTGCCAGGCTACGGCAAAACAGCAACTCGAATTGGCGGTGTCACGGTACTGGGAACACGCAGCTTGCGAGCCTTTTGAGCACGCGCTGAAATCGGTTTTCGCTCATATCCTTTATATAAGCGCTTTTACGCAACCGTCACAGGCTTTGGTTCGTGAGAAAAACCATACAATTTTCTTGATAGCCCTAGCCAGTTCAAAACTTGATATCGAGCAGAATTAACGCTTCGCGAGAGAGGCTGATGGGATGCTGACATAAGATATCAGGTTCTGCTCAGGCACTATCTGCAATGACTCCTCATCCGCCCTAAGGATTGGCGGCAACCGAAGAGGAGAACCCAATGAAACGAATTCTTATCGCCACCACGGCACTTCTGGCTTTCGCGGCCACGGCCTCCGCCGCCAGCTTCGGCAAGCCATGCACTTCGGAGCCCGAGGCGAAGTGGATGACGCTCGATGCCATTCGGAAAATCATCGAGGACCACGGCTATACGGTAGCCAAGGCCAAGATGAAGGGAACATGCGCAGAGGTTTATGCCCGTGATGCCGATGGCAAGCGCATCGAGTTCTTCATCGATCCCGCCACGGGGAACCCGGTCGGCACGGACTGGAAGGCGCCGGCGGCGAAGGGCGGTGCCTGATGGCCGGCGAAATGTCATCAGCACTTGAAACCGGCGGCGTGGTGCCGCCGGTTTCAAGCAATGCGACGATTAAGGTCTGGGACCTTTTCGTGCGCATCTTTCACTGGAGCCTGGTTGTCGCTTTTGCAGTCGCCTTCCTGACGGGCGATGGGAACGAAAGGGTGCATACGATCTCAGGCTATATCATTGCCGCTTTGGTGGCGGCGCGGATTGCCTGGGGGTTCATCGGCTCGAAACACGCGCGATTTGCCGATTTCGTGGTTGCGCCGCGCAAAGTGGCCGAGTTTACGATGCAGAGCATGCATCTCAAGGCGCCGCGCCATATCGGCCACAATCCGGCTGGAGGCGTGATGATACTCGCGTTGCTCGCAACATTTTCCGGACTGGCGCTAACCGGCCACCTCATGACCACCGATACTTATTGGGGCTCCAAAACTTTGGAAGAAGTGCATGAAGGACTTGCCTACTTTGCTCTCGGCCTTGTCGGTTTGCACGTGCTCGGCGTTTTCTTTACCGCCATCGAACACCGCGAAAACCTGGTCAAAGCCATGATCACGGGAAGGAAACGGGCCTGACGTTGGATGCATCGCTCGCAGCAACTTGCGCCGGCACACATGGCTGCTGCGAGTGACAGACCTGCAGCCTTGCACCAGCCACAAACGCCCCTATTGACGCCGCGCTCGTTGCTGTCTACCTGCGTGCTTAGATCGTTGGAGCAGAACTTGCCCGGGGCAGCCGCAGGTGAACATTGAACAGGCCGCCGCTGTTGCCCAGTTCGACGACGCCACCCCAAGCCTCAGCGATGTCTGAAACAATAGCCAGACCCAGGCCAGAACCCCCACCTGACGTGTCGAGCCGGCCGCCACGCTGAAGGACCTCGCCAAACTTCGAGGACGGTATCCCTGGACCGTCATCGCTGACGGTGATGGTGATCCAATCCGGCGTATCGGCCGCGCTGATAATGACGCGCGAGCGCGCATACTTGACTGCATTCTCCACAAGCCCGCCGAGGGCTTCGGAAAGATCATCGGCATGGATGCGCGCATAGGATCCGTCGGCTACTTCGAGCGACCACGCACGGGATTGCCCAAGCGGCGTCCGTTCGAGCACCCGAATGACGCGTGATGCAACGTCCGCCACGTCGGCACTCGCCAGAGCGTTACCGTTCTGCATGCGGGCACGCGCAAGCTGCCTGTCGACATGGCGCTGCATCATATGCGCCGCCTGCTCCAAGTCATCCGCAACGGCGCTATCGCCGCCCGTTCTGATCCTGGCAATGCCGCCTGAGAGCACCTGCAAGGGCGTCTTGAGGCCATGCGCGAGGTCCGCCGCCCGCTGACGCGCCGTCTCGATCTGCTTGTCGCGTGCGTCGAGCAACGTATCGATCTCCCGTGCCAAAGGCTGCACTTCGAGGGGAAACTTCGTGCCAAGCCGCGCGGTCCTGCCTGAGCGGATATCTGCAATCCGCGTGCGAACCGCAGCGAGAGGACGCAATCCGATCGAGACCTGCAGCCAGGCCGCCACAATGAGCAATCCTGCGAGTATCAGCAGGAAAGGGGCGAGGGCTTGGGCGAAACGCCAGACCGCCGCATCGACCTCCGCTTCGTCACGGCCTACGGCAAAGCGCGCGATCGCGTGTCCCAGTCGCGCGGGAAGTTCGACATTGCGCTGTATGAGATAGAGGCTCTGGCCGTCCGGTCCAGCGATCGATTGGTGATGAGACCGCTCATCGGTACCCTGCGCCGATGGCAGCGCCAAAGTGAAATCCCATAGCGAGCGGGATCTGACGTCGCCACCGTTCAGGAACGTCACCTGCCAGTAAAGTCCGGACAGAGGCGTCTCAAATCTCGGGTCGGCGGGCGGCGTGACGACCGTGACCGCGCCCGATGGATCCTTGTCCACTCCAGCGATAAGTTGATCCAGATGGGCATTCAGCTCCGCATCGATCCAATCCTTCACATGCCGTTCAAACAGCAGCGTCAAGCCGGCTGCGGCCACAAGTAACGCCAATGCAATAAAGCCGGCTGCACCGAGCAGGAGGCGTGTTTTGAGCGCGTCGATCAAGATGGCTCGTCCGCGATGATGTAGCCGAAGCCGCGGCGGGTCTCGATCGCATTCGTGCCGAGCTTTTTGCGGATACGCATGACGGCGGCCTCAAGTGCGTTGGCCTCGCGCGCGTCGTCATCGCCATAAAGATGCTCGATCATTTCCGCGTTCGATACCACGCGCCCCTTGTTATGCACCAGAAAAGAGACGAGCCGGTATTCCAACGGTGTCAGCGGCACATGGACGTCGTTGATGGATACGCGCATTTGCCTTGTATCGACTCGCAGCGCACCGCTTTCGATGACTGGGCTGCCAATGCCAGCGGAGCGACGGATGAGTGCGCGCACGCGCGCGATGAGCTCTTCCATCTGAAACGGCTTCACGAGGTAATCGTCGGCTCCGGCATCAATGCCTTCCACACGCTCAGGCCAGGAACCGCGCGCCGTCAAAATCAGCACCGGCATGTGACGCTTGCCCGCTCGCCACCGCTTCAGCACTGCAAGCCCATCCATTTTCGGCAGTCCCAGGTCAAGGACCGCTACATCGTAGGGCTCGGTGTCGCCTCTGAACCAGGCATCCTCGCCGTCCGTTGCGATGTCACAGACGAAGCCCGCGGTCTTGAGAGCCGCCACCACATCAGCAGCGATACGGGCATCGTCCTCTACGACCAGAATGCGCATCAGTCATCATCTTCGATCTTCAGGATCCTGCCGGTGGCGGCCAGAACCTCGACTTCCTGAATTCGGCCGCCCGGCTGCAAGATCTTGAAGTCGTAAACGAGGCCGGTGTCGTCCTCCTCGAGTTCGGTTTCAAGCACCCGGCCGGGAACCTTCTCGCGCAACATATCAACGATCTCCTGCAAGGGCTTGATCTTGCCTTCCTGCACGAGCCTGCGCGCACGTTCGTGGCCAACTTGATCGGCCCCGGCAGGCTTGGTCGCCGCCATGGCCACCGCCAGAACGAGAGCGGTCATGCAAAGTGTGGCTGAAGCTTTTGTTTTCATTTCACTATGATCGAAGCTGAATGCTGACAGGTCCCTGACAGAAACAGTCAGATGACCGTCACGCATGCCCTGCCATGTTGGCTGTATCGTAATCCGACTTGATAAGGAGATCATCCGATATGAAGGCCCCCCTATTCGCAGCAGCAGCTTTAACCATCGTCATGTTGACACCGGCCTTTGCCGACGACCGGCTGAACGTTCCAGCCGATCAATGGCTGTCGCCCTCACAGCTGACAGACAAGCTTACATCCCAGGGCTACAAGGTCCATAAGATTGAAACCGACGATGGCACCTACGAGGTCGACTTGACCGACAAGAACGGCGTTCTGATCGAGGCTGATGTTCACCCCGCGACGGGCGAAATTCTGCCCGGCTACGACGACTGAACGAAGCCGAACGAACGGGGGGACTGCGTGATCCGCAGTCCCCCAACCCTTGACCAAGCGCCACCTTAGGGCCAGCAGCGCGATTGCCGATCAATCCCACTCGCGCTCACGATGCACGATGCGGCCATTTTTGATATCCACGTCGTACACACGGCCATTGCTGTGGCGGGCGTTGTCGACCTCCCAGCGGCCGTCATCGCGCTCGATCTTGCCCCACGACACAAATCCATTCGCGCGCAGGGTGCTCGAAACCGACGCACGCTCGCTATTGGTTGGAAGGCGATCAGCCATGGCCGGACCTGCCGTCAGAATAGCAAGGACGATCGCCGCAAACTGAATGGTTCTCTTCACACGTCACCTCTCTTGGTTTTGCGCTTGATGGGGCAGCCAGCGGCAACCCTGCGCGCAGGGTCAGATTAAGGATGGTCAATGTTCGAGAACTGACAGCGATTGTCAGCTTCCTGTCAGGATGCGCCAAGGGTCCTCTTGAACTCTGATCGATATGCGGAGCTGCACGCTGCGCGAGCCTCACACCTTTTTGATGCATTACATATGTTTCTTTTTGTGGACTTCCGGACCAAAAGATGTATTTTATATATATCTTATAGAGCGTCGACCCGGGGTACAGGGTGGCTGATGACCACTTCTGATTTTTACGCACCTGCGTCTCCGGCTCGGCAGTGACGTGATCAGGAGGAGCGCCATGTCCGTTGCACGAAGAAGGCCGACTGTCGAAGACTACATCACGCCGCTGCCCGAACTTTCGGATCATGCCAAGAAGAATGCGATCGAAACCGAGAAGGATACGATCGAATATGACGACGGATTACTGGCAGTAGCCGGGCCCATCATGGTTCTATGTTACGTGCTGCTTTTCGCGGTTGCTGGCATTACCTTTTTCGCAAACGGCTCTGCCCTTTTTGCCGTCGCGGTCAGCGCGGTCTTTGGCGTTGTCTTTTTTGCGGTACCGCTCGTGTTCCTGAAAATGCGGGCTAAACGGGATGTTCGGTGGATCAAGGATGCGCCACACACAACATGCACCGCCGTTGAAACCTGCACGGGCGAAATGAGCCGGTCAGAGGCAATCATCCAGATCGTCTCGATCCCCGTTGCGATTGTGGTGGGATTCACGTTGCTGGCGATCCGGTGGAGCCTGCTGTGACCTCTCGTGTCATGCCTTCATACCCAGATCGCAAACCCGATCCCAGGGCGCCCGGCACTGCCGCCGGTGTCACCGAGCTAATGATCCGAGATCTCGTCCATACGTTTTACGCGAACGTGCGGCACGACGCTGTATTGGGCCCGATCTTCGAGGCGGAGATTGAAGACTGGCCAGCGCATCTTGAAACCATGTGCACGTTCTGGTCCTCCGTCACGCTGATGAGCGGACGCTACAAGGGCCAGCCCATGTTGGCTCATGCAAGAATCCCGGGCATCTCGCGGTCTCATTTCGCCCGATGGCTCGTTCTGTTTCGCGATACGGCCAGCGAAACCTGCCCAGCCGACGCGGCAGATCTCTTCATCGATCGAGCCGAACGGATCGCTCAATCCCTGCAGCTCGGGATTGCCCTGCATAGATCCGCATCAAACCCCATGTCCGGCGAAGACGAACGCTTCATGTCAAAGGAGAATGCCCCATGATCAGCAAGGCCCTTATCCCCGTCATCGCCCTAGGGGGATTGGCATATGTTATGCCGGTAACCGCAAGCAACGCTGCGGAGCATTTCGTCGCCAAGCTGCACCCGCTCAACGCCGACAAGATTGGAACGTCTGCATCTGGTGAGGCGCGCCTTGATATAGCGGATGGAACGCTGACGATTGCGATCGATCTTGAAGGCGTGCCGCCGGGCCTCATGCACCTGCAGCACTTCCATGGCTTTCCCGACGGCAAAGATGCGGCATGTCCCGCTGCCGGCGCCGATGGCAACGGCGATGGCTACATCGATCTGATCGAGACTGAGCCTGCGTCGGGCACCACCATGGTGCCGTTTCATGCCCATCCCGCAACGCTTGAGATTCCGAACGATACATACCCGGTTGCCGACAAGGCAGGAGCGGCGCACTACAAACAGACCGAGAGCGTCAGCGGCCTGGAAAATGCCCTCAAGGACAAATTCAAGTCTCCGGTTCTGGCCCTGGAAAAACGCGTGATCTACGTCCACGGCGTCGCCTCCGGCACCAATCTGCCTGCCAGCGTGCAGTCGCTCCCAGGCGTCCCGGCCCAGGTGACACTGCCCATCGCTTGTGGAAAGATTGAAAAAGTTAACTGATCTGGCGCACGCGTCGAGCACAGCCATGACCGTCTTCTTAAAGCGCGCCTATGCGCCGCCCGCGGCGGAGGACGGCATGCGCGTGCTCGTGGACCGGTTATGGCCACGCGGACTCAGCAAAGACGAGGCCCGTATCGACATCTGGATGAAGGAGATCGCACCGAGCACGGCGCTGAGGCGCTGGTTCAATCACGATCCTGCAAAATGGCAGGCGTTCCAGCAGAAATACATCAAAGAGCTGGAAGGCTCCGCCGCGCTGGACGAGCTTCGCCGTCTGGTGCGGCGCTGCCGCATCACGCTTTTGTTTGCGGCGCGCGACGAGGAGCATAACAACGCCGTCGTCCTTCAGAGCCTGCTGAAAACCAAGACGGCTCGCGCGCGCCGGTCACCATAAAGCCGCCACCCCGAAATGGACGGCGAAAAAACCTCCTAAGATGACCACATGCACGACTGCCGCGACGACAAGATCGCGCGCCGAGCCGTCTTGGGTGCGCTCGAAATCCCCGTTCATCACTTCTCGCTCCAACAATCGATCCTTGCCACAGCCAATCGGGTAAGCTTCACCGCGCCACCTTTCGCGCCAAGGTGGCCGGTCCCGCAGCCTTGAGCGCGTGAGCCAAATCGTCAATCAGATCATGTGGTGCTTCGAGGCCAATTGACAGCCGCAAGAGGCCGTCGGTGATCCCCGCGGCACGGCGGGCCGCGGGATCCATGCCCGCGTGCGTCATCGTCGGCGGATGTGCAACGAGGCTTTCAATGCCGCCGAGCGACTCAGCCAGCGTAAAGAGCCGCACCGACTCCACGAACCGCCGCACGGCCTTGAGACCGCCGGACAGCTCGAAGCTCAGCATCGCACCAAACCCAGATTGCTGCGCCTTGGCGATCGCATGGCCTGCGTGCGATGGCAAGCCCGGGTAATGCACCCGCGCAACCGCCGGGCAATCCTCCAGATAGCGCGCGATCGCCAGCGCAGTCTCCTGTTGCTGGGCCACGCGAGGAAAGAGCGTTCTTATCCCGCGAAGCGTCATATAAGAATCGAAAGCCGATCCCGTGACGCCCACGACATTCGCCCAGGCACCAAGGCGCTCGGCATCCGACTTGTCCGCACAAATGACCGCACCGCCGACCACGTCCGAATGGCCGTTGAGATACTTGGTTGTGGAATGAATGACGTAGTGCGCGCCAAGAAGAAGCGGCCTCTGCAACGCCGGCGACAGAAACGTGTTGTCGACCGCGACCTTGGCCCCGGCCTTGCGGGCGCGCCCTGTGATGGACCGGATATCCACGACACGCATCAGGGGATTGCTAGGCGTCTCGATGAGCACCATGGCCGGGGAGGCCGCAAAGGCTTCGTCGAGTTGCTTGGGATCGCCTTGGTCCACGAACTTCACATCGAAATGACCCAGATCACGGCGGGCCGAGAGAAGTCGATGCGTTCCCCCGTAGCAGTCGTGAGGTGCTATCAGCAGGTCTGCGGATCTCAGCCCGCTGAATACAAGGTCGACGGCGGCCATGCCCGACGAAACGACCACAGCAGCTTCCCCGCCTTCAAGTTCAGCGAGAGTGTCGGCAAGCAGCGAGCGTGTCGGATTGGACGTGCGCGAATAGTCATGCGCGCGGGCGCGTTCGAACCCTTCAAAGGAATAGGTTGTGGAGAGGTAAATGGGAGGCGTAACAGCGCCAAAGGCCGTGTCCGCCGCAATTCCTTTATTCGCCGCCACAGTTCGGGGATCGTTCTTCTTCGACATGCTGGTCTATTCCCTCTCACACGTGATAACGACTTTATATCGTATTACGATGCAATCAAGAGACCGTCATGACAAATCCAGGCCGACCGTGCGATCTTGCCAAACAGAGCTATGAAGCCTTGGCCGATTTTCGCTATGCCTTGCGGCGCTTTTTGGCTTTCAGTGAGCAGGCTGCCGCCGCCGCAGGGCTAACTCCCCAGCAGTATCAGGCACTTCTGGCCATCAAAGGCGCAAGGGAGCGGGACACTCTCGCAATCGGCGACATCGCGGAACGGCTCATGGTCCGCCATCACACTGCCGTCGAGCTTGTCGACCGGCTTCAAAGAAACGGCTTTGTTGCCCGTCGAAGGGACAAGAGCGACGCGCGACGTGTGACGGTGAAGCTGTCAGCCAAGGCGGAGCGTACGATGAACGGCCTGGCCGCCGCTCACCTTCAGGAATTGAAAGGGATACGGCCGGTCCTTGAGCAGCTTCTGGGCCAATTCGATTCCCCGTATGACGAGGCGCGGCGCCGGCCCGCGCCCAGAGCGCTACGAAAGGACTAACCGGCGTCAAAAGCCCTTGCCTTGCAACACGCGGGCTCGCGTATCCTCCTGCGCCAGCCCACCTCCATCGTTTACAATCCGCCCGCCAAGGCCCAACCCGGCCGGCGTGCCGATACCAAACCCGAGCCTTAACACTTTCGGGGCTTTGAGCCCAAAGTCCGAGCAAGGGAAAACTGGCGAAGCAGCCACTTGTCAGCTAAGATTCCATTCTGAACAAACTAATAATTCCAATGGGGTGGCGGTCTACCCGCTGCTATCGCGAGCACAACGGCAATACCACAGGGCAAGCGACGACAAGGCTCAAAGGGGAGGAGAATTGGAATGCAACCAACAAATGATGTTGTCTTAGATAGGGTCAGAACTGACCCACAGTTCAAGGAACTCGTCGAGCGCCGGTCGTCCCTGGGGTGGATACTTTCAGTCATCATGCTCGTGATTTATTTCGGCTTCATCCTCATGATCGCCTACGACAAGGATCTTCTGGCGCGGTCGCTGTCGGGCGGCGCGACAACTATCGGTATTCCGATTGGCCTCGGCGTCATCCTCTCTGCCTTCGCACTCACCGCCATCTACGTCTGGCGCGCCAACAGCGTGTTTGACGACCTCACCCACAGAATCGTGGAGAGGGCGAAGCAATGATCCACACAACCTTCAGGCATGCCCGGACTGCCTTCCTGGCGGCCGCTCTCCCAGCCGTGCTCACAACCACGGCCGCGCTCGCCGATACCGCTCAGGTGGAAGGCAAGGCCGACGTCAACATGTCGGCCATCGTGATGTTCCTCATCTTCGTCCTGGCGACGCTCGGCATTACCAAATGGGCCGCCAGCCGCACCAAGTCGGCGGCCGACTTCTACGCCGCCGGTGGCGGAATTACCGGTTTCCAGAACGGTTTGGCCATCGCGGGCGACTACATGTCGGCGGCCTCGTTCCTTGGAATTTCAGGTCTCGTCTTCGCCAACGGCTATGACGGGCTGATCTACTCGGTGGGGTTTCTGGTCGGTTGGCCTATCATCCTGTTCCTGATCGCCGAACGGCTGCGCAATCTCGGCAAGTTCACCTTCGCCGACGTTGCAGCCTTCCGTCTCGACCCGACTCCGATCCGCTTGCTGTCGGCGCTCGGCACGCTGGTCGTCGTCTCGCTTTATCTGATCGCGCAGATGGTTGGCGCCGGTCAGCTGATCCAGCTCCTGTTCGGCCTGGAATATTGGCACGCGGTCGTAATCGTCGGCGCCTTGATGATCATCTACGTCGCCTTCGGCGGCATGGTGGCCACCACATGGGTGCAGATCATCAAGGCCTGTCTTCTGCTGGGCGGCGCGACGTTCATGGCCATCATGGTTCTCGCCCATTTCGGCTTCTCGCCCGAGGCGATGTTCCAGAAGGCCGTCGAGTTGCATCCAAAGACCGTTGCAGATGGCAAGGCAGGTGCAAATCCCTCAGCGATCATGGGACCAGGCACATTTGTGACCGACCCGATCTCGGCGATCTCGCTCGGTCTGGCGCTGATGTTCGGAACCGCCGGCTTGCCGCACATCCTGATGCGCTTCTTCACTGTTGCCGACGCCAAGGCGGCGCGCAAATCGGTGCTCTACGCAACAGGGTTCATCGGATACTTCTACATCCTGACTTTCGTCATTGGTTTCGGCGCCATCACGTTCCTGCTGCAGAACCCCGAGTTCTTCAAGCCGGGCGTCACGGCGGCGGCCAACGGAAGCTATCTGCCTGCGGACATGCTTGGCGGCAACAACATGTCGGCCGTGCACTTGTCGAAAGCGGTGGGCGGCGATCTGTTCTACGGCTTCATTTCGGCCGTGGCTTTCGCCACCATCCTGGCGGTCGTGTCGGGCCTGACGCTCTCAGGCGCCTCTGCGGTCAGCCACGACTTGTATGCGTCCGTCATCGCCAAGGGCAAAGCATCCGAAGAGACCGAGGTTCGGATCTCCAAATTGTCGGCGCTGGTCATCGGCGTTATTGCCGTTTGTCTCGGCATTCTGTTTGAGAAGATCAACGTCGCCTTTATGGTCGGCCTAGCGTTCGCGGTTGCGGCAAGCTGCAACTTCCCGGTGCTGCTCATGAGTACCCTATGGAAGGGAACGACCACGCTTGGCGCTTTCGTGGGTGGACTGCTGGGCCTTATCACCGCCACGGTGATGCTGGTGCTCAGCCCCGGCGTCTGGGAGGCTGCGCTTGGCCACCCCAAGGGATCGGCGCTGTTCCAGATCTCCAACCCGGCGTTGTTCTCGATGAGCATCGCGTTTGGTGGAATCTGGCTGGTCTCGCTCCTGGACCGCAGCGCGCGCGCTGCCAAGGACCGTGCCGGCTATGAGGCGCAGTTCATACGCTCCGAGACGGGCATCGGCGCAACGGGCGCGGTTGCGCACTGACCGCGATCAAGGAGGCATGAAGCAGCCTTGAGGCACAAACAAGCACCTGCGGCCGGTCTGCCCTATAAGCAGGCCGGCCGCAGCCATATCCACCGAGCAGCAAAACGCGCTCACCGCCGCAAGCGCGCAACGGATTAACACCATGCCGCAAGCCTTTGACGCCCAGAACCCGCCCTTCGACCGGCTGACCCACGCGGAGATCAACGAACTCAGATCAACCATCGATATCGGCTACTGGGGACCGGGAGAAGTCATCGTTGCGCGCGGAGAAGCCTCTCCGTTCCTGCATGTCGTCATCAAGGGATCGGTGGAGGAGCGCGACGGCGACGAAGTCGAGCACGTCCTGCGCGCAAAGGACAGCTTCGATGCCCGCGCTCTCGTTCATGGCGCGGCCGGTTCGACCTTCCTCGCCGCAGAGGAAACGCTCTGCTATCTGCTGCCAAAGGATATCATCGTTCGACTCATCAAGCGCAACACGGGCTTTGCGGCTTTCTTCTACTCGGAGCTTTCGCGAAAGCTCACCGACTACGCCGAGCAACACGACGACAATACCGGCGGCGTCAATCGCGTCTTGCGGGCGCGCGTGAAGGAAACGAGGTTGCATGACGCCGTCTTCATCGATGCCGGCGCGACAATCACCCAGGCCGCGCAGATGATGGAGGAGCGCCATAACAATACACTTTTCGTGAATGACGGGACGCGGACCGGAATCATCACGGGCACGAACCTTGCCAGATCGGCCGTTCTGCTCGCTATGCCACTCGACACCAAGGTGCGAGACGTCGCGCATTTCGAGATCTTCTCGACCAATGCAGACGACTTCATCTTCGAAGCGCTCATCAAGATGACGCGCCATCGCGTACGCCGTCTCGCCGTTGTCTCGCAAGGTGCCTATATCGGCACACTTGAGGATGTCGACATCCTCGGGCTCGTTGCAGGCAACTCGCAGCTCATCCCCGGACGTATCGATCGGGCCCGCACCATCGAGGATCTTGAGCTGCCCGCCCGCGACATCCAGCATCAGGTCGAGCGTCTTCACCGCCAGAAAGTTCAGGTCGAAGTCATCGCCGAGATCACCTCGGATCTCAATCGCGCGTTGTTCGCCAAGGTCTTCGATCTGATTGCCCCACCCTCCATCAAGGAGGCTGGCTGCCTCATGGTCATGGGCTCGGAAGGCCGTGGCGAACAAACGGTCCGCACCGACCAGGACAATGGCCTTCTGCTCGCAAGCCCCGTTCCTCAAACCGATCTCGACCGCTTCCGCGACGAATTCACGTCGGCACTCCAGAGGTTCGGCTTTCCACCCTGTCCCGGCAACATCATGGTGCGCAACCCGGTCTGGTCACAAACCATCGACGGCTTCATCCGCCAGATTAAAAGCTGGGTCATGACGCCCGACGAATACTCGGCCATGTATCTGGGCGTATTCTTCGACGCGGTCGCGGTGACTGGACGTGGGGAACTCGTGGATCAGGCCAAGGCGGCCATGAGCAACATGATGCAAGGCGAAAGCGCCTATCTGGCGCGCTTTGCCAAGGCGATAGATCAGTTCGAAGACGCTTCCGCCGGCGTGCTGAGCGCCATCATGGCCACCGTCGGCGTCGGCTCCGATGTCATCCACATCAAGAAATCCGGCACATTCCCGCTCGTCCACGGCGTGCGTGTCATGGCGATCGAGAAAGGCGTGTCGGCAACGTCGACGGCGGAGCGCCTCAATCAGCTCGCGCAACTCGGCGCCTTGAGCCAGGACCTGACCGACGAGATGCACAGCGCGCTCAACTATTTCATGGAAGTCCGGCTGAAATCGCAGATCGAGGCCATGCGCACCGGACGCCATGAAGAGGAGGCGATCGTCCGTCTGGGAGAATTGTCGGCAACCGAGCGCGATTTGCTGCGGGACGCCTTGAAGGTGGTAAAACGCTTCAAGGAGATCCTGCGCACACGCTATCATCTCGGAATGCTGTGAACCGCCATGCATCGCTTCCTCAAACGGCGCCTGGACCGGATGCGCCTTAAAGACAATGCTTATTCCTACCTGTTCGACCCTTCTCCTGAAGACGAGGTCGTGTCGATCGATTGCGAGACAACCGGGCTCAACACCAAGACCGACGATATCGTCTCCGTCGCCGCCATAAAGATCCGTGGCAACCGCATTCTGACGAGCGAGGCCTTCCAGGCCACGGTGAAGCCCAAGGCTCATATGGCGGCCGACTCCATCAAGATCCACCAAATCCTGCGCTCGGACGTCGCCCAGGAACGCCGCATCGAGACCGTTCTGCCGGATCTGTTGAAGTTCATTGGAAGCCGCCCGCTCGTGGGGTACTGGATCGACTTCGACGCCAAAATGCTGAACAAGAACGTGCAACAGCTTCTCGGCATCACGTTGCCGAATGCGCGTATCGACGTGAGCGATCTTTATTACGATCGCAAATATTCCAAAGCCCCGCCTGGGACCAAGGTCGACCTGCGCTTTGCAGAAATCCTCGCGGATCTCAACCTGCCGCCGCTCAAAGCCCACAATGCGTTCGACGACGCGCTGAGCACCGCGCAGATGTATGTCGTCCTGAAAGATCTGAAGGCGCGCGGCGTGTTCTTGAAACGTGTGCGATCCTGGGATACGCCCCTGCCCCCTGTAGGTTAGATCGCGCCTTGTCATCCCGGGCAAGCGTAGCTGGACGAAGTCCAGGCCGAGCGCAGACCCGGGACCTAGCGCATCAGTGCGAAGCGCAATACATCTCACTGCAACATCACGCCAAGCCCTCTGGGTTCCGGCGCTCGCTATCGCTCGGCCGGGATGACAATATCACCTTGTCCGCGATGGGTCATTTGCGGGACCCACAGGCCACCATCAAAGCGGGCGAATCGATGCATAGCATTTGGGCATCGATCCACGGGAGCGGCCATTTTGACGACCTACCGCCTCACGCAGTACCGCCTTTGCCCAAAGTCGCGCGCCATTCGTCTGGCGCTCGGCGAACTGGGCCTGGATGCGGAACTGATCGAAGAGCAGCCCTGGCAATACCGGCCGGCGTTTCTCGCCAAGAACCCGGCGGGCGAGTTGCCCGTCCTTGAGCTGTCGAACGGGCTGACGCTATGCGGCGCTTATGCGATCTCCGAGTATCTCGCCGATCGTCCGCCTCCCGCGCTACAGCCTGGCCGCCGTCCGGGATTGCTGTTCCCCGGAAATGAGGAGGAGCGCGCCGAGATCCGCCGCCTTGCGGACTGGTTCAACGGCAAACTCAATCGAGAGGTGACGCGTGAATTGCTGATTGAGAAGGTTTATCAGCGCATGCACCCTACCAACCCTCAAGCGCCCGACGCCGATATTCTGCGGGCGGCACGCGTTAACTTGCGTTATCACCTTTCTTACGTCAGCTATTTGAGCGAATCCCGGCGCTGGCTGGCAGGCGATCAGATGAGCTTTGCAGATCTGAGCGCCGCCGCCCATTTGTCGGTGATCGACTTTCTAGGCGAGGTGCCGTGGCCCGAGTATCCGGGAGCCAAGCTTTGGTATGCGCGGATGAAATCGCGCCCCGCGTTCCGTCCGTTGCTGGCGGACCGCGTGCCTGGAGTCGCGCCTCCGGCAGGCTACGCGGATCTCGACTTCTGAAGGACGCCGCTGTATTGGGCGAAATTGCTCCATGATGGCCTCCGATATGACTGTTCCCGATATGACTGCGCCCGATCCGCATAAACTCAGGGCCCTCATACTGGACCACGCTGCCCGGCTTGGTCTCGATGCCGTGGGGATCACCAAGCCCAGCGCCATCGCGAACGCCGTGCCGCGGCTCATGCATTTCCTCCATGAAGGCCGCCACGGTGACATGCACTGGATGGCCGACACCGCCGAGCGCCGGGCGACGCCAACGACTCTATGGCCCCAGGCCCGCTCCGTCATCATGATCGGACAAAGCTATGCGCCACTTGAGGATCCACTCCAAGCGCTGCAAAAGCCCTCCGACGCAATCGTCTCGGTCTATGCCAAGGGCAAGGACTATCACGACGTGCTCAAGGCCAAGATCAGATCGCTGGCGGGTGAGATTGCGCGGATCGGACAATGCGATGTAAAAATCTTTGTCGACACCGCACCCCTGATGGAAAAGCCGCTCGCCGCGGCCGCAGGCCTTGGCTGGCAGGGCAAGCATACGAACCTCGTGTCACGCGCGCATGGGTCCTGGTTGTTCCTGGGCGCCATTCTCACAACAATCGAATTGCCGTGCGATCCGCCAGAGATCAATCACTGCGGCTCCTGCCAGCGTTGCCTCGACGCCTGCCCGACCCAGGCGTTTCCCGCACCTTATCAGCTCGACGCGCGCCGCTGCCTGGCGTATCTGTCGATCGAGCACAAGGGGCACATCCCGCGCGCGTTCCGCGCGGCCATGGCAAATCGCGTGTTTGGCTGCGACGATTGTCTGGCGGTGTGCCCGTGGAACAAGTTCGCCGAAGCTTCGCGAGAAGCCAAGTACGCCGCGCGCGCCGAGACGGATAATCCTCCGCTCGCCGAGCTTCTTGCCATAGACGACGCGGCGTTCCGCAAGCGCTTTGCCGGTACGCCCGTCAAGCGGACGGGCCGCGACCGCATCGTGCGTAACGCGCTCATCGCGGCAGGCAACTCCCGCGACGCGAGCCACGTCCCCGCCATCATTTCCTTGCTGAGAGATGGCTCACCGCTGGTGCGTGCCATGGCGGTCTGGGCGCTGGCAAGGCTTGCGCCCGCCAGCACCTTGCGCGCCCTGAAGGCGCGCTATTTTGCGGCCGAAGCCGACGAGGACGTTCGCGCCGAATGGAAATTCACGGAGACACAGCCTTTATGACTCACTTGTTTTGTTTCGGGCTTGGCTACAGCGCACAGCTAACCGCGCAGCGCCTTGCCGCACGCGGCTGGCGTGTTTCTGGCACATCGACCTCGGCTGAAGGCATCGCCAAGCTGAAACGCGAAGGCTTTGATGTGGTCTTGTTCGACGGTACGCATGCCAGTCCTGAAGCCGGCCATCTGCTTGCGCAAGCAACGCACATCCTATTGTCCATCCCGCCTAGTCCAGATGGCGATCCGGCCTTCATCCATCACGGCGAAGCCGTTGCGGCTTCCAGGAGCATCGCCTGGATTGGCTATTTCTCCACGGTGGGGGTGTACGGCGACGCGGCCGGCGGCTGGGTCAGCGAGGACGAAGAGGCCAAACCGGCATCGAGCCGCGGCAAGCTTCGTCTCGCCGCCGAGCGCGCTTGGCAAGCCCTGGGAGAGACAAGCGGTAAGCGCGTCGATATCTTCAGGCTACCGGGCATCTATGGCCCCGGCCGCAGTGCCATCGAAGATGTGAAAGCTGGCACTGCGCGGCGGCTCGTAAAGCCCGGGCAGGTTTTCAATCGCATCCATGTGGACGACATCGCTACAGCTGTTATCGCGGCTATCGACAAGGAGTCGCCGGGTCGCGTCTACAATGTCACGGACGACGAGCCTGGCCCGCCCCAGGACGTTGTCACGTATGCAGCGGAGCTGCTGGGCTGCCCGCCACCGCCCGAGATCGACTTCGCGACCGCCGATCTGTCCCCCATGGCGCGCAGTTTCTACAGCGAAAGCAAGCGCGTATCGAACGCGCGTCTCAAACGCGAGCTGCTCCCTCATCTTGCTTATCCCACCTACCGCGAGGGCCTTGCGGCAATAGCGGGCCTCACAAAAAAGTAGATCCGCTCACGCGCCGACCGTCTTTCAGCCCTAATGATCCGAAAACTGGTGCTGCCGGCGGGGCCTTGATGCCGGTGCGTACAAATCGACGATGAGACTGCGATCGCTGGCACTAGAGACCTGACATGCGGCACACGTTCTTGCTTCTTTCGGCGCTCATAGCGCTGACGTCGGCGCCTGGGGTGCTTCAGGCACAATCCGTCGATCCCGCCCATGCGCTCGCGCAAAAATTCGCCGCCGAAAAACAGAGCGAGACGCGCGCGCCGCCACCTGCTGCAAAGCCTGCCCCGCCCAAAGACGCGCGTGTCAAGGCAACGCCCGCGAAAAGCATCCTCGCGCCGCCTCCCAGCGCCGACTATGAACGTGAGATGCTAGACGCGGCACGTGCTGAGGCCAGCGCGCGTGCACAATCCGCCAAGCGCGAAACACTGCTCAACCCGCAAGCGCAACCGCAAACACCGCCGGCGCCAGCACCTGCCGCGGTCCCCATGCAGATCAAGATCGAAGCCAAGATCGCGGCACCCGCCATCCAGGTTCGGACCGCCGAGGCTCAAACACCCAAGCCTGCCGCTGTCGCGCCGGCCTCAGGACGCGCCACCTTTCTCGTTGTGCTGTCCCATACATCCGAACGCCCAGGCTCTCTGCCCAGAACGTTCGATCCCATCCTGTGCATGGACGCGCAGTGCTACGTTTCGTCGGGTCCGGCTACACAGGCCAAGCCGATTGCCAAGCCGCAGGCCTTGAGCACCAAAAACACGATTACGGCCGGAGCCGGGGCATGCGCCGGAAAAAACCAATGTGCCTTCCGGGGAATCGATATCTCTGCAAAATCTCGAGTGGAGATTGTCGATCTCGGCCTTGTGCGTCATGAGCGCCGCGAGGCCCTGGATGCAACCATCGATGAGAGCTGCCGCGTCGAGGATAGCGACCTTGTCTGCGATCATCCGCTCACCGCGCCCGACTATCGCATCTGGATCGTACCGGAGGATGTGGCCGGCACCGCCGGATCAGATGGCTTAGAGGCCGCTCTGGCCGATGAGCTGCCGGAACCCGACATTGCGCGCGATACCGACAAATAAATAGCCTGCCGGCTACATCACGCTTTCGATCTCCCGATAGAGCCGGTCGAGATCCTGCGGCCGCGATAAGCGATGCTCGCCATCCGCAATCTCAATGAGGCGGACATCCTTGCCCTTGAGGAAATTCAACAGCTCGCGTGTGTGCGCGGCTGGCACGTCGGCGTCCTGAACCCCTTGAATGATGACAACGGGACAACCCGGATCGAACGGCTCTCTGGCGAGCAGATGCTTGCGGCCGTTTTCGATGAGATCGCGCGTAATCGTATAGGGTGCGTCGTAAGCGGAGGGACGAAGATGATAACCCTGCGATTGGATTTCATCGCGAATCGCCTGGGAGAACTTCCTCCACATCAGTTCCTCCGTCATGTCCCAGGCGGGTGCGATCAACACCAGCGCCTTGACGCGGGATGCCGCCTGCGGATCCTCGCGCCGCAGCGTCTTCAGCAGCAGCAGCGCAATGTGACCTCCCATGCTGGAACCGATAATGATCTGCGGCCCCTGCGTCACTTGCGTGAAAACCGCGCGCGCTTCCTCCAGCCAACGGCCGATGGTCCCTTGCTTGAAATCTCCGCCCGAGCGGCCATGGCCCGAATAGTCGAACCGCGTGTAGCCCAATCCATGCCTGACGGCGAAGTCTGTCAATGCCGTGGCCTTTGTGGAGGCCATGTCCGACATGAAGCCCGACAGCCAGAACAGGCTGGTTCCCCCGAGCTTGGCTGGCTTGTCGCTCAGATACGCTATTTCGCGCGCATACGCGCCGGTGCCGACGATCAAGGTTTGCGGATTGTCCATGCGAGCCTTATAGAACCCGTGGCCGAACGCCATTCGGGCGTGGTGGCGGTGAAAACTTTAGGAACCGATAATGCCCGAGCGCTTGACCGTGTTGCAAGTCATTCCGCGCATGCGCGCGGGCGGCGCGGAACTCGGCTGTCTGCAAATCGCAGAAGCGCTCGTGAAGAAGGGGCATCGCGCTCTCGTTGCCTCGCAAGGCGGACGTCTGGTGGATCGGCTTGCGGAGGTCGGCGCCGAGCACATCACACTTCCACTCGCAACCAAGAACCCGCTGGGCATCTTGTCCAACGGACGCGCCCTTGCCGGCATCATCAGGCGCGAGAAGGTCGACATCATTCACGCCCGGAGCCGTGCCCCCGCGTGGAGCGCGCTTGCCGCGGCGCGCAAGACCAACATCGCCTTCGTTACGACCTATCACTCGGAATATTCCGAAAAGAACCGCATCAAGAACTGGTACAATGGTGTGATGGCGCGCAGCGACACGGTGATTGCCGTGTCCGATTACATGGCGCATCTGATCCGCACACGATATGCAACGCCCGAGGAGCGCATCGCCGTCATCCATCGCGCGTTCGATCCCGAGCGCTTCGATGTTTCATCGTTGACCCAAACGAGGCGCGACGATGTGCGCCGCCTGCTAGGCATCAAGCCAGGCGACCGCGTTCTGACGCTTGCCGGACGCATCACGCCGCGCAAGGCGCAGCAGTATCTTGTCGAAGCGTTGGGGCTTCTTAAGGCGCGCGGGCAAGGCAATATCGTTGCCGTCCTTGCGGGCGAAATAGAAAAGCCGGAGTTCAAGGACAAGCTGGAGGCCGACGCAAAGCGTCTTGGCGTGTTGGATTGGCTGCGCTTTCCCGGGCATGTCGCCGACATGCCTGCGGCCTACCGCGTCAGCGACATCTCGCTCAACATTTCCGAGCAAGAAGGCTTGCCGCGCGTGGCCATTGAATCTCAGGCGATGGGCGTGCCTTTGATCGTCTCAGACACGGGCCCAGGCCGCGAGGTTGCCTTGACGGAGCCGGATGTGCCCCGCGACTTTGCTTCCGGTCTGCGCGTGCCCTATGCCAACGCGAAGGCCCTGGCGGACGCCATCGAAACCATGTTGTCTTGGAACCCGGAAGAGCGCGCCGCGTACGGCAAGCGTGGCAGTGATCATGTCCGTTCCCGCTTCACGCTGGAGCAACTTACAAGCAAAACGCTGGACGTTTATGAGCGGGTGCTGGCGCGGCGGCGCAATCGCAACTAAAGCCGCTCAGTCTTGATGGAATCGCGGTACGGCATACGGGTCGTTATTTAGTCGTGCTTCTTATCGGAAAAACCGGTTCCTACTTTTTGGGAAGCGCTCTAATAATCTACCGCCTTTAGGGAGCCTCAATGCAATGGACATCGTACTAAACGACGACTCCAAGAGCTGGCTGATTACCGGATTTTTCACCCCCAACTACCGCGAACTTGCCGAGCCCTTCGCGGCGTCGCTGAGTGCCCAAGGCCATCCCCATCATCTCTTTGCCGTGGAACGCTCGGGGACGTGGAACTATGAAACGATGCGTAAACCGTCGATCGGCCTGGCCGCCTTGGATGCATACCCAAAGAAGACCGTAATATTGATGGACGTCGACTGTACTGTGAACGGCGCGCTTGATGAGCTTGTCAACTTCAACCCTGCTGTAGATGTCGCCTGCTTCATGTACGTCAAGACGAAAAAAATCGGCCGTCATCGCCAGCGTACCTCGTTGAGTTCCCGCGTTGTGCTCCTGCGCCCCACGGTTGGTGCGCGAACACTGCTCGAGAACTGGCGCGATGCCTGCGTCGAGAGACCTTGGATGCACGGCGATGAGCCGAATATGATGCTGGCGCTCGCGCGCTCGAGCGGCACGGCCTTCTCTCCCATTCCTCTCGGCTTCTCCGGCCGCGAGATCGATACCGCTCCGCCCGGCGCCGTCATCACGCACGATAGCGCTTCGCACAAAGGTCAGAACCCGCGTTCCTTCCTGAAACAACTTTGGCACACCGTAGGCGCTAGCCGTCCGGTCGATGTCGCGCCGAAAGCCGAGCGCCGCGAACGGGAGCCCTCATGACGACGACGTCAGGCACCAGTCAAAATCGCGTGCCTTTGTCCTGCTGCATCATCGTCAAGAACGAAGCCGATCGCATCGCACGCTGCATTGAAGCGGTAAAGGGAATTGCGGACGATATCGTCGTCGTCGACAGTGGCTCGACGGATGCCACTGTCGAGATCGCTCAGCAGCTCGGCGCCCGTACCTTCTTTCGCGCTTGGGACGGCTATGGACCCCAAAAGCGTCATGCCGAAGATCTCGCCGCACACGACTGGATCTTGAACATCGATGCCGACGAACTGGTGACGCCTGAGCTCGCCAATGAAATTGCGGATCTGCTTGGCGCCGGACCACCACCACTCAAGGCTTATCGCTTCCGCCAGGTCACAGTTTACCCGCACCAGGACCGCCCCCGTCTATGGGCCGACGCCCATAATTACGTCCGGCTTTACGACCGCCGCGCGGTGCGCTTCCGCGACAGCCTCGTGCACGACACTGTCGATCTCGCCGGTCAGGAGGCTGGCCAATTGCAGGGCTCCGCCTTGCACTTTTCCTGGCGCTCGCTCGAGCACGTGACCCGCAAGCTCGATAGCTACACGGATCTGCAAGCCAAGGAATTGCGCAAAAATCCGGTGGCCGTCATGTTGCGCCTCCCGTTTGAGTACCCTGTGCTCTTCTTTCGCTATTATGTGTTGCGCCGGCACTTCACCGGAGGGCTGTACGGCGTGAAAACGGCCCACACAATTGCCACGGGCCGTACTAAGCGGCTGACGAAGTTCCTAAAACACCAAGCGCCTTGAGCCGTGCGAGACCGCCTGTCCCGGCCAAAAAAGTTAGACTATATTTGCTTAACTGCGCGTTTTGACCCGGATTTCCGGTTCAGACCCGGACGTTGCCGCTCAAGCCCGCTTGACTTGTTCCCAAAGGTTCCCGATCTTCTGGCCCGGTGACCGCGACCCGCCCAACCTCCTGGCATTTCTGGGAGAATGGCGAGGTTCAAACTGGGCACCCCTACGCTATTTGAAACAACACAAGGAGACAGACCATCCGCAAGCCAATGCGCCCCGAGCCTCAGAGCCGGGAACAATCCGGGCCGCGCATAAACGACCAGATCCGCGCCCGCGAAGTCCGATTGATCGACGAGACCGGCCAGAATGTCGGCGTCGTCGCAAAGTTCGATGCCATCGCCCGCGCTGAAGCCGCCGGCCTCGATCTCGTCGAGGTTTCACCGGATGCCGAGCCGCCCGTTTGCAAGATCCTCGATTTCGGCAAGTTCAAATATCAAGAACAGAAAAAGGCTGCCGAAGCCCGGAAGAACCAGAAGATCGTCGAAATCAAAGAGATCAAGATGCGTCCGGGCATCGACGATCACGACTACGACGTCAAGATGCGCGCCATCAGGCGGTTCTTCGAGGAAGGCGACAAGGTCAAGATCACGCTCCGGTTTCGCGGCCGCGAGATGGCGCACTCCCAGCTTGGCATGGAGGTGCTTCAGCGCGTCAAAGCCGACACCGAGACGCTCGCGAAGGTCGAGAGCGAACCGCGCTTCGAAGGCCGCCAGATGGTGATGATCCTCGCACCGAGGTAATCTTCGCCCGCCGCGCCAACCTGCCAAACATGAAAAAAAAAGCCGCGTGGCTCAGGTCCCGCGGCTTTCATATTATTGGAATGCTTGAGGCTACTGCATGGGGTCCTGGGGTGACAGGCTTTGCAGATAAGCAACGATGTCGCCGCGCTGTCCCGCGTCCAGCCCGAGATCCGGCATGTCGTGATGCGCAACCTGGAGCCATTGGTCGACTTCCCGCACGGTCGCGAGCTTCGACTTGGCAATTACGACAAACGGTGGCGCCTTGAGATTTGGAGAGCCCTTGCTGTCATTGTTGACGTTGTGGCACCCGGCGCATTTCAAAGTTGCGATACCCTTACCTGCCATCGCACTTCCCGGCGGTGGCTTTGGCGCATCTGCGAACGCCGCAGGCGTAGCGCATACCGCTGCCAGCAACGCAAGTACCATGCTCTTTGCATATCTGGACATCTGCTTGCCTCTCTATTGGTTTTGCCAAACACGCACCGCTTGTTGGCAGTTTGGAGGCAGTAGCGTTGCACGCTCATTGACACCCATCAAGACCAAGACTTCCGTCTTACGGCTGGATGTCCGAACCTACGCCGGCCGTTATCGAATCTTGAACGAGAGGCTGGAGAACCGAAAGCTGGTCGGCCTCCTCCGCGGGCTTGTCCCAGCGAATGCGGCTGATACGGGGAAAGCGCAACGCGTAGCCCGACTTGTGACGACTCGAGCGATGCACGGAATCGAATGCAACCTCGAAAACGAGATGGCGTGCCACCTCGCGCACCGGGCCGAACTGGCTGATCGTGTTATTGCGAATCCAGCTGTCGAGACGGCGCAGCTCTTGATCGGTGAAGCCCGAATAGGCCTTGCCGATCGGGAGCAACTGGCCATCGCTCCATAGGCCGAACGTGTAGTCGGAATAAAACGACGAGCGTTTACCGGATCCGCGCTGCGCGTACATCAACACGGCATCGACCGAAAGCGGATCGCGTTTCCACTTGAACCAATGGCCTTTGGGGCGGCCGGCGACGTAGGGGCTGTCCTTGCGCTTCAGCATGACGCCTTCGATATAATTCGCGCTGCTGCGGTCGGCACGCGCGCGCAGGTCTGTCAACGAGGCGATCGAAGTAAAATCCAGCAGCGGCGATAGAGACAGGCGCTGGTCATAGTGCCGTGCACGATGCCAGGCTTCCAGATGCGCGCGCCGCTCAATGAAACTGAGCGCCCGCAAATCATCCGGTCCATCCTGCAACATGTCGTAGACCACAAGGTGGGCGGGATGACTCTCGAGCAGTTTCTTGGAGGGCTGTTTGCGATTGAGGCGCTGTTGGAGATCGTTGAACGGGCCGATCTCACCGCTCCGCTTCACCAACAGCTCGCCGTCGAGAGCCGCAACGCCGGAGTGCTGGACGACAAGCTCAGGAAAGGCAGCCGATATATTGTCGCCGTTTCGCGAATAAAGCCGTGCCGATCCATTGCGGGTGACAAGCTGCACACGGATGCCATCGTATTTCCATTCGGCAGCAAAATCTCCGGCCGCAATGGAGGGCAGATCCGATTCTTCTACGGGATGGGACAACATCAAAGGATGAAATGCGAGGCCGTCATTCACGCGCGGCTCAGGCCCTCTCCCTTCCAGCCAGGCAAAAAGCTCTTCGTAAGGCGGCGAAATCCCATGCCATAGCGCTTCAATATCAGACACATCCTTGCCACCAAACTGCGCCAGGATGGTCTTCATAAAACGCGCGGAAATACCTACCCGCAAACCTCCGGTACCGAGTTTCAGAAGGGCCCATCGCTGTTCCGAGGTAGCACTGTCGAGAAGGAGCACGAGATACTCCTTCACCTCGGCCCGCGTTGCGGCGCTGAAGCGATCTATAACCTCGTGCAAAGCGGGCAAGCGGTCGAGACGCGGGGCAGCAGGGTTCTCCGGCCATATATGCGCCACGGTCTCCGATGTCTCGCCGACATAGTCCCGAGACAGGGCGAACAGGTGAGGATCGACCCGTTCGTCCACCACCTCCTTGATCGTCGAGCGCTTGAAGAATGCGAAGTTGAGCGAGCCCGCCAGCGCCGCGACGGCGTATCCACGGTCGGGATCCGGCGTTCGTGCCAGATAATCCTTCACAAGCGCTGCCTTGGCTAGATTGCCTTGGGTGAAATAGAGCCTGTCGAGCAGCGAAGCAAACGCATCCATGCGCTCACTCTCCGTCCTCTTCCTCAAAGCCCAAGAGCGAAAGGGCCCGCGCCCTGTAGCCGAGCTTTGCGGCTATATAGGTCAAAGCGTCCTCACGCCCGTGTGTGATCCAGACTTCCGGCGCGCCAACGTCTTTCAGAGTGGCTATCAATTCGTCCCAGTCAGCATGATCGGAAATCACGAGCGGCAACTCGACCATGCGCTGGCGTGCGCGGGCTCTGATCTGCATCCAGCCCGAAGCCATTACGGTCAGCACGTTCGGAAGATTGCGAGACCAGCGGTCGCTCAGCGCTGATGGCGGCGCAAGAACGATTTCGCCAGCCAGCGACGCCTTCTCCACGGATGCCACAGGCACGATCTCGCCAAGCCTGTAGCCCAGAGTCTCATAGAGTTCGCACATCTTGATCAATGCGCCGTGAACAAAGAATGGCTTGACGTAGCCAAGTCGGCGCAGCTCCATCATCACGCGCTGGCACTTACCCAAAGAATACACTCCGACCAGATGGCAGCGGTCCTTGAACAGCGCCAACGAGGTCAGCAACTTGATAAGCTCCGCATCGACCGATGGTTGGCGGAATACGGGCAAAGCAAACGTCGCCTCGGTAACAAACACATCGCATGCGACGGCCTCAAACGCCCGTGCCGTCGGATCGGGCCGGCGCTTGTAGTCTCCCGACACGACAATTCGCCCGCCATCATGGGCGATGATGGCCTGCGCGCTCCCCAGGATATGCCCGGCGGGCGCGAACGAAAGCTTCGCAGGCCCCATGTCCATGACGCCGCCATAGTCGAGCGGCGTGCGCCGATCGCAAAACCCGCTGCCATATCGAACGCCCATGATTGCAAGCGTTTCCGCGGTTGCAATGACCTCCCCGTGGCCTGGCCGGGCGTGGTCGGAATGCCCGTGCGTGATAACGGCCCGCGCCACGGCACGTACCGGATCGACGTAGAAATCGCCGGCGCTGCAATAAAGGCCCTCCGGCCTGACGCTCATCCACTCTTTTGGGTGACTCATGATTATTTGCTCAAGCCGTGCTGAGGACCAGCCTCAAGGGCTTCGCGACTCCTGTGGTCCCAGAAGTTCAGCCAACAACTCTATCAGTTGGGCATTGCGGATCGGCCGACGGATCAGCCTCATGTTCGGACTGATGTCCTCGGTCGAGAGCAATTGGTCCGAGATGAATACATAAGGCACGCCGGCTTGGTCCAGCTTTTCACGCACGCGCGCCGCAGATGTTCCGAGCAGTCCACCATCGATGATCGCGGCGTCAACACCACCGCGATTAATCGCTTCCAATGCGCTGGCGACCGTCGTCGAAGGACCGATGGCCCTATACCCTTCCTCGGTCAGCGTGTCCTCAATTTCCAATGCGGTCAGTGGCTCATCCTCTATCACCAGAATATTCCGGCGGTTCCCGGCAGGCCGCGTTACGTGTCTTGCTCGCGGATGGATGAGCAGCGGCGCTTCCTTACGGATGGGATTGAACATGACGGATTCGCTTAAGACGTCGTCATCGAGATTGGCTTCGATGTAGCATTCGACCCCCGTCGGATCGAATTTCAGACGGGTACTCATATGCGGCAAGCCCCCGGACCGCTCGATCAAAAGCGTACCGAAACCACGTCTCTGCGGCGAGGAAACCTCCGGCCCCCCGGATTCTCGCCACACGAAGACCAACTTGTCGCCCTTTGTGCCCATGCGTTTCCATGAGATCTCCACCCGACCCGACGG
The DNA here is from genome assembly GCA_016793445.1 of Hyphomicrobium sp. Classification (GTDB taxonomy): domain Bacteria; phylum Pseudomonadota; class Alphaproteobacteria; order Rhizobiales; family Hyphomicrobiaceae; genus Hyphomicrobium_B. The sequence continues at coordinate 145,299 of JAEUME010000005.1, read as the reverse complement.
ACACGACAGGGAGCCATATTTCACGGCGTTACCCGCCAGCTCATGCAGAATAAGTGTGAACTGCAGGGCACTTTGCGGCGACAGGAACACGTCATCGCCCTGTACACAGACGTTTTCCGTGCTGCCCAGCGTAACGGCAAGCTGTGAGTTCACGAGATTGCGCAGATCCGCTCCATGCCAATGCGCATCCGTCAAAACGTTGTGGGCGTTTGCAAGTGAATGGAGCCGGCCGCGGAAGCTTGCGACGAACTGGTCAAGGCTCGCGCTCGACCGGGCGGTTTGCCCGGCGATGGATTGAACGATGGCGAGGGTGTTCTTGACCCGGTGATTGAGCTCGGCAACGAGCAGGTTCCTAACCTCATCCGCCTTGCGCCGTTCGGTGATATCGCGGTTGGTCTCGAGCACGAGGCGCCGGCCGCCTACCGTGATCAGTTCATGCCGGCTATCGACCCAGACCTTTGTGCCGTCCTTGGCCAAGTGCAGAATTTCGCCGGACCACTCTTTTTCCTCCTTGAGCGTCGATAAGATCTCTTCCAGAGAAGCCGGATGCTGTGACCGCAGGAGCTCATGGCTGATACGCCCGAGTGCCTCGCTTTGCGTGTATCCGTAGAGTTCCTGGCACCCACGGTTCCAGCTCACGATGGCGCCCTCCAGATCCCACGAGAAAATTGCCTCGTGCGACAGCTCGATCAGCCGCGCCTTTTGGCGCAGCCTTTGGCTGGCAACGCGCTGCTCGGTGATGTCGGTATTGGTTCCACACCACAGGACGATTGTGTCTGTATGGTCGCGGATGGGCATGGCGCGCGAGAGAAACCAACGATAGACGCCATTGGCCCCGCGCAGCGGGAATGTATCTTCCCACACTTGCCCGGTTCGGAGGTTCACCTTCCACTTCTGAACGACGCGCTCGACATGATCGGGATGATGAACCCTCTGCCAACCCCATCCCTCCATGTCGGCCATTGTCGTCCCGGTGAAATCGAACCAGCGTTTGTTGTACCAGAAAATCGACCCAGTGCTGTCGGCCATCCAGGCGAACTGGGCGATATTGTCCGCAAGCGCGCGGAAGCGCTGTTCGCTGGCCTTTAGCGACTCCTGCATGGTGTTGAGCTGCGTCGCATCTCGCAGACTGCATAAAAGCCAAGCGGGCGCGGCGCCTGTTGCGTCCTTCACCGGCGCCAATGTTACTTCTATCCAGCGAGGCACGCCTCGTCCGGATGGGCAGTAGGCGGTTTCGGTGACATTGAGACCTTTGCTGGCGCGTTCGATGGCCGTCCTGATCAGCTCTGCGCTGTCAGCCGGCCATAGACTCGTCAGCGGGAGGTTTTCGAGATCGGTATCATCCGGCAGTCCAAACAGGTCGAGGGCGATAGCGTTGATCGCCCGGATCCGGCCATCCGGAAACAGAAGGGCCGCACTCCACGGGCTGAATGCCAAGAGCTGCAAACCGAACGGGGAATGGACCAGATCATCATTCTGGGCTTTGCTCTCAACCTCGGGACGAGAGCTCGTATCCTGGGCCATACTCCTTCCACTTCCGCCGGTTCCGTCCTCTCTACAGCACCCTCCGTCGCCGCTCAGTTTACGCTCGTCCGCGGCCCACCGGCGCACATGTCGAAGAATAGCGCCTGACTGATGATCGCCTTCACCATTTCGGGTTTGAATGGTTTGGTCACGAGGAAGGTCGGCTCAGCGCGCTCACCCGTCAACAGGCGCTCGGGATAGGCGGTGATGAAGATCACAGGCACGTTGATGGTTCTGAGAATGTCGTTTACCGCGTCGATCCCGGAACTGCCGTCAGCCAGCTGCACGTCGGCGAGCACGAGACCGGGCCTGGTCTTTGATGCCATCTTTGCGGCCTCATCGCGCGTCGTCGCAATGCCAACGACTTCATGTCCGATATCGCCTACGAGGCTTTCGATATCCATCGCAATCAACGGCTCGTCCTCGATGATAAGCACGCGCGCTGCAATCTGCTCGGAGATCTCCCGGCCGGCGGCATCGACCAATTTGCGAACCTCATCCTCGCTGCGGTCCAAAACGATCGCCATATCCTGGGTCGTGAACTCTTCCACCGCCGCCAGAAGGAACGCTTGGCGCGGCAACGGCGTTAAAGTTTCGATCCGGCGCTGAGCGATTTCTTCAAGACCGCCACCAGCCGTTGCTTCCGCGGTCTGATTGAGAGGCATCGCGTTCCAGACGTTCAGAAACGTTTGGTAGACGGCAGCTTTTGCAGGAATATCCCGCCGGAATACTCGGGGATCGGCAACGAACGTCTCAAGCGTCGCCACCACATACGCATCACCTCGTTCCTGGGATCCGGTAAGTGCACGCGCAAACCTGCGCAAATACGGCAGCTGTGGCGCCACCAAGTCGGCAATCGACTCGTTCATCTGCATTACACCCCGTTTGTTAGCGTGACGTTCCCATGGGACATGTCTTCACAATCGCGGTTTGATCTCCGCCAGTCATCAAGCCCCGCAGGGCAACGCGCTGCATGGAATTTGGTTCCACGACGTTCCACATGCGCTCAAAATATCGTTGTAAGCGGACGGGGAGACGAAGGGGGCTGGCTTTCGTCATCTTCGGCGACGCCTTGCTCCTTCATGTCCAACATTTCAACGAGCTTGTTGCGGGCGCGGTTGACCCGGCTCTTAATAGTCCCTACCGCGCAACCGCACATGAGAGCGGCCTCTTCATAAGAAAATCCTTCCGCGCCAATGAGGATCAGCGCCTCGCGCTGGTCGTCGGGCAGCTTTCCGAAGGCTTGGGCAAAGTCCAGAAAATCCATATGCCCGCTCTGCTCGCCGTGCGTGGAGAGCTTGGCCGAAAGGATGCCATCAGGATCTTCCACCTCAAACTTGCGCTTACGCCGGTCGGACAGGAATGTGTTTCGCAGAATCGTAAACAACCAAGCCTTGAGGTTGGAACCCTCTGCAAAGGTGTTACGATTTTTCCAAGCTTTGATCAGCGTTTCCTGAACGAGATCGTCCGCGTAATCAGCGTTACCCGAGAGGGACTTCGCAAACGCCCGCAGATTAGGGACGAGCGCTGCCAAATCGTCTTGGAATTGACCACTCATCCACTAGCCCTTGCGTTCAGACTTCGCCAGTTGCTCAAGAAGATTTACGAATTTGTCAGGAAGCGGCTCTGACACCTGCTGGCTGTAAAGAGCTCGAAGCTGTTTGGCGATCTCCCGCCCGAGTTCAGATGGCGGCTCAACTCTTTCTGATGTCATTGGTTGCCGTGCCGCCGCCAAATGCTTGCTGTTTTCATTCTCTGACATCTCGGAACGTACCCTCTTATCTCAACCGCAGCGGGCAGTTCCCCCACCCAGCAGGCGCTTTCTGAAAGCCGCCAGCTTTCGATAACACGTCAGGTGCCAGCGGAGTTCCATTATTAGGCCGAAAATCAGTCATGACCACAACGTATTGGATGCATTAACTTTTACGGTATCGCCGTTGCCTCGTCCTCATGGCGTTCCTCTCTATTTTCTGTGTTCGGTTCGCCGGCAGCTGCCCGGCTGAGAATGAAAGCCACGACCAGGATCAAAAGGACCAGCGGCAGGTTTCGGATCAGCGTGCGCATGATACCCGGCAACGCCACAGGGGCTGCGCTGACTAACAAGGTTGTCACGAGTTCCCGCTCGGCATCGCCCAAGGCGCGCACCGCCGCGCTACCGTCTGATTGGCTGCCTTCCGCCGGCTCCGAGGTACCTGATGCTGTCGCGGCCTCACCAGATTCCGGTGTTCCTGGCCCGACAATACTGACGTAGAGCATCGCTACCAAACCTAAGCCAGCAAATGCACCGGCCATGATCAGTTGACCGGCTTGCACGCCATATTGAGCATTAACGTAGGTGGATAAAGCCGCGGTGCCAAATCCGGCCGCCACGAGGAGTGGAAGTGCCACCAGAGCGCGGGCCAAAGCTTGATCGAGCACGTTCTCGATCGCGGCTTCGGCACGGCGTATGACGGACTGGAAAAGCATAGGCGGCGACCCCTGAGTTATGGCTGTGCGTTGACTGCCAGCCTGTGTCAGCTTTTCCAGAGCGCGCCGATAACAAATCCAAACGCCGCCGCCATTGCGAGCGTGGTCAACGGCTGGTCCTTTACGGATTTGTCGACGGCTGTCTTCAGATTGCCTGCGACAGCATTGATACGCTCGCTCGCTTCGCGGCCTTGGCCTGCAATATCGCGCACAGCTGTTTCGGCGCTTTCGATGGCGCTATCAAGCTGCTTGGTCGCCTTGTCAGCCAGATCAGCGGCCTTTCCTGCCAAGTCGTTGGCAGCTTCGCGCGCACCTTGCTGAACGTCGCGGCGCAGATCCGAGGTGTTAGATGCCGAAGAAGCCATGATTATCTCCTGAAGCAATTTGGTTTGAGACGGGCCCGCGGCTACAGGCACCTACACGCTTGAAACGTGGAGATCTCGCTCAAGGTTCCACAGACACGGGCGAATCGGGGTGGTTGTCAGCGTCGCGGCCGCCGCGTAACGGCGCGTGTCAGAGAACCGGCCGCACGCCAAGCCTGGCGGGCCGTGTTGCGCCAGCTGCCCGACCTCTTCGCCTCTGAGATCCGGCGCAGTGTACTGACCCTGCGCGCCTGCTCCAGCTTGTCCGCGATGACGTTGGCGACGGGGGCAAGGACATCGGGTGGAGCGACGTCGATCTGATCGACGTTAACGGTTCCGATGAACGGGACGTCCAGCGCCGCCGACAATGCGCGCGCGATCGGTTCCGCTTCTAGGGATCTCGCCTCGTTTGTGGCGCCGCCAATGAAAACAGGCACCAGAAGGGGCGGAATTTCGTCCGCTGACGATGCCTCGAGCGCAGTCTTAAATGTCCGGAGGACGAAAGTGTCCGCCTCAAGATCCAGCATTGATGCGACCCACACAACGATATCGGCGCCGTCGAGCTCCTTGACCGCAGAGCTGGCATCGGAGGCTTGCGATGAAAGCGCTGTGGGTTCTCCGACGACCGTAATTGCCGTTTGGGGCGCGGCGGATTGAGAGATCCGCTTCTGGTCGAGGACACCCGCCAACAGGGAAGCAACAGCAAGCCGGTCGCTTCTGCTGCCGCCCCCAACGACAAGGCGTAGAACCATGCGCTGCGTCTTGAGGTATCCGAGCATGTCATTGGCGAGTTCCTGTTCTTCGCCCGTGCCCGCCTTGAGACGCTCCGCCACCTTGAGCCGGCCGCCGTACAGATCGATCGCTGCCCGCCCGATCTCCTCGACAAACGCCTCCGCGATGCGGCGGGAAACATGCTCCTTGCCGTAATTGTAGACGGCACGCGAGAGTCGCTCCCGAGCTTCATTGGTAACGGCCGTCGCCGGATTGACGATGCGCAAGATCCGCCAGATATCGTAGGCGCGCTCAGCGACGTCCATAGCACCACGCCACCTGTAGGCGGCCAGCACCTGCGCAACCGTCAGCCGGTCGCCAAAGGGTACGGAAGTCACGACGAATTTGCCAAGCCGGCGCGACACGCGCTCCACGATGGCGAGCGCCTCAGGTAGAGTGAACCGCCACAACGCATCCGGCTTTTCGCCATGCAAGCGCTTGGCGACGCTATCGAGCGTCTGCTGTCCCAGAGCGAGGAAGTAGTCGGCATTCGACATCTTGTCGACTTCGACACGCGCGGCGATCGCCAATACGTCCTTCCAGGCTTCGGCCTCAGCCTTGGTCCAGTGGACATCGCCTTCCGCCTGAGTGTCGCGTGGCGGCGCCTCAGGCGAGGGCGGCGACCGCGAGAGTGCATAGTGAAGCCCGGCCGTGATCCCCGCAGCCGCGCCGAGCGCTCCTAACGCCCACCACAACAGCAGCCCATGCTCCCAAAGATACAGCCCTCCGAGCGGCACCAGCGTCAGGCTAGGCAAGAGGACTGCCGCGCCGGCCATGACGCTTTGGGTCGGCGAAGAAAAACGAACTCTCCGCTTGGGTTTTGGCTCTTGCGGCATGGTCATTCGGCATGGGTCTCCAGTGTCAGCGTCCCATTATACACCAAAGGCCGGCAACCTCGCGGTGCCGGCCCCGGTGCAGGGAGCTTTGGGAGCGTCAAGTTCGTCTGACCAAGCCGCCGATAAGCGAAATTACGAATAGAACGATAGCGACCCAGAACAGGATGCGTGCACCCTCCATCGCCGTGCCGGCAACGCCGCCAAAGCCGAGGAACGCCGCTGCCAGAGCAACGATCAGGAACACGATCGCATAATGCAGAAGGTTACCCATACGAAGTCTCCTTGGTGATCCTGTGGCGCTAACGCGCAGAAGCTTTCAGGAGTTCCCCAAAGGCGCGAATGCGGTTTGAAATTTCTCGCAGTGCCGTCCCGCCTTGGCGGCTGACCTGAAGTCCCGCAGCCATTTGAATATCGCAATCGGGCGCGCGATGGAGAACCGTTGTGCATAGCCCTGGAAGCAACTTTTGCTGAGGAACGGCGTTGTAGTGCGGATTTAGCTACCGCGATGCTCAGCGCGCACTTGGATCAGGTGCGCCACGGCATCGGTCGTTAGGGGGTTGTGACCAATGCCGATGCTTGCTGACTCCGTGAAGAATCTCGCTTCGTTTTTGATCGTCGCCGCGATCCTTGTCGCGGCATTGCATTATGGCGAAGACATACTCGTTCCCATGGCTCTCGCCGTCATCCTGGCATTCTTGCTCGCGCCCATCGTGCGTGCCCTCAGACGCGCGAATATCCCTCACAGTGCGGCGGTCACGTTGACTGTCGTTGCCGCCGTGACCATCGCTGGCGCAGGCGTCTACACATTCTCAACCCAGATGCTGACACTGGCCGACAACCTAGATTCCTACCGGTACAATTTGATGAACAAGGTGCGTTGGGCAACGCATCAGTCCAGCGGCGACAATGTTTTGACGCGCGCGACCGAGGCCGTGGAAAAACTTCAAAAGGACGTCATGGAGGAAATCGGAGGAAAGGCGGCATCTGGCCGGGATGCCGCGAATGCCCCGCCCTCGCCACCAGAACCGCTTGCGGCGCGACCTGTGACCGCATCACCCGAGCAACACTCTCCAGCCGCTCGGAGCGAAAAGCTCCAATCCCTGCGAGACTTCGTGGCAGCAATCGCCGCGCCGGCCGGCAAGACGGCATTAACCATTCTGTTTGCCTTTTTCCTGTTGCTCCAACATAGCGACCTGCGCGATCGCATCATTCGGATTGCAGGCACCGATAATATGTCGAGTGCGACGGCGGCGATGGCGGAAGCCGGCACGCGGCTTTCAACCTTGTTCCTCACCCAGGCCGTGCTGAACGCAAGCTTCGGCCTCCTGGTCGGCGTGGCGCTCTGGTTTATCGGTGTGCCCAACGCCGCTTTGTGGGGCGTCGTCGCCGCGATCATGCGCTTCGTGCCGTTTATCGGATCGTTTCTTGCGGCGGTGCCACCGCTGCTTCTCGCTGCGGGAGTCGAGCCCGGCTGGAGCATGTTCCTCGCCACGCTCGCTCTCTTCGTCCTCGGAGAGCCCTTCATGGGACACATCGTCGAGCCTCTCGTGCTTGGCAAGACGGCGGGGCTCTCGCCGTTCGCCATCGTCCTTGCTCTCAGCGTTTGGACCATTTTGTGGGGACCGATCGGCCTTATCCTTGCGGTGCCGATCACATTGTCAGCCGTTGTTCTTGGCCGCTACGTCCCGGGCCTGGAGTTCTTGAGCGTCCTTCTGGGGGATGAGCCCGCGCTGACACCGCAGCAGCGATTCTATAACCGTCTTCTGTCGAAGGACGCGTCCGCGGCGATCCGCCAGATCGAGGATGCCAACGCGCACTCCTCCATTGCTAAAACTAGTGATGAGATCGTTCTTCCCGCTCTTCAACTCGCGAGCGCCGACTATGATCTGGACCGGCTCAACGACAAGCAGGTCTGTTCAATGCAGGAAACGATCGATCTTATCGCAGCCGCCTTTGCGGGTACCGGAGGGTTGGAGGCGACGGCGGTCACCCCGAAACAGGCGCCGATCCTTGTCATTCCTGCGCGTGGTCCGATTGATCGCATGGCCGCGCACTATCTTGCTTCACTGCTTAATACGATGACGCCATATCAGGTGACCACATCGGGTGCGGGCGCCGCCGGCTTGACCGCGCTGTCCGACGTGCGCGCATCAGCGCAGAAGGGCGCCATTCAACCCCAGATCGTCATCGCGACGACGGGGCAGGCTGCCAGCGCCCAGCTCAAGTTGATCGTCAAGCGAGCGGCATCCTACTTTCCTTCCAGTCCTATTTTCGTCGTTGGGGCAGACGCCAATTTTGCCGGACCCGAAATGGACTCGACTCCCGGCCACTGGATGCGCATCGGACAACTCATCGAGTTGATCAACTCCAAGCGGCAACCCAGTCCTGGCCGCATTCCCGATGCGCCGCTGCTGACACGACCCACCTCACTGGCGGCCGCAACCTGAACCATCGCCATCACAAAATGGCTGGTGGGAGGTCCGCTGTAAACTGCAACTTTCACAACCCCTGCCACGTTTACAGACCGTTGCGTTTCACGCTTTCAACTCGATGGAGTGGTCTTATGAAAAACGTTGTTCTTTGGCTTCTTGGCGTGCCTATTTCGTTGCTGATCGTTCTAAATCTCATGGGCGTTCTGTAATGCCCATCGCGGTGATCGAGATTGCCCTCGAACCCTCGATCGTCAGCGACTTTGTCGCTGGCCGACTTGATCAAGACACGTCTTCGAGCATCGCCCGCGTCGTGCGCCACGACGCCGGGCTGGCTTGCGCGATCAGCCAAGCTTGCAATGTTCGCAAGCGCGTTCATCAGCGGCTTGCACGACGGACGCGAACGCAATCGATAACGGCCGCGGAATCAGGTTGGCGCCGTTCACTGGCCCAACTCATACTGGGCGTCAGCGCGGTCCTCTGTAGATCCGGCCGTTTTCGCCGGAAGCCTGATCGTGTAGCGGATACCCTGCGCGGCGTACTCCGCCGCCATTTTTCCCCGCAGGCCGCGCTGAACGGCAAACTGTATTACCGCTGAACCAAACCCCTGCTTGGAGGGCGCCGACACGGTTGGTCCACCTTCCTCCGCCCACCGGATGACGAGTTCGTCCCCTTGCCCTTCCTCTGAACCGTCTTGGATGGCTGAGCCATTCTCGGCCACCTTCGGCGCGACAGACTCTAAATGCCAGGACACGGCGACTTTGCCGTCGGGAACGGACCAAGCACCGTACTTGGTTGCGTTCGTGGCTAACTCGTTCAGCGTGAGGCTCAACAGAACGACATCGTTGCGCGCAACAGGCGCCGCGGGGCCGTCGATTACAAGGCCATGGGTGCCGGTATTGACATACGGTCGCAGAACCTCCCGGACGAGACCCGCCAGATCGAGAGCCAAGCTGTTATTGGGACGCAGCAGATCCTGAACACGAGCCAGCGAGTTGAGACGCTCGCGAAAGGCACGTCCAAACTCTTCCAGATTGGAGGAGTAGCGCACTGTCTGCGAAGCGATGGCGGAAACCACGGCAAGTGTATTCTTGACCCGATGAATGAGCTCATTGTTGGCCAGCTCGGCAGACTCTTGCGCCAATTGGCGCTCCTTGACTTCAGCAGCGAGAACTCTCTGGGCGGATTCCAGTCTGTCGCGCGAGAGCGCCAGCGAAGCTGTAATGCCGGCGACGAGGCAGGCAATAATCAAGCCTGCGATGAGCACGAGCAGAGGCTTGTTCCGGTCGATGGAGGTACTGATCGGCTGGTTGGCGGCAATGTCGATAATCCACGCCTGACCGCCTATCTCCAGCGGGTAGCGCACCTTGAATGGAGAGGAAACACTGGCCTGCTCTCGTGGCGTACTCGCAAACAGCCGCGCGGAAGGATCTCCAGCGGTTCCGTCGTAAATGGTAATGCTGAACGCGCTGAGTTGGGCCGGTGTCTGAACCTGCAGAACCGAACCAAGCAGATCGGTCATGCGGAATGCGCCATACATGAAGCCGGTCAGACGCGCGCGGCGTCCCTCAAGCGTGGCCGGATCCGTCTCCCCGGAATAAATCGGCAGGTACATGAGCGTACCGGCCTGTACTTCATCATGTGTTTCTTGCCTAAGCTTGACCTTGCCCGAAAGCGCCGCCGCGCCGGTGTCGCGCGCACGCTCCATGGCAGCGCGCCGCACCGGTTCGGAAAACATGTCGAATCCCAGCGCCCGGCGATTGCGCCAATCGTCGGGCTCAAGAAACATGATGACCGTATAGTATTCCTGGGCGCCACGTGGATGGACCGTGAACGTGCTGTTGCCCTGCCGGCGTTGCGCCGCCTCCAGAGCCTCGATCTGATCCTTGTGGACCACTGCGCTGTATCCCAGCCCCTGAAAGCCAGGAAACGAAGTTTGAAGTTCAAGCGACTTGACGATGGTGCGCCACTGCGCAGCGCTCAAATCGCCTTGTGCCTTGAATATTCCGATGCCCGCGCGCAAGACCGTCTCATAGGTCCTCATCGCATCTGCGACCCCATCGCGCACTTCACTCGCTTCCGACGCGAACTGGGCGCGCTCGGACATCATCACGTCGCGCTTCACCAACAGCCAGCTGAGCCCGGCGGCCGCTAGCGCAAGCAGAAGCACGATCAAAGCGGGCAAAAGACCCTTGAGACGTGCTGGGTGAGTTGATCCGGCGAGAATACTCAATTGTTTCGGAGCCCTATTCCTCGCGGCTAAAGCAACGGATGGACATTACCAAGTGAAGGATTGCGTTAGAAGGCGGATTGAAACGCTCGCGCGGAGCCCTCACAGGCTAGGTTAACTTGCCAAGGCCGCGGGGATTTGCTGAACTGTTTCAAATGTCGGGAGCGGGAGACCAAAGGGTGCTGCGGGGGAAGATTCAGGCACTGTCAGCCATTATGCTTGGCTCGATGTTATTTGCTGGCGGGGTAACCGCCGGCGATCTCTTTCAGCCTCTCGTCATCAGTGGGCAGGCAGTGAAGTGGTTCGCGCGCGATGATGGCCGCGTTGTCCTGACATTTGCGATCGCGCGCGATGATATGACGTTTGAAGGCGCGATCAATTGTGCACGCATCCGCTCGCCACGCGCACTTCTCGAAAAATCGGCGATCGATAGCGTCCGGTTTCGCCAGGCTCTGTCCGCGGCATTTGGGACATGGGAGCGCGCGGCCAATGTCAGCTTCGCAGAGATCGAAGATCCCCATCAAGCGCAGATTGTCGTCGGTGCGCAGGCGGAACCCGAAGGCTATGCGTTCAGCAACGTAATACCGGGCACGCGCGTCTCTAAAGGCTTTCGCGAAATCAGCCGCGCACAAGTCTGTCTCAACCCACTGCGCAAGTGGAAGCTTGGCTTTGGCGGCGATCTCAGCATTTATGATTTAAAGTACACTTTAACCCACGAAATCGGCCATGCCATTGGTCTCGATCATCCCACCGGCCGAGGTCACCTCATGTCGTTTCGCTACAGCGAGAAGCTTGACGGCTTGTCAGGCGGCGATATAGCGGGTGCGGAATATGTGTACGGCACGCCCTTGCAGACGCGCAAAACGCGCGATGAACGCGACAGTGCTGCAGCCAACACCCACGCATTGGCAAATTGAGTGGTCATGTTGTCGCCCACATTGACTTAGGGCACTGAAAAATTCGTTTAACATCGCCAAAATATGCCAATTTCCTGGCGTTTCGGCGCATGCGCGCGAACGCACGCGGGAACCAAATCTCCACCGGTCCGTTTTCTCCCCGACTGCCGAGAAGGCATGTCCCTCCCGGAAAAAACGCCATAAGGAGTTTGAGCATGAAGTTCATTCCCGTTCTCGCACTTAGTGCGGCACTCATGACGACAACGGCGATGGCACAGCAGTCCGACAGCACAGTGCCCGCCGATCCGCCTGCAGCCACCGAGTCTGCACCCCCCACCACGCCAGCTCCGCAGGCTGAACCTACGCTCCCGGACTCGTCCACCACAACAAGTCCGAGCGCCGCTGACACAACGGCCGATGCATCGATGGGTCCCATGATGACGGACAGTGAAGCAAAGGCGTGGATCAACAAGGTCGTCTATTCGAGCGACGGCACGAACTTAGGTGAGGTTGCCAATATTCTCCGCGACAACTCCGGTCACGTCACCGAGTTGCATGCCGATATCGGCGGCTTCCTGGGTCTTGGTGAAACGCGGGTGCGCGTTGCCCCGAGTGATTTCAAGCTCGATAAGGATCGCGTGATCCTCAATATCCCCGCCGACCAGGCCAAGACTCTTCCCAAGATCGAAAAGTAACGTTCTCATGACGGTGCTTTTTGTGGGGTCCCGGCGCAATCCGGGGCCCTTTTCATTGCCCGCGCAGATCAATCGGCGAGCCAACGGCGGGCTCGTGAAAGTCTGCCGATCAGCGGGAACCCGTGGGTCTGGGGCGGCGTTCTGGAACCACGAAGTCAAAAATAACTTTCTGCGGACGAGACGCCATGATGAGCAAGTGCCCCACGACAATCGACCGGGATATCGATGCTACGCGCGCCCAACGGAGCTCTGACTACATTCGCAAGGCTCCATTGCGCTCCAAACTTGCTGCAAGCTGGACCGATATGAGTTGGCGCAGGCGGCTGCTGTCCGACCTCGATCTGGTGCGCGCTCCATTCCGGGCGTTCGGAGTTCGGCCGCGCTGGTCGAGCGCTTATCCAAAGCATTAGTCCGCACCCACCTGAGTAAGACGCCGGGAGCCGTTCGGCGCGGAAACCTCACGCGACGCTTACATTTGCGGCATGTCGGGCACCTACACGAAAGACAAATAAAAATTCCATACCGCCGGAACCCCTCACGCGTTGTATGCGTTTTTTCACCGATGCGATTGGCCTAGGCGAACGCATTCGCCTCGCCGGCATCTGAGCCTCTTCCCCCTTGAGGCAAAAACCAGCGGCTCGCAGCCTCCCCCGTCTGCGAGCCGCTCAATTTTCAAACGTGCGACTCGCCCCCTGCGGCTAATACCTCCGACGTAATTCCTTGGCCAGGAAACTGCGGCACGTCGTCCGGGGGCAGCGTTAAGCGGCCCGTGATGTTCACGCTTCGTCACAGATGCGACGAGCTTTCATAAGTTTGAAATCTATTAGATTTTTTCGCAAAAGCCTCGCGAGCCCCCGCGCTGCGCGCATTTACCTCAACTCACTTTGTCCTCTTGTTTTCGCCCCATTGAGAAGGCCGTTGCGCGCTGCAAGTGAAGACAATTGAGGAGTTATCGGATGCGTAAGCAGATTTTCGCGAGCATTCTTGCCGCGCTCGCAATCATGAGCGGCGGCATCACCTCGGCAGAGGCAAAGCGCTATTCGGGAATGGATGGCCGTCCTGCCAGGTGGTGCGGCTGGTGGATGCGCACGCAGCTCGGCGGGGGACCCCAATATAATCTCGCTGCAAACTGGCGCCGCTGGGGCCGGCCCGCGGGCGGGCCGCAGGTTGGCGCGGTTGTGGTATGGCCGCACCACGTCGGTATCATCACTGGCCGCGCCTCGAACGGCCGCTGGATTGTAAAGTCTGGCAATGATGGTGGCCGCGTGCGTGAGCGCGCCCGCTCCGTCTCTGGCGCAGTATTCCGCGTCGGTTGAGCCTGGAGATGCGCCTCGGCAGTATCGCGGGGCGATGATCCAACCATCAAGAAAGCCGCTGGCTGGCAAGTGTGCTAGCCGGCGGCTTCTTTATGTAACGGGCCTCAACGCAGGAGGAGCAATATAATCGCTGCCCTGCAAAACCGGCATTACCTGTTCCATCCGTAGTAACGCTGCCACCAGTGGCGGCGATGATGATGATGGCGGTAGGCATGGTCGTCATGATCGCGATCATAGTTCCACCAGCGCCGTTCGGTATGAACGCGCCGGTCATGATCGCCCTTCGCATACTTGTTCGAATAGCCCTGCGAATAGCCCTTGCTATGCTGATAGTCACGCTCGTAGGCGGCAGCCGGCACAGCCGACGCAGCCAGCGCAAGGGCGGTTGCGGCGAGGATGGACTTGTACATTGCGGCAATCTCCGTTGGATTTCCTGGAGCAGCCTTGGCTCCAATGACATCCACCCTAGCCCGCGCCATATGAACGTCCCCCGAGCGGGGTATTCAGACTGCGTTCATTCGTACAAGGCCCTCCCCGAAGGGCAATTTCGCTGCCAAGTCGCGCGCTTGAGCGATCTTGGCACCGCCAATCCCCGCCATTCACAGGCCTTCCCGTCGAAAAGATTGGCGGGCTGAGCGATCGTCTGATTAACTTGACTTCGTGGTTGCGAAGGGGCGCGCCCGCCCAGGGAGCGGGTTCGGAAATTGGGATGCTGTTGCGGGAGTTCACAGAGCCGGCAGCCGAACTGCTGGAAAAATACGCGGGCACGAAACTCGATCCCGTGTGGAGCGATGCCGTCGTCGGCGCCAGCCTGCTGCTGTTTGCCGTCTTTGCGCTGAAGGGCTCCTATCTGTGGATCCGCCGCACCTTCTTCAATGACATCCGCGCACTGCCGGAGGATCAACTGGCGATGGTCAATATCATCGCGCAGGACGTCAACGGCATCAAACACGACCTGCAACGCGTGCAGGAAAGCCTCAGTGCCAGCGTGACCACGCACTTCGACAAGGTCGTCGATGAGATCAAGATCAATTTCAACGACAACGAGCCCACGCCCCATCAGCCCGTGCCCCAGCCCAACCGCGCAGCGCAAACGCCAACGGGCACGAAGCTGCGCAAGTTGGTGGCCTTGCGCGTGCGCGACGCCGTGATGGAGAAATTTGTCGAAGGCGGCTGGTTTCGCGAAGACACGAAGACGCGTCATACCTACCTCTTCCGCAAAACCTCCTACACGCATGCTCAATTCGAGATCCTGCTCGAGACGCCTTATCGCGATCCCAAGCAACGCGGTGCCTATGCGCTGCACATCCGCGTCGACGGCCGCAAAAAGCTGAACCTGGAATGGAGCGCGGGCAGCGAGCCCACCTTGCGCTATCTCAGCGCCGGAGACTGGGTCGAGGTTATCACGCTGTGGAAGTTCGCCGGTCCCCGCCGCGCCCCGCCGCTTGCGGCCGCCGCCGAGTAGCTGCCGGCGATGCTTTTCAGGGCCCGAAGACCGACCAGTTGGTGCGTTGCGCGATGAGTTCGAGCGCACGCGTGCCGAGCAGCGAGTTTCCCTGCCGGTTCAATCCCGGCGACCAAACCGCGATAGAAGCGCGACCCGGAACGACGGCGAGGATGCCACCTCCGACGCCGCTCTTGCCCGGCAATCCCACCTTGAAGGCGAAATCCCCCGATCCATCATAATGGCCGCAGGTCAGCATCAGCGCATTGATGCGGCGCGCCCGGTCGGCCGAGATCACGGAAATCCCCGTTGTGGGATCTCGTCCGCCGTTGGCGAGAAAAAGACCCGCCTGAGCCAATTGAATGCACGTCATCTCAACGGCGCATTGGTGGAAGTAGACGCCCAAAGTCATCTCGACCGGGTTCTTGATATTGCCAAAGGAGCGCATGTAATTGGCGAGAGCCGCATTGCGAAAGCCCGCCTCCTGCTCGCTGCGGGAGACGGCAGGATTGATCCGGATCGTGTCATCGTTGGCTGCCACGCGGACAAAGCGCAGAATCTCGCCGATCGCCTCGCGCGGCTGATGCCCGGCCAGAATCACATCCGCGACCACGATCGCGCCCGCGTTGATAAAGGGATTCCGGGGGATGCCGTGCTCGTGCTCGAGCTGCACGATGGAGTTGAAAGCCGATCCGGAGGGCTCCCGGCGCACCCGGTTCCATAGGCCGTCGCCCACCTTGCCGAGTGCAAGCGCCAGCGCAAAAACCTTCGAGATGCTTTGGATGGAAAACGGTTCACGCGCGTCACCCGTGCTGTAGCTCGCGCCATCGAGCGTGGCGATCGCGATTGCGAACTTGCGCGCGTCGATCTTGGCCAACTCGGGAATATAGTTCGCGACCTGCCCGCGATCCTCGACGCGGAGCAAGTCCTCAGCAATCTCGTCAATCAGCGCCTGAAGGTCCATGCCCCTGCTTTTCCAATCGCGAACCGGAGATTGTCATCTTACCCCACACCGCAGAGTCTTCATCTCTGGAGCGAGGTCCCGTGAACCCCACGTGGTTGAACCTATTCGATCCCAAGACAGGCGAAATCGCATTCGGGCCAGCAGAAGCAGAGCGGCCAGCACATGATCCAGTGTCTAATGATATCCTGGATGGATCCCCGCCTGCGCGGGGACGACGAGAGCTGATGCAGGCACCGAACTAAGCCGCCATCCGCACCCGGGAACGTCATCACGGGAGGCGGGATCAAGTCTCAAAGACGCTGCCTAGACACGTGTACTCAAAGGCAAGAGTTCCGACGTCAGTCGCGGGGCAGAAAAACGCGAGGTCATCAAACTGAGAAACTAAGGCCCGATGCGTCCTCAGCCCCTTGCTCCTTTTCCCTGCTTCCCCTATAAACACCGCCAGAGCCGCCCGGCGAGGCATGCCGTGGCGGTTCTTATGCTTTTGAAAAATAAGCGGAAACCGCCCAAAAGCATCCCTTCGCGATACCGGGGGACCTCGCAAGAGGCACCTCTCGAGAGTGCGGCGGTCTCTTACGTTGCGCCAGCAAGCGCAAGATGACGGAGACACCGCATTTAGGGCCGGTAACGGCCCTGGGCACGACGAGCGCCTTGAAGCTTGCCATGACGCGGAATAAGCGCCCTTCCCTTGCGGAAGACGGCTGCCCGCGATTTCGGCCAAGCTTCACTCTCGTCTGCGCCTTCCCGACCCCTCTTCGGGGCTTGGCCACTCGCATTCTGCGGGCCGGCCGCCAAGCCACAAAGAGGAACAGCAGGAAGGCGCGCGCTGAGCACTTCGGACCGCAAGGTCTGAGGCCGCGATTGCGGCCTGTGCCCAGGTAGCTCCGCGAAGGGCCAGGATGATCGCGCGCAAGCACGAGCATCCGAGCGGGCCCGCGCGCGACACACGTTTCCCGGCCGGCTCTGCGGAGCAGGGTCGGAAGCGCAGTAAAGAAAAACACGCGTTTCCGGCCGGCTCTCCGGAGGAGAGTCGGAAGCGCAATCATAAAGAGAGAAGCAAAATGCCGAAGATGAAAACCAAATCGGGCGCCAAAAAGCGCTTCAAGATGACAGCCACCGGCAAGGTGAAAGCCGCCCAGGCGGGCAAGCGCCACGGCATGATCAAGCGCACCACGAAGTTCATTCAGAAGGCCCGCGGCACGGGCGTGCTGAACGAGAGCGATGCCAAGATCGTCAAGAAGTACATGCCCTACGCTCGGTGACGCGCTCTTCAGTTTGTCGCGTGCCACTCCCTGCGGGGAGCCGGCCGCACGCGAGGGAGCAGATCGCCAGTCATTCATCTTGAAGCACATCACATTCTGAGGAGTTCCTCATGGCCCGCGTCAAACGTGGCGTTACCGCCCACGCCAAGCACAAGAAAGTCATCAAGGCCGCCAAGGGCTACTATGGCCGCCGCAAAAATACGATCCGCGTTGCCAAGCAAGCGGTCGAGAAGGCCCAGCAGTACGCCTATCGCGACCGCAAGCGCCGCAAGCGCAATTTCCGCGCGCTCTGGATCCAGCGCATCAACGCCGCCTGCCGCGAACACGGCCTGACGTACGGCCGCTTCATCAACGGCCTGTCGAACCTGGGCATCGAGGTCGACCGCAAGGTGCTGTCGGATATCGCAATCAACGATCCCGCCGGCTTCAAGGCGCTCGTCGAGAAGGCCGCAGCGGCCGCCTCCTCACCCGTGCGCAAGGACATCGCGAAGGCGGCGTAAGTCTCTCCTTGGTTGCGCCTTCCGGCTTTGCTTGCGCGCAAGCTAAGCCGGAAGGCGCTGTCATCCCGGCAGGAGGTGCGCTTTTTGCGCGCCAGGACGCGGTTCCAGTTGCGCGTCAGTTCGCGTAACCCTGGGTCCGGATTTCGCGGAGAGCGCTCGCCCGGGATGACAATGCGATTTCGCGCCTAAAGCGAATGCGCTCAACAGGAGCTGCGAATGTCGACGATAGCCGATCTATCAAAACTAGAATCCGATCTCCTCGGCGAAGTTTCTGCTGCCGGCGATCTGGTCGCGCTCGATGGCGTGCGCGTGTCCGCGCTCGGCAAGAAGGGGCGCGTCAGCGAACTGATGAGCAAGCTTGGCGCGCTGCCGCCTGAAGAGAGAAAAAGCTTCGGCCAGGCCGTCAACACCGTAAAGCAGAAAGTCACCGAAGCGCTCGACGCCAGGAAGGGCATTCTGGAAGAAGCCGCACTGCAGGCGCGCCTTTCGACTGAACGCGCCGACATCACGTTGCCCGTGCGGCTCGGTCCCCAGGGCGAGGGACGTATTCATCCCGTCTCCCAGGTGATGGACGAGCTGATCGAGATTTTTGCGGACCTCGGGTTCAAGGTCGCCGAAGGGCCCGACATCGAGACCGACGAGAACAACTTCGACAAGCTCAATATTCCCGCCGATCACCCTGCGCGCCAGGATCACGACACGTTCTATTTCGCCCCCAAGGAGGGCGGCGAACGCATGCTCCTGCGCACGCACACGAGCCCCGTGCAGATCCGCACGATGATGCGCGAAAAGCCGCCAATCCGCATCATTGCGCCGGGCCGCGTGTATCGCTGCGACAGCGATCAGACGCACACGCCGATGTTCCACCAGATCGAGGCTCTCGTCATCGACGAGACGACTCATATGGGTCATCTGAAGTGGACGCTTGAAGAAATGATCAAGGCGTTCTTCGAGGTGGACGAGGTGAAGATGCGCTTTCGCGCGTCGCACTTCCCCTTCACGGAACCCTCAATGGAGATCGACATTGGCGCGGAAGCGATCGGCAAGCCCGGCAAGTGGCTCGAGATCGGCGGCTGCGGCATGGTGCATCCCAATGTGTTGAAGAACTGCGGGCTCGATCCCGACAAGTACCAGGGCTTCGCGTTCGGCATGGGCATCGACCGCATGGCGATGCTGAAATACGGCATTCCGGATCTGCGCGCGTTCTTCTCGGGCGACCTGCGCTGGCTGAAGCACTACGGCTTCTCCATGCTCGACGTGCCTACGCTCGGCGGCGGATTGTCCGGGTGAAGAATTGCACACCAGACCTGTCATCCTGGCCGAGCCTTGCGGCGAGCGCCGGGATCCAGGTGGATCACGGTTCGAGATCATAGGGTCCCGGCTCATATAAACCGCGGCCGGCGTGATAAACACATCGAAAGACCACGGCGATGAAATTCACACTGTCCTGGCTGAAGGATCATCTGGAGACCGATAAGTCGGTCGAGGAACTCGCCGCCAAGCTCAACGATATCGGCCTGGAGGTCGAGGGCATCGAGGATGCGGGCGCAAAGCTTGGCGCCTTCACCATCGCACGCGTCGTGGAAGCCAAGAAGCATCCCAACGCCGACAAGCTGCAGGTGCTGCAGGTCGAGATCGAAAAGGGCAAGCCGCTGATGGAGGTCGTCTGCGGCGCACCGAACGCGAAAGCGGGCATGCTCGCCGTGTTCGCCCCACTCGGCACCTACATTCCAGGCTCCGGCATCACGCTCGAGAAGAAGCCCGTCCGCGGCGTCGTCTCCAACGGCATGATGTGCTCGGCCGCTGAGCTGGAGTTGCAGGAAGAGTCTGATGGCATCCTCGATCTGCCGGCCGGCTGGAAGGATAAGATCGGCGAGCGCTACGTCGATGCAGCGGGCCTCAATGATCCCGTGTTCGAGGTGAAGCTGACACCCAACCGCCCCGACTGCACCGGCGTTCGTGGCATCGCGCGCGATCTTGCTGCCGCCGGTATGGGCACGCTCAAGCCGGAACCCAAGCTCGGCAACGTCGAGGGCAAGGAGCCCTGCCCCATCGCGATCAAGCTGGAATTCACGCCGCAGACAGCCGATGCCTGCCCGGTTTTCGCGGGCCGTCTCGTCAAGGGCGTGACCAATGGACCTTCGCCCGCATGGTTGCAGAACCGCCTGACGGCGATCGGCCTGCGCCCCATCAACGCACTCGTCGATGTGACGAACTACATCTCCTACGACCGCGGCCGCCCGCTGCACGTCTACGACGCCGACAAGATCAAGGGTTCGATCCGCGCGCGCCTCGGCAACAAGATCGAGAAATTCCTCGGCCTCGACGGCAAGGAGCACACGGTCGATCCGACCATGTGCGTGATTGCCGATGACAGCGGTCCGCTCGGCTTTGGCGGCATCATGGGCGGGGAGACGACGGGCTCCACTGGCACGACCACGAACGTGTTCATAGAGAGCGCCTATTTCGATCCCGTGCGCACGGCGCAGACGGGCCGCAAGGCGGGACTTGCCACCGACGCGCGCTACCGCTTCGAACGCGGCGTCGATCCGGCCTATGTGAAGGGCGGACTGGATCTCGCCACCGACATGATCCTGAAGCTGTGCGGCGGCACGCCCACGAAGATGGAGATTGCCGGCAAGGAGCCTATCCTCAATCGCGTGATCGCATTCGACTTCGGCCGGATCGCGAAAATCTCGGGCGTGACATTGGCGGATGCCGAGATAAAGGACATTCTTGAAGCCTTGGGCTGCAAGGTCGATGGCCCGCCGGACGCCGCCAAAGTTGCCGTGCCCTCCTGGCGGCCGGACATCCATGGTCCTGCCGATCTCGTCGAAGAGGTCGTGCGCATCGCAGGGCTCGACCGCGTCCCCTCCACGCCGCTGCCGCGCAATCGCGGTGTTGCCAAGCCTGTGCTCACCGAGAAGCAGAAACGCGCCCGCAGGGCACGGCGCGCTTTAGCGGCGCGCGGCCTTACCGAAGCGGTGACGTGGTCGTTCATCCCCCGCGCGCAAGCCTCGCACTTCGGCGGCGGCAGCGACGCCATCGAGCTTGCCAATCCGATCTCGACCGAGATGTCGTCGATGCGGCCGTCCTTGCTCCCTGGCCTCATCGCGTCTGTCACGCGCAACCGAAATCGCGGCCTCAACGATGTGGCGCTGTTCGAACTCGGCCAAGCCTACCGCGGCGACAAGCCGGACGATCAGTATCTGAGCGCAGCCGGTGTGCGCGCAGGCTCGGCGACGCTGACCGGCAGCGGACGGCACTGGTCCGGCAAGGCGGAGGACGCAGGCGTGTTCGACGCCAAAGCCGATGTATTTGCCGCCCTCGCCGCTCTTGGCTTTGATGCGGGCAAGGCGCAGATCACGCGTGACTGCCCTGCTTGGTATCACCCTGGGCGTTCAGGCACGCTGCGGCTCGGGCCCAAGGTCGTGCTCGCATACTTTGGCGACTTGCACCCTGCAACGCTCAAGGCGATGGATGCGGAAGGCCCCGTCGCCGCCTTCGAAATTTTCCTGGACGCGCTGCCTCCGGAAAAGAAGAAGTCGCGCGCCAAGCCGCCGCTGGCCGCAGCCGATCTGTTGCCGGTGTCGCGCGATTTCGCCTTCATCGTCGCTAAAGACGTCGCTGCCGCCGATGTGATCAAGGCTGCCGCGGGCGTGGATAAGGCTCTGGTACAGTCCGTCGACGTATTCGATGTTTTCGAGGGTGGCGCGCTCGCATCCGAGGGCAAGAAGTCGATCGCCATCGAAGTCACCTTGCAGCCGACGGAAGCGACGCTGACGGACAAGGATATCGAGGCCATTTCGGCCAAGATCATCGACGGCGTGAAGAAAGCCACGGGCGGCGAAATCCGCAGCTGAGAATAAAGGCAAAAAGCACACGCGGCTCGATCCTGGGGGCGGCTTTGCGCTTTTCTGGCTCCTGTCAAATTTCAGCGCATGGGCCTCGGCTGTGCGCTCTGTTCGCCTCGCGATCGGACCAGGCGGCTTTCAGCAGGCTGCTCGGTTGCGCTATCGGTACTGCGCGACCGCAGGCCGGCAGCCATCATGATTGCCAATATGAGGTTATGCAGCCGCAGCGTCAGCACGCCATGCGTTACAAACATGTCGCTTATAAAAACAACCAGGAACCCAGCCATTGCGAGCGGCGCCGCTCCTGACAACCGTGGGCTCGCAACCCGAACACGGGATATGCTTGCCAAGCTGGCAGCTGCAGACCTGCCAGCGACTTTAAGGGATGAAGGGGCCCATCTTATGTTCCACGCGGCGGCGAAGATTCTGTTTTTCCTGTTCCAGCCTTCCAGTCTCGCCGTGATGTTTGCCGCCCTTGGGATCGCACTCCTGTACGCAGGCCGCCGCCGGGCGGGGGCGGTTTGCTCAGGGATGGGCATGGCGTGGCTGGTGGGTGCGGGGCTGCTGCCTATTGGCAACATTCTCATTTATCCGTTGGAGGAACGTTTTCCCCTTCCCAAGCTCGCCGTGGAACGCCCCGTTAACGGTATCATCATGCTGGGCGGATTCGAGGACGCATGGGTGAGCGCTGGACGCGAGAGTCTCAACCTTAACGAGGCGGCCGAGCGTTTGACCGAGAGTGTCCGTCTGGCGAAAAGATGGCCAGATGCAAAAATCGTATTCACCGGTGGCTGGGGCGGCCTGTTTGCGGGTCTTAGCGGGGATGGCGCTGTCGGCGACTATTTACGTGACGTCGGCTTGGCGCCGGAGAGGCTGGTTCTCGAGGGCCGTTCACGAAACACGTTCGAGAACGCCTTGTTTACGCGCGACCTTGTTGCGCCGCAGCCGGGCTCGGTCTGGCTCCTAGTGACCTCGGCCAGCCACATGCCACGCGCGGTAGGCGTTTTTCGTCAGGCCGGCTTCGATGTCCTGCCTTATCCGGTGGATTTCAGGACGCGCAACCGGGGTGACATGCTGCTCTTTTTCTCCTCCATCCCCGATGGTCTCAAGCGTTGCGATCTCGCGGTCCGCGAGTGGCTGGGTCTATTGATGTATTGGTTGACGGGACGCTCATCGAGCCTGTTTCCGGCGCCTTAGCTGAGGCTTTAGCGCGACCGTCACCCGTTTACATCCATAGAGCAGGGAAGGTTGTCAGGTTTCAGAAATTGGGTTCGTTTCGCACCTTTTTGCCGAGACCACCTCTATGCTGGTGGAGACAGTCTAGCCCAAACTGGTCTCAGCATTAGGGCGGAACAAAATCGGCCAATTCCACGTGTTTTGCGGCGATTAACACGGGTGAAAATGCGCCAACTCCGCCCGCCTCCCGAAAACTACTCGCAGAATCCGTTGGTTACGTCGTTTGGCGTCCCCTCACTTCACCTCAAATAACACGTGGCAATCACGTGCCCGACACGTGCCGATCAGACGCCAAACGCGCGCCAAACCGGTGCCCATCAGGCGACCCAACAGGCGCCATGCAGGCGGCAAGGTCGGGAAAATCACCCCGCGCAAAACCAGCCCCGGTCTCTCGCACCAAGGTGGAGTTTATTGAGACCTCTTGCAGGGTTCTTTTTCAGGCTGTATATAAACCCTGATTGAAACTTCTTTTTGAGCCAGCATGAGCAACGTCACTTACCGTCGCGGGCAGGTCGAATGGGCGCTCTGGCGTGCGTTCACGCTCGCCCGCAGCCCCGGCGACGGACCACCCCCGATCTTCAAAACCCGGATCAAGCGGCTGCTCGACCTCGACCGGGACCTCGACGTCGCGGCACTCGGCGCCGCACCGCCGAGCACCTTTGCTTTCGTCGAGCCCTCGGACGGCGGCAGCGGCACCGAGGTCCCGTACACGCCTTTTGATGCCTTTTGCCTGGCGCTCGCCCTCGACCTGCTCGACGTCGGCTTCAAGCAGGGCGAGATCGTCTTTCTGATGCGCCACCTGCGCGAGCCGCTCGAAGATTGGTTCCCCGCTCTCGTCGACCGCCCCTCGCTCATCGACCGCCAGCGGAACTTGGCCAAGACGCACCCCAATCTGCCACGCCTCGAGCGCGGAGGCGGGAAGACCCCGCTTGCGGATGCCCGCGTCTTCCTGATCCTCAACCGTATCGAGATGACGGAGGTGCTGGCTCCGACCCCACCGCGCCGCAAGGGAAGCCCGGCGGTCTTTCTCGAACCGGTGTTCTGCGAAGGCGTCGCCGAGCTGCAGACACGTCTCGACACGCTGATGCCGCTGCACCGCCGGACCGTCATCACGCTTGAGATCACGGCGGTCGCCCAAGCGATCAGCACGTTTCTGGACGCGGCCCCCCTCGTCCCGCGCGGACGACCTCGGCGCCCGAGTTGAGCGGAGGAGACCATCGCAGAGCAAAATCTGTCTCTTTGAAACCCTTTCCAGGGTTTTTTAGGAGAAGCCCGAGAAGGGCGCCCGCACGGCGTAGAGGAGTATGCATACCATGCATGACGATGACGATACCGGCCGCGACGCGCGCGGCCGCTGGAAGACGGGCTACTGCCCAAACTTGAAGGGTCGCCCACGCAAGAAGCCGCCGATCAGCGAGGCCGACGTCTATGTCTTCAAGCAGACGCAGGTGGACGCCATGATCGGCGGCAAGCCGACCCAGATGAGCCGGCACGGCCTGCTTCTGCACAAGATGTATGAGGCAGCGCTCAAGGGCAGCGTGCTGATCCAGCGGAAACTCTTCGAGCGCTTCGAGCAGTCCGAAGACACGGTCGTCGAGGCTGAGCTCCACCTGCGCCACCTCGGCCGGCAGATCCTCGTGCACCACGATCAGACCGGCCAGATCGATGAGCGTCTCTATGACGAGTATCGCCGGCTGTACGCCGTGCTGAACGGACGTGAGCACCACGAGGCCGTGAACGAGCCGGAGCGGCGGCCCCGCGACCGCAGCAAGCCGAAACCCGTCACCCCGACCTGGCGCAAGGGTCCCAAACCCCAGGCCGTCCTCGACCTCGAGGCCGAATGGGCCGCCGCCGAAGCCGCCGAGAAGGCCGCCAAGGCGAAGAAGACGGAGGGATCTAATGACCGCTGATGTCTCCGCCACCCCCTCACATCCTGCAGGAGTTCAATCCATGACTTTGATCCATCATGATCGCATCGAGCGCATTGCCCCGGAGGTGCTCAAACCCTACGCGGGCAACGCCCGCACCCACTCCAAGAAACAGATCCGCCAGATCGCGCAGTCGATCGAGCGGTTCGGGTTCACGAACCCGGTCCTCATCGACGAGGCCAACGGCATCATCGCCGGCCACGGCCGTGTTCTGGCGGCCCAAGCGATCGGTTTGAAAGACGTGCCGTGCCTGCGTCTCGCGCATCTCTCGGAGATCGAGAAGCAGGCCTACATCCTCGCCGACAACAAGCTGGCCCTCAACGCCGGCTGGGACCAGGAGATCCTCGCGATCGAGCTGCAGGGGCTGATCGAGGCGAACTACAGTGTCGAGGTGACGGGCTTTACGGTCGGCGAGGTCGATGCGGTCCTGCAGTCGGCTCAGGAGGCGACGTCCACCGGATCGGACGCGGCCGAGAACGCCTGCCCCGAGCCGGCGGACGTCGCCGTCACGCGTCCGGGCGATATCTGGCAGCTCGGCCGCCATCGCCTGATCTGCGGGGATGCCCAGGACGCGAGCATCTTTGCACGCCTTCTCGCTAGCGAGACGGTCGCTGCGGTCTTCACCGACCCGCCCTACAACGTGCCGATCGACGGCCACGTCTCGGGCCTCGGCACAACCAGGCACCGGGAGTTCGCCTTCGCCGCCGGCGAGATGAGCAGGGAGGCGTTCACGACCTTCCTGAAGGTCACGCTCGGTCCTGCCGCCGCAACCTGCCGGGACGGCGCCATCGCCTTCGTCTGCATGGACTGGCGGCACATGGGCGAGCTCCTCGCCGCCGGAGAGGCCGTCTTCACGGAGCTGAAGAACGTCTGCGTCTGGAACAAGACCAACGGCGGCATGGGCACGTTCTACCGCTCCAAGCACGAGATGGTGTTCGTGTTCAAGGTCGGCACGGCTCCGCACACGAACACCTTCGGCCTCGGCGATGGCGGCCGCTACCGCACGAACGTCTGGGACTATGCGGGCGTCAACACGATGAAGAAAAGCCGCATGGACGAGCTTGAGATGCATCCGACCGTCAAGCCGGTCGCGCTGGTGGTCGACGCGTTGCTCGATGTCACGAAGCGAGGTGACCTCGTGCTTGATCCCTTCGGCGGCTCCGGAACGACCCTCATCGCGGCCGAGAAGACAGGCCGGGTCGCCCGCCTCATCGAGTTCGATCCCCTCTACTGCGACGTCATCGTTCGTCGCTTCGAGGCCTTCACCGGCAAGCGCGCGCGCCTCGCCGAGACCGGGGCGACGTTCGAGGATGTGGCCGAGGCTCGGGCGCTAGCGGTGGCGTCCGCCTGACGTCGCGCGCATCAAGCTGCCTCTAGCCCGCGCGCCACCGGCGCATGCGCCGTCGAGAGAGCGAGCGCATGACGCCACGTCTCACGGTGCCGGTTGAAAGGCCACGCCGTAAGCCGTGGACACCGGGTTGCCAGGAGGCGATCGATCCAAAGACTGCGCCAGCGCCACTCCGGCGGCAGCGACATCAGGAACGAGGTGCGGGCTGATCTTGGAGGGGACCGTCACGGCGCGAAATCCCAGGTATCGTTCTTCGACTTCGGCTATCCATCAGATAGCCCAGGATTCATTATGTTTCGCGTCCAGTCCACTGGTACCCGCAGCGGCGGCCCCATAAAGCAATTGCTACTGCTACCTTCGAGCGAGGACAGCTGCCATGAGCAACACCGAGTACACGCTCGTCTTCGGCTTGGGCCCTAAGGCCGATGGCACCCCAAACACCGACGTCGAAATCGCGATCGCGATTGCTGCTCTCGAGGACGCATCATTGAAAAGCTGCGGTGGCTTCACCATTCACCGCGGCAAAGGTGGCTGGATGGATCCGGCCAACAAGATCGTCAAGGAAGAAGTCGCCATCCTGATGGTTTCTGGCAGTTATGACAGCATCCAGGAGATCGCAGCTATCGGCAAACGCCTCTTGGGGCCGACAGCCGTGTACGTGAAGAAACCCGACGGCAGCACCATTCTCCTCTAGTGCGCGCTTGGTGTCCGACAATCTGAGCTGGCCAAGGGAACTCGGCCTCACCGAAAGCGGCTGATTGCCGGACGCCACTCCCGGTCGGCCACTACATTGACAGCGGATTAGCTCCACCCGATGCCCTCGCCTCCCAGCTCGCCCAACATGTCTTCGTGCGCAACCGCCGAGCAACAGAAGCATTGGAATCCACCATGTTCCGGTCGCCCAATAGAAGACCGTGAACCCCTTGAGAAACGGCAGCAGGGAATTCAGGAACGGCGCTTGTGGTGCATGTGTTGGCGGGCTGCGTCTTACATTGCGGCATCCCGCGCCGGGCGCGGGGGTGTCGCGTCGACGTCGAGCTTCCTCTTAATCTGCGTCGCCGCCAAGATCATCGCGCGCTCCGCCAGAGCCGTAATCGTCAAGAGGGGGCTGACCCGATCGCTGAAGGGACGGCCGCCCCGTCGCACACGTAGAGCCCGTCGTGAACGCCCTTCGGCCCCTTTGTCGGATCGAACACGCGCCCGTCCGGCCCCACGACACCATCCTCCACCGTCTCCCCCATCGCGCATCCGCCGAGTGGATGGGCGATAATCCGATTGCCGCCGAACGCCGCCATGGTGAACGGGTTGACCTTGAATTTGCCGCCCATTCTCTCGATCAAGGTTTTGACCTTCTGCTCCGCTCGCACGCGTTCCGGCGCGTCACTGTAGCCCGGCCAGTCGACCATGACACGGTCGTTTTGAAGCCGCATCTGGCCGCTCGCATCGTCATGCGCGACGATGTAGAGGATTTGCGTCCGGCTCATCTCGTCACTGTAGATACCGCCTTTGAGATGGCGGAGGGCGCCGCGAACGTTCAGCTGCAGCAAGGCCTTCAGGGGCGCAAGTGCCGCCATCACGGTCAGCATCGTGCCATCGTGAACCCATACGGGGCCATGTTCGTCGCCAAGGTCGATCAGCGCCATGCTGTGAGGGCCGACCGGCGCCGCTCCGCGTGGCCCCTGAGAGGGAAAGCCCGTGGCTATGGCATTGACCGGCTCGCCGAGATCGCTCGCGATGACGAGATCGTCGCCGTTCGCGGAGAACTTCTTCCCCAGTCTTGCCGAGAGCTTGAGACCCCGTTGCTGCGCGCGCAGAAGCAACTCCGTGGTCCCCAATGTGCCGGCCGCCAGGACAACGATCGGCGCCTCGATGCGCCGGCTTTCACTCGCCTTCGACAGATTCTGCACAACGACCTCCCACCCGCTCTCGGTCTTGGAGATCGACTGGGCCCGGCTTTCGCAGAGGACCGTGGCGCCATGATCGACCGCATCGGCGATATAGGTAATTCCGACCGTGTTCTTGGCGCCCACGTTGCATCCCGACCAGCAGTCCCCGCAATGCCGGCAGGCGTATTGCATCACGCCTGCAACATTCAGTCCCGGACGATGGGAAATCGTCATTGCCGGTAGCTGCACCGAGCGCCCCGACGCTGCGGCCGCCCTGCGCGCATGCCGGCAAACTTGGCAAAGCGCTCCGGAGCGGGTACCGGTGCGACACCGAGCATAGCCTCCGCCCGCGCTAAGCCCTCAAGCAACAGCCCATCGCCGACCACCGCATCCGGCCAGCCGGCGTTACGCAATCTGCCAAGATCGGGTCGGAGCACGATGCCGGCATTGATCAGCGACCCACCGCCAAGACCGGATGCGCCGAACACGGTCAAGCCCTTGCCGATCGAGAGATAGTAGAGCCCGGTGGGATCGCCAAGGTTCGGCGCGCGGCCCGTTAGCCGTGTCGCCTTGCGCCGCGCCTTGCGGCTAACCGGAAAGTCGCCGGGCCGCCAAAGCCGGCCCTGCTCGAGGACGGCGACGCGCAGACCCATGCGCGCGAGGCGGGATGCCGCGACACCCCCGCCGTAGCCAGAACCGATGACGACCGCATCGTAGGCCGGCATCGCGTCGGCGACCGTCTTGCTTGCAATGACCACGAAACGCTCGATCCGGCTCGAAAAGCTCTCCCTCACGTTTGCAACGATTAGCTCACGGAGACGCGAATGCCCACCGGGGAGACAAAGTTTGCCTAATGGCTTCGTGTCGGGAGTGCTCTGCTCCCGGCAATGTGTGGCGGTCGATGGAGACGTCCCTTAAAATGCAAGGGCGCAGTGTCAGCCCTAAGGTCCGGTTCGCTTCTCCCGAGGTTTGCAATCCATCAATTTAGAGAAGAAACTGAACGCGGCGCCGGCCGGGTCGCCGCCATCCGCTCCGCTAGCACAGACCGCGAAGATGTTCTGCGCGATCGAAATAGTGATTGGCGACGCGACCGTGCGCGTAGCGAAAGTCGTTTCGGGCGGCTGAAGCAGGTCGACGCGGTACGGCCGCAATGGGTGATATCGGAGTTAGCTCTGTGCGAACGATGCAGAGACTGGTGACACGCGGGGTAAGCTTGGTCTGTCTCACCGTGTCTCACCTTTTCGCCGGCGAGAAGATCAGTAAACCTGCGCGTGCGCCGATCGAGAGTGTGTTCTGGCGCGCGCGATAAAGAACTGCACTTAAATTATACAAAAAAGGTGAGACAAGGAGAGACAGGAGCTTATCACCCTCACTTCTCTCCGCGCATTGACATGATGTACCCGATGACGTCCCGCAAGTCGGTCGGCGTATCAAATGAAAATTGGGGCATGTCGCGGTGAGGAAACAATATGGTCTCGGCCAAACGTTCCGATGATTGATGCGGTTCATTCGCAATCTTTACAAAGCTCGGCACTTTGTTCTCCGGTGGATCGGACTCATCGATAGTGACATCATGACAAAGTGAGCACGCTCTTTCTGCGATGAGCGTACCTTTCGCGTAATCAATGCTGCCTTCTTGCGCGGCTACAGGACTGGTCAGAACGGCTGCTATGAAGACTGTTGCGCGCCATTGGTTCGATCTCTGCAGCATTCAGTCTTGACCCTCATTCGGTTCCATCAGGCTCAGCTCATAGGAATCTTGAGCGATCTGTTGACGAAACGCTCGAATGATTTTTGCGAACTTGGGATCATCCTCGAACAATCGCATCTCCTCGATCTTGCGTCGGTTGTCCCTGATGCGTTTTTCAAGATCAGCCCGTCTCTTCACCGACATTCGAGTACCATCAAAGTCGTCTCTGTACGTCTGCCCATTACACGCCGCGATCATCCGGCAAAAGAAAGCCCCCGGGACTGGATACCGGGGGCTTCAGGTCTGCTCGGTAAGAGGGGAAGTACCGATACTGATGAGCTGCTCAAACCGGGGAGAATGAAGCAACCTATGGTTCCGGGAAGGAGCCGGAGCATTAATACCCACTTTACGAGAGAAGAAAGGGGGCTGCTCTGTGCTTTTCATGTAAAAACCGCGGTTCCCCCCGTGCCTTGACCACGATCAATCCTTCCAAGGTGCCGCAGAGTAATTAACAGGATGGTTTCAGATTTCGCCAAGGTTCTCCCGGCGTCGGAGCACCATGGTTGCGTGGGAAAGAGCGGGATCCAAGTGGCGCATTCTGGCGCGGCGCCATGTACGAGGGGAATCGTGAGAAAAGGCAAAGGATGGTATGGGGCGTTCGCGCTCCTCCTCGTCGTTTCCTCCGTCACGGTCTACGCCGTTACCGGACAGGATGCCCTTGGCGCGGCCGGACGCTTCCTGTGGAACGGACTTGTTCTGGCCGCGAATGCTGTTCTTCGCACGGGCGGCAGTGTCCTGGGTTTCTTGGCGCGCGGCATCGGCTTGCGCCGTGTGTCACGGCTTTTTTCCGCGGTAGCGACTGTGGGCATCGGTTACGCGGCGAGCGTCGTGGTGAGCGATGCGACCGTGACCCGGGCCCGCGGGTGGCGCGGAAAGCTGCAGGCTGGCGTTGGCTGCGCGCGAGAGTTCTGGCATGACCTTCCGCTCGTTGTGAAGCTGATCGTCGTTGTGGGACTTATCGCGAGTCAGATCTACCTGCATTTTCTGCTTATCGTTTTTCCGATCGCTTTCCTGGTGCCGGTGGTTCGGAAACTGTGGGTTCGGACGGCGGATCTCCTGCTAGGATCCTGGTACTGGAAAACCTTTGGCGCCACCCATCGCGCGCTTCTTGCGGCACTGAAGCGATTTCCACCGGTGCGTATAGTGACGGAGGGCGCTCGGCTCCAGCGCTTGCGCTACCTTTATGCTTGGCGATTGTGGAGATACGATCCCCGCTATCGGGATCCTGTGCGCAATACCTGTCACGTCAGTTTTGTGGAACCGTTGCGATTGTGGTTGCGCGATGAGCTTGATGGCTATGTTGGGCGTCCGCTGTTATCGGGCCGGTCACAGCGTAAAAATCCGGTTAGGATCGTAAGTCAGGCTGCGTAAACGGAGCAACGTAAGGTCGCCAGTTTTTTTAAGCGAGCGGATCGACTGTACATTGCGGGACTGAACGTCCCCGTCGAGTGCCAGCGTGGGCGCTGTCTTCGATTGACCGACAGCAATATATCCGTAATCGGAGAATTGGAAGCCGTATGTGGGCTGACTTTAACCGTCGGGAATGATTGTGAGCGTCGTCATCTTTAGACGCTTGTTAACCCATTCATCTACGCTTGTTTAAGGCTTAGCTGCGAAAACTCCTCCTGCGTCTGTATTGCGTGGGGGACCAAGATCGTGACCTTGTATGAGTTGAAACCGCGCTTCCAAACGCTGCTGCGGCCACTTGTGCGAGGTCTTCACGGCAGGGGCGCCACGGCCAATCAGGTTACGCTTGCCGCCGCGGCAGGTTCGGTTCTCACCGGCACCATTGCCGCCTATGCCGGCCCGAGCCATCCTAGCATATTCATGCTCTATCCGGTTTGGCTGCTTATCCGCATGGCGCTCAACGCCGTCGACGGCATGCTGGCTCGCGAATTCGGGCAAAAATCAGAACTCGGTATGTTTCTGAACGAACTCTGCGACGTGATCTCTGACACCGCTCTCATCCTGCCACTCGCTCTCGTCGCGCCGTTTTCTGCGGCACATTGCGTGATCTTCGCAAGCGCCGCGGTATTGACCGAGTTCGCAGGCGCACTCGCTCCGGCGGTCGGGGCGTCGCGGCGTTACGATGGTCCGCTCGGCAAGAGCGACCGCGCCCTTGTCCTCGGAGCCGTTGGACTTTGGTTTGCCGTCACGGGAAGCCTGCCGGCTTGGTCCTTCGCCATCATGCCGTTTCTTATAGTGCTCAGCATTTTCACCGTTTTCAACCGTATCCGGGGCGCTCTGCGGGAAGCCTCCGATCTGCATATGAAGGGCTAGTCGTTTATGAACATGATCACATCGGCGTTCAACATCACCTTCGTCTCTCCCCGCGTCGCGACCGAACGGACGTTCAAGACACGCGAAGGCGCCGAGTTGTTTTTCCGGCATTGGCCAGCGCAAAGCGGCAAACCGGCCGGCGCCATCGTTCTCTTTCATCGGGGGCACGAACATTCAGGACGGATGGCGCATCTCGTCGATGAACTCGCGATGCCTGAGTACGCCGTTTACGCCTGGGACGCACGCGGCCATGGCCGATCTCCCGGCGAACGCGGTGACGCGCCGAGTTTCGGCACCGCGGTGCAAGACGTCGATGACTTCATCAATACCATCGTTAAGACCGACGGTATCAAGAGCGAAGACATCGCCATCATCGCTCAGAGCGTCGGCGCTGTGCTGGTCTCCACCTGGGTACACGACTACGCGCCGAAGATCCGCGCCATGGTCCTCGCCTCGCCTGCGTTCGGCGTCAAGCTATACGTCCCGTTTGCCCGGCAGGGGCTCGCAATCCAGAAAGCGGTGCGCGGAAACTTCTTCGTGAACAGCTACGTCAAGGCCCGCTTCCTCAGTCACGACGCCGCGCGCATCGCTTCCTATAATTCCGATCCCCTTATCACCCGTGCTGTTTCCGTGCGCATGCTTCTCGGGCTTTACGACGCTGCGGACCGCGTCGTGCGCGATGCGCAGGCCATTACAGTGCCGACCCAAGTTCTGATCTCAGGCGCCGACTGGGTCGTGCGTCACGGTCCACAGCACGAATTCTTCGTCAATCTCGGCTCCCATACCAAAGAGCGCCATGTGCTTGACGGCTTCTATCACGACACGCTTGGTGAGAAGGATCGCCATCTCGCGACCGGAAAGATTACGGCATTTCTGAAAGACGTCTTTGCGCGGCCCTGCGAAACCATCGATCTGCGCGATGCTCACCGCGCCGGCTACACTCGGACGGAAGCCGAAAGACTGGCAACTCCTCTCTCTATTGCGAGACCGCGCGGTGCATACTGGGCTCTCGGCCGCTTAGGTATGAAGATCGGCGGCCTCATCTCCGACGGCATTGCGGTCGGGCACAAAACAGGCTTCGATTCCGGCTCGATGCTGGACTACGTCTATCGCAATAAGGCGTCAGGCAAGACGGCGCTCGGCCGCTTCGTCGACCGCTCCTATATCAATGCCGTCGGGTGGAAAGGAATCCGGCAACGGAAGCTTAACGCGGAAGCTTTGATCAACCGGGCTATGGAGGACCTCAAAGAGGCAGGCAAGCCCGTCCGCGTGCTCGACATCGCTGCAGGCCATGGCCGCTATGTTCTCGAGGCGTTGACGGCTGGTAAGGTGAGACCCGATTCAATCTTGCTGCGCGATTATTCCGACATCAATGTTGCCGCCGGAAGCCGCCTCATCTCGGCCTTGGGTCTTTCAGAACTCGCGCGCTTCGAGAAGGGCGACGCCTTCAATGCCGAAAGTATCGCAGAGATTGCGCCGAACCCGACAGTCGGCATCGTTTCGGGTCTTTATGAATTGTTCCCCGACAACGACATGATCGCGCGTTCTCTGTCGGGCATGGCGCGGGCTCTCCCCCAGAACGGTTATCTCGTCTATACGTGCCAGCCCTGGCATCCGCAGCTCGAACTCATCGCCCGCACGCTCACGAGTCATCGCGCCGGCCAGCCCTGGGTCATGCGCCGCCGCAGCCAGAGCGAAATGGATCAGCTCGTCGCGGCCGCCGGCTTCGAAAAGATCGAGCAGCGCATCGACGAGTGGGGCATCTTTACCGTCTCGCTTGCGCGTAAGACGAAGGTCTGAAGCATGTTCGCATTGGCGGAAGGCGCGCCTTCCCAATCGTCGGGGAAGAGGCCATGGACGGAGGCCCTATTATGGCTTTCGTTTCTCGGGCCTCTCTTTTTCGCGACGTACCTCGGCTCGCTTGAGATCGTCTCATGGCGTGAACATGTCCCAGTCGTTGTGTTCGACTGGGAGCTACACATTCCATTTCTCGCATGGACAATCGTTCCCTATTGGTCGATCGATGCGCTCTACGCCATCGCGTTATTTCTCCCGCCGTCGCGGGAAGACTTGCGTACGCTGGCATTCCGGCTGCTGACCGCGCAGCTCATAGCGACCGCGATCTTCCTCATCGCTCCGCTCAGACTGACGTCGGTCATTCCGGCAGACACCGGCGCGTTCGCATTCTTCTACGGCGCACTAGGTGAGGTGATAACAAAACCATTTAACATGGCGCCGTCGCTCCACATTGCGCTGCTGGTCATCTTGTGGATGGCCTATGTCAAGTACTTGCCCCGGCGATGGCACTGGGCCGTGAACATCTGGGCCGTGCTTATCGGCGCGTCGGTGATGACCGCTTTCCAGCATCACTTCTTCGATGTGCCGACCGGGGCGCTGCTCGGCCTATTCTGCATATGGCTCTGGCCTGACGCGGCACCCTCACCGGTGACGCAATTTAGCCCCTCGCACGACCGTCATTGCATCCGGCTCGCGACGCTTTATGGCGTGGGCGCGCTTTTATGCTTTGCTGTTGGAACGCTTGTTTGGGGCACTGGCCTGTGGCTGTGGTGGCCTGCGGTTAGTCTGGCGTTCGTCTCCTATGCTTACGCGGGCGGCGGCGCCGCCACCTTTCAGAAAAGCACCTATGGCCATCAGAGCCTCGCCGTCCGTTTGCTGTTGTGGCCCTATCGTTTGGGCGCCCTGATCAACTCCCGAGCTTGGACGCAAGCTCTCGAGAGCCGGATTGAAATTGCGGCTAACGTCTGGCTCGGCCGCATCCCCTCGCAGCCCGCGAGTGGTCTGTCAGTCATCGACCTGACAGCGGAGTTTATTAGGCCCGCCGGAGCAGGCATGTGGCGCAGCGTGCCGGCTCTCGATCTGGTCACCGTTCCACCGCATCTTCTGCGGGAGGCTGCGCGCGAAATCGAATACGCCCGCACGAAGCATCCGCCCGTCCTCGTCTGCTGTGCGCTCGGCTTCTCGCGGTCGGCGGCGGCGGTCGCGGCCTGGCTGGTCGCCACAGGCCGGGCAAACAATGGCGCAGACGCGGTCGTGATGATCAGGCGTGCTCGCCCTCAAATCCGCATCAGCGCCGAACAGCTCGCCGCGATCGATGCCCTGAGGGTACCTGAGGCTGTCCATGCTTGATGCGGGAGAGAAAGAAGCGACGGTGGCGATTGCGGCATTGCTGTACGAGGGACGTTCTGTTCACATGACAGCGCTAGTCTTGTCGCTCGTGCCGCTTGCCAACGCGCTGGCTTACCCCTCACTGTTTGCGGCGTTCGCGGCGGCGCTCGCCATGGCTGCGCTCGTGACCGAAACGTACTTCGCGATCCGCACCGGCATCGACGCCAAGCTGTTCGACCATCTCGCACGTGAAGACCTATCGGCACCCTCAACTTTGGCGGACCTCGATCGCGGCCTGAAGATGGCCGGGTTCGCTCAGAGTCACGGCACTCGCAGCCTTGCAGACCGCATCGTCGGAACGCATGGGCTGTTTCGCCGGCAATGTATCGCGGCTGCAATCCCGATTGTCCTCGCGCTCGCTCTCGTCATTCAGGTGACACCGATATGATAGAGTTCGCGGGCAGCGTCGTCGCCAAGCTGATCGCGGGCTTCGCGCGCGCCGTAACGGGTGTGCGGGCCCGCTGGCTTGGTTGCGCGCCGGAACCGAAGCAGCGGATCTACTTTGCCAATCACGCCAGCCACGGGGATTTTGTGCTGATCTGGACGGCCTTGCCGCCCCCGCTGCGTGCCATGACCCGCCCCATTGCGGGCAAGGACTATTGGGACGCCGACGAGATGCGCCGCTTCATAGGCCGGCACGTTTTCAATTCCGTTCTGATCAATCGAAACGTGACCTCGCGCCGCGAAAATCCGCTGGGGCCAATCGAACAAGCGTTGTCGCAAGGCTACTCCCTGATTCTGTTTCCCGAAGGAACGCGCAATACCGGAAGCGAACCGCTCCTCCCGTTCAAGCCCGGGCTGTTCCATTTGGCCCGGTCTTTTCCAAACGTGGAACTGGTACCCGTCTGGATCGACAACATCGGCCGCGTTCTGCCCAAAGGTGAGGTTATTCCCGTTCCTCTGTTGTGCAGCGTCACATTCGGTCATCCGATTCGCTACGAGGCCGGTGAAGCCAAGCCGGCTTTCCTCTTGCGTGCCCAGTCTGCCCTGCTCAACACCTCACCGGACAAGGAGAGACGCCATGCTGCTTGATGGCGAGACGTTCCGCGTCTTTGCGGCCGTGCTGGCCGTTCTAACTGTCGCCTCGCTCACGGGCTTCATCCTGTCGCGCAAAGCGTCCGGCGGGCCCGCGCATGCTACGATCGAAAATCTCAACGCGCGCATCAAATCCTGGTGGGTGATGGTGGGCGCGCTCGCCGCGGCCTTCGCGTTCGGCAAGACGGGCCTCATCGTGCTGTTTGCCCTTTGCTCATTTATGGCCTTGCGAGAGTTTCTCACGATTGCGCCAACACACCGAGGCGACCATGGTGCGCTGTTTGCAGCGTTCTTTGCCGTCTTGCCGATCCAGTACTACCTGATCGGCATCGAGTGGTACGGGCTCTTTTCCATCTTCATCCCGGTTTATGCTTTCCTGCTGCTTCCGGCGCTGTCGATCCTGCGTGGCGACACGGAAAATTTCATGGAACGGATCTCGGAGACACAATGGGGGCTCATGACGTGCGTCTTCTGTCTGAGCCATGTGCCCGCGCTCGTCACCCTCGATATTCCTGGCTATAGCGGTCGGCAGATCCTGCTCGTGGCGTTTCTCATCATCGTTGTGCAAGGTAGCGACGTGCTCCAGTACATGTGGGGCAAACTGTACGGGGCGCACAAAATCGCGCCCAATGTGTCGCCGTCAAAGACCGTGGAGGGCCTCGTGGGCGGAGCTGTAAGCGCGACGCTGCTCGGAGCGGCCCTCTACGGCATCACGCCCTTTACTTCGCTGCAGGCCGCCGGAATGGCTGGGGTTATCGTCCTGATGGGTTTCGTCGGAGGCCTTGTTATGTCGGCCATCAAGCGCGACCGCGGCGTCAAGGATTGGGGTGAGATCATCCAAGGTCATGGTGGGATGCTCGACCGTATGGATTCTCTGGTATTCTCAGCGCCGGTCTTTTTCCACCTGATACGCTACTGGTTCACAGTCTAATCGTTCGATCCGTTCGCGATATCTGCTGTTCACCCACAGCTGACTGACTAGATTTCGCGAAATGAGCTACGGTGACCCAAAAGGTGGAGCATCCGCGCGATGCTCCGCTAGCGCTTCCAGCCACCAGCGTGCCCACAGAACGCTGCTCTCATATGGATCTTCGTGAAGTGTCTTAGGCTCGGTGTCGAAGGATCTGACTGGGCAATGTGCCGTGCGCGGAGCCGTCAGGCATGACCGCTGCTTGCCGTCGGGACCTATGGGCATCCATAGCTTCCGGTCGTCCATTGCAATCCAGGCGACGCCATCCCGGAACGTGTCCACGGCACGATAGACCGGTGGAATGATGATCGATCCATCCTCATCGGCAATGCCCCATGATCCGTGCTCGTGCATGAGGCACGTTCCGTTCGGCAGTGGAACGCGATCGAGCTTTCTCAAGGGTCGCTGCGGCAGCTCACTTTCGACGCCATTGCAATCGACGGCAAACGTCTGCCCGTGGTGATGGACTTTAAACAGCCCTTTCGGTTGCTCGACGACGCACCGAAGCGCTAAGTCGGCCAAGGTTTGATCAAAGACCATGGGTGAGAGATACTCGTAGTGCGGTTCTATGACATAACGCCCAGTTTCATCGATCAAACCCCAAACTCCACATTCACTGACGCAGGCGTAACCGTCCTTGAAGCTGGAAAGTTTTTCAAACCGCGGTGGTTCATGCATGAGGCGACCGGATGTAAACAAGAACGTCCACTTATCTCCGATTTTGATTGTTGTCGGGCGATCACAGTGCATCTGCCAGATGTCGACCTCGTAAGGCACCGTGGCAGCGCCAGTCGCCGTCAGGATCCGCCGTTTATCGCCGTTGGACACCAAGCGCAGACCATTCGGGCATTCCTTGATCACCTGGCCAACACGAGGGTCCGCAATCAGCTCACCGGACCGCGTCAGGGCTTGTGTGTTTCCATCGGCAGTTACCAGATAAATACCTTCGGTGTCGTAGACATCGAGACGGTCAAAAAGACGGTTTCCGATAAGTTTGCCGTTTTCGTCGATGAGGCCTTTTTGTTTGTCCTTGAAGACGCGGACGCAGTCACGAGATGGCAATATTAGGGAGTACTGGCCAGGCTCGACCACCCAAGTCCCGCGAATGCTCATCACGCCGTATTGCGGCTCTGCCCGCGTGCCTGCATTGACAACCGCCATTCCGTTTCTTGTGACCCTCACCTCAGAAAAGAGAGGTTGGACCACCCATGTCCCGTTGGGCGCGATCATACCAAACTTGCCGCCTGGACCTTCAACGACCCAAAGCCGTTGGATTTTATCCAGGCTCACAGCAAGGCCGCGTGACAGAACCTGCGGAAAGAGCCAATCTCCGCCCGTAGAAAGTAGTCCAAACCGCAACTCTACGGAGCGAGAGTCTCCAGACACGTCATATATTGCATTGAGAACGCCAAGATCCTTGTTCCGAGAGGGCAGGATGCTGGACTGTTTCTCCTGACCGAGCACGACATCTTCTGTCCATGGCATCGCTCGGCCCAGCGTTGGCTTGATGATGAAGCTACCCGAGCGATCGATCACGCCTGCGCCGTCGCCCACAACGACTTCAGCCAGTCCGTTGTGAAATGGGCCAGCCTTCTCGAACGTTGCAGGGATCTGGATCTGCCCCTGATCGTCTGTATAGCCCCAAAGGCCGTTCAGCCGGACGGCAGCCAAGCCCTCGCTGAACACTTCCGCGCGCTCGTAACGCGCGGGGATCACCATCTCAACCGGATCTTCGGGCGAGCAATACCCCCAAAGTCCGAATTTGCCGTTATTGATCGGTCGCAGTGCTGAACTCATCGGTGGTCTCAGGATGTCTGCCACAACTGGCATCTGATAGCTGAGGTGTGGCGCGAACCATAATACTTTTCCGACGTAGCCATAATTTCCGCTTCTGGCCGATTTTGTTGCAGAACGGGCTTGAGAGGCCGGGCGAACCGTGATTCCGTCCTTGTGAGGCGGGCATCGGCGGAGCGGTTCGATGATGGGGCGACGCAAGGGCGAGCAGGGCCAGCTATTCTATGCGTTCGATCTCGAGGCAGTAGTTCCTGAGGATCATCAGGTCCGTCAGATCGGCGCTGCTCTCGACCTCACTTGGGTTCGCGCCGAGCTGACGCCGCACTACTCCCACATGGGCCGTCCTTCGATTGATCCGGAGCTCATGATCCGGATGCTCATCCTCGGTTATGTGTTCGCGATCCGCTCTGAGCGCGCGCTTTGCCGCGAGGTTCAGCTCAATCTGGCCTATCGCTGGTTCTGCGGCCTCGGCATCGAGGACAAGATCCCCGATCACTCCGCCTTCACACGCGCCCGCAACGAGCGCTTTCGCAACCAAGACCGTCACTCTTGATGCCTTATTCAAGAGGGCCGATGGATCGCGCCTTGATCCTAAAACCGTAGCTGACAACTGCTATGTCCTCGACGAAATCTCCGCTGTTTTTATTGCTGCATGGACTATCGCGCCAAGCGCAAGGCGTAGTGGCGATCAATATAGCCGCGGTCATATTCGGAACGGCAGCGCTTTACGGAAAGTTGAATGTCTCGCCCTTCTGGAATCGTCGCAATGCGTGCCGGATTTGGCACTTTCACACTTGGCCTAATAGGCGGGCATCTGTCCAGTCTCAGGGGCATCCTGACCTCCTCTTGGCGTATCATCGGACCGAGCGGAACTCTGCTGACCGCGCACTGGTTGACGTTTTTCATGTCCGTCCAGTTGGCGGGCGTCGCGGTCGCCACGCTGACGTTCGCAACATTTCCGCTCTTCACGGTTATCGTGGAGGCTGTGCAGCAACGCCGATTTCCAACTCTGGCGGAAATAGCTGTTGGGGTCGTCATCATCGTCGCGGTTGCGCTGCTCGTCCAGCCCGGTGGCGGTCAGAGCAATGTCGCTGGTGCCGCCGCGGGGTTGGCTTCGGCTCTGGCGTACGCCCTATTTTGGAGAATGAGCCAACAGCTCGGCAACGCAGCGTCTCCTGTGACAATCTCGTTTCTACAGAACGGAGTCGTACTGTTGTTGCTCATCCCGGCGCTGTTCTTCGCGAAGCCTGCTCCGACAGAGATGAGTGAATGGCTCTCCCTCGTTGCGCTCGGAGTCTTCAATACGGCCGTCATGCTTCTGCTCTATCTTTATGTTCTCCAGCGGATCTCCGCGAGCACGTGCAGCTGCTTCGTTGCATTGGAGCCGGTCTACGCAATAGTCTTCGCGGCTTTGCTTTTCGATGAAGCCATCACACCGTGGATCGTTTTGAGCATTGCGCTGATACTTGCCGCATCACTAACGCTGCTGAAAATCGAGAAGCAGGTATCGCCACCGGCGCTGTGACTCGTGTCCGCACATGGCCCATCGCCACGGTTGCGGCATGTCCGCTGCGGGTGAGTGGCGGAATTGACCGCCTGGATCTACGACTGTTTTGTCCACCACTCTTGCGCACCTCATCGCCGAGATGATGTCCGTGATGGAGGACGTACGCGAACTTGCGGCGACCCTCCGGCCGCACAGTATCGAGGCGACGGGTTCGCAAACATTGTCTGTCCAGCGGAGGGTTACGCGTTCCACGAGTTCGTCGTGTTGGACGAGTGGAACTTCGGTTCACTGCCAAAGTGTGGAGTGTCGGGTTGGAGGCCCTAGCCCCAGCCTTCAGAGCGGTCGCATCAGGCGAAGGCCTGGTCCGGCGCCATCAGTCTCATCGATGAAGCGGATGCCTGCCGCCTCG
This sequence comes from Hyphomicrobium sp., assembly GCA_016793445.1. Classification (GTDB taxonomy): domain Bacteria; phylum Pseudomonadota; class Alphaproteobacteria; order Rhizobiales; family Hyphomicrobiaceae; genus Hyphomicrobium_B. Next base: position 104,421 of record JAEUME010000005.1, on the reverse strand, counting down.
AGCGCCTTCTGGATCTTCACAAGGGTCTTGGCGGTTCCGGTAATTTCGCTCCCTACCGCCTCGATGCGCTTGATGGTGGCAAGCCCAACCAGGGACCGTTCGGCGAGCTCTTGCTGGCTCATGCCGATGAGGGCCCGGGCGGCGCGGATCTGGCAAGGATAAATCATGCTTAATGGTTTGATACTGCGCTATTGGCTGGCTTTGCAAGTGAATATATGATACTAAAAGAGTCGTTTATGTATCTTGGAGTATCGTTATGCGTTCCAGCCCCCTCCCTTCACCCCATGCCCTCGCCTCCCAGCTGGCCCAGCATGTCTTCGTGCGCAACCGCCTTCTGGCCGACATACCCGATCTCGACTCCCAAACCCTCAGGGATACCCTCGAGGGCATCAGCGATTTGAAAGAGCTGATATCGGCCCTCATCCGGTCGGTTTTGGACGATGAAGCCCTCAGCGGTGGGCTCACTGCACGCATCCAGGACATGAAGGCCCGTCTTGACCGGCTGGAAACACGCGCCCGCAAGAAACGCGATCTCGCATTGCGCGCCATGTGCGACGGCGACATTCCAAAGATTATCGAACCCGACTTTACCGCGTCACTGCGCGTTGGCGTCGCCACGCTGGACATCATCGCAGAAGACGCCATCCCCGAGGCGTTCTGGAAGCCCCAACCCGCCAAGCTCGATCGCGCCGGGCTTATCGCCGCCCTCAAGGGGGGTCTCAAGACCAACGCGGCAAAGCTTTCTGAACCGTCTCTGCAGCTGAGCGTGAGGACGAAATAATGACTTTTACCGACAAACAAGTGCGCGCCCTCAAGGCCAAGCTGGCACACCGCCATGTTAGAACCCGGCAAAGCAACGGCATGACCCTCGCCTATGTCGAGGGCTGGCACGTCATTGCGGAAGCCAATCGGATTTTCGGGTTTGAGAACTGGGATCGGCGAACCCTGGAGCCCCGATGCCTGTGGCGTGAGACTGAACGAGGACACATCGTGTGCTTTTACGCGACCCGCGTGCGCATCAAGGTCAGGGCCGGCGACACCCTGATCGTGCGCGAAGGGATCGGCACCGGGGTCGGCCGGGCAGCCCAGGCCGATGTTGCCCACGAGATCGCACTCAAGGCGGCTGAAACCGATGCCACCAAGCGGGCGCTCGCCACCTTCGGCAACCCGTTCGGTTTAGCGCTCTACGATAAAGGCCATCATGGCGTCGGCAAACCCAAACGACCTCAAGGCGCCCCGTGCGCGTCGACCCCGGTGATGGCGGGCGTCTTGAGCTTGAAGGTGGGTCGGGAGGACCAATTTGCAACCCAAGAGGGCTTGCTTGCGGCCCTCGATCACCACCTTCAAGGAATAAAGACGCTGAGCGACCTTTACGCCTTCTGGGAAGACAACAAGGGCAACCTTTCCGGCCTCGATCGGAGTCCGCAGCATCGCGACCTCGCCCAGAGCGTCATCTTGCGTCTCAAAGACAAGGCCCGGGCGTTCAAGGCCGATCAAACGCCCGTCGAGGCCGTACCACAAGCGAGTCCCGATCCAGGGTCGGGGTTCCTCATTCCGAAGGAACGGCGGGTGCGCGACAAGACCCACCTTGACTATGTGCGCTCCAAGCCCTGCGTCATCTGCGGGCGCACGCCGGTCCACGCCCATCATCTAAGGTTTGCACAAAAGCGCGCCATGGGCCTCAAGGTCTCAGATGAGTTCACGGTGCCGTTGTGCAGCATCCATCATGACGAGGTTCACAGGACGGGAGATGAAAGAACATGGTGGGCCCGGCATGGCATCATCGAACCATTGAAGACCGCAGAAAAGTTCTGGGCGCAATCGCGCGGTCAAAGCGATCCTGACGAGGCCGCACCGACAAAGGGCGCCATTGCGAGGGAGACCCGCCCGCAGGATCGCGTGAGTCGAGACATCCAATAGAGAAGCAGGCCCGACAGTGACCAGCGAACGACAATTGCGCGCCAATAGGATCAACGCGCTCAAGAGCACGGGGCCTCGAAGTGATGCGGGCAAGGAAAAAAGTGCCCGCAACGCCATCGTGCATGGCCTAACGGGGGTTCAAATCGTTCTTGAGGGAGAGGATCCAACCCGGTTTGAGGCGCTGCGGGGCGAACTCTTCGACGAGTTTGCTCCCGGGACGGTTTGCGAGAGGCATCTTGTTGAGCAACTTGCGGGGCTCCTGTGGCGTCTGCGACGCGTTCCCATTTTTGAGGCCGGCCTGATAACGTGGATCTCGCACTGTCAGGACAAGCTCCACGACAACGGTCTGGTGCGGATAGGGTGCGCCATCATTTCCGCCGATCAACGAAGCCTGCCCGCTCACCGCGGGGGACTGCCTCGCGCCCTGGTTCGCGATCAAAGGCTGCTTGGCCGGACGTTGGAAGCGATGCTGGGGCGTCGCGATTTTTTGAGCAAGATCTCCAGGTACGAAGCACAGCTTCGTGGCCAGGCGCTCAAGATCTTGGCGCAGCTTGACGCGAAACGTGATGTCGGGGTCTCCAGGCCCGTTCGGGCCTGTGTTAAGCGACAAGACGCCTAAAAAGGTCGGCCGTTCATCATATCTCCGGTTCGGAGACGCGGGCTGGCCGATAAAATCATTTCCCTGAAGATCAGGGCTGGTGTTTTGGGACAGGCGCCAAATATCTCATGCCAAACGCTCATTTGGCAAAGCTGGTGTTGGACAGGCTAAAGTTAGGAAGATTGCGGATGGCCACGGAAAAGCAACTCGTCGCAAACCGGCAGAACGCGCTAAAGAGTTCGGGACCCCGATCGCTCGATGGTAAGCGCCGCAGCAGCCCGAACGCTCTTCGGCATGGATTGACGTCCACCCAGATGGTTATTCCGGGTGAGGATCCGGCAGAGTTCTCTGAGTTTCGCCTGAGTGTCAACGGCGGAGTCATTCCAGGCCACTATGGCGGAATAGAAGTAGGCCAGTGATGGTGATCGATGTTGAAGCAAGAAGGGGCCCCTCGAGGGGCCCTTCTTGCTCTAGCGCTTCTTTCATCCTGGCTGTGTCGGCATCGTCGGCGATCTCGCCGGTGTCTGGGATCGATGGCAGGAGGCGCGGCCTCGTGCGTGACGGCGTCATCGCCCTTGCTGCGGGCCGCTCTCCGCCGCCGGCTTTTCGACTGCTTGAGGTGATAGCTGTCGCCGTTCATCTCGAGGATTTCGACAGGGTGCGTGAGACGACCGAGCAGCGCGCCGGTCAGCCGTTCCGAGCCGAACACGCTCGTCCAATCCTCGAACGGCAGGTTCGTGTGCGCGGCGGTGCAAAAGTAGGCCAGAGGAGCGACGGCGTTGTACTGTCGCGTGGCGGAGTAAAAGTCGGCCACTAGCTAATCTTACTGTGTCATAAGATTGATATGTATTCTGCGTTGCATTTTTGCATGCAGCATGGACATCGGAGCAGTCGGTTAGCAAGTGCGACGGAGATCCTGGTTCGGAGTGTGACGCTCAGGACGCAGTGGCTGCCCCTCGTGGGCGGTACTTTCGTCGTTGGACGCGGCTTTGCCCGCGAGTGCGCGGATGATGGGTGCAGAGGGGAGAATCGGATTTCTCTCCGCGACGAGGAATCCATAAGCTGCGATCGAGAGCGCCGCGTGATGGTGGAATCCTCGCCACCCTCGGCCCTCATAGTGATCGAGGCCAATCTCCTGCTTCAGGTCCTGGAAATCACGCTCGATGCGCCAGCGCAATGTCGCCGTGTCGACAAGCGTTGTGATGGTCGTCTCGGCCGGCATCGTCGAGAGCCGGTATTTAAGCGGTTCCGCCGCGCGTGCCGTGTAGCACACCCCAAGATGTACCGGTAAAGGAGCGAGCGCAGTGACCAGGCCGCTTTGAAGGAGCGGATCAAGAAGATCGCCGAAGCTGTTCGACAATGGATCACGGCTGTTGGCGCAAAGACCGCTTACATCGAACCGGGCTCGCCCTGGGAGAACGGCTACGTCGAGAGCTTCATGTATAGACGGCCCCGCGAGGCCCAGATCGTCATCGAGAGCTGGCGGAGGCATTACAATGCGGTGAGGCCGCATCAATCGCTCGGCTATCGCGCACCGGCGCCGGAAGCGTTCGCTGCCCAGATAAACCGAGCCCGAAAGTTCGCATGATGAGCGGACCAAAGATGGGGTCAGGACCAGGGCGCCATGAACTAACATTGAACTTGGACCACTCGGTGGGGCTGGCCACATAGCCAGGCGATGGTCCGGGACGTGCTCAAGAACATGGTTGCAGATAAGCACATCAATCGATCGATCGGCGGCAGCGATCTTGGTGATGTCCACGATGGCGTTTGCGTTGCGACGTTTCTGAATGTCTCCCCCGATGTAGGTCGAGGAATGTCTGAGACGGCGGAACAGCGGCCATTCCGGCGCGAAGTGCAGGATCCGCTTCGATGCAAGTTGATCGCTCAATCCGTAGCGCTCGAATAGAAGCGCGAGGAAGCGACGCGCGACCTCGACTTACACCACGGGCAGCGAAACTTACGCTCGTGACCGCGTCGCGCGCTGATGAAGTAGCCATCGTAGCCACAGCACGAACAATGCCGCGTCTCGCGCTTCTGGAAGTGCTGCCCGGGTCCCTCAAAGTACCCCGCATCCACTCTTCGACCCACCCGACAAAACCGTCAGTGTCATCTAAAGACATCTACAGATCGCCCCCGCTCATCCACCACCGGGCGCGAAGAGAACTCCCCAGTTCCTGGCCATCGTCAACGTCACATTGGCGCCACCGGTACATTAAATTCACTTTTGGTGAACTTTTCTCTTGACGACTTCACCGCTGGTGAAGTCAGGACTTAACCCATCACCGGAGCGGGATCAACCGTCAACCAAGGCGACATTCCTCCCTCAAGAAGTGGCAATTGAAGCAATCCACGAGCTCCCGTGACCCTCAATCGCTTTATCGCAACGCTCAAATGCGCGGACGACGATTACTGCAGTACAGTAACCAATCTTGCGAACAAGATTAAAAAAACCAACGTGACCCGTGCTCGGTCTTGCCGGTAACAGCCGCCTCGTGGTTAAGCTCGCGCCCGAGATGCGCAAGGCCAAGCGCAGCTCCAAACGAACTGGCCAGCGGGCGCGCGTCTTCGCCGACTTCGCGTATCGCACGCGCAAGAGCTGGAGCGCGAAACGGCGCGTGATCGGCAAGGCCGAGTGGACCCAAGGCGCAGCCAACCCGCGCTTCATCGTCACGAACATCCACGCCGCGAAACGGATCGGCGCGCTTCCTCTATGAGGACGTGTACTGCCAGCGTGGCGAGATGGAGAACCGGCTGAAGGAATGCCAGGGCGATCTCTTCGCTGACCGGACGCCGGCACCAACGATGCGCGCCAACCCAGTTGCGCCTCTGGCTCGCGTCCTTCGCGTACGTCCTTATGTGCGCGGTCCGGCGCATTGGGCTTGCCGGCACGAAGCTCGCGGTTGCGACCTGCGGCACCATGCGGCTGAAGCTCCTGAAGATCTGCGCGCTGGTCACGATCAGCGTCCGGCGCGTAAAGCTCGCCTTCGCATCAGCCTGTCCGGAACGCGAAGTCTTCGAGCTGGCCGCACGGCGATTATAGGCCAACGCGGCAGCGCCGCTCCAAGCCCGAACGTCAACAGCAGAGGATCATCGTCGCGCCTGGAAACGCTGCCGGACCGGCGGCAATGATCGGGCTCGCCCCAACGGATCGTCGAGGCCGGCGGCTCCGCAGGAACCGTCAGACGGCAACAAAGTCAGTGAGACCGTGAGAAGTGCAGGTTAGACCCGCTCTGACGTCCTGCTTTGAAAGCTGCAGGTGTCATAATTTGACGCGACGGGCAGGAGTGGCTGTCCTTCTGGCACATGTCGGCCAAATGTGAGCCGCAACCGAACGTATTGGATTACGCGCTGCCGTCAGTGCGGTTTACCACGTGATGATCGAAAGTTCACGGTTCTGATCGTCAATATGGTATTGGTCTTGGACTGTTTGTCCTTTCACAAGTCTCCTTTAGTACTTGATTGTAACCATGATGATTTCGATGCACGAACATCGTAATGCGTCCGCCGCTAAGTTGCTGGCGATGCTTTTCCTGCTCTTTGTTGTGAGCTTAGCGAACGCTGCTTTCGCTGATACGGAATCCGGCATTCAAAAACTCGCACCGGGCGACCGCATTACCGTCATCGTATTCGGGCAGCCCGAACTGACAGGCGACTTTACCCTCGACAGCGCAGGAAACATTCTCTACCCGCTCGTCGGACCGATCCAAGTCAAAAATTTGACCATGTTGGAAAGTCAGCGCGCGATTGCAGATAAGCTGGCCGATGGCATCCTAAACAACCCGTCGGTCAGCGTCCGCCTGGCGGAGCCGAGGCCGATCTATGTTCTTGGCGACGTAAAACTTCCCGGGAGCTATCCGTATCGATACGGAAGTCTCGTCAAGACGGCAATCGCACAAGCTGGCGGATTCGGCTTTGCGGAGCAGTTGCCTGGCGCGGCCCTTTCGGAGTTCCTTGTCGCCGATGAGCGCGTGCGCGTCCTGTATACGACGTTTCGCATTCTATCGGTGCGGCAAGCGCGTCTCGAGGCGCAACTGAATGGCGCCGATACCTTCTCTGCTCCGGCTTTGCCGCAGACCGAATACAACGCCGACTGGGGCTCTCTCGTAGATAAAGAGACTGAAACTTTTCAGATCGAGAAGGAAGCAGTCAAAAAGCGATCAGATCTGATTCTGTCACAACGGCCCCAGTTGCTGACCGAAATAAATGCCATCCAAGGCCAGATAGACGCCGAAAAGCAGCAGATCGCTCTCGTGCAAACAGAGATCGATCAATACTCGAAGCTGTCGGAGAGGGGCCTCACGAAATCAAGCTCGATGCTCGAACTGAAACTATCTCTTGCAAGCAGACAGAGCAACGTGTGGCGGTTGGAAGCCGAACGTTCCCGAGTTCAAAATTCGGTCATGGAGTTCGATCGTACGGTCCAGGAACTAGAGACAACGCGCAAGAAGCAAATTCTGACCGAGTTGCAGGATGCGCGGCAGAAGTTGCGCGAAATAGAAGCCACGTTGCCCGCCGCCGAAGAAATCCGGGAGATAAAACTTCGGCAAACCGGCGGCGCGGCGGGTGCAGGCGTAGCACGAGAAATCGTCATTACGCGACTGCACAACAATGAGGTAACGACACTTGCTGCTCGGGAAAACGACTCGTTGGAGCCGGGCGACATCGTGGAAATAAAGCGGCTGCAATCAAACGCTGTTGCCACTCCGACCGCTAAAACTGCAACCGGCCAGAAAGATGCCGTCCAAGCGACAACGTCGCCGCAATGACGAAAACAGCCCTTATTCAATCCTGTATTTATCGGGTCCAGTCGTGAGCCAGCATGCGCACAACCTAGTGAGGCAACCGTCGGGAAGCGACGACCAATCCGCTGAAACCGTCGAAAAGCGGCACGTCCGTGGAGCTTCTTCTAACGTCAATTTTCCAGAAATATTCTGGCGCCGCAAATGGGTGATCCTCGCTACCTGCCTTGGGGCGACGTGCCTCGCCGCGGCAGCAGCGCTGCTGGCGGAGCCAAAATATTCGGCGACGGCCATTTTCGACGGCGATGACCGAGAGGTCGCAGCCAATCCGCTCAATGGGGGTCCGCCAAGCGAAGGCGAGGTCGCAGCCGCCACACGCATGCGTTCGCTGGCCATGGCGCGTGAGATCGCCGATCAAATGGGCCTTGCGCAACAATCGACAGATAAGCCGGGTATCACAGACCCTCTTGCGACGCCCAAGAGCATCTTATCGCGCTTTGATATCTTCAAGCTCTGGCCGGGTCACGCCTCCGCGGCTCCGTCTCCTCTCGATATTGCCGCTCAGCGACTGATGGATAACCTCCAAATCTCGATCGAGCCCCGTTCGTCCTTGATCACCGTGACATACACGTCAAGAAATCCCCAGCACGCAGCGGATGTTGCGAACGCTTTTGTTGGAGAATATCTGCACTATCAGAGAGTTCGAAAATTATCCGACCGACAGAACAGCGCGAGTCGCGCGCTCCTCGACGCGGCTGCGTCCTTCGGCGAGAAACATCCGCAGGTCGCACGTGCGCGGTCCAATCTTGATCTCGTCAGCGCACAGCTGCAAAGCGAGTCCGTCCAAACAAAGACACCATCCACAGCCGACAAACTCGCGGCGACGGGCCGCGTTATGCCGGCTCAAAGCGTTACTATCCCTTTGAGCCGAGGCACGCTTTCAAAAACGCTTCTAGGACTGCTGGTTGGAGCGTTTGCAGGGCTAGGCTTGGCGTTTCTAATCGAACTGACCAATCCGGTGTTTCGCCAGAAACTACTGGATCGTTGGCTCAGCCCTGATGAACCCTCTCGAAATGGAATGACTGAAACCACTCAAAGTATTTTGCCTAATCAACCCTCCAATGCCAGACGAAACTAAAGCAGAGATCAGACATAATACGGGTTATTTTTTAGGCGAGATATTGCTGCATGAAGAAAGTCGCCCACCTGTCGACGGTTCACTCCGCGGAAGACGTTCGTATTTTCTTGAAGGAGTGCCGCAGCCTCGCGACCGCTGGATACGAGGTAACGCTTATCGCCCGGTCAAACACCGGCTATCTCAAGGATGGCGTGAAGATCATTCCGGTTAGCCAATACAACGGCAGCCGGCTGAAGCGTATGGTGTTTTCAACGTTGGACGCTTTTCGCAAAGCCAGGAATTGCCGCGCAGATCTTTATCACTTTCACGATCCAGAACTGATGCCGGTGGGAGCACTGCTAAGACTGACCGGCGCCAAGGTCGCCTACGACGTCCATGAGGATACCCCCAAGCAACTCTTGAGTAAGACCTGGATACCCAGCCCGATGCGCAAGACTGCAGCGCGTGCGCTCCAGGCGGTCGAGTGGCTCATGAGCCGCTTGGTATTCACGAACATTGTCGCGGCGACGCCGCCTATCGCTCGCCGCTTTCCGCCTGCCAAAACCACCACTGTGCAAAATTATCCAATTGCTGCTGAATTGGCACCATCCGAACGCGCCTCGCCGATGGAGCAACGCGCGCCGCTCGTCGTTTACCCCGGAGGACTAGCGCGCGTTAGAGGGGTGGTCGAAATGGTCAAAGCTATGGAGCACGTCGAGACGCCAGGGGCACGGCTGATCCTGGCCGGCCTTTTTACGGACGAGGGGCTAGAAGAAGAGGTTCGTGCCCTCGCAGGGTGGAGTCGAGTTGAATATCGTGGATTTTTGGACAGATCGAAAATTGCGAGTCTCCTCGCGGAAGTTCGTGCCGGGCTCGTGCCCGATTACGACATCCCGAATTATATAGACTCCTATCCGGTAAAAATGTTTGAGTACATGGCCGCAGGGCTTCCGGTGATTGCGTCCGACTTTCCGCTCTGGCGCACGATCATTGATACCGAACGTTGTGGCCTTCTCATTGATCAACGCGATCCTCGGGCCATCGCGAAGGCGATTGATTGGATACTCAACAACCCGCAAGCGGCTGAAGACATGGGTCGCCGAGGTCGAGAAGCCGTGGAAGTGAAGTACAATTGGGCTGCCGAAGAGCGCAAACTTCTAACGATGTATAGAAACGAGATCGAGCTAACGTGATGCTCTTCATGCGCACAGATGGCGATCTTTCATCATCACCGAATTCCCACTGAAATGATGCAACCTACTGCCGATAGCTGATCCGATGGCGGCCGAGAAAATTAGCTTCGACCTACATAGTCTCTGGTCAAAACTCCGGAATTCTCGCTTCGTGCGCGACGTGCTGATGCTCAGCGGGGGCACTGGTTTAGCACAGATTATTGCAGTAGCTGTTCTTCCAGTTTTGACACGCCTGTATTCGCCGCATGATTTTGGGGTTCTCACGCTATTTATTTCAATAGTCGTGCTGCTTACTGCCTTCACGACCTTCAACTACGAATTGATGATCATGCTGTCAAAGAGCCATCGCTCGGCGTCGCAGCTGGTCTGGCTCATTCTCGCGCTTAGCAGCGTCGTCGCTTCCATTGCCCTGTTTGTCGTCGCTTTGGTCCATCAAAGACTCGCTGACATTTTTGGCATGCCCGAACTATCGGCGCCGCTCTACGCTGTTCCGCCATTGATCATTTTCACCACCCTGTACCAAGCCTTACGGTACTGGAAGATGCGACTGATGCAGTTTACGATCGTCGCGCGTTCCATGATCGTCAGAGCCCTCACGTTTGCCGTGTGCGCCCCGTTCTTCGCCTTCATTCCCTTTGGCATGAACCGAGCCCAATGCTTGATAGCTGCCTTCGCAGTTTCGGAGATCTTCAAGACTCTGGTGCTCACCGAAAGCATTCGTAAGGCCAAAGTCACCGAACTCGCCCCTGCGCGCAGGCTTCGTATGAGTGTTGTCGCCCGCCGGCATGGCCCACTGGCCCTAACCAGATCCGTATCTACCGGCATGAGCCTCATCTACGACCGCGTTCCCGATCTGATAATCAGTTCCTTCTTCGGCGCTGCCACGCTTGGCTTGTACGGAATGGTGGAGCGCATCGTTGCCGCCCCTTCGCGCCTAGTCTCCGGAGCAATCGGCGACGTGTACCGCCAAAGAGCCTCTGTGCTCCACAGAACCGAAGGACGCTTCGATCAACTGACGCTAAGAACGATTGGCGCCACTGCGCTCATATCATTCGTTCCATTTTTGATCGCAATTCTTAGTGCTCCAAAACTCGCTCCTTCGATCCTTGGCCCGGATTGGGCAGCAGCGGGTCACTACGCATCCATCCTTCTCGTGGGCGAGTTCGTCGCTTTCATTACTACACCGATAGACGATGCGGTCCTGATCGTGGGCGCGAAACGGTTCGTCTTTTTCTGGTCGCTGGCGCGGCTTCTGCTCACACTCAGCCTGTTTCCGCTCGCGCAATTCGGTATTCTGAACTTCACTCAATTCCTTTGGGGCCTCGTAACCGTCCGCATAACTATGGTTGGCATTTACGGAGCCGCGGCGCTTCAATATTCCAGAACCGGGTGCTCCGAGCTTGTGAAGCCGATTTGGCTGCGGAGCGCAATGAAACCGCCTGCCAAAGGTAGAGATAGTTGCAATTTCAGCAGAGGATTTCCTTCAGACAAGAAGCAAATTAAGTCTCAAGATTTGTCGACAGAAACCTGATATATACATGCATACTGAACGATATATTTCGACGATAACGTTAATGAGAAAACTAGGCGAGCGAATTTATGTCGACTATTTTGCCGGAACCTGGCTGAATGAGTACAAGGCCTTCATTGAAGCATCCCTACAATCCGGCTTTGAACACTGGACTATCGCCGGCCTCAACCATGCTTTCGCCGCCGCGCCATCTTTCCGGCGCGAGGTAAGCATGTACCGTGCGATTATGCGTAAGTTGTGAGTTCGTTCCAGGATTGAGCCAATGTTGCAGCACGTCGACTATCAGCGTCATCAAACAGCGAGCAAGGTCGTGAAAAGAGTACTGACCGTTGTGGGAGCTCGTCCGCAGTTTATAAAAGCCGGGCCCGTCAGCCGGGCGCTGGCCGCTGCCGGCATCAGCGAAACACTCGTTCACACCGGACAACACTTCGACCCCCTCATGTCGGACGTCTTCTTTGACGACCTCGACATTCCAAAGCCTGCCTACAATCTCGAGATCAACAGCTTGTCGCATGGTGCCATGACGGGCCGCATGCTCGAGAAGCTCGAGCAGGTCATGATCACCGAAGCGCCGGAGATGCTGATCGTCTATGGCGATACCAATTCCACGCTTGCAGCAGCCTTGGCCGCGGCCAAACTGCATATTCCGATCGCGCACATCGAAGCGGGGCCGCGCAGCTTCGATCGAACGTCGCCCGAGGAGGTCAATCGCGTTATCGTCGATCACCTAAGCGCGCTGCTGTTTTGCCCCACCGCTTCCTCTGTCGAGAACTTGAAAAAGGAGGGCATTTCGCGCGGCGTGCACGCCGTCGGTGATGTCATGTTCGATGCCACGCTTGCGGCGATTGAGCGCGCGAAGGATCGTTCTGGGATACTCGAAAGGTTGGGGCTCAGCCCGAAATCCTACACCGTTGCGACCGTGCACCGGGAGGAGAATACGGCAGACCCAGAGCGTTTCAGCAACGTGATGGCCTGGCTTGAACGCGCGGCCGAACAGCAACCCGTAATCATGCCTACCCATCCCCGCACGAAAAAGCTTCTTGAGGCTCGGGGCATGAAATTGAAAGGTGTGCAGGTTATCGAACCTGTCGGGTATCTCGACATGGCTTGGCTCGTCCACCACGCAAAGAGCATGGTCACCGATTCGGGCGGTCTACAGAAAGAGGCTTATTTCCACCGCGTTCCATGCGTGACTCTGCTTGAGGGGACGGAGTGGCCCGAGACCATTGATGCAGGGTGGAACCGATTGTGGACCAGCCAAGACTACGCGCCGCAGCGTGAAATTTCCGACTACGGCATCGGCAACTGCGCCGAAAAGATTGCCGAGATCGTTCGGGCGACCGTTTAGGAGACACCACTGGGCGACGCCGGCAACATAACGATTGCGAAGGTTGTGGGCTATCCTAGCCGCTCTAGATCTCGGCGAACACAATCGTTGAGCTGGCGTTCATGGGCGGCCGGATTGGCAATCGCCTTTTCATCGGCGGCCTCGGCCACCGAACCCGAGCGCGCGACCGATTGGCAATTGATCAACTCGAACTGGCCGAGACTGGTCCAGACCCTGAAGAATTTTGCTCACGACAGCGAAAGGAAGCACTCGACGGATCATCTCTACTATTTCGAGTTATGGACTTATGATCTCATGCGGGCGGCTATCGCCGAAGAGCAGCGTGCAATCAGAGATCAGCTTTTGTCGCTTTACGTCAGCGTCTTTGACGATCTCGTCACGGTATCCAGTTACAAGTACTATTACGATCCACGATCCGACGAACAGCGCCTTTCCGAGCATCCGCTGCCAAGCGCCACTCGCCTTTGGTTGAACCAGGATGGCATTGAAGACGTACTCGATTCTTCGCAGTTTATCTTTCTTCTGGCGGCCACGACGCGGCATCTACTGCAGTCGGATGATCAATCCCAAGAGACGCAGAACTTCGTAAAGAGCGCCGCCCCGTTGGTCCGGGATCATCTGCTTCGCTGGATTCTTAGGGATAAGGTCTTTCAAGTCAGAGGTTGGCAGTGTGGGCATGGCCTCTACGATCACCGGAGCTTCCTAGAACTCAAGCGTCGCCGCAGCTTTGCTTCTCCGGAGCGTCTCAGTTACTGCAATATGGTATCGGATACCGATCTGTGGATCATCGGCGCGACGGCCGAGACGATTGCTGTTCAAGCAGCACTCGAGCCAGACCAAAGATTCAGCACGGCCGACAATAGCGCGCTTCGCAACTACCTGCGCGTCGCCACGGAACTGTTGGCCGACCGAACAACGTCCAAGACATTTCCTCGCAGTTCCGGCGCGCCGGTAGATGGTTTGGTCTTTGACGCCGGCGCCAATGACGACCATGACGACAGCCTGTACGCCGCCTTTTCAGAAGAGCAGTGCCCACCAAACGAGCGGCGCGCGGCACACGGAGTTGGTTGGGACGTCAGTCACGGAACGCGCCAGCCCGTCGTCTTTAGCGCGCTTCTGGATACAAAGGACCGTACTGGAGTTGGCTGGCCAGATGAAGCCGTTCTGGCCGGCTTTGGACGTGCATTCGCTTTCGGCGTTTTTGAGGGGAACCTCAAGAAGCCGCGGCTGCGCAACTATATGGATGGCTCCAACGGATGGTATCGGGTCGACGAAAAGCACTGTTCCGGCTATCGGCCGTTCGGAATGTCTTACGCGCTCATATTCGGTGCGTGGGGCCGTTATACGCCATATGCCACTGAGGTCGGAAAGATCATGGAAGCCGCGCGTGAAATACTAACCAGCAAAGATTCCGCCGATACGACCTTCCGGTTAACGGTTTGGGATAGGCCCAGATATATAAATGGACGTCCCCAAAACGAGGGTATGGCGAATCCGTCCGTTTCAGTATGGTCACTCCCCTTGCTTTCGACATATGCGATCGATAGCGATACGAACAAGCGAGCCGGCCCATGACCGACTCTATTTCCATGAGTAATCCGCAAGGGCTGTCCGAAAGACCCCACTCGATCCGCTGGAGTTATGCCACGAAGAGAGCGGTATTCATCAAGCTCGCCTACGCGGCCCTGATCCTTGCGATGTATTGCGGCTTGGCCCAAGCTTACACGAACCTATGGCAACCGCTTTTCGCCTACAGCGATTTCGTGCAATCCTACATCCCGCAAAGGGAGATCGAGGCGTTGCTCGTATTGAGCATGGCCGCACTGCTGATACCGGCGTCGTACCGGCGGCCTTCTGACGTCTACATGTGCATCGCCGTAATAACGGCCCTCGTGCCGACCGCGGTTATGTACGTCTACGGGAACACAAGCGCCACCACCGCCTATCTGACTTTCGCTGGACTGGCCATCGTCTATGCGAGCCGCAATGTCCCGGTTCCCATTCCTAATCTTGGATGGATCGGACCTTTCGATGCCACCTTGCCGGTCACAGCACTGGCGATTGGCGGCGCCCTGCTTGCGGCCTACATCATGGGATTCGATGATTTCAGTTTTGCGTTGTTCGATGTCTACAGCCGCCGGCATATCGCCTCGGAAAAGATCACCGATTATGCCGTCTACGCAGTCAGCCTCGGGTTGACAGCGAGCTCATTGGCAATCATACTTTCATTGCATACGCGGAATATGATAACTCTCATAATAAATCTTATTGTCGCTTCGCTTTATTTTGGACTGATTGGAAACAAGGCACCGTTCATGACGTTGCCAATAATTATTGCGCTGAATTCCGCTCTGCGCCGGAATAATATAATTCTTTACATGCTTTTCATAACTTGCGCCATCATAGCGGTTCTGGCCGTCTTGGCGAACGATCTTTCCTTTTGGTACACAGAGAATGGCGAGTTAAACACAACATTTTCGTTCGCTTCGACATTCGAGAGACGCAGCCTGCTTCTGCCCGTGTGGGTCAATGACGCATATATCAAATACTTCGACACCCACGACAAGTTGTATTGGGCATATTCAAGACTGTCGTTCGGAATGGTCCCGCAAATCCTGCCGTTTGATCCGCCATATACTATCGGATACTTCCTTGACAAGAATGGAATGCACGCAAACACTGGATTCGTCGGAACGGGATATATGAATGCCGGAACTTTCGGCGTTTTTCTCTACGCTGTTCTCATCGGCCTATGCTGCCGTGCGATCGATTTCTATGCGAGCCTGCGCGGAACGAAGGTACTGTCCACCCTCATATGCCTTCCGGGCTTCACTTCGGCGATCACCAGCTCTGAAGTCCCAACCGAACTCATCACTCATGGCTGGATCGTCGCGATTCTGCTTGTTGCGCTTTCGCCGCCGCAAAAGGAGCCATCCAGTTAAGGTCTGGAGGAACCACAAACGCGATTACGGTCGCCAGAGGAACCTCACAGCTTTTCAAGCTCCTCGAAGAACGACTGCGCGATGCGGTCCCGATTGAAGTGTTCAGCGACGTAACGCCTACCGTTGCGCCCGAGTTCATCGCGCAGGGCCGCGCTCGATGCCAGTTTCGCCACCGCATCGGCGAGTTCTTGTTCATTCTCCGGTTCGAAATAGAGGCCGCACTTTCCGTTGTCTATGAACAGTTCGCGGGCTTCGCCGTCAACGCCCAGCAGAATCGGCAACTGCATACCCATGCACTCGAACGCCTTAGAAGGAATGGCGCCCTTGTAAAGATCGATCTTCTTTAGAGGAATGATCGTGGCGTTACAGGACTTCAAGATAGACGGCATTTCCTTCTTCGGAACCGGGTCGAGCAACAAGACATTATCGAGCCTTAGCTGGTCCTTTAGAGCAAGAAGCTTATTCTTCTCAGGCCCGTCGCCCAATAGGACGAAGCGCACGGCGCGATTCGGCAAATGCCTCTCGGCTGCCTTCAGAATTACCTCCAGGCCCTGACCAATTCCAAGAATTCCGGCATAGAGAAAGACGATGTCGTCCTTTGAGATCTTATGCCTGCTGCGCCAGTCTCCCGCATCGATTTTGGCGGGATCGTAGTAGTCGAGATCGACGCCATTCGGCAGCCAGTACGTCCTGACCTCGGGAAACCGCTCATCGATGGAGCGGCAAATGCCTTGGGTCTGCCCCGTCACCAGAGCAGAGCGCCGGTAGATTTTTTCCTCGAGGACATAGGCCCTGTCCAGCAAGAACCTATTGGTGATGACGCCGAGCTTTTCCGCCGTTTCAGGCCAAAGATCACTGACATTGAAAATCAGCTTTGCACGCATTCTTCGCGCTAGCCACATTGCTGTGTAACCCAAGAACAGCGGCGGTGACTCGCAAAGTATGACATCAAAACGCCCGAGCTTCTTTTTTGCTGTCCTCCAGCTCGATAGCACGAAAGAGAAGTAGTTTTTCAGTCGCGAAATGACAGACCTGTCCGATGAGACATAAATCGACGAACGATGAACCTTCAGACCGCCGATTTCCTCATAGACGTATGTCAAACCTTCATATTCATCGTATATTTGCATTTGCGGATAATTGGGCATGGCCGTCAGGACCGTTATATCGGCGCCCAATGACTTCAATCTGACGGCCAGCTCGAACAATCTGTTTTGGGCCGCTCCGGTTTCGGGCGGAAAATACTGCGTCAAGATCAATATTTTCATGCCTCGGGATATCCTACCGGACGCTGTGGGAGTATTATATCTTACTACGGCCAGCAGCACGCTCGCGTCCAGCCAGATGAACCGTCAGGTGTGTACGCGTCTATGTTAAGACTAACCATGTGTGCGCAGCCACAACAACGTCAAGTGCGAGTAAATATAATCCGAGGCGACCACTTTTATTGCTACATGCCAGTAATTACGAACGTGTTGGAGGGACATTTGGATTATCGGAAGAAGTTAGACACCGAGGTCTACAGGAAGGCAAACAATATTCCCGCCATCGAGTCTGTCCGAATTGCTATTATAGGCCTTGGCTATGTCGGCTTGCCGTTGGCGGTTCATTTGGGGCGCCGTTTTCCGGTGGTCGGCTTTGACATCAACAAGCAACGCGTCACCGAGTTGCAGCATGGACGCGATTGGACGCGCGAGTGCTCCAAAGAAGAACTGCTATCCTCGCCGATGTTGAAGTTCAGCTGCAAATTCGAGGCGCTCAAAGACTCCAACTTCTTCATAGTCACTGTCCCGACGCCAATTGACGCCGCGAAGCGGCCGGATCTGACGCCGCTCGAGAAGGCGAGCGAGACAATCGGAAAGGCTATCCGCAAGGGCGCAGTCGTCGTCTACGAATCGACCGTTTATCCCGGCGCCACCGAGGAAATCTGCGTCCCGATCATCGAACAGCATTCCGGACTCAAGTACAACGTCGACTTCTTTGTTGGCTACAGCCCTGAGCGGATCAATCCGGCAGACCAGGATCATCCGCTGCACAAAATCAAGAAGATCACGTCCGGGTCGACCCCCGAAGCGGCCGATCTCATCGACCGCGTCTACAGGAGCATCATTACGGCCGGGACGCACAAGGCGAGCTCGATCCGCGTTGCCGAGGCGGCAAAGGTCATCGAGAATGTTCAAAGAGACGTCAACATCGCGCTCGTCAACGAATTCGCGATGCTCTTCAAGCGCATGGGCATCGAAACGCGCGAGGTGCTGGAAGCCGCCGAGACAAAGTGGAATTTCCATTTCTACAGGCCAGGCCTCGTCGGCGGGCACTGCATCGGCGTCGACCCCTATTATTTGACGCATAAGGCGCAGGAGATCGGCTTCCACGCCGAAATGATCCTGGCCGGACGGCGCATCAACGACGGCATGGCAAGTTACGTGGCGCAGGATATCGTCAAGACGATGCTCCGCAAGAAGCTGCGCGTCGATGGCGCACGCATCCTCCTGCTTGGTTTCACGTTCAAACAGAATTGCCCCGACATTCGCAACACGAAGGTGTTCGAGCTTTACAACGAACTGAAAGCCTTCGGTCACGAGGTCACCATCTACGATCCGCTCGCCTTGCGACTGGAGGTCAAGCACGAATACGGCATCGATCTGGCGCCCGAGCTTCCGAAGGGCCCCTTCGACGCTGTCGTGCTCGCCGTGCGGCACGATACGTTTGCAAGCCTCGGCGAAGCCCGCCTTCGCGAGTTGCTGGTTCGTGACGGCCTGCTCTACGACATCAAGGAGGTCTTGCCGGTTCCGTCGAGCGACGCGCGTATTTGATCCACCAACACGATCTTGAGGAGTTGCTACCCAGTGACGGCGGCAGCAGGAAAGAACTTCGCAATCATTGGCGTCGCCGGTTACATAGCCCGCCGTCATCTCGAAGCGATCCGCGATGTCGGTGGAAATGTGTGCGCCGCGTTCGATGTCTCCGACTCGGTCGGCCAGATGGACGCGTCGTTTCCCGCTGCGCGCTTCTTCACGGATTTCGCCCTGTTCGAAGTCTACATTCAGGAACTTCGTCGCAAGGGAAAAGGACCTGATTACGTCGCGATCTGTTCGCCCAACTACCTTCACAGGGCGCACGCTGAATTCGCTTTGCGTTGTGGTGCGCACGCCATCTGCGAGAAGCCGCTCGTTCTTGTTCCGAGCGACCTCGACGCGCTTCAGTCTCTAGAAGCGGAGACAGGCAAACGGGTGTCGACAATCCTGCAGCTCCGGCTCAATCCCGCAAACATCGCGTTGCGCGACGAGCTGCTTTCGGCGAAGAGCAAAGACAAAATCGATTGCGAGCTCACGTACGTGACCGCACGCGGCCAATGGTATTACGTGTCCTGGAAAGGTCAGGAAGCGAAGTCGGGCGGCATCGCCACCAACATCGGTGTGCATTTCTACGACCTTTTGGGCTTCCTATTCGGCGCGTCGGTAAAGAACGTCCTCCATCACCGCGCGGTCGACTGCGCCGCCGGCTATCTCGAATACGAACGCGCCAGGGTTCGCTGGTTCCTCTCGATCAATGGGCGCGATCTGCCGGAGACTTCCCAGGATAAGATCGCCTCCCGCAGCATTACGATCGGCAATCACGTTCACAACTTGTCCGGTGATTTCAGAGAAATGCACACCAAGAGCTATCAGGCGATCTTGGACGGCAAAGGCTTCTCGCTGGAAGACGCCCGCCTAGCCGTCGAAACGGTGGCACATATTCGCAGCGCGCCCGTCGATCTCAGCAAGGGTGAGGTGCACCCCTATCTCCAACGTGTTCTCGACGATGAGGCGAGGTATTGCGATGGCCTCCCCGCCTAACGCCCACCCGGGCGTCTACATCCATCCCAGTTCATACGTCGATGATCCTTGCCAGATCGGCGCGGGCACGAAGATCTGGCACTTTACGCACATTCTAAAGGACTGCGACATCGGCGAGAACTGCTCGTTCGGCCAGAACGTGATGGTGGGCCCGGCTGTACGCATCGGCAGGAATTGCAAGATCCAGAACAACGTCAGCCTTTACAACGGCGTCGAACTCGAGGACGGCGTGTTCTGCGGGCCAAGCTGCGTCTTCACGAACGTCAACAATCCGCGCGCCGAGATCGAGCGCAAGGATGAGTTTGCGCGGACGCTGATCAAGCGCGGAGCCACCATCGGCGCCAACGCGACGATCGTTTGCGGACATACGCTGGGCGAATATTGCTTCATTGCGGCAGGCGCCGTGGTGACAATGCACGTGCCGGCCTATGCGCTGATGGCCGGAGTACCCGCGCGACGCATCGGTTGGGTCAGCGCGGCGGGCCGTAAGCTTGGATCCGATCTCGTCTGCCCGGAGACGGGACGGCATTACCGTGAGACATCAGATGACCGCCTCGAGCCGCTCAATGGGTGAAATGGCCATTCTTCCGCGGAAGATCGAATTCATCGATCTCAAAGCGCAGCAGTTGCACATTCGAGCGCGGATCGATGCGGCGATCGCCCGCGTCCTCGACCACGGCCAATACATTATGGGGCCAGAAGTCGCCGAACTGGAGGAGCGGCTTTCGGCACGGGCCGGAGCAAAGCACGCCATCGCTTGCGCAAGCGGCACCGACGCACTTTTGATCGCAATGATGGCCAAGGGCATTGGACCAGGACATGCAGTATTGTGTCCCGATTTCACCTACACCGCGACGCCGGAAACCATAGCGCTACTCGGCGCAACTCCCATCTTCGTTGACGTGCGCGACGATACGTTCAACATCGATCCCGCCGGCATCGACGCGGGAATAGCCGCGGCCGGCCGCCTCGGACTCGAGCCCAAGGCGATCATCGCCGTCGATCTGTTCGGCTTGCCCGCCGACTACGATGCGATCCGCGATATCGCGAAGCGGCACGGCATATTCATGATCGCGGACGCCGCCCAATCATTTGGCGCGAGCTACAAGGGCCGACCAGTCGGCTCGCTCGGCCACGTCACCGCGACGAGCTTCTTTCCCGCCAAGCCTCTAGGCTGCTACGGCGATGGCGGAGCGATTTTCACGAACGATGACGGCCTTGCCGATGTGATGAAGAGTATTCGGCAACACGGCAAAGGCGGCGACAAGTATGACATTGTCCGCGTCGGCGTGAACGGGCGGCTCGATACGATTCAGGCGGCAATCCTGCTCGAAAAATTGGAAATCTTCGGCGAGGAGTGCAACCGCAGAAATGCGGTCGCCGCGCGCTATAGCGAGGGTCTTCAAGGCCACGTCATCGTACCCGAATGCCCCGAAGGTTATCAATCTGTCTGGGCACAGTACACGCTACGTATCAAAAATCGTGATGCGGTCATGGAAACATTGCGCAAGGACGGCGTGCCAACCAACGTCTATTACCCGCGCCCGATCCATGAGCAGCCTGCGTACTGCAATTACCCGGTGGCAGAGGGTGGAACGCCCGTGGCAACGCGCCTAGCGCGCGAAGTCTTGAGCCTGCCGATGCATCCCTATCTCGACACGGCAAGCATGCAACGCATCGTCGAGGTTGTTCGCGCCGCGGTGTGACCAAAGCTATGAGGTAATCGGCCTAGCTTGAACTTCTCACAGGCGTGATGCGCATCGGGGTTCCGACTCAGCGAAAGTTCTTCTGCAACAAAGCCTTGCGCTCAAGCAGGAGATCTCCCCCGATGCCGACACAGTGTAGGCAGGAAGAGCTGGACTTCGGAAGCTCTGGCGGACGCAAACTTGTGGGCGCCTTCGACGGTGGCGCGATCACCTCGAACGGCGGCTCGGTTCTCCTGGCCGCGACTGACAAGCGGATCGGGCTGGCAGAACGGCTGGCTGGGTGCTTCATCGACCACCGCAGCGCCGATCGCGTCGAGCACGCTCTCGTCGATCTTCTGCGACAGCGCATTTTCGGCATCGCGCTCGGGCACGAGGACCTGATCGACCACGACGCGTTGCGCTTCGACCCGGCTCTGACGGCCGTGCTCGGCAAGCCGGGCGGGTGGCTGGCCGGCAAGTCGACGCTGAACCGGCTGGAGCATGCGGCCAAGATCGGACGCGACCGGCATCTGCTCGCGGCCAAGCTCCGCCCCTCAAGCGTCGATGCTGCCGACGGCAGCGTAGCGGAGGTCACCCGCATCGTCGCGCAAATCCGTGCGCGTTGGCCCACCACGACAATCGTTGTCCGCGCGGATTCGGGGTTCTGTCGCGACGACCTGATGACGTGGTGCGAGGCCAACGACGTGCAGTACGTGCTCGGTCTTGCCGGTAACAGCCGCCTCGTGGTTAACCCGGTTCACACATTCCGGCCGGAACGCGCGGGATAGCTCTGTTTTTCGGACGCAATCTCCGGCTGCCTGTGATTCTCTTGGTCCATGGATTCGCAGTCTGAAGACCTCGCGACACTGAAGGCTGAGCTGGCGCTTGCCCGCGCCAGGATGGCCGACGATGCGGCCACGATCGCACGCCAGAGTTTGGAGATCGCCAAGCTGAAGCGCCAGATCTATGGGCCGCGATCCGAGCGCATCGCACGGCTCATCGATCAGATGGAGCTGGAACTCGAAGACCTGGAGGCGGCCGCCACCGAAGACGAGATCGCCGCCGAACAGGCTGCCGCCAGGACGACGTCCGTTGCAGCGTTTTCCCGCAAGCGGCCGTCGCGTCAGCCATTCCCAGAGCACCTACCCCGCGAGCGGAGGATCGTTCCCGGCCCCACCACGTGCGACTGCTGCGGTGGCTCGCACCTGAGAAAATTCGGCGAGACCATCACAGAGACGCTGGACGTGATCCCGCGCCAGTGAAAGGTCATCCGGCACGTGCGCGAGAAGATGACGTGCCGGGACTGCGAGCGGATCAGCGAACCACCAGCGCCGTTCCATGTCACGCCACGCGGCTGGGCCGGACCGAACCTGCTTGCCATGCTGCTGTTTGAGAAGTTCGGGCAGCATCAGCCCTTGAACCGCCAGGCCGAGCGCTATGCCCGCGAGGGTGTCCCGCTTGCCCTGTCGACGCTCGCCGACCAGGTCGGCGCCGGCTGCGCGGTGCTGGCGCCGCTTCTGAAGCGCATCGAAGCGCACGTGCTTGCCGCCGAGCGCCTGCACGGTGACGACACCACGGTTCCGGTTCTCGCGAAGGGCAAGACGCACACCGGACGCTGCTGGGTCTACGTGCGCGACGATCGGCCGTTCGGCGGGCGGGCACCGCCGGCGGCGATGTTCTACTACGCGCGCGATCGCGGCGGCGCGCATGTCGAGGCGCACCTCGCGCGATGGTCCGGACTGCTGCAGGCCGACGCCTATTCTGGCTACAACAGGCTGTATGCTGCCGATCGCACGCCGGGCCCGATCCTGGAGGCCGGGTGCTGGGCGCATGCGCGTCGTCCGTTCTTTGCACTCGCCGACGTGCTGGCCCGTATCGCCGACCATCCGGCTTCGAGGCTCGATGAACTGCTGCCGTGGAACTGGCAGCCCGAGCGAGCGGTCAACCGGGCCGCCTAAAGACCAACGCACCTGCGGCGCTCACCGGATGCTTACATAGCTGGCTCCGTTAACCATTAGATTGCACCATTACCGATTAAGCCTAATTTTTCGGCGGCAATGCCACTCCCCTCCGCGACTGCTAAAAGAAAAATAAGCGAAAGTCGCGAGACTCCGTGGGAATACCAATTCTTATCGCCGGATATTAGTTGATTTTGGGTTGCAGGATTTTATATGCGTTACCAGCAACTTCAATTGCGTCTTCAATTTCTAACAGACAAGACTGCGCGAAAGCTTCGTGCTAAAGGAGTTTTTGCAACTCTCTCGCGCGCAGGCGAAATTCTATTTTCGAAAATCTTTCAAATCGCGAAAATATCGCAAGAGCCGCAGCGAGACGCCTTTGATCTTGCCCGGGGGACCGACACAAGCGGTATAGTGCCCCTCTGGAAACTCATCATCAAATCGCCTAACGCACGCTATGGAGTTAACTACGAGGCAACTTCTGAGAACGCGATCAAAGATGCCATTCGCTTTCTCAACGTTGATCCGAGCCACACAGTCTTTGTTGATCTGGGTTGCGGCAAGGGACGACCCCTAATCGTTGCGGCAGAATTGCACTTTCGGGAGATTATCGGCGTCGAATTCGCTACTGAACTGGTTGAAACTGCGAGGGCCAATCTAAAACATCTAGGCATTGGTGCGTCGGTCCACCACTGTGATGCTGCAGAATTCGATTTTCCTGCGAAGCCCTTGGTCGTGTTTCTATACAATCCCTTTGGGGCGGAAGTGTTGGCTAAGGTGGTAGAGAGGCTTCGCGGGCATGACTTCGATATTATTTATTATAATCCTCAGCATGCGGAAATCCTCGATAGAGCCAATTTTCTTCAAAAAATCGATGGAGCCCCGAATGGGTTCATGATGTGGCATTCACTGTCCCAATGACGCAGCCCCGTAACGATAGTATTTCAATTCTAAGGAACCTCTGAACAGCCCTTGAGCCATGGCGCGCTCGCCTCGTTGATTCGAGGGGGCTGCGATGGTGGATCAGCTCAGCTTCGCGTGGCTCGACTACGCGGCGAAGAGGAAACGCACGAAGCGCGAGGTGTTCCGTAAGCGGCACACCGCCCCCACGTTGACGGATCAGACGGGGATCTTGGCGTAGGCCCAGGGCAACAGGTCGTCGATGCGGGATTGAGGCCAACGGTTCACGAGCTTGGTAAGAACGTCGGTGAGCCAGAGGTGCGGGTTCACGGCATTGAGCTTACAGGTCTCGATGAGGGACGCGATGATCGCCCAGTTGGCGCCGCCCTCATCACTGCCGGCGAACAGGGCATTTTTTCGACTCAGCGCAATCGGCCGGATGGAGCGCTCGACGACGTTGGTGTCGATCTCGATGCGGCCATCGTCGAGGAACCGGCTGGCCGAACTTCAGAACGCACCTATCGCGATCTAGGCTGTGCGCCGGATCGACGAACTCTTCGCGATCGAACGCAAGATGAACGGCAAGAAGCCGGGCGAGCGCTGCGCCTTACGGCAGGAACGCACGAAGCCGTTGACGGACGCGCTGGAGGCCTGGCTGCGCGAACAGCGCGAGAAGCTCTCGTCGAAGAGCGATACTGCCAAGGTGATCGACTACACGCTGAAGCGATGGCGCGCCTTCACGCGGTTCCTCGATGACGGCCGCCTCTGCATGAGCAACAACGCGGCTGAGCGTGCCGTGCGCGGTATCGCCGTGGGGCGCAAGAACTGGACCTTCTGTGGCAGCGACAGCGGCGGGCATCGAGCGGCCGCTATGTTCACCCTGATCGAAACCTGCAAGCTCAACCATGTCGACGTCCGCAGCTGGCTCGCCGACGTGCTTGCCCGTATCGCCGATCACCCCGCGAGCAAGATCGCCGAACTGCTGCCCTGATGGTGTGGACGCTTCCCGGATCCCGGACGAAGCTGAAGCGTCAATATGGAGGGCAGCATGACAATTGCAACGATCGGTATCGATATCGCCAAGAACGTATTTCACCTCCACGGCGTCTGCGTGGATGGCAACGTCGTGGTCTCTCGCCAGCTTCGGCGCCGGCAGGATATCCCTTATCTCCAGCAGCTGACCCCATGCTTGATTGGCATCGAGGCATGCCCTGGAGCCCACCATTGGGCGCACCAGATCGCCGCCCTCGGCCATGAAGTTCGACTAATGCCGCCGCAGTACGTCAAACCCTATGTCAAGCGGCAAAAGAACGACGCGGCCGACGCTGCAGCGATCTGCGAAGCGGTAACACGCCCAACGATGCGCTTCGTGGCAGTCAAATCCGCAGAACAGCAATCTGTTTTGATGCTCCATCGCACACGCGAACTCTTCGTCCGTCAAAAGACGATGCTGATCAATGTCTGCGCGCCCAGCTCGGCGAGTTTGGCATTGCCGCGCCACAGGGGAGAACCGGGCTGGCTCAATTGCTCAGAGACGTTGGCGCGGCAGAGACCCAGCTTCCAAGCCTTGCGCGCGAAGCGATGCTTCTTCTTATCGGTCAGCTCAGAGAGGCGACATCTCGACTGGCAGCGGTCGAGCAGCAGATACTGAAATGGCATCGGTCCAGCACCGTGAGTCGGCGGCGTGAAAGCATTCCCGGCGTCGGTCCGATTACCGCATCGGTGATAGCAGCCTCGGTTATCGACGGCAGGCAGTTTCAGAACGGCCGCCAGTTCGCTGCCTGGCTCAGGCAGCCGCAGCCTGAACACACCCGACCTCCCCTGCGGTCTTGGCCGGATGCTTACCGATCAGCGTCCGGCGCGTAAAGCTCGCCTTCGCATCAGCCTGTCCGGAACGCGAAGTCTTCGAGCTGGCCGCACGGCGATTATAGGCCAACGCGGCAGCGCCGCTCTCCAAGCCCGAACGTCAACAGCAGAGGATCATCGTCGCGCCTGGAAACGCTGCCGGACCGGCGGCAATGATCGGGCTCGCCCCAACGGATCGTCGAGGCCGGCGGCTCCCCAGGAACCGTCAGACGGCAACAAAGTCAGTGAGACCGTGAGAAGTGCAGGCTATGCCTGAGCGTCCGCGATTGCCGGATACTTCAGGATTTCAACCGCTGCGGGCCCGAGATTGAACAGCGCATCCACAATACTCAATCCCGGTACGAAATCGGTCCGGCGCTGATCGTACGGAACCGGCCCGTAGACGCGCACGTCCAACCCTATTCCTGCCGCTGCGAATTTTGCCGGATCCTGATAATTCTGGCCGCCCTTGCCGGAAACATACGTGCCTGCTCCGACCAGACGGGCGAGCGATATGAGCCGGTCGTCACTTTCGCCCTCGGGTCTCAGCACGCTACTTTTCTCGAACCTGCAGCTCAGCTGCAGATACCCGGCGATCGCCTCTACAACGGCCATGTTAAAGGCACCAAGGGTCTCGCCCGGCTCTAAATAGAGTGGCTCAAGCAGAGCAAACACCTGCTTGAAGTAGGGGCTGCGGGCGTAATGCGAACGCAGCGTTCCCAGGTGTTTTTTGCCAAAGCCGTTGTCTGCGAATCGGACGTCCGCGATGTGATCACCAGGCGTAAAGGTCACCGGCACCGACAGCCACTTTGGTTCGCCCGTTCCTGGCACGAGTACGCGTGACACGTAATTGCCTCGCGACGGCATCTGCACGTCGTCGAGAAAAACAAAGACGTCACACGCGCACATCTTGGAAAAATATCCTGCCCAAGGAATATAGTTTGGCTGATGAATGGCCACTTTCACGTCTGAACCGCGCTGCAAATTGGGACGATCCTCGGCAGCCATCATGTTATTATTCTCTCCAATTCAAAGGCTTCAGCATAGGCGGCTTTGACTTGGACGCCGCGCACCCGGGCCAAACCTTCAATAAAATCTCTGTTAAAATAGGAACGGCCGAGTTCTATCTGCGAGCGGTAAGCCAGCAAGGAATTGTATTTCGCATCTATGTGCTGCTTTTCCAGCGTCACAAACGCGTTCGCGCAGAAATTGATATGGTTCCAAGGCAGCTCGTAGCCCCAGATCGTCATATCCTTGAAAGCGCGCAGACCCTCAGCGTGCATCACTTGATGATCTTGGTGAACGTCACTGCCGGCCGGCCCCAGCACCATGTCGGGCTTGATCGTGCGCCGAAATTGGATGAGCGTCTCAAGCACTTCTTGGCGATGGGCCGCCAAATGACGTACGCGGTACCCATAAACGAAGAGGTTCTTCTGCGGAACGCCAAGAAACTTCATGGATTCCATGAATTCGTCGCGGAGTTGGGTAGGGCTCGATCCAACCGGCAGAGACTCCTCCGCGGTTGAGAAGACCGCGACATACACCTCTGTTCCTTCAGACAGAAAGCGCGCAATTGTCCCGCCGCAACCGAGTTCAGCATCATCCGTATGGGGCGCAAGGACCAATAAGCGATTACATGAAAGCTTCATATAATTGTCTCAAGAACAAATATTTTCACGGTTCTAACTCAAATGGTCATTTGCTCTACGGATTTTGTCGTCTTCCGCTCCTGTTTGGGAGATATAATTGAAGCGTGGTAAATGAAGCGGCGCCTCATTCAATTAGCCCGCGCCTGCTCACAGCAAAACCACTATTGGCACGAACCCGCTGTTTCCTTGCGCGCGGCGTAGCACGTCTGTCGAAGCGTAGAGCACCAGATCAACGGCTTGCAACCGCTTTCTACAACGCCGTCACAGAAGAGGCATCGCGCAGCAAAATGCCCGGCGCGACCGCACCGGGCATTTCGATCCACCTACTTTGCCGCAGCAAATTAGTCGAGGCTCTGTTCGGCCTTGAAGTGAGGCATCTTGATCCTGTGATTCTGGACAGGAGAGTTCTTCATGAATGCCAAGGGATTTCAGGCGCTTGTTTTGCATCTGGGTGAGTTGTCGGCAGTCCAGCGCGAGGCCTTGATCTCAGCGCTAAAACGCCGTCTTCCGCTGAGTGAGGCTGTTGATTTGATCGACAGCCGTTTCAGCGCCGATCCGTGTTGCGGCCATTGCGGCTCGCGCCACGTCGGCAGCTGGAGTTCGCAGGCGGGCCTCAAGCGCTATCCTGCGCGAAGACGTTCAACGCGCTGACCGGCACGCCGCTGGCGCAACTCCATCGCCGCGATGCATGGTTTGCCTATGCTCAGGCTTTGGCCGATGGCCTCAGCCTCAGGAAAGCGGCCATACGCTGCTGTGTCTCGCTCGATACGGCGTTCCGCTGGCGTCACCGCTTTTTGACAACGGCCAAGGACTCCAAGCCCAAGGTGGTGGCCGGCATCGTCGAAGCCGACGAGACGTTTATTCGCAAGTCCGTCAAGGGCTCGAAGCGGCTCCTGGGCCGAGCCCCCAGAAAGCGGGGCAGCACAGCAAAATCAGGGCTCTCCAGCGACGATTATGCGCCGGTTTTGATCGTGCGCGACCGCCACGGGGAGACAACCGATCAGGTGCTGCCCGATCTCGAAGGGTCGACGTTTGTGCGCATGTTGAAATCTGTCGTCGCCCGCGATGCGTTGCTGGTCAGCGATGGCCGGGCGGCTTATGCCACGTTTGCCGATCACGCAGGCCTCCTGCACATCGCGCTCAACGCCAGCAAGGGTGAACGCACCTATGGCAGCTATCATATCCAGAACGTCAATGGCTACATCAGCCGGTTGAAGCACTGGCTCCACCGCTTCAAGGGCGTCGCGACGCACTATCTGCCGAGCTATCTGGGATGGCGGCGAATGATCGAACGAAACTCACACCTGACGCCTGCGGCCATTCTCATCCAAGCCTTGCCTCAAGCCGCAACCTGAAAGGCGAACAGAGCGATTAGTCGATGCAGGGGGTAATAACGATACTTCCACTGGCCGAGGCGATGCTCGACAACGCGATCCTGAAGGACGTCAACAGCCGAAAGTGGATGACGCCCGCCGCTCGATGGCAGGCTGTCGCTCACGTTTGCGAGGTGCAAGACGTGAGCAAGCGGCGGGCCTGCACCCGTTCGACGATCCGCTACCACAGCCGGCGTCCCGACGAGACCGGCGTCCCGCACCAACCTGAAATAAGCTAAAGGCGATAGTCCGCGCAGTCGCGCAACCCCGGGCTTTGCAAGACGAGACACGTCGAGCAGCCGGTATGAAATCCCCTGTTGTTCGTAGAGACGGCACGGCCGGCAGATGTGGATCGAGATGTCACCCCCCTTGGCGGGGGTACGGAGAACGCCGCCCGCAGAGGCGCTTGGACGACCGGTCAATTCTAGCAGTTGGCCACCAACGTATGCGCTCGCCATTTCACTCTTAACTGTCTTGCCAGAACAGGCCCTCACACACGCGTTCTTGAGGGCTCAGTGTCGTGTGGTTTGCCGGCTGTATGTGGTGCTGCAGGTTTATGGACGCCAATCGTTACGAGAATACCCTGCACCAACCAACCCAAATCCCCTAAAAAACTGCGACCGGAGTAATAGTCGAGATCCATTCGGGCTTTGATCGGGAAGAGCACCTTCCGATAGAACTCATCGACGTCGCCCACAGCGGGGAAATACGCCGCCTCATCGCGGAATTTGACTTGTGTCGGTCCGAGTATCCCGGGTTTGAATTTAAGGACGTCTTCGAAACCGTCCTTGAAACAATCCGCGTAGCCCGTCGACTCGGGTCGTGGACCGATGACGGACATATCGCCGATCAGGACGTTCCAAAGCTGTGGCAGCTCATCCAGCTTTGTCGCTCTCAGCAGGCGGCCGATTTTTGTCATTCGCGCATCGCCGTCGAGCGTCAACTGAAGACCGTTTGAGCTGCAATCCTTATGGAACTTACGGAATTTGTACATCCGAAAGGGCCGCCCGCCGAGACCAAGCCGTGTATGGGAGAAGAAGACAGGTCTTCCACTCTCCAAAACGATCGCAAGCGCGATGAGAGACATCAGCGGCAACAGGGCAATGAGAGATACGGCAGCCAATAGGATATCTAAGGCGCGGCGCGTTACTTCAACGAAGTTTGCACCGCGTACTGCACTTGTCGTTACTGTAGCCACGGAACTCAGGTCCTCTACTCAACTAAAGAGCGTCCGCCAAGGCGCTCGTCACGAGATCCACATCACACTCTTGCATCTTGGGATGAAGCGGAAGTGTCAGTTCACGACTGGCGAAGTCCTCCGTCACAGGTAATTCGGTACCCGGATATTTGCTCTGATAATAGGAGAACAAATGGGTCGGTGGATAGTGGATTGTTGTTTGTACTCCAGAGGCACGCATGGCCGCAATGACTTCCGCGCGATCACTCTCGCTGGGTAAGACGATGGGCATGATGTGACAGGCCGACGTGCGCGAATCGGAGAACGGAACCTTGACGTGCTGGACACGCTCGGCCAGGATCGTCTTGTAACGGACGGTCAACTGACGGCGGCGCTCGTTCCAATCCAGCAGTTTCTTGAGCTGTACAAGCCCGATTGCGGCGCGCAATTCGTCAATTCTATAATTATAGCCCAGCATGGTGACATCGTAGCCGGGCATCGAACTGCCGTGGCGCTGGAATGTAGCGCTGGTAAGACCGTGGCCGCGGGCCTGCCGGATGCGGTCCAAAAGGCCCGGCTCCCGAGCGATCACCGCGCCCCCCTCGGCAGTAGTCATGTTCTTATTGCCGTAAAAGCTAAAGGCCGCGGCAACTCCGAATGTGCCGGCCTCTTTCAACCCGGAAGCATGGGCGGCGTCCTCGACAAGCATGAGCCCGCGCTTGGCCGCAAACTCCTGCCATTTCTCCCGGTCTGCCAGATATCCAGCGTAATGAACGAGGATGATCGCCTTGGTCCTGGCGGTGCACTTGACGCCAGCATCCTCCAGCGACATGAGCGGCACATCGACCGACTCGATATCGACAAAAACCGGCGTCGCACCCACGTAGAGAACGCTGTTGGCGGTCGCCGCAAACGTCATTGCCGGAACGAGAACCTCATCGCCTGGCCCAAGGCCAAGCCCTAGCAAAATGAGGTGAAGTGCGGCGGTGCAAGAGGAAAGCGCAACCGCATCTTCGGCCTCGTGCAGCGCGGCAAAGGCCTGCTCGAACTGGCGGACCTTCTCACCCGCCGTAATCCAGCCGCTATCAATGACCGAAATTAAGGCATCTTTCTCGTCTTGCCCGAGGCAAGGCTCAGAAACACTCAGCATGGGGATACAATACTCTTTTGCGGGATACCGGGCAGCACGGCGAGCCCTGTTCGGGGAAGCTTTTTCAGGTGAGTACGGCCTGCGACGGCATCATCTCGCCGTCCCAATCCATGTCTTGGGCTTTCTGGAAGTCCTCCACCCGCCCGATGTCCAGCCACAACCCGTTGTGGTGGTAGGTGTGGACCGGAAGTTGCCGCGCCATCATCCCATAGACCATATCGTCAAAGCCGAATGGTGTACCCGGAGGCACAAGGGACATTACGGATGGCTCCATACAATAAACACCCATGCTGACGCGGTGCTGCAGAATCGGCTTTTCCAGGAAGCGCGTAACACGCCCATCGGTATCTTCGATCACGCCGTAATCCATTCGCGTCGTGCGCAAAGTCGTCGCGATCGTCACGGGACCGCCGTGACCGTGGTGACAAGCGGTGAGTTTGCGCAGATCCATATCCGTCAGAACATCCCCATTCAGCATGAGGAACGTGTCATTAATGCGATCACGCAGCAACGCGAGCGCGCCGACGGTGCCGAGCGGCTCGGGCTCTGTGGTGTAATGGATGGTCATTCCCCATTGATGCCCGTCACCGCAGAAGCTCTGAATGAGATGGCCGAGGTACCCGGTCGTAATAAAGACTTCCTCGAGGCCGTGACGCCGAAGTGACTTCAATAGCAATTCGAGAACAGGCCGGGCGCCGATGGGCATCAACGGCTTTGGCAGAACAGATGTGTAGGGGCGAAGTCGCGTGCCTTTACCCCCGCACTGAATAACGACCTGCATAAAAAATCCTCTACGCTGGCACTGGAATATCCGCCAAACTTAGACGTAAATTTTCTCTTTAGGCAACGACAACAAGGCGCGCATTTTCCCAATTATTGGTCGTTATGCTTAACTCTCAAAACTCGCCTGTACATACTGAGCTGTATTGCATGTGGCTAGCAGGATATGATGTAGGGGCCCAGAACAGCCTGATCCAAATGCATACATGTTCTAGACGAACGCTTAGGCGTAGAATTAACCAATCTAGCAGGCTGTTGAAATTCTGGCCTACTGACAGGCTCCTGCGAATATGATTGCGTTCTGGCTTCCGGATCAAGGGGGCTGCCCATGCGCGGATCGGATCGGACTTCGGGATCGCTGTTCTCGTACGTGGACCTGGAGGCGCGGGTTCCGGCGAAGCATCCGCTGCGGCTGATCAAGGCGATTGTCGACGATGTTCTGGGCTCGCTCGATGGCGATTTCGAGCGGCTCTACGAGGGCACGGGGCGTCAATCGATTGCGCCCGAGCGTCTGCTTCGGGCCTCGCTGCTTCAGGCGTTTTACTCAGTTCGCTCCGAGCGCCAGCTGATGGAGCAGATCGACTACAACCTCTTGTTCCGCTGGTTCGTCGGGCTCGGCATTGACGACCCCGTCTGGGACCACTCGACGTTCTCGAAGAACCGCGACCGGCTGCTCGACGCCGATGTCGCCGCGAAGTTCCTGGAGGCGGTGCTGCGCCATGCCAAGGTCAAGCGCTTCCTGTCCGACGATCACTTCTCTGTCGATGGCACGCTAGTCGAGGCGTGGGCCTCCTTGAAGAGCTTCCGCGCCAAGGACGGCTCGGACGAGCCTCCGTCGCCGGGCCGCAACGGCGAGCGCGATTTCCATGGCGAGAAGCGCGCCAACGACACGCACGAGAGCACGACCGATCCTGACGCGAAGCTCTTTCGCAAGGGCAATGGCCAGCCGGCGAAGCTCTGCTTCATGGGGCACGCGCTGATGGAGAACCGCAATGGCCTGGTGGTTCAGGCGCATCTCACAGAGGCGAGCGGCACGGCCGAACGCGAGGCGGCGATCGATATGCTCGACCGCCAGTCGCCGGGGTCCAGCCGGCGCCTCACGCTCGGCGCTGACAAGGGCTACGATGCGGCGAGCTTCGTCGGCGAGTTGCGGCAGATGTGCGTGACGCCTCACATCGCGCGCAACGATGCTGTGACCAAGACCGGCAAGCGGCGGCGCTCGGCGGTCGATGGGCGCACGACGCGGCACGAAGGCTTTGCCGTCAGCCAGCGTGTGAGGAAACGCATCGAGGAGGCGTTCGGCTGGGCCAAGACGGTCGCCGGTCTCGCCAAGACGAAGCTGCGCGGCACGGCCCGCAACGCATTCAAGTTCACGTTCACGATGGCCGCCTACAATCTGATCCGGATGCCGAGGCTGCTCAAGGCGGCGTAGGCCGAGCGAGCCCCGGACCGACCAGCCCACAAAACGCAAGCAAAAAGCACCTCTCCGCACACCTCAATCGAGGATACGCTTCCACCGGGAACCCAAGTTCAACAGCCTGCTAGCGTGATCGAAACTCCGGGATATTGAGAAAGGCTCTTAATAAATTGTTTCCGAAACCCCAATAGCGCGAGCTTCCCTCCAAACATGGCGCATCCACCTGACATTGAGACTGCCGTCATTGGCGGAGGCGTTATCGGACTCGCCATTGCGGTTGCATGCGCCAATAAAGGACAGGAAGCGATTGTCTTCGAGCGCAACGAGGATGTCGGGCGTGAAGTAAGCTCGCGATCGAGCGAGGTGATCCATGCTGGCATCTATTATCCGAAAGGGTCTCTCAAGGCGCAAGCCTGCGTTGCCGGGCGCAAGCGCCTCTACGAATTTGCCGAACGGAACGCCGTTCCGGCCAAGCGGATTGGGAAGCTCATTGTTGCCACCACTTCAGCTGAAATCGCGGTACTTCAGAAATTCGAAGGTCTCGCTTACGCCAACGGGGTTGAGGATCTTCGCTGGCTCACGGCTGCCGACGCCAGAGCGCTGGAGCCGGACGTCGGGTGCGTCGCTGCTCTATTTTCGCCCTCCACCGGCATCATCGACAGCCACGCATTGATGAAGGCGCTTGAAGGCTGCCTTCAGGCAGGTAACGGCTCCGTCGTTCTGCGATCACAGTTGCGAAGCGCGCTATGCCTGCCCGATGGAACCTTCGAACTGGAGATAGCGAGTGGAACCGAAATCTCAAAATTAACCGCACGAAATCTCTTCGTCGCGGGCGGACTCGGTATGGCCAGCCTTCGTGACAAACTACCCTTTGGCAACGGATATGAGCCGCCCAAGACGCGTTTTGCCAAAGGACATTACTTCACCTTGCAAGGACGCGCGCCATTCCAACATCTGGTTTATCCTGTACCCGTCGATGGCGGGCTTGGAACGCATCTGACTTTGGACCTGCAAGGAACCGCCCGATTTGGGCCGGACGTTCAATGGATCGATCGCATCGACTACATGTTCGATGATCCCGACGGCAAACGGCGGGCGGATTTCGAACACTCGATACGACGATACTGGCCAGCGCTTCCCGATGGCGCGCTTGAACCAGGTTATACAGGGATACGGCCCAAAATCTCATCCAAGGGAGAGCCGCCAGCCGACTTCGAGATTCACGGACCGGAAAGGCACGGCGTCCCTCGCATGGTCGCCCTCTATGGCATCGAAAGCCCTGGTCTTACCTCTTGCCTGGCGCTTGCCGATTACTGTGTAAAGCTGCTGGGCACTCAGTGAGTGACGACATAGTTGCCATAGAAATTCTTGTTGTCTTCAACGTCGCAGTAGAAGCCTGAGCGGATGCAGGACACCACCTTTTCGATGGAGTCCGGAACGCTATACTTCGGCTCGAAATCGAGCGCGGCGCGGATCTTGTCAAAGGAGACGCGATAATCGCGCTGATCAAAACCACCCGCCTTGTAGACGACCTTCGCATCCGCAACGCGCTTGATCAGCTCATCGACGATCATCTTCTTGGTGAAGTTGTTCTCGTTGCCCCCGACATTGAAGACCTGCCTCGACACGACATCGGCCGGCGCCTCAATAACGCGGATGATGGCGTCCGCAATATCGACAACGTGGCAGTAGGGGCGCCAGGTTGCTTCGTCATACACAAGGAGTTCCCGGCCCATCGCAATCTCGCGGCTGAACTCCGATACGGTCAGATCAAAGCGCATGCGTGGTGAAAGGCCAAAGGCGGTAGCAAGGCGCAAAACGGTCGTCGAAAAGTCAGTCGCGTTGGATTGACTGGTTATGAACTCCTCGAAGGCAACCTTCGTCTCCGCATAGACTGAACGCGGGTTGAGCGGCGAGGTTTCGGTGGCTGGTTGATTGCCTTCCAGGATGCCGTAATTGCTGCATGTCGACGTAAAGATGAACTTCTTCAACCCACGCCCGGCAAGCTCGGTAAACAGACGGCGGGAGGCGGTCCCGTTCACCTCCCTGGTGAGATCGGAATACTTCTTCGAAATCGGATCACCGACCAGCGCAGCCAGCAGCACGACATCGGTAATGCCATGAAGGCTTTCACGAACTAAGTCGATGTTGCGCAGATCTCCGCGAACAAATGAGAAGTCCGGATTATCCATGAGCGGCGCAATTGTATTACCCGTCGGATAATAAAGGGCATCAAGACATCGTACCCGATACCCGAGTGACAGCAACTGCCGGATGAGAACGTTGCCGACGTAGCCGGCACCGCCGACCACAAGTACGTGTCTCTCGCCGCGCTCTGAAGGAGAAATCGACTGGAATTGCGTCACGGAGGAATGCAACATTTTCCATCACTATTACAAGATTTTGGATTGCTGCTTTCATAGCTCCTTCGCGCAACGCCAGAAAGCTGTTTTGGATCATATATGATTTCAAAGTTAATCAGAACTCGGTCGTTCTTGATAAACTTTCTATTTATCTTTGTAGATTTCGTCACAGCATTGCCGCGCGATCAGACATGATTGAACTCGATTTGGCTGGAGCGGGAAACCGGCAATTGCCGACGCCAGGATTCGAATATCAAAACGCGCCGCTGCCGATACCTCCAATCACGCGCGCCGCTCGGATGGTTGGCCCACATGAATCGGACAAGGCCAGGATTTAAGATATCCTGCCGCGATCAATTTCGAGGAATCCAGCAAATCTTCGGCTCAATCGCGCAGCGCTCCCGGCAGCCACTCGCAACGAGGAAATGCAAAGCCCATTTTCGGCCTGCCAAGCAACTCCGCCAGAACGTGGCCATAAGCACTCAGCGCAATAACGACTACCTGCATCGCTGCTTCAGACGCCTGGGTGAAGCTGGGGGGTGGCGCTTGGCGCAGTGGAATTCCTCCCCGTGAACAGCTAACACTCGCTCCGGCTTTTGGTGTCGGCGTCCAGGCCCGCAGGCACCCCGTTTGCCGGCAATCCGCGTTGGAAACAAAGATTCTTGAGAGGCACTCGATGGCGACCCTTCCGGCGCAGACGGTGAACGAAAACCTCCCCCGCATCATCGTCGTGGGTGGAGGCGCGGGCGGCTTGGAGCTCGCCACCCAGCTTGGTCACAAGCTTGGACGAAAGGGCAAGGCGCACATCACTCTGGTGGACAAGGCGCGCACCCATATCTGGAAGCCGCTGCTTCACGAGATTGCCGCCGGATCCATGGAAGTCGATCGGCATGAACTGGAGTATCAGGCCCAGGGCCACTGGCATGGATTCAAGTACCGCTTCGGCGAAATGACCGGCATCGACCGCAGCAAGAAGCTCGTACATCTGGCGGCGACGTATGACGAAGATGGGCGGGAAATCACGCCCGAACGCTCTTTCCAGTACGATATCCTGGTGATTGCGATCGGCAGCGTGTCGAACGATTTCGGCACGCCGGGCGTGAAGGAGAACGCCATCATGCTCGACACGCCCGAACAGGCCGAGCGCTTCAACCGGCGCCTGCTGAACGCGTGCGTGCGAGCCAACGCCCAGCCGGGCCCCGTGCGGCCAGGTCAGCTCCACGTCTCCATCATCGGTGCAGGGGCGACGGGAACGGAGCTTTCCGCAGAGCTGCATCGCACGGCGCGCGGCGTCGTCGCGTTCGGCCTCGACAAGATCGATCCGGAAAAAGACATCAAAATCACCTTGATCGAAGCCGCACCCCGCATTCTGCCCGCGTTGCCTGAACGGCTGTCGGCGGCGACCATGAACATCCTGACCAACCTCGGCGTGGACGTGCGCACGAATGCCCGCGTGACGAGCATCACGAAGGAAGGCGTGAACCTAGCGAGTGGCGATTTCCTGCCCTCGGAACTTGTGGTCTGGGCCGCTGGCGTCAAAGGGCCAGCGGTGCTCTCCAATCTCGATGGCCTGGAAGTCAGCCGCATGAATACCCTCGTCGTGCGGCCCACACTGCAGACGACGAAGGACGATGATATCTTCGTCATCGGCGACGCCGCCTATCTCGTTCCCGAGGGTGAGACCACGCCCATACCCCCACGCGCGCAGGCGGCGCACCAGGAGTCATCGCACCTCGTCAAGCAGCTTCAGCGCAAGTTGCGCGGCGAGCCGTTGCAGCCCTTCGTCTATCGCGACTTCGGTTCGCTCGTTTCGCTTGGACACTACACGACTGTCGGCAGCCTCATGGGCTTCGTTTCGGGCAAATCCATGCGTATCGAAGGACTGTTCGCCAAGCTGATGTACCGCTCTCTCTACAAGATGCACGAGATGGCGTTGCACGGGCCGGTCAAGGTCACGCTGGACACAACCTCGCGCCTCCTCACCCACCGCACCGAGCCGCAGGTCAAGTTGCACTGACGTTCATGCGAACGGTGCCGATTTTGCGTAGTGCGCCTCAATCACGAACGGCCTGGGCTTTCGATTTGAGGTCGGCGAACAGATCGTAGAGTGGCCCCGATCGCGTAACGCCGGCGCGCGCCTTGGCCCGGGCCTCAAGCACGAACATCTCGAGACGCGGACGCCACTCAGCCATGGCCGGCACGACAAGCGGCGGGCCGCGGGGCCGCGCCCGGCGGCGTGCTTCGGCTACAAACTTCGTCAGCTTGTGCCAGAAGCCACCAGAATCGATCGTTATGCCAAGTCCCAAGCCCCAGTAGGCCGGCTCGTGCGCAGTGACGACGACAATTGGCGCCTCCAAGTGCGTGACAATTTCTTCGCTGGCCCCATGCGGCTCGAACGTCTCGATGATCACCGGACTGACAGTGGTGGTTTCTGGTAGTGCCCCATGCGCTTCTCCATCCGCGGCCGGCGACGCGTGAACTGTCTCGCTGCTTTCCGTGCCGGTCTGAACCGGAATCACCTCTTGGGGAGGCACCGGGTCCAGATAGATAATCGTGTACTGGCGCATCTCCTGGCGTGAGGGCCGTGGCTGAAGACCAGCACGCCGGCCGCTCATGGAAGGAAGCTCGGGTTCCGGCTCGATAGCAGCCAGCCGCGTCTTATGCCCGGGGCGCGCGCCAATCTGAGGGGATACCGCCTGAAATTTGAGAGACAGGCCCGCGATGGCGGCATCGTGTGCCGCCTCAAAGGACGGAAATACGCCCATATAGCCCGGCACAGGCGCGTAGCGGCGCTTCTTACGGTAGCGTGCTTCCGCCTCGTCGGGCGAACGGATAATCGCGACCATCAACTCCGCCACACCCTTTTCTCGAAAGCCCAGCTTCTCGGCGGTCGCACGCGACACATCGAGCTTGCGGTCACCCCAATAGGGGCCGGCTGAATTGACCCGTACCACCGCCGCCTTCTTGGTTGCGGGATTGAACGTCAGCAGCACGGTGCCGTCGGGAAAGTTGGGGCTTGCCGCATTGTCCGGCTCGCCGGGGCGGAACACCTCGCCTGAGCTCGTCAGTCCACACGTGTTGAAGCGGTCGGTTCGACAATCGTCATAGAACGACGCCATCATCACACCGAACCGGCCAACGCTGCCGTCCATCTCTGCGAGTGTGGAAACGCGATGGCAGGTTTTGCCATGGCAATGGACGCCACCGGGCGTTTTGGCCCTCGCATCGTCGCCCATTGCCGCCAGCGCAAGCACACCGGCGAGCGCGAACCTTGCGAACCGCAAAAACGGCCCACAGGCGCGACGCAACACAAGGATGCACGAGACCGGATCAACCGGTGTTTCCCGGCTGGGGAACATGGAACAAATCCCTACCTGCCCAGCAGCCTTGATCGTTGCATGGACAAAGGCACATTAACCGTCAGGCTTCTGAGATACAGTTAACAGAGCCGGAAATGTGTTTCAATTTCGGGCGCAAAGCGCCAGAGCTCTTAGAATTTGTTAACTATACCATCCGCCCATCGGCGCGCTCAAAGCCGCTCGGCTTCCAGGTCGTATTCATCTGCTTGCGTCACCTGCGCCTGCACGATGTCACCCGGCTTAACGCCATGGTCGCCATCGAGAAAAACGCTGCCGTCGATCTCCGGTGCATCCCAGCGCGACCGGCCGGCCGCCCCGTCCTCGTCAACCTCATCGATGATGACGTCGATGGTCCGGCCAATCTTCTTGGCGAGCAGGGTCGCGCTGACCTTCCTCTGGGCTTCCATGAAGCGGTGCCAGCGCTCCTCCTTGACCTCCTCGGGAACGGCGCCCGGCAGAGCGTTGGCTTTGGCACCCGCAACGGCTTCGTACTTGAAGCAGCCGGCACGGTTGATTTTAGCTTCCTCGAGCCATTGAAGCAGGAAGGCGAAGTCTTCCTCCGTCTCGCCGGGGAAACCGACGATAAACGTCGAGCGGATCGCAAGATCGGGGCATATATCGCGCCAGCGCCGGATGCGCTCCGCCGTCTTCTCTTGATGTGCAGGCCGGCGCATGGCCTTCAGCACGTTGGGCGATGCATGCTGGAAGGGGATGTCGAGATAGGGAAGGATCTTGCCCTCCGCCATCAGCGGGATCACGTCGTCCACATGGGGATAGGGATAGACGTAATGCAGGCGAACCCACGCGCCCAGATCACCCAGCGCGCGCGTCAGATCGAGAAAACGCGCGGCCAGAGGCGCGCCTTTCCATTGGCTTTGCGCGTACTTGATATCGAGGCCGTAAGCGCTGGTATCCTGCGAAATGACGAGCAGTTCCTTGACACCCGCCTTCACGAGGCGTTCGGCTTCGGCCATCACGTGGTTGGCCGGACGGCTGACAAGATCGCCGCGCAGCGATGGGATGATGCAGAAAGAGCAGCGGTTGTTGCAGCCTTCCGAGATCTTCAGATAGGCGTAGTGGCGCGGCGTCAGATGCAGCCCCTCAGGGGGCACCAGATCGACGAAGGGATCGTGCAGCGGCGGCACCGCATCGTGCACGGCGGTGACAACCTGCTCGTACTGATGCGGACCGGTGACCGCCAGCACGCCAGGATACGCGTCACGTATGCGGTTCTCCTCGACACCGAAGCAGCCCGTAACGATGACGCGCCCGTTGGCCGCCATGGCCTCGCCGATCGCCTCCAGGCTCTCGCGCTTGGCACTATCGAGAAACCCGCAGGTGTTGACGACGACGACATCGGCTCCGTCGTAGTCGGGCGCGATGCTATACCCCTCCGAGCGAAGTTGCGTGATGATGCGCTCGCTGTCGACCAGCGCCTTGGGGCAACCGAGCGACACGAAACCGACCTTGGGCGCGCTCGTCTTGAGCTCACGGGAAATGCCGGCGTCAGCGTGGGACGAAGCGTTCGGGAAAATCTTTGTCATGGGCTGCGCTTCTAGACCGGCGCACAGGGCCGCGCAATCGCGCCATTTGCACACGGGCGCGCAAGGTGGTTTGTAGGCATCCATGAATACGCCTTCCCCCGCACAATTCTCAAGACCGCCCGCGCCAATGCCGGGCCTGGCGGCCATTGTGCTGGCGGCTGGCTGCTCCTCGCGGTTTGAAGGGGGGCATAAGCTGACCGCAACCTTGGATGGCCGCCCGCTGGTTGCGCGGATCTTGGGCCAGGTCTCCGCTGCGCCGGTCGAAGATATCGTGGTCGTCGTGGGCGCGCATGCCGATGCTGTGCGCGCCGCAGCCGGAGAGGGGCGCTGGAGGTTTGTCCTGAATCCGGTTGCAGCCGACGGCCTGTCTACGTCAATCCGGGCCGGGATTACCGCCCTGCCGTCTACAACACAGGCGGCCATGATCGTGCTGGCTGACATGCCCGGGGTTACGACGCCGCTGATTGCTGCCCTCGCCGAAGCCGCCGCCCGCAATCCCGGCGCCATCGTCCATCCTGCCGCGCCCGACGGCAGCCAGGGTCATCCCGTGCTGTGGCCTCCCGATTTATTTGGTGCGCTCGCGACACTCACCGGCGACAAGGGTGCCAAAGGCCTGCTGGAAGCTCACAAGGCACGCGTGCTTGCTCTTCCATGGGCCAGCGCCGAAATCACCCGCGATATCGACACGCAGGAGGATCTGAAAGCGTTCCTCGCGCGCGCGGAGTAGATCCGTTCGGGTTGCCAGCTTCCCGAAACGAGGCCGTCACAGCCGGCGCAAGTGATTGTCGAAGGCAATGCCTTCCAGCACGCGCTCGCTCAAGATGCGCGTGCCGGGCGCCTCATGCCGGAATGCACCCAGACCTGAGGTTACACAAAAGCGCGCATGCTCCTCACCTGCCACGCCACAGCCGTCGGGCAACGGGCTATTGTCGACGACGGCCCCGTCCGCCGTGTTGACATAGATGATGCGGCCAGCCTTCGGGGCGCTTGCCGCGATCATGCCGCCATCGCAGGCCACAGCCACCGAACCGATGTAGCCCTTCAGGTCTCCGCCCAGCGCAGTTGCCGGGGCAATGAGACGGATAGGCGTGTCACGCGTTGCCCGCCCAATCAGCTCCGGTGTCGCCTCCGGATCACCCTCCCACTGGCCGCCGAACCATACCGCGCCGTTCGCGTCCGCCGCGATGTGTCTGATGGATAGCCGATTAAGGTCGGCGCTCAATTCATGACGCGCAATGAGCGCGCCGCTTTCGGCGTCCGCGAAGGCAAGATTGGGCTGCATCTCGTCGAGGTTCAACATCGCCCGGCCCGCCTCAGGCACCGTGTCGATTCCGCCGTTGGCAATGGCAAGTGTGCGGCCATCCGACAACAGGATGATCTCGTGGGGACCCACGCCATGGCTTGGATGCTCGCCGATCCGCTTGTAGCCGGCATCCACATCATAGAGTCCGATAACGCCGCGGCCGTTGGCGATGTCGTTCTCCGAGACGTAGAGGAGCCTGCCGTCGCTGCTGAAGGCGCCATGTCCGTAAAAGTGGCGTCCTTCTATAGCATTGAAGACAGCAGGCTCACGTGCGCTGGCACTATCGAATGCGACTGCGAACGTGCCCGGCCGCCGCGCGAACGCGACGGCCCGGCCCGTTGCGCGATGGAGCGCAATGTCGTGTCCGCGCGCGTTGAGCGGCACTTGGCGCAACACGTTGCCGTCGGCCGCTAGCAGCAAAATCGCATAGCTGCCATCAGGCATCCGCGCGGCACTGACGAAGGCGGCCTGCAGGGTGTCCGCGGCGATCGCGGTAGGCCCGCCAAATCGCGCCAGCGCGATCGCCGAAAGTGTGCCAAGCAGAACGGTTCTGCGGTCAATCGCCATCGAGCTCATTGAAGCCGATTGGAATACCTGCCGCATTGGCCATCTCCCTTCCGATCAGTTGCCGCAATCCGTTTATGCGGCCGGCCACTTCCCGTCGCGAGGGGGCAGCACCCGCGTGGACGCCCTTGACCGCGCCACCTACGCCGTCGCTCCACAGAATAGCGCGCCATGCGCCCGCAGCCCAACTCTTCATCCATTGTTTATCCGGCGCGAGGCTGGCCTCCATATCGAGGCCGTCATAAAGGGCCTTCAGCCCGCGCGTGGCTCCTACGAAGTAGGCGGACTCTGCCTTGATCCGCACAAAAGGACCGCTGGGCTTTTTTTCAGGCTTCGCGCTCTTTACGGTCTGAGTGGGCGCACCACGGACGCGCGGCTTCACCTGCGTTTCGGATATGACCTGCAAACCGGTCAGCAGCGACCGAACCAGATCTCCCGCCGACTCGGCGTCGGACTTGTAGATTTTGTGGTCGGGACCGGCCTCGAGCATTATTTGCCGATACCCCCCATCCTGCGTCCATGCCTCGCGAATCTCATGCGCGAGCGCGGCCAGGTTGTCCGCCACGGCCCCCGCGAGCTGACAGCGGTAAACCTCGCCTTCGGCATCCGCGGCAGCTTGCTTTTCGTCTGCTTGCTCACGGCTCTGCGTGGAGGCCGCTTTCTTGCCGCTTGGATCTTCGGGGGGCACAATTAAAAACTCGAGCGCCGGGAGCCCCTGCACCGCGGCGCTTTGCTTTGCGAGCGCACCAGATTCCAATAGCGCTGGATTTTTTGCTGCCAGGATCTGGCGCAACTGGCGCGCTACCACGCCACGCGGATCGGGCCAGAAGGCGAACCGCTCGCGCCGGCCTTTCGCCGCCAGAGGGCCAAAGCGCAAAAATTCCACGCCGCCCCAGGCTGACGCGGTCTCGCGAAACGCCGCCGTAAGCGCGGCAAAAGCCTTCTTTTCAGCCTTCGCGGCGGACTTTTTCTTGTCCGCCGCCCCGTTATGCGTTGCGCACCAGCCGCGGACGGCCGGTGCTAATTGAGCGGCAGAACTCTCAAGCCGCTCAAAGCCAGGAATAACAAGCTTTTCCAGGATATTAGAGACGCGCTGTGTGTTGTCTGAAATTGCTCCGGATGCCGGACCGGCCAGACAACACACTACCAACGCTGCGCAGAAACACGCCTGCTTCCAAACTTGCGCTCGCGCGCCCATGCCCACTTCGATCCTGTCGTGCCGCCCTTTGGGCTATTTGGCACCAACAGCCTCCGGCTTGTCGAGGCTGTCGGAGCCTTCCACGGTGATCTTGAGGCCAAGTGCCGCAACCACAGCTTCGATGGCCCGCGTCTGCGCTACGAGCGAATCGACCGCATCGAGAACGAGCTTGTTGCCTTCCTCATTGCCCGCAGCCAGCATCTGGTCGTAGGCCATGCCGCCCTTTTCGGCCTTGTCCTTGATGGCCTTCAACTTGGCGAGAGACACCGCCATGGCGTCATCAACCCGCTTGACGGCGGCCGGGTCCTTGGCGCGCGCCAAATCGGCGATGGAGGCAACCTTGAACGGCTTACCGAAATCGGCTTCGCCCTTCCAGATGGAGATCATGCCAAGCTGATCGTTGTAGTGGCTGTTCTGGGTGTCATCGGAGAAGCAATCGTGCTCCTCCTCGGTATCATGCAGCAGCACGCCAAGCTTCATGCGCTCGCCCGCAAGCTCGCCGTAGGACAGCGAACCAAGCCCGGTCAGAATGGTCGCGAGCTGATCGTCTTCCGACTTTGCAAGCAGCTCCTTACGCGCAGCGCCACCTTCGCCCCAGTTGCCGACCATTTCCTCTAAATCATCGATGAGCAGATCGGAGGCAGCCTTGAGGTAGGCGCGGCGGCGGTCGCAGTTTCCACCCGTGCAGGCCTTCAGATCGTAGTCGGTCGCCGGACGGTTTCCCGTGCCCGGACCTGTCCCGTTGAGGTCCTGCCCCCACAGCAGAAACTCGATCGCGTGATAACCGGTGCCAACGTTGGCCTCGACATCGAGCAGGCTATTGAGCTTGCTGATCAGCTCCTTGTCGATGGTGGTGGCGTCCAGCGTCGTGTCGCCAAGCTTGACCGTCTTATTGGCGATGATGTTGGCGGTATAGGCGGGGTTCTCATCGCTGGAATCGCCATAGGACTTCGTGTCGACATAATCGATCAGGCCCTCGTCGAGCGGCCATGAGTTCACGCGGCCTTCCCAGTCGTCCACAATCTTGTTGCCGAAACGGAGCCCCTCGGTCCGCTGGTAGGGGTGGCGCGACTCCTTCCAGGCCGCGCGCGCCGCAGCCAGCGTCTCTGGGCTGGGCGCTGCGAGCAGTTTGTCAATCGCAGCCCCCAGATCCTTCGCCTTTTG
Source organism: Hyphomicrobium sp. (assembly GCA_016793445.1). Lineage (GTDB taxonomy): Bacteria > Pseudomonadota > Alphaproteobacteria > Rhizobiales > Hyphomicrobiaceae > Hyphomicrobium_B. The sequence goes on along the minus strand of JAEUME010000005.1, from coordinate 59,762 downwards.
CAACGCGACAGAATACGTATGCTCGGCAAGCGACATATAACCGGCCGTCACGTCCGCCGGCTTAGGTGCGGCAGCTTGGCACGGCGCCCCGGCAAGGACGAGTATGGGCGCAAGCATCGCGCCGAAAAAGCCACTTCTGGTCATTTCTTGATCTCCCAAGACTTGTTGATTTGCGACCCCATTCACCAGCATTGTGGCCCGGCGCGCGGGTAATGAAACGGGTTCCATTACTTACCAAAATAGTATAGTTTTGCAATGCCCTCGGAAAGCGGTTAGGAGTTCTTCCTGGCAACGGCGTGCTAATCCCTCGCACGACACCGACATGAGGTTTCAAAAGAATGCGTCTTACAAAACAGACCGGCCATGCCATTCGCATTCTCATTGATTGTGCGCTTGCTGGGGACGACCTCGTCAAGGTCGCGACCCTGGCCGACCGAATCGATATCACGCATCAGAACGCATTCAAGATCGTGCACCTGCTGTCACGGGCCGGCTTCATTTCCAGCGTCCGCGGGCCAAACGGAGGCATTCGCCTCGCCAAGCCCGCAAAGGACATTCGCATAGGCGATATCGTGTCGGCCATGGAGGAAACCAGCGTTGCGATCGTCGGCGAGGATGCGGTCAAGACCGGTCCTCTGTCATCGCTGTTCGGGGACGCTCTTGCGGCATTTATTTCGGTGCTCGATGCGCACACGCTCGCTGAACTCGCAGCCATGCACAGGCCTCAGCCGACGCCAGGCCGCAAGGTGCAACCGGCCGCAACGACGCGCCGCGGCATGGCCATCCGCAAGGCATAGGAAGTCCCGCGGCGCGATCCGACAACCGGTACGCATCCTATTTGCTATTGGCCGTCTCGCTTTCGGAGATCTGCGTATCCTGCCCGTACCAGACCTGCGCCTGCTGGCTAAAGTGCATGCTGGCGAGATAATACGCCATCGCAGCAACGAGCAGCGGCGTGCCTAGAACGTGCACCGCCTTGAGGACCCGGTCGAGTCCCCGCGCCTTGCGCAACAGTGGGTTTACGCGCGCGATCGAAATCGCGATCATGATGCTGACGGCAAGATAATCGACAAGGAAGATACGGTCTGACACGGTCGCCGCGTCGGTGCCGACTTTCGGAATGGAGAAGTACAGGGCGACCGCCGATAGCAGCGCCGTCACCTGGATGGTGACGATGGCTTCGAAATTCTCGCGCGGAATGAAGATCGACAGGAAGGCGACGATCAGAATGAAAACGAGCGGAATGACGACGCGCAGATAATAGTCGGTCGCCTCGCGCTGCATGACGTAGCCGAACTCAGCCTTGTAGAACGGCACGATGCTCTTGGCGTCGGAGCGCGCATCCGTAATGGGTATGTAATCCCCGTCATAGCCCACGTACTGGTCACGCAGAACCCAGCCATCGGTCTCCAGAACGCGGTCCCGCATCGCCGCAGGCGGCGGCTGGATGATGAACGCAGCCTCCCCGTCCTTAGGTTTCAGCTCGATGGAAAAAAGCTGCGTATCGAAGGGATAGCGTGAGAAATCCGGCCGGGACATGAACTTCCCCGTAATTTTGTAGATGCGCACGTTTTCCGGATAGATGCCGCCGCCTGCAGCCTCGTTCAGTGGCTGGATGGTCAACTTCGGCCCGCCGTCTTCGGCATCCAAGAAGGCGTTGGAAAAATTGATGCTCGATACCGGGATGCCGCTATCGGCGTTCATGGTGAGAAAGAACTCGGCAAAGAAGCTCTTTTCGTCATCATCGATGCGAAACAGCCGCGTGACGTCGACGTCCATGTAGATCGTCTTGATTTCATGCAGCGTGTCGTTGCGCAATTTTGCGTACTGACGCCCCGCAAGCCGTTTGCCGTCCATGCCCCGGTTTTTCACGAGGACCATCGGCGTCTTGCTTGCGGTCCGGCCCATCGGATGGAACGACCAGTCATCGAACTTGCCACGATAAGCGCCGCGGCCCGTCGCATAGTCCGACTTGATCGCTTCGATGATCCGCGCGCGAAGTTCGGCCAGGCTCAGTTCAGGAGGTGACAGCTTGGTGGTTTCGCCGACAAGGCCTGTCATATCGCCATAGGCGGCACCGCGGCTGATAGCGCGCAAGTTGACCGGATCGAGCGGATTTTCCGGGATGCCCTCGGGCGGTATCTTACACGAGCCATCCTTCCAGCCCTGGGCGGCGGAATTCTTGACGTCGGCAAACAACCAGCGGGCGCTGCCGCCATCGAGCATCTGGCGGCGCAAGCGACTGTTGTAGACGAAGGGCAGCGTCGACCAGCCAAGTTGATAGAGTGCGGCGTCGTAATCCTTGGCCGCTTGGGAGAAGAAGATGCGTTCGCCGTCGGTCAGCAGGAAGACCGGCGAGCGCAGCTGCTGGGCTGTTGCCTCTTTGAGAAACTCTTCCATCGCGGCCGACCCCAACTGCACGAGGACGATGTCTGCGTCCTTTGCCTTGATGTCCTGCACGGCCGCTTTCAGATCCATCATCGAGGGTGCGCCATCTTTAACAGGGATGGCATGCTCGGCGACGAGCGACGACTGTGCCCCCTGCCCATCACGCAAAAGCCGCGCCGCCTCCGCCGACCCTGGATTGTCGCTGATCCCAATGAATGCGGGACGCGCGTATTTCCCGTCCTTCAGGAACTGGGAAATGACAGGCACACGCTCGCTTTCCTGCGAGGGACGCATGGTGAAGACGTTGGGAAAAGGCGCCAGGCTGCCCGTTACGGATTGATCGGTTATGAAAGGAATATTGCGCTTTGCGATGTCCTCGCCAACCGCCTCGAACACGGCTTTGCCCCGGCTGGATCCCGAAAGGCCGATCATGGCGAGCGTGGTGGGATCATCCAACGCCTTCCTGACGTTGGCGATCGCAGTGTCGTTGTCGCGGAAATCATTATAGATGTCGGCGCGCAGACGGCGGCCGGAGAACTCAGGCAGAGCGTTGAGCTCGCTGATGCGCCGGTTGACGTAATATTTCATCGCAGCCACGGAGCCCGACGAGAAACAGCCGTCCCTGGACTCCGAAACGAAAACCTTGATCGAATATTTTGCTGCCGCGGCGTCGGCAGTATCGGCCAGAGCACGCTGCGGACACAGGAGCGTAGACGCCGCAATAAGCATGACGACTGCGGAGGCGGCGCGCCGGGCAAGCTGTCGTAGCAATGAAGTTCCCCCCACACAGGACCATCAAATATCGAATCTGCTTAGGAAAAAAGCGGCCGAACGGCAATTCACGGATGGTAACCGTGCGCAGTTTTCGCTCTTGCGTGACCTTTAGTGCGCTTCGTCCCAGTTCGCAGCGGCTTTGGCATCGACGTGGATGGGCACGGAAAGCCGCACGGCGGGCTCCGCCGCCTTCTCCATGACGGCGCGCGCGGTCTCGATCAGCCCCGCAGTCTCAGCAGTCTTCACCTCGAAGACCAGTTCATCGTGAACCTGCAGCAGCATGCGCGCAGACGGAAGCTTGGCCGCGCCGATTGCTGCCGCCATACGTATCATGGCGCGCCGGATTATGTCGGCAGCCGAGCCCTGGATCGGCGCGTTGATGGCCGCGCGCTCGAGAAAGCCGCGCATGGAGGGATTTTTGGTATTGATCTGAGGATAATGAATGCGCCGCCCGAAAACGGTTTCCACGTAGCCGTTGGCGTGCGCCGCTTTCTTGGTCGCCTCCATATAGTCGCGAATGCCGGGGAAACGCCTGAAGTAAGTCGTGATGTACTCGCCGGCCTCCTGTTTGGAAATGCCAAGCTGGTTGGCCAGACCGAACGCCGAGATGCCGTAGATTATGCCGAAGTTGATGGCCTTCGCGCGCCGGCGCACCTCACCCGGCATGTCCTTGACAGGTACGCCGAACATTTCGGACGCCGTCATGGCGTGGATATCCAATCCGTCCGCGAACGCTTTCTTGAGCTGGGGAATGTTTGCGATGTGAGCCAGCACGCGCAGCTCGATTTGCGAGTAGTCGGCCGATACGAGCTGATAACCTGCCTGCGCGACAAAGGCGGTGCGGATCTCGCGCCCTTCCTTCGTGCGCACAGGGATGTTCTGAAGATTGGGATCGGATGAGGCAAGCCGGCCGGTCGTCGTGGCGGCGAGCGCATAATTGGTATGAATGCGGTGTGTCTGCGGATTGATGAAGTTCGGCAGCGCGTCCGTATAGGTCGACTTCAGCTTGGTAAGCTGGCGCCACTCCAGCATGGTGTTGATGAGAAGACGGGCATCTCCGGGCAGATCTTCGTTGGCGGCCAGATCGTCGAGGGTTCCGGCGCGGGTCTCCCACTGCCCGGTCTTCGTTCGTTTGCCACCCGGCAACTTCAAGGTATCGAATAAAAATTCTCCCAGCTGCTTGGGAGAGCCCAGGTTGAACTTTTGCCCGGCAAGCTGGCAAACGCGATCTTCTGCTTGGGCGGCGCGCTGCGCGAAGGTGCCCGACAGGCGCGCCAGAATGGCCGGATCGACCTCGATCCCGGCACGTTCCATGTTCACAATGACGGGAACGAGTGGCCGCTCCAGCGTTTCATAAACGCGCGTCATGCGCTCGGCCGCCAAGCGCGGCTTCAACTTCATCCACAGCCGCAGGATGATGTCTGCGCATTCAGCAGCGTACGCCTGCGCCTGCGCGATAGGCACTCCGTCGAAGGAACGGTCAGCCTTCTTGGCGCCGGCTGCATGGCTCAAGGCGCGTTCGAGGCTCATCGCGGCATGGCCGAGTTGGCGTTCAGCCAGTTCCTCCAGGCCGTGTCCGCCCTTGCCGGCATCCAGTGTGTAAGACACCAGCATGACATCGTCGCATGGCGTCACATCGACACCGTGGCAGGCCAACGTCAGCAATCCGGACTTCAGGTCGTGGCCAATCTTCAGGACGCCCTCATCCTCCAGAAGCGGCTTGAGAACCTCGATGGCTTCCCTTGTACCGATCTGGCCCGGCGCAAGCCCACTGCCGGCAAACAGATCACTCGCACCCGTGCGATGACCCAGCGGCAGATAAGAGGTGTTTCCAGGGGCCAGCGCGAACGAAAGTCCCACAATTTCGCTGCGCATGGCGTCGGGTCCTGCGGTATGGACGCTGACAGCAAAACGGCCACGCGCGCGAGCGCTTTCGGCCAGGGACTTGAGATTTTCCAGATTGGTAATCAGCGTGCTCGACGCAGGATTGATGGGAGACTTGAGAACGGCGGCGTGGTGGAAAGCGACACTCGCCGAAGGCGTGGCTCCCGCAGGCGCCGATACGGCAGCTTTCGCGGCGACTGGGTCGGCAGGCTGCGCACCGGATTGGCCGCCGGCTGGCTTTATCGAGCTGCCAACCGAAACCTCCAAAGGCGGTGGCACCGGCGCCCCTAATCCTTCTGCAATCCGCTTCGTAAGCGTGCTGAACTCCATGCGGCGCAGAAAGGCCAGCAATTCATCGGCCTTGGGATCGTGCACAGACAGACTTTCAAGTGGCGTATTAACGGGCACATCATTCTTCAGAATGACCAGATCGCGCGACAACCGCGCCTGATCGGCAAACTCGATCAGCTTTTCCCGCCTCTTGGGCTGCTTGATCTCGCTCGCCCGCGCCAGCAGGCTATCCAAATCGCCGTATTCGTTGATCAGTTCGGCAGCGGTCTTGATGCCGATACCGGGGACGCCCGGAACATTATCGATCGAGTCCCCGGCGAGGGCCTGAACATCAACGACCTTGTCAGGCGGCACGCCAAACTTTTCAATCACCTCATCGCGGCTGATGCGCTTGTTCTTCATGCCGTCGAGCATGATCACGCCCGGTTCGACGAGTTGCATCAGATCTTTGTCCGACGAGACTATGGTCGCCTCGCCACCGGCATCGACCGTCTGGCGCGCATAGGTTGCGATGATGTCGTCCGCCTCGTAACCGTCAAGCTCGACACAAGCGACGTTGAAAGCATGGACGGCATCGCGGATGAGCGCGAACTGCGGCACAAGCTCTTCAGGCGGCGGGGGCCTGTGAGCCTTATAGTCCGAGAAGATTTTGTTGCGGAATGTCTCTCGACCCGCGTCGAACACAACCGCGATATGAGTTGGCGCCTCAGACGCTTTGCTCTCACGCAGCAGCTTCCAAAGCATGGCACAGAAGCCGTGTACCGCACCGACGGGAAGCCCGTCGGAAGGCCGCGTCAACGGTGGGAGCGCATGAAAAGCCCGGAAAATGTACCCCGAACCGTCAATGAGATAGACGTGGCTACCCTTGGCGACGGGCGCCGCGTCCTCCTCGGGGCTCGAGGTAGACGCGGCATCGGGTTTGGCAGAAGATGACTTGCTCATGACGCCACTATAGGGCGCACTCGCAACAACGTCATCACAGATGCGACTACTGCTCCTGGCGGACCTGGAGCTTCTCCACCATCAAACGCAGTGCGTTCTGGAAATCAGCCCGCTGGTTCGAGGGCAGTACGCCCAAGACGGTGTCTTCAACATCGCGGGCAACACCCATGGCGACGTCGAGAACCTTCTGTCCGGCATCTGTAATTCGCACCGCGTAGCGCCGTGCATCCTCGCGCGTGCGCTTACGCGCGAGAAGACCGCGCGAAACCAGCCGGCGCACGATGTCAGCAAGCGTCGAACGGTCAATGCCCGATAGCTCGCAAATCGTGGTTTGGCTTGGATTGTCCTCGCGCGCCACGATGTCGAGGACGATGAACTGACGGGCCGTGATGCCGTCTCTTCCGAGGGCGGAGAGAAAGGCTTCGTCGGCGAGTTGGCCCGCCCTGTGAAGAAGATGTATTGTGCTGTTGGATGCGATGAACATGCGCGTTTTCTTGGCCACTGAATAAACCTCCCGGTTCCGGAACCAGATAAAAAACCTACTTGGCGATGTGGTTATGCTGAAGCAAGAGGCTGTATAAGAATTCATAATTCGGCGCTTGACTGTGTGCGCAACATTCCTTGATCGTATACGCATCTACCGGCATCAAATTATCATACGCCTACTCACATTCCCGTGTCCGCACAAATTCAACGACCTTCCAGATCATGCCCAATTCACCTCCCGTAGTACGCGCGATCATCTTGAAGGAGTTCGCCAGATTTCTGGAAGGCAGAGGGCTTTCAGCAACGGAAATTTTTGCCCGCGCCGGTCTTACGCTTGCTGACATTACCGACCCTGAGCGTAATCTGCGCCTCGACACCGTCGCCAGGCTGTTCGAAGAAGCCTCCACAGCTGCTGGAGACCCGGCACTGGGTATTCAGTTTGCCCGTAGCTTTCCCGTCGGCGGAACAGGCGTACTGGGCTTTCTGTTTGTTCACTCAAGGACGGTCGCCGACGCCATGCGCACGGTCGCTCGTTTTGTGCCTTTACTGGGCGAACCGCGCCGGATGACGTTCGAGGAAAGCCCAAGAGGCGGCGTTTTATGGTGGAGATGGCCCGACGCGATCGGATATCCTTTCACGCAATTGGGGAGCTTCGCCGCGGCCCTGCTCACACTGCGCCTGAAAATGATCGTCGCGAATCCCGGCTGGCAGCCCCTCGAAGTCGAAATGCAGAACGCCCCTTTGAACAAAGCGGAAGTGCACAACGTCTTTGGGCAGAACGTCAACTTCCTTGCGGGGCGCAATGCCATCCATGTCGATGCGGCCACCCTGAGACAACCCATCGCGCACGCCGAGCCAGGACTTCGCGCCGTGCTGGAGAGCTATGGCGAGCGCATGATGGCGGAGTTGCCCTCTCCAGACGTGGGCACCTTGGAACAGACCCGCGCGGCAATCGAAAAATTGATGCCCGAGCGCCGCGTTTCACTGGACGAGATCGCTACCTATCTCAATTGTCCTCCGCGGACGCTTCAGGCGCGGCTTGCATCTCAATCCTCCAAGACGTTCGAGGAGATCCTCAATGATGCCCGGAAGGCGCGCGCCGAAGAGCTTCTGAAAGTCTCGAATGTCACAATGACGGAAATCGCCTTGCATCTGGGCTTCTCGGAGCTATCCGCCTTTACGCGCGCTGCGCAACGCTGGTTTGGCCGCACGCCCAGCGCGCAACGCCAGTTCCTGAGAGCCAGAGCTGGAGAGCCCTAGCTTTCAGGGGCGCGTCGCATCCGATACGGCATCGATCGAGGCATAATAAGGCTTCAAATCGATGAGCGGGGTTCCGTCGATGCAATCGATGTTGCGTACCCGAAGGCTGCTTGCACCCACGTCAACGATTTCCACGGCCGCCAATCCAATAGGATTGGGCCGGACGGGAGAGCGCAGGGCAAACACACCGCGCGGCGTCGCCAAATGGCTGGGAACCTGCTCGATGAGGTCGCGCCGCGCGCGATCCAGCCAATAGAGAGCCAGGGCATGCGAAAACAACCCCAGATCCCTGAGCCCGGCGGTGAAGGGTGGGAAAATCTCGATCGTGGCCACGACATCCGAACGCTGGCTTGAACTTTTCGGACAGTCCGACGTCGATGTCCACGGTGTGCGAATGCGCCCGATGAAATACACACCTGCATCAAAAGCGACCGGCAGCTCGATCTCGATCTCGCCGGGCCGCGGCGGTTTGAATTCCGGCATCTTGCTCTCCGGTTTGACGTGCCGCTTCTGTCGGGCGTGGAACGGCGCATAGCGCGGACTTCAGACCCGGCGTTTTGCCGGAGCGTAAGCGCACAATTTCATAGCATCAATATTTGCACAATGCCGCAACGTGGCCTCAAATAGGCCCTCAAGCCCTAAAACACTTGCGCTTGCTGCGTGATTGCCATCATGCATTTGCCACCCAAGGATTTTCGCCACTCGAAAGGGAACCACATGATTTCGCATAAGGGCCTTGCGTCAGCTCTGATCGCCGCAACGGTTTGCGCCACTGCCTTCTCGGCGGCCGCGGAGGCCGCGCGCTACAATCCTTACTGCCACACGCGCATGGAAGGCCGCGCAACCGGCCAGGGTCTGTTCGGTGTCGGCACCCAGAATGCTCGCGCCTTCGCCGTGGCTGATTGGGAAAGCAAGGTGGCCGACCGCTGGGGCCCGCGTTATGCGTCGTTCCGTTATGCGCGCGGCGTTCAATGGGACTGTAAGAAGGGCGCAATCCTGCAGGCCAAATGTGTCGTTACCGCCATGCCCTGCCGGCACTAGGATATTCGTCTCCCTGCGCAGCCGGGCATCTGCCAAAACCTGTACAAAGACATCCCAAGGCGGCGCCGTAAAGAGCGCCGCCTTGCTGCATGTTTAGCGCGGGCCCGTGCGGCCGGGAGGCGGCCCGCGATGTCCGCGTTTGCGGATGCCCTACGAATGGGTTATGCATGCCCACCTCTGGCGGCCGTGACCGGCCGGTAAAGCACCCGTAGCTCAGCTGGATAGAGTGTCGCCCTCCGAAGGCGAAGGTCACAGGTTCGAATCCTGTCGGGTGCGCCAAATACGCCGATTGACCTTTAAAGCCACCGATAACCGCTGGAACTACGCCCGCGCGAAGAGCGGGAGATGGTCCGTGCGCGAAAAAGCGTAAAAACGGCGGCGTTTGGCGGTAAAAAAGTTCGAATCGCTTCCGGTCGAATAGCGATTTCTGGTCCGGAACGAAGCGGAAAGGGTCTACTCCCGCTTCTCTCGCGTTTCACAGAAACGAGCGAACTCTGACATCCCTCCTATATGAAGTAAGGCTTGTCACCGTCGGTCCCCGGCTTGTTGACGCCGACGTTGCCGCGCAGATGAAGGCTTGGAGAGCGGATCATTTTCACGATCAGGTCTGCGACGCTCTTGCGTGAGACAACGGTGCCCTTGAACCGGGCGTTACGCTCCGTCAATTCGTAGTCCACCTCGTCTTCATCCGTGAGCCAGGCGGGGCGCAGGATGGTGTAATCGAGCTTCGAGGCTTCGATGGCGTCGGCGGCGCGGCGGAACGGTCTCAACTCCTCGCCGATGGTCGCGTTGTTCCACTCGCCGAACTTGCCCGGCACCTCGTCATAGATGCCAAGCGCCAGCACGAAAATCAGTCGCTTGACGCCCATGGCCTGCATCGACGCGATCACACCCTTGGCCTGAGCATCGAGATTCTCACCGGTTAGATTGGCATAGACGATGTCCTGCCCCTTGACCGCGCTGTCGAGTTTCGCGCTGTCGAGCACATCGCCCTGAACGATCTTGGCGTTGGCAGGCGTTTGCGTCAGTTTTGCCGGGCTGCGAGCGAACAGTGTCAGCGATACAGCGGCGTCGCTATCCAGCATGGCCACGACGTGACGGGCGATCTGGCCGCCAGCACCCAGAACAAGCACTCTCGTCATTTTCGATCCTCATAAGATTCGGAGCGGCGCGGAATCCCGCGCCGTTCGCTGGAGAAAGCCCGCGTCTATTCGGCCGCCTGCGGCCGGCTTGCGGCCGCCGCGCCGCCAAGATGCGTTTTGAGGAACGGCACCAGCTTTTCCAGCGCCAGACGCACCGGCTCGGGCTTGTCGTAGAGGTCGTAGTGCGACCAGCCTTCGACCACGACCAATTCCTTGTTCTTCGACGCGGCACGGCCGTAGATTTCCATCCCGTCGCGATAGGCACCGAAGCCGCCGGGCTTGTCACCGAACACCACCATCATCGGCTGCGTCAGCAGCGTTTCGGCGAAGGCAAAAGCATCCCATGCAATTGCCGATGCGGCATGTGAGACCAGCATCCGCGTGCCCGACCCCTCGGCCGGGCAACGGTTGCGGTAGTAGTCGGTCGCCTCCAGCACATCGATGTCGGCGATGCCGGCGGCCTTGCCCTCTTCGACGCTGCCGGGCAGGAAAATGTTGATCCGCTCGTCTGCTCCCGCATTCTCGGCAGTGCGCTGCGCAGCCATGCCTTCGAGCGCGCCGACCGGATCGAAGTTGCTGAAGCCTTCGCGCATCAGCCGCCCGAAGTTGACGCCGGTGATGCTGACGAGCGCCTTGATCCGCTTGTCGATGATCGTGGCCTTGATCGAGTAGCCGCCGCCACCGCAGATGCCGAGGATGCCAATCCGGTCAGGATCAACAAAAGGCAGGGACTGAGCGTAATCGATGACGTCGCGATAGTCCTTTACCCGCTGCTCGGGATCTTCGATCCAGCGCGGTTCACCGCCGCTGCCACCCTGGAAGCTGGCGTCGGGCACGATGACGACGAAGCCGGCCTTGGCCAGCGCCGCGCCGTAGACATTGCCTGCTGTCTGCTCCTTGCAGCTACCGATGGGATGGTTTGAGACCACCGCCGGATAGCGCTTGCCGGCATCAAAGTTGGGCGGAAAGTGAATGTTGGCGGCGATATCCCAATACATGCCGGGATTGCGAATGCTGACGGTTTCCATGTGTGTCTCCTGTCGCAGGTGGAGCGCTGCGCGCTCATTGTATCGGTGTCTCGGCTACTCGGCGGCTTGTGCCGTGGCGGCGGCCGAGAGTTTGGTCTGGAAGAAGGGAGCAAGGACCGAAACAGCCTCATCGACAAACTTCTGACCGTCGTAGAGATCCATGTGATTGGCGCCCTCGACGATGTGGAAGGACTTGTCGGTGCTGGCGGCGCGATCGTAGAGATCGTCGCTCATCCACTTGCTGCCCGCCTTGCTGCCGGCCACGATCTGGATCGGCTGCGTCAGATATATGTCGGCCATGTGGTAGGCGTCGTAGGTGATGATCTGGTTCAAGCTGCGCAGCGTCGCGACACCAGGCGCGGTGGCGCATTCGGCGCGCGGCGTGTGGTAGTATTCCCACGCCTGCCGCAGCTCCTCGTTCGGCGCATCCTTCTCCGTCAACGGCGCGAGCGGCATCGTGGCGTACCCCTTGCCCTCGGCGTCCGAGGTGCGGGCGTTCGAGCCGGCCTCGACATACGGCAGTGCATCGATCGACTTGACGTTGCTCTCCCAGCCATTGCGGAACATCGAGCCGATATTGACGGAGCTCACCGTGCCGATCGCCTTGATGCGGCGGTCCTGGATCGCGGCATTGGCGGTGTAACCGGCGCCGGCGCAGATGCCCATCGCGCCGATGCGGTCGCTATCGACGTAAGCCAGCGTCGTGAGATAGTCGATGACGGCGCTGACGTCCTCGGTGCGGATATAGGGATTTTCGAGCTGCCGCGGCTCGCCGCCGCTCTCGCCCTGATAGGAGGCGTCATAGGCGATGGTGACGAAGCCCTGTTCGGCGAGCTTCTTCGCATAGGTGCCGGCGGTCTGCTCCTTCACGCCGCCGCCCGGATGCGACACGACGATTGCTGGATAATGCTTCTTCTCGTCGAAGCCTTCGGGGAAATTGATCACCGCCGACATGGTGATCGTCTTGTTGTTCGAATTGGCGAAGCTGATCTTGCCCATTTCCAGTCTCCATTGTTGAAGCTTTCTGGCCTAGCGCGACGTTCATTGGGGTTCGCCCTTGCCCATGGACGTAATCTAGGTCAGAAAGATTGCGTGAATTAGACGGATAATCCTTATTGGGCCTATCACTGAGGTGATGAATGCGGCGGGACGAAATCGCCGATCTCGCGGCGTTCGTCGTCGTCGCCGAGGAACGCAGCTTCACGAAGGCGGCGCAACGTCTCGGCATGGCGCAATCCGCGCTCAGCCAGATCGTGCGTCGGATCGAGGAGCGGCTGGGAATGCGGCTGCTGTCGCGGACGACGCGCAGCGTAGCCCCTACCGAGGCCGGCGAGCGCTTGATCGCAACACTTGGCCCGATGCTGCACGATCTCGACGCCGCGGTCGCCTCGCTCGGCGAATTGCGCGACCGACCGTCCGGAACGATCCGTATCACGACGGTGGAGCACGCAGCCAAGACGATCATCGTTCCGGCCATGAAGCGACTGCTTCCCGACAACCCTGATATCAAGGTGGAGATTACGATCGACTACGGCCTCGCCGATGTCGTCGCCGACCGGTTCGACGCGGGTGTCCGGCTAGGAGGAGACATCGCCAAGGACATGATCGCCCTGCGGATTGGGCCGGACACGCCGATGGCGATCGTCGGCTCACCCGGCTATTTCCGGCTGCACCCGGTTCCGGCTTCGCCGGCGCAGCTCATCGACCATCGTGCCGTCAATCTGCGACTGCCGACCTCCGGCACGTTGAACGGTTGGCGGCTGATCCGCGGAGGGCGCGAAACGCGCGTGCGGATCGACGGGCCGCTTACCCTCAACAGCATCGACCTGATCCTCGATGCCGCGCTCGACGGCCATGGCCTCGCCTATCTGCCCCTCGACCAGGTCCAGCGGTTCCTCGACGAGGGCGCGCTGGTACGGGTACTGGGCAAATTCACGCCCGATCTGCCCGGCTATCACCTTTATTATCCGCACCGGCGACACGCTTCGTCGGCATTTGCCCTTCTGGTGGAAACGCTGAGATTTCGCGGGTGACAGCGATTGTTCGAGGATCGTTCCCCAAATACGCCAGTCCGCTTGTGATGCCGGTTTTCCCAAAACGGTGGCGGGCTAGCTAAAGGAGGGCTTTGGAGGGCTATGGAGTAGATATAGTTCTCATCTTCACCTGCGTCGGCGCGCCATTGCTCACCCACGACGGGTACAGGCTTCCCAACCCGACCAGGTAGGTGTTGCCATCGGATCGGCCGGCGTGCTCTGAAGGACACGGCGGGAGCGCCGAAGCGGACTCGTCTGGCCGCGGCGCACACCAAAGCGGGCCCGGAGCGAGCCGGAGGATCATGGGCCATGAAGATCTGCGTTTCAGTCTGCACGCGGCGGCGGCCGAAAATGCTGACTGATTGCCTGAATTCTATTCTGCCGCAAATCCGCGACGCCAATTGCGGAGACGCGATGGCTATTGTCGAAAACGATACCGAGCAGCGCGCCAGGACAATTATCGACGATTTTGCCACGCGGTTTCCTGCTGTTCAAATTTTATACGTTCACGAGCCGGATCTCGGCATTCCAATTGCACGCAATCGCTGCATCGAAACCGCGCGCACGCATGGTGCGGACTGGATGGCCTTCATTGACGACGACGAGGTCGCCGAGCCCGGCTGGCTCGAAGCCATGCGGCGCGGCGCGCGCGAACTGAATGCCGACGTGGTGACGGGTCCGGTTTTCGCGCCGGTCCCGCCTGATCTACCGATCTGGATGGCGCCGCCGAAGCGAAAGACGAAGCCGCGCGGGCAGCTCCAGACTACCGCCGGAACCAGCAATACGCTGCTGCGCATGTCGTGGTTCGACCCGCCCCGGCAGGATTTCCGCTTTGACGAATCCCTTCGCTTCACGGGTGGCAGCGATACCGATTTTTTTTACCGGCTAACCGATATGGGCGGAACAATTGTCTGGGTGGACGATGCTGTATTGTCGGAGGAAATAACCGAGGAGAGATTGTCATTCGCCTGGCAATTAAAGCGCGCTCACCGCACGGCGGCCAATAATTACTGGTCGCAACGGAAACGCCGCGGCGTTGGATATGCCCTGTCGCAAACCGTTCCCAAGGCGGCGGGGCGTTTTGCGGGCGGGGTCGCTCAACTGGTGGTGAGCGTCCCTGTGCTGGCGGTGGCACGCAGGCACGGCGCGCGCTTGATGTTCAAAGGAGCCAAAGCGCTTGCCTCAGCCGCCGGCAGCGTTCAGGGCATTTTCGGCAGCCCGCCGAATCCTTACAAAACCACGACAGGCGGCTAGCTGCGGATCGCCTTTCTGCTCGGCAGCTTCGGCAAGCCATGGCCGCCAAACCTTTGCAGCCCCAATCCTCCCACCCATTAACTAGTATCAATGTCTAGTGGCCGTTGGCTGGGAATTAAGCTTGCAAATAAGCAACTCGGTCATCAAGAAAAGGAAGCGGATATCCTCTGGTTCGCCGCCAACGAGATAAGCTTGACCTATTTCCATCACAAGCGACGCGTCGTTCTTCTGGCCTGCCAAGGAACACGTGGCGATATTCAACCATTTTTGGCGATCGCCCAAGGTCTCAAGGAAGCTGGCTATGAGCCTGTCGTCGCAGCAGCCGATGACTACCAGTCTTGGATCGAGACAGGTGACCTAGCTTACCGGCGGCTCGGAAGAGACGTCAAAGCTTGGGTCCTAGAGGAGGAAAACGCCCGAAAGCTTACGTTGTCTCCCGTCAGCGCGCTCATCAACTTGGGCGAATTGCTGGAGCGGCCGCTTCAAGACCAGCTTGAAGATTTGATCACCGCATCAGAAGGCGTAGATGCCGTATTATTCAGTGTGCTGTCACACTTGGTTTGTGATCTGGCTGAAGCGCGTAAGCTGCCCGCCGCGGCGTTGCTGTTGCAGCCGGCAATGCCGACGCGCCACTTTCCCAGTGCTCTCTCGCCATACCAGAATATGGGCCCTTGGTTGAATCGCCTCTCGTCGGAGGTCGCCTTAAGGGCGCGATATTTATCGCGACGCAAGATCACCGCTTGGCGGAGGAATGTCCTTGGTCTTTCTCCCGAACCGGCAAGCTGGGCAGCCTTTACGATCGCCGGACGGCCCATCCCCAGGATTTACGGATTCAGCCGGCACGTTCTACCTGTTCCCAGCGACTGGTCTGACAAAGACCATGTCGTTGGGTACTGGTTTTATGATCCCGCGCTGTGTGGCGAGCCCGACTCCGATACGGCTCAAAGCGTCTCGGCCTTTCTCGCTTCGGGCTCTAAACCCATTTATGTCGGCTTCGGCAGCATGCCGATCCCCAATGCGCAAGAAAATCTGGCGATATTGAAGCACTCACTTCGCCGCCTCGGCATGCGGGCGATCATCTCGCGTGGCTGGGCCGGATTAGAACTAGGCCCTGCCGATCATGATCAATTCTATTCTTTGGGAGAGGTTCCACACTCATGGATCTTCGAGAAAGTTGACGCTCTGCTACACCACGGAGGTGCCGGCTCTACCGCGACCGGCTTGCGGGCCGGGCTGCCGACACTGGTGTGTGCTCTAGGATTCGACCAGCTGTTCTGGGGGCATCGTATTGCCTCGATAGGCGCAGGCCCCAAGCCGCTGCCGATGCGAAACTGGTCGCCTGACCGCCTCGAAGCATCCTTGCGCGCACTGACCAAGACGGAACGATTTCGACAGACCGCACAGACAATTGGAAACAAGCTTCAGGCCGAGAGAGGAACCGCAAATGCGGTTGCTTGCGTCCGTAAGATCATCGGGGATCCGTAAATCGCAAAATCCCGGTGCGTCCCTGGTGTCGCGCACGCCACGATCTGCAGGATCGTCCGGCCGGTGCAGTCCGGAGGCGGCCGCGGGTACAGGTGGAACAGAATCTCAAATCGAGTCCCACTCCACAGCGGGAGATGCCTCTCCGCACGCAATAAAGCGTTCAAGAACATCAGCTAATTCACGCTGCGAAATCTGATGCTGGGGCGATATCTCCGTTAATGATCCGTCCAGCAGATAGAAAGCCGACATCTGTTTAAAGTGCGGCGCCTTTGATTTCGCTACAAGGTATGGAGGAAGGTCATCAATATTGGTGATCTGCGCGCAGTACGCTATGGGCCCCACGCCAAATTCGAGGCGCTTCTTATTCTCAAAAACAAGCTCGGCGATGAAGCCAGGGTTCTCTGAAATCTGATTTATGACTTCGGCCAGCTCAGCAGCACTTCGCACGCGCACTCCATTAAGTACGTCATCTTGATGCTGAAGATTTTGATAAATCGCTGTCATCGACCGTTTCCAATGAATACGTGACTGCTATTGGGAGTTTGAACTGTCAACCTTGCGCCTCCGATGGCCTGATGGATTCTAGTATAAGTCCCGATCTGCACGAACGCGATCGCCGCGCCGATGAAGGCTTGTTTCAGCGTTCCCCCCGCCGCCAGCGTGAGCCCGGCCCCCACGGCGGCACACGCGAACGCGTTGACCCCTGGCGTTGCACACGCCACGATCTGCAGGATCGCCCGGCCGATTGTCGATAGCGCGATCGCACGGGCCGCGTGCACGAAGGCGGCCGACGCTTCGAAGGAGTTTGTCACCGTGGTTGTGGCTTAGCCACCGAGCAACTTCGTTAGTTTAATTTCTACAAGACCGTAACCCGATAATACGTCGAGCTGAAAATCAGAATTCTCAATCTGAGGTGTTTCGAACAATCTTATGGATGGGTCAGAATCGGAGTAGCGTACCAAATATTTTCTTTCGTCACCGATTCGATCCTCTACTCGAATAAAATCAGGCATCGGCCAATGAGAGCGCTTCCAGTTCGGAATTAATCCCACTATGGGCCACTCGCCATCAATTAATCCAAGATCACCAAATCTCAGGCGCAATACTGTTTCCTCCGGGCTCAAGTCATCAAAATGACATTCCTCAATACCCATAAGGCGTGGGCCGAAAAAGTAACCAAAAACAATCTTACCCTTTGAACTGCATCTGGCCACGACGCCCCTTCCATAGCCGCCTGTTCGAAGCGGTACTAAGAATACGGTCCCTTCTTTATATGGCAGATTCATTTCTTACCCTATAATTTCCGATCCCGCGCCCGTCTCGAACGAGCCGCCTTGCGCCACTGCCACCTCGAAGGCTATGCGCCTATTGCACATACGATAATTATTTAAGTGACATTTGGAATACGACCAGAAATTGCTCAATAAAAGATTGCATAAGAAAAACATGAGCCTTGATAATTGTCTCAAGCTCTTCATTAGAGTAAAAATGAAGATAGGCGTTTCCAAAAAAGGGCACCAGCCCTGTATAGGCTAATCTAAGGCATTGACCGCGCTGAGCACCGACTTCAATATTGGCCGGTGTTTTGCGGTGGCACATATAAAGAGCTGGATGAAATCCGGATGGCCTCATTTGTCCAGGCCAAGCAGCTAAATAATCGACGTCTCTCAAGACCCATCGCAATTCAAATTCACTGTCAAGTTGTCGCCTAACGAATAGTGGCGATCTTTGTTTTGACATCGCACTCTTAAACCCGATTTGTTTAAGCAAAGACGACGATGTATCTAGAAATAATTGTCCGCGAGACGCGCCATCTGTGGCAAAGTTAATCCAGTCAGCCGACGCCATTCTTTGCGCCTCCCACTTGAGACGCACCATCGCTTCTTCCTGAGCCTTCTGAAGTTTATGCTCACAGCTGATGCGATTGAGAATACTGTCCGCACGTCGCCGCCTTTCCGGCTCATCTAGCGCGTGCAAAATATAAGCCTCCTGTTCGGAGAAATGAAGTATCAAGTCCTCTGCCGGCACTCCATTCCGCAAATCGCGCAGACGTCTAAGTTCAGCCAAGTGCGGCGAAGCTAGCTCTGCTTCCGAAACTTTATCGCCGTCAATCGGCCGTCTAAGCTCTCGCAAGAATACTTCTTTTGTTTCTTCGGCCATACGTTTTTGTGTTGCCTCAATTTCAACAGGCAACACGTAGGTAAAATAGTTCGCCAAAAGCGGGTCGAAAGCCGAGAAACCGTGCTCTCGGAGAATGTGACAGAACAATTCCTGTTTGTCACAAATCGCGAGGACACCACGCAGTAGCCTCCAACCTTGGTCTAGAGAGATGGTTGCGCTTTTGGCTGGGGGCACTGGTTTTTCCTCCTGGTCTATGGGACAGGAATTGCGTCGCACAGCGTTGCAGCGTCTGATGTGCGTCCGTTCCTGAAAACATTCGGTCAAGGAAATCCTCCGCATTATACAGCTGGGCGAAGGCGCCTGTAATCGCGCCGTTTGCGAACTTGCCGCCGGAGAGCACCGACGCGGTGCCGCCCGCGATAGCGGACACAGCGGTGCGTTCTGCGATGTACTCGGGATTGCCGTCGCCCGAGAACCAATTTTCTACACTATCTGTTGGCCTGTCTTAGGGTTCAAAATTATTGGCTCGGATGCGTCAGCGATCGTTATTTTGAGCAGTCTCTGAGCCAAGACACATTCAGATAAAATGTCCTTTGTATCGAAGATCCACTGACGCCCGATAAGTGGATCGATTCGCCAGACGCCTAATTCGTGCACCGCAAATATTGTATGATCCATTTCATCAGCTATGAATTTATAAAAGGGACCGTCTAATTCGTATTGCGCGACCAGCGCGAGGTTCTCTACGTCTATAATAAATATCTCGCAATCATGCCCAACCAATATCCTTGGTGCTCCCGTTATGAAGGCTACCTGCGATGGAATTCCAAAGTCACTCGATTGGATTCCAATGCGAACTTGTTTGCCCTTGTACTCCACGACGAACGATTCAAATTTTTTCGACGACTGAGCTCCAATCCCGATTAACAAATATCGAGATGTAGCTCCGAGAAAATCTCGCAACTCATTGAGGGAAGCCCAAATATGATTTTTCGATACGAACATGGCTCATCTACCCGAAAATACCTTCGCTTGTCCCAGGCATCGGATGCCGTGCGCTAACCTACGTCCTCAAAATAGTTCGATCCGAACAGACAAATTACATACAAGACGCGCTAAACAATCTTGTTCAAGCGTGGAAGCTTAAATCTCGTCCCACTCGACTGCTCCGCTTTGCCCTCCGGTATCAACAAAGTACCTAACTACTTCCAGAACGGTGCTAAGCGGAACACAGTACCGGCAAGGAACCTCTGACAATTCCCCCGATATGTAGAACCATTCAGATCCGCTCATGTTCCTCTGCTCTGGCAAACATGCCATGAGATAAGGAGGGTCACCAGACAGCGAACTAAATTGGGCGCAACCCTTCCCGCTACCTAATCCAATCAAAAGCTTCGTATCCTTGTTGGAACGCAACTCCACAAAATGGGGAGCCTTTTTTGCTTCACTTTGTAGCGCTGCGATGGCTTCGTCTCCGTCGCCAAATATTTTTGACGTCAGCGGATTACCTTCGAAATAGAGGTCAAAAAATATAACGCTCATCTTGAACCCACAAATGTTTGCGCTCCTCGTGGGGTTACCACCTCAACCGTCTCAGAAAAGCACCAGTTCGTCCCACTCTGAAGATTTTCCAGCGGAGGCCCACCATTGCCTCCGATACGAACTCGCGGATTTTCGCCACCCTCCACATTATACAGCTGCGCTTAGGCGCCTGGTAATAGCGCCGTTGGCGAACTTGCCACCGAAGAGGACGGACGCGGTGCCGCCAGCGATGGCGGACACAGCGCGGATGCGGGTGGGCATCCGAAGCGCCAAAGCAAAATGCCCCGCCCACGACCGCGTGCAATCCGACTTTCACCGCCGCGGCCACCGTCGAATTCGCAATCCCGCCGATGGCCTGATGGATTCCGGCATAGGCTGCGCCGATGAAGGCCTGTTTCAGTGTTCCCCCCGCCGCCAGCGTGAGCCCCGCCCCCACGGCAGCACACGCGAACGCGTTGACCCCTGGCGTCGCGCACGCCACGATCTGCAGGATCGCCCGGCCGATTGTCGATCGCGCGA
Source organism: Hyphomicrobium sp. (assembly GCA_016793445.1). Lineage (GTDB taxonomy): Bacteria > Pseudomonadota > Alphaproteobacteria > Rhizobiales > Hyphomicrobiaceae > Hyphomicrobium_B. The sequence goes on along the minus strand of JAEUME010000005.1, from coordinate 39,572 downwards.
TCGCGCGGGCCGCGTGCACGAAGGCACGGCCGGATGCGCAGGCGGCCGGCTCGCGGAACGCGTGTCGTCTGCGCCATCAAAATGGCGCGAAGGAAGTTGCCGATGGCCTTGAACAGGCCCTTGAGGAAGAAGCCGCTCGGGTCGGTGTCGGATCTATTTTCATGCACCATGTAGTTCAACGATGAAACGCTTCGGAGGAAACACGCTCAGCAATCGCTGCGCATTCGAAGCCGCCAAAGATAACTCACCGCGAAAAAATTTTAAGCAGTTCCGTCATTGCCATTCTAAGAGCGGTAATCTCGAGACTCCGCGCGGTGAAAAACCATTACCTCTCCTGGCCGAGGCTCGATCTTAGTCCAAGGCGGCACACTTTCCGCCAAACATTGCACGCTGAACTCCGGGAAAAAATGCGATACTAGCTCTGTTTCAATACAGCTAACATCCTCCACATCGTCGGGCGTGAATATTTCATCGTAGACAAACCGAGCATGGATGTCTTTACCGCCATAGGACATGAGAACGCATCTCAAGTTGGGCTTGACCATCCCTAACATCGCCACCTGTAGGGAGCCCATTATTGCGCCCCTCAATTCGCTAGGAGACATTTAAGGCCTCGATGGAACAATGTGCGCGCCGCGACTACCATAATGGATGATGCCTTTTGTCGTTGGTGTACTATGCCTATTGCCGATCCTACGAGCGCACCACCCTCCACATTATACAGCTGCGCGAAGGCACCTGTAATGGCGCCGTTAGCGAACTTGCCGCCGGAGAGCACCGACGCGGTGCCGCCGGCGATGGCGGACACAGCGCGGATGCGGGTGGGCATCCGAAGCGCAAGGATAGGACAGCGGGTTGTTCTGCACTCTTCAGGTTGCGCGTTACGACTCCGCTGCGCAGAGCCGGCCGCAACGCGCGCTTCCGGCCGGCTCGACGAAGGAGAGTCGCCATGCGCAATTATAGAAGGGCATTCGACGACAGTCGCCACACATCGCCGTTGGCATTAGTCACCGCATCGGGCAAGTCGAGATGGAGCTATTGTTAGTGTCGAGTTTGATCCAACTCGTCGCGAAGTATAACATCCCTAGCTTGTCGCAAAATAGTTTCGTACTGTGCGACCTGCTCAGCGGTAGCTCCCAGTTTCTCAAGATGAGGGACTGATTCGGATAGCCCGCGAATGTACTCCTCAATCTGCTGCTCGAAGGTTCCGCAAACAAATGTATCGTATATTAGTTGTGGAGCACAATCGTAGAGCCGTTCTTTGGCCCGTAATCTGGACCTTGGCGGATATCGTTCTCGTAACTGGTCGGGCATGATAATTGGTATATACCGAACTGTAACAGGTAGTGACGATAGGGCAGAAGATTCCGAGAATGACCGTAAAAGATAGCGTTTTACGGCCGCAGACGTTCTCCTGTATGCAGCGCCCGCATCCTTGAACAATTCTGCTGATACCAAAAGCTCCATAGAGGCTCCTATTTAAAGATTCGGTTTAGCCTCGGAAGGCGACCATTAGCAGAATAGTAGCTGTATCAGGATCGCCCGGCCAATTGTCGATCGCGCGGGCCGTCTTAGAAGGCAAAGCTCGTCGACATAGGATACCGGACGTCAAGCGGATTCGTAATTTGTACAGATCCACTCATTGAGAGGTTGAGGCGTCGCCTTCGAGGCGTTTCAGATACTGAAGACGCTGCTTATGGGTCAAACCAGGTGACTTTCCTGACTTCCACAACTGAATAAGCGCGTCCGAGCGCACGTACTGCAGCACGTACGGAGCGGCCTTTTCGCGAACAAGGCTGGATATCTCGTTCATCAACACTTTTTCGTTCGTAGACGGCGTAAGTTCCCACCATTTGTCTGGTTCTCCTCCCAATAAACCTCCGATGCGATTCCAAAAATGGCTATCTGCGCTACCTGCCTTTTCAAGAGGCGGCTGAAAAAGCTCGAGAAGCTTGCCGCAGATGACAGCTAGATTAATCGTGAACTTTATCCTGTCCGCGGTGTTATCCCGGCTCTTTTGGAATTCAATCAAAGCACAGTTGCCGTCTAGGCACTTGCTGATCTTCAATCCATTCCTTTTAAAGCCGAGATGAGCGATGCTCTTGGCAGATTCTTCGACTACCTTCTTAAATACCGCATTAAGTTCATTTTCTGCCATCACCTGTCTCTCACTTAGCTACTTGTTTTGCTCTTGCAGCCAAGTCTTCTGCTCTCCGTTCGCAAACTCAGCAAGCTGACTTAAGTTAACTTTGTAGCGCAAAAACAGCGCGATAAGTTCGCTAAGTTCCTCTGGGCCAACCTTGTCTGCGTCTATCTCGATCAATAACTCTTCTCCAACGCCGTGATAGCTTTCGATGCAACGAATTCTTCCAATCCAGGCAAAAAACAAATCTTCATCGATGCTCGAAAAATAGCGCACCGATGTTGCCTTAAGCACTGTCATTTTCATCTTACTTTTCCACCCGTGGTTGGCAAGATTTGCAATGGTGACGTCTGGGTGCCCGCAGGCCCTGGTAGCAAGGCACATGGTGGGCCGCACTGGAAGACGTCCTGGTGGCGAAATGTGTATCCACAGGCCTTACCATTTGGATTGTCTACTCAGTTCTAGAGGCCGAAAATCCTTCGATTTCGGCGTTCGAGCGTGAGGCGGCGGCCGTAAATCCGATCAGACGCGTGTCAATCCCGTCTCGACCTGGATGTCCTTCAGTGCCGCAACCAGTACGTCGATCTCCGCGCAGGTGTTGTAGAACGCGAAGGAGGGACGCACCGTCGTCTCCTGACCAAAGCGGCGCAAGATCGGCTGGGCGCAGTGATGGCCGGAACGCACGGCAATGCCGTACTTGTTGAGCCGCGCGCCCACCTCTTCGCTGGGCACGCCCTTGATCACGAGAGAGATGACGCTCGCCTTCTCGGGCGCCGTGCCGATAATGCGCAGGTTCGGGATTTCCTGCAGGCGGTGCGTCGCATACTCCAGCAGCGCATGCTCGTAGCGGCCGATGTTATCGAGCCCGATGCGCTCGATGTAATCTATCGCCGCGCCGAGCCCCACTGCGTCCGCAATATTGCCTGTGCCGGCTTCGAAACGCCACGGCGGCGGATTGAACTCGGTGCGCTCGAAAGTGACGTCGCGGATCATGTTGCCGCCCGTCTGATAGGGCGGCAGGCTGTCCAGGATCTTCTTCTTGCCATACAGCGCGCCGATGCCCGTCGGCCCGAACAGCTTGTGCCCGGACAAAAGATAGAAGTCGGCGTCGATGTCCTGCACGTCGACCTTCATGTGCGAGACGGACTGCGCACCATCAATGACGACGCAGGCGCCGACGCGGTGAGCCATCCCGGTCATCGCCTTGACCGGATTGATCGTGCCGAGCGCATTGGAGACATGCGTGAAAGCCACGATCTTGGTGCGGGGGTTGAGCAGCTTGCCGAACTCGTCGAGCAGAAGCGCGCCGCGGTCGTCGACGGGGGCGACGCGGATCTTCGCGCCCTTCTCGAGCGCCAGCTGCTGCCAGGGCACGATGTTGGCGTGGTGTTCGAGATTGGTCAGAACAATCTCGTCACCTGGCCCCACGTGCTGGCGGCCATACGTGCCCGCGACGAGGTTGACCGCCTCGGTTGCGCCGCGCACGTAGACGATCTCTTCCGCCGAGCTTGCCCCCAGGAAGCGCGCGATGGTGCTGCGTGCGCCCTCGTAGGCATCCGTGGCGCGCGCCGCCAGCTCGTGGGCCGCACGGTGAATGTTGGAGTTCTCGTGCTCGTAGAAGTACGTCAGCCGGTCGATGACCGCCTTCGGCTTCTGTGTCGTTGCCGCGTTGTCGAACCAGATCAGGGGACGGCCGTTGACCGTTTCCTGCAGGATCGGGAAATCGCGGCGGATCGCATGCACATCGAACGCGGGATGCGCCGAGCCGAACGGCGACGTATGCGGGGCGCCTTGCGATAGGGAGAACGCGGGTGCTCCGGCGCCAGTGAGGAAGTAGGGCGTGGAGGCCGAAGCCACCGGCTGCGAGACGATAGCCGTCGACCCATTGAGAGGCGCAAGCAACGCCTGCAGTTCACGCTCGTACGGCAGTTCGATCGGGCTGCCGGTCTGAGTTCCCGCCGACAAGGGCGTTGCGATCCCTGAGTCATCGACAAGCACCTGGTCCGGCGGCGATACGGCAGGTGGCTGCGGAATGCCGTTGGCCCCATTGCCGGGAAGACCGGAATGTACCGACGCGTCCCCTCCCGGAGCGATCTCCGAAGAGGTGCCGTGACCAGCCAGCGAAGGACCCGCGTCGATGCTCGACGGCAGCGAAGCCACATGCGGCACCGATGTTCCTGCCACGTCCACAGGTGACGCGCCCAACCCCGATAACGAGGGGCCCGCGCTCACCGGAACGGATTGTCCCGGCAGAGCGGCGAAGAATTGATTGGCCATCCGCGCGAGCAAAGCCGGATCGGGCAGACCCGCCGGCGGCGTCAGACCTCCGCCGCCAACTCCACGCACCGCTGCCGCCAGCGCATCGAGGTCAGCCGGCCCACGCGCCAGATCAGCTATAGACATGATACTTGCCCACCTCGACGCCTTCCAGCACGCCGAGCGCATCGTCCGTCAGGACGGCGAGCGAGCAGTAGAGCGACACGAGGTAGGACGCGATCGCCTGATCGTTGATGCCCATGAAGCGCACCGACAGGCCCTTGCTCAGTTCGCCCGGCAAACCCGGCTGGAACAGGCCGACGACGCCCTGCTTGGCTTCGCCCGTGCGGATGAGCAGGATGTTGGTTTTGCCGCCCTTTACTTCGAGCTTGTCGGAGGGAATGAGCGGGATGCCGCGCCACGTAATGAAGGGCGATCCGAACAGCGTTGCCGTTGGCGGGGGCACACCGCGCCGCGTGCATTCACGCCCAAAGGCGGCGATGGCCAGCGGATGCGCGAGGAAGAACGCCGGCTCCTTCCAGACCTTGGTGATGAGTTCGTCCAGATCGTCGGGCGTCGGCGCGCCGGTGCGCGTCTTGATCTTCTGGGAGGCTGCAGCGTGCGCAAGCAGGCCGTATTCCTTGTTGTTGATGAGTTCGCTTTCCTGGCGCTCCTTCACCGTCTCGATCGTAAGGCGCAACTGCTCCTTGATCTGGTTGTGGGGCACCGAATAGAGGTCCGACACGCGCGTGTGAACATCGAGCACGGTCTGTACGGCGCTCAAGAGGTACTCGCGCGGGTTCTCGACGTAGTCCACGTAGGTCTGAGGCAGGACGCGCTCGTCACGCAGCGAGCAGGCGACTTCCACGCTCGAAGCGTCACGCACCTTGTTCACACGATAGATGCCTGCTTCGACCGGCACCCAGTTCAGGAAGTGCACCAGCCAGCGCGGCGTGATGCTCGACATTTGGGGGACGGTCTTCGTCGCATTGGCAAGCTGGCGAGCGGCAATATCGCCAAGGGCGGTCTGGACTTCGTCTGCCATTTAGTTCCTCATATCCGCTATAGTAGAAAAAATCTCTTATCTGAACTATGCAAAAGCATAGTTCTAGTTTTGCTGTCTACGATGTTATCTTGGAATTATATTCCCGCACCTTCGGCGAACACATCCGAACGGGCCTGAGCCTGCACGATGTTGCTTTCAGGAGGCACGCTGCGCGTGAGCCAGACGTTGCCGCCGATCGACGACCCCCGCCCGATCACGACGCGTCCGAGAATGGTGGCGCCTGCGTAGATGACGACGTCGTCTTCCACGATAGGGTGGCGCGGTTGGCCCTTAAGCAGCGCACCGTTCGCATCGATGCTGAAGCGTTTGGCGCCAAGCGTGACCGCCTGGTAGAGCCGGACGCGCTGGCCAATGACGGTCGTCTCGCCGATGACGACGCCCGTGCCGTGGTCGATGAAGAAGCTGGGTCCGATCTCGGCACCCGGATGTATGTCGATCCCCGTCGCCGAGTGGGAAATCTCAGCGATGATGCGCGCGACGATGGGTGCGCCGAGTTTGTAGAGTGCGTGCGCGACGCGGTGATGGAAGATGGCCTTCACTCCGGGAAAGCACAACAGCACTTCCTCTGTGCTGCGCGCCGAGGGATCACCCTCGAAGCCCGATTGAATGTCGCTTTCCAGAAGCTCGTAGACGCGAGGCAGTTGCTGAGAGAATTCCGAAATGATCGCCTCGGCGCTGCGCTGATTGGAGTTTTCCGACGGGACAGGCGGCAGGGAGTTCTGCTCGCGGCGTACCTGTTCGGACAGGATGTGCAGCGCCGTGTTGAGCGCGTTGCCCATGTAGAACGCCAATCCCTCGACACTGTGGTCAGAGGCTCCCGAGTGTCGCGGAAACATGGCTGCAAAAAGCAGCCGCAAAGCGTTGTCGATGGCTTTCGTATCGGGCAGCGGAGCCGTCAGGTCGGTTGTACGTGACAAACGTTTGCTGCGGCCTCGCGCAACACGCAGGTCGTCGACGATGGTTTCAATTTTCCAAGGCACGGCGCGTGGCTCCCAAACTGATATGGAGGCTAAATTAGCCACCCCATCCGCACTAGCGAACCAAGAAGAAATGATAAGCAAATCACGGTTCACTCTGACGGCGCCCAACTTGTCGCGGCGGCATCTGACAGCACCGCCACGACAGGTCCAACCAAGATGAAGTCTCTGCAGCGTTACCGGGTCCTGACCGCAATCTGGTCGTAGATTCCACCATCAGAAAAGTGTGCCTTCTGCACGTCTGCCCAGGGACCGATCTTGTCTTCGACGGTGAACGTCTTGATGGGCGGGAATTCAGCATCCTTCACGGCAACGCGCGGCCGGAAGTGGTGCCTGGCAATGATCGCTTGCGCCTCCGCGCTGTAGAGGAAGTCAAGGTAGGCTTTCGCAGTGGCCTTGGAGTTGCGCTTCTCCACAACCTTGGTAACGACGGCGACTGGCGGCGCGGCCTCCACACTCAGCGACGGATAGACGATCTCGAAGTTGTCGCCGTCGATTTCCTTCTTGATGAGCGCGGCCTCATTTTCGAAGGTCACCAGCACGTCACCGATGCTGCGCTGCGTGAACGTGGTCGTGGCGCCGCGCCCGCCGCCGTCGAAGACAGGCACGTTGGCAAACAGCGCCTTGACGAACTCCTTGGCCTTGTCCTCGCTGCCGCCGTCCCTGGAAAGCGCATAGCCCCAGGCGGCAAGATAGGTGTAGCGGCCATTGCCCGACGTCTTCGGATTCGGAATGACGACGCCGATGCCGCTCCTAACGAGGTCATCCCAGTCCTTGATGCTCTTCGGATTGCCCTTGCGAACCAGGAACACGCTCGCCGTAGTGTAGGGGGCGGCGGCGTCGGGAAACTCCTTGCGCCAGTCCGGCGATACCACGCCCTTCGAGACGAGGAAATCGAGATCGGTCGGCTGGTTGAGCGTCACGACGTCCGCTTCCAGGCCCTCGGCCACGGACTGTGCCTGCTTGGTCGAACCGGCGTGCGACTGGTTGACCGTGACATCCTCACCCGTCTTCGCTTTCCAGAACTTGGCGAAAGCAGGATTGATCTCTTTGTAGAGTTCTCTCGATACGTCATAGGACGCGTTCAAGATCGAGCTTTCAGCTTTGACCGGCGCGTTGGATCCGATGGCAGCCATCAGTACTGCGAGTGTGGTCATCTTTGGGAATTTCATGGGACGTCTTCCGTATTGCGATATCGTTTCCTGGGATCGGACGTTCGAGGCCAGGCGGTATCCTGTGAACCAAGAAATTGTTCTGAGCTTATTCTCTGTCTCACGTGTTCCCTTCCAAAAAAAAATCGGGACCGGTGACAACTCACCGGTCCCGCAGTTCACTTGTCGAGGAGACAAGCTGGGAAACAACTCATGCCGGGGGCGTTGCGCCGGAAATCGAGAGCCGTGCGACCGGCTCAGGTCCGCCCACCTGTCCGCTGGCCGGATCAAGCGGGGCCGCAGAGGATTTGTGCCGAGCGTTCTTCGTACACCCAGGTCTTGAGGATGGAGCGCGCACCTTTCGTGGACGCCGCAACCTGCTGAAATAGCTCGACGGCTTGTTCATGCCGCCCTGCGTCCGAATCCGAAGGACGAGCGCCGGGTCCGGCGGCCGCCGACAGAATGAGCGATGGCGGCGCGCTCTGCCAGAAGCGGATTGGCGAAGCGCCGGCCTTCGAGCGCCTGATAGGCCAGGAGGGCGGCGTGAAATTGGAACTCGCTCTCGCCCGCCTCCTTGATGACGACGCCGACCTGGTCGTCGCCGACTTCGATGACGTAAGACTGTGCTTTATCGGACATGGATCCTCATTCGCCGGCCGCGCCGGCGTCCTTCTGATCATCTGTTATATTGGATGGGTGCGGTGTTGGGTTGGCAGCGCAGCAGCGTCAACAACAACACGCAACCAGAGACGAAGGACTGCAAAGGATCCGGGACATTTCGAGCATAGCGGTCTCCAGTTTGTTGGAGGTCACGCTCGTTATCGCGTGACACCTTAGCGTTTGATGACGCGGCGCAAGTCGCCTTGAAATCACCGCGGCTGACGATCACCGCCAGCACATGCATCAAACCCACAAAGCGCCGATTGGGCAACCAACAAGAATTGCATTGCTTTCCACGCGCGCCGCAGCACACTTCGGTGCAGCCAATTCAGTTATGGGTTATTGCTGCGCGGAGATTGACGAAAAGAGAGCCCGCCGGTCAATCGGCGGCGGTCGTTGGTTCGGCTGCCGGAACCGGCACCAGCCGCTCAGCCGTATCTCCGCGCTCGATGCAAAGAAGCTTCCGGTTGGAGACGGAGAACACCCGTTTCGCACGCCTCAGCAGCGCCGGCCGGTGAGCCACGACGATTCGCGTGATCTGCATCTCGTCGATGAGATCGGCAATGAGCGCCTCGTTTTGTTCATCGAGATTGGCCGTGCCTTCGTCAAGAATGAGAATCTTGGGGTTTCGATACAGCGCGCGCGCTAGCAGAACACGCTGGCGTTGACCGCCCGACAGGGTCGAACCCATGTCGCCGACCAGGCTGAGGTATTGCATGGGCGTGCGCATGATGTCGGCATGGACTTGGGCAGCAGTTGCCGCCGCGATCACCTTCTCCATGTCGAGGTCTGGATCGAAGCCCGCGATATTGTCGGCGAGCGTGCCTGAGAGCAGGCGATCGTCTTGCGCGACGACGCCGATCTCGTTGCGCCAGCTCCGCCAGCGCTCGGCTGTAGCGCGGTGGCCATCGAGTTCGATGGCGCCCTCGGACGGCTGGTTGAGGCCAAGCAGCAGTTTCAACAGTGTCGTCTTGCCGCCGCCTGATGGGCCCTGGATGGCGACGTAGTCGCCGGGCTCAATCTCAAGATTGACGTCCTCAAGCACGAGCGGATCGGTCGAACCGTAGCGGAACGATACGTTCTTGAGCCGCATGTGCCCCTCGGTCTTTGTGAGCACCATGCCCTGGCTCGTCGACTCGGCGGGGGTAAGAACGATGTCGGAGAGCCTGTCAAGATGCAGCCGCAGAAACCGGAATTGCATGACCTGGTTGACGAGCGCCATGGCACGGTCGGTGAAGGTCTGGCGATAGGAGAGGAACGCGAACAGCATCCCGACCGAAAAACCTTGGCCAGCGAGGATGTGTCCGCCAGCGACGTAGATCACGAGCACGGTCTGCAGGCCGGTCACGATGCTTTGCACGAACGACATCGCGATCTGATACTTGCCGACCCCGATACTTGCGTTCGTCGACTCCGCGTGCAGGTTGCGCCACGCCCCCTCGCGCACCGCCTCACGTCCGAGCAACTTCAGCGTCGTAGCCGCTCGCACTGTTTCCATGAGGTGCGTCTGCTCCTTTGCCTCCGCCAGGATCTCCTCTTCCATCCGCTGTTTCATGCGAGGCACCAGCATCAGCGCCAGCACGAGATTGACGAGGACGGCGGCCAGCACGATGAATGCCAGGGTCGTCGAGTAGAAGAAAAGGATGATTGCCGCCACGCATGCCATCAGGCCATCGATCACCGTGCTGATGACGCCTTGCGTGATCGCCTGCTGGATCGGCCGAACCGATCCGAGCCGCGAGATGATGTCGCCCACGTGCCGCTTCTCGAAATAGTCGCTTGGCAAACGCAGGAGATGACGAACGAGGTTGCCGGTGATCTGGAAGCTGAGCAGGTGTCCGAAGATGCGCAACGCCCAGCTGCGCAGAGCCTCGATAGCGGCTTGAATGATAACGAGCGCGCCGAAGCCGAGTGCGATGACGAGCAGCAGATCCTTGTCTGCTTCGGCCAGGGCCTGGTCGACGATGAGCTGCATCTGCAGGGGGGCGACGAACGCCGCGATCTGCAATGCGAAGGACAAGACGAGGACGCCGACGACAGCGCTCCACCAGCCCGACATCCTCGACCACAGCATCGAGAGTTTCATCGGGATCCGGCGCTCGGTTATCGGCTCGAATGTCTCCGACCGCGCGAGCTCGAGAACGACGCCCGTGAAGTGCTTGGAGAACTCTTCGGCACTGAATGTGCGAACGCCCACGCCAGGATCGTGTATCGTGATGGTGCGCGGCCCGACGGACTTCAGCACGACAAAGTGGTTGAGGTCCCAGTGCGCGATGGCTGGAAGCTGGACTCGTCCGAGGGCAGACATTTCGACCTTGAGCGCCCGCGTTGAGAAGCCGAGCTCGTCGGCGATGCCCATAAGGCTCCTCAGCGACGTACCGGCAAGAGAGAGCGCATAGCGCTGGCGCAAGCCGTTGAGGTCGATGTCGTGGCCGTGGTAGCGCGCGATCATGGCCATGCAGGTGAGGCCGCATTCGGCAGCCTCCGATGCTGTGATCACGGGCAGCTTGCGGCCGCTAAGGCCGATTTCTTCAACAACGCTCATGCGCGGCGCCCCACTGCATAGATCGGATCGAATAGCCACTCCAACAGGCTGCGGCGGTCAAAAACGATCTCCGCCGAAACCAGCATGCCGGGCTGGAACGGAATGGTCTGGGTATAGGCCTGGATGGACTCTTGTGAGAGCGCGACGCGGATCCTGAAGACAGGCTCCTGGACCGTCAGACCCTGAAGCTGGACCTCGTTGGGACTGATGACCGTGCTCGATACCGAGCGAATCTTGCCCGCCACCGTTCCGAAGCGCTGATAGGGAAAGGCCTGCAGGCTCAACGCCACGTCTTGGTCCGGCTTCACGAAGCCGATAGCCCGGGAAGGTGCCAGCAGCTCTGCCTCGATGCGCCCGCCCGTCGGAATGATCACCGCCACCGTCGCACCGGTGGTCATCGACTGTCCGGTGGTAACCGGCACCGCAGCAACCCGGCCTCCGACCGGCGCCGTCACGAACTGCAGCCGCCTTGCCTCCGACTCTGCGCGCCGCTGCGCGATCGTGGCCTCGGCTGTCTCCGCCTCCGAGCGCGCCGCGTCGATCTCCAGCGGGATAGACGCCAGCCGCGCCCGGATGTCTGCGATCTCTCGCTCGATGGTCGCCTTCTGGCGATTGAGCGTAGCCTGCTCCTGCTCCGCGCTCAGCACGGCCGCCTGTCGCGTGTTGACTTCCCTTCGGGACAGGTAGCCCTTCTTGGCGACCTCCGCGCCCCGTTCCAGGTCCGCGCGGGCGAGCGCCACCCGTTGCATCTGGAGGGAGATCTGAGTTTCGACCTGATTGAGCTCGGCCTCCGATTTCGCCAGTCGCTTGGTGGTCTGATCGCGCTCGACCTCGAGCCGGGCCAGTTGCGATTCGGCCTTCGCCCGCGAGGCCCGGGATTCGGTCTCAAGACCTTGCGACACGACGGTCCCGACATTGCCAGCTGCCGTCTCCGCGGACAAGCCGAGCACAGCGATGCGCTCTCCAGGCTTGACCATCGAGCCCTCTTTGACCAGCAAGCTCTGCAGCGTGCCACCCGACAATGCAGTTGCACGGATCATGCCTTGATCGGGAACGAGGTAGCCGATGACGGTCGCTTTGCGCGCATACGTCGCCTGCGAAGCGAACACTGTCACGCCGAATATGATTGCCGCAAGAAAGAAGCCCAGTGTCCTCAGTGAAAGTGGCGTCGCCAGGACGACGGCACCTTCCAGGCGCCGGGTCGCATGCTGTACCGCCTCGCGTCGAAAAAGGTCGCTCATCACGTCCTCGATCCTGGCCTTCCATAGGCCGTTGTCGCCGACACGCTTGCTCCGGAGGATGCGAGCGAGGCGACACACTCGCGTTCCTAGCTTTCGTCCGCCATCCGTTCTGTATCCTGCGTTACACCTGCCCGAGTTCGGCCGGCCGCCGTGCGGACCACGGGACGGCTGAGCCCCGGCAAAGACTCCACGTCAGCTAGCGGCGATGGGGTAACGGCCAAGTAATAGGAGTGCTCGTCCGTCCACCCGAACACGCGATAGCCGTGGTGCGTCGCCCGGATCATGTCCGCCCTCAAGACCTGCCTCGGAATGACAAACACGCTGACGTCGTCGCCGGCCATGGAAAACACAGCCGCTGCGACGGCCTGCTCTCCGATGTAATCGATACGCCCACCCTGAAGGCTCCCGAGTGTTGTGCTGCCGGGCGGCAAGGTGGGCATCTGCCCGCCCAACTGCTCGTGGAACCAGGCCGCCAGGATGCCTGGTTCGGCGGAAGCCTTTTCGATCAGACGTCCCGCCCCGCGCGCCCGCGCATGCGCCGCGACGGCCTCCCCCACCTCTTCAAACGCGATCTGTACCGGACCGGGGGTTCTCGGAGCGCTGACGAGGGCCACCGTCAAGTCGGCCGTCGGCCGCACTTGGCAAGCCAGCCTGACGTCCGGTGGTGCGCCGATCGCCCGCAATGTGACGGCTTCAGCTCCGTGTGGCGGTGGCAGGCTCTCGCCCCCATGTTCGATACGGACACGGCAGGTCGAGCAACGCGCCCGCCCTCCGCAAACCGAGGCATGGGACACGCCAGCGGCGCGACTCGCCTCGAGCAGGGTCTGGCCGGGCTCAATCGCGACGGTAGGACCGCCCACATAAGATATTCGTGGCGCGCCGGGATGACGATCGGATCGCCACCAACGCCAGACCGGCATGAGCAGTACGGCGAGCGCCAAACCCGCGAATGCAAGCCTTGCCAGCGTGCGCCACTGCTCGAGAGCAGCGCCCGCGACCTCGTTGGGCCAATGTGAGCGCACCTTCAGCGCCGCCAGCGCCTCCGCGTCACTCATGATCTCGGCCGTTGTCTGACCGCCTATGACGAAACCCGCAAGTGCGAGCACCGGGAGCGCGATGGCGATGCCGCCCAGCAGCGGCCGCAGACGCCGGTAGCGCTCATCGAGCCGTAGCCAGTGATGAAGTCCGATGCAGCCGTGGCTCCACACCAGGACCAGCAGTGTCGACTGCTGCCAGGCGCTCGCGGGCCATAGCCGCTTGAGTTCGTAGAGATAAGAGTCCTCGACACCGAAGACCATATGCGCCACCCGCGTGTTGACGATGTGCGGCAATAGCAAAAAGGGAATAGCCAGACCGGTGGCGATCTGGACGAAATCCCACGGCGGCATGCGCCACGTGGTTCGCTGGGCCGTCTTGTAGAGTGCTAGACCTGCATGCGTGAGGAGGGCGGCGAGCAGCACCAGGCTGCCGGGCAGGGACCGCGTGATGGCCGTCCGCCATGCCTGCGCCTGATGCATAATCTCAAGGCTGACCAGACCAAGAGCGTGATTGAGGAAATGCGTTCCGGCAAAAGCAAGCAGAACCAACCCCGACAAAAGCCGGAGCTTCTGCAAGTCGTCCCCTCGGAAGTAGATGTGCATGGCTTGGCACCTTGGCCATGTCGAGCGTGCCGACGCTAAACAACCCCGTCAAGAGCCTTGTTGCAGGATCACGAGGTGGTGCTCGAGCGTCGCGCGATCCTTTCCTCTGGACAAGGCGGATGTCCGTGCAGGGATCGGCCCATGGCGTTTGCGTCGTGGTATGAGGAGCACTTTAAGGCTCATGTCCCGATTTGGCTCGTCGAGACAGAATAGGCTGCAACGTGCGCCGGCTTGGCACTTACGACGCGCGTTGCAGACTTCTGCTGAGCAAGCCGGTGACCCAATCGTGTCGACCGGGCCACTGGCCGCTATTTTAGAGCGGATGCGGAGGAGGGGGAGGAGTGCCGGGCTGCTGCGGGTTTCCGAACGGACCCCTCCAAGGCGCCTGAGGGCCACCAAACGCGCCGATGATGAAGTCGACCACTGCGCCGACGGCGCTCTTGATGCCATTCCAGATGTCCGACAGGATGCCCGCGCCCGTAGTCGCTTCGATTTCCTCGTCCGACAGTGCGCGAATGCCGGTGGTATCTAACTTGCTGGTGTCGTTGATCATGATGTGTCTCCATCGGTTGCTGTAGCGTTGCACAGTCGGATCGAACTTCTTGCCGTCCGACGCTGCGCAGACTGGTCCAACGAGTTCGCGCTCGCTGTTCCCGGCGTGACATCTCAAGAAAAGTCACCGTTTCCTTGCGGAGAGATCTGCCCCAGCGTGCGATCATCCAACCTTGCGCGCTCTTCGTCTCCCGGACGCAAACGTCGCGTGCCTGTTCCGTACGTGACTGCGAGGACTATTTTTCCGCGTCAGTGTGCTGGAACGTTGAGCGGCCATGGACCGTCAGCGCGAGAGTCACAGCTTAGAAGGCAGCTCTGGAAGGACTGCCAGGATCAAAACGGAGATCTGCGATGAACGATACGAACAAGACGAACGAATGCCGCCACCTTAGCTCGGACGAAATCGACTTCGTTAGCGGCGGCTATGGCGGCTATACCAAGGATGGCGTTTGGGTGACGTGCGGCTCGATCGTCGTGCACGACGGTACGATTTACGTAGGCGGAATCAACGGCCCCGTACCAATGCGCAAATTTTAATCGATGCCTGCTCTCAGCTAACCGAAAAGCGAAGGCGTGCTTTAGAAGGCACGCCTTTATTATGCGCAAGCGTTGCTCAGACTTTTTGCGGCTCCAACCGCGTTGACGGGCACCCCGGGATCGGGAATGGCAGATCGCCACCAAGCCTTATCATTCGGATGAAATCAGTCCTGCCGCTGTGCAATCCTCATGGTGCGGTGCAACTTGCGCGAGGTCCGCGATGATCGCGGCACTGCCGCAGCTATCAAAATGTTGCCCATTGGGCGAAAGGACCGCTAGATTACATTTTGCCGGATAAACCGGCGAGATTATTTTTCATTACGCTTACGACGTTGAACCACATTGCGGCATCTTCAACTTTGTATCGCATTGCAGGTGGCTTCCCATGCGTCAGACATTAGCGATTGCGCTGCTTATGCTAAACTCAGCGGCCAGCGCAGCCGATCAAACATCGTCGGTACAGGCTCTGCTCCAACAAGGCTACGAGATCAAAGCCACCACGTTCGTGCCCCTGTCGGATGTGAAGGCCAACTGGGCTGAGGCTTCCGCTGGCAGCATGCTCGTCACACTGCAGAAAGAGCGCTCTATTGCGGTTTGCGAGTTCAACTGGGCCAACTGGTCCGCGCTGGCTCAGGCTACGTTCGAGAACGCGGAACTTTGTCGCGTCCGATAGCGGATCTATCGCAACGGAGGCCCGATGAGAATTTGGCGCCTGCTCCTGCTGATAGCGATACTGCTGCCGGTCATGCCGGTACAGACGGCCTTTGGTCGAGCTCCCCGAGCGACCTCAGTTACGTTTTTTCCAGACGGCAAGAGACTGGTGGAGACTTACACCGACGGTGTCGTGCGCATCACGTCGGTGCCCGACGGAAAACTGCTGGAGCTAATTGAAGCGAGCACAGTGTCTGTCAACCGTGCCGCCGTTTCACCAGATGGCAGCAAGCTGGCAACGGCAAACAGCGATGGGACGATCGTATTATGGTCGACGGCAGACTGGTCGAAACAGAATACCATAACCGGGCACGCGAAATATCTGAGAAGCGTTGCATTCTCACCTGACGGCCGGCGCTTGGTCTCCGGTGGCGCCGACTCGATTGTGCGATGTTGGGATCCAGCGACAGGATCGCCGATCTGGGAAGGAAAAGGCCATGTCGCGGCCATCAACGCGCTCACGTTCTCACATGATGGCAAGCTGTTGGGCTCCGTTGCCGACGATGGCACCGTGCGGATCTGGGACGCCGGATCAGGCAGTGAAGTCGCAACGCTCATCCCACCCGACAGCAAGAATCCCCGGCGCACGGTGGCATTTTCTCATGACGATCGCCGGATCGCGGCTGGCGACTTCTTCTCGACAATCGTCTGGGACGTGGCCTCCAAATCACTGGCTTACAAGGCTTCCGGAGGGCTGTTAGCGATTTCGTTTTCCCCGGATGGCAAACGGCTTGCGTTGGGACAGCCCGAAGCCGTCGTACTCGTCGATGCCAGCAGCGGCGCAACGCAATCGGCATATTCGCCCGAGGAGGCGCACGCCGGCGGCGCCAACCCAGTCGCTCTGGCCTTCTCAGCCGATTGGAAATGGTATGCGATATTGCCCGACCGCGGATCGCTTTTTGTAGGCAAAATAGCAGAGATCGATGCCAAGCAGGCAGCGGAAGATTGCCAGTATGACGAGCCTCGAAACCCCATTTGCCTGGGGACGCTTTGCGGCGATGCCAAATTCATATTCAAGGATGGTTGTGTACACGTGATGAACACATCGGCAAGCCCGATGGCCGTGGCTGCTGACATGCGGTGCGGGGAAGTAACAAAATTCGAGGTGCCCCCGGGGCAATCCGCACCGATTAGCTACCTTGTGCGTTGCGTGCAGACTTTTGGCGAGCTGAAGAGCATCGATATCAATCCCAAGAAGTAAGACTTGGGACGACACAGCCGCGGCGGCGGTGTGCAGTTGCCGGCCCTAGAGCCGTTCCGGTTTTGATGGAATCGCGGAAAAGCAATCTAACGCCCCACAAGCAGGTACTCTTCCGCGTCACGCCCGCGGAAATACTGGGGGTCCTGCGCTGCTCCGCGCTCCCTGGCCAATTCGCTTACGCGCCGTGTCAGATAGTTCGCCATACCCTTGGTTGATAGTCCCTCTGACGCTGAGGACTTCTCGCCATCGAGAGCTTCCAAGAATGCAAACGTAAACAATCCGTGCCCGACCGACTCATCCTCCAGAGAAAGCTGGTCGAAGCGGGTTGCCGTGTAGGCAATGATGTTGGCGTGGTAAGCCGCATTACCAAGGCGAGGATTGTAAGAGTTCCCCGAGTGACAGGTATCGACGACCAGAATGCGGCGTCCCTTCGCGAGTTCGAGCGCTTCTTGAAGCGCGAACCATGTCACGACCGTGGACGTGCGCAGTCCCTTTCCGGTCCACTCGCTATCACTGGCCAGAAATCTATAGCTTCCCCTGTCGTTGAGACCGTGGCCAGCAACGAACAGCACAAGCGTATCATTTTCCTTGGACTTCTTGAAAAGGTCGACAGCATCCAGAATGTTTGCCGCCGTGGGCGCGTTATCCGGCTCTCCACCGTTTGTTAGAACACGCTTCACAGTTGATTTATGGCCGGGACCAAGCCGCCGCTCGACCGTATCTGCAAGCGCACGCGCATCGACGCCGGCAAAACGTAAATCACAACTCGACTTGCCCTTTTGGCCGCAACGCTTACCAAGCCCGGGATATTTGTCGACGCCGATGGCGACGATATAGAGCGTGCCGCGCTCATCGAGTAACCCTTGTCCCTCACGGTTAAGCGCAATCGTCTCCGATCGCTCTCCCACGTCATTGACAAGCGCCACGCGGACATCGTTACGCCCTGCATAGAGGGGGACGTCGAGGGACAAGTCGCCGGGCGGGAGTCCGCCCGAACCTGTGGGCGGGGTGACACGGGCAACCTGCGCTCCGTTGACCGTTACATTGACCAACTTGATCGGGTCGGCGTTCTCCTCGATCGCTATCCTGACCTGAGCCAATTCGGGTGCATTCGCTTCCTGCGCCGGATCCGTGATGCGAAATGCTGGAATACTCCGGCCGAGGAGCTCACCGAGTTTGACGCGCGTACCTTCGGCTTCCTCGATCGCCTTCTCCGCAGATCCGAGCACCAAGGCACGTTCGACGATGTCGGGGCGGTGCAGATGCTGCCCAAGCTGATCAGCGCCGACATAATCTGCGGCACGCTCAGCCCCACGGTTGATCTGCCAGCCTACAACGTGGTCGGCGCCAGGAGATCCGGTGTAGTAGCCGCCCGGTGTCCAGGCTATCCACGTGGCGTCCGAGCCTTGGAACAGGGTGATTATGAGCTTCCTCGTTGCGACATTCCACAGCCGAACGGTTTGATCGAGGCTCGCGGAGGCAAGAATGTCGCCATCCTGCGTTGCAGCGAGGGAAAGAATTTGGTCTGTGTGGCCGACAAAAGAGCCGATCGATCGGCCGTCGCGGTCGTAGAGGGTCAGTGTTCCGGCCGTGCCCCCGCTGACGATCTGCTTGCCCTGTGCCACAAAGGAGAATGCCGAGTGTATGAAGCCGCTGGTGGCATCGCGTTGGATAACGGCCCTCACCGTTCCCTTTTCACGGATCTCCAGCGTATCGTCACGCCGCTTCGAAGCCTCCGAGGTCCGCGCCGCAAGAAGAGTGTCGGCATATGAGGTTCGAGCACGGAGAAAGGTCTGGTCCTCGTCCTGCTTTACAGCCTCAGGTTCACCGAGAGGGCGCTCTGGCGCGGGAAGCTTGAGCTTGAAAGTCAGGGGGGCCGGCTTGTTGGGACAGCTCAACAATTCGGGGCAAGGATCGCTGGTACCCCACGCCACCTCCCGCCCATCTTTGGCGAAGGCGACTTGCCAGACAGCTTTGCCAATTCCGCCAAGGGTGATGTCACGCTGCCCTCCATCCAATGCCCAAATATGCACATCGTGACCCTCTCCGCCGGCGGAGGCGACACGAGTTCCATCGGGCGCGAGGGCAAGGGCCGTGACGACATTGTCGTGTCCCGTGAACAGGGATTTTGAAGTTCCTGTCTTCACATCGATGGCTCGAACGGACGTATCGAGGCAGTCGCATGTGGTTAGAAGCGTACTTCCATCCTTGCTGAACACCAGCGTGCGCACGGGCCCTTCGAGCTTCGCAAGTGTGGATTGGCCTGCTTCCAGGCCTGGATCGACTCTGAAAATCTCGCCGTTGGCAAGGCCGGCAGCGATCACCTCGTCTCGTGGAGAGATGGCGAGCTTGGTCACCGCCGCGCCTAAGCGATACTCGTTCTTGACCGCGCCATCGGACGTATTCCAAAGCCGAACGCTTCCGTCAGCGCCCGCAGTCACAACTGCCGCACCGCCGCCAGTGAATGCCACATTCGTGACTGCGGCCTTCTGAGACGAGAATTTTTTCAACGCCGTCCGGGGGCCCAGGTCCCAAAGGATCGCGGTCTTATCTGCGCTGCCTGAAAGGAGATATCGTCCATCGGAAGAGAAAGCGAGCGAAGTCAGTGCATCGGTGTGCCCTTTAAAGAGGGCAACAAGCTTGCGCTGTGAAAGATCGTACAACCGCACATCACCACAGCACGGCTCGAGCGCGCCATCGGCACTGAACCAGCCTCCGGCCGCCAGCCAGCGATCATCAGGTGAGATCGCCAGAGCTGTAATGCTGCCCTCCTTCCCAAGACCCGCCTGGCCGCGCAGCACGAATTCCGTTCGCTTGGTGGCCAGGTCCCAGACGCGGATAACCTTATCGTCCCCCGCTGATACGAGGCGATTTGCCGATGTTGTAAAGGCGAGGGATCGGACGATGCCGAGGTGTCCACCGGTCTCGAGCATGAGCTGCGGTGCGTCATCAGCAGCGGCGCTATGCGAAATCAGAAGAGCCAGGGCCGCGGCCCTAATCATTCTAACCAGTTGCATGGTCCCGAGCCTCGTATCACAGGCACCCGAAAGCTGAGAGGTAAGCTTACCATACTCAATTCATCAAAACTTATCCGCGCCAGGGTACGTGAGGATATTGGAAATCGTCAGAAGCGGGAGTAAAAAGGAGTCCGTTGACGAGCCTAAATATTGCGGTTTGAATTTCGTTTGCCCACGAGGCGTAACATGCGAAGGAATTTCTCGGCCCTCGCTGCCTTCTTTGTCTTCCTCATCGCTCAACATGGTGCAGCATCGGCTGCCGCTTGCCGCGACATCCTCTTCCTGGACGATCACGAGTTGACCCTCGATGAAATGCGCGCCTGCCTTGAGCCGCGCGCCAAGGCCATGGTCGCACTCCATCTTCTTGGCGAGCGCGAATTAACCTGGAAGAACTTTGGCGAGCTGAATTATAGATGCGATGCCGGCGGCCGCGAAGAGCTTAGCAGCGATCCAGTGGAATGGGCCTCTCAAGTCGCAAATTGCCCACCGCCGAAGTCACGCTGTGGATGCCCTCCGAGTAACACCCTAGAATCACGATTCATGCCGGAAGAATCCGAGGCCGAAGGTATGCGCGCAAGGAATTTGAAGCTCATAAAGCAGGAAGCAGAGATCATTACGAGAGAGACCATCGCGCAGTGCGAAGATATCCGCACCCGACTGCAAGGAATGAATGGCGGCAAGATCAAACGAAAGTGCAACTCGCTACGGTAAATGGCTTCGTCGGGAGGTACATTCCATGCTCAACAGAGTCAGGGCGGCCATTCTCATCGCGCTAGGGTTTTGTCTAAGCTCCACCGCTTTCGCCGCGTCCTGTCAGGACATCCTTCCAATCGACGAACGCGAATTGACCCAGGAGGAGGTTCGCGAATGCTTGAAGCCCCGCGCTGAAGTCATCGTGGCGTTCAAGCTTCTGGGCGAAAAAGAGTTGAGTTGGAAAGACTATGGCGAAATTCACCGCAGGTGCACGGGTAACGAAGATGAGACTTTGAGCGAGGACCCTGTCGTCTGGGCGAGCCAAGTGTCCGCCTGTCCTTCGCCCAAGACGGATTGCGGTTGCCAGAAATCGGACTTTGCAGGTAGCCGGTTCATGCCGGAGGCGCCCGAAGCCGCATCAGTTCACCAGACGAATTTGGCGCTGATCAAGCGCGAGGGCGCGCTGCTGACGAAACAGGCATTTGACGATTGCGATGCAATTCGCGCCCGCCTCGAGGCGGTTCCAGGCGTTAAAATCAAGCGAAAATGTAAAGGGCTACGATAGGCGGGGCAAGCGCCACACTTGTCCTCCCTTCATCGGGAATGAATTGAAGACCATCGCGGCATGCCATGACGGCTTGTGCAAGACATACACGCCCAGGAAACACCGCAGCGTCTGAATTCTGCGGCTGTCTCGAAACGCAATAGATAGGGATGGGCCGCGATGCGGGAGCCGGGTCGTTTCTCGCTTGAGCGCATTGTCGCCGCTGTCGCGAACCGGCGCGTGAGCTTCATCGCGGCCGTGCTTGCGCTCATCGCGGCCCTGGCCCTCGGGCGCGAAGCTATCAGTGAAATTCCTGAGATTGTCGAAGCGGGCTACGGCTACGATGCCCAGTTGCGCGCAACGCATCTTAATCGAAGCCTCCTCACTCATAGCCTTCCGGTCACCTTTGTCGACGTGGATGACGAAGCGCTCAATGCATGGTCCGACGCCACGCGCACAACGCCACGCGCAAAGATTGCGGCGCTGATCGAGCAGATTGCGGCGCAACACCCTTCCGCAATTTTTGTCGACTTCGATCTTTCAGGCGTCATGGCCTCGGCAGGCGATACGGATCTGGCAAAGATGCTTGATGCCTATCCCCGCAATGGCCCGCCGTTGCTGCTGACGCGGGCGATGCGGTCTCTCCCCTGCCCGGAAGGCGTGTGCAGCGCGAGTGCATGCGGTCCTGCAATCCAAAGCAAGCTTGAGGCCTCGCCCTTCGAAGATGCCGTGTCGAAGAACTCCAACGTTCGATGGGTTTCCAGCCTCTTTGCCGCTGATGGAGATGGCATCGTCAGAAGCTGGCGCTTGTGGGAGCCAGCCTGCAAGGAGGGAAAGATAGCAGCTATCCCGTCGCCGCAGCTCGCCGCGCTCGCCCTTGCGGGGCCCGAGCGAGCGGGCGCAGCTAAGCTCGAGGGGTATCTTGCCTATGCAGCGCAACAAGCGCAGGGCATCCCTGCAGTTCAGCCCGACTGGCCCAAGAATGCGGGCGCTCATAAGGCATTGATCCCCTTTCTCATCCAAGGCGCATCCCATGAGCGCGTGTCGGGCTGGATGGGCGATTATGGATTCAGGTATCAGCGTGTACGGGCGCTCAGCCTGCTTAACGGCGAAGTCGCAGACACGGCGATCAGGGATCGCGTGGTCGTTTTGGGTGCAAGCTATGGCCCAGACACATTCAAAACGCCTTTCGGCACCATGCCGGGATCGGCCTTGATTGCCAACGCGGTCGCGGTCGCTCCCGCAATCCTTGATACGCAGCCCGTCAGCACCTTCCTCCTTTTTGTCGTTTCTTTCCTTATCGCCATCGCTTACGCCGTCATCGCCAAGACGCTCCGCGCGATCCCTGCCGGGTTCGTCATTCTGGCCCTCAGCTACGTGTGGCTGTCGCTTGCAACGTATTGGTTGAACCCCGCCGACGCTGTGCAAACCGTAAGCTATGCCTTGGTGATGCTCGGCGCATTTCTTGCGATCGAATCCGCAATAGAGATCCTGTTGGAACTTCCCAGTCACGGACTCTCAGCCTTTTTGAGAACCCGAAGCGGAAGTGGTCCATCGAAACACTAGGTCATGAATCCCATGATGCGTTCTGCGCCGGCGAAACTCGCCATGATAGCCTTCCTGCTCACCATGTTGCCCGCAGGAGTTATCCATGCCCAAGACGCGCCCGCGGGCGTTGCCATCGATATTGAGCCGAGGGAAACCGGCACACCGGCCATCCAGATCAAGCGCGGCGGCAAGCTCTATCCCTTGCGTCAGCACGAAATCCTTTATGCCAACGACGAATTGGTCTTCCCGCCGGAAGCAGGCAGCAAGAGCTCAGTCAAGGTTCTCGTCGACGCAACGCGCCACGTCACTCTCAACGCGCAAAATACCAAGCTGCCGCCGGCAAATTGGAGCGGTCTGCAAGGTCTGTTGCCCAAATTGGCATCAGCTTACCGATGGCTCTATTCGGGCGGCCCGGGTGATAGCGAAGGACCGCGCAACGCGGTATCGCGTGACATCTCTGCGGAACTCCCCCCGTCAGTGCTTCCCGGCGTGAAGGGGAAACTCCTGATCTCGGACGACGCCGGCCCGCCCCTCTGGATCGGTTGGACGGATGGCGAGGCGCCGTTCAAGGTAACGGTTTCCGTGCAAGGGAAACTCATAACTCGGGCCGAGATTTGCGGCGGTGACCCGCCTCCTGAGGATTGCCTCCGGGAGGCCCTCATTGCCAACCTGCCGGCCGGAACCGATCCTTTGGAGGTGAAAGTCACGGCGGCCGACCGGCAGCAATGGGCGACGACCTTGAGCCGGCAGCCGATCGGCAAAGCGCCCCAGGGCGAACCCCTCGGCGACTTGGGGGCCTTCTTGGCCGCCGTTCAGCTCCTCGACCAGGAGGACGGGGCATATGCGCTCCAGAGCGCACGCATCCTGGCAAGCATCCGCGAACGCTATCCGGCTGCTCAACAACTCCTTGAGCGTATGCGAAACGGCGAAGTGCCGTAAGGCGCGGCCCCACGCCTATCCTCGGCACTCTTGCCGCCGTGCGGTTGGCCTCTTCGGTCAGCTTGATCACGATCGTAAGCCCGCATGCATCGACCGATTGCCGCCATGCAATATTTCGTGCTAAGGGCGCTGCCGCTGCCGACAGAGCGAACGGATGCCCGAACCAGAAGCCACACTTTCCGTTCTGATCATCGATGAGAACAGGCTTCGGGCCGCCATCATCGAGGATGGTCTGCGCGATGCGGGCTATACGAAGCTGACCGTTATCCATGATGTCCAAGGCATAGCCCGCCGCATTGCCGACATCGCTCCCGACGTCATCGTGATAGATCTGGGCAATCCCAACCGCGACATGCTGGAAAATATGTTTCAGCTTTCGCGCGCCGTGCAGCGCCCAATCGCCATGTTCGTCGATCGATCAGATCAGGCCTCCATCGAGGCTGCTGTCGAGGCGGGTGTTTCGGCATACGTTGTCGATGGTCTCAAGCAGGAGCGCGTCAAGGCGATCCTCGGCATGGCCATCAGCCGCTTCAACGCCTTTTCACGCATGTCGCGCGAACTGGAAGACGTCAGGAATGAGTTGGAGGGCCGCAAGCTCGTCGACCGCGCGAAAGGCATCCTCATGGCGACCCGCGGACTTTCCGAGGCCGATGCTTATGCACTGCTGCGTAAGACGGCCATGAACCAGAACCGCAAGATTTCCGAGATTGCGCAAAGCCTGATCACGGCCGCCGAGCTCTTTGCGCCTCCGGAGAAAGATTGACATGACCAGCCGGTTTGAAATCACTGCGGGCCTCATGCCGCTTCTGGACAGCGCACTTCTCGTCGCAGCCAAGGAGAAGGATTTCGCACGGGTTGAAGGTATTGAACTTCGACTCGTGCGCGAGACGTCGTGGGCCAACATTCGCGACCGCCTGGCCGTCGGTCACTTCCAGGTGGCGCATGCGTTGGCACCCATGCCGATCGCCTGTAACCTTGGGCTGTCACCGCTTTCTGTCCCCACCATCGCGCCGCTAGCTTTGGGGCTGGGCGGCAACGCGATCACCGTATCCTTGCCACTATGGGAGCTGATGTCCGAGGCGGGTGCAACGGCCAGTTTCGATCCGGCGGCGGCCGGGCGCGCCCTCAAGTCCGTCGTCGCCAAGCGCACCAAGGCTGCACATCCTCCCTTGCGATTTGCCGTCGTTCACCCGCATTCGGGCCACAACTACGAACTGCGCTATTGGTTGGCTGCAAGCGGCATCGACCCAGACCGCGAGATCGAAATCGTCATCGTGCCTCCGCCGCTCATGGCCGATGCGTTGCAAAGTGCCAGTATTGACGCCTATTGCGTGGGCGAGCCGTGGAACACCGCCGCAGTTCTGACGGGGGCTGGGCGTATCGCGACCGTCAAAGCGGCGATCTGGCGATCCAGCCCGGAAAAAGTTCTGGCAGTGCCGGCGAGTTGGGCGGAGGCACATGCAGAGGCCCTTGCAAGTCTGTTGCGCGCGCTCGTACGCGCGGCCCAATGGTGCACAAATCCAGCAAACCACGACGAACTTGCACACATCATCGCGCGACCCGGCTATCTGGACCGGCCAGTTGAGTGGATGTTGCCCGCGCTCACGGGAACGCTGCATGCAAGCAGGTCGCATGTGCTGCCAGTACCCGAGTTCTTCGTGCCTTATGCCAAGGCCGCAACCTTTCCGTGGAAGAGCCACGCGCTTTGGTTCTATTCGCAGATGGTTCGCTGGAGGCAGGTGGCGCATACGGATGCAAATGCCGCCATCGCGCGTGGCACATATCGCCCTGATCTCTACCGCACAGCGCTTGCCTCTTCAGGGATCGCGCTTCCCGTCGCGAACGCGAAAGTCGAAGGCGCGTTGAAGGTGGAGACGCCCGTTGGCTCGGCAGGAGCAAGCCTCTTGCTCGGGCCCGATGGTTTCTTTGATGGCGACCTGTTCGATCCCGATGAACTCGACGGCTACATCGCCCGTCAGCGCACCGGATCTGCATAGCGCACTGCACAATAATCGTGCTCACAACGCGGGATTTGCCAATACTTTGGACTTGCTTCGGCCTCGCGCGAATCCCCCGGCCATCAGCAAAACCCCATAAACATTGAGCTCTGCCGGCAAAGCTGCGGCTGGCACGCTTCGTGCTCTTAGTATTTTCATCTGCGTCCAATGGCGGGCGCTTCCAGGCAAAGCTGCCGATCTGATCACCGTACGGGTGCAACCCCGCGCGCGAGATCACGTCGTCGGCTTTTTTCGTTTTCGGACCATTGATGCGGCGAAGGCAGCCGCAGGGGAGCATCACATGAGAACACGAGAGGCGGCTGAGCCCATGACAGGCGATCAGACGCGCGCATTGTGGACGTCGACCATCGCCTTCACGGTCTGCTTTGCCGTGTGGACCATCTTTTCCATTATCGGCGTGCGCATCAAGGACGAGCTTGGGCTGACGGAGACTCAGTTCGGCCTTCTGGTGGGCACGCCCATTCTCACGGGGTCTCTGTCGCGCATTCTGCTCGGTATCTGGACGGATCGCTACGGCGGGCGCGTCGTCTACACAGCGACCATGCTGTCTGCGAGCGTCGCGACCGTGCTGCTCTCCTTCGCACAAACTTATCAACAGATGCTGCTGGCGGCCTTGGGCGTTGGTCTGGCGGGTGGCTCATTCGCTATTGGCGTGGCTTACGTCTCGCGCTTCTTTCCGCAAGGCAAGCAAGGTACCGCGCTCGGCATCTTCGGCGTGGGCAACGTCGGCGCCGCGGTAACGAAGTTCGGCGCGCCGTTTCTGCTCGTCGCTTATGGATGGCAAACGGTGGCGCTCGTGTGGGCAGGCGTACTTGCCCTGATGGCTGGCGTGTTCTGGTTCACCACGCACGACGACCCGGTGCTCGTAGCGCGGCGCGCCCGCGGTGAAGCGCCAAAAGCCTTTCTGATGGAGCTGTCGCCGCTCAAGGACGTGCGCGTCTGGCGCTTCGCATTCTATCATTTCTTCGTGTTCGGTGCGTTCGTTGCCCTCGCGCTCTGGCTGCCGCGATATCTCATCGGCGTCTACGGCTTCGACATCAAGACGGCCGGCATGATCGGCGCCCTCTATTCGATCCCGGCAAGCATTTTCCGCGCTTATGGCGGTGTGCTGTCTGATCGTGTGGGAGCACGTTCCGTCATGTACTGGACATTCACTGTGTGCGCGCTCGCAACCTTCATCCTGGCGATCCCGCCCGCCGACTATACGCTGCACGGCATCAAGGGCCAGATGTCGTTTCACTTCGAAGTCGGCCCCCTTGCGTTCGTCCTTGTCGCCTTTGTGCTGGGCTTCTTCATGAGTCTGGGCAAGGCGGCCGTCTTCAAGCACATCCCAACCTACTACCCAGGCAACGTTGGCGCTGTCGGCGGTCTCGTCGGCATGATTGGCGGTCTGGGCGGTTTCGTTCTGCCTATTGCCTTTGGCGCCTTGAACGATCTCACAGGGCTGTGGTCGAGCTGCTTCATGCTGCTCTTTCTGTTTGTGGTGAGCGCGCTTCTTTGGATGCACGTTTCCATCCGCCGCATGGAGCATGCGAAAGCCGCGCCCGCTCCTCGCACATTCACTGTCGCTGCCGAATAAGAAGGAGACAACGCATGCGCGACAAGCTCGTCATCATCGGCAACGGCATGGCTCCGGGCAGAATGCTGGAGCATCTGCTCAAAGCGGCGCCGGAGCGCTACGACATCACCATTTTCAATGCAGAACCACGCGTCAATTACGATCGCATCATGCTTTCACCCGTACTCTCGGGCGAGAAGGAGTTCGAGCAGATCATCATTCACGGCGACGGTTGGTACATCAAGAACGGCATCACGCTCTACAAGGGGCACAAAATTACAGCCATCGATCGTGAAGCCAGATCCGTCATCTCGGACCATGGCGTCGTGAAGTGCTATGACAAGCTCGTGATTGCGACGGGTTCGGCGCCAATGATTCTACCTGTGCCGGGCAATAACCTGGCGGGCGTCCTCACCTACCGTGATCTCGATGATGTGCACGCCATGATGCTTGCCGCGCAGTCACGCACGAAGGCGGTGGTCATTGGTGGCGGGCTGTTGGGTCTTGAGGCTGCTGCCGGTTTGAAGGCGCGTGAGATGGACGTCACGGTCCTGCACCTCATGCCGACACTCATGGAGCGCCAACTCGATCCTGCTGCCGGCTATCTGCTGCAAAAGGCGATTGAACAACGCGGGATCAAGATCAAGACCAAAGCCTCGACAAAGGCAATCCTGGGCAATGGCAAGGTCGAAGGCGTCGAATTGGCCGATGGAACCGTGATCCCGGCGTCGCTCGTCGTCATGGCCGCCGGCATCAGACCCAGCACTAGCCTCGCCAAGGACGCCGGCCTCGAAATCAATCGCGGCATCGTTGCCCGCGAGGGCATGCTGACATCGGACCCAGCCATTCTTGCCATCGGGGAATGCGCGGAGGTCGATGGCCACGTTTATGGGCTCGTCGCACCCCTGTACGAGATGGCGCGCGTGGCCGCACTCCACCTTGCGGGCGAAGGCGATACGAAGTTCGTGCACAACGACACACCGACCAAGCTCAAGGTGACGGGAATCGATCTCTTCTCGCTGGGCGATTTTGCTGATGGCGCCGACCGGCAGGAGATTGTGCTGAGAGATCCTTCAGCCGGCATCTACAAACGCGTTGTGCTCAAGGACAACCGCATCGTCGGCACTGTGCTGTTTGGAGACACCGCCGACGGCGCCTGGTTCCACGACTTGAAGAAGAAGGAAACCGACATTTCCGATATGCGCGATACGCTCATTTTCGGACAAGCCTATCAGGGAGGTGCCCCCCTGGACCCTACGGCGGCCGTTGCAGCCTTACCGGATGACGCAGAAATCTGCGGCTGCAACGGCGTATGCAAGGGTAGCATCACCACGGCCATCGCTAAGAAGGGCCTCACCTCTATCGACGACGTGCGCGCGCACACCAAGGCATCCGCCTCGTGCGGTTCATGCACAGGATTGGTCGAGCAGGTGATGAAGCTCGCTCTGGGTGATGCGTACAATCCCACCGCCGTGCAGCCCGTGTGCGGATGCACGACCCTCGCCCACGACGACGTGCGACGTCTCATCAAGGCAAAAGGACTGAAGACCATTCCCGCGGTGATGCAGGAACTGCAATGGGCGACGTCGTGCGGCTGCGCCAAGTGCCGCCCGGCGCTGAACTACTACCTCGTATGCGACTGGCCGGACGAGTACGCAGACGATTACCAGTCGCGCTTCATCAATGAGCGCGCACATGCCAACATCCAGAAGGATGGCACGTATTCAGTCGTGCCGCGCATGTGGGGCGGCATGACGAGTGCGAAGGAACTGCGCGCCATCGCCGACGTCGTCGACAAGTTCGGCATTCCCACGGTCAAGGTCACCGGCGGCCAGCGCATCGACATGCTCGGCATCAGCAAGGAGGATCTTCCTGCGGTTTGGGCGGACCTGGGCAAAGCCGGCTTCGTCTCGGGTCACGCCTACGCCAAGGGTCTGCGCACGGTGAAGACGTGCGTCGGCAGCGACTGGTGCCGTTTCGGCACCCAGGATTCCACGGGTCTCGGCATCCGCATCGAGAAGTTCATGTGGGGCTCGTGGACACCGGCCAAGGTGAAGATGGCGGTGTCCGGCTGCCCGCGCAACTGCGCTGAAGCCACCTGCAAGGACGTCGGCATCATCTGCGTCGACAGCGGTTTCGAGATCCATTTCGCCGGTGCCGCAGGTCTCGACATCAAGGGCACGGAGGTCCTGGGCCTCGTCAAGAGCGAAGATGAAGCGCTCGAGGTGATCGTCGCGCTGACGCAGATGTATCGCGAGCAGGGACGCTATCTGGAGCGCATCTACAAATGGGCCAAGCGCATCGGCAGCGCTGAGATTCGCAAGCAGGTGCTGAACGATAAGGACAAACGCAGAGCCTATTACGACCGCTTCGTGTTCTCACAGAAGTTCGCCCAGTGCGATCCCTGGTCGGAGCGAGTCTCCGGCGTTGACAAGCACGAGTTCCAGCCCCTGGCGGCGCGTGCTCCCGCCCAAGCCGCGGAGTGATCCACATGACGTTCATAGAAGTCGCCAGCATTGACGATATTCCCGTGCGCGGCGCGCGCTGCGTGAAGACGGCGTTCGGACGCATCGCGATCTTCCGAACGGCAAGTGATGAGATTTTCGCCATGGAAGATCGCTGTCCGCACAAGGGCGGGCCGCTGAGCCAGGGGATCGTGCACGGCTCATCGGTAACGTGCCCGCTGCACAACTGGGTGATCTCGCTCGAAACCGGCAAAGCGCAGGGCGCTGACGAAGGCGCGGTGGCGACCATCCCCGTCAAGCGCGAGGGAAACCGTATTTTGATCGCGTTGGCGAGCCTGCAACGGCCGGCAGCATGAGGTCTCCATGAGCACGACGCAGACCGTCAAGACCACGTGCCCCTACTGCGGAGTCGGCTGCGGCGTCATCGCCACCGTTGCGGCAGACAGCAGCGTCACTGTGCGCGGCGATCCCGAACATCCCGCGAACTACGGGCGCTTGTGCTCGAAAGGTTCAGCATTGGCAGAGACCTTGGGGCTCGAGGATCGTTTGCTCGTTCCAAGCGTCCATGGACGCGACACGAGCTGGGACGCAGCGCTGGACCTCGTCGCTGCTACATTCTCCGCAACGATTGCGAAACACGGGCCGGACTCAGTTGCCTTTTACGTATCGGGCCAGTTGCTGACTGAAGACTATTACGCCGCCAACAAGCTGATGAAGGGTTATATCGGGTCAGCCAACATCGACACGAATTCGCGGCTATGCATGGCGTCGTCCGTGGCAGGACACCGCCGGGCGTTCGGCTCCGACACGGTGCCTGGCTGCTATGAGGATCTAGAACTCGCCGATCTCGTCGTCCTCGTGGGCTCAAACCTGGCGTGGTGTCACCCAATTTTATATCAGCGCATCGCGGCGGCGAAGGAAAGGCGGCCGCAGATGAAGGTCGTACTGATTGACCCGCGCGAGACGGCGACAGCGGCGATTGCAGATTTGCATCTGGCGATAAGGCCCGATGGAGACGTCGCCCTGTTCACCGGGTTGCTCGCCTATCTCATCCGCAACGGCTTTGCCGATGAAAGCTATATCGCGGCCAACACGACGGGATTTGCGCAGGCAATGGGCGTGGCGTTGGACTTGCGCGAGACAGACGTATGCGCGCACACGGGGCTCTCGCCAGATGTGTTGCAGTCGTTCTTCCAGATGTTTTCTGCGAGGGAACGCGCCGTTACCGTCTACAGTCAGGGTGTCAACCAATCGGTGTCCGGCACGGACAAGGTGAACGCCATCATCAACTGCCATCTGGCAACCGGGCGAATTGGCAAGGCTGGTATGGGGCCGTTCTCGGTCACGGGACAACCCAACGCCATGGGCGGACGCGAAGTCGGCGGCCTTGCCAACATGCTGGCGGCTCATATGGACATTGAGAACGCAACGCATCGCAGCTTCGTCCAACGTTTCTGGCAGTCGCCTAGGATCGCGAGCAAGCCGGGCCTCAAGGCGGTCGATATGTTCAAGGCCGTGGACGAGGGACGCATTAAGGCGCTGTGGATCATGGCGACAAATCCCGCTGTCTCCATGCCGCAGGCGGACGCGGTCGCGGCGGCGCTCGCGGCTTGCCCCTTCGTCGTGGTATCCGACGTCACGGACCAAACCGATACCGCACGTTATGCGCATGTTCAGCTGCCCGCCGCTACCTGGGGGGAAAAAGACGGCAGTGTCACGAATTCCGAGCGGCGCATCTCACGGCAGCGTCCTTTTCTGCGCACGCCCGCAGATGTCAGGCCGGATTGGTGGATCATCTGCGAGATAGCCAAACGCATGGGCTTTCGTGATGCGTTCAGCTACGCAGGCCCAGCCGAGATATTCGCCGAACATGCCGCACTGTCCGCGTTCGAAAATGGTGGCAGTCGGGATTTCGACATCGGCTCTTGCGCGAAGCTCGATCCCGCCGCCTACGAGGCTCTCGCGCCGTTCCAGTGGCCGCGGCGCGCAAATGGAGAGAGCACCGAGCGCATGTTCGCCAACGGGGGCTATTTCACGGCCGACAAAAAGGCCCGCTTCGTCCCTACCGGGCTCGCGGCAGAGGAGCGTGAAACGCCGGATTTTCCCCTGACTCTCAATACTGGCCGCATCCGCGATCACTGGCACACCATGACGCGCACGGGCAAGAGCGAGCGCCTCTCGCAGCACTACGCTGAGCCGTTCGTCGAAATCCATCCCGATGACGCGTGGCACTACCGTATCGCTGATGCCGATCTCGTTCGCGTCTCGACAGGACTGGGCGCGATCCTCGTGCGCGCGCTTGTCACACTCCGTCAGCAGCGGGGCTCAATATTCGTCCCTATGCACTGGAACGACCAGTTCGCGTCCAGCGCACGCGTCGATTGCCTCGTACCGGGAATAACCGACGCAATCTCCGGCCAGCCTGCATCGAAAAACGTGCCTGCTCGCATGGAGCGCTTCATCGCCGCAACCTACGGGTTCGCCGTGCTCCGGCGCAAGCCTACGCTCGTTCAGGCGGAATACTGGGCAATCGCCAAATGCAATGGCGGCTGGCGCGTGGAGTTCGCGGTCGCCGGTATTCCGCCTGATTGTCCTGCATTTGCGCGCGAACTTCTCGGCAAGGCGAGCGATCCGGTCGTTTACCAGGATACCGAGACGGGACGCATGCGGTTTGCGACGTACGACAACGGCTATCTGACGGGCATGCTGTTCCTTGCGCCCGAGCCTGTCGCCGCCTCGCGCGAATGGGCCATCGCGCAACTCGCAGCAGCTAACCCGATATCGGGCAAACGCAATGCGGTGCTCGCCGGCCGGCCTGGAGCGGACGCGATAGACCGCGGCGCAACCATCTGCGCCTGCTTTGGCATCGGCGCCAATGAGATTTCTGACGCCGTTGCGCGTGGTTGCTGCACGGTTGCAGCGGTGGGCGAGGCCACGCAAGCAGGCACCAACTGCGGCTCGTGCCGGCCGGAGATCAAGAGGATCATCCACGAGAACGCGCTCGCAAAAGCGGTCTGACAGCCCGCCGCGCAGCCACGGCCTTCGATAACCCGAAGCTGATCGGCGTCGAGCTTTCGACCATTGGCTTGAAGGGCCGACTTCGGAACGAGTACGAGAAGGACGATTTCGTTTTCGACGTAATTCAGGAAGGCCAGATCTTCGGAATTGTGATGAGCTTTTGACGCATCAGCCTTCGAGGTGGCGAGCTGTGTATCGTACGTAGGCTAGCATGATGACGACCTCCCAGATGAAATATCCGGTTAGGAAGCTGGCGAAGATGCCGAACGACTCCGGTGTGAGCATGGTGCCTCCGAGAAGCAATGCGACGCCGACATTGCGGACGCCGGCCTCAATGACGAGGACGGGCCGGTCCCGGCTGCCAAGTCCGTGGCCGAGGAGCCATCCGACCATCATCGCGGCAACGATGAACAGCGTCGCGGATAGCCCGATGTCGAACAGGAGTCCCGAGAGCTCGCCGCGCACCGTCGCCACGGCAGCAGCGAGAATGACCGCGACGACGCCGACCGAGAGCCAACGGAGGAGCTTTTCGGCATTGGCGACTTTCTCAGGATACGCGCGCCGCACCAGCATGCCCATGACCAAGGGCAAGACCATCAGCACAAGAAGCTGCGCAACGATCGTCGCCGCCGGAACCTCAATCAGCGCGACGTTGAAGCCTGGAACATTGGGTAGAAGCGCGAGCCAAGCCGGGATGGTGACGAGACACAGCGCAGTTCCCACGGCCGTGATCGTCGCCGAAAGCAGAACATTGCACCGTGCGAGATAGCAATAGGAGTTGGAGATACCGCCATTGGGACTGAGAGACAACAGCAGCAGACCGGCGGCAATGGCCGGGGGCGGCGAGAGGGCCACGTTGATGGCCAGCGCAATCGCCGGAAGCACGAGCAACTGGCCCGCCGATCCCAGCAGCACGGCTTGGACGTTCTCCGCAAGCCCCCGGAAGTCTTCGCGCGTCACCTCCGTTCCGACAACGAGCATCAGAAGGAAGAGAGAAGCCGGGACGGCAGTGTCGGCCAGGAATTGCAGCATCTACGGACTCGCTGAACGTGCATAAGGGTGATGTGGATGGGATAGCGAGCAAAGGCTATTCTGGAAAGTGCCATCGCTTTTCTCGAACTAATAGCGAGACCAACCGCGGTCGCGGCAAAGGGCGGTGAATGTAGTTGATCGGGACCCAATCGAGCTGGCTATGCCTGAGGGTCTACGAGAGCGGCGACCAGCCCGTTTCCGATAGCAGCAAGATCAAGAGGCGCTGGCGTCCGCCTGGACGTGATCAACATGAACTGAATTATCCTCGCACGCAGTTATGAAACGAACGCGGCAGGGCAAATTTGGTTCAGTCGTCTTCGGTGGTGACCAGCTAAAGAGGCCAATGGATAAAATCGATGCTTTCGCGAACCTTGGCAACCCGCGCCTGGAGTTCGGGTTGTCGCAAAAGGCCGGTTTGGGTATCCAAATGCGTTACAACAGACGCCGCGTTCGTTGCGGCGCATAGTGCGGCATCTTCCACGGGAACGGATGCCGCTATGCAGCATGCGAATGTCGCGTTGAACGCATCTCCTGCACCGGCAGAGCCGGTTATATCGACGGGGACGGCGGGGCAAAACAGGCAACCGGACTGCGAGCCTACATATGCTCCACGGTTGCCGTCGGTCACCACGACCCATTTGGGTCCGAGGCTCAGGACGCGACTGAAAAAACCGAACATAGACAGTTCGAAGCCACCCATGACGAAGCCCCGGCGCGCAAGATAGGGCAGTGTCGTTCCGTTGCTATGCTCAGACTGGGTGCCGCCTTCTCCGCCATAAGCCACGAGTAGCGGCACGAGTGCATCGGCCTCGTCGCGATTGATAGCAAGAATGTCGATCTTACCTATGGAATCGCGAAACGGATTCTGACGCAACGACAGCTGCCGGATTCCGGGATTCACGGCTACGAGTGCACCTTCGGATTTAGCGTGCGCGACGATTGACGGAAAACATTCAGCCGACTCGTTCGACAAACTCGAAACATAGACGAGACGTGCAGCAAACGCTTCTTTCTTCAAATCATGCGGTTCCAGCAGCGTATTCGCGCCACGAAATGTGAAGATGGCTGCGTTGCGGTCGTGGGCGGAAATAAGGACAGAAGCGCCCGTCGGCGCACGCGGATCGCGCATGGCATAGCGTGTCGACACGCCTTCATCCTCGAGCCGGCGCAGAATCGTTTCTGCCCGCGCGTCGGGACCGAGCTTTATGAGTGCTGCCACATCATGACCCAGCCGGGCCATGGCAACGGCTGCATTGACCGCCCCTCCACCGCAATGGGTCGAAATTTCATCTGCTTCGTTCTTGCGTCCTTGCTCGAGCAGGAGAAATGAGGCGTCGGCATTGCGCATGGTCATCCGCTCGATGCGCTCATTCGCAATGACTGCGATAGTGTCAATCATTGCCCCGCCGACCGTCAGGACCCTCATGTACGAAAACTCCAGAATAAAATGCAACCGCAGGAAACTTAGGGAAGGTTCCGAATCAGTTCCAGAGCAAGAAAATCAGGTTCGAAGACTTTGCGATCACGGGTGGCGTTTTTCTCGTCCTGCTCCATGCCGAGGTCTCTTGGGGGGAAACTGTCGATGGTCTTTCGTAGCAGTCCTCGCGCGCATTGTCCTGAGCCATACACGGTCGCTTAGCCGGAGACGACGACGTGGTGCGGCGTTCGCACGAACGCCGTCTGTACTTGCGCCAGGACTGCCGATCTCATCGATGCGGACAGCCGGGCCAGCAACAAGGCCGTCGCTTTCCGACTGACAGGTCCTCTATTGCGCGCTCGATGCGGCGCATTCTCGTCTCAGCCTTTTTCGCGGACTCAATCCAGCAGATCCACTCATTCCGTGCGATTGATGAAATGTCCTCCCAAGCCCTTAAGGCTTGCGGGTCGGCAGCGAGTCTTGCCCTCAGATCCGGCGGCAGCTTGTGAACCACGCCTGAGGCGATCTTCAGTGCAGTCATAGATCTTGATCTTTCATCGCGTCGGACATGAGATAGATATCAAACGATCCTTTGCAAAGTGGATACGCGTCCAACCGGACATAACCTTGCTGGAGCGACGCTGTGGAAACACGCTTTTTGCCTCACCTTCGGCCGCAAAGGACACATTGGTGGTGTGATAGGCGCCGGTTGGCCAGTGCGGTCTTCTCAGGGCTTCAGCTCTCCCAACTGCGTTTGAAGACGTGCGAGCTTGCCCGTGGCTCAAACCCGGACGCCTTCAGCCGCCTCCAATGCCGCATACCCGGCTGCCAGATAATCCAGCAAGGCACGAACCGACGGCAGCAGGCCACGCCGCGAGGGGAAGACGGCATGCACGATGCGGCTCTTCGGAGCCCACTGGGGAAGCACGTCCACGAGCTGGCCGCTTTGAAGCTCGTCGCCAATCATCATTGTCGGAAGCTGTGCGATGCCAACGGCGTTGCGGGCGGCAAAGCACAACGCGACCATGTCATCGACCACAAGGCGCGGACGGTGCGGAACGCGCGCGTGCGCCCCATCCGGACCATCAAGCGACCAGACGTGCTCGCCCCGCGGCGGGCCTAGATCGACACTCGGCAGCTTCGCAAGGTCGGCCGGCACGAGTGCTCGCGTATGCCGCCCCAACAGCGCAGGCGATGCGATCAAGCGATGGCGACTGGTTCCGAGAACCTTCATGGCAAGGTCACTGTCTTCCAAAGGTGGAAAGCGCGCCCTGATCGCCACATCGAAGCCTTCGCCGATCACGTCGACGTGGCGGTTCGTGCATTCGAGATGCACTTCGACGCCCGGGTTTGCGGCCATGAAGCGGCCGAGCATGTCACCAACATGAAAGTAGACCAGCGCCGAAGGGCAGCTCACTTTGACGAGACCGCGGGGCTCAGAGCGAAGCTGGGCAATGGCGTCGTCGGCCGCTTCAGCTTCGACCAGCATGGCGACGCAGTGGCGGTAGTACTCCTGACCGACCTCTGTGACGGTGAAGCGCCGGGTGGTGCGTTGCACGAGCCTGACGCCCAGCCGCTCCTCGAGCATGGCAATCCGGCGGCTGAGCCGTGATTTGGGCATGCCGAGAGCGCGCGCGGCAGGCGCAAAGCCACCGTGATTCACGGCCTGGACGAAGAAATAGAGGTCGTTGAGATCTTTCATCGTTCACATCATAGGACTCTGAGATCAAAAATGCCAGACTAGTGAGCCGATCACCCCGTCTATCGCTACGACTGATCTTCTGACGTTGATTGCATCGGATTGTTGTCTCCGGCGGCGGGTGGCACACCTGCCGCCGATCGCTCCGGCCCGCCCTTCCTGGCCGAGGCCGGACGGCGAACCGGCTCGAACTGGAAGTATCCCGTCGGCGCCGGACCACTGCGTTCCACGAGTTCCAGATCTATCAGGTATGAATCGAACGTGTAGTGAGACCACACCTCGGGGCTGTTGCCGCAAGCCTTTAGATAACGATCGGCGATCTGTGCGAATGCGCTATCGGCGCGCTCCGCGGTCTTGTGACGGCCATGCGGTTTTCCAACCCACGGCTTGTGTTCAAGCCACCATGTTTGCACCGCCTTCAACGCATCGTCCGGGACCGGTGCATTTCTGGGACCAAGAAAGTGCGACCTCCACAGCGACCCATTCGGATCGATGACGACCTCCACCGTGCCAATCTTATCGGCCCCTCTCCGCACACTATAAAGGCGAACGTTGCCGTTCGCGAGCCGCGGCGCATAATGCTTCAGACAGTTCTGCATGGCCTTGATCTCGGCCTCGAAAGCCGCGTACGTCAGCAGCGGTTCGATAACATAGCCGCCATAACTGCCTGTGCGCATCCAATGGTCTTCCAACGGCACTTCGCCGAAGTAGCAGCGCCGCTCAAGTCTGTCGCCCCATTCCCGGGCCCGGTCGTAGGCCGTCTGCGGGCTCAGGTCCGGATTCCAAGGCTCGACCCCCATGCCGAGTCCCGGATCATCTTTCTGATTGGTGGCCCAGGCATAGATCGCGATCGCGCGCATCGGGCCAAGCAGGCGAGCCCATTCACTCACGCACACATGAGCCAGCCAGACTCCAAACGCGTCACAGTACAGCCGCGACCCGTAGAACCCGACAGATATGGCATTGCCATGGCTTGCTTGGTGCGCTTTCGCAAAGCTCACGAGCCGCGCTGCCGCCTTTTCCGTGAGCTGCGCCCGCACCAATTTCTCGGTCAGCATCTCGGGTTCGGCGTGGCGAAGCGCCATCGGCAATTGCATGACAGCCGCGACCTCACCCAGCCTGCGTCCTTGCTCGACAAGTTCAAGCGCCCGCCGGCGCTGCCCTTCAGTGCCGTATCTTGTCGCCAAGGCGAAGAATAGCAGCGGGAAC
This sequence comes from Hyphomicrobium sp., assembly GCA_016793445.1. Taxonomy (GTDB): domain Bacteria; phylum Pseudomonadota; class Alphaproteobacteria; order Rhizobiales; family Hyphomicrobiaceae; genus Hyphomicrobium_B. The sequence continues at coordinate 1,735 of JAEUME010000005.1, read as the reverse complement.
GACGTCGCCAGTTGTGCGATCCGCTCCGAGCGCGCCGCGAACTTCGCCAGCCGCTTTTTCTGTCTGTAGCTAAATCGATCGATGGTCATGGCACAGTTCCTCATCGTGCAGAGAGGTCATGCCTCTCCGCGTCAAAGACCCAAATTTTCCATGTGCCTTGCGCTGGCCCCGCTTCGCCGGGCCGGGGCTGCCCTTCGCTCTCATCGATGCCGAGGCTCTTGCCACAACTCTTCAGGCTCACGGCATCAAGATTTATTTAAGACTGTTACACCTCGAAAATCCCAACAAACATGCCGCCTCTGCTCGATCATCTGTGCTGCCGCACATTCCAAGCCATCCGTCGGCGTTCTGGTTCGATGATGGCCGCCCGATGAGCCCCCTCCCGCCGGTGAGGGGCGTCATAGGGACGTCCCGCAACAGAAAGGACAGAACTCATGGGACTGGACATGTACGCATTCACGATGGCGCAGACGCCGGACAAAGACGTCGACTTCAAGCCGGACGCCGTCACCGAGCTGCACTACTGGCGCAAGCATCCGAACCTGCACGGCTGGATGCGCAAGCTCTATTACGCCAAGGGCGGCACAGACCGCGAGTTCAACTGCGCACCGGTGGTGCTGGCAGCAGCCGATCTCGACCGTCTGGAAGCCGCGATCCGTGACGGCGCGCTGCCCGAGACCTCCGGGTTCTTCTTCGGGCAGACCGACGGTTCGGAGATGACCGGCGATCTCGACTTCATCGCCAAGGCGCGTGCGGCCATCGCCGCCGGGCTGACCGTGTTCTACGATTCCTGGTGGTGAGATCATGAGCCCGGTGCCCGGCACCGGGCTTGTTCTGCGCTCATGGCGGCTGATCAGATGCTGTCTCCCTGATCGTCCTTGGCTTTGGACACATCCAGCCGGATTCGATGCGTCTATCGCGGACGGCGCCCTGGTCAATCCTTGCGAAACCCGGCTCGCCTAAGCGCGTGCCGCGCAACGCTCGCTAGGCGCGTTTCGGTGCATTGACTGCGGGCTCCTCCCGTCCGCGATCCTGGTCGCCGCATCGGCTGGACGTGATCCAGCCCAACACCAAAAACAACAGGAGACGACGATCATGAACAGCCAAAATCCCACACGCAGAAACCACGGTCCTGCCCTCAAGACCTACCACGTCAATCTCACCACGCTTGAAGGCTGCGAAATGCGCCTCAAGGCGGCCTCACCCGCCCACGCCAAACGGTTGGCGGCCCGCGCCTGGATCGACGAGGACATCACGTCCTGGTTCGGCGATGACGAATGGACCATCGACGAAATCCTCTCGGGCACGGCGTAAGCCGATGCCCGCGAGCGGCTCCGGCGCTGATGCCGGAGCCGTTCTTTTTGCAGTGAGTTCGCAGCCTCACACTATCCGCCATGCTCGTCATCAGACGGCATGGCCCGCACCATGACATCGTTCGGCGCTGAGCAGCATTCTCCCCCGATCTGAGCGCCTATTCGGAGTTGTGCCGATGCTGCCACAGCGCCTCTCATCACCTTCCCCGCACGGATGTTCTTTGGCTGCTAGTGCTCGCACTTGGCGTGGCCGCTTTGGGGGCCACGCCTGCGGGCGACGGCGCATAGGCGCCGCGCACCGCATCCCCTAATAGCGCTCTGCTTCAATCTTGATGCCCCGGAGGGGCCGCCCATTGGCGGCTATCCGGGGCGGGCTTTGCTTAGGCAAAGCCGGGTCGCGGGGGTGGGGGGGGGCGCCCGGG